>NZ_QAJM01000006.1:58061-84277 GCF_003852405.1 Pseudomonas sp. KBW05
TTCTACTTTCAATCATAGTTGAAGTTTGTTTTAACCTGGCCTCCACGCCGATAGGACATCACAAAAGAACGCCAGCACTCACCGCGCTCCTTGGCGTTTTTATTGAGCTGCTTGGCAAGCATATACAGCGCCGTATCATCGAAATCAGTTCTGGCATCAGTGATCTCAACGCCGCCTCTCTCAACGGCCAAGCCTGTATCGATGAAGCCCTCGCCCACTGTTACGTCATAACAAAAATAATCATAACCATCGACAATACCGGCATCGATGATTGAAAAAATCTCTTTAACGACTTCGATATCTTCAGTAATCATTCTTCAACTCTCTGGAATCTGATCGCTCCCACGCAGAGCGTGGGAACGATCATAAATCGCAGACGAAAAAAAACCCGCTCAATGAGCGGGCTTTCTGTGGTGACCTGGCGTTCAGTGTTCCAGGTTACCGAATATGGCGCAGCGGACGGGACTCGAACCCGCGACCCCCGGCGTGACAGGCCGGTATTCTAACCGACTGAACTACCGCTGCGCGTAACACATGAGGCGAATGGTGGGTGATGACGGGATCGAACCGCCGACCCTCTGCTTGTAAGGCAGATGCTCTCCCAGCTGAGCTAATCACCCTTCGTCTCGGTGTGGCGCGCATTCTACGGAGCGACCCAAGGTCTGGCAAGCACTTTCTTAAATCTTTTTTTTGAGGCCTTCCAATGGCTTAGGCAGGGTTGGCCTCAGACGCTATCAAGACAATAATGCCCGCCTTTGTATAAAGGAGAGACTCACCCCATGTGGTTCAAGAACCTGCTTATCTATCGCCTGACCCAAGATCTGCCTGTTGATGCCGAGGCGTTGGAAACTGCAATGGCCACCAAACTGGCGCGCCCTTGTGCAAGCCAGGAGTTGACCACTTACGGTTTCGTCGCGCCTTTTGGTAAAGGTGAAGACGCTCCCCTGGTTCACGTCAGCGGTGACTTCCTGCTGATCGCCGCGCGCAAGGAAGAACGTATCCTGCCGGGCAGCGTGGTGCGTGATGCACTGAAAGAGAAAGTCGAAGAGATCGAGGCCGAGCAAATGCGCAAGGTCTATAAGAAGGAGCGCGACCAGCTCAAGGATGAAATCATCCAGGCTTTCCTGCCGCGCGCCTTTATTCGTCGCTCGTCGACCTTCGCCGCCATCGCGCCTAAACAGGGCCTGATCCTGGTCAACTCGGCCAGCCCTAAACGCGCCGAAGACCTGCTCTCCACCCTGCGCGAAGTGATCGGCACCCTGCCGGTGCGCCCGCTCACCGTGAAAACCGCGCCGACCGCAATCATGACCGACTGGGTCACCACCCAGAAACCGGCCGATGACTTCTTCGTCCTCGACGAATGCGAACTGCGCGACACCCACGAAGACGGCGGTATCGTGCGCTGCAAGCGCCAGGACCTGACCGGCGAAGAAATCCAGCTGCACCTGACCACCGGCAAAGTCGTGACCCAACTGTCCCTGGCCTGGCAGGACAAACTGTCCTTCATGCTCGACGACAAGATGACCGTCAAGCGCCTGAAGTTCGAAGACCTGCTGCAAGACCAGGCCGAACAGGACGGCGGCGACGAAGCCTTGGGCCAACTGGATGCGAGCTTCACGTTGATGATGCTGACGTTTGGCGAGTTCATTCCGGCGCTGGTTGAAGCGTTGGGCGGTGAAGAGACCCCGCAGGGCATCTAAGCCATGTGAAGATCAAAATTGTGGGAGCGGGCTTGCTCGCGAATGCGGTGGCTCAGTAACAGATTCAGTGACTGACACTCCGCATTCGCGAGCAAGCCCGCTCCCACATTCGATTGGGTTTCCAAGCAAAATCAGCACTACCGACTTTAACTAATAACAAGGACACCCCCATGCGCGCACTCGCCGCCCTAAGCCGCTTCGTCGGCAACACCTTCGCCTACTGGGTGCTGATTTTCGCGGTGCTCGCGTTCTTCGAGCCAAGCTGGTTCATCGGCCTGAAAACCGCCATCGTGCCGCTGCTGGGCCTGGTGATGTTCGGCATGGGGCTGACCCTCAAGATTGATGACTTCGCCGAAGTCGCCCGCCATCCGTGGCGCGTGGCACTGGGCGTGGTCGCGCACTTCGTGATCATGCCGGGCGTGGCCTGGTTGCTGTGCCAGGCCTTCCACCTGCCACCGGAAATTGCCGTCGGCGTGATCCTGGTGGGTTGCTGCCCAAGCGGCACCTCGTCCAACGTCATGACCTGGCTGGCCCGTGGCGACCTGGCGCTGTCGGTGGCCATCGCCGCCGTCACCACCCTCCTCGCCCCGCTGCTCACACCGGCGCTGATCTGGCTGCTGGCCTCGGCCTGGTTGCCGGTATCGTTCATAGAGCTGTTCTGGTCGATCCTGCAAGTGGTGCTGCTGCCGATCGTGCTCGGCGTAGTGGCCCAGCGCGTGCTCGGCGAGCGCGTGCGCCATGCGGTGGACGTATTGCCGCTGGTGTCGGTGGTGAGCATCGTGATCATCGTCGCGGCGGTGGTTGCCGCGAGCCAGGCGAAGATCGCCGAGTCGGGCCTGCTGATCATGGCTGTGGTCATGCTGCACAACAGCTTCGGCTACCTGCTGGGCTACTTCACCGGCCGCGTGTTCAAGCTGCCATTGGCACAGCGCAAGTCGCTGGCGCTGGAAGTCGGCATGCAGAACTCCGGCCTGGGCGCCGCATTGGCCAGTGCGCACTTCTCGCCATTGGCGGCGGTGCCGAGTGCGCTGTTCAGCGTGTGGCACAACATTTCCGGGGCGTTGCTGTCGACTTACTTCCGCCGCATGAGCGAAAAGGAAGACCGTCGCCTATTGGAAAACACCCCGCAAACTTGATCGCCGGATGATTGTTCGGCACTCTAGCGAGCTTCGCGGGGACGACCCCGCGACGCTCTCAAGCGCCAAATCCGGGGACGACCCCACGTCTATAGAGAGGGTCAGCATGCCCTGGATCATTCTGTTTTTTGCCGGATTGTTTGAAGTGGGCTGGGCCGTCGGCCTGAAATACACCGACGGGTTCAGCAAGCCGCTGCCCACCGCGCTGACCATTGCGGCCATGGCGGTCAGCCTGGGCCTGCTGGGACTGGCCATGAAGGAACTGCCGCTGGGCACTGCCTATGCGATCTGGACTGGAGTGGGTGCCGTGGGCACGGTGATTGCCGGGATTATCCTGTTTGGGGAATCCATGGCGTTGTTTCGGTTGGCCAGTGTGGCGTTGATCATCTGTGGGCTGGTGGGGCTCAAGATCAGCGCTTAGGCCACTACCGCTTTCGCGAGCAAGCCCGCTCCCACATTCGACCGAGTTCCACTTTTGGAATGCGGGCGAATGTGGGAGCGGGCTTGCTCGCGAAGGGGCCCGCACATAAAACGCAGAACTACCTGACACTCCCCCGCAACCCACCCACAACCTCCTGCAACCTTGCAGGCGTCGGCTCCTGCACCGCCTCCCCCGCCACCAACACCACCCGCGACCAGATCCGGTGAAACAACCCTTTCTTCGGATCGCGACTGAAGAAACTCCCCCACAACCCCTGCAACGCCATGGGAATCACCGGCACCGGCGTCTCCTCCAGAATCCGCGTCACCCCACCGCGAAACTCATTCATCTCGCCATCGGCCGTCAGCTTGCCCTCCGGGAAGATGCACACCAACTCGCCGTCCTTCAGATACTGCGCAATCCGCGTGAAGGCCTTTTCGTAGATCTGGATATCCTCATGACGCCCGGCAATCGGAATCGCCCCGGCTGTGCGGAAGATAAAATTCAGCACCGGCAGACGATAGATCTTGTAGTACATGACAAAGCGAATCGGCCGACGCACCGCGCCACCGATCAGCAGCGCATCGACAAACGACACGTGGTTGCACACCAGCAACGCCGCGCCTTCATCAGGAATCGCTTCCAGGTTGCGATGCTCCACGCGGTACATGGAATGGCTGAGCAGCCAGATCATGAAGCGCATGGTGAACTCGGGAACGATCCTGAAGATGTAGGTATTCACCGCGATGTTGAGCAGCGACACCACCAGGAACAACTCGGGGATCGACAGCTTGGCCACGCTGAGCAGCAGGATCGAGACGACGGCCGACACCACCATGAACAGCGCGTTGAGGATGTTGTTGGCCGCGATTACCCGCGCGCGCTCGTTCTCGGCGGTACGCGACTGGATCAGCGCATACAGCGGCACGATATAGAAGCCGCCAAACACCCCCAACCCGAGGATATCGAACAACACCCACCAGGCCTGGCCGTAACTGAGCACGGCCAGCCAATCGTTGGCCTGCACGTTCTGCGGGAAGCCACCGGAGTGCCACCACAGCAGCAGGCCAAACACCGTCAGGCCGAATGAACCGAACGGCACCAGGCCGATTTCCACCTTACGCCCGGAGAGTTTCTCGCAGAGCATCGAGCCAAGGGCGATGCCCACCGAAAACACGGTGAGAATCAGCGTCACCACGGTTTCGTCGCCGTACAACCACTCCTTGGCGTAGGCCGGGATCTGCGTCAGATAAATCGCACCAACAAACCAGAACCACGAGTTACCGACAATGGAACGCGAAACGGCCGGCGTCTGCCCCAGGCCCAGGCGCAAGGTGGCCCAGGATTCGCTGAAGATATTCCAGTTCAAACGCAGCCCCGGGGTAGACGCCGCCGCTCGCGGAATACTGCGGCTGGCGAGGTAACCCAGCACGGCCACGCCGACAATCGCCACCGCTACCACCGGCGCGTAATGGGTCGACGACATCATGATCCCGGCGCCAATCGTACCGGCCAGGATCGCCAGGAACGTGCCCATTTCCACCAGGCCGTTGCCGCCCACCAGTTCATCTTCGTGCAGGGCCTGGGGCATGATCGAGTACTTCACCGGGCCGAACAGCGCCGAGTGGGTGCCCATGGCAAACAGTGCCAGTAGCATCAGCTCCAGGTGGTTGGTGAGGAAACCCGTGGCGCCCACGGCCATGATCACGATCTCGCCGATCTTGATCGCGCGGATCAGCGCGTCCTTGTTGAATTTCTCGCCAAACTGCCCGGCCAGCGCCGAGAACAGGAAGAACGGCAGGATAAACAGCAATGCGCACAGGTTGACCCAGATCGAGCGGTCACCGTCGATGGTCAACTTATAGAGAATGGCAAGGATCAGCGATTGCTTGAAGATGTTGTCGTTGAAGGCGCCCAGCAACTGGGTAATGAAAAACGGCAGGAAACGCCGTGTGCGCAGCAAGGTGAATTGCGAGGGGTGGCTCATCGTCCGTGTTCCTGCGTGGCCTGTTTTTTTGTAAAAGCATTCAGGCCACGACTTTACCTAATCCGGCTTACTTATTCGCTAGTCCTGCAATACACGGCGAAACAAAAAGCTCACCTTTATAGGCCCCCTGCACGGTGCGCTTGGCGACGATCCCCCACATCAGCGCCAATGCCAGCACCAGCACGCTGCCAAACACACTGAAGAAGCCCAGGTGCAACAGGCTCGCCAGCTTCAACGTCGCCAGGGCATACACCCCCAGCGGAAAGGTAAAACCCCACCAGCCGAGGTTGAACGGGATACCGGCGCGCAGGTAACGCAGAGTGATCAGCACCGCGATCAGCATCCACCACAAGCCAAAGCCCCACAGGGTAATGCCGGCCACCAGGCCCAGGCCGTTGGCCATCTCGCCGACGCCGGGCAAGCCATTGGCGGCAAAGATCGCGGGTGCATCGCCGCCGAGCAGCAACATGCCCAGGGCACCGGTGCCGATGGGGCCAAGGGCCAGCCAGCTCGACGCGGCCATATTGGCGTGGGGCAGTTTATGCAGGGCCATGCGCAGCATCAGAATGGTCAGGATGCTGAACGCCACCGGCAGGGAAAACGCCCACAGCACGTAGCTGGTCACCAGCATGATCAATTGCGCGTGGGCATCCGCCAAATGCGGCGCCAGCAAACCACCACTCGCGGCGGCGACTTCGGCGGCCACCACCGGCAACAGCCACACAGCGGTCATCTGGTCGATGCTGTGTTCCTGCCGGGTAAACATCATGAACGGGATCAGCACGCCGCAGGCCAGGGCCATCGCCACATCCAGCCACCACAGTGCTTCAGCCAGCGGGATGACATCGCTGCCCCAGCGCGGCAAGCCGAACAGCAGCAAGCCATTGAGGATGGTCGCCAGCCCCATGGGGATGGTGCCGAAGAACATCGACACCGTGGAGTGCCCGAAGATCCGCCGCGCCTCGTGGAAGAACATCACCCAACGGGCGGCGTACAACACGCTAAACAGTACAAACAGGCCAATGGTGAAAAACCACAGCGCTTCGGCGATGGCGTGCACACCCGGCAGATTGACCGGCAATTGCGCCAGGGCCAGCGCCAGCACGCCGGTGCCCATGGTCGCGGCAAACCAGTTGGGGGTGAACTGGCGAATCACTTCCCGGGGCCGGGTCAGGTGACTGAAGGGTTTGTAACTGATGGTATTCGAACAAGTCATGATGGCAATCCTCCTCCTCGCATGAGGTTGAGACCATGGTAGAACCGAATCGAATATCTATATAACGGGTAATTTCTCTAACTGTTATCTGTTTTACCTATAAGCGAGCCAGGCGATCCCTGCATCAGCAAACCGACCAGGGCACTCAGGGCCAGCAAGATCAGCACAACGCCGTAGCCGTCGGTGGTAGCGATCAGGCCGAAACTGCGGATCAGATTGCCCGCCAGCAGCGACGGCAGGCAGAACGCCAGGTAACTCAACACATAAAACGCCGACATCAAACCGGCCCGTTCATGGGGCAGCGCCAGGGGCACCACGCTGCGCAAGGCGCCGAGGAAGCCTGCGCCAAACCCACTGCCCGCAATCAACGTGGCGATGAAAAACAACGGCAGGCTGGCGCTGTGCACTGCCGTGAGGATCAACGCCACGCCGACAGCCAGCAGGCCTGCGCCCAAGCGCAAGACCTTGTCGGCCGGGCGATTGCGCAGGCTGAAAATCATCAGCGCGCCGCTCAAGGTCAGCACCGCCACCAGCCCGCCACCGATCAGATTGGACGTGGAACCCGTCGCCGCCCGCACCAGCGACGGCGCCAGCGACAGATAGAACCCGCCCATTGCCCACACCGCCACGTCCACCGGCAACGATAGCCATAACGCCCGCCGCGCTTGAGGCGGCACATGCAAGGTCGGGCGCAACGAAGCCAGCGCGCCGGGAATGCGGCTGACGGTTTCCGGCAAACACCACACGTATATCGCCTGTACCAACATCAACGCGAACAGCGTCCAGTAGATCAACTGCGTCGGCAGCGGTGCGAACTCCACCAGCAGGCTGCTGCCCATCGCCCCACACGCCATGCCCAGTAAAGGCGCCACGCTGTTGACCAGCGGACCCTGCTGGCGGTCGGTATCGAGCAATGCCGCGCCGAGCACCGCAGTGGCCATGCCAGTGGCGAAGCCTTGCAAGGTGCGCGCAGCGATCAGCCAGGCCACGCTGCCTTCATTGATAAACAGCAACATCGCCAGCATATCCAGGACCAGCGCGGCAAAAATCACCGGCTTGCGCCCCAGGTGGTCCGACAGCGAACCCACGGTCAACAGCGCTGCCAGCAGGCTGATGGCGTAGACACCGAAGATCAGCGTGAGCATGCCTGCGGAAAAATGCAGGCCTTCCTGATACAGGTGATACAACGGCGTCGGCGCGCTGGAAGCGGCGAGAAACGTCAGCAAGGTGAACGCCAAGAACACCAGGCTGGAACGATGAGTAATATGACTGGACATGGGCACACTCCGCTAAAGCTAATATTTTGCTTTTGCGGAGTGTGCTACTGGCCAGCGCTTAAAGCAAATTCTTTGTGTTAAGGTCGCAAGCATGGCGATAAAAGAAGGCCTCCGCCCGGGGGGCCGTAGTGCCCGGGTCCAAGAATCCGTCCATTCGGCAGTGCGCGAACTACTGGAAGCCCACGAGCGTTCCAGCGTGACCGTGCCCATGATTGCCGCGCGCGCAGGCGTCACGCCGTCCACCATTTACCGGCGCTGGGGCGACCTGTCCGCCCTGCTGGCCGACGTGGCCCTGGCGCGCATGCGCCCCGACAGCGAGCCGGCCAATACCGGCAGCCTGCGCGGCGACCTGCAAGCCTGGGCCGAGCAGTATCTGGATGAGATGAGTTCAGAACCGGGACGCCAAATGATGCGCGACGTGCAATGCAGCCAGACGCCGGGGTATTGCGTGGCGCTGATTGGTGGGCAGTTGCAGGTGATTGTGGAGCGTTATCCCGACAGCCCGGCGCCCAGTGTAGAACGGCTGATCAACCTGCTGGCAGCGCCGACGGTGTTCAGGATTCTGTTTGCGAATGCGCCGTTGCAGGTGGAAGAGTTGCATGCGCTGATCGAGTTGGCGCTAAAGCAATAACAGCCTTGCACAAAACCCAATGTGGGAGCGGGCTTGTGTGGGAGCGGGCTTGCTCGCGAAAACGGAGTGTCAGTCAGTAAATGTGTGACTGATTCACCGCATTCGCGAGCAAGCCCGCTCCCACACAAGCCCGCCCCCACATTTTTTACTGCATGCAGTCAGTGAGTCAGGTACGCATCCCGCGCCCACTCACCAGCAGCTTCGCGCAACCGATATACAGCACCACCGTCGCCACCAGCATGAACGTGATCGCCACGCTGATCTTGATATCCGACACGCCCAGAATGCCGTAGCGGAACGCGTTGACCATGTGCAACACCGGGTTGGCCAGCGACACGGTCTGCCAGAACGGCGGCAGCAGCGTGATGGAGTAGAACACCCCGCCCAGGTAGGTCAGCGGTGTCAGCACGAAAGTCGGGATGATCGAGATGTCATCGAAGTTGCGTGCAAACACGGCGTTGATAAACCCCAGCAGCGAGAAGATCGTCGCCGTCAGCACCACCACCAGGATGGTGACCCCGAGGTGATGCACCTGCAGGTGGGTGAAGAACAGCGACAGCAACGTCACGATCACCCCGACCATCAAGCCGCGCAGCACGCCGCCCACGGTGTAGCCGATCAGGATGGTGTGCGGCGATACCGGCGAGACCATCAGTTCTTCAATCGAACGCTGGAACTTGCTGCCGAAGAAACTCGACACCACGTTGCCGTACGCGTTGGTGATCACCGACATCATGATCAGGCCCGGCACGATGTACTCCATGTAGGTGAAACCACCCATGTCGCCGATCTGCCGGCCGATCAGGTTACCGAAGATCACGAAGTACAAGACCATGGTGATCGCCGGCGGCAGCAGGGTTTGCGGCCAGATCCGGGTAAAGCGCTTCACTTCGCGATAGATGATGGTTTGCAGCGCGACGAGGTTGGGTTGCAGTTCGGAACTCATACCGCCACCTTCGCCAGATTTTTCTCCACCAGGGACACGAACAACTCCTCAAGGCGATTGGTTTTATTACGCAGGCTCAGCACTTCGATGTTCTGCGTCGCCAACTGGGTGAACAGCGCGGTAATGCCCATGGCTTTGTCCACCTGCACTTCCAGCGTGTGGCTGTCCACCAGGCGGCTCGGGTAGCCGAGCAATTGCGGCGGCGCCGACAGATTGTTCTTCAAGTCGAGCAGGAAGGTTTCCACATGCAACTGGCCCAGCAGGTTACGCATGCTGGTGTTCTCGACGATGGTGCCGTGGTCGATGATGCCGATATTGCGGCATAGTTGCTCAGCCTCTTCCAGGTAATGGGTGGTGAGGATGATGGTGATGCCCTTCTCGTTCAGCTCGGTGAGGAAGGTCCACATCGAGCGACGCAGTTCGATGTCCACACCGGCGGTGGGTTCATCGAGGATCAACAGCCGCGGCTCGTGCACCAGCGCGCGGGCGATCATCAAGCGCCGCTTCATGCCGCCGGACAGCGAGCGGGACGGCACGTCGCGCTTGTCCCACAGGCCCAGTTGGGTCAGGTATTGCTCGGCGCGTTCCTTGGCGATCTTCGCCGGGATGCCGTAGTAACCGGCCTGGGTCACGACGATATCGAAGGTCTTTTCGAACTGGTTGAAGTTGAATTCCTGGGGCACCACGCCGATGGAGCGCTTGAGCGCTGCCGGGGATTTGTCCAGATCGTGCCCGAAGATATTCACCGTGCCGCTGGTCTTGTTGACCAGGGTCGAGAGGATACCGATGGTGGTGGATTTGCCGGCACCGTTGGGGCCGAGCAAAGCGAAGAAGTCACCTTCGGCAACGTCCAGATCGATACCACTCAGGGCCTGGAAACCGTTGCCGTAGGTTTTGGTTAGCTGCCGGATGGACAGAGCGGAACTCATATCGGAATACGCACCAAAGAAGGAAATAGGAAGAATAGATGAAGGCGCACGCCACGAAGTTCAACGGCGGCGCATGACAGGCATGGTGGCTGCCCGCGCCGCACAAGTACAGTCACCTGTATTAATAGTCAGTATTAAGTCAACGCGGTCATGACCGCTTTGCGGTAGGCCGGGCGTTGTTGCAGGCGTTGGTACCAGGCCTCTAGATTGGGCATTGCAGGGCGTTCGATGGGCATTTCGAACCAGGCGTAGGCAAAACAGCCCAGGGGGATATCGCCCATGCCGATCTCGTTGCCCGACAGATACGGCTGTTCGGCGAGGGCTTTGTCCACAGTGGCGAGTGCATCGATGCAGGCTTGGCGCCCGGCGTGGATGCTGTCCCAGTTCTGTTTTTCCGCAGGGGTGCGCAGGATGCCCCAGAACACGGCCTTGAACGGTTCGGCGAGGGTGGAAGTGGTCCAGTCCATCCATTTTTCCGCGCTGGCCCGGGCTTTCAGGTCAGTCGGGTACCAACTGGACGCCTGCTTGGCGCAGAGATAACGCACGATGGTGTTGGATTCCCACAACACAAAGTCGCCGTCTTCGATCATCGGCACCCGGCCATTGGGGTTCAACGCGCGGTACTGCGGCGTGTCGACCACACCAAACGCGCCGCCCGCGTCGATGGCCTCATAGTCCAGGCCGAGTTCCTCGGCGCACCACAGTGCTTTCCTGACGTTTGACGAATTTTTACGACCCCAGATCTTCAGCATGACCGTGCCTTATTGTGTGGTGAGCGCAGCAGCATACGCCGGTTCACGTACGGCTTAAATCGGTCTGCATATCCCCGAGCAAGGGCGGACTGTCTTCGCTGAACAGGTGCGGGTAACAGGTGCGGATATGCTCGAAGAAAAACGCCTCGGGCACGTCAGGAAATTGCCCGTGATCCACCACGTACTCCATCGAACGCTGCCCCTGGCGATTGAACGCGTGGAACACGCTGTCGTTGACCCCGTCGAAATCCAGCGCCGGCACATCGAATACATCACACAGCTGTTGATTGAACGCAGGCGTGGCCTTGACCCAACGCCCATGCAGGAACAGCTCGGTGTAGCCATGCATGGCGAACACATCGCTTTTAAGCAGCGCAAGCAGGCGCGGCGTGGACAAGTGGTTGCGCACATCTGCCAGGCCGATGCGCGCCGGGATGCCGCAGTGGCGGGCGCACGCGGCTAGCAAGGTGGCCTTGGGCACGCAATAGCTTTCGCCGGCGGCCAGGGCGAAGCTGGCGCTCAGGGTGTCGGGGTCACGGCTGAAGGTGTAGGGGTTGTAGCGAATCGCCTCACGCACGGCGTAGTAAAGGCTGACTGCCTGGTCATTTAAGTCCGCACGGGTACCGCGATGTTTTTCGGCGAACTCCACCACCGCAGGGTGGTCACTATCGATGAAGCGGCTGGGACTCAGGTACGTATCCATGAGCGTTATCTCCGAAGGAAGCCTGGAGTCTAACGACAGGCCTGCCCGAGCGATAACGACGAATCGGCCAAATCTCGTAACACCCCTATCACCCCGCTTGTTCGGATGCCGACTAAGCTCCAGGGTGGTTTCGCCCCTGGTTTCACGGAGGATTGAATATGCTGTTGTTGTGGATACTGGTTCTGGTTGCCGGCATTGCCTACCTGGCACACCGTCGCACCGCGCCCCTGCCCGCCCTGGGCGTCGTTGCCGTCTACCTGCTGGCGATGGGGGTGTGGAGTCACGCGCCAGGATGGTTGCTGCTGATCTTCTGGGTGTTGCTGGCCGCCGTCGCGGCGCCCTTGCTGCTGCCCGACCTGCGCCGCCAATACTTCACCAAACCGCTGTTCAGCTGGTTCCAGAAAGTCCTGCCGCCGATGTCCGAGACCGAGCGCGATGCCATTGATGCCGGCACGGTGTGGTGGGACGGCGAACTGTTCAGCGGCCGCCCCGACTGGGACAAGTTGCTGGCCTACCCCAAGGTCCAACTGACCGCAGAGGAACAGGCGTTTATCGATGGCCCCACCGAAGAACTCTGCGCCATGGTCAGCGACTGGGAGATCGGCCAGGCCATGGACCTGCCGCCCGCCGCCTGGGAACACATCAAGACCCACGGTTTCTTCGCCCTGATCATTCCCAAGGAATACGGCGGCAAGGGGTTTTCCGCCTATGCCCACTCCCAGGTCGCGATGAAACTCGCCACACGCAGCGGCGACCTGGCGTCCACCGTGATGGTGCCCAACTCCCTCGGCCCGGCCGAACTGCTGCTGCACTACGGCACCGATGAACAACGCAACCATTACCTGCCACGCCTGGCCCGCGGCGATGACATCCCCTGCTTCGCCCTCACCGGCCCGCTGGCCGGCTCCGACGCCGGCGCCATGCCCGACACCGGGATCATTTGCAAAGGTGAATGGGAAGGCAAGGAAACCCTCGGCCTGCGCCTGAACTGGGAAAAACGCTACATCACCCTCGGCCCGGTCGCGACCCTGTTGGGCCTGGCCTTCAAGGCCCACGACCCGGACCACCTGCTGGGTGACGAGGAAGACCTGGGCATCAGCCTGGCGCTGATTCCTACGGATACGCCCGGCGTGGACATCGGCCGTCGCCACCTGCCCCTCGGCGCCGCCTTCATGAACGGCCCCAACTCCGGCAAGGATGTGTTCATCCCCCTGGAATTCCTGATTGGCGGCCAGGAAATGCTCGGCAAGGGCTGGATGATGTTGATGAACTGCCTGTCCGTAGGCCGTTCGATCTCCCTGCCCGCCGTGGGCACTGGTGCGGCCAAGTTCACCAGCCTGGTGACCGGCCAATACGCCCAGGTGCGCGAACAATTCAACGTCCCTCTGTCCGCCTTCGAAGGCATCCAGGAAGCCCTCGCGCGTATCGGCGGCAACGCCTGGCTGATGGACAGCGCGCGCATGCTCACCGCCAACGCGGTAGACCTCGGGGAAAAACCCTCGGTATTGTCGGCGATCCTCAAGTACCACCTCACCGAACGCGGCCGCGAGTGCATCAGCCACGCCATGGACGTACACGGCGGCAAGGGCATCATCATGGGCCCGAACAACTACCTGGGCCGCAGCTGGCAAGGTGCGCCGATCTTCATCACCGTCGAAGGCGCGAACATCCTCTCGCGCAACCTGATGATCTTTGGCCAGGGCGCGATCCGCTGCCACCCGTTCGTCCTCAAGGAAATGGCCCTGGCCGGCCGTGAAGACCACGACCAGGCCCTCAAGGAGTTCGATGGTCTGCTGATGCAACACATCGGTTTTGCCGTGAGCAACGCCGCCAGCACCCTGGTGCTGAACCTCGGCGTGGGCCACTTCGAGAAGGCACCGGGCAACCGCTTGAGCCAGGGTTACTTCCGCGCGCTGAACCGCCAGGCCGCTGCCTTTGCCCTGCTCGCCGACCTGAGCATGATGTTGCTCGGTGGCGAATTGAAACGCCGCGAACGCCTGTCGGCGCGCCTGGGGGATGTGCTCAGCCACCTGTACCTGGCTTCGGCAGCGCTCAAGCGTTACCACGACCTGGATTCACCGGACCATCTTGAGCCGCTGTTCACCTGGGCCATGGAAGAAAGCCTGGGTGAGTCGGAGCGCGCCCTGGATGAACTGTTGAGCAACTTCCCGAACAAGGTGCTCGGTTGCCTGCTGCGGGTGATCGTGTTTCCGTTCGGCCGCCGCCACACCGGGCCGTCGGATGCGCTGGATGCCGAAGTCGCGGCAGTGCTTGGCCGGGCCAAAGGCGACCCGACCTTGGAGGAACTGCTCGCCGGCTGCTACCGCCCGCAATCGGCGGACGATCCGGTTGGCGCCCTGCAACACGCCTACGACCTGCTCGGCGCCAGCCATCCGCTGCAGAAAAAACTGCATGCCGCACTCAAGAGTGGCCAGGTCAAACCAGCCGCCGGCGAGCATGCCATCGACGCGGCGCTGAAAGCGGGCGTGCTGCAACCGGCCGAAGCGCAAACCCTGCGTGACGCTGAAGCGGCGCGGCGCAAGGTGATCGACGTGGATGATTTCAGCAAGGAAGAGCTGACCCAAGCTGAGGGTAAAGTCCGCTGAGTCGAGCGGTGATATAAAAACGGGCGCGAGAGGCATATACTCTCGCGCCCGTTTTTGCTTTAGAGGACTTATCTCGTGTCCAACGTCGTTGCCGATCATCTCGTCTTGCTCGACCACCTGCGCAGCATCCTGGTTGCCGTCGGCGAAGCCGAACAGGTGCCCGAGGAAAGCCACACCCTGTTCCTGGAGCGCTTCGACGAACTGCGCGCCCTGCTGCCCATCGACCCGATCGAAAGCCAGTACCTGGGCCAGGACCTGATGAGCCAGGTCATCCTGCGCTACCCACAAATTGCCCACCTGGTACCGCGCGACCTGCTGTGGTTCTTTGGCGGCGACTGCCTGCATTTCATGCCCGATGAAGAACTGGACATGTACCAGGCCCTGGAAGAGCGTCGCTTCGAAGCCGAGCAGAACGACGAACCGTTCGACTGGAACCAGGAAAAGCAGCTGCTGGCCATGCCGGTGGACCAGAGCAAGCACTGATTTTTCAGACCTGCACAAAGCTAAATGTGGGAGCTGGCTTGCCTGCGATAGCATCACCTCGACATTACTGACAGACCGAGGTGTCTGCATCGCAGGCAAGCCAGCTCCCACAGAAAAGCCCAGCTCCCACAGAAGCCAGCGCCCAGCACTAGCGTTGGCGTAGTGTTGGCTCTCGCCTCATACACTCCACCAGATAATCAATAAACACCCGCACCTTCGGCGGCAGATACCGCGTCGGTGAATGCAGCAACCACACCTCACCGTGATACGACGCAATAAAATCCCACTGCGCCAGCACCTGCACCACCCTCCCCGCCTCCAGATCATGGCGCGCCGTAAAGTACGGCAGGCTGCCAATCCCCACATGCTGCAACACCGCATCCAAACGCACCCCGGTATGGTTCGCCGCATAACGCCCGCGCACCCCGACCGTCACCGTCTTGCCGGCTTGGCGAAACTTCCAGCGTGCATCCGCCGGTGTTTCCCCCAGGTAGATGCAACTGTGTTCCAGCAAATCATGGGGGTGTTGCGGCGTGCCGTGTTCGGCCAGGTACTGCGGCGTGGCGCACAACAGGTGCTCGATGGGAAACAACGGCCGCCCCACCAACCCCGGTGGCGGGCTTTCGGAAATGCGCAGAATCAGGTCGAGGTTGTCGTCGATCAAGTCCACCGGCCGATCCTCAAGGATCAACTGCACATCCACCTTGGGATAGCGCCGCAAGAATTCCGGCATATGCGGGTGTATCACAAACCGCCCCACCGCCTTGGGGACGCTGACGCGCACCCGGCCTTCGGCTTCGTGGGTGAATTGGCCGCTGATCTCCATCACCGCGCGCGCCGCGTTGACCATGTCCTGGCAACGCTTGAACACCTCTTCGCCGCCTTCGCTCAAGCGCAACTTGCGCGTCGTGCGTTGCAGCAAACGGGTGGCCAGGGCCTTTTCCAGATGGGAAATGCTGCGGCTCACCGATGACGGTGAAACGCCCATCTGCCGCGCGGCTTCGGAGAAGCTGCCGGTTTCCACCACCTTGACGAAAATCGCCATTTCGCCCAGCAGTGGCAAAGGAAGATTGATGCTCATGACGCACAGGTCCATTGATAATTGAACGGATTATCACCCATCCACGCACTATTTATACTGCCCGCAGAACCCTGATGCGGATGTAGAGAATGACCGAGCGCCTGTTTTTCACCCACGACCACCTGACCGCCGAACTCGAAGTGCTGGCCTGCACGCCCCACGAAGAGCAGTTCGCGGTGATCCTGCAATCGACGATCTTCCACCCCCAGGGCGGCGGCCAGCCTTTCGACACCGGCTGGCTCGGCGACAGCCAAGTAGTGCGCGTCACCCAGGAGCCCGACCGCGTAGTGCACTACGTCGATCGGCCCGTCGCGCTGGGCCCGATTACCGCGCGCGTCGACGCGCAACGCCGCGCCCTGCACACCCGCCTGCATTCCGCCGGCCACTTGATCGGCAACGCCGGCGAGCAACTGGGCTGGATGCCGATCAAGGCCCACCACTGGCCGGGCGAAGGCAAGATCAGTTTTATCCGTGGCGAAGCAGCGCAAGACATCGACGCCGACGCGATCCAACAGCAGATCAACCAATGGGTCGCGGCAGATTACCCACGCCACATGAACCTGGAAGACGGCACCCGCGAAGTCGGCTTCGGTGAGTTGCCGGCCTATGCCTGCGGCGGCACACATGTCCAGGCCTTGGGCGAGCTGGGCCAGGTGACGATCCTGACCCTGTCGGAGAAAAAGGGCACGTTGTCGGTGCGCTACAGCCTGGACTAAACCGCTATCGCCCCCGCCCGCCCCGGCTCCACCACAAACGACTTCAGCGTCGCCACCGTGGCCGTCGGGTCACGGGGATCAGTAATCACACGCAAGTTGGTCAGCATCTTGTCCGCCTCGATCTGCACCGACACATACCCACGCTGACGGCTGTCGAAAAACTTCACATGAGGGTTGAGCGGCAGCAGTTTGCTGAACGCATCAAAGGGCGGCCCATCCGAGGTCACCGACGTGCCGACAAACTCCGTCGCGACAATCGGCGAGCCCGGGTTGTTGCCATCCGCGTGCAGGTCCGTGACCCAGAACGAGTGAATATCCCCACCCCAGAACACCGGGTTCTGGACCCGATTGCGCTGGATGGACGCCAGCATCCGCGCCCGGTTGGCCATGTAGCCGTCCCAGCCATCGGTCCAACGTCCGGGTTTGTGGTCGGTCAGGTCACGCTGGATCAGCGGCGCTACCAACAAATCCTGGGCGATCACGTTCCACTGCGCCTGCGACTGCGCGAAACCCTGATCGAGCCAGGCCTCTTGCTGCCAACCGAGCATGGTGCGACCGGGGTCGCGCAAGTCATGGCAGAGGTTGGCGGCAATATGCCCTTGATGGCTGCCATTGGCCGGAATACACGGTTGCTCGGAACGGTACTGGCGGCCGTCAAGCACATGGAAACGCGCCAGTTGGCCGTAGTCCAGGCGCCGGTAGATGCGCATGTCCGGACCTTTAGGCAGGCTACTGGCCCGTAGCGGCATATGTTCGTAATAGGCCTGATAAGCCGCTGCGCGCTGGAGGAGAAACTGCGCCACCGGGATCTTCGGGTCCTGGGACCATTGGTTGGCGTAGTCATTCTGCACTTCATGATCGTCCCAGGTCGCGACGCTGGGAGCCGCAGCGTGCAAGGCCTGCAAGTCGGGATCGGTCTTGTACAGGGCGTAGCGGTTGCGGTAGTCGCTGAGGCTTACCGCGTTGCCACTGCCATGGGAGCGAATGACTTTGCCCGACGACGGAGCGTAGGAACTGTCGTAGATATAGTCACCGAGAAAAAACACCAGGTCCGGCTGCTCGGCGGCGAGGTGACGATAGGCGCTGAAATACCCGCGCTCCCAATGCGAGCACGACACAAACCCCACCCGCGCCGCCACGCTGGCATGCAACGGCGGCGCCGTGCGGGCCTGCCCCACCGGGCTCTGCGCGCCTAGGCCATCGAACTGATACCAATATGGTCGGCCCGCTTCCAACCCAGCCACTTCAACGTGTACTGAATGGGCGAACCGCGTGCTGGCCATCACCTCGCCCTGACGCACGATGCGCGTCATCGCCGCATCGCTGGCCACCCGCCAACGCACTGGCACGGCACGGCTCAAGCCTCCGCCGCCATCGGCGGCGTTGAACACCGGCGCCAGGCGCGTCCAGATCACAAAACCGTCCGGCAGTGGGTCGCCGCTGGCGACGCCGAGGGTAAACGGATAATCCACCCCGGCACTGCGCGCAAACGGGCTGAGGATCGCAAATGCCGAGCCTACCGCCAGCCCGGTCAATATCCGGCGGCGGTCATGGTCCACTAAGCCACTCACGAGGGACGCTCCCAGTCCTCACGCACCACGGCAAAGCCGAGCAAGTCCTCGAACACGCCGTTCTTGAGAAACGCCTCGCGCATGCAGCCCTCAAAGCGCAGGCCGATTTTCTCCATCACCCGCGCCGACTCCTTGTTGCGGCCAAAGCATTGGCTGCCGACCCGCTGCAAACCCAACTCAGCGAAGCCAAAATCCATCACCGCCCTCGCCGCCTCGGCGCCGTAGCCCTGGTTACGGCAGTGCGCCGCCACCCAACCGCCGAGGTGCCCGTAACGGTGTCGCGCGTTGAGTCGCAAGCTGACGATGCCGACCAATTCACCCGTTTCGACTACATGCATGCCCAGGCTGAGCAAATCGCCCGCACGGTATTTCGCGACCATGTTGTCGATAAAGGTGTGCGCGGTTTCCAGGGTATAGGGCGACGGAATGTTGGCCGTGTTATCAGCGATTTTCGGCCCGTTGGCGAGCCTGGACAGGGTCTCGGCCTGGTGTGTTTCCAGGGCGCGCAATAGCAGGCGCGGGGTGGACAGATGTGGCAATTCGCTACTCATTCCTCAGGGCCCTCGATGTAAAGTTTCTGAGAATGCCCCTGCTGGATTTCAATTCTGTTACGTCGTGAAAATGACTACAGAGTCGTCCGTAAGACCTGTCCTAGAGCCCTCAAAACGTCAATTAAAGTTAACCAATCGGTCATTTTTGGTTGTTAGCGTGTCGCCCCTAATTCAATAACGGGGTAGCGGAATGAGAACCTGGGACGAACCGAAAAAACGCAAGGCGCACATCGAACTGATCCCGATGATCGACGTGATGATGTTCCTCTTGGTGTTTTTCGTACTCGTGAGCCTGAACGTGATTCCGGCCCTCGGCATGAAGACCCAATTGCCCAGCGCCAGCAGTTCGCAGCAGCTCAAGCCACAGAACAAATTCATCCTGACGTTGGGCCTGGCCGGCCAACTGCAACTGGACGGCAAGGACCTCACCGTCGAGGCCTTGGTGCCGGCGTTGAAGGCCGCGGAAAAGCCCGATACCAAGTCGACGATCATCGTCAACAGCGACAAGGGCGTGGAGGTTTCACGCCTGGTGGAAGTGATGGACACCCTGCGCCTGGGTGGCTTTACCTCCGTGTCCATTGCCACGCGTAAGTCCTGATCATGTACGTCCTGTTTCGTGCACGTCAGTTGCTGGGCAGTGTCCCGGCCGTGATCGCCCTGGTGCTGATTGCGATGGGCATCCAGTCGCAAACCTTGAAGGTCGAGCCGGTGTATGACGAGTCGGCCGTCGAGCTGGCCCTGGTCGAGCCGGAGCCGGAAGTGGTCCCGGAACCGGTGGTCGAGCAAGAGCCGCCACCGCCGGTGATCGAGGACGAAGAGGCCGCACCGGCCCCGCCGCCACCGCCGCCCAAACCGCAGCCAAAACCTGAGCCCAAGCCCAAGCCGGTGCCCAAGCCCGTGGTCGCCAAGCCAACACCCACGCCGACGCCAACCCCGCCACCGGTGGCCGCCAAACCGGCCCCCGCCGCCGTGGCCCAGGTCGCACCGACACCGGCCCCGCCCGCGCCACCGAAGGTCGATGGCCAGGCCCTGGAAGGCGGTTACCTCAAGGGTTTGCGCAACGAGTTGGACAGCTACAAGCAATACCCCACCGGTCGCCAGGCGTCCCTCGAACGCCCGACCGGCGAGGTGGTGGTGTGGTTGCTGGTCGATCGCCAGGGTCGGGTTCTCGACTCCGGTGTGCAGACCCAGGCCTCGAGCATGTTGCTCAACCGGGCCGCCGCCAACAGCTTGCGTCGCATCAAGCAAGTCAAACCGTTCCCCGAGCAAGCGTTCGGGGGCAGCAATGAGCATCGCTTCACCGCCACCTTCAACTACAGCGTGCAATAAGCACCCGACACCAGGACGACACTGATGAGGTTCACACGGATTCATCTGGCACTCGTTGCCGCAAGCATGGGCCACGGCATGGCCATGGCCGACACCAGCGGCAGCGACGTCGGCACGATCGGCGTACAGGGCAAGGCCACGGCAGGTGGCGGCTATATGGTGCAGGAAGAAAGCATCAAGGGCCGCTCCACGGTGACCAAGGAGGCGCTGGATAAACAGACCGCCACCGGCAACGCCGTGGACAAGCTCAAGTACACCCCGGGGCTGAATATTTCCAGCGAAGACAACACCGGCCTGTCGGGTTTTCGCTTCACCATGCGCGGGCTCAACTCCGACCAGGTGGGCATGTCGGTGGACGGCATGCCGATCAACGACTCGGGCAACTACGCGCTGTATTCCAACCTGCTGGGCGACCCTGAAAACATCGACCAGATCTTCGTTACCCAGGGTTCGGCAGAAGCCGACGGCCCGCATATTGGTTCCAGCGGCGGCAACATCGGCATCGTGACCATCCGCCCGACCAAGGAAACCGGGGCGTTCGTCAAACAGGTCATGGGCAGCAACGCCACGCGCAAAACCTTCGCCCGGCTCAACACCGGCGAGATCAACGGCTTGAGCAACTGGCTGTCGGCATCCCACACCGAAGGCCAGATGTGGCGCGGCTCGGGCGCGGTGCGCGCAGACAAGGTGGAGTGGAACAGCTTCTTCGACGCCGGCAACGGCAACACCGCCAACCTGATCCTCAAGTACCACGAGCAGGACAACAACAGTTACAGCCAACTGACCAAGGCCCAGTACCAGCAGAACGGGCGCAAGTACGACCCCTACCCGGCCACGCCGACCGTGGGCAGCAACGGCAAGCTCAACAGCTATTACGCCCTGGCGCAGAACCCGTTCCAGACCTTTACCGGCGTGCTCAACACCCAGTTCAAGCTGGCCGACAACCTGGCCCTGTCGGTAATCCCGTATTACTACTGGGGCAACGGCAGCGGCGTCGGCTCCTCCAGCTATGCGCTCAACCGTGGCTCCAACGCCGGCGGCGTGTTCGACCTGAGCAACCTGCCGACCGCCGCGCAATACAACGCCGACGGTTCCTCCACCACCGGCGTGTACTACCGCCCTTCGCGCACCCAGACCTGGCGCCCGGGCATCACCACCAAGCTGAACTGGGACCTGGGCGAACACAGCCTGCAATTCGGCTACTGGTATGAGCGCGCACGCCAAGCCCAGACCCAGCCGTTCATTGCCCTGAAAAACAGCGGCAAGCCCACCGACACCTGGCCAGACGCCGACTCGGTGGTCGATGCCAATGGCAACACTGTGCAAGGTCGCGACCGCTTCACCGTGACCCCGGCGCAGAAGGTCTGGGCCCAGGACACCTGGTACATCAACCCGGACTGGACCCTGGTCGCAGGCCTCGCCTACATGAACGTCAAGCGTGACGGCACCAACCACGGCAGCCTCACCGAGCAGCCGGAAAAACGTAACCAGACCTATAACAAACTGCTGCCCAACGTCGGCCTCAAGTACCAGTTGGATGAGCAGGATCAGTTGTTCTACAGCCTGTCGCGCAACATGCGTATCCCACAGAACTACGTGCTGTACGACAAGGGCCTGGACTCGATCAACTCCAAGCCGGAAACCAGCTGGAACCACGAGTTGGGCTGGCGCTTCACCGGTGACGACATGACCGTGGCCGCTACCTTGTTCTACATGCAGTTCAAGGATCGCCAGGTCTCGTCCAAAGACATCAACGGCGACTTCGCCGACATCAACGCCGGCTCCGTCAACAACAGCGGCCTGGAACTGGAGTGGAGCGGCCTGCTGCCGAATCACTTCAACTACTACACCTCCTACACCTACACCAAGGCTGAGCAGCAGGACGACCTGACCGTCTACAACGCCGGCAAGGCAATCGTGTTGCCCACCAGCGGCAAGCAGTTCGCCAACGTGCCGAAAAACATGCTGGCCGCCAACATTGGCTACGACGACGGGCGCTTCTACGGCACCTTCGGCGGCAAGTACACCAGCAAGCTCTACGGCGACCTGACCAACGACGAAGCCATCTCCGGGCGCACCGTGTTCAACGCCGGCGCCGGTATCTACCTGCCGGTGGACAAGAAGGTGGTCAAGGACGCGACCCTGCGCCTGAACGTCGACAACCTGTTCGACAAGAAGTACCTGGACGGTGTGTACACCACCAAGACCAACGCCGCCAGCTACAGCGGTTTCCGCGACGGCGACCCGGCCTACATCGTTGGCCTGGAACGCACCGTGACGGTGTCCCTGGAAGCCAATTTCTAACAGCGAGGTAACGGAACATGGACATGAATGTGCTCCACGACATCACCTTCTATGTGATGTACGCCGCGATGGCCATTGCCATCTTTATCGCCATCGAGCGTGGCCTGTACTTCGCCTATGTGCGCCGCCAGGCCCGCGCGTTGACCGAGGTGCTGGGCGCCAACGTGCACAGCGAACGCGACTTGCCAGAAAGCCTGACCCGTCGCGACAGCCTGCCGTTGAGCATGGTGCTGCCGGTACTGGCACAAAAGGCCAGCCACGGCTCACGCAAGGACCTGGATGACGTCATCGAAACCCAGTACCTGACGACGCGCGCACCCTTGGCCCGCAGCCTTTGGATTATCGAAACCATCACCACCGCCGCGCCGCTGTTGGGCCTGCTGGGGACCATCCTCGGCATTATCGACACGTTCAAGGCGCTGGCGTCGGCCGGTGTGTCCGACCCAGGGCAGATTTCCGGTGGTATCGGTACGGCGTTGTTTGCGACCGGCCTGGGGATCGCCATCGCGCTGTTCTGCGTGGTGTTCCACAACTTCTTCCAGGACAGCCTTGAGCGCATCAACGACCAGCTGAAAATCCTGCTGATCCGCGCCGCCACCGGTGCCCGCGTGCAGAGCGAAGTACCGCACCTGGTGCCCACGCCGCTGCATAGCCGTACTGCATGATCGTTCGAGCGGGCGCGCAATGCGCCCGCTTACTTTTCTGATGGGAACCCCTATGTCCGTCTCCTTGAAATTGCGCATCGCAGGCCTCGCCGGCTTGCTCCTCAGTCCGCTGGCCCAGGCGGACTTTTCAATTGCGGGGTTTGAACTGGTGCACACCGTGCCCGTGGACACCGCCCTCGGCACCGACGATTTGCGCCAGCCCGGCCCGGTATGGATCGAACTGTTTGACGCGGCCAAGAGCAGTATTGATATCGGCCAGTTCTACGCCGCCGACCATCCCGGCTCGGTGATGGACACCGTTATCGAGCACCTGGAAGCCGCCGGCAAACGCGGTGTGAAAATTCGCTTCCTGCTCGAAGAAAAAGGCCTGAAGTTGTCGGAAGCATCCACGCTGGAACGCTTGCGCGCGATCCCCAACCTGACCTTCCGCGTGCTGCCCTACGGCCAACTGAGCGGCGGCATCATCCACGCCAAATACCTGGTGGTGGACGGCAAGCAGGCGTTTGTCGGCAGCCAGAATTTCGACTGGCGCTCCCTCGAACATATCCACGAAACCGGGCTGCGCATCAGCGATGCAGCGGTGGTTGGCCAAGTGCAGGCGATCTTCGACCAGGACTGGCAAGCCCAGGCCGCGCTGGCCGCCAACCAACCGGTGCCGCTGCCCGCCGCCGGTAAAGAGCCGCCGCGTACCGGCAATTACCTGGTGGCCAGCCCACAACGCTACAATCCGCCCGGCGTCGGCGATTCACAGCTGGAACTGCCGCGCCTGCTGAGCGAGGCGAAACAGGAAGTGCGCGTGCAACTGCTGGACTACGCACCGCTGTCCTACGGACCCGACCGCACACGTCCGTACTACGCGGTCATCGACAACGCCGTACGTGCAGCGGCGGCACGTGGCGTGTCGATCAAGCTGATGGTGTCCAACTGGAACACCGACAAGTTGGAACTGCCCTACCTCAAGAGCCTGGCGGTACTGCCCAACGTGCAGGTCAAGATCGTCACCCTGCCCGAAGCCAAGCAAGGCTTTATCCCCTACGCGCGGGTGATCCACAGCAAGACCATGGAGATCGACGGGCAAGTGGCCTGGATTGGCACCAGCAATTGGCTGGGCGGCTACCTGGATAATTCGCGCAACCTGGAGGTGGTGATGCGCAATGAAGCGATGGCCAAGCGCGTGGGGCAATTACATCAACAGTTGTGGGATGGGCCTTACGCTAGAGCCCTGGAGATAGACAAGGAATACCCCGAGCCCCACCCTGGCCAGCATTGACGGTCGGCACCCGGGTAATGGTAGTGTGTGGAAATGTTTCTGACGCTTTAGTCAGAAACCTCTTACTCACTACCTGCCAAGGAATGCTCCAACAATGCACTTCCCACTCAAGCAACTGGCGGCTGCCACCCTGTTTGCAGCCAGCCTCTCGGCGATCGCCACCCCCGCCTTCGCCAACATCAGCGCCGAGCAAAGCACGGCGATTCTGAAGAGCTTCAACGAAACGTCCGTCACTGATTTCCGTGGTTTCCTCGGCACCCTGGCCAAGGGCGACTTGGGCAAAACCGCCGACGTGGGCCCGGCGATCAGCGCCTTTCTCGACAACAAAACCCTGAGCGCCGAGCAGCAGAACGAAATCAATCGGCTGCTGGGCATCTACACGCGGGTGAAATACGGCAAGGCGGCCACCGAAACCCTGCGCGAACTGGTGGAAATCCCCACCTTCAATATCGACGGCCTGCCGCAGTACAAAAACCCGGAATTCCTCAAGATCGCCGCGAAGATCCAGGACCTGGCCAAGGCCTTTAACCTGAACTTCCGCAATATCGACAATCGCGTGTATGAAATTTCCCTGGAAGGCGCCAGTGATGAAGTGGTCGGCATTCATGCCCACGCCGACGTGGTGCCGGTCACACCGGAAAACTGGGTGCTGAAAGACGGCACCAAACTCGACCCGTTCAAAGTCACGCTGATTGGCGACCGCATGTACGGCCGGGGCACCGAGGATGACAAGAACGGTATCGTCGTCGCGATGTACGCGATGAAAGTGATCAAGGAAGAGAAACTGCCGCTCGCGCGCACGTTCAAGCTGTTGGTGGACACCACCGAGGAAACCTCCGGCGACGCGATTCCCTATTACTTCGAACACAACCCGACGCCGCAGTACAACCTGGCGTTGGACGGCGGTTACCCGGTGGTGATCGCCGAAAAAGGCTACGGCACCGTGATGGCCACGTTCCCGCGCCGCAAGGGCGAAGGCAAAGGTGCGGAAATCATCGCAATGACCGGCGGCATGGCCACCAACCAGATTCCGTCGGCCTCGGTGGCGACCTTCGTCAGCGACAAGCCCGCCGAACTCGCCGCCAGCCTGCAACAGGCCGGCACCGAGTACGCCAAGAACAATGGCGGCGACTTCGAGGTGACGGCCAAGGTGGTCGGTAAAGAGGTCAAGCTGACGGTGACCGGTGTTTCGGCGCACTCCTCCGAGCCCGAGTCCGGCATCAACCCGGTGGCGCGCATGCTGGAACTGATCCACAGCGTCGACGGCAAGATCGCCCTCAAGCACAACCACATCACCGACGCCGCGCGGTATGCGTCCGACAACTGGGGCCTGGATTACCTGGGCGGCAAGTTGGGCGTGGGTTTCGCTGACGACTTCATGGGCCCGCTGACCACCTCGCTGACTTTTGTCGGCCTGGATGACAAGGCATTCAAGCTGGCCGTGAACCTGCGCGTGCCGAAGGGCAAATCCCCGGAGACGCTGAAAAAGGAAATTGCCGACAAGCTGAGTGCGTGGGACAAGCGGACCAAGGTCAAGGTGAGCTTCACCTACTCGGTGGCCGAGCCGATGTACCGCAACCCGGAAGGCGAGTGGGTCAAGGCGCTGTTGGCGGTGGCCAGCGAGAACCTGGGCATGGAGCACAAGTTCGGCACCTCGGCCGGCGCGACGTCAGTGCATGAACTGCCCAATGGCGTGCAATTCGGCCTGGCGCGTCCGGAAGTGAAGTACACCGGGCACACCGACAATGAGTTCAAGACGGTGGACCAGTTCCTGCTGGACCTGCAGATTGTCACTGAAATGATGGGCCGCGTGGGGCAGTTGCCGAAGCTCTGAGCCTGATGGGCTAGATCGTTCCCACGCTCAGCGTGGGAACGATCAACCAGACGGGTATAAATCGCGCGCAAACAAAAACGCCGATCATCTCTGATCGGCGTTTTTGTT
>NZ_QAJM01000006.1:84958-115105 GCF_003852405.1 Pseudomonas sp. KBW05
ACGTACAACTTCACTACCTAACAGCGTTTCGCTGAGTGCTTTCCGCGTTAAGTGGCGCGCATTCTATGGATGGATTGATAGGTCGTCAACCCCCAAGGATAAATTTATTAAAATCAATGACTTCGCCCTGCTTTCCCGGCCGGTGCAGGCAATCTGCCCGTCTGCGCCTTGGCGCCTATATTCTGGCGCACGACAAGGCGTTATAGTTCGCTGCAGCAAATGATGGCAATGTGCATCTATGCAGGGAAGGATTACCTATATAGAAGAATCTACCTGGGCAACTGGTCGATCAGTCCTATCCGCCGGATGCCCCAATCACTACACTCCACTGCAAACCCTACAAAGAGGTCACACCGGTGACACCACTCCTGATCACCCTGCTGGTAATAGCCGGGATCGTAATACTGATCGCCATTGGCTACATGAACCACGTGGTGGAAAACAACAAACTGGAAAAGCAGCGCACCGTGATCGAGCTCAATGATCGCCTGCGTCGCTGCGGTGAAATCACCGAGACGTTCCCTGGCCAGTTGATGACCCCGGCGCTCAAGCTGCTGATGACCCGCCTGGAGCTCAACGTCAACCAGCGCCTGCTCAACCTCAACAAGACCAGTGCAGCGCTCAAGGCCCGTATCACCGAACTGAACGCATTGATTGCCCAGGGCGAATCGATCCCGGTGAACAACCCGCCGGCACCGATCCAGACCGAAGCCAAGGCCAAGGACGTACGCTTCCTGCTCGAAGCCCTGCACGGCCAGGTCACTCGCGCCGCCCAGGATGGTTTCCTGCCGACCAATGAAGCCAAGCACTGGATCAAGGAAATTCGCCACATCCTCGTGCTGCTGCACATCGAGTTCTTCAACAACCTCGGCCAGCATGCCCTGCAACAAGGCCAGCCGGGCCAGGCGCGTCTCGCCTTCGAACGTGGCGTGCAGTACCTGCGCAAACAGCCGGAGCCGGTGGTCTACGCCGCGCAACTGCAATTGCTGGAGTCGCAACTGGCGCGCGCCAACTCCACGGTATTGACCAACAGCAAGCCGGCCGAGGATGAGGTCAACGAACTGACCGAAGGCCTCAAGGTCGTCGACGCCGACGCCGAGTGGAAAAAGAAAGTCATCTACGACTGATCGACCCCACTCCCCTGTGGCGAACCCGGTTCGCCACATGCCATCACTTTGCACCTATCGCCCCGCCCCCTTCTAGCGTAAAAAAGTGCCCCTCACTCCGTGAAGTCAGAGGCCTGCTATGCCTGTCACCGTGATAGATGGACAACCGTTGCACTATATCGACCAAGGCAGCGGCCCCGCCGTGCTGCTGGGGTCGAGCTACCTGTGGGACCGCACGATGTGGGCGCCGCAGATCGAAGCCCTGTCGCAACAGTACCGCGTGATCGTCCCCGAGCTGTGGGGCCATGGCGAATCGGGCCCGCTGCCCACCCACACCCAATCCCTCGATGACCTGGCACGCCAGGCCCTGGCGCTGCTTGACCACCTGGACATCGCCCAGGTCAACCTGGTGGGCCTGTCGGTCGGTGGCATGTGGGGCGCACGCCTGGCGCTGCTGGCGCCCGAGCGCATCAACAGCCTGGTGCTGATGGACACCCACCTCGGCGCCGAGCCCGAAGCCACGCGCCAGTACTACTTCTCGCTGTTCAAGATGATCGAAGACGCCGGTGCCATTCCCGAGCCATTGCTGGATGTGATCGCACCGATCTTCTTCCGCGCGGAAATCGACCGCGAGTCTGCGCTGTATCAGGAGTTTCGCCAGGCGTTGCAGGATTTTTCCAGGGAACGCCTGCTGAGCAGCGTCGTGCCATTGGGCCGCCTGATCTTCAGCCGCGAGGATGTACTGGGCCAACTGCCGCGCCTGGACGCCGACACCACCCTGGTGATGTGCGGCGAACAGGACAAACCCCGGCCACCCGCCGAATCCCGGGAAATGGCCGAGTTGATCGGTTGCAGCCTGATCCTGATCCCCGACGCCGGGCATATCAGTGCCCGGGAGAACCCGGACTTCGTCAATGAGGCGCTGCTGACCTTCCTCGCCAACCACGCCTGACCGCCCTCCTCCCTGGTCGCTACAGGCGTGTAGCGATCACAGGCGGAAGTGCCCGACCATGCCCTTCAGCTCCGCACCCAACTGCGCCAGTTGGATGCTCGACGCGGCATTGCCCTGCATGCTCAACGCCGACTGATCGGCGCTGGCGCGAATGCTGGTGACACTGCGGTTGATCTCTTCGGCCACCGAGCTTTGCTCCTCGGCCGCCGCGGCAATCTGCTGGTTCATCTGCTGGATCAACGACACCGCCGTGGCGATGCTGCCCAAGGCGCTCTCGGTTTCCAACGCATCGCTGACCGCCAGTTTCACCAACTCGCCACTGTGCTGGATCTGCTGCACCGACGACTGCGCCGCGCTGCGCAAGGTGCTGACCAGCCGCTCGATTTCTTCGGTCGATTGCTGAGTGCGCTTGGCCAACGCCCGCACCTCATCGGCCACCACCGCAAAACCACGGCCTTGCTCCCCGGCACGCGCGGCTTCGATAGCGGCATTGAGGGCCAGCAGGTTGGTTTGCTCGGCCACGCTTTTGATCACCCCCAGCACGGTGCCGATGTTCTGGATTTCGGCACTGAGGCTTTCGATGCTGGCACTGGCGCTGGTACTGGAGCTAGCGAGCAGCTCGATACGCTGCAAACTCTGGCGCACCACCTGCTGGCCGCTGTCCACCTTGCTATCGGCGGTCTGCGCGGCCAGGGCGGCTTGTTCGGCATTGCGCGCCACGTCGTGCACGGTGGCGGTCATCTGGTTCATCGCCGTGGCCACCTGCTCGGTTTCTTCCTTCTGGCTGCTGACCTCGACATTGGTCTGCTCTGTGACGCTGGACAGTGAATGCGCCGAGCTGGCCAGTTGTTCGATGCCCGCTTGCAACCCGCTGACCATCTGGCTCAAACCATTGCCCATCTGCTGCATCGCCTGCATCAACTGGCCGATTTCATCGCGCCGGCTGACCTCCATGCGCCCGCTCAAATCACCCGCCGCAATCTGCTGCGCGACGGCGATCACACTGCGCAATGGCGCGACGATCAAGCGCGTAATCACCAGCGCCGCAATCAAGCCCACCAACAGGGCCAGGGCGGACGAGCCGATAATCAGCAAGGTGCTTTTCTGCAGCTGCGCCTGCATCGACTGGTCTTCGGCGGCATAGGCCTGGTTGACCCGGTTGACCACCTGCTCGGCGCGCTCACGCAGTTGTTTGTAGACGATCTTTTCCTGCGCCAACAGGCCGGTGTACTCACCGAGTTTCTCGCTGAACGCGGCGATATGCCCGGAGACTTCGTTGAGCACCGTCTGGTAGCCAGGGTCCTTGACCGTGGTTTTCAGTTGTTCGACCTGGGCCAGCGCCTGGTCGGCCTGCTCGATCTTGCCTTGTTCGCCGTTGTCTTCATCACCCTTGCGGCTTTGATCCAGACGTACGTGGGCCTCGTTCATCGCTTGCAACATCAAGCGCGACACCTGGCTGACCTGCCCCGCTTGCTCGATAAACTCGGCACCCTCCTTGCCCTGGCTTTCCTTCAGGCCATAAGCGCCGTCATCCGCCAGGCCGGCCTGCAATACATCAAGGTTGTTGGCCACGCTGGACACCGACCAACTGGCCATCTCCAGCGCCAGATCCTTGGTCTGGGTCAGCTCGACAAACTCGTCGAACGCCTTGCGGTAGGCGGCCAAGGCTTGCTCAACATCGGTCATGGCCGGCACATTGGCCGGCGACTGCGCCTTGAGGCTCGCCGCCAGGGCCGCCAAGGCCTCGACGCTGGCATGCAAGGCGTCGACGGCCTTGGGGTCGGCGTGCAGCGCGTAGTCCTGCTCGATCAAGCGCACCTTGAGCAAGCCGCTGTTCAGCGAAGACATGCTGTTGAGGCCTTCAAAACGCTGACCCACGGTTTGCAGCGACCACACCCCGATCGCCGCCACCAGCGCCGTCAGCAACAGCACCAAGAGGAAGCCCAAGCCCAGTTTCTTCGCCATACCGAGGTTGGCGAAACGTCGTTGCACGCCTGAAATCATTGCACTTGAACCCTCTTGCAATGGCAGCTGCCATCCAGCCCGATTGACCAGCAAGGAGATTCGCAACCACGAGCCACTGACACAAGGCATTGGCGCCACAATAATGGCAAAAAGCTACATGCTCGTCGTTTTCAGAATGGTCGAGGTCGATCTGGCAGGCCCCATGCTGCGGAACAACGCCAAGGCACGCTGATCAGCCGCATAGGCCACATTGATCCGCAGCCAATCGCTGTGCTCACCCGCCGGGCTGAACAGCGCCCCCGGCGACAGCAGCACGCCCAGTCGACGGGCACAGGCCGACAACCGCGCACGATCCCCCACCCCAGGGCGCGCCCACAGGAACATGCCCCCGGCGGGCACGGCAAACACCTCCCACTCCTCATCCTCCAGCACTTGCAGGGTAGCGGACATTTGCGTGTTCAGCCGCTTGCGCAGGCGCTGCACCCACTTGCGATAGGTGCCATTGGCCAGCAGCGTCGCCACCACCGCCTCGGCAAAACGCGAGGTACCGAGGCCGGTCAGGGTCTTGAGGTTGACCAGTTGCGCGATGATTGCGGTGCTGGCACTGAGATAGCCCACCCGCAGGGCGCTGCTCAGGGTCTTGGAGAAACTCGAGATGTAGATCACCCGGTCATCATGGGGCAACGCCGCCAGACGCGTGCAACTGGCATGCTGCAGGTCGCCAAAGACGTCTTCTTCAATGATCAGGAAATCCTCGGCCTGGGCCAGTTGCAACAAGCGCTCGGCCACCGTGCGACACAAGCTGGTGCCGGTGGGGTTGTGATACAGGCTGCTGATGAACAGGCATTTGGGGCGATGAACCTGCAACAGCGTTTCCAGCACCGCAATGTCCGGGCCGCCACGGGTGCGAGGCACCTCCAGCAGCTTGACGCCCTGGAAGGCCAACTGGCGATAGAGGTTGCCGTAGCCTGGGGTTTCCACCACCACCGTGTCGCCGGCCTTGAGCAGCGTGCGTATCAGCAGGTCCTGGGCCTGGCTGGCGCCCTGGGTGGTGAGAATGCGGTCGAGGCTGCTGGCCACGTGCATGCGGGCCAGGCACTTGAGCAATTGTTCGCGCAGCACCGGCAACCCCAGCGGGGTGCTGTAGTTGAACACACCGCCGGTGTCGGTGCGGCTGACCTCGCGGATCGCATAGTTGATGTCATCGCTTTCGCGCCAGGCATCCGGCAACCAGCCACACCCCAGTTTCAGCTCACCCAGGGGGCCGTCGGTGAAGGCTCCCCAGTCTTGCTCCGCACCTTCATACCAATGGTGCTCGTGGTGAGCCGTGGGCTCGGCCACAACAAACCCCGCCCCCGGTTTGGAGGCCAACAGCCCCTGGGCCACCATGCGTTCAAAGGCCTCGATGACGCTGGATTGGCTGAGCAGGTTGTCGAGGGCCAATTGGCGGATGGACGGCAGACGCGTGCCAGGGCTTGCCCCGCTCTTGCGAATCCATTGCGCCACCGCGCTGATGATCTGTTGCACCACCGGTACAAGGGCTTGTCGATCGATCCCTAAATCCATGAGCCACTCACTTCACTGTCTGTTATTCAACCCGCCAGAGTTAAGCACAGAAGTACGTTGCGGCCGTTTGCCAATTTTTACTAAAGTATTGATTTTATTGAATTATTTACCTGCTGATACATATTGGGACGCGGCATTTTGCCAGCTATGGAAAAACCCCACAGCACCCCGATCCTTTTCAGTTGGGGTGCGTTTGCAGGTCCTAGATGGCGGTCGCGCCACCGTCCACCGCCAACGCCTGGCCAGTGGTGAACGCGGCACCGTCGCTGCACAGATAGAGCACGGCGGCGGCGATTTCCTCGACCTTGCCGATGCGCCCGACCGGGTGCATGGCGGCGGCGAAATCAGCCTTGCGCGGGTCGGCTTCATAGGCACGGCGGAACATATCGGTATCGATCACCGCCGGGCACACCGCATTCACACGAATGTGCTTTTTCGCGTACTCGATGGCCGCCGACTTGGTCAGGCCGATCACCGCATGCTTGGAGGCGGCATAAATACTCATCTTTGGCGCTGCGCCCAAACCCGCCACCGATGCAGTGTTGACGATCGCCCCGCCGCCCTGGGCCAGCAACAGTGGCAGTTGGTACTTCATGCACAACCACACGCCTTTGACGTTGACGCCCATGATGGCGTCGAACTCATCCAGGCTGCCGTCGGCCAGCTTGCCCTTCTCGATCTCGATCCCGGCATTGTTGAAGGCGTAGTCCAGGCGACCATAGGCAGCGACCGTGCGCGTCATCAGTTGCTGCACATCGGCTTCCAGGGTGACGTTGCAGCGCACAAACAGCGCTTCACCGCCCGCCTGCTGGATCAGCGCCACAGTACCCTCGCCGCCCGCAGCGTCCAGGTCGGCAACCACCACCTTCAAACCTTCGGCGGCGAACGCCAGCGCGGTGGCGCGGCCAATACCGGCGGCGGCGCCTGTCACCAGGGCGACCTGGCCGGAAAACGTCATGCTCATAGGGATGTCCTTTGGGAGAAATAGCCGTGGGGCGAGTCTAGCCAACGCGGCGATGGGCGCGTCAGCACTATCAGAAGGCCGGTTGGCGCTGCATGGATCACAGTGATAAAGCCACGGACCTGACTATCAGCCTTGCCTATCGACGGGCATTCGCACTGGCCGGTGAACCTTGCTCGCAAGCCGTTCTGGGTCTATCAATCATGGTTCATTTCTAAAAGAGTCCCTGCCATGACTGCCCAGACCAACCGCCAATTCCTGCTCGCCAAACGCCCGGTCGGCGCCGCCACGCGGGACACCTTCACCTATCAGGAAGTCCCGGTGGGCACACCGCAGGACGGGCAAGTGCTGGTGCGCAATGAATACCTGTCCCTCGACCCGGCCATGCGCGGCTGGATGAACGAAGGCAAGTCCTACATCCCGCCGGTCGGTATCGGCGAGGTCATGCGCGCGCTGGGCGTAGGCAAAGTGATTGCGTCGAACAACCCCAAGTTTGCCGTCGGCGACTACGTGAACGGCGCCTTGGGTGTGCAGGATTATTTCCTCGGTGAGCCGCGCGGCTTCTACAAGGTTGATCCAAAACTGGCGCCGCTGCCGCGCTACCTGTCGGCACTGGGCATGACCGGCATGACCGCCTACTTCGCCCTGCTGGACACCGGCGCGCCCAAGGCCGGCGATACCGTGGTCATCTCCGGCGCGGCCGGTGCAGTGGGCAGCATTGCCGGGCAGATCGCCAAGATCAAAGGCTGCCGTGTGGTGGGCATTGCCGGTGGCGCCGACAAGTGCAAATTCCTCGTGGATGAGCTGGGTTTCGACGCTGCCATCGACTACAAAAACGAAGACGTGCCCGCGGCGCTCAAGCGCGAGTGCCCCAAGGGCGTGGACGTGTATTTCGATAACGTCGGCGGCGACATTCTCGACGCGGTGCTCAGCCGCCTGGCGCTGAAGGCGCGGGTGGTGATTTGCGGTGCGATCAGCCAGTACAACAACAAGGAAGCGGTGAAAGGTCCGGCCAACTACTTGTCATTGCTGGTCAATCGTGCGCGCATGGAGGGTTTTGTGGTGATGGATCACGCGGCAGGCTTTGCTGCTGCTGGCCTGGAGATGGGCGGCTGGATGGCCCAGGGCAAGCTCAAGAGCAAGGAGGATATTGTGGAAGGGTTGGAGACGTTCCCGGAGACGTTGATGAAGCTGTTCAACGGTGAGAACTTTGGGAAGTTGGTGCTGAAGGTCAGCTGAAACACCCTGGCTCTGAATGTTGGAGATCTAAATGTGGGAGCGGGCTTGTGTGGGAGCGGGCTTGCTCGCGAAAGCGGCGTGCCAGTCAACACATCTGGTGACTGAAGCACCGCCTTCGCGAGCAAGCCCGCTCCCACATTTTTAACCGTGCTGACTCCAGATATCAGGCGATCTCGGCAACCACTGCCGCCAACGCCTTGGCCGGATCCGCCGCCTGGCTGATCGGGCGACCAATCACCAGGTAGTCAGAACCCGCATCCAACGCCTGGCGCGGCGTCAGGATCCGGCGCTGGTCGTCCTGGGCACTGCCCGCCGGACGAATCCCCGGGGTCACCAGTTGCAGCGACGGGTGCGCGGTCTTCAACGCCTGGGCTTCCAACGCCGAACACACCAGGCCATCAAGGCCGGCTTTCTGCGCCAGCGCCGCCAGGCGCAATACTTGCTCCTGTGGCTCGATGTCCAGGCCGATGCCGGCCAGGTCTTCGCGTTCCATGCTGGTCAGCACGGTCACACCGATCAGCAGCGGTTTCGGGCCGCTGCGCTGTTCCAGCACTTCACGGCAGGCGGTCATCATGCGCAGGCCACCGGAGCAGTGCACGTTGACCATCCACACGCCCATTTCGGCGGCGGCTTTCACGGCCATGGCGGTGGTGTTGGGAATATCGTGGAATTTAAGGTCGAGGAACACTTCGAAGCCTTTGTCACGCAGGGTGCCGACAATTTCTGCGGCGCAGCTGGTGAACAGTTCCTTGCCGACCTTGACCCGGCAAAGCTTCGGGTCCAACTGGTCAGCCAGCTTCAGTGCGGCGTCACGAGTGGGGTAATCCAGGGCGACGATGATAGGAGTCTGGCAGACGGACATTGGAATGGGCTCTCAGGCAAGTCGAAATCGGCGCGGATTGTAGCGCAAGCGGCGCCGTTGCGGGATCCGATGATCGGTAAATACTGACAGGACGCACTGAAACGGGTGTTTCAGCCGATTATTTCAAAGCTGATACATTCACGACATGCCCCCAACACGCCCCACCGCTAGCCTCGCCCGCACGACCCACCGTCCAGCACTTCCAGTCATGGGGCTGGGCGCCTATGCTGACCGTCACAACCAGGCAGATGATCGCACTATGCATACCCCTCCCGTCTCTATGAACGACGAGCACAAAGGTTCGGTGATCGCCGATGAAAAGCGCTGGAACACCCGCGCGCTGATTGTCGATGACGACGTGCCGATCCGTGAACTGCTGATCGACTACCTGGCGCGCTTCAATATCCTCGCCACCGGCGTCACCGACGGCGCGGCCATGCGCGTGGCCATGCAGGCCGAAACCTTCGACGTGGTGGTGCTCGACCTGATGCTGCCAGGGGAAGACGGCCTGTCGCTGTGCCGCTGGCTGCGCGCAGAGTCGGACATCCCGATCCTGATGCTCACCGCCCGCTGCGAACCCACCGACCGCATCATCGGCCTGGAACTGGGCGCCGACGACTACATGTCCAAGCCGTTCGAACCGCGTGAACTGGTGGCGCGTATCCAGACCATCCTGCGCCGCGTACGCGATGACCGCACCGAGCAGCGTGCCAATATCCGCTTCGACAACTGGCGCCTGAACAGCGTGCTGCGCCAACTGGTGGCCGACGACGGCCTGGTGGTGCCGCTGTCCAACGCCGAGTTCCGCCTGCTGTGGGTGTTTATTGAACGGCCGCGCCGCGTATTGAGTCGCGAACAGTTGCTGGATGCGGCCCGGGGTCGCTCCATCGAAGCCTTCGACCGCAGCATCGACCTGCTGGTCTCGCGCCTGCGCCAGAAGCTCGGTGATGACCCCAAGGCTCCGCAGCTGATCAAGACCGTACGCGGCGAAGGCTACCTGTTCGACGCCCGGGATATCGGTTGATGCGTGCCACCTTCAATACGTTGTTCGGGCGGCTGTTCGGCGTATTGCTGGTGGCGATCATCCTCGCCCACGTACTGGCCATCGCCTGGTTCCGCTATTACGGCCCGCCACCGCCGCCGCCCCAGGAAACCTTTATCGAGCAACCGGACGGCAGCATGGTGCCGCTGATCAAGGAACACCGTCGCCCCTGGTTTGGCGGGCCGGTGGTGCCGCTGACGTTCCAGTTCATCTCATTGATCATCGCCGCCTGGTACGGCGCCAAGCTGCTGAGCCGGCCGATCCAGCGCCTCAGCGAAGCCGCCGAGCGCCTGAGCCTGGACCTCGACAGCCCGCCCCTCGACGAGTCCGGGCCACGGGAGGCGAAACAAGCGGCATCGACCTTCAACCTGATGCAACGGCGCATCCGCGAACAGGTCAGCCAGCGTGCGCGCATGCTCGGTGCGGTGTCCCATGACCTGCGCACGCCGCTGTCACGCCTCAAGTTGCGCCTGGAACAGATCGAAGACCCCAAGTTGCAGGGCCAGATGCGCCAGGACCTCAACGACATGATCGGCATGCTCGACGCGACCCTGAGCTACCTGCACGAACAACGCACCAGCGAAACCCGGCATTGGCTCGACGTGCAGGCGCTGGTGGAATCCATGAGCGAGAACGCCCAGGACCAAGGCTCCGACGTGCAACACGGCGGCACGTGCGCGCCATTGCAGGTACAACCGATGGCCTTGCGCTCGTGCCTCAACAACCTGATCGACAACGCGCTGCGTTATGCCGGCACGGCGCGGGTCGAGCTGGAGGACAGCCGTGAGGCCCTGATTATCCGCGTGATCGACCATGGGCCGGGGATTGCCGCCGATCAGCGCGAGGCGGTGTTCGAACCGTTCTTTCGCCTGGAAGGCTCGCGCAACCGCAATTCCGGTGGCGTTGGTTTGGGCATGACGATTTCCAAGGATGCGGCGGAGCGCTTGGGCGGGAAGCTGAGCCTGGAGGAGACCCCTGGTGGTGGGTTGACTGCTGTCATGTGGCTTCCGCGAACCTAACAGGCTGGCGCAGGCCCATGTGGGAGCGGGCTTGCTCGCGAAAGCGGCGTGCCAGTCAACACATCTGGTGACTGAACCACCGCCTTCGCGAGCAAGCCCGCTCCCACACAAGCCCGCTCCCACACTGATCGAGACCTGCCAGTTATAAGGGTTTGTCTTCCCGGCGGCCCTGGGCCTGGGTCGCACTCCAGTCCATCAACAAGCTATACGCCACCGCCAACAACGTCGGGCCGATAAACAGGCCGATAAACCCAAACGCAATCAACCCGCCAAACACCCCGAGCAGCACGATCACCAGCGGCAGGTTGCCGCCTCGGCTGATCAGGTACGGCTTGAGCACGTTGTCGACGCCGCTGATGATGAACGTGCCCCACACGCCAAGGAACACTGCGTAGGTGTAGTCGCCCTTCCAGGCCAGCCAGGCCGTGGCCGGGATCCACACCAGCGGTGGGCCCATGGGGATCAGGCTGAGCAGGAAGGTGACGATCCCCAGCACCAGCGCGCCCGGTACGCCGGCGATCAGGAAGCCGATCAATGCCAGCAGCGCCTGCGCGGCGGCTGTGCCGATCACACCGTTGACCACCCGCTGCACGGTGCCCGCCACCAGTTCGATGTAGTAACCGGCGCGGTCACCGATCAAGCGCTCCAGCAGGCGATGCACGAACATCGCCAGGCGCGGCCCGTCACGGTAGAAAAAGAATACGAATACCAGGCTCAGGGTCAGCTCCAAAATGCCGCCGCCGATCTGCGCACTGCGCGCCAGCAGCCAGTTGCCGACCTGGCCCAGGTAGGGTTTGAGCGTGACCATCAACGCAGCGCCCTGCTGGTCGATGCTGTCCCACATGCCCACCAGTCGCTCGCCAACAAACGGGATCGAACCCAGCCAGGTCGGCGCTTCGGGCAGACCGTCAACCTGGATATCCTTGATCAGCGCCACCGCATCGCGCACATGATCCGCCAGGTTGAACCCCAGCCACACCAGCGGCACCGCCACCAGCAGCATCCAGCCCAGGGTCAGGATGCCGGCGGCCAGCGATTCGCGGCCACCCAGGGCGCGGGTCAGCAAACGCATCAGCGGCCAGCTGGCAAACGCCAGCACCGCGCCCCAGAACAGCGCCGACCAGAACGGCGCCATGACCCAGAAGCTGGCACCAAACAGCACCAGCAGCAGGATTTGCACCAGCAGGCGATCGTTATTGAGCATGGGGTATCTCTAGCAGGAGGCGTTAGGAAGACAGCTTAGGCGAACGGCGCGGGGCCGTTCGCCCGATAACGCCTAGCGTATCAGATGCAGGTGCAGGCCCTGGGTCTCGCCGGTGCCGGTCTCCAGGCGCGCGGCACGCACACCCTTGTCGATCAAGGCCTGGCGCCAGGCTTCGGCATTCGGCCCGGCGAGGCTGACACGCAGGGTGGTGTCGAGGTTGAGCCCGCGGGAAATCAGGGTCAGCCAGGTGTCGTCCGGCTCGGCGCCCAACTTCGGCAAGTCGAGCTCGCCGGTGCTTTTAAGCTCACGCAATAGCGTGGCTGAGGTGGGCAGCAGGTCACCCAGCGGCGCGCCGGCATCCAACTGTTCCACATGCAGGTAGGCACGGCGGTTGCCGCGGGTAATGGCATACAGCGCGATCAGGCTGTTCGCTTGCGGCTCGGCCAGGCGCAGCAGCAGGTATTCCTGCTCGCTGTCGGCCCCCACCAGCTTGGCGTTGCCGAAGATCTCGTTGGCCCACAGGCTGCTTTCGCCGCAATCACGGGCCTTGCACCAGAACAACAACTGCGCGCCTTTGGCCTGCAACGCCTCGCGCGTGGCGGTGAACGCGGTGCTGGAACTGTGCTCGGCGGGCAACTCATAGGTAATCGCCGTGGCCTGGCCGCGGGCAGTGGCCTGGCCTTCGTAGCGCAACTGGCCGCTGATCTTGCGGATCGCACCCATGGGGTAGATGCGTTCCTTTTCTTCAGCGGGGCGGTAATCGACAATTTGTGCGTCGACTTGCCGGGCCACGGCGGGCAGGTCCTGGCTACCCGGCACGTCGGCGGCGAACACCAGTGGGCTGAGCAGGCTTAGCCCGAGGATACGGATACAGCCGTTACGCACGCTCATAGAATCAACGCGCCGTGGCCAGCGGAGGTCAGAGCAGTGTTGAGATGGTTCATGGTTGACTCCCTTTCAATCCGCCCAGCCTCGGCAGTTGACCCCGCCAAGTCAAGGCGCAGAGAAGAACCGATTGAAACAGTCTGCAACAAGAGCCGCACCGGGCTCGTCATTCAGGTGCAAATGATGGCCGCCTGGGAGCGTGGTCACGGTGAAGGGTAGCTGGGAAAGCAATTCTGGATGTTTCGCCAGCATGCCGTCGGCCGCGACTACCAACTGTGTAGGGCAACCCACCCGACGCACGAAGGCCATGGCTTGTTCATCAGTCAGGCGCATCGGTGATGCCAGGGTCAAACGGCTGTCGGTGCGCCAGGTGTAACCGCCCGGCACCGGCATCAAACCGCGCTGGGCCAGTAATTCTGCGGCTTCGCGGCTGACTGCCACCAAGCCTTTCATGCGCGCTTCCACGGCACGGTCCTGGGTGGTGTAGACCGGCTTGCGTTTGTCTTGCAGGTTCAACTGCGCCTGCAACGCCATGCCCAGGCGCTCGGCGGCGTTCTCGCCGCTGGCGGTCGGAGGGATCACGCCATCGATCAATCCCAGGTGCGTCACCCGCTCAGGCAACGCACCGGCCAGCACCAGGGACACGATGGCGCCAAGGGAGTGGCCAAGTAATGCAAAACGTTTCCAGCCCAGTTGTTCGGCGACGTGCAGCACATCGTGGACGTAATCCCACAAGGCATAACCGGCTCCTGCAGGACGATGCGCCGAATGCCCATGCCCCGCCATGTCCAAGGCGACGATGCGCAAGCCCTGAAGCTTCGGCGCCAGCCGCGCAAAGCTGTTGGCGTTGTCCAGCCAGCCATGCAGGGCGATCACCGGCAAACCGTCTTCGGGCCCGAACAGATGAGCCGCCAGTTCGATGTGGGGCAGGCTCAGGCGTACTTCCTCGACCGGCACACTCATGCGCAGTGGCCCTCACGGGCGGCCCAACGGGAGAACAGGTTCTTGATCAAGGTCGCGGTGTCCTGGGGGCGTTCGAGGGGGAACATATGGCCGCCGGGCATGGTGAGCATTTCGCCCATCGGCAAGCGATCGACGCCGCTGGCGTGATGGCGCATCACCACCCGGCTCTGGCGGCCGCGCACCACCGCCAGCGGCACTTTCAACTGGCGCACCTGGCCGGGGCTGGTGTGGGGCACGCCCCGGTAGATGCTGATTTCGGTGGCCGGATCGAAGCGCAGGCGCAGGCGGTCGCCCACCTGATGCAGGCCATGTTGCAGGTACGCGTCGAAGCATTCCGGGTCGAAACCGCGAAACAGGGTTTTGCCCGCGAAGTAGCTGCGCGCGCTGTCCAGATCATTGAATTCTTCACGCCGGCCCAGGGTGCGCCCGGCCGGGGTCAGGCGGTCGATAAAGCCCAGGCGCTTGGCGGCGCGGATCACCCAGCGGTCGGCACGGGTCAGCACCGGCGAGTCAAGCATTACCACGCCACGGTAAAACTGCGGGCAACGCATGGCCGCGTGCAGATGCAGCACGCCACCCAGGGAATGGCCCACGCCCCACACCGGTTCCGGCTGCTGTTCCAAATGGTGGATCAACTCGTCCACCAGGTTCTGCCAGTTATCGTCCACCGGAAACCTGGGGTCATGACCGTGCTGCGGCAAGTGAGCCACGGCGTATTCCGGGGCCAGGGCGGCAAACAACTTGCCGTACGTAGCCGAAGGGAAACCATTGGCGTGGGCAAAAAACACGTGCTGCGACATACCGGACTCATCTACAAAAACAGAAATCGATTGTCACCACGCCTGGCCGCAACAGCAATGACTGTAACTGCCAGGAATGATGACACTCACGCCACGCCTATCGCGCGGGTGGCTGCTCGCCGAGCGGCACCACGGCCATGGTCAGGCGCGAAACGCAGCTGGCTTTACCTTCATCGCTGGTCAAGCGGATGTCCCACACCTGGGTGGTGCGGCCGATATGGATCGCCCGCGCCACCGCCGTCACCCGCCCGCTGCGCACACCGCGCAGGTGGTTGGCGTTGACCTCCAGGCCCACGCAATAGAACTTGCTGGCGTCGATACACAGGTAGGCCGCCATGGAGCCGACGCTTTCCGCCAGCACCACCGACGCGCCGCCGTGCAGCAAGCCGTAGGGCTGATGGGTACGGTGGTCAACCACCATGCTGGCGGTCAGGGATTCGTCGTCGAAGCTTTCGAAGCGAATATCCAGCAGTTCACCAATGGTGTTTTTCTGGATCGCGTTGAGTTGTTCGATGTTGGGTTGGGTGCGCCACAGGCCCATGGGGGAGTCCTTTGTTGGTTTTATGATGAGCCTAATCCTGCCACAGAACGGATTCGGAACGCTCGCTCCAAGTCTGCAAATGTGCACCGTAAGTCGATTCGATCACGTTGCGCTTAATCTTCAGGGTCGGCGTGAGGAAGCCGTTTTCTACCGCCCAGTTGTCATTCACCACCACCAACTGGCGCAGGCGCTCATGTTTATCCAGCCGCTGGTTGACCGCCTCCAGCCAGCGTTCAAGGCTGGCGTGCAGGGCTTGGCGGTCGTGCGCCAGCGCCGATAGCACACACAACGCAAGCGGCGCACCAAGGCCATCGCCGACCACGCACACCTGCTCGATGTGGGCATGTTCGGCCAGGCGGTTTTCAATCGGCGCCGGGGCCACGTATTTGCCTTTGCTGGTCTTGAAGATCTCCTTGAGCCGCCCGGTCAAGCGCAGGCGGCCGTCGGCGTCCTGCTCGCCCTTGTCGCCGGTGCGCAGGAAGCCATCGGCGGTGAGGGTCTCGGCGGTCTTCTCGGGGTCCTTGAAGTAACCGAGCATGGTCGCACCGCTGCGCACCTGCACTTCACCCGAGGCGTCGATGCGCACTTCAACACCCGGGCATGGCTGGCCGATCCAGCCGATTGTCTGCTGGCCGGGGCGGCACACATGGGAATAGCCGCAACTTTCGGTCATGCCGTACACCTCCAGCACATCCAGGCCCAGGCGTTGATACCAGCGCAGCAGCGCCTCGGGCACCGGCGCCGCGCCGGACAGGGCGATGCGCAGCGCATCCAGCCCAAGGCCGGCGAGCACTTTGTGGCCCACACGCTTGCCGATAAACGGCAGGCGCAACAGGGTGTCGAGGCGCTTTTGCGGGATCTTGGCGTAGACGCCCAGCTGGAATTTGGTCCAGATGCGCGGCACACCAAACAACGCCGTCGGCCGCGCCCTGCGCAGGTCTGTCAGAAAGGTATCCAGGCTCTCGGCGAAAAATACGGTTTGCCCGGTATAGATCGCCGCCATCTCGACAAACATCCGCTCGGCCACATGGCACAGCGGCAAGTACGACAGCAACCGGTCACCCTCCCCCAGGCCAAACACTTCGGTGCCGCGCGTGGCGGCAAAGCCCAGGGCGCCGAAACTGTGCATCACGCCCTTGGGCAGGCCGGTGGTGCCGGAGGTGTAGATGATGGTCGCAAGGTCCGATGCCGCAGGCTCTGGGTTGTCTTGAATGGGCGGGCAGGCTTGCAGGTCGGCCCAGCTGAAATCAAACGTGTCGGGCGGGCACAGCGGCAGACTGATGGTTGGCACACCTGCGGGTACACCGGGCGCCATCGCCGGCCAATCGTCCAACTTGCCGATAAACACCAGCGCCGCCTCGGAGTGTGTCAGCACGTGGGCGACGGAGTCGGCAGTGAGGTTGGGGTACAACGGTACCGAGACATGCCCGGCCATCCAGATCGCCAGGTCAGCGATGATCCAGTGCGCGCAGTTTTTCGAGATCAGGGCAATGTGCGAACCGTGGGGCAGTTCACGGGCGCGCAGCCAGTGCGCGGCGCAACGGGCCTGTTGGCCGACATCGCCCCAGGTGAGGCTGTGCACCTCGCCCCCGCCGACGGGCTGTACCAGAAAGGTTTTGCGCGGATGGCGCGCTTCACGTTCAAAGAAGACCTGCAACGGCAAACGAAAAGCGACGGGCATGGGACGCGCTCCTTTGTGGTCCGAACATAGCCAACCAAGCACTTGCTTGGCTGACTATATAGCACACACAAAGCCGCGATCCAGCCTACGGATTCTTCACGCTGACCAGGCTCATCAGCCCCGCCAGCGGGAAATCCCCTTCCAGTTCCGCGAGGCTCGCGGTGTGCATCGGTTGCGGCTGACGCTGATGGCCATGCTGCAAAAAGCTGATCAGGCTGCCCACCAACGGCTGATGGCTGACCAGCAGCACGTTGTCATCGGTGTCGAGCTTTTCCAGCACTTGCAGCGGGTTGCCCTCGGGCGTCAGCCACGGCACCGTGCGGATTTGCGGCTCAAAACCCAAGGCCTGGCGCACCAGTTGTGCGGTCTGCTGCGCCCGCACATAGGGGCTGGCGATGATTGCACTGAGGGGCTGGCCGATCAGGTGCGCGGCACTGCGCAAGACTTCGCCACGGCCATGTTCGGTGAGGTTGCGCTCGGCATCCGTGCGGGCATGCCCTTCGGCCTCACCGTGGCGCAAAATCCACAGCTTCACAGTTTTGGCTCCTCATCGCGCACCGGGTGCGGCGCGGGCGGCACGCTGTGGGCGGCTTCGCCCTCGGGTGCGCGCGGGGTTGGCCAATCGGCGAATGGCCACGGCTTTTGCTCGGTGTGAAAGCTGCCGAAGCGGCCGATCTGCGCGAGGAACTGGCTGAGGCTGTCGCCGAAGTTCATCAGGCCCAGGTTCGGCGCGCCGTACACCAGGCGGTAGATCAGTTGCACCACCACCAAGGCGCCGAGCAGGAACTGCGCGACCTGCCACACCAGGGCAAACACCAGCATCCAGAGGATGCGCAACACAATGGATTCGTACTTGGGCGCTGCTTTCGGATCGTTCATGACGCGTTCCTCAGTTGAAACCACTGGTGGAAATAAAGTCGACATCGGTTTTCGGTTCGGCGCGCATCAGCAACTCGATGACCTGGTTCAAGGTGCGCCCTTCAAACAGGATCGCGTGCAACCCGGCGACCAACGGCATATACACGCCGACTTCCTGGGCCTTGGCCTTCAGCACCTTGAGGGTGTTGACGCCTTCGGCCACTTCGCCCAGGCGCGTCACCGCGTCTTCCAGGCTCAAGCCCTGGCCCAGGGCGAAACCGACCTGGTAGTTGCGGCTTTTCGGCGACGAGCAGGTGACGATCAAGTCGCCCACGCCGGCCAGCCCGAGGAAGGTCATCGGGTTGGCGCCCTGGTTCACCGCAAAGCGGGTCATCTCGGCCAGCGCGCGGGTGATCAACATGCTCTTGGTGTTTTCACCCATGCCCAGCGCCACCGCCATGCCGGCGATGATCGCGTAGACGTTTTTCAACGCGCCGCCCAGTTCGACACCAAACCGGTCGCCGCTGGCGTAGACGCGGAAGGTGCGGCCATGCAGCACGGCCTGGACCCGCTCGCACAGTTCCTCATCTTCACTTGCGACCACCGTGGCAGTCAGCGCGTGCTCGGCGACTTCCCGCGCCAGGTTCGGCCCGGACAACACGCCAATGCGCGCCTCGGGGGCGATCTCGGTGAGGATTTCGCTCATCAGCATAAAGGTCTGCGCCTCGATGCCCTTGGTCAGGCTGACCAGCAGCTTGCCGGCCAAGCGCTCGGCATGAGGCGCCAGCACCGCGCGCAAGGCGCTGGACGGCAGCGCGACGAAGCACAGGTCGCACGCCGTCAGGGTTGCCCGCAAGTCCGTGACGGGTTCGACCGCCGCGTGGATCTTGATGCCTTTAAGGTAACGGGGGTTTTCGCGGTGTACCCGGATGGCCTCGGCTTGCTCGGGATCACGCATCCACTGGCGTACCGCGTGGCCGTTTTCGGCCAGCAGGTTAGCCACGGCGGTGCCAAAACTTCCGCCTCCGAGGACCGCAATAGGGCGCTGTTCAGTCATATGCAATCCGTTAATCCATACCAGTGGCGATGGCGGCATTATACGGAGCGACCCGCTTGCAGCCAGCCCCCACGTCAATTCGTGGGAATGTCAGAAAATGCCACATTTGTGTGAAGTAATTGCAAGTCCTACGACTGGCAAATGGCCCGACCTCAGTTAACATGGGCGGCTATCCGCAATTATCAAGGCCGTTCCGTGTATTTGGGCCCTCCTCCCCGTTCATCCCTGCTGCTGATGCTGCTGTGCAGCGGCACGACTTTGGCCGACGACCTGTTCCTCGACAGCCAACCGCTGCCGCAGGTGCTCACTGCCACCCGCCTCAAGCAATCGGCCGCCGCCGTGCCGGGCAGCATGACGGTGATCGACAGCGAGTTGATCAAGGCCAGCGGCGCGCGGGACATCAGCGAGCTGCTGCGCCTGGTGCCGGGGATGATGGTCGGCTACACCACCGGCAACCAGGCGGCGGTGAACTACCACGGCACCAGTGCCAGCGACGCACGGCGCATGCAGGTGTTGATCGACGGGCGCTCGGTGTACCGCGCCGGCCTGGCGACCGTGGACTGGAGCGACATTCCAGTGGCCATGGAAGATATCGAGCGCATCGAAGTATTCCGTGGCCCCAACACCGTCAGCTACGGCGCCAATGCGCTGATGGCGGTGGTCAATATCCTGACGCGCTCGCCGGCCAACAGCCAGGGCACGCGGGTGAAAGTCATCCGCGGTGAGCGCGGGATCAACGACTTTTATGCCAGCCAAGGCGTGCGCTGGGACACCGGCGACCTGCGCCTGTCCTTGTCCGGGCAACAGGACGACGGCTTTGACAGCGATGCCGCCGGTGCCGACCGCCGCGACAGCCGTCGCCTCAACCGCTTCAGCCTGGCTGTGAGCCAAACGTTGACCGCGCAACAAAGCATCGACTGGCAACTGAATGCCAAGGAAGGGACCAACCAGCGGCCCTATACCTACACGCCGGTATTCGACGGGATTACCGAAGGTGGCAACAATTCCGACGTCGCTGCCAAGGACTATGCCGCATCCCTGCGCTGGAACTTCGACTTCAACCCCGAACACAGCCTGTATATTCAGGGCTCGGCCCAACAGTGGGATCGCCAGCAGATCTGGAAGGCCTGCGACGCCAAGGTCTCGTTCAGCCCCGAATTGACGCGGCTTTGGCAGCTCAACCCCAACTACGCCGAACAACTGGCGCGGCACATGGACAGCTACAGCCAGGGCGTCGCCCCGCCGGGCAGCGCCGACGAGCAAGCATTGGGTAACCAGGTCCTGGACCAGTGGCGCAACGGTGCCAACCAGAACGTGTGCGGCGACATCAACCAAAGCACCCGCGAAAGCCGCTACGACCTGGAAATTCAGGACACCCTGAGCCTGTCCGACAGCCTGCGCCTGGTCAGCGGTGTGAATTATCGCTATGACCGCGCCGACTCCGACACCTACTTCAACGGCACCCTGGACGACACCACCTGGCGTCTGTTCGGCCAACTGGAATGGCGCGCCAGCGAGCACTGGTTGTTGCAGGGCGGTGCGATGTTCGAAGACACCCACCTGAGCGGCAGCTCGCTGACGCCACGGGTGGCGGTCAACTACCTGATCAACCCGCGCCACGGTTTGCGCGCGGTGTATTCCGAGGCGATCCGCTCGCCAGACATGTTCGAGAACAACGTCAACTGGAGCTACCGCGTCACCAACCTCAGCTCACCGGCCTACGGGCAGAATACCGGCCAGTACTTTGTGGTGACACGTGGCCCGGGCAACCTCGACAAAGAGCTGATGCGCTCGCGGGAACTGGGCTACAACGGCTTCTTCGCCGACATCGGGCTGAACCTGGACGTGAAGCTGTTCTACGACGAGATCACCGAAATGATCAGTTCGCCGCTGCGCAATAACCAGTACATTGCCAGCAACGCCAACAGCTCGCGGTTTACCGGCGCCGAATCCCAATTCGACTGGCGCATGAGCAGCGCCGACCGCCTGCGGCTGACCTATGCTTACGTCGATGCAACCACCAGCAACCCCAAGGACAAGGCCCAGACCGCACGTAACAGTGGCTCGGCCGGCTGGCTGCGGGAATGGGGCCGGGGCTGGTCCAGCGCGCTGTTCTATTATGGCGACGATGCGCTCAACCAATATCGCTTCGAACGGGTCGACCTGCGGGTGGCCAAGCGCATTGCCCTGGGCAAAGCCAACGTGGAGCTGGCCGGCATGTTGCAACAACGCCTCGATAACCAGCCCACCACCTGGGCCGATAACAACTACGACTCGCGTCATGTGCTCTATTTCAGTGCGGAGCTAGAGTTCTGACATGGGCGCTCAGTCAAGGATGACCCACGTCTATAGGCCAAGGCTTTGGCGGCGCGCCCTGCTGTTGCTGTGCCTGCTGTTCAGTGTGCCGGCCTGGACTGCCGATATCCTGCTGACCGCCGCCGACGACGGCGCTGGCGTACAGGCCTTCACCGAAGCCCTGGCCAAGGCACGCCCGGAAGACCACGTCACCTTTACCCCGCTCAAGGACTTGCCCGCACCGGGCCGCCTGCCCGCGAGCACGCGCCTGGTCCTGCTGGACCTGGCGGGGCTCGACTGGCGCCTGCAAGACGCCCAGGGCCCGCCGACCCTGGTGCTGCGCATCAGTCGCCTGCAAGCCCGGCAACGCCTGGGCAACCACCTACCGGCCAGGATCAGCCTGCTGTGGAGCGACCCGCCGTTGGCGCGCCAGTTGCAGTTGATCGCCAACATCCTGCCCCAGGCCCGGCGCATCGGCGTGCTCTACGCGGCCGACAGCGAGTTCCTCCTGCCAGAACTGCGTGAGTACGCCACGCCCATGGGCCTGGAAGTAGTGCCGCAGCTGTGGGAAAACACCAATGACAGCCGCCCGTTGCAAAACCTGTTCAAGAGCAGTGATGTGCTGCTCGGCCTCGATGACCCGCAACTCTACAACCCGAAAACCGCGAAAAACCTGCTGTTGAGCAGCTACGCCCGGCAATTGCCGCTGGTGGGGCCCAATGCCGGGTTCGTCCGGGCCGGCAGCCTGGCCAGCACCTACAGCGACCAGAGCGATTGGCTGGCAGTGCTCGACCGCCTGCTGGACCAGCCACCGGCCACCTGGCCACGCACGCTGTACCCGGAACACTTCAAAGTCGCGGGCAACCCGCAAGTCGCACGCTCGCTGGGGCTCGAAGAGGTTGATGAAACCAACGTCGCCGCCCGGTTGGCCGAAGGAGAAAAACGCCCATGACCCTGCGTCGTCGTTGGGATATCAACACCCGCACCCAGCTTATTACCCTGGGCCCGGCACTGTTGCTGACGTTGCTGTTGATCAGCTTCTTTACCTTCGTGCGCATCCAGGATTTGCGCCAGGAGCTGGACCACACCGGCCAACTGATCGCCAACCAGCTAGCGCCCGCCACCGAATACGGGGTGATTTCCGGCAACAACGATGTGCTGGAGAGCCTGCTGCGCGCGACACTGGCGACGCCCCATGTGCGCTTTCTGGAGATCCAGGACAGCGCAGAGAACATCCTGGTATACGTTGAACAACCCTCGGAAACCCATGACCGCTCGCTGTCGGTCAAAGTCTTCCAGGCGCCGATCCGCCTGCAACATATCCAACTGGGCAATGACTTCTTCCAGGACAACCTCAACGAACCCAAGCCGCCCCGCGCGGATTACCTGGGACGGGTGATCGTCGGCATGTCCAACGACGCCTTCAGCCAGCGCCAGCAGGAAATCCTGTTCAAGGCCGGCATCCTGGCGCTGTTCGCCCTGTTGTTTACGTTCCTGCTGGCACGGCGCCTGGCCGCGAGCCTGTCACAGCCGATCAGCGCCATGGGCCACGCGGTCAAGGCGATCCAGCAAGGCGACTACAAGACACCGCTGCCGATTGTCGATGACTCGGAGCTGGGCGACCTGTCGCGGCATATCAACAACCTGGCCGAAGGCCTCAACCAGGCCAGCCGCGAGCAACACCAGGCCATGGCCCAGTTGATCCAGACTCGCGAAGAGGCGGAACGGGCGAACAATGCCAAGTCGGATTTCCTGGCGATGATGAGCCATGAGCTGCGCACGCCGATGAACGGCGTACTGGGGATGCTGCAACTGCTGGAAACCACCGAGATGACCGAGGAGCAGACCGAATATGCGGCGCTGGCCTCCGAGTCCACCGAGCATTTGCTCAAGGTCATCAACGACATCCTCGACTTCTCGCGCATCGAACGGGCCGCCCTGGAGCTGGAGCATATTCCGTTCAACCTGGCAGACCTGATCAACAGCTGCGCCCAAGCCTTCCAGCACAGTGCCGTGCAACGCGGGCTGGTATTGGAGCTGCGGATTCCGCCGGGCATGGCCGCCCTGCAAGTGCAAGGCGATCCGACCCGCATCCGGCAAATCCTGGTCAACCTGATCGGCAACGCCTTGAAGTTCACCGAACAGGGCAACGTGACCATCGAGCCACAGTGGCAACCCCTCGATCACGAACTGCTGTGGTTCACCTGCACCGTACGTGACAGCGGCATCGGCATTTCGGCCGAGCGCCTGGAGTTGATGTTCGACGCGTTCCAGCAGGCCGACAGCTCCATTTCCAGACGCTACGGCGGCACCGGCCTGGGCCTGCCCATCGCCCGCACCCTGGCCGAACGCATGGGCGGCACGCTGCGCGCGCAAAGCGAAGAAAACCGTGGCTCGGTGTTTACCCTGGAAATCCCCCTGGCCATCGACCAGCAATACTTGCCGAAGATTGCCCATGACGGCGACGGCAAAAGCAGCGCCGGTGATGGCCGCCATGTGTTGCTGGTGGAGGACAACCCGGTCAACCGTACCGTGGTCGAAGCCATGTTGCGCAGCCTGGGCTTTGAAGTCAGCCTGGCCACCGACGGCGCCGAGGCGATCCGCAGTGCCGAAAGCCTGATTTTCACCGCAATCCTGATGGACTGCCGATTACCGCTGATCGATGGCTACGAGGCGACCCGGCAGATTCGCCAATTGCCGGGCTGCGCCGACCTGCCGATCATCGCCCTCACCGCCAACGCCTTGCAGGGCGACCGCGAAGCCTGCCTGGCCGCCGGGATGAACGATTACCTGGCCAAGCCATTCAAACGCACGGATTTGCAGCAAATCCTGCAACGTTGGGTGCAATAGCGCCACGCCATCAGCCAAGTCCGACTGGCGTGAAAGACGAAAGTGCGGCAGTCTTAGGCACCCAAACGGACCGATAAACAGGCCCGGTTTAAAATTTCAGTGAACAAGTGTACATTCAGTGCCTTGCCGCTGTGACTTTCACTACAACGCAATAGTCTATGTGTAGGCTGCCGGTATGAGGCGTAACGCTTCAGTCGGTTCGGGAAGATTTACCCTACCCTGCCGCATGGGATTATTGAGGAGCTCGCATGACCAAACAAAACGCCTTTACCCGGGAAGACCTGCTGCGCTGCAGTCGCGGTGAGCTGTTCGGCCCAGGTAACGCGCAACTGCCCGCCCCGAACATGCTGATGGTGGATCGCATCACCCATATCAGCGAAGAGGGTGGCAAGTACGGCAAAGGTGAATTGGTCGCCGAGCTGGATATCACCCCGGACCTCTGGTTCTTTGCCTGCCACTTCGAAGGCGATCCTGTCATGCCAGGCTGCCTGGGCCTTGACGCCATGTGGCAGCTGGTCGGTTTCTTCCTCGGCTGGCAAGGCCTGCCGGGTCGCGGTCGCGCCCTGGGTTCGGGCGAAGTGAAGTTCTTTGGCCAGGTCCTGCCGACCGCCAAGAAAGTCACCTACAACATTCAAATCAAGCGCGTCCTCAAGGGCAAGCTGAACCTGGCCATCGCCGATGGTTCGGTGAGCGTCGACGGTCGCGAGATCTATACTGCCGAAGGCCTTCGGGTCGGCGTATTCACTTCCACTGACAACTTTTAAGGGTTATCCGCATGCGCCGCGTCGTTATCACTGGTCTGGGCATCGTTTCTTGCCTGGGCAATGACAAAGAGACCGTCACCGCTAACCTGCGTGCAAGTCGCCCTGGCATCCGCTTCAACCCGGAATATGCCGAAATGGGTCTGCGTAGCCAGGTTTCCGGCTCCATCGACCTGCCCCTCGAAGAACTGATCGATCGCAAGATCTATCGCTTCGTCGGCCACGCTGCCGCCTACGCCTACCTGGCCATGAAAGACGCCATCGCCGACTCCGGCCTGAGCGACGACCAGGTTTCCAACGTACGCACCGGCCTGATCGCCGGTTCGGGCGGCGCATCGACCCTCAACCAGATGGAAGCGCTGGACATCCTGCGCGAAAAAGGCGTGAAGCGCGTTGGCCCGTACCGTGTCACGCGGACCATGGGCAGCACCGTTTCGGCCTGCCTGGCCACGCCATTTGCCATCAAGGGCGTGAACTACTCGATCTCCTCGGCGTGCGCCACCAGTGCTCACTGCATCGGTACTGCGGTCGAGCAGATCCAGCTGGGCAAGCAGGACATCGTGTTCGCCGGCGGCGGTGAAGAAGAGCATTGGAGCCAATCGTTCCTGTTCGACGCCATGGGCGCACTGTCCACCCAGTACAACGAAACCCCGGAAAAGGCCTCCCGCGCCTACGACGCCAAGCGTGACGGTTTCGTCATCGCCGGCGGTGGCGGCATGGTGGTGGTCGAGGAGCTGGAACACGCTCTGGCCCGTGGTGCCAAGATCTATGCGGAAATCGTTGGCTACGGCGCGACCTCCGATGGCTACGACATGGTTGCACCAAGCGGTGAAGGCGCCATCCGTTGCATGCAGATGGCAATGTCCACCGTGGATACCCCAATCGACTACCTGAACACCCACGGCACCTCGACTCCGGTCGGCGACGCCAAGGAAATGGAAGGCGTACGTGCGGTATTCGGCGACAAGGCTCCGGCCATCAGCTCCACCAAGAGCCTGTCGGGTCACTCCCTGGGCGCCGCCGGCGTTCACGAAGCGATCTACTGCCTGCTGATGATGGAAGGCAACTTCATTGCCGGCTCGGCCAACATCGATGAACTGGACCCGGCCGTCGCTGATATGCCGATCCAGCTCAAGACCGTTGAAAACGCCAAGATCGACACCGTGATGAGCAACAGCTTCGGCTTCGGTGGCACTAACGCCACCCTGGTGCTGAAACGCTGGCAGGGTAAGTAAGGCCTGTCGCTTGATTGCATGAAAAAGCCCCGACTGGTTCGGGGCTTTTTTATGGGTGCCAGTATTTAAGACCGAGTCGCCTGCTTCGCGAGCAAGCCCGCTCCCACATTTGACCGCATTCCAAAGGATGTACTCGGTCAAATGTGGGAGCGGGCTTGCTCGCGAAGGGGCCAACCGGATTCTGAGCCCTACACCGAAAACCGCGCCACCATGGTGTTCAAATCCACCGCCAACCGCGACAACTCCTGGCTCGCCGCACTGGTCTGGTTCGCCCCGGTAGACGTCTGATGCGCCAGATCACGAATATTCATCAGGTTGCGATCCACCTCCCGCGCCACCGCCGCCTGCTGCTCCGACGCACTGGCGATCACCAGGTTTCGCTCATTGATCAAGGTAAACGCCGACGCAATCGCCTCCAACGCTGTCCCCGCCGATTTGGCGATTTCCAGCGTGGCGTGTGCCCGCGTATTACTGTGTTGCATGGAACTGACCGCCTGATCGGTACCCTGCTGGATGCCGCTGATCATCAGCTCGATTTCCTGGGTGGACTGCTGCGTGCGATGCGCCAGCGCCCGCACTTCATCGGCCACCACCGCAAATCCACGCCCGGCGTCCCCGGCCCGGGCGGCCTCGATGGCCGCATTCAGCGCCAGCAGGTTGGTCTGCTCGGCAATTGAACGGATCACATCCAGCACCTTGCTGATGCCATAGACCTTCTGCGCCAAATCCTCGACCTGCGTGGCATTCGCCGTCACATCCGAGGCCAGCGCCTCGATCGACACCACCGTCTGCTGCACCTGTTCACGCCCCTGCTGGGCGATGCGGTCGGACTCCCGGGACGCCTGAGACGTGGCCACCGCGTTGCTGGCCACCTCCTCCACGGCCACCGTCATCTGATTGACCGCCGTCGCTGCCTGCTCGATTTCCTGGTTCTGCTGGTGCAGGCCACGGGTTGCATCCTCGGTCACGCAACTGAGCTCCTCGGAAGCGGAGGCCAGTTGGTTCGACGATTCGGCGATCTGCCGGATAGTGTCCCGCAGGTGTTCCTGCATGCCCTTGAGCGCTTGCTGCAAACGCGCGGGCTCGTCCTTGCCGGTGACGTTGATCTCGCCGGTCAGATCGCCGCTGGCCACGCCCTGGGCGACTTTCAGCGACTGCGCCAGGGGCAGCACAATGCTGCGAGTCAGCCACACGGCCAGGCCGATGGTGATCAGCGCCGTCAGTGCAATCATGCCCACCACCCAACTGCGCGACTGGCTGAACACGCTCTGCGCCACGTTCGCGGCCAGGTTGGCATTGGTTTTATTGAGTTTGACCAGGTCATGCAGAGTGACGGCCATTTCGTCGGCGAGTTGATTCATCTCGCCGTTGACCACTTTGATCGCGTCGTCCAACTGATTGCTCTTGGAAAGCCCCATGACCTGCTCCTGACGTTGCAGGTATTGCAGCTCCTGGGCCTTGAAACGGTCGAACAGGGTGCGTTCCTCGGGCAGCACGATCAGCGCTTCATACAAGCTCTGCGCCTGGTGCAGGCCGTTCTTGAGGTCGCCGAGCTTCTGCTCGTTCTGTGCCAGCGCCTGGGCGTCACGATTGAGCAGCAGGCGCAGGGTCAGCGCACGCACGCGCAACAGGTCCTGGCTCATCTCCCCTACCGCCATCACGCTGGGTAGCCAGTTGTTCTCCACCTGATCGGACTGCTGGCGCATATTGGCCATCTGCAACAGGGCGAAGCCGCCCAACGCGAACACCATCAATGCCAACACGCCAAAGCCCAGGCCGGCGCGCGGGGCGATATTCAGACTTCTGATACTCATGCCTTGGTTCCTTCCAAAAGCGCTGCATCCATTTGCAGCTGGCTGGTCTTGAAGGTATCGGCCCTTGCGCCACTTTGCGTAAGACGAAAACGCGATATAAACCCCTAGCACAATCGCGGCGAAACTGATTGTAGAAAACATGGAACACCCGAACGCGCCCATGCTCTATAACTGCATGACCTTCATCCTGCCCTTCCTGTGAGGTTTGCCATGCCCGTTACCGTCAATACGCTCAACCACGACAACTTTCGCCATAGCGTGAATATCAATAACCACGAGCTGTTCACCGACCTGCCCAAGAGCCTCGGTGGCGATGACTCGGCGCCCTCCCCCCACGACTACTTCGACGCTGCCCTGGCCTCCTGCAAGGCCTTGACCGTGAAACTCTACGCGCAGAAAAAGGACATCCCGCTCACCGGCGTGACCGTGGAAGTCACCCACGACGCCTCTGAGGAGCAAAAGGGCAAGTACAAGCTCAACGTCAAGCTGACTCTCAAGGGCGTGCTCACCGATGCGCAGCGCGACGAACTGCATCGCGTGGCCGACCGTTGCCCGGTGCACAAGCTGATGACCACCGCCGAGATCAGCATCGACACCAAATTGTCCGAAGGCGCCTTCAGCCAGTAGCGGCAACATCCCGGCGAGCGGGTTATGCTCAACGCCATCCAACCCGCTCAGACTGGGACCTGCCATGACCGCCCTTACCGTGATCCGCCCACGCCCCGAAGACGTGGAAGGCCAGCCGATCCTGCGCCCGCTGCCCTCCCGTGAATGCCGCAGCGTCGGGCCGTTCGTGTTTTTCGATCATATGCTGCCGACCCGCTATGCGCCGGGCAGCGGCATGAATATCCGCCAGCACCCGCATATCGGCCTCTCCACCCTCACCTACCTGTTCGAAGGCACCTTGCAGCACAAGGACAGCCTGGGCTCGGACCAGGTGGTGCAGGCCGGCGACGTCAGCTGGATGACCGCCGGCAGCGCGATTGCCCACGTCGAACGCACGCCCGATGCCGTCAAGGCCGCAGGATTCAACCTGCACGGCTTGCAAGTATGGCTGGCCTCGCCCAAGGATCACGAGACCGGGCCAGGCCACTACAGCCATCACCCGGCGACAAGCCTGCCGTTCAGCGACAATCTGGGGGTGCAGATTCGCCTGATCGCCGGCAGTGGTTTCTGCCTGAAGTCACCAGTACCCGTCCTGTCGCCGACGCTGTATGCCGAAGTGCGGATGCAGACGGCCACCACCCTGTTGATCCCCGATGAACATGAGGAACGGGCGGTGTATGTGCTGGAAGGCGACGTGCAACTGGACGGTGAGCCGCTGGAGGTAAACAGCCTGGTGGTTTTGCCACAGGGTCAGGAGATGGCGTTGTTTGCCGAGACGGAGTGCCACTTGGTGGTGTTTGGCGGCGCGGCGCTGGATGGGCCACGTCGGATCAATTGGAATTTCGTGGCGAGTGATCCGGCGGTGATTGAACAGGCGCGGCAGCGTTGGGCGGCGGGGGATTGGCCGACGGTGCCCGGTGAAACAGAAAGGATTGAGTTGCCTGTGAGATAGCATTCGCGAGCAAGCCCGCTCCCACATTTTGATTTGTGAATACATTCAAATCTGGGAGCTGGTTTGCCTGCAATAGGACCAAAAAATCAGCCCTGAAACACTCCCACATTTTGATTTGTGAACGCATTCAAATGTGGGAGCTGGCTTGCCTGCGATGAGGCCGCTACAGGCGCCAAAGAATCAGCCCTGGAACACTTCATCCAACAAATCATGCATCGACTTGAACGCCCGCTTGGCCGTCTTCGCGTCATACATCATCTTGCCTGGCACATTGGCGTGCGGGTCGGTGAAGGAATGCACCGCGCCGCCGTAGCTCAGCAATTGCCAATCCACCCCAGCCGCGTTCATTTCATCTTCAAACGCCGGCAGTTGCGCTTTTGGCACCAGTGGATCGGATGCGCCGTGCAGCACCAGCACTGAACCCTGGATGTGCTTGGCACCCGCCGGGTTCTGGGTGTCGATGGTGCCGTGGAACGACACGGCGGCCTTCAGAGGTGCGCCGGTACGCGCCAGCTCCAGCGAGCAGAAACCACCGAAGCAGAAACCGAAGGTCGCCAACTTGGCGGTATCCACTTCGACCTGGGCCTGCAGTTGCTCAAAGGCCGCTTGCATGCGCTTGAGCAACTCAGGGTTATCGTTTTTCAACGGCATCATCGCCGCGCCGGCCTCATCGCCATTCGACGGGCGAACGGTTTGCCCGTAGAGGTCGGCGATCAGCACCACATAGCCTTTGCTGGCCACGCTCTTGGCGATCTCTTCGGCACCCGCACTCACTCCCATCCAGTTCGGCGCCATCAACAGGCCCGGCAGCGGGCCTTTGTGGCTGGCATCGAACGCGAGGCGGCTTTCATAGGACTGGCCATCAAGCTGATAGACCACGGAACGCACAGTGACTTGGCTCATCATTTACTCCAGTTGAGGTGCACTAGAACG
>NZ_QAJM01000006.1:115129-141234 GCF_003852405.1 Pseudomonas sp. KBW05
TCTACAACGGTGTCAGACCGACAGTTCAACCAACAGCTTGTTCAGGCGGCGCACATACGCGGCCGGGTCCTTCAAGCTGTCGCCAGCGGCCAGGGCCGCCTGGTCGAAGAGGATGTGCGACAGGTCGCCAAACCGCTCTTCGCTTTGCTCGCCGTCGAGCTTCTCGATCAACGGGTGAGCCGGGTTGAATTCGAAGATCGGCTTGGAGTCCGGAACCTTCTGGCCGCTGGCTTCGAGGATCTGGCGCATCTGCATGCCCAGGTCCTGCTCGCCGATGGCCAGGATCGCCGGGGAATCGGTCAGACGGTGGGAAACCCGCACTTCGCTGACGGCATCGCCCAAGGCAGTCTTGATTCGCTCCACCAGGCCTTCTTTGGCCTTGGCGACTTCTTCGGCTTCTTTCTTCTCTTCTTCGGAGTCCAGGTTACCCAGGTCCAGGTCACCACGGGCCACGTCGACGAACGACTTGCCGTCGAACTCGCTGAGGTAGCTCATCAGCCACTCATCGATACGGTCGGTCAGCAGCAACACTTCGATGCCTTTCTTGCGGAAGACCTCAAGGTGCGGGCTGTTCTTGACCTGGGCGTAGGTTTCGCCGGTCAGGTAGTAGATCTTGTCCTGACCTTCCTTGGCGCGGGCCAGGTACTCGGCCAGGGACACCACCTGCTCGCCGCCCTCTTCGTGCGTCGAAGCAAAGCGCAGCAAGCCGGCGATTTTTTCCTTGTTGGCGAAATCTTCGGCCGGGCCTTCTTTCATGACCTGGCCGAAGTTTTTCCAGAAGCCCTTGTATTGCTCAGGCTCGTTCTTCGCCAGTTTTTCCAGCATGTCGAGCACGCGCTTGGTCAGCGCCGACTTCATGGAGTCGATGATCGGGTCTTTCTGCAGGATTTCCCGCGACACGTTCAGCGATAGGTCATTGGAGTCGACCACGCCTTTGATAAAGCGCAGGTACAGCGGCAGGAAGGATTCCGCCTGGTCCATCACGAACACGCGCTGCACGTAGAGCTTGAGGCCTTTTGGCGCTTCGCGCTGGTACAGGTCGAACGGAGCACGGGCCGGTACGTAGAGCAGCGAGCTGTATTCCAGCTTGCCTTCGACCTTGTTGTGGCTCCAGCTCAGCGGGTTCTCGTAGTCATGGGCGATGTGCTTGTAGAACTCCTGGTATTCCTCGTCTTTGACTTCGGTACGAGGACGGGTCCACAAAGAGCTGGCGCGGTTGACCACCTCCCATTCCTGGGCAGGTTGTTCTTCGCCTTCGGCAGCGGCCTGTTCTTTCGGCAGCTCGATGGGCAAAGCGATATGGTCGGAGTACTTCTTGATGATGTTGCGCAGGCGGTAGCCGTCGGCGAATTCATCTTCATTGGCTTTGAGGTGCAGCACGATACGAGTGCCACGGTCAGCCTTGTCGATGGTGGCGATTTCGAATCCGCCCTCACCTTTGGACGACCAGTGCACGCCTTGGCTGGCGTCGAGGCCGGCGCGACGGCTGAACACTTCAACCTTGTCGGCAACGATAAAAGCCGAGTAGAAGCCCACGCCGAACTGGCCGATCAGGTGCGAATCTTTCTTCTGATCGCCCGACAGGTTCTTCATGAAATCTGCGGTACCGGATTTGGCGATGGTACCCAGGTGGGTGATCGCGTCTTCACGGCTCATGCCGATGCCGTTGTCTTCGAGGGTGACGGTCTTGGCGTCCTTGTCGAAGCTCACACGGATTTTCAGTTCGGCGCCACCTTCCAGCAACTCAGGCTTGGACAGGGCTTCGAAACGTAATTTGTCGACAGCGTCAGAGGCGTTGGAGATCAATTCGCGAAGGAAGATTTCCTTGTTGGAATACAGCGAATGGATCATGAGGTGCAGCAGTTGCTTCACCTCGGTCTGGAAGCCCAGGGTTTCCTTTTGAGTTTCCACGCTCATGGTCATCAAACTCCAATTGGATGGCAGTGGCCGCTTACTCAATGATTGGCGGCGGGTTGTCATCCAAGTTGGGGGCTAAGGCCAGGATTTCAAGGGCGACTTGGTTCCTCGATCTTGAAATGCGCGCGAGCGGTGGCAATCGGTTCCGCCGCAGTGCTCTGCCAGGCGGTGATCGCGACATTCGCCACCCGTCGGCCTTGGCGCCATACCTGGCATTTGGCGTAGGTGTCGCGAAACTGCCCGGCGCGCAGGTAATCCAGGGAGAAATCGATGATTTTCGGCAGGCCCGGCGCCCCGGTAAAGACCAGCAGGTGCAGCGCCGCCGACAGCTCCATAAAGCCGGCGATCACCCCGCCGTGAAGCGCCGGCAATATAGGGTTACCAATATTGTCCTTGCTCGCCGGCAGGCGAAACAGCAGTTCGTCCCCCAGGCGGGTGCATTCGATGCCGATCAACTTCGCGTAGGGAATCAGGCTGAGCAGCTCATCGTAGTTGCCGCGCGCATGGGCCTGTTCCAGGCGGGTCTTGAATCGATGTGTCATGCCTGCTCTCCCTTGATGGCGCTGCCCAGCCCTTGCGTACCCTTGAGACGCTTGCCCATGCGCATGAAGGTGCCGACTACATGGGCGATGGGCTGTTGCGGATCGTCTTGGTAGGCGAAGCCGCGGGTGAAAATCACGTCAGTGGTGACGCGGTAGCATTGGGCGAAACCATATACGGGCTTATGAGGCTCTGCGGGATGCATGTAGTCGATGCGCAGGTCGAGGGTCGGGCACACTTCGAACTCCGGCAACACGCACAGCGTGGCCATGCCGCAGGCCGTGTCCATCAGGGAGGTCAAGGCGCCACCATGGATCACGCCCGTATTGGGATCACCGACGAGATGGGGGGCATAGGGCATGATCAGCGTGATGCCCTCCATGCTTGCGTGATGAGCGGTAATACCCAGCACCTGACAATGGCGCAAGGCCGATACAAAGCGCGTCGCACGCTCTAACAAAGGGTTTTCGGTCATTCGTTCAGGACTCTTATTAGTGTTGATCCGCAAAATCGGTGGCGCGGGGAAAAGTTCCTTTAAGTCAGCGGTTTATATATCTGTGAAAGAAAAGGAACTAATACCGGAGCACCGTGCTCGAAAGGCCAGTAGATATCTTCAATAAGGAGAAACACCCCATGCGCAAGACTTTAGCTATTTCCATGATGCTCGCTGCTGCCCTCGGTCTCGCTGCCTGCGACAAAAAATCCGAAGACAAAGCCCAAGACGCCGCTGCACATTCCGAGCAAGCTCAGCAAGACATGGCGAAGGCTCAGGATAAAGTGAACGACGCTGCGAAAGAAAACGCCGAAGCTGCCAAAGCTCAGGCTGAATCGAACGCCGCCGCTGCAAAAGAAGCTGCACCTGCTACACCCGCCACCGGTTCTTGAGACCGCGGCTAGAAATAGCACTGCTGCAAAAAGAAAGCCCGCTTAGATAGCGGGCTTTACTTTGTCTGGGTTTTTTATTTGCAGCGTTAGTTAAGCCGCCTCTTTAACCGCCTCGGGCATCGGCGTGTCGGTCTGCGTATACACCATCACTTGCAAGACGTCGGAATGAAACTCCCGACGGTACAGCACCAGCACCACCCCGGTGCTCATCAACATGAACAACCAGGGGCTGACAAACCACGCCAACATGGTCATGCCGAAGTAATAAGAGCGCAGGCCAAAGTTGAACTGGTTGGCCGCCATGGAAATCACCCGCGCCGCGCGCAGGGCGAACGCCTTGCGTTCCTGCTCCGACACATGCCGCTCACCGATCATCGGTGCCGAACCCACCAACACCGCCGCAAAGTTGTACTGGCGCATGCACCAGCTAAAGGTGAAGAAGGCATAGACGAACACCAGTGCCAGGCACAGCAACTTGATTTCCGACATGCCTTGGGACGCCTGCTGCACCATCGGAATGTCCGCCAGCAACGACACCGCCCGCTCCGAGGCCCCCAGCACGGTGAGAATACCGGCGAGGATGATCAAGGTGCTGGAGGCGAAGAACGAGGCATTACGCTCCAGGTTGCCGATCACACTGGCGTCGGCGATGCGGTTGTCGCGCATCAGCATGCGGCGCATCCAGTCTTCGCGATACAGATGCAGCACACTGGCCAGGCAGGCCGTGTCCCGCGCTTTCCAGGTGGCATAGCGGGTGTAGCCGCCCCAGCACAAGGCGAACCAGAGCGCGGCAAGCAGGTGGATCAGATTGGTTTCGATGAACGACATGCGGGTCCTATTGCACAGTGGATGATGGCGGAGCGCGATCTGAATGTGGGAGCGGGCTTGCTCGCGAAAGCGGTGGTCCAGCCAATATATTCGGTGACTGGTACACCGCTTTCGCGAGCAAGCCCGCTCCCACACCTACCGCATTCCAACTCTAGAGGGTTGTAGCCTCACAAATACAAAAAATGCCCCGTATCGATTGATACGGGGCATTTCGGTAGAGCCTTTAGCGGATCAAGCGATCGCTTCGCTGCGCTTGCCGAGCAGAAGATCAACCACAAACGCCACTACCAGGGTCAAAAACGACGGCACCAGCCACGCCAGGCCCTGCTCGCTCAGCGGCAGGTGCGCCAATTGCGACGGCATCCAGTCGGCCAGACCAGCGCCTTTGAGCGCATCGATGCAGCCAAAGATGAACGACACCAGCATCACCGGACCAACAATGCGGCCCTGCTCCTGCCAGAAGTCTTTGCAGAAGCTCAGGGCCACCAGCACGATGCACGGCGGGTAGATCGCCGTCAGCACCGGGATCGAGAACGCGATCAACTTGGTCAGGCCCAGGTTGGACACGAACAGCGAGAACAGCGCCAGGATAACGACGAGCGCCTTGTAGGACAGCGGCAGGATACGGCTGAAGTACTCGGCGCAGGCGCAGGTCAGGCCAACGGCGGTGACCAGGCACGCCAGGGAGATCAACACAGCCAGGAAGCCGCTGCCCAGGGAGCCGAAGGTGTGTTGCACGTAAGCATGCAGTACCGCTGCGCCGTTGCTCGCGCCGGCGGCGACGGCATGGCTGCCCGAGCCCAGGCGGAACAGGCTGAAGTACACCAAGGCCAGGCCCACGCCGGCAATCAAGCCTGCAATGATGGCGTAACGGGTGATGAGCTTGGGCGACTCGACGCCACGGGAGCGGATGGCATTCACGATCACGATGCCAAACACCAGGGCGCCCAGGGTATCCATGGTCAGGTAGCCCTGGATAAAGCCTTGGGAAAACGGTGCGGCCACGTATTCCGGGGTAGCGACACCCACTTCACCGGCCGGCAAGGCAAATGCCGCAATACCGAGGATCGCCAAGGCGATGATCTTCAGTGGAGCGAGGAAGCGACCCACGGTATCCAGGAGTCGCCCTGGGTACAGGGAAACGAAGAACACCACCAGGAAGTACACCGAGCTGTAGAGAAACAGCGCCAGCGGGCTTTCGCCGGTCAGCGGCGCCAGGCCCACTTCAAAGGACACGGTCGCGGTACGCGGGGTGGCGAACAGCGGTCCTACCGCCAGATACGCCGCCGCCGCGAGCAGGCCACCGGCGATCTTGCCGATCGGGCTGCTCAACGCGTCCATACCGCCGCCGACCTTGGCCAGGGCGATCACGGTGACCACCGGCAAACCCACTGCGGTGATCAGAAAGCCCAGCGCTGCCATCCAGACATGAGGCCCGGACTGCAAACCAACGATAGGCGGGAAGATGATGTTGCCGGCGCCCACGAACAGGGCAAAGGTCATAAAGCCCAACGCCAGGATATCCTGGCTTTTCAACACTTTCATTTGAGGAAATACCACACTACTGAATCGGAATTTAGAGAGGGATTCCCTATGGATGAGGGAAATACTGCCAGCCCTGATGGGGGCCGACCGGTCTAGCGCGGGGCTTCCTTTTGGGAGGCACACGCATAAAGAGGCGGGTAGGTTACAGAATTTGGCTGACGAACGCACTGTTGCGGGGCGCACTGTCCGATAAGCGACATCCAAATGTCGCGTTTTCATACCTAATTTGACAATACGGACAAAAAATGTGGGAGCGGGCTTGCTCGCGAAGGCGGCGGTTCAGTCAACTTATGCATCGACTGACACACTGCATTCGCGAGCAAGCCCGCTCCCACATTTTGATCTTCATCAGGTGCGAAATTTGATCGACACCAGAAAGCACAAAGGCCACCCGAAGGTGGCCTTTGCTTGGTGAAGCGTCAGCTAAGCGCGAGGCTTACTTGACAGCCCAACCAGTCAGCTCGGCCAGGGCCTTGCCGATGTCTGCCAGCGAACGCACGGTTTTAACGCCTGCGTCTTGCAGTGCAGCGAATTTCTCGTCTGCAGTGCCTTTGCCGCCAGAGATGATTGCGCCAGCATGGCCCATGCGCTTGCCAGCAGGGGCAGTCACACCAGCGATGTAGGAAACAACCGGCTTGGTCACGTGTGCCTTGATGTAGGCAGCCGCTTCTTCTTCAGCCGAACCGCCGATCTCACCGATCATCACGATCGCTTCGGTCTTCGGGTCTTCCTGGAACAGTTTCAGGATGTCGATGAAGTTCGAACCTGGGATCGGGTCACCGCCGATGCCGACGCAAGTCGACTGACCGAAACCGGCGTCAGTGGTCTGCTTCACAGCTTCGTAGGTCAGGGTGCCGGAACGGGAAACGATACCGACTTTACCTGGCAAGTGAATGTGACCTGGCATGATGCCGATCTTGCATTCGCCTGGAGTGATCACGCCTGGGCAGTTAGGGCCGATCAGGACTACGCCCAGCTCGTCGCACTTAACTTTAGCGTCCAGCATGTCCAGGGTAGGAATGCCTTCAGTGATGCAAACGATCAGCTTGATGCCGCCGAAGGCTGCTTCCAGGATCGAGTCCTTGCAGAAAGGAGCTGGAACGTAGATCACGCTGGCGGTGGCGCCAGTGGCAGCTACAGCGTCTTTCACGGTGTTGAACACTGGCAGACCCAGGTGCTCGGTGCCGCCTTTACCAGGAGTTACACCACCAACCATCTTGGTGCCGTATTCGATGGCTTGCTGGGTGTGGAAACTACCTTGGGAACCGGTAATGCCCTGGCAGATAACTTTGGTGTCTTTATTGATCAGGACGCTCATTATTTGCCCTCCGCAGCTTTAACAACTTGTTGAGCAGCGTCGGTCAGGCTGGTAGCCGCGATGATGTTCAAACCGCTTTCTGCCAGTACTTTAGCGCCCAGTTCAGCGTTGTTGCCTTCAAGGCGAACAACAACCGGGATTTTCACGCCGACTTCTTTCACTGCACCGATGATGCCTTCGGCAATCATGTCGCAACGAACGATGCCGCCGAAGATGTTGACCAGTACTGCAGCGACGTTGGAGTCGGACAGGATGATCTTGAAGGCTTCGGTTACGCGTTCTTTGGTAGCACCACCGCCTACGTCGAGGAAGTTGGCTGGTTTGCCGCCATGCAGGTTGACGATGTCCATGGTACCCATGGCCAGGCCAGCACCGTTGACCATGCAACCGATGTTACCTTCCAGGGCTACGTAGTTCAGCTCGAACTTGGCAGCGTGCGCTTCGCGCGGATCGTCTTGCGACGGATCGTGGAAAGTCTTCAGCTTAGGCTGACGGTACATGGCGTTGGCGTCGATGTTGATCTTGGCGTCGAGGCAATGCAGATCGCCGTCAGCCTTGATCACCAGCGGGTTCACTTCCAGCAGGGCCAGATCGTGATCCTGGAACAGTTTGGCCAGACCTACGAAGATCTTGGCGAACTGGGCAACTTGCTTGCCTTCCAGACCCAGCTGGAAAGCCAGTTCGCGACCCTGGAATGGCTGAGCGCCAACCAGTGGATCGATAGTGGCTTTCAGAATTTTTTCTGGAGTGTCATGGGCGATCTTCTCGATGTCCACGCCACCTTCGGTGGAAGCCATGAACACGATGCGACGGCTCGAACGGTCAACGACAGCGCCCAGGTACAGCTCTTTAGCGATATCAGTGCACGATTCAACCAGGATCTTGGTGACTGGCTGGCCATTGGCATCAGTCTGGTAAGTCACCAGGCGCTTGCCCAGCCACTGCTGTGCGAAGGCCTTGGCGTCTTCTTTGCTGCGAACCAGCTTAACGCCGCCCGCTTTACCGCGACCACCAGCGTGGACCTGGGCTTTGACAACCCACTCGGTACCACCGATTTTGTCGCAAGCTTCTGCTGCTGCTTCCGGGGTGTCGACTGCGAAACCCTGGGATACTGGCAGGCCGTATTCAGCGAACAGCTGCTTACCCTGATACTCGTGAAGATTCATGCTTTTTACCGTCTTCGTTAGGTACTGCGCATTCGGCGCTGCGCTCATTATGAGTGCCGCGCCACCTGTGACTGCTGCTTGCGCAACTTGCGGGGCTCAAGGCCCGTAAAGCTGCGCAAGGCTGCGTCCAGCGGATATTCCGCGGTGAGTCTTGCGCGCAAGGCTCACGACGGGCAACTCCGCCGTGGTTTCTTATTATCTCGCTTAGCGCTTCTTGCGGTTGGCGATGTGGATGGCGCCGCCATTCACTGCCAACGCTGCTTCGTGCAACGCTTCGGACAGGGTCGGATGGGAGAAGACCATCATGCCCAAGTCCTCGGCACTGGTGCCGAATTCCATACCGATCGCGCCTTGCTGAACCAGTTCTGCAGCGCTCGGGCCAATCACGTGGACGCCCAATACGCGGTCAGTCTTGGCATCAGCGATGACTTTGACAAAACCACCGGTGTCGTTCGCTGCCATGGCACGGCCAGAAGCGGCAAACGGGAAGGTGCCGACGTTAACTTCAACGCCTTCAGCTTTCAACTGCTGTTCGTTCTTGCCGACCCATGCAATTTCCGGGTGGGTATAGATAACCGATGGGATCAGGTCGTAGTTCATCTGGGTTTTGTGGCCCTTGATGCGCTCGACAACCATGATGCCTTCTTCGGAAGCCTTGTGCGCCAGCATCATGCCGCGAACCACGTCGCCGATGGCGTAGACGCCAGGCACGGAGGTTGCGCAGTGATCGTCAACGTGCACGTAGCCGCGCTCGTCGAGGCTTACACCGCTGTCAGCGGCCAGCAGGTCGGTGGTCACTGGACGGCGACCAACGGCTACGATCAGCTTGTCGAAAGTGATGGTTTTTTCGCCATCCTTGTCGGTGTAGTTGACGACAACTTCTTCGCCGTTGACTTTCGAACCGGTCACGCGAGCGCCCAGCTTGATGTCCAGACCCTGTTTGGTCAGGGTTTTCAGCGCTTCTTTGGAGACTGCAGTGTCGGCAGCCAGCAGGAACGTGTCCAGGGCTTCCAGCACAGTCACTTCAGCACCCAGGCGGGACCATACCGAACCCAGCTCCAGACCGATCACGCCAGCGCCGATCACGCCCAGACGCTTAGGTACAGCCTGGAATTCCAGGGCGCCGGTCGAATCAACGATCACGTTGTTATCAACTGGGGCCGGTGGAATGTCGATTGGGCGCGAACCTGGAGCCAGGATCACGTTTTCAGCTTCGATGATTTCGGTCGAGCCATCTGGCTTGGTGATTTCAACTTTCTTGCCAGCCAGCAGCTTGCCGTGGCCTTGCAGGGAAGTCACGCCGTTGGCCTTGAACAAGGTCGCAACGCCAGAAGTCAGGCCCTTAACGATGTTGGCTTTACGGCCGACCATTGCTGGCACGTCCATGGTCACGCCAGCATGGTTGATGCCGTGGATCGCGAAGCCGTCTTGGGCTTCGTGGAACTTCCAGGAGCTGTCCAGCAGCGCCTTGGAAGGAATGCAACCGACGTTCAGGCAAGTACCGCCCAGAGCCAGTTTGCCTTCCTTGTCGGTGTATTTTTCGATGCAAGCAGTCGAGAGGCCCAGTTGTGCGGCCTTGATGGCGGCAACGTAGCCGCCAGGGCCTGCACCAATCACTACGACGTCAAATTTCTGTGTCATGAAAATAGATCCTCTATTTGCGACAAGCTTTTAGCCGCAAGCTGCAAGCCAAGCTGCTTTTTCCTGCAGCTTGTAGCTCGCAACTTGCAGCTGCTTATATCAGATATCCAGCAGCAGACGAGCCGGGTCTTCCAGCAGGTTCTTGATGGTCACCAGGAAAGTCACGGCTTCTTTACCATCGATCAGGCGGTGATCGTAGGACAGCGCCAGGTACATCATCGGGCGGATCACGACTTGGCCGTTGATGGCCATCGGACGCTGGATGATGTTGTGCATGCCCAGAATCGCGGCTTGCGGCGGGTTGACGATCGGAGTCGACATCATCGAACCGAAAGTACCACCGTTGGTGATGGTGAAGGTACCGCCGGTCATCTCGTCGATGGTCAGCTTGCCGTCACGGGCTTTCTTGCCGAAGCCAGCGATGCCGCCTTCGATTTCAGCCAGGCTCATCAGCTCGGCGTTACGCAGAACCGGAACCACCAGGCCACGGTCGCTGGACACGGCAACGCCGACGTCAGCGTAGCCGTGGTAAACGATGTCGCCGCCGTCGATGGAAGCGTTGACGGCCGGGAAGCGTTTCAGCGCTTCGGTGGCAGCTTTCACGAAGAACGACATGAAGCCCAGGCGTACGCCGTTGTGGGACTTCTCGAACAGGTCCTTGTACTTCGAACGCAGGGCCATGACTTCGGTCATGTCGACTTCGTTGAACGTGGTCAGCATCGCCATGTTCGACTGTGCTTCAACCAGGCGCTTGGCCACGGTGGCACGGACGCGGGTCATCGGTACGCGCTTCTCGGTGCGGTCGCCGGCAGCGAATACAGGCGCAGCCGCAGCCGGGGCAGCAGCCTTGGCAGGTGCGGCGGCTGGAGCGTTTTTCTTCGCTTCAACAGCAGCAACCACGTCTTCCTTGGTCACGCGGCCGTCTTTGCCGGTGCCTTTGATGGAAGCCAGGTTGATGCCGTTTTCTTCAGCCAGTTGACGCGCGGCTGGAGCAGCGATCGGGTCTTCAGCGCCAGCAGCCGGGGCGGCAGCAGGAGCCGAAGCAGCCGGTGCAGCGGCAGCAGGGGCGGCAGCAGCGCTGCCCTCTTCGATCGAGCCCAGAACCTGGTTCGACAGGACGGTAGCGCCCTCTTCAGCCACGATTGCGCCCAGTACGCCGTCAGCTTCAGCCAACACTTCCAGAACGACTTTGTCGGTCTCGATGTCGACGATCAGGTCGTCACGCTTGACGGCCTCGCCTGGTTTCTTGTGCCAGGTGGCAACGGTGCCATCGGCAACCGATTCCGGGAATGACGGGGCTTTGATTTCGATAGCCATTATCTGTGTGTCCTTAAAATTCGGTTTCAGTCAGCGCGAAGGCGTTAAACAGTGAAAGCATCTTGCAGCAGTTTTTCCTGCTGCTCGGCGTGCATCGACGCATAACCACACGCAGGTGCAGCAGAAGCATCACGACCGGCGTACTCCAGGCCAAGGCCTGCTTTGTGGTTGCCGATACTGCGACGCAGGTGATGCTGGCTGCTGTACCACGCGCCCTGGTTCATCGGTTCTTCCTGACACCACACCACATTGGTGAGGTTGGTGTAAGGCGCGATGGCCTCCATCAGGTCGTCTTCCGGGAACGGGTAAAGCTGCTCGATACGCACGATGGCGATGTCTTCGCGACCTTCGGCACGGCGTTTTTCCAGCAGGTCGTAGTAGACCTTGCCGCTGCACAGGACCAGGCGAGTCACCTTGGCTGCATCCAATGCATCGATTTCTGGAATCACGGTCTGGAACGAGCCTTCGGCCAGATCTTCCAGGGTCGAGATGGCCAATTTGTGACGCAACAGCGATTTCGGGGTCAGCACTACCAGCGGCTTGCGCAGCGGGCGGATCACCTGGCGACGCAGCAAGTGGTAGATCTGGGCCGGGGTAGTCGGCACGCACACCTGGATGTTGTGCTCGGCGCACAGCTGCAGGTAACGCTCCAGACGGGCCGAGGAGTGCTCCGGACCCTGACCTTCATAACCGTGTGGCAGCAACATGGTCAGACCGCACAGACGGCCCCACTTGTGCTCGCCGCTGGTGATGAACTGGTCGATAACCACCTGGGCACCGTTGGCGAAGTCGCCGAACTGGGCTTCCCAGATCACCAGCGCGTTTGGCGTGGTGGTCGAGTAGCCGTATTCGAACGCCAGTACGGCTTCTTCGGACAGGAACGAATCGTACAGGTCGAAACGTGGCTGGCCTTCGTACAGGTTCTGCAACGGGATGTAGGTGCCCGCGTCTTTCTGGTTGTGCAATACCGCGTGACGGTGCGAGAACGTACCACGGCCGATGTCCTGGCCGGTCATGCGGATCGGGTGACCTTCGAACGCCAGGGTCGCGTACGCCATGGTTTCAGCGTAACCCCAGTTGATCGGCAGGCCGCCGGCTTGCATCTTCTGACGGTCTTCGTAGATCTTCGCAACCTGGCGCTGTACGACGAAGCCGTCCGGAATTTCCAGCAGCTTGGCAGACAGTTCCTGCAAGGTCTTCAGGTCGAACGACGTATCGTGACGTGCAGTCCAGGTGTGACCCAGGTACGGACGCCAGTCAACGAACAGTTCTTTATTCGGCTCTTTAACCAGGCTTTTCACGACGTGCAGACCGTTGTCCAGCGCGTTGCGGTATTCGTCGATCTTCGCCTGAACACGCGCATCGTCAACCACGCCGGCCTTGATCAGGCTTTCGGCGTACAGCTCACGGGTGGTGCGCTGCTTGGTGATCTGCTGGTACATCAACGGCTGGGTGCCGCTAGGCTCATCCGCTTCGTTGTGACCGCGACGGCGGTAGCAAACCAGGTCGATCACCACGTCACGCTTGAACTGCATGCGGTAGTCGATCGCGAGCTGGGTCACGAACAACACGGCTTCCGGATCATCACCATTCACATGGAGGATCGGCGCCTGGATCATCTTGGCCACGTCGGTGGCGTACTCGGTAGAGCGCGCGTCCAGCGGGTTGCTGATGGTGAAGCCGACCTGGTTGTTGATCACGATGTGAATCGTGCCACCGGTCTTGAAGCCGCGGGTCTGCGACATCTGGAACGTTTCCAGGACCACGCCTTGACCGGCGAATGCCGCGTCACCGTGGATGGAAATCGGCAGGACTTTTTCACCGGTAGCGTCGTTACGACGATCCTGGCGGGCACGGACCGAACCCTCGACCACTGGAGAAACGATTTCCAGGTGGGATGGGTTGAAAGCCATGGCCAGGTGAACTTCACCGCCGGTGGTCATGACGTTGGACGAGAAGCCCTGGTGGTATTTAACGTCACCGGAACCCAGCTCGACCTTCTTCTTGCCTTCGAACTCGTCGAACAGTTCACGCGGGTTCTTGCCGAACGTGTTGACCAACACGTTCAGGCGACCACGGTGAGCCATGCCGATCACGATTTCCTTGGTGCCGTAGGAACCGGAACGCTGGATCAGCTCGTCGAGCATCGGGATCAGGCTTTCGCCGCCTTCCAGGCCGAAACGCTTGGTGCCTGGGTATTTGGTGCCCAGGTATTTTTCCAGGCCTTCGGCAGCGGTTACGCGCTCAAGCAGATGGCTGCGTACGTCAGCGGACAAAACCGGACGGCCGCGCACACCTTCCAGACGATGCTGGAACCAGTGGCGTTGCTCGGAATCGGTGATGTGCGTGAACTCGGCGCCAATGGTGCGGCAATATGTCTGCTGCAACGCTTCGTGAATTTCGCGTAGGCTCGCTTCCTCTTTGCCGATGAACAGGTCGCCGGCACGGAAGGTCGTATCAAGATCGGCATTGGTCAAGCCGTAATGATTGATCGACAGGTCAGCAGGTGCAGGACGCTTCCAGAGCCCCAGCGGGTCAAGCTGGGCCGCCTGGTGGCCGCGCATCCGGTAAGCCTGGATCAGTCGCAGCACTTCAACTTGCTTCTTCTCATGCTCACTGCTCACGCTGCCGGCGGAAACCGGTTGGGCGCGGCGCTGGTTCTTTGCCAGCAGCACAAATTGATCGCGAATTGTTGCGTGCGATACATCGGTGGCAGCGTTGCCGTCTGAAGACAACGTCTGAAATTTGGTGCGCCATTCTTCTGGCACAGCGTTAGGGTCGTGCAGGTAGAGCTCATAAAGCTCTTCCACATAGGCAGCGTTACCACCTGAAAGATAGCCGCTGTTCCACATGCGCTGCATCACGCTTTCTTGCATGCTTGGTCACCCTCGATTTGGGGACACCACCGGCGAAAACACCGAGTTTGCTTGCAAAAGGCCAAGTGCAGCGACCAAAACAAGCCACTTAGGATCACGCTGATAGTTCGGGTACCAACCCGAATGCCCCTGCTTGTCTCATTTCTTCAAAATAAGAGCTGCGGCTTTGTAAGTCGCTGCTCAAGTTAAAACTACGGCGCCGGTTGAAGCCTGCGCCGTAGCATTTACGGGCACAACGGTCCTGCTTTGCTACAACGTCAGTTACACGCCGCTTTGCAGCAGCATGTTACGGATGTGACCAATGGCCTTAGTCGGGTTCAGGCCTTTGGGACATACGTTGACGCAGTTCATGATCCCGCGGCAGCGGAATACGCTGAACGGGTCATCCAGTGAAGCCAGACGCTCGGAGGTCTTGGTGTCACGGCTGTCTGCCAGGAAGCGATACGCTTGCAGCAGGGCAGCTGGACCCAGGAATTTATCCGGGTTCCACCAGAAGGATGGGCAAGAGGTCGAGCAGCAAGCGCACAGGATGCACTCGTACAGACCGTCAAGCTTCTCACGCTCTTCCGGGGACTGCAGACGTTCGATGGCCGGAGCCGGCGTGTCGTTCTGCAGGAACGGCTTAACTTTCTCGTATTGCTTGTAGAAGATGCTCATATCGACAACCAGGTCACGGATAACCGGCAAACCTGGCAGTGGACGAACGATCAGCTTGTTGCCTTTGACCACGGCGGACAGCGGCGTGATGCACGCCAGGCCGTTTTTGCCGTTGATGTTCATGCCGTCGGAACCGCACACACCTTCACGGCAAGAGCGACGATACGAGAAGCCCTCGTCCTGCTCTTTGATCAGTGCCAATACATCCAGCACCATCAGGTCTTTACCACCGGTATCGACCTGGAATTCCTGCATGAACGGCGCGGCGTCCTGATCAGGGTTGTAGCGATAAACACTGACTTTCAACATGGCAGCCACCCTTAGTAAGTCCGAATCTTCGGTTCAAACGTCGGCACCGTCTTCGGCGAGAAGTTCACGGCACGCTTGGTTACGCGCTTGTCACCCGGGAAGTACAGGGTGTGGCACAACCAGTTTTCGTCGTCGCGATCTTCAAAGTCTTCACGGGCGTGGGCACCACGGGATTCTTTACGAACCTCGGCAGCGATTGCAGTCGCTTCGGCCACTTCCAGCAGGTTTTGCAGCTCAAGGGCTTCGATACGAGCGGTGTTGAACGCCTGGCTCTTATCGTTGATCTTGACGTTGGCGATGCGCGTACGCAGGTCGGCCAACTGGGCAATACCCTTCTGCATGTATTCGCCAGTACGGAACACACCGAAGTAGTTCTGCATGCAGCTTTGCAGCTCGCGACGCAGGGTTGCCACGTCTTCGCCATCAGTGCGCTCGTTCAGAGCGTTCAGGCGCGCCAGGGCGGTTTCGATGTTGGCGTCGGTGGCGTCATCGTATTCGATGCCGTCAGTCAGCGCTTTTTCCAGGTGCAGGCCAGCAGCACGGCCGAATACCACCAGGTCGAGCAGCGAGTTGCCGCCCAGACGGTTGGCACCGTGTACCGATACGCACGCCACTTCGCCTACCGCGAACAGACCGTGGATGATCTCGTCCACGCCTTCGGCGTTCTGGGTGATCGCCTGACCATGAATGTTGGTCGGCACGCCGCCCATCATATAGTGGCAGGTTGGGACCACTGGCACTGGCGCCAGTACCGGGTCAACGTGAGCAAAGGTCTTGGACAGCTCGCAGATACCTGGCAGGCGGCTGTGCAGCACTTCCTCGCCCAGGTGGTCGAGCTTGAGCATCACGTGGTCGCCGTTCGGGCCACAGCCGTTGCCGGCGATGATTTCTTTAACCATCGAACGGGCTACTACGTCACGACCAGCAAGGTCTTTGGCGTTCGGAGCATAACGCTCCATGAAACGCTCGCCGTGCTTGTTGATCAGGTATCCACCTTCACCACGGCAACCTTCGGTAACCAGTACACCGGCGCCGGCGATGCCGGTCGGGTGGAACTGCCACATTTCGATGTCTTGTACCGGCACGCCAGCACGCAAGGCCATGCCGACGCCGTCACCGGTGTTGATCAGGGCGTTGGTGGTCGACGCGTAGATACGGCCTGCACCGCCAGTCGCCAGAACAGTCGCCTTGGCGCGGATGTAGGTGGTTTCACCGGTTTCGATGCAGATGGCGATAACACCGACGAATGCACCGTCAGCGTTCTTCACCAGGTCTACTGCGTAGTACTCGTTCAGGAACGTAGTACCGGCTTTCAGGTTGCCCTGATAAAGGGTGTGCAGCAGCGCGTGACCGGTACGGTCGGAAGCGGCGCAGGTACGGGCAGCCTGCCCGCCTTTACCGTAATCCTTCGACTGGCCGCCGAATGGACGCTGGTAGATACGACCTTGTTCGGTACGGGAGAACGGCAGACCCATGTGGTCCAGCTCGAACACCGCAGCCGGGCCTTCCTGACACATGTATTCGATAGCGTCCTGGTCACCGATATAGTCGGAACCCTTGACGGTATCGTACATGTGCCAGCGCCAGTCATCGTTCGGGTCGGCGGAGGCGATGGCGCAGGTGATGCCACCCTGGGCCGATACGGTATGGGAACGGGTCGGGAACACCTTGGTGATCACGGCAGTCTTGTGACCACCCTGGGCCAGCTGCAGCGCAGCGCGCATGCCGGCACCGCCGCCACCAATAATGATGGCGTCGAAGGAAATAGTTGGAATGTTAGCCATGAATCAGATACCCCAAAGAATCTGCACACCCCAGACGAAGTAAGCGAACATCGCGACGCCGCAGACTGCCTGGAAGAGAAAACGTACTGCAGTCGCGGACTTGCCCAGCGCCATCGGCGTCAGGTAGTCGGTCGCGATGGTCCACATGCCAACCCAGGCGTGTGCGCCCAGGGCTACAAGGGCCAGCAGACTGAAGATTCGCATCGCATTGTGGGAAAACAGGCCATGCCATTGCTCATAGCTGATGCCTGGATTTGCGACGAGGTATCCGATCAGGAAAATGAAATAAGCCGCGAGAACGACCGCAGACACACGCTGTGCCATCCAGTCATAGAGGCCCGAACGCGAAAGGTTCGTAACGCTGGTTACCATATCCAAACTCCTGCCAGAACGATCAGCACCACGGAAATGGCGATGATGATTTTCGAGCCCAGGCGGCCGCCTTCCAGCGTCTCACCGATACCCGCATCCATGATCAAGTGGCGCACACCGGCTACCAGGTGATACAGCAGAGCGGACAGGAGGCCCCATGCTACGAACTTGGCCAGCGGGCTGGTCAAGCATGCCTTCACCTCGGCGTATCCTTCCTCGGAACCCAGGGATTTGCTCAATGCATAAAGCATGATGCCCAAGCCCAGGAACAGGATGATGCCGGAAACACGGTGCAGGAACGACGTAACGCCGGTGATGGGGAGTTTGATGGTCCTTAGGTCTAGGTTTACAGGTCGTTGGCTATTCACGGCTTTTTTTCACACTGAAGAGCCCCTAACAATCAGGGCAAAGTTGTTGGGGAGTGCACTGGTCAGGTAAGCACCACCCAGGGAGTGCGACCCCCAATGAAAGCAAGCCCAAAAGCCCTTGGCGGTCGGTGGCCGAGTATAGACAGTTAGGTTACTAATGACAACGCGCGCACCTCACCCTAATAGCTGATTGCGCTGGCGGTATAAAAGGCGTAAATGGCAGTCAATTTCGAGGAAAAAGTACGGTTAAAGCCTTCTGGTGCAAGACTTTAGGCAAATTGACATCTGGATTTATATCAATATAGTGGTGCGGGCCCTGCGTGGGGGGTCTGTCTGATGATTTGAAGCATAAATAGGAGGCCACATGGCTGACAAAAAAGCGCAGTTGATCATCGAGGGCGCAGCCCCCGTCGAGCTGCCCATTTTAACCGGCACCGTTGGTCCCGATGTTATCGACGTGCGGGGCCTGACGGCCACGGGCCGTTTTACATTCGACCCAGGCTTCATGTCGACCGCCTCTTGCGAGTCGAAGATCACCTATATCGATGGTGATAATGGCATTCTGCTGCATCGCGGCTACCCGATCGAGCAACTGGCCGAGAAATCGGACTACCTGGAAACCTGCTACCTGCTGCTAAATGGCGAACTGCCAACAGCCGAGCAGAAAGCCCAGTTCGTCAGCACCGTGAAGAACCACACCATGGTTCACGAGCAGTTGAAGACCTTCTTCAACGGCTTCCGTCGCGACGCCCACCCGATGGCCGTCATGTGCGGTGTGGTCGGCGCCCTGTCGGCCTTCTATCACGACTCCCTCGACATCAATAACCCGCAGCATCGCGAAATTTCCGCGATCCGCCTGGTTGCCAAGATGCCGACCCTGGCCGCAATGGTTTACAAGTACTCCATGGGCCAACCCATGATGTACCCGCGCAACGACCTGACGTACGCGGAAAACTTCCTGCACATGATGTTCAACACCCCGTGCGAGATCAAACCGATCAGCCCGGTGCTGGCTGCAGCGATGGACAAGATCTTCATCCTCCACGCCGACCACGAGCAGAACGCATCGACCTCTACCGTGCGCCTGGCAGGTTCCTCGGGGGCCAACCCGTTCGCCTGTATCGCCGCCGGCATCGCTGCACTGTGGGGCCCTGCCCACGGCGGTGCGAACGAAGCCGTATTGACCATGCTCGATGAAATCGGCGATGTGTCCAACATCGACACGTTCATCGCCAAGGCCAAGGACAAGAACGATCCGTTCAAGTTGATGGGCTTCGGTCACCGGGTCTACAAGAACCGCGACCCGCGCGCCACCGTGATGAAAAAGACCTGCGACGAAGTGTTGAAGGAACTGGGCATCAAGAACGATCCGCAACTCGAACTGGCCATGCGCCTGGAAGAGATCGCCCTGACCGACCCGTACTTCATCGAACGCTCGCTGTACCCGAACGTCGACTTCTACTCGGGGATCATCCTCAAGGCGATCGGCATTCCAACCAGCATGTTCACCGTGATCTTCGCCCTGGCGCGGACCGTGGGCTGGATCTCCCACTGGAAAGAAATGCTCTCCAGCCCGTACAAGATTGGCCGCCCGCGCCAGCTGTACACCGGCTACGAGTCGCGTGACATCACCAAGCTGGAAGATCGCAAGTAAGCACTCAACTGCTTAGCTGCATTGAGAACGGCCTCCCTTAGTGGAGGCCGTTTTTGTTTGTGTAGGTATTGAGAAAATGTTTTGTCTGATCTGACGCCTTCGCGAGCAAGCCCGCTCCCACATTTGACCGCATTTACATGCTGGAACACGGTCAAGTGTGGGAGCGGGCTTGCTCGCGAACGCAATATCAGCATCAACACAGAACCCCAGACAAAAAAATGCCCCGGCCTTTCGACCGGGGCATTTCTTTATCCAGCTACAACCTTAGTGAGAAACCGCCCCACTCGCCCCCAGGCCAGTTTGCGAACGCACAAACTGCGGGAAGTACAGCGCACGCTCTTTCTCTGCCGCCGCCGACTTGTCGGTGATGGAGAAGAACCAGATGCCGACGAACGCAATGATCATCGAGAACAGCGCTGGGTATTCATAAGGGAAGATAGCTTTTTCATGGTGCAGGATCGAGACCCAGATGGTCGGGCCGAGGATCATCAGACCCACGGCACTAACCAAGCCCAGCCAGCCGCCAATCATGGCGCCACGGGTGGTGAGGTTTTTCCAGTACATGGAAAGCAGCAATACCGGGAAGTTACAGCTGGCGGCAATGGAGAACGCCAGGCCGACCATGAACGCGATGTTCTGGCTTTCGAACAGGATACCCAGGCCGATTGCCAATACACCCAAGGCAATGGTGGTGATCTTCGATACGCGAATCTCATCCTTGTCGTTGGCCTTGCCTTTCTTGATCACACTGGCGTAAAGGTCATGGGACACCGCCGACGCACCCGCCAGGGTCAAGCCGGCAACCACCGCGAGGATGGTGGCGAACGCCACGGCCGAGATGAAGCCCAGGAAGATACTGCCACCCACCGCGTTGGCCAGGTGCACCGCCGCCATGTTGTTGCCACCGAGCAAGGCGCCTGCTGCATCCTTGAACGCCGGGTTGGTGCTGACCAGCAGGATCGCGCCAAAGCCGATGATGAAGGTCAGGATGTAGAAGTAACCGATGAACCCCGTAGCGTAGAACACGCTCTTGCGGGCTTCTTTGGCGTCGCTGACGGTGAAGAAGCGCATCAGGATATGTGGCAGGCCAGCGGTACCGAACATCAGGGCCAGGCCCAGGGAGAACGCCGAGATCGGATCTTTCACCAAGCCACCCGGGCTCATGATCGCCTCGCCTTTGGCGTGAACCTTGATTGCCTCGGAGAACAGTGTGTTGAAGTCGAAGTTGACGTGCTTCATCACCATCAGCGCCATGAAAGAAGCACCGGACAGCAGCAACACCGCCTTGATGATCTGTACCCAGGTGGTTGCCAGCATGCCGCCGAACAGCACGTACATGCACATCAGGATACCCACCAGGATCACCGCAACGTGGTAGTCCAGGCCGAACAGCAGCTGGATCAGCTTGCCCGCGCCAACCATCTGCGCGATCAGGTAGAACGCCACCACCACCAGGGAACCACAGGCCGACAGGCTGCGGATCTGGGTTTGCCCGAGGCGGTAGGACGCCACGTCGGCAAAGGTGTATTTGCCCAGGTTGCGCAGGCGCTCGGCGATCAGGAACAGAATGATCGGCCAGCCCACCAGGAAGCCGATCGAGTAGATCAGGCCGTCATAACCGGAGGTATAGACCAGCGCGGAAATCCCCAGGAAGGACGCCGCCGACATGTAGTCACCGGCAATCGCCAGGCCGTTCTGGAAACCGGTGATCTTGCCACCGGCCGCATAGTAGTCGGCAGCCGACTTGTTGCGCTTGGACGCCCAGTAAGTGATGCACAGGGTGGCACCGACAAACGCGACAAACATCACGATGGCCGATACGTTCAGGGGTTGCTTGTGCACTTCACCGGTCAATGCGTCCGCCGCCCAAAGGGCAGGAGCAAAGAACGAAGCGCCGAGTAGTGCCAGTAGACGACCGATCATTGCGCAGCCTCCTTGAGAATCGCATTGTTCAAGTCGTCAAATTCACCGTTGGCCCGGCGCACGTAGATGCCGGTCAGGATGAAGGCGGACACAATCAGTCCGACGCCCAGGGGAATGCCCCAGGTAATCGAAGAACCGGGGCTGATCTTGGCCCCCAGCACTTGTGGCCCGTAGGCGATCAACAGGATGAAAGCGGAGTAAAGCCCGAGCATGATCGCCGAGAGAATCCAGGCGAACCTTTCCCTTTTTCTCACCAGCTCCTTGAAACGCGGGCTGTTTTGAATCGAGAGGTAAATGCTGTCGTTCATTGTTTTTATCCTCGCAGCACAGCTTTTTTATTATTTTGGAACGTATCCACTGTATGCGGCTGCCGTAGAGGTTCCAGACGACCTTAGTCTTAGATCGAGTGTAGCGAGGGATTGTCAGAGCGCAGGAGGATTTACAGACGGTAAAAGTAATGTGGGAGGGGGCTTGTGTGGGAGCGGGCTTGCTCGCGAATACGGTGGTTCAGTCACCAGATGTATTGACTGACACACTGCCTTCGCGAGCAAGCCCGCTCCCACACAAGCCCGCTCCCACATTAGGTGTGTGGCGTGCTTGCTACAGATTACTTACCGATCCACTCGGCCACACGCTCAGGGTGCTTGGCTACCCAATCCTTGGCCGCCGCATCCGGCTTGGCGCCCTCTTGAATGGCCAGCATGACTTCGCCGATTTCATCCTTGGACGCCCACTGGAATTTCTTCAGGAAGGCCGCGACTTCCGGCGCTTTCTTCTCCAGGCCCTTGCTGCCGATGCTGTTGACGGTTTCCGCCGCGCCGTACACGCCTTTTGGATCTTCCAGGAAACGCAGTTTCCACTTGGCGAACATCCAGTGCGGCACCCAACCGGTGACTGCAATGGATTCCTGCTTGTCTTCGGCACGGGTCAGTTCGGCGATCATCGCTGCGCCCGAACTGGCTTGCAGTTTGTAATCGAGGCCGTACTGTTTGATGGCTTCGTCGGTCTTGAGCATCACGCCTGAACCGGCGTCGATGCCGACGATTTTGTTCTTGAAGGTGGTGTCGGTCTTGAGGTCTTCGATGGATTTGGCTTTCACGTACTCCGGCACGATCAGGCCGATTTTCGCATCCTTGAAGTTAGGGCCGTAGTCGACCACCTTGTCCTTGTTCTTGGTCCAGTATTCACCGTGGGTCACCGGCAGCCAGGCGGACAGCATGGCGTCGAGTTTGCCGGTGGCCACGCCTTGCCACATGATCCCGGTGGCGACTGCTTGCAATTTCACGTCATAACCGAGCTTGGCCTTGATCACCTCTGCCGCCACATGCGTGGTAGCAACGCTGTCGGACCAACCGTCCACGTAGCCGATGCTCAGGGTTTTGCTGTCGGCGCTGGCCAGTGTGGAGCTCATCGCAACTACCAAAGTGGCAGCTGCGCCCAAGAGTCGTCGCATCTTCATCGTACTTCCCCGAAAGTGCTGCGCCCGACGGATGCCGAGCGACGTCAACCTGTTGTTATGTGGTGCGCCGCGCCCCCTTCACGCGCATCGATCCGGCTGCTGCGGCATCAGTGGAGTGCTGACACTTCGATCATCAACCCGCAAGGACTTGGAACCTGCTCTGTCAGCGACCTCACCCAAGCAAGAAACGACATCACAACGCCAGCAGGACGCTTTGTAGGATTTGGCGTCAAAATCCCGCCCGAACTTTGCATGTCAAAATTATGCAGCCCCACTGGGATGGGCCAAATCCGGGTAAGATGCGCGCCTTTGCTCCCCCAGATAAGCCGACCATGCCCGCGACTTCCCGCTTTCCTGCCCTGCCCTATTTCTTCGCCTTGCTCCTTGGCCTGCTGGCCCTGGTTGGTTACTGGTATGGCCTCGGCCGGCCAGTGGTGTTGCCTGATGTCGCCAGTGCTTCGCATAAAATGCAGTGCGCGTCCTACACGCCTTTCGATAAAGACCAATCGCCGTTCGACCAGCCGTTCACGTTGCGCCCCGAACGCATGGACGCCGACCTGGCATTGCTGGCCACCCGCTTCGAATGTATTCGCACCTACTCCATGACCGGCCTGGAAGCCTTGCCAGACATGGCGCGCAAGCATGGCTTGAAGGTGATGGCCGGTGCCTGGGTCAGCAGTGACCCGGTGGCCACCGAAAAGGAAATCAACGAACTGATCGCCTCGGCCAACGCCCATCCGGATGTCGTCACGTCGGTGATCGTCGGCAACGAAGCGCTGCTGCGCAAGGAAGTCACGGCCACGCAGTTGGTGAAGCTGATCCAGACGGTCAAAAGCCAGATCAAACAGCCTGTCACCTACGCCGACGTATGGGAGTTCTGGCTGCAACACCCGGAAATCGCCCCGGCAGTGGACTTCCTCACCATTCACTTGCTGCCGTACTGGGAAGATGACCCATCCGGGATCGACCAGGCGCTCAAGCATGTAGGCGATGTACGCCAGACCTTCGGCAACAAGTTCGCGCCCAAGGACATATTGATCGGCGAAACCGGCTGGCCCAGCGAAGGTCGCCAGCGTGAAACCGCAGTGCCGAGCCGGGTCAACGAGGCCAAGTTCATGCGCGGTTTCGTGGCCATGGCCGAAGCCAATGGCTGGCACTACAACCTGATCGAAGCCTTTGACCAGCCGTGGAAACGCGCCAGTGAAGGTGCCGTGGGCGGCTATTGGGGCCTGTTCGATGCAGACCGCCAGGACAAAGGCATCCTCGCCGGGCCGGTGACCAACGTTCCTTACTGGCCGTTGTGGCTGGGTGTAGGTGGGCTGATCCTGTTGGGTACATTGACGCTGGGTGGTCGTGTGCTCAGCACCCGTGCCGCGCTTGCCCTGCCGCTGCTGGGCGCGGTGGCTGCCTGCTCCATCGGCAGTTGGGCCGAACTGACCCGCCTCACTGCACGTTTCAATGATGAATGGGTGTGGGCAGGTTTGCTGCTGGTGCTGAACCTGTTGGTGCTGGCCCATGCCGCCCTGGCCTTGAGCACCCGGGAAGGCTGGCGTGAACGGGCGTTCAACTGGCTGGAGCAACGTGCTGGCTGGCTGATGGCGATTGCCGGGTTTGCCGGGGCTGTGATGATGTTGGCGTTGGTGTTTGAACCACGCTATCGCAGCTTCCCGAGTGCCGCGCTGGTGCTGCCGGCCTTGGTGTACCTGGTTCGTCCGGTCGCTGGCCCGCGCCGGGAGATTGCCTTGCTGGCCTTTATCATCGGTGCCGGCATTGCGCCGCAGTTGTACCGTGAAGGTCTGTTGAATCAGCAGGCTTGGGGGTGGGTGGTGGTCAGCATGTTGATGGTTGGGGCTTTGTGGCGGTGCTTGCGGGTGCGCAAGACTTGAGACCGCTATCGCAGGCAAGCCAGCTCCCACACTGACGGTGCCCACAGATAAAAATGTGTGAACCCGATCAAGTGTGGGAGCTGGCTTGCCTGCGATGAGGCCCTATCAGACGGCGCGAGGCTTCCTGACCAACCGCAACCCCGCAATCACCAGCGCAAACACCGCAAACGCGGTGTTGTACAACGCCAGTGCCGGCAACCCGAACACCATCCCCAACACCGCCAGCCACCAGCCCACACGGCCCGGCACAAAAAACGCGACGACCGAAGCAACCAACGCCACCCAACCCAGCACCTTGAAGTGGATCATCAAGCCCAGGTTCGAACGCAACTGGCACTCCCAGCGCCCGGCTTCGTCGGCGCAGATCCCCACCCAGCTGCCATCCTCCATAAAACCGTAGCGCGCGCCATAACTGGCAGCCAGCCACAGCGGCAGGGCAATAAGCAGCAAAATCAACGGCAAGCGACGGGACATGGGGCACTCCGATAGGCAAAAACGGCGCTCAGCTTAATGCCCCGGTGGCCGTTAGCAAGGCGCATACACACAATTAGTGTCCATCAAAGCGTGGCAAAGTGTATCGTCTGGCTACTATTACCCCGATTCCGACGTTATTTTCCGACATTTCGTGCCGTGTGATGGCACTTCGGCGACAGCGCGGTGGTCATAGCCTGCGAACTTCATTTAGCACGTTTCCTCTTAGGGATTTAGTCATGCTCCGTTCCTTGCGCTGTGCCGCCCTGTTGGGCAGCCTTTTTCTGAGTGCGTCAGCACTGGCGGTCGATATCGACCAAGCCAGCTATGGCTACCCTTTGACCAACCCGTTTGAAGCGACCATCGCCACCACCCCGCCCGACCTTCGGCCAAAGCTGCCGAGCAACGACGAGATCAACCAGTCCGACTACACCCTGACGATGCGCCCCGAGCGCGAATTCAGCCTGCCCGACAACTTCTGGCCGGTGAAGAAGCTCACGTACCGCATCGCCAAACAGGACCGCGCCGCGCCGCTGATCTTCCTGATCGCCGGCACCGGTGCGCGGTTCGACAGCAGCATCAACGAATACCTGAAAAAGCTGTATTACCAGGCCGGCTATCACGTGGTGCAACTGTCATCGCCCACCAGCTTTGACTTCATCAGCGCCGCCTCACGCTTCGCCACCCCGGGGATCACCCAGGAAGACGCCGAAGACATGTACCGCGTGATGCAAGCCGTGCGCGCACAGAACGCCTCGCTGCCGGTGACCGACTTCTATCTCACTGGCTACAGCCTCGGCGGCCTGGATGCGGCATTCGTGGCCAAACTGGACGAGACCCGTCGCAGTTTCAACTTCAAGAAAGTCTTGCTGCTGAACCCGCCAGTCAACCTCTACACCTCGATCACCAACCTCGACAAGCTGGTGCAGACCGAGGTCAAGGGCATCAACAACACCACCACCTTCTATGAACTGGTGTTGAACAAACTGACCCGCTACTTCCAGCAGAAAGGCTACATCGACCTCAACGACGCCCTGCTCTACGACTTCCAGCAGTCCAAGCAGCACCTGACCAACGAACAGATGGCCATGCTCATCGGCACCTCGTTCCGCTTCTCGGCTGCCGACATTGCCTTTACCTCGGACCTGATCAACCGTCGCGGCCTGATCATCCCGCCGAAGTACCCGAT
>NZ_QAJM01000006.1:141324-197175 GCF_003852405.1 Pseudomonas sp. KBW05
GCGCGCCCGCACCGATGGCGGCAGCCTGCTGCAACTGGTTGACCAGGTCAGCCTGTACGCCCTCAAGGACTACCTGCACAGCAGCAAGAAAATCGCCGTCATGCACAACGCCGACGACGTGATCCTAGGCCCTGGCGACCTCGGCTTCCTGCGCAAAACCTTCGGCGATCGCTTGACCGTCTACCCGCTGGGCGGCCACTGCGGCAACCTCAATTACCGCGTCAACGCCGACGCCATGCTGGAGTTTTTCCGTGGCTAAATATCTTCTGCTACTCGCCGCCTTGATGTGCGCGGGCGTGGCCAATGCCGACAACAGCAAGGCCCACGAACCGATCAAGGTCGACTCCGATGGTTTCAAGGAGCCGCTGTCCAAGCTCAAATTCAACCCCGGCATGGACCAGCGTGAGTTCGAGCGTTCGTCGCTCACCGCACTCAACGTCTACGACCCGCTGGAGGCCTGGAACCGTCGGGTGTACCACTTCAACTACCGCTTCGACCAATGGGTCTTCATTCCCGTGGTCAACGGCTACACCTACGTGACCCCAAGCTTCCTGCGCACTGGCGTGAGCAACTTCTTCAACAACCTGGGCGACGTGCCCAACCTGTTGAACAGCCTGCTGCAGCTCAAGGGCCATCGCTCCCTGGAAACCACCGGGCGCCTGCTGCTCAACACCACCGTCGGCATCGCCGGCCTGTGGGACCCGGCCACCGCCATGGGCCTGCCACGCCAGAGCGAAGACTTCGGCCAGACCCTGGGCTTCTACGGCGTGCCCGGCGGTGCGTACCTGGTGTTGCCGGTCTTCGGCCCGTCGAACCTGCGTGACACCACCGGCCTGATCGTGGACTACACCGCAGAGAGCCAGATCAACTTCCTCAACGTCTCCGAAGTCAGCTCCAATCACCCGGAAATCTGGGCCCTGCGTGCGGTGGACAAGCGGTACCAGACCAGCTTCCGGTATGGCCAGATGAACTCGCCGTTCGAGTATGAAAAGGTGCGGTATATCTACACGGAATCACGCAAGTTGCAGATTGCCGAGTAAATAACGCCCACAAAAAAAGGCCATTCGATTGAATGGCCTTTTTTTATGGCCGCGAGATCAAGCCTTCACAGTTTTCCAGAGCTTGCCCAGCACGCTGACCAACGCCAGCACCACGGCCCCCGCAACAATCCCCGCCACGCCATTGAGCAGCATCGGCACCAACCAAGCCACCCCGCCTGCGCCTTGGCTTACCGTCTCGATCCAATGATGCACCACCGGCACACCATGGGTCAGGATGCCACCACCCACCAGAAACATCGCCGCCGTACCAATCACCGACAGGCTCTTCATCATGTACGGCGCCGCGCGCAGGATTGCGCCACCGATACTGCGCGCCATCTGGCCGGGCTTCTGCGTCAGCCACAGGCCCAGGTCATCCAGCTTGACGATGCCGGCGACCAGCCCATAAACCCCCACCGTCATGACGATAGCAATGCCGGAAAGCACGATCACTTGCTGCATCAACGGCGCATCCGCCACGGTGCCCAGGGTGATGGCGATGATTTCGGCGGAGAGAATGAAATCGGTGCGGATCGCGCCTTTGATCTTGTCCTTTTCGAACGCCACCAGATCGGTTGCCGGATCGGCTACCGCTTCAACCAATTGCGCGTGCTCGGCTTTGTCCTCGTCCTTGCTGTGAAGAAATTTGTGCGCGAGTTTCTCGAAGCCTTCAAAACACAGGTAAGCACCGCCGAGCATCAACAGTGGCGTAACGGCCCACGGCGCAAACGCGCTGATCAACAACGCCGCTGGCACCAGGATCAGCTTGTTGACGAACGAACCCTTGGCCACCGCCCACACCACGGGAATTTCCCGCTCGGCACGTACACCGGAAACCTGTTGGGCATTCAACGCCAGGTCGTCGCCCAATACGCCGGCGGTCTTCTTCGCGGCCATTTTTGTCATCAAGGCAACGTCATCGAGTACGGCGGCGATATCGTCGATCAGTACCAGTAAGCTGCTGCCTGCCATAAATCGGTCTTCCATAAAGAGGGGTACGCCGAGCATAGCGCGGCGCAAGGCTTTGCGGGCGCCTTGTTGAGGCTCGCGGATAGCCGGTGCTACCATGCGCAACCGCCGGTCTTGGCAAGGAATCACCTGGTTTATGAGCAGCATTCGCGAGCGCAACAAAGAAAAAATCCTGCGGGCGGCGAGCGAGGAGTTTGCCGACAAAGGCTTCGCCGCGACCAAAACCAGCGACATCGCCGCCAAGGCCGGGCTGCCCAAGCCCAACGTCTATTACTACTTCAAGTCCAAGGACAACCTCTACCGCGAGGTGCTCGAAAGCATTATCGAGCCGATCCTGGCCGCCTCCACACCATTCAACCCGGAGGGCGAACCCAAAGAAGTGCTGAGCAACTACATCCGCTCGAAAATCCGCATCTCCCGCGACCTGCCGTTTGCCTCCAAGGTCTTCGCCAGCGAAATCATGCACGGCGCCCCGCACCTCAGCGCGGAACAGGTCGAGCAACTCAACGCCCAGGCCAAGCACAACATCGACTGTATCCAGCACTGGGTGGATCGCGGCCTGATCGCGGCCATTGACCCCAATCATTTGATGTTCAGCATCTGGGCGGCGACGCAGACCTATGCGGATTTTGACTGGCAGATCTCGGCGATCACCGGCAAGGCCAAGTTGGATGAGGCGGATTATGAGGCGGCGGCGTTGACGATTATTCGGTTGGTGTTGAAGGGGTGTGAGCCGGACTGATACACCGTGGTGAGGCCATCGCAGGCAAGCCAGCTCCCACAGGTTCCTGCGTCGCACACAAAATGTAAGAACACCGCAAATCCCCTGTGGGAGTGGGCTTGCCCGCGATAGCGCCCGTCCAGACACATCCTGCCAAAAGCCGGACCATCAGCATCTACCACCGAGTTCTAACCTCTCAGAACCCCCACTGAAGAGAGGCCATGGAATGCCTGAACTCCCCGCGTCAAAACGCCTACGCTTCGGCCGGCATGATGAACCCAGCCGTATTTACCTGCTGACCACCAATACGCTTGACCGCGACCCCGTTTTCCAGGACTTCAAGCTCGGCCGCCTGGTGGTCCAACAATTCAGGATTGCCCAGAACCAGGGCCTGGCGACCTCCTTGGCCTGGGTCGTAATGCCGGATCATTTCCACTGGTTGGTCTCGCTGGAGAAAGGCTCACTGGCCGGTCTCATGCGCCAGGTAAAGTCCAAAAGCACCCGCGTCGTGAATGCGGTAGCCAGACGTCAGGGCCGCCTCTGGCAGCCGGGTTTTCACGACCATGCCGTGCGCCGCGAAGAAAGCCTTGAAGGGATCGCCCGGTATATCGTGGCCAATCCCCTAAGAGCTGGATTGGTAAAAAGATATGGCGACTATCCGTTGTGGGATGCCATTTGGGTTTGACCTGAGACCGAATCGCCGCCATCGCAGGCAAGCCAGCTCCCACAGTTGAGCGTATTCACAAATTTAGATATGTGAACCCAATCAATTGTGGGAGCTGGCTTGCCTGCGATGAGGCCCGACAGATCACCCAAAAATCAAGCCGACACCCCCGCATCCGCCAACAACCCCACCCCCTCAATCGCCGTTATCGCGCACTGCTCGTCAATATCCGACGTATCCCCGCTGATCCCGATCGCCCCCAACACCCGACCCTCCTGATCCCGGATCAACACCCCACCCGGCGCCGGCACCACGCTGCCCTGCCCCAGGCTGTTCAACGCGGCGATAAACGCCGGCCGTTGCTGCGCGTCCAGTGCCAGCAGGCGTGAGCCCTTGCCCAGGGCAATCGCGCCCCAGGCCTTGCCGATGGCGATCTGCGGGCGCAGCAGGCTGGCGCCGTCTTCCCGTTGCAGAGTGATCAGGTGCCCACCGCTGTCGAGCACCGCGATGGTCAGCGGTGCCGCCGAAATGGTGCGCCCGGCAGTAAGGGCCTGGCTGGCCAGTTGGGTGGCGAGTTTCAAGGTTAAAGCGCTCATGGTGCCGTCCTTATCTTGTTATGAGAAAAGCGGTGGAGGTCTGAAGGATCAGATGCTCGATCAAACAAATAGAACACAATGACATTTGTTTTTGTATACAATATTTTCGAACAAACCTCCCATACGTCGTAAAAATGCCTTCCGACGAACGCAAAGGCCCGCCGATAAAATGGATTGACCTGCGCAGCTCGCCGTGAATACACTTTGACCAGACACCACTTGTATACAATTACAAAACGCAAGAGGCACCAAAATCATGAGCAAAATGAGAGCAATCGAAGCCGCCGTTCTGGTAATGCGCCGTGAGGGCGTGGACACCGCCTTCGGTATCCCAGGCGCTGCGATCAACCCGCTGTACTCGGCCTTGCAAAAGGTGGGTGGCATCGATCACGTCCTTGCTCGCCACGTTGAAGGCGCCTCCCACATGGCCGAGGGCTACACCCGCACCAAGGCCGGCAATATCGGCGTGTGCATCGGCACCTCGGGCCCGGCGGGTACCGACATGGTCACCGGTCTGTACAGCGCCTCGGCGGACTCGATCCCGATCCTGTGCATCACCGGCCAAGCCCCTCGCGCCCGGATGCACAAGGAAGACTTCCAGGCCGTGGACATCACCAGCATCGTCAAGCCGGTGACCAAGTGGGCAACCACCGTGCTGGAACCTGGCCAGGTGCCTTACGCGTTCCAGAAAGCCTTCTATGAAATGCGCTCCGGCCGCCCAGGCCCGGTGCTGATCGACCTGCCGTTCGACGTGCAGATGGCCGAGATCGAGTTCGACATCGATGCCTACCAGCCGCTGCCCCTGGCCAAGCCACTGGCCACGCGCATCCAGGTGGAAAAAGCCCTGGCCCTGCTCGACCAGGCTGAGCGCCCGCTGTTGGTCAGCGGTGGTGGCGTGATCAACGCCGACGCCAGCGATCTGCTGGTGGAATTCGCCGAACTGACCGGCATCCCGGTGATCCCGACCCTGATGGGCTGGGGCACGATTCCCGATGATCACCCGCTGATGGTGGGCATGGTCGGCCTGCAAACCTCCCACCGTTATGGCAACGCGACGATGCTCAAGTCGGACGTGGTGCTGGGCATCGGTAACCGCTGGGCCAACCGCCACACCGGTTCGGTGGAGGTGTACACCGAAGGACGCAAATTCATTCACGTCGACATCGAGCCGACGCAGATTGGCCGCGTATTCACCCCGGACCTGGGCATCGTTTCCGACGCCGGTTCTGCCCTGACCATGTTCATTGAAGTGGCTCGCGAGTGGAAAGCCGCCGGCAAGCTCAAGGACCGCAGCGCCTGGCTGCACGATTGCCAACAGCGCAAAGCCACCCTGCACCGCAAGACGCACTTCGACAACGTACCGGTCAAGCCGCAACGGGTGTACGAAGAGATGAACCAGGTGTTCGGCAAAGACACCTGCTACGTCAGCACCATCGGTTTGTCGCAGATTGCCGGTGCACAATTCCTGCACGTCTATAAGCCACGCCACTGGATCAACTGCGGCCAGGCCGGCCCGTTGGGCTGGACCATTCCGGCTGCGCTGGGCGTGGTCAAGGCCGATCCAAGCCGCAAGGTCGTCGCGCTGTCCGGCGACTACGACTTCCAGTTCATGATCGAAGAATTGGCCGTGGGCGCGCAGTTCAAGCTGCCGTACATCCACGTGGTGGTGAACAACTCCTACCTCGGTTTGATCCGTCAGGCCCAGCGCGGGTTTGAGATGGACTACTGCGTGCAGCTGTCGTTCGACAACCTCAACGCCCCGGAACTCAACGGTTATGGCGTCGACCACGTGGCTGTCGCCGAAGGCCTGGGTTGCAAGGCCCTGCGTGTGTTCGAGCCGGGCCAGATCCAGCCGGCCTTGCGCAAGGCGCAGGAAATGATCGAAGAATTCAAGGTACCGGTGATCGTTGAGATTATTCTGGAGCGCGTGACCAATATTTCCATGGGCACCGAGATCAACGCCGTCAACGAATTCGAAGATCTGGCCCTGGTCGGCAACGATGCGCCGACCGCCATTTCCCTGCTCGATTAAGGAGAACCCTATGCCGCGCTTTGCCGCCAACCTGTCCATGCTGTTCACCGAGCACGACTTTCTTGCTCGCTTCAAAGCGGCCGCCGATGCGGGCTTCGAAGGGGTCGAATATCTGTTCCCGTATGAATTCAGCTCGGCTGAAATCAAGGCCCATCTCGACGCCAACGGCCTGACCCAAGTGCTGTTCAACCTGCCGGCCGGTGACTGGGCCCAAGGCGAACGCGGCCTGGCGTGCCACCCGGATCGGGTTGAGGAATTCCGTGCTGGCGTCAAGCTGGCCATCGCCTACGCACAGGTACTGGGCAATACCCAGATCAACTGCCTGGCGGGCATTCGTCCGGCCGGTGTGGATGACGAGACCCTCGAAAAAACCTTCGTTGCCAACCTCAAGTACGCCGCCGACAAGCTGCAAGCGGTGGGCATCAAGCTGGTGATGGAGATGATCAACACCCGTGACATCCCGGGTTTCTACCTGAACAACACGGCGCAAGCCCTGTCGATCCGTGAGCAGGTGGGCAGTGCCAATCTGTTCCTTCAATACGACATCTACCACATGCAAATCATGGAAGGCGACCTGGCCCGCACCATGGCCGCGCACCTGGATGAGATCAACCATATCCAGTTGGCGGACAACCCAGGGCGCAACGAGCCGGGCACCGGTGAGATCAACTACCGGTTCCTGTTCGAGCATTTGGACCGCATTGGATACAAGGGTTGGGTTGGCTGTGAATACAAGCCGTTGACCACCACCGAGGCAGGCCTCGGCTGGCTCAAAACCCACAACGCGATCTAACTGACACACCACAAAACCCAATGTGGGAGCGGGCTTGCTCGCGAATGCGGTGGATCAGTCGACGCAAATGTTGAATGAAAGACCTTTGCGAGCAAGTCGAATCGTCGCACCGCCGCTCCCACATTTGGATCTCCTGTGTCTGGCAGACCGAGACTGGCCTGCCTATCGAATAACAAGAGGATTTTCATCATGGCTAAAATCGGATTCATCGGCACCGGCATCATGGGCCAACCCATGGCCGCCAACCTGCAAAAGGCCGGTCACCAACTGTTCCTCTCCGAACACCACGGCAAGGCCCCGCAAGCCCTGGTCGACGCCGGCGCCATCGCCTTGGCCGACCCGCAGCAAGTGGCCCAGGAAGCCGAGTTCATCATCGTCATGGTGCCCGACACCCCGCAGGTCGAGGACGTGTTGTTCCGCGCCGACGGCGTAGCCGCTGGCCTGTCGCCAAACAAAGTGGTGATCGACATGAGCTCGATCTCCCCCACCGCCACCAAAGCCTTTGCCGCGAAGATCAACGCGACCGGCGCGCAATATCTGGATGCCCCGGTATCCGGCGGTGAAGTCGGCGCCAAGGCTGGCACCCTGAGCATCATGATCGGCGGCGAGCCGCAGACCTTCGAACGCGCGCTGCCGCTGTTCCAGGCCATGGGCAAGAACATCACCCTGGTGGGTGGCAATGGCGATGGCCAGACCGCCAAGGTGGCCAACCAGATCATCGTCGCGCTGAACATCCAGGCCGTGGCCGAAGCGCTGCTGTTCGCGTCCAAGAACGGCGCCGACCCGGCCAAGGTGCGTGAAGCGCTGATGGGTGGTTTTGCCTCGTCGAAGATCTTGGAAGTGCATGGCGAGCGCATGATCAAAGGCACCTTTGATCCGGGCTTCCGCATCAACCTGCACCAGAAGGACCTGAACCTGGCGCTGGCCGGTGCCAAGGAGCTGGGGATCAACCTGCCGAACACCGCTGGCACCCAACAGGTATTCAGCACGTGCACCGCCATCGGTGGCGGCAACTGGGACCACTCGGCGCTGATCAGGGGCCTGGAGCACATGGCGAATTTCTCGATTCGCGACAAGTAAACCTTGATTTGAAATGCGGTCAAATGTGGGAGCGGGCTTGCTCGCGAAAGCGGTGGACCAGTCAGCATGGATGTTGAGTGTAAGACCGCATTCGCGAGCAAGCCCGCTCCCACATTTGATCGCATTCCAATTGCTGCATCCCTAATAACAAGAATCCCCCGGGAGCCCGCTTATGTCGGTCGATCCGCAACACCTGCTTCGCGAGCTGTTTGCCACAGCCATCGACGCCGCCCACCCCCGGCAAGTCCTTGAACCCTACCTGCCCGCCGACCGCAGTGGTCGAGTGATCGTGATCGGCGCCGGCAAGGCCGCTGCCGCCATGGCTCTCGTCGTCGAAAACTGCTGGCAAGGCGAAGTCTCCGGCCTGGTGGTGACCCGCTACGGCCATGGCGCGCCCTGCAAGCACATCGAAGTGGTCGAAGCCGCCCACCCCGTGCCCGACGCCGCCGGCCTGGCCGTGGCCAAGCGCGTGCTGGCACTGATCAGCAACCTGAGCGAAGACGACCGTGTGATCTTCCTGCTCTCCGGCGGTGGCTCGGCCCTGCTGGCCCTGCCGGCCGAAGGCATCAGCCTGGTCGACAAGCAAACCATCAACAAAGCCCTGCTCAAATCCGGCGCCACCATTGGCGAGATGAATTGCGTGCGCAAGCACCTCTCGGCGATCAAGGGTGGCCGCCTGGCGAAAGCCGCCTGGCCCGCGACGGTGTACACCTACGCGATTTCCGACGTGCCGGGCGACCAGGCCACGGTGATCGCCTCCGGCCCCACGGTCGGCGACCCGAGCACCTCGGCCCAGGCCCTGGCGATCCTCAAGCGCTACAACATCGACGCCCCCGCCGCCGTGCGCAGCTGGTTGCAGAACCCCGCCTCGGAAACCGTCAAGCCCGGCGACCCGGCGCTCGCCCGCAGCCACTTCCAACTGATCGCCCGCCCGCAGCAATCCCTCGAAGCGGTGGCGGTAAAAGTCCGCCAGGCCGGGTTCAGCCCGCTGATCCTGGGCGACCTCGAAGGCGAAGCGCGGGACGTGGCCAAGGTGCACGCCGGGATTGCGCGGCAGATCGTGCAACACGGCCAGCCGCTGGCGGCGCCGTGCGTGATCCTGTCCGGCGGTGAGACCACCGTGACCGTGCGCGGCAATGGCCGCGGCGGGCGCAACGCGGAGTTCCTGCTGAGCCTTACCGACAGCCTCAAGGGCCTGCCCGGTGTGTACGCCCTGGCCGGCGACACCGACGGCATCGACGGCTCCGAAGACAACGCCGGCGCGATCATGACCCCGTGCAGCTACGCCCGCGCCGAAGCCCTTGGCCTGTCGGCCAGCGATGAGTTGGACAACAACAATGGCTACGGCTACTTCGCCGCCCTCGACGGGTTGATCGTCACCGAACCGACGCGCACCAACGTCAATGACTTCCGCGCCATCCTGATTCTCGAGACTGCCAAACATGACGCCTGACAAGAAGGTCAAAATCCTCGCCACCCTGGGCCCTGCCACTGACGGCATCGACGATATCCGCGAGCTGGTGGAAGCCGGGGTGAATATCTTCCGCCTCAACTTCAGCCACGGCGACCATACCGACCACGCCCAGCGCTACCAGTGGATTCGCCAGGTGGAGCGCCAGCTGAACTACCCGTTGGGCATCTTGATGGACTTGCAAGGGCCGAAGCTGCGCGTCGGCCGTTTTGCCGAGGGCAAGGTGCAACTGGTGCGCGGCCAGGCCCTGCGCCTGGACCTGGACCCGACACCGGGCGACCAGTGCCGGGTCAACCTGCCGCACCCGGAAATCATCGCAGCGCTGGAACCCGGCATGGACCTGTTGCTGGACGACGGCAAGCTGCGCCTGCGGGTGATCACCAAACACCCCGAGGCCATCGACACCACCGTGCTGAATGGCGGCGAATTGTCTGATCGCAAAGGCGTGAACGTCCCACAAGCCTTGCTGGAGCTGAGCCCATTGACCGCCAAGGATCGGCGCGACTTGAGCTTTGGCCTGGAACTTGGCGTGGACTGGGTGGCGCTGTCGTTCGTGCAGCGCCCGGAAGACATCCGCGAAGCCCGCGAGCTGATCGGCGACAAGGCGTTCTTGATGGCTAAGATCGAGAAGCCATCGGCCGTGCAGCGCCTGCAGGAAATCGCCGAGTTGAGCGACGCGATCATGGTGGCCAGAGGGGATCTGGGTGTGGAAGTGCCGGCCGAGAGCGTGCCGCAGATCCAGAAAGACATCATCAGTGTCTGCCGCCAGTTGGGTAAGCCAGTGGTGGTGGCCACGCAGATGCTCGAATCCATGCGCTTCTCCCCGGCGCCGACCCGTGCCGAGGTGACCGATGTTGCCAACGCCGTGGCCGAAGGCGCGGATGCGGTGATGTTGTCGGCGGAAACCGCGTCGGGCGAGTACCCGCTGGAAGCCGTGCAGATGATGAGCAAGATCATCCGCCAAGTGGAAAGCGGCCCGGACTACCAGACGCAACTGGATGTGAGCCGGCCGAAGGCGGATGCCACGGTGTCGGATGCCATCAGCTGCGCAATCCGGCGCATCAGCAACATCCTGCCGGTGGCGGTGCTAGTCAACTACAGCGAGTCCGGCAGTTCCAGCCTGCGCGCGGCGCGGGAGCGGCCGGTGGCGCCGATCCTCAACCTCACGCCGAACCTGTCCACGGCGCGGCGCTTGAGCGTGGCGTGGGGGGTGCACTCGGTGGTCAATGACCGGCTGCGCCAGGTGGACGAGGTGTGCTCTACGGCGTTGGAGATTGCCCAGGCCCAGGGCATGGCGCAGCGCGGGGATACGTTGGTGATTACCGCGGGGGTGCCGTTTGGGCAGCCGGGGTCGACCAATTCGCTGCGTATCGAGACGCTGATTTAGCGCCTGTAAGGGCCCCTTCGCGAGCAAGCCCGCTCCCACATTCGACTGCATTCCAAGGGATGTACTCGGTCAAGTGTGGGAGCGGGCTTGCTCGCGAAGGGGGCAACTCGGTCTAACTGACTTACCCCTATGCACAACCAGACCTGCCCCGACTGGGCCGAAGCCCTGCTCAACGGCTTCAGCCAGATATTCCTCCAGCGCCAGCCGCTGTGCGGCCTGCTGTGCCTGCTGGCCATCCTGATCGGCGCCCCGGCCTTGTTCGGCGGGGCGTTGCTGGGTGGCGTCGCGGGTTTGCTCACGGCCCAGCGCCGGGGCTATCCCAAGGCCGAGCGCCAGGCCGGGCTCTATAGCTATAACGGCGTGCTGCTGGGCTTGTTGATCAGCCAGCACTTCCCCTGGTCGGCCTTGTTGCCGCCGCTGATCCTCGCGTGCGGCGGGCTGGCGGCGATGCTTACGCGACAATGGCTGAAGCAGACGACCTTGCCGCCCTACACAGCGCCCTTCGTGGGCATGGGTTGGTTGCTACTGGGCACGGTGCCGCCAGGCGACCTTGCCCTGACCGAGCCAGATACCTTCGCCGTCGTTGCCGCGCCCTTTACCGGGCTCGCACAAATCATGCTGCTGGACCAACCGGCGGCTGGCGTTTTGATTGCCCTCGGCCTGTGGCTGGCCAACCGGCGTGCCGCACTGTGGGCCTTGCTCGGCGCCAGTCTCGGCGGGCTGGTCGCGCTGCTGTTGGACGAACCGACCGGCGCCCTCCTCGGGCTGCACAGTTACAACCCCGCACTCGCTGCCCTGGCCCTGAGCCAATTGCGCCGCCAACCCTGGTTGCCACTGTTCGGCATCGGCCTAGCGATCCTTTTGACGCCTGCCTTCACCTCCCTGCACCTGCCTGCGTTGACCGCGCCCTTTATCCTCGCCTGCTGGCTGGTGCGCGCCGGTGTGCGCCTGCTTCAGAAACCCCGCATGGACAGCCCCTTCGAATCCCCCTAGGCTTGCTCGACATCTGATTCAGGCGGGCTTTATGGACAGCAACAACGACTGGCGCCAGCGGCTCTACGTCATGATTTTCCAGACCGACACCAACGCCGGGCGGCGCTTTGACGGCATCTTGTTGCTGATCATCCTCGCCAGCCTGGTGATCGTGATGCTCGACAGCATCGACGAGATACACCAGAACTACGCCGACGTGCTGGCCTATATCGAATGGGGCTTCACCGTCATCTTCGCCATCGAGTACGGGCTGCGGCTGTATTGCTCACCCAAACCGTTGCGGTATGCCTTCAGCTTTTATGGGCTGGTGGATCTACTGGCCATCGTGCCGGGCATCCTCGCCCTGTATTACAGCGACGCCCAGTACCTGTTGATCATCCGCATCATCCGCATGCTGCGCATCTTCCGTGTGCTCAAGCTCAGCCCGTACCTCAAGCAGGCCAACTACCTGATGGCGGCGCTGCGCGGCAGCAAGCAGAAGATCGTGGTGTTCCTGGTCAGCGTGTGCACCCTGGTGACGGTGTTCGGCACCTTGATGTACGTGATCGAAGGCCCGGAACACGGTTTTACCAGCATTCCCAAGGGCATCTACTGGGCCATCGTCACCCTGACCACCGTAGGCTTTGGCGATATCGTGCCGAAGACGCCCTTGGGCCAGGTGATTTCATCGCTGGTGATGATCACCGGTTATTCGATCATCGCCGTGCCCACCGGGATTTTCACCGCCGAACTGGCCAGCGCCATGCGCGGTGAGCAGTTGCAGCACGACTGCCCGGTGTGCAAGAAAAACAGTCACGAGCCCAACGCCGCATTCTGCGCGCGCTGTGGGAGTAATCTTTTTCGTAAAGTGGAATAAGCAAAGTGCGTTTTAATCTTTAAACGTCTATGCAGGCCCGGCTATAGTCGCTGGCAAATTGCCGTCATTTACACCGTCACCTTCTCGAACAACAAGGAATGAGCAGTGAAAAAACTCGTTAGCGCCTCCCTACTGGCCGCCGGCCTTGCCCTGGCGGGCGCCGTCCAGGCCGCCCCCGTGACACTGCTTAACGTCTCCTACGACGTAATGCGCGATTTCTACAAGGACTACAACGCCGCCTTCCAGAAGCACTGGGACGCCGAGCACCCGAACGACAAGCTGACCTTGCAGATGTCCTTCGGCGGTTCGAGCAAACAAGCGCGCTCGGTAATCGACGGCCTGCCGGCTGACGTGATTACCATGAACATGGCCACCGACATCAACGCCCTGGTGGACAACGGCAAACTGGTGCCGGACAACTGGGTCACCCGCCTGCCGAACAACAGCGCACCGTTCACCTCCGCCACCGTATTCATCGTGCGCAAAGGCAACCCAAAAGCCCTGAAAGACTGGCCGGACCTGTTGAAAGATGGCGTGCAAGTGATCGTGCCCAACCCGAAAACCTCGGGTAACGGCCGCTACACCTACCTGTCGGCCTGGGGCTATGTGCTGAAAAACGGCGGCGACGAAAACAAGGCCAAGGCCTTTGTCGGCAAGCTGTTCAAGCAAGCGCCAGTACTGGATACCGGTGGTCGTGCGGCCACCACCACGTTCATGACCAACCAGATCGGCGACGTGCTGGTGACGTTCGAAAACGAAGCGGAAATGATCGCCCGTGAATTCGGCCGCGACCAGTTCGAAGTGATCTACCCAAGCGTCTCCGCCGAAGCTGAGCCACCGGTGTCGGTGGTCGACAAAGTGGTCGAGAAGAAAGGCACCCGCGCGGCGGCCGAAGACTACTTGAAGTACCTGTGGTCGGCAGAAGGCCAGGAAATCGCAGCCAACAACTACCTGCGTCCACGTGACCCGAAAGTGCTGGCCAAGTACACCGACCGCTTCCCGAAAGTCGACTTCCTGTCGGTGGAGAAGACCTTTGGTGACTGGCGCACCGTGCAGAAAACCCACTTCAATGATGGTGGGGTGTTTGACCAGATCTACAGCGGTCAATAAGCCCTGAGTCAGCTAAAAGCCCCTCAATCCAGGGGCTTTTACTTTTATGCACGGACACACCAGGCATTGCCATCACCTTTTTCGGGGAAAGGCACATCGATCTCCATCCCCTGCCTTTTCAGTTGCAGACGCCTAGCCTGCCCGTCCGGAAACGCCCCGACAGCGAACGGCACCACCACAAACCCACCCTCCTCGCCGCAGGACTTGCTGACCGCCAGCGCAACGGTCGCGCCTTCGAATGTGGCATGGCCTCCCGGCAGCGAAAACCGCGCCAGTAACCCCACGAAAAACTCTTCGGGCACGTGTTCCACCTGGTAAATGCCGCTCAAGCCGATGGAGCCCGCAACGGCCGCCATCGGCAGCAACAGACGTAGGGTAGCGGCATCCTGCAACTGGCTGACGACAGGGTCGATGGCCGGTGCCAGATGTCGATTGCGCTCTTTCACATCTTCTGCGATTCGATGATTGAGCCTCGCGTCTGGAACATCGACCCTTCGCGCAACGGACGCCAACAAGCGTTGCGCTGGCGCCTGCCCCTCGATGATTGCCTGCCACCCCGACGCATCCTTACCTTCCAGCAAGTAAATGGCCAAGGCACCCAATGCATAGCTTTCACCGTCCAACGACAACACCGCCGCTTCCGGGAAGCGCGCCCGCACACTTTGTGCCCATGTTTCAGACGAGTCCGGGGCACCACTCGCCAACTGCCGGGCGAGCCCCTCAATATATTCGGCGGTGCCTTCGACAATATCGTAAAAGTGGATGTCCTGCGCCTCCTGGGGGAACTCGGCCTGCCAACGATCATGCCAGTAGCGCGCCTTGCCCAGCGCGTCGGCATCGCCTTGCAGTGAGGCATATAACGCGCTGATCAGGTGCTGCCGATACTGACGGGGCAACGCCTGTTCAGGGTAGCGCGTGGAGCGCGAGCCCGAAGGCAGTTGCCAACTGTTCTGCGCAAAAAAATGAAAGGCTTCATGGGTTGCCAGTGCAAACAACTCGGGCACGGCGGCGGGATCGCTGAACAGGCGCTGCACCTCTTGCTCAGGCAACTCCTGGCCCAACCCCATGTAGACCGTCGGGCGACCGCCCCACGACAGCTGTTGAAAGTTCTCGTAGTCCGATGACAAGCCAAGCGCTTGTACCGGTTCCACGGCAATTGCTTTGTAGCCGTTTGCATCGATCAACCAGGCGGCCGTGCCGTCGTAAGCCAGTATTTGCGCCTCAGCATAGAACCCAGTCTGTCGCTTCAAGCGCTCCATTGCCGCCAACCTTGGCCAAGCGAGGGCGCTGGCGACAGCCATCCGTTCGACGTAGGCCTTGTTGCTGATCGTCGTAAGATTCTGCTCCGCGGCCCCTGTGGTTCCTGGCACAAACGCCCACAGCAACAACATCCTGATCATCCGCATGGTGACGCTCCCATCCTGATTCAGCCTGCAAAGGTGCAGGCGTCGAATCTAAAACGGATGCGTCATGCGGTCTTGCCAGACCAGCCCTATAACAGTGTCGGAATCGGCCCATACGAAAAATCCTTCACATCGGTGGTGTCACCCCATCCTTGCCCGCCGAAATTGCTTGAGCCGTGATAGTCCCATCCGCCCCCTTCGCCGCAAACAACACCACCTTCACCCCCGCCTTCAACAAGCTGCGATCCCCCGGCTCCAGGTTGACGATCGGCACATCCTCCGGCACCACGATCTTCTGCTCGCCGCCCTTGTACTTCACCGTCAGCGTACGCCCGTTGCTCACCACCAAGTCACCCACGGTGCCGTTGGTCATGCTGCTGCCTTCCTTCAAGTCAAAGGCGCGATGCCCGTCGCCGGTGCCGGCCATGGCCGGTGGGAACACGTGCACTTCCAGCGCGGTCAGGCTGCCGTCGGCATTGGGCATGGCGGCGGAACCGATGTAGCTGCCCGGCTTGATCTCATCGATCTTGGCCAGGGTGACGGCGCGCACCTGGGTGGCTGGGGTCAACAACACAGTGACGTCTTCGCCGCTGTTGACCTTGACGTGCATCGCGTCACCGTCGATGGCGGTGATGGCACCGCGCACGCCCACGCGCGGCGCTTCGGCAGCGTGGGCCAGGCCCACGGCCATGGCGGCGGCGAGGGTTGAAGCCAGGAGCATCTTGTTCAGCGTGATCTTCATGGGATTTCCTGTTTCGGCAGTTGTGTCTGAATGTATCATCACCCTTCGTGCAGAAAGTTAACGATTCACTCATCAATACCGGACATGAGTGTTATCACTGCCAGCGGCCTACCCGGGCTACGGTGTTGTCTTTAGGCTCGCCTCACTTTCCCTCGCTTTTATGAGAACACCATGAACGCTACTTCCCACGCTACAAGCACCATGACCCGGAGCATGGTGATGCTGTTTGCGTTTTGCTGCGGCGCCATCGTTGCCAACATCTACTACGCGCAGCCGATCATCGAACTGATCGCCCCGGACATCGGCCTCACACCGGCCATGGCCAGCCTGATCGTGTCGCTGACGCAAATCGGCTACGCCCTCGGCCTGTTTTTCCTGGTACCCCTGGGCGACTTGCTGGAAAACCGCAAGCTGATGATCAGCACCACCGTGCTCGCCATCGCCAGCCTGCTCGGTGCGGCGTTTATCCAGCAGCCGAACCTGTTCCTGCTGGTGTCGTTGCTGATCGGCTTCAGCTCGGTGTCGGTGCAGATCCTCATCCCGCTGGCCGCGCACCTGGCGCCGGCCGAGTCCCGTGGCCGGGTGGTCGGCAGCATCATGGGCGGCCTGTTGCTTGGCATCCTGCTGGCACGGCCGGTATCCAGCGTGGTAGCGGACCACTTCGGCTGGCGCGCGATGTTCATGGCCGCCGCTGGGTTGATGGCGTTTATCAGCGTGGTCCTGCTGATCACCATCCCCAAGCGCCAGCCAGACCACAGCGCCACCTACAGCCAACTGCTGCGCTCCCTCGGCACCCTGCTGCGCAAGCAACCGGTGCTGCGCCAACGGGCGTTCTACCAGGGTGGTATGTTCGCCACCTTCAGCCTGTTCTGGACCGCAGCGCCGCTGGAACTGGCACGCAATCACGGCCTGAGCCAAAGCGAGATCGCCCTGTTTGCCCTGGTCGGTGCCCTGGGTGCCATCGCCGCGCCCATCGCCGGCCGCCTGGCGGATGCTGGCCACACCCACCGCGCTTCGCTGCTGGCCATGCTGTTTGCAGCGCTGAGCTTCCTGCCGGCCTTTGTCCACCCGCTGTACAGCGTGATCGGCCTGGCTGTCACCGGGGTGGTGCTGGACTTCTGCGTGCAGATGAACATGGTGCTCGGCCAACGTGCCATCTACGCCCTCGACGCCAACAGCCGCAGCCGCCTGAACGCGCTGTACATGACCAGCATCTTCATCGGCGGCGCCTTCGGCTCGGCGATTGCCAGCAGCGTGTACGAACACGGCGGCTGGCTGGGCGTGATGCTGGTGGGCAGCGCGTTCCCGCTGGTGGCGTTGTTGCGGTTCTTGAGTGTTCCCCGCGAAGCCGCCCCGGTTGCCGCTTAAACGCCTGCCCCGTGGGAACTGGCTCCCACAGGACCAAGCTCAGGAGCGCACCAACTTCTCCAAGGCCGCATCCGCCAGGAATGACGAGCGGCTTTTGACCTTGTGCTCGCGCACATAGCGGTCGATACGCTGGATGACATAACCGGGCAAGGTCACATTGACCTTCTCGGTCTTGCCCAGATAGGGCGAGATGTCCAGCTCCAACATGCCCCAGCCCATGCCGGCATAGTCTTCGTGAGCATGATGATTGGCCACCGAGGTGGGCATCGGAATCGGCCCGCCCTCGGCGGCGATCTCCTGCAGCATGATGTGGGCAACTTCCACGGCGGCGTTGTACGCCTCTTCAAAACTGTCCCCGGCGGTGACGGCGCCTGGAATATCGGGGATCTGAATACCGGTGGCGGTGAAGTCATCGCCCCATTCGATACAGATTGGGTATTGCATGAATGCTCTCCTTAAAACTCAAACAAGCCAGCACGCTTTCTGATGCTTCTCACGGTGCCCAGCGGCAGGTCCTTCTTGGGGTGCGGCACCGGGATCGTGTACGGGTTATAGCGATGGGTAAAAATATGATGGCTACCCGTGACCCGATCCAACACCCAACCTGCCTCTTGCAGTTCCTTGATCAATAACCTGCTTTGCACCGCAGCCTCCTTGGCTTGGCCTGAATAAAAGTAACCCTAGAGTTATATTTACTCAAGCACAAAATACGCAAGACTGACTGACGGCTGTTTTGCTGGATGTTGAAAAACTATCCGTTCACAACGCCCGGGCCTGGCGCTACGTGGTGAAACCAGGGAATGCGGCCGTTCAGCGACGGCCAATACGTGAACGGCACAGGCAAGACCGGCTGGCGCTGCAACAACGCCAGAATCACCTGTGAAGCAAGGGTCAGCGCGAGTTGCTGGCCGGGGCACTGATGCCGGCCCACGCCAAAGCTGAACACCCGTCGCTGCGGGCGCTCAAGCAGGAAGCGGTCCGGGTCCGGGTTTGCAGCGCTATCCCGGTTGGCCGAAGCCAGAAGCACCAGAATCGTAGCGCCCACTTCCAGGACTTGGCCGCCAATCGTGCAGCGCTGCGCCACGAATCGCCGGGTGTTTTGCACTGGCGCATCAAAACGCGCCACCTCTTCCACCAGCGCCATCGCCAGTGCTGGCGCGCGTTGAACCTGCTCCAGCAGGTCTGGCCGCCGCGCGAGCGTCACCAGCGTATTGCCGATCAGGCCGGCGGTGGCTTCGCAGGTCTGCGACAACAGGCCGATCAGGTTGGCATTCAGCACGTCTGCGCCCAACCATTCACCGTTGCGGATGGCGGCCAGCAGCGCCGTCTCTTCGAGCACCTTGCTGAACATCTGCCGCAACTGCGAAGCCCCTAGATCGGCGTTGCGCAGTTGCGCTTCGTCACTCAACGGTGAAAGGCAAGCGACAAAATCCCGCGTCAACTCGGCGATCACACGCAACTGATCGCCGGGCACACCGAGCAAATGGGCAATCACCGACACCGGCAAGCGGAACATCCAGTCGTCCAACTGAGTGGCATCACCGCTGAGGTGCTGCACGACGCCCGCGACCTGCTGTGCGCTCACAGCCGCCAGCGCCGGCTCGATGGCGGCCCGTGGGCAGCGATGGGCGATGCCTTCGTTCATGCGCATCAACTGCGCAAACACCTGGCCTGCGGCGCGTTGCGCGATGGCCGCCGGCACCGGCTCGTGCAGTGGCCGTACGCGGCAGTCGGGATGGACCAAGACCGCTTCGACGGTCGTCGCGCGGCTGGCTATCCACAGTCCTAGGTCGACATCGAACAGCAAGCCGCCAGTGCGCCGCAAACTGGCGTAGTAGTCATAGGGATCAGCATGGGTCGCAGCTTGCAGCGGTGTCATTCAGCACATCCTGTTCTCATGAAGAACCGTTACTATCCGCCCCCCCGCACGGCAACGATTCGCTCAGGAACGAAATATGAATGGCTACGACGAAGACGCCGCCCTCTCACAAGTCGCCGGCGCGATTGCCGAACCTGCACGTACGAAAATGCTCTGCGCACTGATGGACGGCCACGCCCGCACCAGCACCGAAATGGCGGTGATTGCCCAGGTCAGTGCCTCCACCGCCAGCGCCCATCTGGCGCGGCTCAAGGACGACGGGCTGATCCAGCTCCACACCCAGGGGCGCCATCGTTACTACAGCCTCACTGGCCCGCATATCGCCCAGGCCATTGAAGGGTTGATGGTGATCAGCCGCCAAAGCGCCAAGGCGTTTGTGCCGAACACGCCAAGTCGCTTGCAGTTCGCGCGTACCTGTTACGACCACATGGCCGGAACACTGGCGGTGCAGTTGCATGACCACTTCATCGCGGCCGGCTGGCTGACGGGCGAAGGGACTTACCAGCTCAGCCCAGCCGGGGAAACAGCCATGCTCGAACTTGGGATTGATCTCCCCGCACTGCACGCCCAACGCCGGCGTTTTGCCTGTGGGTGCCTGGACTGGAGCATGCGCCGCCCCCACCTGGCCGGAGCATTGGGCGCGGCACTGCTGAACAGTGCGATCTGCAAGGAATGGGTGATTCAGGATCTGGATAGCCGCGCACTGGCGCTGACGCCCAAGGGCCGCAGGGCACTGGCAACGCGATTTGGAATACAGGTGTAAGGGCGGTGAACATCAAAGTGTGGGAGCGGGCTTGCTCGCGAATGCGGTGGATCAGTCAGCACATCTGTCACTGATAGACCGAATTCGCGAGCAAGCCCGCTCCCACAGGGGTATGGGGTGCTCAAATCAAATGGCGTTGTCCAGGCAACACAACAGCCGCTCGACCGTATGCTCCAGCGGCCCGGAGTTATCCAGCACAAACAACCCCGACGCATTCCCCGCGATCAGCTCTGCGGTGAACTGCGCATTACGCGCCAGGCGCGCTTCAATGTCCGCCAGTGATTCACGGCCACGCGCAATCAAGCGCTGGCGCAACACCGCCTGATCAACCGTCAGCAACAACACCAACAGCGCCGGATAACGCGCGCGGGTCTGCGCCAGGTGCGCGCGGGAGCCATTGACCAGCACGTCGTCCCCGGCCGCCAGCCAGTCGTCGATTTCCTTGGGAATACCGTAGGACAAACCATTCGCCTGCCAGCTCAGGGCAAACGCGCCCTCGGCTTCCATCGCGGCAAACTGGTCCGAGCTCACACCTTGCGCGGCCTCGCCCACCGCCTCCGCCGAGCGGGTGATGACGCGCCGCACGATGCGGCAACCGCGCGCCGCCAGGCGCGGTCGCGCGGCATCCAACAGGCTGTCCTTGCCCGAACCCGATGGCCCGATGAGATAGATCAACCTGCCTGCCATCCACACACCCTCTTTACCTGTTGCCGGTCAGCCCGCCGGCGGCGGCCACTTTACAGCAGCGCACCCGTGGGCAGCGCCCCAGGGTGAAAATTTTCCAGCACCAGCCGCTCGCCATTCGGCAGTTGCCAATTGTAGAAGTCCGAAAAGTCCCTACGCGCCAGACCACGGATCACCTTGGCCACGAAACCATGGGCCACCAGCAACACAGTACCCGATGGATGGCGTACCGCCAGTTCGGCCAAGCCTTGGTGCACACGGCTGACCACCTCGGCAATCGACTCGCCGCCCGTGGGCCCAACCGCCCATTGCCGGGTGATGTTCTGCGCCCACAGCTGCGGATACTGTGCCTGGGCTTGCGCTTGGGTCAGGCCCTCGAAGACGCCTACATCGCGTTCGCGAAAGCTGTCCATGGTCTCGGGTTCAAGATGCAACGCCTGGTTCAGGATCTGCGCGGTTTGCTGGGCGCGCAAGCGTGGGGAGACGATCAGTGCGTCGATGCCGGTGGGTAGGTTTTGGCTGAGGGAAAAGGCTTGTTCGCGACCGCGTTCGGTCAACTCAGGATCAAGCGCACCTAGGTAACGCTGCTCGGCGTTGGCCCAGGTTTCGCCGTGGCGCACGACGTGTAGGTGCATGAGGTCCATCTCGCAGTTCTGTGGGTGAAGGAGATCCCTGTGGGAGCTGGCTTGCCTGCGATGGCGGTGTGCCGGCAATGAATTCGGTGCCTGACACACCGCCATCGCGGGCAAGCCCGGCTCCCACAGTGGATCTTTATTGAACGGGAGAGAGTGTTTCAAAGGCATGAAAAAAGCGACCTTTCAAAGGTCGCCTTTTGTCATTGCGCGTACTTTTTGCTCAACCCCGGCGGCACGCCCTGAACATTGGTTTCTTCCCACGGCCCGTTCGGGCTGATAGAGCGGCTCCAGCCGTTGCTCCAGCGGTAATACGTGCGCTGGCGGTAGAAGGTGTCGGGCTGATCCTCCAGCACATAGACCTTCATGGTGCCATCCCAGTGGCTCGCCGCACCCGGTGGTGGGGCGAAGGTGGGCGATGACGTCGGTACGGGCTTTTTCGGCGGCGCCGTCACCGGGGTGCTGGGCCTGGTGCTCGGCTGGGTCGCCGGGCCCGACGGCGGGATGGTCGGGCCGGTCGGCGCGGGAGGTGGCCGGTGGACCGCACAAGCACTCAAGCCCAATACCAGGCTGAGCAGGGTAATACGTGCGAATGCGGTCATGGGCGTTTCCTCGAAGTTACTTATCCGGACTGTCGATGGTCAGCTGCTGCAGCGCAGTGGTGGTGCTGGCCAAGGGTTGGCTGCGGCCGATCCACTCGCCAGCGGTCGGAAGACCGGCCCGGGATATGCGCGCAACCAGTTGGACTTCGGGGAAGTTCGACAGTTTCAACTGCGGCATCATTGCGTCGGCATCGCCCAGTTCGACGGTCACCGGCAGTTCCGCGACGGTGACGCGCTTGGCCGCCAACGGTGCTGGCGGGCCGGACACGGCGCGGGCGAAGATGAACACGCTGTCGCCTGGCAGAGCTTTGGCCTTCACTTCAGGCGCCAGGTCTACGCGAACCTTGAGCAAGGCTTTTTGCGCGACGCTGCCACCGCTCTCTTTGAGCTTGTCGGCGGCGCGGTCGATGCCGCCTTGCAGGGCGGCGCGGGAGCCATCTTCGGCGGGCAGTTGCGCCAACAGGCGGCTCCAGTAGTCGATCGCTTCCTGGTAGCGCTGGCCTTCAAAGGCGGCGATGCCCAGCAGGCCGAGGCTGGTGACTTCCTTGGGGTCCAGCTTCAGCGCTTCGTCGGTCAAGGCCTGGACCTTGGGCGACCACTGTTTGTTGTCGGCAAAGTACTGCGCCTGGGCCCACTGGCCGAGCAGTTCCGGCTGGCGCCCGGCCAGGGCCGCCGCACGCTCGAAGACCTTGGCCGCATCCGCCGCGCGGTCCTGGGCCATGTAGGCGCGACCGAGGAAGTACAGGCCTTCCGGCGAGTCCGGCTGGGCGATGGCGGCACGTTCCAGGCGCTGGGTCATGTCTTCCATGGACACCGGCGGCTGGGAGAATTCGCGGGTCAGTTCGACCTTGTCGCTGGCGCCGAAATGCAGGTACAGGCTCACGCCCAACACCGGCACCAGGAAGGCGGCGAGCAACGGCAGCGGTTTGCCCAGGCGCGATTCGCGGGGTTTTTCCACGCCTTCGGTGTCGGCCAGCAATTCGCGCGCGGCTTCGGCGCGGCCGGTGTCGAGTTGGGCGGCGTTGAGCACGCCTTCGTCCTGCTGCACTTGCAGCTCGGCGACGCGTTCCTGGTACAACGCCACGTTCAACGCGGTGCGATCCTCTTCACGCTGGGCACGGCGGCCGCGCAGTACAGGGATCAACAGGAAACTCAGGGCAATCAGAAGCAGCAAGCCGGCTGCGAGCCAGAAATCAATCATCAGTCTTGGTGTCCAGCAATTGGTCGAGGCGTTTACGCTCTTCGGGGGACAGCGCGTCGGAGCCGTCAGTCGGTGCGGCGCGGCGCCGGCGGATGATCACCGCCATCACCACCACACCGCTCAGCAACAGCCCGGCGGGGCCGAACCAGAGCAGCGCGGTCTTGCCGGTGAGCGCCGGTTTGTAGCGCACGAAGTCACCGTAGCGATCGACCATGAAGTCGATGATCTGCTGGTTGTCCTTGCCCTCCCCCAACATGCGGAAGATCTCGCGGCGCAGGTCGGTGGCGATGGGCGCGTTGGAGTCGGCGATGTCCTGGTTCTGGCACTTGGGGCAGCGCAGTTCCTTGGTCAAGTCGCGGAAACGCTCGCGCTCGGCGTCGTTGGCAAATTCATAGGTGTCGATGGCGGCGTGGGCCACGCCGGCCAAGCCCAACGCCAATACAGCGGCGGCTAACAGACGCTTCATGGCTTGGCCTCATCGACCAGCGCCTGGTACTTGGCGGCCAGTTGCTCACGCCACACCACTTCGTCGATCACGCCGACGTACTTGTCGCGGATCACGCCCTTGGCATCGATAAAGAAGGTTTCCGGGGCGCCGTACACACCGAGGTTGAGGCCGAGGTTGCCGTCCTCATCGCGGATGTCCAACTGATACGGGTTGTGGAACTCCGCCAGCCACTTCAAGGCGGCGGCGTTGTCGTCCTTGTAGTTGATGCCGTAGATCACCACGCCCTTCTCGGCCAGCTTGTTGAGCACCGGGTGTTCGACGCGGCAGGAGATGCACCAGGTGCCCCACACGTTGACCAGCGCCGGCTTGCCCAGCAGGTCGGCCTGGGTCAGGGTCTTGTCGCCCTGCACGGTGGGCAGGCTGAACGCCGGGAACGGCTTGCCGATCATGGCCGAGGGCAGCTCGGACGGATCCAGGTAGAGGCCGCGATACAAGACCACCGCCCCCAGCAAAAACACGATCAGGGGGATCGCCATCAACCAACGTTTCATACCGCCGCTCCCTGCATACCGAGGGCTTCACGCACCCGGCTCTTGACCTTGACCCGATAACGCCGATCCAGCGCCGCCAGCAAACCACCAAAACCGGTGAGCAGGCCGCCGAACCAGATCCAACGCACAAACGGCTTCACATGCACACGCACCGCCCAGGCACCGTCGCCCAGCGGTTCACCGAGGGCCACATAGAGGTCACGGGTGAAACCGGCGTCGATGCCGGCTTCGGTCATCATCGAACTCTGCACGGTGTACAGACGTTTTTCCGGGTGCAGCACGGCCACTTCCTTGCCGTTGCGCACGACGCGCACGGTGCCTTTGTCTGACGTGAAGTTCGGCCCTTCGAAGTGCTTGGCGCCTTCAAAGATGAAGTGGTAACCGGCCAGGTCCATGGACTCGCCCGGCGCCAGGCGCAGGTCGCGCTCGGCGCTGTTCTGGCTGGACAGCACCACGCCAAGGGCGCACACGGCGATGCCGATGTGTGCGATCTGCATGCCCCAGTAGCTGCGGGTCAGGCCTGGCAAACCCTTGAGCAAACCTTTGTGGCGGGTCTTGTCGAAGATGTCCCGCACGCCGGCCAGCAATACCCAGGCGGCGAGCAGGAAGGTGGCGAGCACGGCCCAGTTGAAGTCGCCGTAAGCGAAACCGGCGATCACCGCCAGGGCCACGCTGCCGAGCAATACTGGCATCAGCATACCCGCCAGCCATTTCACCGGGGTGTCTTTCCAGCGCACCAGCACACCGACGGCCATCACCACCATCAACAGGCCCATCAACGGAATAAACAACGCGTTGAAATACGGCGGGCCGACAGACAGCTTGGCGCCGCTCAGCGCATCCAGCACCAACGGGTACAGGGTGCCGAGCAAGATCATCGACGCGGCCACCACCAGCACCAGGTTATTGCCCAGCAGCAGGGTTTCCCGCGACCACAGGTTGAAGCCGACCTGGCTCTTGACCACCGGCGCGCGCAGGGCGAACAGGGTCAGGGAACCACCGACGACAAACAGCAGGAAGATCAGGATGAAAATGCCCCGCGCCGGATCGGAAGCGAACGCATGCACCGAGGTCAGCACGCCCGAACGCACGAGGAACGTGCCGAGCAGGCTGAGGGAAAATGCCGCGATGGCCAGCAACACGGTCCAGCTCTTGAACACGCCGCGTTTTTCGGTGACGGCCAGCGAGTGGATCAACGCCGTGCCCACCAGCCAAGGCATGAAGGACGCGTTTTCCACCGGGTCCCAGAACCACCAGCCGCCCCAGCCGAGTTCGTAATAGGCCCACCACGAACCGAGGGTGATGCCGATGCCGAGGAAGGCCCAGGCGACGATGGTCCATGGCCGCGACCAGCGCGCCCACGCCGCATCCAGGCGCCCACCAAGCAAGGCGGCGATGGCGAAGGCGAAGGCCACCGAGAAACCGACGTAACCCATGTAGAGCATCGGCGGGTGCACGATCAGGCCGATGTCTTGCAGCAGCGGGTTGAGGTCGTGCCCGTTGGTAGGAATCTGCGGCAGGATGCGGCTGAACGGGTTGGACGTCATGATCAGGAACAGCAGGAAGCCGATGCTGATCATGCCCATCACCGCCAGCACCCGGGCCAGCATGACTTGCGGCAGTTGGCGCGAGAACACCGACACGGCGAAGGTCCAGCCGCCGAGGATCAGCGCCCACAACAGCAACGAGCCTTCGTGGGCGCCCCACACGGCGCTGAACTTGTAGTACCAGGGCAAGGCGGTGTTGGAGTTATTGGCGACGTAGGCGACGGAAAAGTCGTCGGTCATAAAGGCGTAGGTCAGGCAGCCAAACGCGAACAGCAGGAAGGCAAACTGGCCCCAGGCGGCCGGCTGCGCCAGGCTCATCCACAGACGGTCACCGCGCCAGGCGCCGAGCAACGGCACCACGGCTTGCACGATGGCAAAGCACAGGGCGAGGATCATCGCCAACTGGCCGAGTTCGGGAATAAACAAAGCGGCGTTCATGACTCAACCCTCCTTGGCGGGGGTGGGGGCGGACTGGCCGCTGTCCTTGAGGGCTTTGGTCACCTCAGGCGGCATGTATTTTTCATCGTGCTTGGCCAGCACTTCATCGGCCACCACCACGCCATCGGCGTTGAGCTTGCCCAGGGCGACGATGCCCTGGCCTTCGCGGAACAGGTCCGGAAGGATGCCGCGGTAGCTGATGGTCACCGACTTGCTGAAGTCGGTGACCACGAAGGTGACGTCGAGGGAATCGCCAGAACGCTTCAAGGAGCCGGCCTCGACCATGCCGCCGGCGCGGATGCGCGTGTCCAGCGGGGCTTCGCCGTTGGCGATCTGGGTCGGGGTGTAGAACAGGTTGATGTTCTGTTGCAGGGCGCTCAAGGCCAGCGCCACGGCAATGCCGACGCCGGCCAGGATGGCAAGGATGATCAACAGACGCTTTCTACGCAGCGGATTCACTTTTCGGTCTCCCGGCGCAGACGACGCGCCTCTTGTTGCAGGTAACGCTTGCGCGCCAGGATCGGCGCGGCGACGTTGAGGGCCAGCACTGCCAGGCAGATGCCATAGGCCGTCCAGACGTACAGGCCGTGTTGGCCCATGGCGAGAAAATCACTGAACGAAGCAAAACTCATCCGCGCGCTCCCAGGCTGTGTTGCACTTCGGCCTTGACCCAACTGGCGCGGGCTTCGCGCTTGAGCACTTCGAGGCGCATGCGCAGCAGCAGCACGGCGCCGAAGAAGCAGTAGAACCCCAGCACCATCAGCAGCAGCGGCGCCCACATTTCCACGGGCATCGCCGGTTTTTCGGTGAGGGTGAAGGTGGCGCCCTGGTGCAGGGTGTTCCACCACTCCACCGAGTATTTGATGATCGGGATGTTGATCACGCCCACAATGGCCAGCACCGCGCAGGCCTTGGCGGCGCTGTCACGATTACTGATGGCGTTGCCCAAGGCAATCAGACCGAAGTACAGGAACAGCAGGATCAGCATGGACGTTAGTCGCGCATCCCACACCCACCACGAACCCCAGGTCGGCTTGCCCCAGATGGCGCCGGTGACCAGCGCCACGGCGGTCATCCACGCACCGATGGGGGCGGCGCATTGCAGGGCGACGTCGGCGAGTTTCATCTTCCACACCAGGCCGACGATGCCGCACACCGCCAGCATCACGTAGCAGGACTGGGCCAGCATCGCGGCGGGCACATGGATATAGATGATGCGAAAGCTGTTGCCTTGCTGGTAGTCCGGCGGCGCGAAGGCCAGGCCCCAGACCAGGCCGATGCCGATCAGCAACACGGCGGCGATACTCAACCACGGCAGCAGCTTGCCACTGATGCCGTAGAACCATTTGGGCGAGCCGAGCTTGTGAAACCAGGTCCAGTTCATTGCTGTTTCCATCACGGGTGCTTTTCGTCGATGCGAAAAGCTTAGGGTCTTTACTGGCTAACGCTTAGCCAGACCTCATTATTCGCCGACGCTGATCTTCAGGCCGGCCGCTATCGCAAAAGGTGTCAGGGTTACCGCCAGGGCGGTCAGGCTGCCAAGCCACAAGAGGTAACCCATCGCCGGCATACCCATAAGCGCGGCTTGCAACGCACCGCTACCGAGGATCAACACCGGGATATACAAAGGCAGAATCAGCAGGGCCAGCAACAGGCCGCCGCGCTTCAGGCCCACGGTCAACGCCGCGCCTACCGCCCCCAGCAAGCTGAGGACCGGCGTACCGAGCAACAGGCTCAGGAGCAGGATCGGCAGGCATTCAGTGGGCAGGCCGAGCATCATCGCCAGCAGCGGCGAAAGCAAGACCAGCGCCAGGCCGGAAAAAGCCCAGTGTGCCAGTACCTTGGCCAGAACCAGTAGTGGCAGGGGGTGCGACGAAAGGACCCACTGCTCCAGGGAACCGTCCTCGAAATCACTGCGAAACAGCCCGTCCAGCGAGAGCAGCACGGACAAAAGCGCCGCCACCCACACCAGTCCCGGAGACAAGGTTTGCAACAGTTTAGTCTCGGGACCAACCGCCAACGGGAACAACGCGATGACGATGGCGAAGAACACCAGCGGGTTGGCCAACTCGGCCGGACGCCGGCACAACAGCCGCGCTTCGCGGGCCACCAACAGGGCGAACACACTCATGCTGACCACCGTCCAAGGTCGAGGTCGCGGTAACCGGCGGGCATGCGATCCAGGGTGTGGTGGGTGGTGAGCACGACCAGGCCGCCGTTCTCGCAGTGCTGGGCCAGGTGTGCTTCCAACTGAGCGACGCCTTGTTTATCGAGGGCGGTGAAGGGTTCGTCGAGAATCCACAACGGCGGGCCCGGCAGATACAAACGGGCCAGCGCCACGCGGCGCTGCTGGCCGGCGGACAGGGTGTGGCAAGGCACGTCTTCAAAACCCTTGAGGCCGACGGCGGCGAGGGCCTGCCAGATGGCGTCACGGGACGCGGGATGATGCAGGGCGCTGAGCCAGCTGAGGTTTTCTTCGGCAGTGAGCACATCCTTGATGCCGGCGGCGTGGCCGATCCAGATCAGGTTACGGGCAAGTTCCGTGCGTTGTTCGTTGAGGGGTTTGCCGTTGAGCCGCACTTCTCCGGCTGTCGGTTGCATCAACCCCGCCAGCAGGCGCAGCAAACTGGTCTTGCCGCTGCCGTTGGGTCCGCTGATTTGCACCATGTCGCCGCCCGTCAGCCGCAGTTCGAGGTGCTCGAACAGCAGGCGCAGGTCGCGTTCACAGGAGAGCGCTACGGCTTCTAGAAGAGGGCTGGTCAAAAGATCGCGGGCCTTTACGGTTCAAGTCGGCGGTGCAGCGGCCGTTAAAGAGAAGTGCACAATAACGGCTTCGGCGACCGATTTTAGAGAGCTGGATCAAATAGTTGTGAGGTTTTTAGCGCTCTCTTTGCAGACGGGCCGCATTATACATGCGATGCCCTACTCTAAAGAGGGCAATTTCCTTCAAGACGGCGCGCGCGATGACCGGTGAGATCAACCTTCCTACGCTTCCACCTGCAACGGCGACCGGGCCCAGCCCTGCGCCCGCCACCGGTGAATTGCTGAAACTGCTGGAACCGCAGATCGGCTTGATCACCCCGGGGAAAACCGTGAACGCCGAGGTCATCGCCCTGAAACAAGGCGGTGAAGCCTTTCAGCTATTGCTCAAGCTGACCCTGGAAAGCGGGCGCCAGACCCTCGTACAAGCCAGCAGCGCACAGCCCTTGCCCCTGGGCAGCAATGTCGCGGTGAGCCAGACCCCCGCCGGCAACCTGACCCTCAGCCTGCAACAGGCCTTGAGCGCCAATGTGGCCGCCCTGACCCGCATCGACACCAGCAAAATGCCCGAAGGCACGCTGCTGCAAGCCAAGGTGCTGACCACCCAGATGCTGCCACAGGGTGCGGCGCAACCGGCGATCTATCGCTCACTGGTGACCGTGCTCAACAACGCCCTGGCCGGTGCCACGCTGACCCTGGAAAGCCCGCAACCCCTGCGCGTCGGCAGCTTGCTCAGCGCCGTGGTGCAGAACGCACAGACCTTGAACTTCGTGCCGCTGAGCGGGCTCAAGGATCAACTGGCGATCACCCAACAACTGGCCACCCAACAAAGCCGTCAAGGCTCGCTGGATGCGGTCTTCACCGCCTTGCAGAACCTGCCACGGGGCGCCGGCACCTCCGCCGAACTGCGCGCCGCCGCCGACCGCCTGCTGGCCTCCCTGCCCGATCTGGCTCAGGTCAGCAACCCGAAAATCCTCGCCCAGGTGATCCAGAACAGCGGCGCCTTTCTGGAGGCCAAGCTGCTCGCCGGGCAAAACCCAGGGGTTCCGCCGCTGGACATGAAAGGTGCCTTGCTGCGCCTGGTCGCCGACCTCCTGCCGGCCCTGCCCACCAGCACCAACCTGAATGCGATCCTTGCCGCCAACACCCTGGCCCAGGTGCTGCCCAACTTCGTGCGCAGCCCGCTGAACACCCTCGGCCAGGTCAGCGCGCGCCAGGCCCCCGTGGGCTTCCCTCTGCCCGAGCGGCTGATGGCGAAACTGGAAGGCGAAGGCGACCTGGAAAACCTCCTGCGCCTGGCCGCCGGAGCCATCTCGCGCTTGCAGAGCCACCAACTGTCGAGCCTGGAACAGACCGGCACCACCGCCGATGGCCGCGTGCAAACCACCTGGCAGCTGGAAGTCCCCCTGCGCACCCTGCAAGACATCGTGCCATTGCAGGTCAAGTTCCAGCGCGAAGAACCGGCGCCGGACAAGGACCAGCCGGAACGCAAGGACAAGAAAGACCCCAAGCAGATGCTCTGGCGCGTCGAACTGGCCTTCGACATGGAGCCGCTGGGGCCGTTGCAGGTTCAGGCGCAATTGAACCAGGGCAAGCTGTCCAGCCAGTTGTGGGCCAGCCGGCCCTTCACCGCGAGCCTGATCGAAAGCCACCTGGGCACCCTGCGCGAACGGCTGGTGACCTCGGGCATCAACGTCGGCGACCTCGACTGCCACCTCGGCACCCCGCCACGCGGGCCGAAAACCGGACTGGAACAACGCTGGGTGGATGAAACCGCATGAAGAACCCCAACCCGCCGCGCCAGGCGATTGCCCTCAAGTACGACGGCCAGCAAGCGCCGACCCTGACGGCCAAGGGCGACGATGCATTGGCCGAGGCGATCCTCAAGCTGGCGCGGGAAAATGAAGTACCGATCTATGAAAATGCCGAGCTGGTGAAGCTGCTGGCGCGCATGGAGCTGGGGGACAGCATCCCGGAGGAGTTGTACCGCACGGTGGCGGAGATCATTGCGTTTGCCTGGACATTGAAAGGCAAGTTCCCGGTGGGGTATGACCCGGATGCGGGGCCGGTGGAGCGGGATGTTACCGAGCGTGGTGACGACTACTGAGCACCTCCAGACGTACATCAATCCAAATGTGGGAGCGGGCTTGCTCGCGAATGCGGTGTATCAGCTAACAGATGTATCAACTGACCCACCGAATTCGCGAGCAAGCCCGCTCCCACAGGGGATTTGTGTTCAGTTCAAGACTTCACTCAGCGGAATGAAGTTGACCACATCTCCCTCCGCCAACGTCGTCCCCTCCAACACCTCCACAAACCCCTGCGCCCACGCCGCGCTGCGCAGCACGCCGGAGCTCTGGTTGCGGTAGATGATCGCCTTGCCCTGCTCGATGCGCCCACGCAAATACTCGCGGCGGTTGCCCGGTTTGGGCCATTCGAACCCCACCGGCACTTCGAAACGCAATGGCTCGACATCCGCCACGCCTTGGCGGCGCAAAAGGTACGGCCGCGCCAGCAGTGCAAACGTCACCAACGTCGAAGCCGGGTTGCCCGGCAGGCCGATCACCGGCACGCCACGGAAGTGCCCGAAGGTCAGCGGTTTACCCGGCTTGATCGCGAGTTTCCAAAGCGCCAGCTCGCCTTCTTCACGCAGGGCAATGCCAAGGAAATCCGCCTCGCCCACCGACACGCCGCCGGTGGACAGGATCAGGTCGACGTTGCCCACGCCAGCCAGACGCGTGCGGGTCTGCTCCAGATCGTCGGGCAGGATGCCGGCGTCGATCACCTCGCAGCCCATGCGTTCAAGCCAGGTGCACAGCACGCGACGGTTGCTGTTGTAGATCTGCCCGGGGCCCAGCGGCAGGCCGGGTTCGATCAGCTCGTCACCGGTGGACAGCACAGCGACGCGCGGGCGGCGGACGACTTCAAGGCGGTCCCGCCCCAGTGAGGCGGCGAGCCCCAGTTCGATCGGCCCCAGGCGTGTACCGGCGTTCAAGACCAACTCGCCGACCGTGGTTTCCTGGCCCTGGGGGCGGATGTTCTGCTGGAGCTGCAACGGCTCGGTAAAGCTCACGCGCTCGTCGGCGTGGACCATGGCGTTTTCCTGCATTTCCACGCAGTCCGCCCCTTCCGGTACCGGCGCACCGGTGAAGATGCGCGCACAGGTGCCAGCGGCCAATGGCTGCGGCGCCTGCCCGGCGAAGATGCGCTGGCTGACCACCAGCGGCTCGCCGTGCCAGTCCGCCAGGCGCAGGGCGTAACCGTCCATGGCGCTGTTGGGCCAGGGCGGCAGGTCGAGGGTGGCGATCAGGTCTTGCGCCAGGACGCGGCCATCGCATTCGGCCAGGGGCAAGGCTTGTTGCTCGCGGATCGGCGCAGCCTCGGCCATCGCCAGCAGTTGCGCCAAGGCGTCTTCCACCGGCATCAGGGCGCCGGTCTTGCCGGGCTTACCCACGGGAGGCGCAGGGTTCGGCCTGCTTCAAGTGAGGGACGAAATTGCACGGGCGGTGACGGTTGTCCAGTTGCTCGGCGAGGATGCCATCCCAACCGGTGCGCACCGCATTGGTGGAACCCGGCAGGCAGCACACCAGCGTGCCATTGGCCAGGCCGGCCAAGGCGCGGGATTGCACGGTGGAGGTGCCGATATCGGCCACGGAGATCTGGCGGAACAGTTCGCCAAAACCGTCGACCTGCTTGTCCAGCAGGCAGCTCACCGCTTCCGGGGTGCTGTCGCGGCCGGTGAAACCGGTGCCGCCGGTGATCAGCACGACCTGCACCACGTCTTCGGCGATCCAGTGGGCAACCTGGGCGCGGATCTTGTAGAGGTCGTCCTTGAGCAACACACGCTCGGCCAGGTTATGGCCAGCGGCGGTGAGGCGATCGACGAAGACCTGGCCCGAGGTGTCGGTGTCCAGGGTGCGGGTGTCGCTGACGGTCAATACAGCGATATTCAGGGGTACGAAGGGCGCATCTGCCTTGGCGGTCATGGCACGGTCCGGTTGTCGAAGAAACAGGCCGGTGTTATATCACAGGCCCCCCTTTTGCTGCCGCTGCGGAACTGCCATGCCAATCGATTCATCTGCCCTGCCCTGTTCGGTGTTGCTGTTGTCCGGTGGCCGTGGCCAGCGCATGGGCGGCCTGGACAAGGGCCTGCTGGAATGGCGCGGCCAACCGTTGATTGCGCATCTGCACGCCCTGGTGCGGCCGCTGACGGACGACCTGATTATCTCGTGCAATCGCAACCCCGAGCACTACGCCGGCTTTGCCGACCAATTGGTCAGCGACGACAGCCCGGACTTCCCCGGCCCGCTCGCCGGGATTCGTGCAGGCCTCGCCGCCGCGCGTCATGGGCACCTGCTGATCCTGCCGTGCGATGTGCCGCAACTCGACGCACGATTACTGACCGAGCTGCGTGAGACGGCGCAGCGCAATCCCCGTGTGCCGGTGATGGTGCGCCATGGTCAATTCTGGGAGCCGCTGATCTGCATCCTGCCCACGGCCCTGCGGGACGCGGTCGAGGCGGCCTGGCATGCCGGCGAGCGCAGCCCACGGCAGATCTTCATGAAACTGGGCGCGGTGGGCCTGGAGTGCCCGGCAGATGATCCGCGCCTGGCCAACCTGAATACCCCCGAGCTGTTACTTCCCAGTCCCGGCGTGTCAGAATGAACCTTGCACAAGGAACTTTGCCGGCGCCTCGCGCGTCACAAGGTCAGCTTTTCAAAAGAATTCTCTCGGAGACAACACCATGACTCAACGGACCATCGCCGCTCTCATGCTTGCACTGGGCCTCGCTACCCTCGCCGGTTGCGCCTCGCCAACAGTGATCACCCTGAATGACGGTCGCGAAATCCAGGCCGTCGACACCCCTAAATTCGACAAGGATTCGGGCTTCTACGAATTCGAACAGCTGGACGGCAAGCAGACCCGCATCAACAAGGATCAGGTCCGCACCGTTAAAGACCTGTAAGTCTTAGCGTTTGCCAACAAGGCCCGCCATGTGCGGGCCTTGTCATTTGCGGGGGTTACCAGTCGAGGGTGATCTGGCTGCGGAACTGGCGCTCTTCGCCGCTCACCGGGTCGATAAAACGCACGCCCTGGGCCAGCAGTTTCAGCGGGTTGGCGTAGTCGTCCACGGCATCTTTGATCACTTCGGGATAGAACGGGTCGTTGCAGATACTCGCGCCGAGTGCGGTCATGTGCACGCGCAACTGGTGCTTCTTGCCGGTCACCGGGAACAGGCCGTAGCGCCACAGATTGCCGTGTTTTTCACGCACTTCCACCGCCGTTTCGGTGTTGCTGGCGCCAGGACCTTCCTGCATGCGGAAGAACGGTTCGCCATCCACCAGGCGGCTTTTGTGCACGAGCGGAAAGCTCAGGTCTGGCAGCGCTGGCGCAATGGCTTCGTAGAATTTATCGATCTGGCGCGTGGGAAACAGCTGTTGATACGCCGAGCGGCTGGCCGGGTTGGCCGAGAACAACACCAGCCCCGCCGTGTGCCGGTCGATGCGGTGCAGAGGCACCAGTGAAGGGTTGTCCAAACGGCGAATCAGGCGGCGCAGCAGGGTTTGCTCGACGTACTCGCCGGCCGGTGTCACGGGCAGGAAGTGCGGCTTGTCGGCGACCACCAGGTGCTCGTCGGCGTAAAGGATGGTCTCCTCCACCGGGATCACTTTTTCGTTCGGCACTTCGCGGAAGTAGTAGATGCACAGACCTTCCTTGTAGGCCAGGTCCAGGTGGATCGGGTTGCCATTGATATCCAGCACCCGACCCCGCGCGATGCGGTCCAGCCAGTGTTCACGGCTGATCGCCGGGAAGTGCCCGCACAGGCACTCCAGCACCGTGGCCCAAGGCCCGGGTGGCAGGTACAAGGTGCTGGCCTGGTGCTCGGACGGGATATAAATCGAAGTGGACATGCGTCAAGCCTAGGGAAAACCGGCGGGCATTATCCCGCATGGCTCAGGCCTTGGCCAATTGCGCCCGCAGGACCGGCGAGGCGCTGGCGGCCTCGGTGAACTCCTTGAGCCAGCGCAACACGTCCACCGCTTCCCAGCGGCCCGGATCGTACAACGCGTACAGCAAGCCCTGGTAACCCACCACATCCAACTGTTTGTGATAACCGGCGCGCTGGAACAGCGCCTCGATCTCGGCAAAGCAGGTATTGAAATGCACTTTGTTAAACGGCGTCTTGCCTTCCGTGACCAGGCCGTCGAGGCGCAGCTCGTTCACCGCATCGCGCACGACATCGGCGGACATGCGATTGACGCTGCTTTTCAGTTGTTCAACATTCACCACGGGCGTTCCCTCTATTCAATCGCTGTACAAACATACAGTAACGTAATATTTGGAAACCCGCCATCGCCTAAATCTCAGCGCAGGAAGGCGGCAACCTGATCACCGTCGAAGGGCCAGTCCAGCTCAGCCCCTGTGTCTACCCGCCGAAGCACCGGAATCCTTAGGCCATAGGCGTCAGTCAGGTCTACGGGGTCGGTTATATCCACCAATTCAACCAGCAGCCCGCGTTCGACGAGCGGCATGATTTCGGCTTCGGCAATCTCGCAAAGATGGCAACCCAGGGTGCCGAACAGCTGGCATTCAGGAAGCATGACGAATGGCCCTGATCAGAAAGTAGGCGCTCATTCTATGCCCGCACTATCCCTGTGGCGAGGGAGCTTGCTCCCGCTGGGGCGCGGAGCGGCCCCAAAATCCTGGGAGCGCTTCGCACTCCAGCGGGACGGTGCGACGATTCGACAAGCTCCCTCGCCACAATAAACCGTGACCTAAATCAGCATGGCCTATAACTGATTCAGCGATTCTCGCGGCTTTTTTGCCGCCCCCTTGCAACGGAGATGCGTGTGTTTGCCAACCTGCTGATCATTCTGGCCTCATCCCTGGTGGTGATTGCACTGTTTCGCCGACTGCAATTGCCGCCCGTGCTGGGCTATCTGTGCGTAGGCCTGGCCGTGGGGCCGACCGCTCTGGACTGGGTGAATGACAGCGAAGAGCTGCCCGATCTCGCCGAACTGGGCGTGGTGTTCCTGCTGTTCTCCCTGGGCCTGGAGTTTTCCCTGAGCAAAATGTTCGCCCTGCGCCGTGTGGTGTTTGGCCTGGGCAGTTTGCAAGTGCTGGGCTGCGGCTTGCTGCTGGGGCTGTTGCTGATGATCCTCGGTGTGGCGCCGGGCATCGCATTGTTGCTGGGCGCGGGGCTGGCGTTGTCTTCCACCGCCATTGTCAGCAAGGAGTTGACCAGCCTCGGCGAAATCTTCAGCAGCCATGGGCAGAATGCGATTGGCGTGTTGCTGTTCCAGGACGTGGTAGCCGTCTTGCTGCTGACCTTGGTGCCAGTGTTTGCCGGCACCGGCGAGCAAGCCTGGTATATCGCACTGCCGCTGACCCTGGCCAAGACCGTGGTGTTGTTTGTCGGTTTGTTGCTGGCCAGTCGCTGGTTATTGCCGCGGCTTTTTCATGAGGTGGCGGCGTCCCATTCGGCGGAGCTGTTTGTGCTGCTGGCGCTGGTGATCGTGTTGCTCACCGCGTGGCTCACGCACCTGCTGGGCCTGTCCCCTGCCCTCGGCGCCTTCCTCGCCGGCATGCTGCTGGGGGAAAGTCATTACCGCCATCAGATCGAAGCGGATATCCGCCCGTTTCGCGACATCTTGCTGGGGCTGTTTTTCGTCAGCATCGGCATGCTGATCGACCTGCAACTGTTCGTCAGCCACAGCCTGTTGATCCTCGGCCTGACCCTGACCTTGATGCTGGTCAAAGGCTGCGTCGTAGCAGTGCTGGTCAAATGGCGCGGCAGCGACAGTGAAACCGCCTGGCGCAGCGGCCTGGCCCTGGCCCAGGGCGGCGAGTTCTGTTTTGCCTTGATGGCACAAATGCAGCAGAGCCGGTTGATCCCCGACGAGTTCAACGGACTGCTGCTGGCCGCCACCTTCTGTTCGATGCTGCTCACGCCACTGCTGTTGCGCGCCGCGCCGGCCATCGCCCTGCGCCTGCACCGCAAGCCCAACCAACAAGTGCAACTGGAAGAAATCACTGCGCTCAACGCCGAGCTGCGCGGGCACGCGGTGATTTGCGGGTATGGCCGCGTCGGGCAATCCATCGGGCGTTTTCTGCGCAAGGAACAACAGGCGTTTATCGCCCTGGATGACGACCCGGAGCGGGTACAGGAAGCCGCCACCGAAGACAGCAGCGTGCATTACGGCGACTGCCGGCGCGGCGCGTTGCTCAGTGCGGTGGGCCTGGAACGCGCGCGGCTGGTGGTGATTGCCGTGGACAACACCGAAGTGGCCCTGGCGGTGTTGAAGGAAGCGCGACGCATCAACTGCGAGGTGCCGATCCTGGTGCGCACTCGCGATGACAGCCAACTGGCCGAATTAAAAGCCGCAGGCGCCAGCGAAGTGGTGCCCGAGCTATTGGAGTCGAGCCTGATGCTCGCCTCCCACGCCTTGATCCTGCTGGGCCTGCCGGACCAACAGGTGCAGGCGCGGGTCGATGAAGTGCGGCAGAACCGCTATCGCCTGCTGCACGGTTTTTACGCGCAGGCCGACAACCCGATCAATCCTGACTGACCGCGCCAATCTTATGGATCGACAAGTCCGCGCCGTAGTATTCCTCTTCCTGGCTCAGGCGCAGGCCCGATACGCGCTTGATGGTGCCGTACACCAGGAACCCGCCTGCCAGCGCCACCGCCACGCCGAGGGCGGTACCGATCAACTGGCTGATCAGGCTGACGCCGCCCAACCCGCCGAGCGCGGTCTGGCCGAAGATGCCGCAGGCGATGCCGCCCCATACACCACACAGACCGTGCAGCGGCCACACGCCGAGCACGTCATCGATCTTCCAGCGGTCCTGAGCGGCAATAAAGCACCAGACGAACAGGCCGCCGGCGACCGCCCCCGTGACCAGTGCGCCCACCGGATGCATCAAGTCGGAACCGGCACAGATCGCCACCAGCCCGGCCAATGGGCCGTTGTGCAGGAAGCCTGGGTCATTGCGGCCGATGATCAGCGCCGCCACCGTGCCGCCGACCATGGCCATCAGCGAGTTGACCGCCACCAGGCCACTGACGCCGTTCAGCGTCTGCGCACTCATGACGTTAAAGCCAAACCAGCCCACGATCAGAATCCACGAGCCCAACGCCAGGAACGGAATGCTCGACGGCGCAAACGCCACCAGCCGGCCGTCCCGGTAGCGCCCGTTACGCGGGCCCAGCAACAGCACCGCCGCCAGCGCCAGCCAGCCGCCCATGGCGTGCACCACCACGGAACCGGCGAAGTCGTGGAAGCTGGCGCCAAAGGTCGCCAGCAGCCAGGCTTGCAGGCCGAAATTGCCGTTCCACACCATGCCTTCGAAAAACGGGTAGATAAACGCCACGATCAGGGCCGTGGCGCACAGTTGCGGAACAAACCGTGCACGTTCGGCAATGCCGCCGGAAATGATCGCCGGGATCGCCGCCGCGAAGGTCAGCAGAAAGAAGAACTTCACCAGGCCATAGCCGTGATCGGCGCTGATCACCGCCGCCGGTTGCAGGAAGCTGACGCCGTAGGAGATCCAATAGCCTATAAAGAAATAGGCCAGGGTCGAGATGGCGAAGTCGCTGAGGATTTTCGACAGCGCGTTGACCTGGTTTTTCTGGCGCACGGTACCGACTTCCAGAAACGCGAAGCCGGCGTGCATGGCCAGGACCATGACCGCACCAATCAGGATAAACAGGGTGTTGGAACTGTGGACCAGCGTGTCCACTGCACTTTGCAAATTTTCCATGGAGGTTGGCAGGCCTGCATTAAAGGCAAAAAGCACCAAAGCGGTTCAAGCCAGGGTTGCGCGCACTAAATTGGCACCACCGGTTCCACCCCTCTTCAGAGGGCGTGAACCGCTTTAGCGCAGCGATCAACGCAACAGGCCGATGCCGACAGGGTTTTTCCGCGAGTTTCAGTTATTTAGGGTAAGGTTTTTGAAGGCTTCCTGCCCGACCGCCCGGATTTCGCGCAAGCCCCGTGGCGTGCGCACCAAGGCAAAGCAAAAGCTGTACCAGACAATTGCACTGAACCTTCACCGATACCGGTGACTCGAAAGCCACAGTACAGATCAGCCCATCACGGAGATAACCATGGCCAGAAAAACCGCAAAGACTGCTCAAGAAATCCTGCTAGAGGATTTTCAAACCCTGGTCAGCGACACCGAGAAGCTGCTGGACGACACCAAGGTGCTGGCCGGCGACCAGGCTGACGAGCTGCGCAGCAAGATTCACGACAGCCTGCTCAAGGCCCGCGAAACCCTGCAAGTGACCGAGGACTCCCTGCGCGAGCGCGGCCAGGCGGCCGTTACCGCCACCGAAGACTACGTGCAGGCCAACCCTTGGCAGTCGGTGGGCATTGCCGCCGGCGTGGGCTTTTTGATCGGCCTGCTGGCCACAAGGCGCTAATCATGTCTATCGGCGAAACCGGCTCGTCAACGGGCACTACTTCAAGGCGTCTGGGCGCGGCCGTGCTGGGCTTGCTGCACAGTCATGTCGAGTTGTTTGGCATCGAATTGCAGGAACAGAAGGCCCGCACCGTCAGCCTGCTGCTGTTTGCCGGCCTGGCACTGGTGTTTGCCCTGCTGTTGCTGGTGGGGTTGTCGACGCTGGTGATGATCCTCGTGTGGGACACCGGCTACCGCCTCACCGGGATCATCTGCCTCTGCATGTTCTACAGCCTGGCCGCAGCGTTCTGCGGGGTGCGTTTGAAAGCGGCAGTGTTCGATGAGTCCACGCCGTTCCACGCCACCCTCGAAGAGCTGGCCAATGACCGGGAGCGCCTGCTGCCATGAGCCTGACTGAAATCCCGCAGAACACCTCACGCCGGGAAATGCGCAAGGCGTTGATCCGCCTGCGCATGGAAATGCACCGCCAGGAGATTCGCCACGAGTCCCAGCAACTGATGGCGCCGCTGACCAAGGTGCGCAACATGGGCCAGAACTGGCAGGACAACCTTGGCATCAAGCATGCGCCGCTGTGGGGCGTGGCGGCGGTGACGCTGCTCGGCTTCTTTACCGGCAAGGGCGCCAAGGGCGGCAGTATCAGCAGCCTGACGCGCCTGGTGCGGCTGGGGGCCGGGTTGATCCCGTTGATAAAGTTGGCCATGCAGGGCGCCTCGCGCAAAGGTTGAGCCACGCTGGCTGCATTCTTGCAAACAGAAGCGGCCCGGCTCTCATGTTCGAGAGCCGGGTCTTTTTTTTCGCCAACTATTCAAGGAGGCCCTGTGATCGACGGGCAACCGCTCGCCTGCTTCCAGCCGTTTATCGACACCGCCACCGGGCGCATTGCCGGCGTCGAAGCCCTGGGTCGCTTGCGTCAACCTGATGGCCGCCTGCTCTCCGTGGGCCCGCTGTTCGCCGACCCGCGCACACCTGGCGTGACCTTGCGCCGCCTCGACCGGCAAATCCGCGACAACGCGTTGAGCCGCTTGCATGAAGTGCCCGAAGACTGGTTCCTCAGCCTGAACATCTCGCCACGCTGGATCAACCGCCTGCGCCCAGGCCAAGCGCTGCCCAGCCTGAAGCAGGTACATGCCCAGGGTGTGGATCCGCGGCGGATCGTGTTCGAGATCACCGAATTGGGCGGTGATATCCAACGCCTGGCCGACGTGGTGGCGCGCTATCGCCAAGCCGGTGCGCGCATTGCCATCGATGATTTCGGCGCCGGTTATTCCCAGCTCGACCGGGTGCTGGCCCTGCAACCGGATATCCTCAAGCTCGACATGCGCCTGTTCCAGGACGCCGCACGGGGCGGGCCGAGCAGTGAAGTGGTGCGGGCGCTTGCGCAAATGGCCGAGAAAACCGGCTGCTGGATCATTGCCGAAGGCGTGGAGACCGAAGCGCAGTTGAGCTTTGCACTGGAGTGCGGTGCGCGGTATGTGCAGGGTTATCTGTTCGCCCAGGCGCAGCTGGACTGGTTCGCCGCTGACGCCTTCGTGCCGCGTTTTGCGCAACTGCGCACGCAGTACGTACAGCAAAAACTCGCCGAGCGTGGACGCATCATGCTGCTGCGCCAGCAGTTGGCCGAACTGATGAAAATCCTCCAGGCCTGGGCCCAGGGCCAGGCGCCGCTGAGCCATCTGCCGCAATTGCCGGACTTCCCTTGGCTGTTGCGCTTCTACCAGTGCGACCGCCATGGCACCCAACTGACCCCCAACTTCGAGTGGCGGCACGACGCCTGGCAGTCCGACAGCCGCTACCTGGGCCACAACTGGTCGTGGCGCCCGTATTTCTATCACTTGCTGGCCGAAGGCTGGGAGGAGCGCCGGCTGAATCTGTCCTCGACCTACCGCGACGCCACCACCAACCAATACTGCCTGACCGCCGGACAATTCTTCGATAACGGTCAGCGCTTGCTGTTAATCGATATCGACGCCGCCGGCCTGTAGATTTTCGCTTGCCCCGCCAAGGCGGAACCGGGAAGCTGGGGGGGTCATTCACCGAACGGAGAGTCCCCGCCTTGGATTGGCCCACCCTACTGACCCGCGAACGTCTTGGAAAAACCCTGCACAGCCCGGAAGAGCTGGGGCGCAGCCCGTTTCACAAGGATCACGACCGCATCATTTTCTCCGGCGCGTTTCGCCGCCTGGGCCGCAAGACCCAAGTGCACCCGGTGTCGAGCAATGACCACATCCATACGCGCCTGACCCACTCGCTGGAAGTCAGCTGCGTAGGCCGTTCCCTGGGCATGCGCGTCGGCGAAACCCTGCGCAGCGCCCTGCCCGACTGGTGCGACCCGAGCGATCTGGGCATGGTGGTGCAATCGGCCTGCCTGGCCCACGACATCGGCAACCCACCGTTCGGGCACTCCGGCGAAGACGCCATCCGCCACTGGTTCCAGCAAGCGGCCGGGCGCGGCTGGCTGGACGACATGAGCAGCGCCGAGCGCAATGACTTCCTCAATTTCGAGGGCAACGCCCAGGGCTTCCGGGTGCTTACCCAGTTGGAATATCACCAGTTCGACGGCGGCACCCGGCTGACCTATGCGACCCTGGGCACCTACCTCAAATACCCTTGGACCGCCCGCCACGCCGACGCATTGGGCTACAAGAAACACAAGTTCGGCTGCTATCAGAGTGAGTTGCCGATTCTTGAGCAAATCGCGCAAAAGCTCGGCCTGCCGCAGTTGGAGGAACAACGTTGGGCGCGTCATCCGCTGGTTTACTTGATGGAGGCGGCAGACGACATCTGCTACGCCTTGATCGACCTGGAGGACGGCCTGGAAATGGAGTTGCTGCAATACGCCGAGGTCGAAGCACTGCTGCTCAACCTGGTGGGCGATGACTTGCCGCAAACCTATCGACAGCTGGGCCCCGGCGACTCGCGCCGACGCAAACTGGCGATCCTGCGCGGCAAGGCCATCGAACACCTGACCAACGCTGCGGCACAAGCCTTCGTTGAACAACAGGACGCCTTGCTCGCCGGCACCCTCCCCGGTGACTTGGTGGAACATATGCACGGCCCGGCTCAACGCTGCGTGCTGGATGCCAAGGACATGGCGCGCAAGAAAATCTTCCAGGACAAACGCAAGACCCTGCATGAAATCGGCGCCTACACCACCCTGGAAATCCTCTTGAACGCCTTTTGCGGCGCCGCGCTGGAGCAGCACGGCGGCCGTACGCCGTCGTTCAAGAACCGGCGCATTCTCGACTTGCTCGGCAACAGCGCGCCAAACCCGGCCTGGCCGTTGCACGCATCGTTCCTGCGCATGATCGATTTCATCGCCGGCATGACCGACAGCTACGCCACCGAAATGGCGCGGGAGATGACCGGGCGCTCCAGCCCGCAATAACCTCGGTAACCAAGCAGTCTGTTCCCTGAAAAGAATCGCCCTACGACGGGAACAGAGCTGCCTGATCGAATTCGCACAACCACTCAAAGAATAATCACGCGCGCTTCTGGCCGACCTTGAAAGCAATTCCTACGCTCCGCCCCATCGACGCTTGACTCAGTGTGTGCCCTTTTATGCCCCAACATTGCCTGCATATTCTGCTGGTGGAGGACCATCCCTTTCAGCTTCTGGCAACCCAGTGCCTGCTCAAGAGCTTCGGCTTCGAGCAGCTGACGCTGGCGGAAAATGCCGAACATGCGATTCGCCAGATGACCCGGTCCCGGACGCCTTTCGACCTCATGCTCTGCGACCAGTGCCTGCCGGACCTGCCTGGGCTGGAACTGGTCGAAATAGCCAGCCGTCGGGGCTTCATCAGCGCGGCCATCCTGCTCAGTGGCCTGTCCACGCTAGAACTGTCGACGCTCTATACCCAGGCACGGCGACGCGGCCTACCATTATTGGGTTACTTATCGAAGCCATTGAATCGAGATGAACTTACCGCACTGATAAATCAGACTTCTGACATACAGCTGTAAGACTTTAAACATCAACCCATACGAAAAGCACATTACAAAACCAACCTCGGATCGTTATGCACGCCATTGCCACCATACAATGGTCGACACACTGACACACCCAAGCATTAATTCCTGACAAATCGTAAGCAGATGCCTTTTTTGTCGTAGGAATTTTCCTGTTTTGTATCCAGCACCACTGAGACTCATGCTCACAACACGCCATCTGAGCTAATGTGCCCGCTTTATTTGCACTTGCATGGAATGGGATTATGAACTCAGTTTTCATTATCGATGACCACCCTGTTATAAGGCTGGCGATTCGAATGCTGTTGGAACACGAAGGCTATAAAGTCGTCGGCGAAACAGATAACGGTTGTGATGCGATACAGATGGTCCGCGAATGCCTACCGGACCTGATCATTCTTGATATCAGTATTCCAAAACTTGACGGGCTCGAAGTACTGTGCCGGTTCAACGCCATGAACACCCAGATGAAAACCCTCGTCCTGACCGCCCAGAGCCCCACGCTGTTCGCCACGCGCTGCATGCGTTCGGGTGCCGATGGCTACGTATGCAAGGAGGGCGATCTGAGTGAACTGCTGAGTGCCATCCGTGCCGTATTGTCAGGCTACAACTACTTCCCTAGCCAGGCATTGAATGCCAGCGGCGTGGACACCAACTCCCAGGAACTTGAACTGTTCAAGTCCGTTAACGACAGGGAATTAATGGTATTGCAACTTTTTGCACAAGGCCGCACCAACAAAGAAATCGCCAAAGGTATGTTTTTAAGTAACAAAACAGTCAGCACCTACAAAAAGAGGCTCATGCAAAAACTGAAAGCCAAATCCTTGGTAGAACTTATCGAGTTGGCAAAACGAAACGCGCTAGTGTGAGAAAGCGGATGCCCAGGCGTATAAAGGATTATCTGATTGTATTGAGTGCAGGCCTATGCTTGAGCACGGTCGTGTTTGCGGTTCAAACCGAACCGCAACATTTCACCCTGTTGAGCCGTGTGGGGTCCCTTCAACTGGACACTCAGCTGGACAAATCCCAGCGCCAGTGGCTACAGAACAAACGCGAATTGGTGCTGGGCACTGCGCAACCGGACTACCCGCCCTTTGACCTTACGTCCAGCGGGCAAGACTACGAAGGGCTCACTGCCGACTATGCAGGGATTCTCGCCAAGGCACTGGCGATGCCAGTCAAGGTGTTGCGCTATCCCACCCGAGAGGCCGCCATTCAAGCACTCGAAACAGGTGAAATCGATCTGCTCGGTTCCTCCAATGGCTTTGAGGCTGCAAACCCTCGGCTCACGCTTTCCACGCCGTACGCCGTAGACCAACCGGTATTGGTGACCCGTGAGCGCGAGACCCGCAGCCTCAGCGAGGGGCTGGCGGGGCTGCGTTTGAGCCTGGTTTATCACTACCTGCCACTGGACGAAGTACAAAAGCTGTACCCCAAAGCAGTCATCCGTGCCTATCCCTCGTATCAGAATGCCTTGAACGCGGTGGCATTCGATCAGGCAGACGTGTTTCTCGGCGACACCATTTCTACCCACTACATGATCAACAAGGGCTACCTGAAGAATATCCGCATGGCCAACTTCGGCAAGCACGAGGCCTACGGATTCAGCTTTGCCCTGCGCCAGGACCAGCAGATGCTTCTGTGTATCGTCAATTCGGTGCTGGCGACGATACCCAGCAACGAACGGGACAGCATTGCCAAACGCTGGAGTGCAGGCAGCGACATCCTGCTCACCGACCAGAAACTGCAACTGAACGACCGCGAGGAGCGCTGGCTGAGGGAACACCCGGTGGTCAAGGTGGTTGTGAACGAAACCTTCGCGCCGGTAACGTTCTTTGACGCCGACGGCAACTTCCGTGGCATTGCTGCCGACCTGCTGGAGCTGATTCGCCTGCGTACCGGGATGCGTTTCGAGATCGTCCGTGTACGGGGTATCAGCACGATGATCGAACAGTTGGAGACTGGCAAATCCGACATGATCAGCGCCATCGCGCCCAGCGCCGAGCGGGAAGCCCAGCTCAACTTCAGCCGGCCCTACCTGGAAAACTCCTATGTGATGTTGACGCGCAAAGAAGATCAGGCGCCAGCCAGCCTGGAGGCAATGGACGGTAAACGCCTGGCATTGACCCAAGGCAGCCCGATTTCAAAATTCCTGCGTGAAAACTTCCCGAGGATTCAACTGGTAGAGACGATCGACACGTTCAAATCCGCCGAACTACTGGTCCAGGGCCATGTGGATGGCGCAGTGAACACCTTGGTGGTTGCCAACTATTTTCTGTCCTCACCGATGTTCCAGGACAAGATTCAGACCAGCTTCAGCATTGGCACGACGCCAGCCGCCTTTGCCCTGGCGACGTCACGCTCAGCGACCGAACTGAGTTCAATCCTGGACAAGGCCTTGCTGAGCATCGACCCGGATGAACTGGGGGTCATCAACAGTCGGTGGCGAGGCTACACCGCCGCCTCCGACAGTTACTGGCGCAACTACCACGACATGATTGCCCAAATCATTCTCGGTACCGGGCTCTTGCTGTTGATATCCCTGGCGTGGAACGCCTACATGCGCCGGCAGATCAGGCATCGCAAGATGGCCGAGCGCGCTCTCAACGATCAGTTCGAGTTCATGCGGGCGCTGGTCAACGAAACCCCACACCCCATTTACGTGCGTGACCGCAAAGGGTTACTGCAGACCTGTAACGACAGCTATCTGCAAGTATTTGACGTCAAGCGCGAGGACGTGATCGGCAAAAGTGTCATGCAGATCAGCACGGCCCTCGACACTGAAGCCGCTCATTACCACGCCGACTACCAACGCGTCGTGGCGCAAGGCAATCCGCAAATTCTCGATCGTCCCCTGCATATCCGTGGCAAAAAACACACGATCTACCATTGGATCCTGCCTTACCGGGATTCCACTGGAGAGGTCCAAGGCATCATCGGTGGCTGGATCGACATCAGCGAACGGCGCCAGCTATTCGATGAGCTGCGCACGGCCAAGGAGCGTGCCGACGAGGCCAACCGCGCCAAAAGCACCTTTCTGGCAACGATGAGCCACGAAATCCGCACCCCGATGAACGCGGTGATCGGCATGCTGGAGCTGACGCTCAAGCGGGCTGACCAGGGCCATCTGGACCGCCCGGCGATTGAGGTGGCCTACAACTCGGCGAAGGACCTGTTGGAGTTGATCGGTGACATCCTCGACATCGCGCGTATTGAATCCGGTCGCCTGAGCCTCGCCCCCGAGCGCGTTAACCTGAAAGAGGTGATCGAGTCAGTGGTGCGCGTGTTCGACGGCCTGGTACGTCAGAAAACCCTCAGCTTGCTGCTTGAGTACAAGCCTGATCTGGATGACAACGACGTACTGATCGATCCGTTGCGCTTCAAGCAGGTGCTGTCCAACCTGGTCAGCAATGCCATCAAGTTCACTGAGCGCGGTCAGGTGAAGATCCGGGTCGAGGTTCTTGCCACTAACCTGCCGCAGCAGGTCGAGATGAAACTGGTCGTGGAAGACACCGGCATTGGTATCAGCCGCGACGATCAACTTCGCCTGTTCGAACCCTTCGCCCAGGCAGATAACTCAGGGCACCTGGCCCGCAGTGGCGCGGGTCTGGGACTGGTCATCTGCCGCAGCCTGTGCGCGATGATGGGCGGGCAATTGAGCCTGAGCAGCGTACCCATGGTGGGCACCCAGGTGCATATCAGCTTGAAAATGCCGCGCCTGCCACCGCTCCAGGCAGTGGATGAACTCAAGCCGGCGACACCCGCTTCTGCTTCGGTGCTTAACGTACTGGTGGTGGACGACCATCCCGCCAATCGCTTGCTGATGTGCCAGCAACTGGGCTACCTGGGGCACCAGTTCACGGCCGCCCAGCACGGTGCCGCAGGGTTCCAGGCCTGGCGCCAGGAACACTTCGACCTGGTGATCGCCGACTGCAACATGCCCATCATGAACGGCTACGAATTGAGCCGGTCTATCCGCGAGTACGAACTGCGCGAGCAGCGACCGCCGTGCATTGTGCTGGGCTTTACTGCCAACGCCCAACCCGAAGAGAAACAGCGCTGCGCCGAAGCGGGCATGGATGACTGCCTGTTCAAACCCATCAGCCTCACGGCGCTGGAACGCCAATTAACACAAATCAGACCACACCCCAGCAACGTAAAGCTGGACCTTGGTAGTCTGGACGCGCTGACGGGAGGCGACCCGCAACTCAGCCAACGCCTGCTGGAGGAGCTGCTCAGCAGCAGTCGCCATGATCGGGAAAAATTGGTGGCGTTGTCGGTACATCAGGCACCGGCACAGGACATCATCGAGCAGGCCCACAAGATCAAAGGTGCCGCGCGTATCGTGCAGGCTCGCGATTTGGCCGGGCAATGTGAGGCGTTGGAGCAAGCCTGTGCCCGAGGGGAGCAGCAGCCGGCGATCGAAACAGGGATCAAGGCCCTGGAACAATGCATGCTTGAGCTGGAGAGAATGCTGCAAACACAACTCAACGAGCTCAATCGTGCCTGACAGCCTGCCTCAGGGAGCGAAATTGCTCGCTCCCTGAGGGATCAGATCAGCAGTCGGTCAAACGCAGGAAAATCGCCACCAGCTGTTCGATGCCCACCTGATCTTGCGCAGTGAAGCGCGCCAGCGAAGGGCTGTCGAGATCGAGGACGCCAACCAGCCGGCCATCCTTGACCAACGGGACCACCAGCTCGCTGTTGGAGGCGCTGTCACAGGCGATATGCCCTGGGAATGCATGCACGTCTTCCACCCGCTGGGTTTGCCGCGAGGCTGCCGCCGCACCGCACACACCACGGCCAAACGGGATACGCACACAGGCGATCTGGCCCTGGAACGGCCCGAGCACCAGTTCTTCATTGCGGTTGAGATAGAAGCCGGCCCAGTTCAGGTCGTCCAGCTGATTGAACAGGAACGCGGAAAACTGCGCACTGTTGGCGATGAAGTCACGCTCATCGGCAAGCAGCGATTGCAGTTGCGCACACAGCATGGCATAGCCATCAAGGCCGGTGCCGGCTTGTTGTAGATCGATCACGGTTGACGCTCCAGCAATTTGAGGCCTACCCAGTAACGGGCGAATTGATACGCGCAACGGCCGTTGCGATTGCCGCGCCCGGTTGCCCAGCGCACAGCAAGGATGTCGAGGTTTTCATCACGCTGCCACTGCAAGCCGGCCTTGCCCGCCAGCTCGCCGATCCAGTGCTCCACTACATCCAGGAAGTGTTCCTGGGTGAACGGGTAGAACGACAGCCACAGGCCAAAACGGTCAGACAAGGCAATCTTGTCTTCTACGGCTTCGCTTGGGTGCAGCTCGCCGTCCACGCGCTTCCAGTTGTCATTGTCGCTCTGGTTTTCCGGGACCAGGTGACGACGGTTCGACGTGGCGTACAGCAGCACGTTTTCCGGCGCCTGTTCGAGGGAGCCATCGAGCACGCTCTTGAGCACGCGGTAATCGCCCTCGCCCGCTTCGAACGACAGGTCATCGCAAAACAGGATGAAGCGTTGCGGCAGCTTGAGCAGTTGCTCGACCACGCGCGGCAGGTCGGCCAGGTGGTCGCGTTCGATCTCGATCAAGCGCAGGCCGGCCTGCGCATGCTGGGCCAGCAAGGCGCGCACCATGGACGACTTGCCGGTGCCACGCGAACCCCACAGCAACGCATGGTTGGCGGGCAGGCCATCGAGAAACTGCTGGGTATTGCGTGCCAGGGTTTCACGCTGCTTGTCGACGCCGATCAGGTCGGACAGGCGCATGTCCAGGCTGACTTCCAGTGGCAACAAGAAGCCGCTGCGGCCTTCACGCTGCCAACGGGCAGCCAGGCACTGGTTCCAGTCGATGGCTTGGCGCGGCGCGGGCAACAAGGGTTCCAGGCGGGCGAGCACTGCATCGGCCCGCTCAAGAAAGGCATTCAATCGAGAATCCACGATTATTCCTCTGGCAAGTTCTTGCAAAAGATGGCGTATTGGCAGCCCCGCGGCAGAACACACGAGGCTGCGTAAAAACCGATTAATGCCGGGCAAGCCAGAGCCGGTGGATGTTCAGCTATGCTTGCCGGGCGAAGGGAAACGTGAAGTGGTTCAACACCCGATGGATATCAAGTTCGCCCACCGCTTGTCTTATAAACAAGCCAGATTGACTGTGCTGGTCGGTTTCGTCTTGGGAACCTTGCTCAGTCTGATCCAAATCGGCATTGATTATGCCAGCGAAGACGCATCCATCAACCGTGAAATACGCTCGCTGCTCGAAATCAGCCACAACCCCGCGTCCCGTATCGCCTACAACATCGATGCCGAACTGGCGCAAGAGCTGACCCTGGGCCTGCTGCATTCTCCGGCGATCATCCGCGCCCGGTTGGTCGACAACAACGGCGTGGTGCTCGCTGACGTCAACCGACCCCGCGCGCAAAGCCCCTACCGGCCCATCAGCGACTTCCTGTTTGGTGCCAACCGCCAGTTTGAAGATCGATTGTTTCTTACACACATGCCCAACGAATCCCTCGGCGAGCTGCACCTGGATGTCGATACCTACGCGTTTGGCAGCCGCTTCCTGCGCCGCGCCGAGATCACCCTGCTCAATGGCTTTGCCCGCAGCCTGCTGCTGACCGGGATCCTGCTCGGCCTATTCTACGTGATGCTGACCCAACCCCTGGTGCGCATCATTCGAGCGCTGAGCACCAGCAAACAAACACGCCTGGATTGCCCGCCCGGTCACGAAAACGACGAGATCGGCGTGTTGGTGAACGTGGCCAACCAGCAATTCGAAAACATGGAAACCGAGATCCAGCAGCGCCGCCACGCCGAAGACCGCCTCACCGAATACCTGGGGCAACTGGAACATATTGTCTCGGCCCGCACCCTGGAGCTCAAGACCAGCAACCAGCGGCTGAGCCAGTCCAATGACGAACTGGAAGCCGCCAAGGTCAACGCGATGGCCATGGCCCAGGCAAGAGCCGCGTTCCTGGCCAACATGAGCCACGAAATCCGTACGCCGCTCAATGGCCTGCTGGGGATGATCGCCCTGTCACTGGACAGCCCGCTGAACGCCGAGCAGCGCCAGCAACTGTCCATCGCCCATGATTCGGGCAAGGTGCTGGTGGAGTTGCTCAACGATATTCTCGACCTGTCCAAGTTCGATGCCGGTCAGCTTGAGCTGGAGTCGATCCCCTTCGACCTCGGTTCATTGGTGGAAGACACCGCGAACCTGCTGTCGCAGAACGCCGCGTCGAGCGTCGAGCTGACCTGCCTGATCGATCCGCTGTTTCCAGCCCAGGTCATCGGCGACCCGACGCGGGTGCGGCAGATTGTCAGCAACTTGCTTTCCAACGCGCTGAAGTTCACACGCTTCGGCCGTGTGGACGTGCGCCTCAGCACCCACAACGGCCTGGTGAGGATTGAGGTGTGCGACACCGGGATCGGCATTGCGCCAGAAGCACAGTTGAAGATATTCCAGCCGTTTACCCAGGCGGGCGCGGGCATCACCCGGCAGTTTGGCGGCACCGGGCTGGGCCTGGCCTTGACCCACAACCTGTGCGAAGCGATGCGCGGCCGCTTGAGCATCAGTTCCGAAGTGGGCTTCGGCAGCCAGTTCTGCGCCGAACTGCCGCTGCCCACCCACTTGCCCGCCGCCCGCCAGGCGCCACTCCAGGGTGAAGTGATCGCCATTACCAGTGCCGGCAGTGGCCTGGCAGAGCTGCTGACCAGCCTGCTGCCCCATTGGGGGCTCACGCCACAGTGCTATCCCCGTGACGCGGATATGAGCGGGCAAAAACCCGACCTGTTGATCACCGACTGCCCCGAATGCCTGTTCCGCCTGCGCCCTACCCTCAGCGCGCCGATCCTGCTGGTGACCGCCTATGGCAGTTTCATGCCCAGCGAAGAAGTCGCAGCGCTGGCACCGTTGCAACAACAGGCGCGCCCTTTGAGCCGCAATGCGCTGTACCAGATCCTGCAACGCAACCTGCGCAGCGACGCGCAACCGTTCCTCGACCCGATCCAGATGGACGCCCCACCTCTCACGCACCGGGCGCGCGTCCTGTTGGTGGAGGACAACCCGGTCAATCAACTGGTGGCCAAGGGCATGCTCGGCAAGCTGGGCTGCGAAGTGATCGTCGCCGCCCATGGCGGTGAAGCGCTCAAGTGCCTGGAGGAACAGCACTTTGACTTGGTCTTGATGGACTGCAACATGCCGGTCATGGATGGCTACGAGGCCAGCCGGCAGATTCGTCGCAGCGGGCGCTGGCCGGACCTGCCCATCGTGGCCTTGACCGCCAACGCCCTGGCCGAAGAACGCGAGCGCTGCCGGGCGGCGGGGATGAATGACTACCTGGCCAAGCCGTTCCGTCGTGAAGAGCTCAAGGGCCTGCTGGATCTGTGGGTGCCGCGTTCGACAAGCCTCTGATTTGCGCGAGTAACTGATCAAGACCGTCGCGCAGGGCGTCGGCCTGGTTCAGATCGACACCGCTGTCGCACAGCAGGCGGGTTTTCAGGGCGTGGGCCTGATCCCGCAACTGCACACCCGCCTCGCTCAGACTCAAATGCACTTCGCGCTCGTCCCGCGCACTGCGCTGGCGTCGCACCAGCCCAAGCTGCTCCAGGCGCTTGAGCAGCGGCGTGAGCGTGCCCGAATCCAGCATCAGCCGCTCCCCCAGCGCCCTGACCGTGGGCTGAGCCGGTGATGCGCCGTGCCATTCCCATAGCACCAGCATCGCCAGGTATTGCGGATAGGTCAGGCCGAGTCGGTCCAGCATGGGTTTGTAGGCGCGGGTCACCGCCCGTGACGCCGCGTACAGCTTGAAACACAACTGATCGTCGAGGGCCAGGGACGCGTTGGGCTGGTCGGTCATTTGAGCAGGGCTTCGATCTCTTGGGTCAGGTCTTGCGGCTTGGTGGTCGGGGCGAAACGCTTGACGACCTGGCCGTCGCGACCGATGAGGAACTTGGTGAAGTTCCACTTGATACCTTTGGAACCCAGCAAGCCCGGCGCCTGTTGTTTCAACTGCACGAACAACGGGTGGGCATCGCTGCCATTGACATCGATCTTCTTGAACAACGGGAAACTGACACCGAAGTTCACCTCGCAAAACTCGGTGATCGCGCCTTCGTTGCCTGGCTCCTGCTTGCCGAACTGGTTGCAGGGAAAGCCCAGCACCACCAGGCCCTGGTCCTTGTAGTCCTGCCAGAGTTGCTCCAGGCCCTTGTACTGCGGGGTGAAGCCACATTTGCTGGCGGTGTTGACCACCAGGATGGCCTTGCCGGCGAAATCGGCCAAGGTCTTTTGCTCACCCTTAATGGTGGTGCAAGGGATGCTCAGCAGGTTGTTGCTCATGGCAGTGCCTCAAGGAATAGGAAAGAATACAAAACATAGCGAGCAATTGAATTGTGCGCAATTTAATTGCCAAAAATGATACCTCCCTATTGATCGTTCCCACGCTCTGCGTGGGAACGATCATTCAGCGGGGTACGAAGTCCAGGCACACCGAGTTGATGCAGTAGCGCAGGCCCGTCGGCGGCGGGCCGTCCGGAAACACGTGGCCCAAGTGCGCATCGCACTTGGCGCAGGTGACTTCGGTACGGATCATGCCGTGGCTGACGTCACGGATCTCGATCATCGCGCTGTCGGCAATCGGCTCGTAGAAGCTCGGCCAGCCGCAACCGGCATCGAATTTGGTGCGCGAATCGAACAGCGGCTCGTTGCAGCAAATGCAGTGGTACACACCGTCGGTGGTGGTGGCGTTGTACTTACCGGAAAACGGGCGCTCGGTACCTTTGAGGCGGCACACCTGGTACTGCGCCGGGTCGAGCATGTCCTGCCATTCCTGAAGGGTTTTCTGCAACTTTTCCATCGGTACACCTCGGCAACTGAAAAACCCTGATCTGTGTCTTTTCCGTAGATCAGGTGGCACGTATGATTGCGCCTCTTCAAAACGCCAGTCTGGCACCCGCGCTACCGGCATTCAAACGTATTTATGGGGGCCGGCCCCGCAGGATTCACAGTACGGTAGTGCCCCTACCTTCTGGATCGTTCATTTTCAGGATCACATCGCCATGCAGGTCAGCAAATCGAACAAGCTCGCCAACGTCTGCTATGACATTCGCGGCCCAGTGCTCAAGCACGCCAAACGCCTGGAAGAGGAAGGCCATCGCATCCTCAAGCTGAACATTGGCAACCCGGCGCCCTTTGGTTTCGAAGCGCCGGACGAAATCCTCCAGGACGTGATCCGCAACCTGCCAACCGCCCAGGGCTACAGCGATTCCAAGGGCCTGTTCAGCGCGCGCAAGGCGGTGATGCAGTACTACCAGCAGAAGCAGGTCGAAGGCGTTGGCATCGAAGACATCTACCTGGGCAATGGCGTGTCCGAGCTGATCGTGATGTCCATGCAGGCCCTGCTCAACAACGGCGACGAAGTGCTGGTCCCGGCGCCGGACTACCCGCTGTGGACTGCCGCCGTGACCCTGGCCGGTGGCCATCCGGTGCACTACCTGTGTGACGAAGGCGCCGACTGGTTCCCGGACCTGGCCGACATCAAGGCCAAGATCACCCCGAACACCAAGGCCCTGGTGATCATCAACCCGAACAACCCGACCGGCGCCGTGTACTCCAAGGAAGTGCTGCTGGGCATGCTGGAGTTGGCACGCCAGCACAACCTCGTGGTGTTCTCCGACGAGATCTACGACAAGATCCTCTACGACGACGCCGTGCACGTGTGCACCGCCTCGCTGGCGCCGGACCTGCTGTGCCTGACCTTCAACGGCCTGTCCAAGTCCTATCGCGTGGCGGGTTTCCGCTCCGGCTGGATCGCCATTTCCGGGCCCAAGCACAATGCCCAGAGCTACATCGAAGGCATCGACATGCTTGCCAATATGCGCCTGTGTGCCAACGTGCCGAGCCAGCACGCCATCCAGACCGCCCTCGGCGGCTACCAGAGCATCAACGATCTGGTCCTGCCCCAGGGCCGCCTGCTGGAACAGCGCAACCGTACCTGGGAGCTGCTCAACGCGATCCCCGGCGTGAGCTGCGTAAAACCCATGGGCGCACTGTACGCGTTCCCCCGGATCGACCCGAAAGTCTGCCCGATCTTCAACGACGAGAAGTTCGTGCTCGACCTGCTGCTGTCGGAAAAGCTGCTGGTGGTCCAGGGCACTGCATTCAACTGGCCGTGGCCGGATCACTTCCGCGTGGTGACCTTGCCGCGTGTGGATGACCTGGACATGGCCATTGGTCGCATCGGCAACTTCCTGAAGTCCTATCGCCAGTAGCGACAATGGCGCTGTGCGACCGACATTCGGTCGTACAGCGAGTATCTGGCAACACTTCTCTGCCCTTAGCCCCCCTTCTGATATCACTGCCTGCCAAGGATCGGTAAGCCCCCTATAATTACGGGACGCAAAGGCATGGGAGTGACGATCACGAGAGGTTTTCCAGGTCGGAAAATCCCTTCAAGGCTCTACATTCAAGCTGTAGGACACAGTTTGAAATAGTCGCTCGGTTGAATAGCCCCATGCCGCACCTTATATACCCCGCAGTACGCGACATATTAAGCATGAGGAGAATTCTACAACCATGATGCGCATCCTGCTGTTCTTGGCCACTAACCTGGCGGTCGTGCTGATTGCCAGCATCACCCTGAGCCTTTTTGGCTTCAACGGGTTCATGGCGGCCAACGGGGTTGACCTGAACCTCAATCAGCTGCTGGTTTTCTGTGCGGTCTTTGGTTTTGCCGGTTCGCTGTTCTCGCTGTTCATCTCCAAGTGGATGGCGAAAATGAGCACCAGCACCCAAGTCATCACCCAGCCACGCACCCGGCATGAGCAATGGTTGCTGCAGACCGTCGAGCAATTGTCCCGCGAGGCCGGCATCAAGATGCCTGAGGTCGGGATCTTCCCGGCTTATGAAGCCAACGCCTTTGCCACTGGCTGGAACAAGAACGACGCGCTCGTTGCAGTGAGCCAGGGCATGCTGGAACGCTTCTCGTATGACGAAGTGAAGGCGGTACTCGCCCACGAGATCGGCCACGTGGCCAACGGTGACATGGTCACCCTGGCGCTGGTGCAAGGCGTGGTGAACACCTTCGTGATGTTCTTCGCACGGATCATCGGCAACTTTGTCGACAAGGTGATCTTCAAGAACGAAGAAGGCCGCGGCATTGCCTACTACGTGGCGACCATCTTCGCCGAGTTGGTACTGGGCTTCCTGGCCAGTGCGATCACCATGTGGTTCTCGCGCAAACGGGAATTCCGCGCAGACGAAGCCGGTGCCCGCCTGGCCGGTACCGGGGCGATGATCGCAGCGCTGCAACACCTGCGCTCCGAACAAGGCCTGCCGGTGCACATGCCGGACAGCCTGACCGCCTTCGGCATCAACGGTGGCATCAAGCAGGGCTTTGCCCGACTGTTCATGAGCCACCCGCCGCTGGAAGAGCGGATCGACGCACTGCGTCGTCGGGGCTGATAGGCCACGGGTGACACAAAAAGGGGCGATCTGATCGCCCCTTTTTTGTGCTTTGTCGCCATCGCGGCATAGGTATCTACACAACTACTGAACCTGACAAAACCCAAAGTTTTGGCTTTGGCTCTTGCTCTTGCTCTTGCTCTTGCTCTTGCTCTTGATTTTGATCTTAGGCGCCCCGTTAACCACGCTGGCCGAACGCAGGCTTGAATCCGTGGGTAACCCGGCAGGACGCCGGGTTAGCCGTCCTGGGCCAAGGATGACCCATGACGGCGGCCCACGGA
>NZ_QAJM01000059.1 GCF_003852405.1 Pseudomonas sp. KBW05
GTTACCTAAATAACGGATATGTACACAACCCCCTAAAGCACCCGAGCCATGTGCTCAGCAATCCGCCCACGCAACCACCGCTCCGCCGGATCATTGTCATGCACCCCACTCCAAACCATCGACAACTCCGCCGCCTCAATCGCAAACGGCGGGTCCTCCGCCCGTAACGCCGAGCCCTCAGTCAACGCACACGCCGCATAATCCGGCACGGTCGCAATAATCTGCGTCCCCGCCAACAACGCCCGCAACCCACTGAATTGCGGCACCGCCAACACCACCCGCCGCGCCCGGCCAATGCGTGCCAAATCCAGATCGATATTGCCGCTCAGATCCCCCGAAAACGACACCATCGCATGGGGCCGCTCGCAGTAGTCGTCCAGGGTCAGCGGCGTAACCCCGCCATCCCCCCGCAGCACCTTGCACGGAATATTCCGCAGCTTCTTGCGCTTGGCATTCGCCGGCAATTCCGTGGTGTAGCTCACCCCCACCGAAATCTCGCCACTGGCCAACAACGCCGACATCAGCAGGTAATTGGCACGGCGCACCACCACGACAATCCCCGGCGCCTCCTCACGCAATTGGCTGAGCAACGGCGGGAACAGGCCGAACTCGGCGTCGTCGGACAGCCCGATGCGAAACACCGCGCAGCTGGTTGAAGGGTCGAAATCCTTGGCGCGGCTGACGGCGCCCGAGATGATGTCCATGGCCGGTTGCAACTCCTTGAGTATCGCCACGGCGCGTGGCGTGGGCTCCATGCCCCGCCCGTTGCGCAGCAGCAACGGGTCGTCGAACAGGTCGCGCAACCGCCCCAACGCCGCACTCACCGCCGGTTGGCCCATAAAGAGTTTTTCGGCGACCCGGGTCAGGTTCTTCTCGAACATCAGCGCTTCGAAAATCACCAACAGGTTCATATCGACGCGGCGCAGGTCGTTACGGTTCATAGCGGTATCCAAACGGTTGGCGAGCCGCCAGATAAGCACGCAAAACGCGGCCTGGATTGCACCGCTGTGCTGTCTTTTCAACGCCGGCACCTGGCGAAATTAACAACGATTAACTCGTCAGCCAGACGGTCTGGCGCCAAGAATGTGTCGGTCTACACTGCACCCATTCACCGGGAACGCTCCCATCGACTGCGGATATCCGTCATGGCCCGACTTAAGCACACTGCTCCCCGTTTATCCGCGACCGGCGGCCTGTGTGCCCGGCGCGAGCGGATTGCCAAACAATTGATCCTCGCCAACCTCGGTGAAAGCCTGGCGATTGCCGAACTGGCCCAGGCCTGTGCGCTGTCGCGCAGCCATTTTTCGCGGGCGTTCAAATGCACCACTGGGCTGTCGCCGCAGGAATGGATTCGCCAACAGCGCATCCAGCGGGCCAAGGAGTTGATCACCGGTTCCGACTTGAGCCTCACGCAGATCAGCCTGGAGTGCGGCTTTTGCGACCAGGCGCACTTCTGCCACATGTTCACCCGCAGCGAAGGCGTCAACCCGATGACCTGGCGAAATCACCAATTGCGTCACAGGCCGCAAGTAATTGCGGCCTAGTGGTTGGCACCCGCCTGGAATATGCTGGCCACACCCTTTTCCCAGAGCATGGCCGCCATGAATGACCTCAGCGACCAGGCCGTGCAGTTCGGCCCCTACCGCATCCATCCGCGCCAGCGCCTGGTGTTGGAAGGCGGCCGCCCGTTGCGCCTGGGGCGGCGTGCCGTGGAGATCCTGCTGATCCTGCTGGAGCAGGCCGGCAATGTGGTGAGCAAGCAGGAATTGATCGCCCGCGTGTGGCCCAAGAGCGTGGTGGAGGACGGCAACCTGCGGGTGCATATGGCAGCGCTGCGCAAGGCCTTGGGCGATGGCCAGGCCGGGCAGCGCTATATCGTGACCGTGGCCCAGCGTGGCTACAGTTTTGTCGCGCCACTGAGCATCGAACCCATGAGCCTGCCCACCGAAGGTGCACCGCAACGCCCGTGCCATAACCTGCCGCTGCGGCGCACCCGCATGATCGGCCGCCAGGCGCTGATCGATGCCCTGGTGCAGCAACTGCCCGCACAACGCTTCATCACCCTCACCGGTGCCGGCGGCATCGGCAAGACCACCGTGGCGCTGCGGGTGGCGGAGCTGCTGATCGGGCATTACCGGCACGGCATCCGCCTGCTCGACCTGGCGCCGCTGAGCGCGCCGTCAATGATCTTGCCCAACCTCGCCGCCCTGCTCGACCTCACGCTCACCGAGCACGAGCCTTTGCTCAGCGTTGCCCGCAGCCTGCACACCCGACAATTGCTGCTGGTGATCGACAACTGCGAGCACCTGCTGGACGACATCGCACTGATCAGCGAAACCCTGCTGCGCCACGCGCCCGAGTTGCACATCATCGCCACCAGCCGCGAAGCGCTACGTGCCGAAGGCGAATCCGTGCAGCGCCTGGAACCGCTGGCGTGCCCGCCCGCCACCGGCAACCGTGCCCAGGCCCTCGGTTACCCGGCCCTGCAATTGCTGATCGAACGGGCGATGTCCCATCAGGACAGCTTTGCCCTCAGCGACGCCGAGCTGCCGCTGGCCATCGATATCTGCCAGCGTCTGGACGGTATCCCCTTGGCCATCGAGCTGGTGGCGGCGCAGATCGAACGCTTCGGCCTGCCGGGCCTGCTGGTGCAGATGGAAGACAACTTCCGCCTGCTCACCCGTGGCCGAAACAGTACCCTGCCCCGCCAGCAAACCTTGCGCGCCACGCTGGACTGGAGCTTCGAGCTGCTCACCGGCTGCGAGCAGATTTGCCTGCGCCGCCTTGCGGTATTCCGCGGCGGCTTCAGTTTGGCCAGCGCAGCGGCGGTGATCGCCGGGGAACAGGTGGCGCCCCTCGAAGTGCTGGGTTCCATCACGCAACTGGTGGCCAAGTCCTTGCTCAATGTGGAGGCCGGTGATGACGAGATGGTTTATCGCCTGCACGACATCACTCGCACCTATACCCTGGAAAAACTCAGCAGCGCCGGCGAACTCGACGTCACCCGCACGCGCCACGCCGAGCGTTGCCTGAGCCTGATGAACCAGGCGCAGGACGATTGGGAACTGACCGCGACCCAGCCGTGGATCGACCGCTATGCGCCCCTGCGCGAAGACATCCGCGCCGCCCTCGACTGGGGCCTTGGCGAGCATGGCGTGCACTTGTTGGGCATTCGCCTCACCGTCAGCGCCATGCCGCTGTGGCAAGAGTTGTCGCTGCTGCGCGAACACGGTTTGTACGTGGGCAAGGCCCTGGAACGGCTGGCGCAATCGGCCGCGCCGAGCCAGCGCCTGCATATGGCCTTGCAACTGGCGCTGGGCAGCTTCTCCTATCACACCCAGGGAGGCACGCCGCAAACCATCGACGCCTTTACCTGCGCGCGGCGACTGGCCGAAGCGGACAAGGACCTCGCCGGCCAACTGCGCGCGGTGTCGGGGCATATGGCGGTCAACCTGTGCTGCGGCAACTATCGCGAAGCCCTGGCGCAGAGCCTGCACTTCGACCAACTGGGGCCGCAGGCCGAACCCTTGCTGGACCTCAGCGCACAACGCCTGCGGGTGCTCGCGCAACACTTCGCCGGCAACCAGGCGCTGGCCTTGCACAACGCCGAGCAGGTGCTCCAGCGCATGGCCCAGAGCGGCCATCTGAATCGATTCACCCATGGCTTTGGCGTGCAGTACGACCAGAGTGTGGCGTCGTTGACCATCCTCGCACGCATCCTGTGGCTACGGGGTTTCCCCGAGCGCGCCGCACGTATCGCCGACCAGGCGCTGGCATTGGCGCTGCAGATCAACCATGGCACGTCGATCTGCTACACCCTGGCCCTGGCCGGCGTGGTGATCGCCCGCTACAACGGCGACACCGCCACCACCCGCGCGCACATGGACCTACTGCTGCAACAGGCACAAAAACATTCCGTGCAGCTGTTCCATACCTGGGCGCGCTGTTACGCCGGCACGACGTCGATGGCTGATGTGCAAGGTTTGGGGCTGGTGGAAGATATTCTCGTGACCTTCAACGCCATCGAGCCGAGCGACGCCGTGTTCGAACGCGCCCGCAACGGCGGCGCCGGCTGGTGCACTGCGGAGATCCTGCGGGTGCGCGCCGAAAGCCTCAGCGACAGCCGTGCCGCCGAAGCCCTGCTGCTGGAAGCCCTGGGCCTGGCACACCAGCAAGGCGCGCTGGCCTGGGAGTTGCGCAGCGCCACGGCCTTGGCGCGGTTATGGCAGCGCCAAGGCCGCGTGCAGGCGGCGCGTGATCTGTTGGCGTCGGCGTATGGGCGTTTCACCGAAGGTTTTGCCACCGCCGACCTACTCCGCGTACGCGGCCTGCTCGACGAGTTGCAGGACAAACGACCGGCCTGAAAACGGCCCCAGGTAATGCCCGTAGCCGGCCTGCAAACGCGCCACTTGTTCAGGGTCGCGCAGTTGCGCCACGGCGTAGCTGCGCAAGCTGTTGAGCAACCGATAACGCGCGGGGCCGGGGCCTGGCTCGTGGGCCAGCAACGACAGGCCCACCAGCCGCGCCAGCAGGTACGGCAGGTCGGCATGTTCCAGTTCGGTGCCCGCCACCAACGCGGTCAGCCTGGGCAAGGTCACGGCCATCTTGAACAAGCCCAATTGCAGGAACAGCCAACGTTCCGGCAGGCTCAGGCGCGCGTAGCTCCAATCCAGTGCAGCGGCGAAGGATTGGTGACGTTCAACCGCCGTGCGACGGCCCCGCGTCAACACCTGCAAACTGCTGCGCAACTGCGTCTGCACGCCGTGTATGCCCAAGGCTTCGACCTGGGCCGCCGCCAGTTCCAGGGCCAGGGGAATGCCATCGAGGGATCGGCAGATATCCCGTAGAGGCGCCAGGTCCTGGGCGCGCAACACAAAGCCTTGCTGACTGGCGCGCACCCGCGCAACAAACAACTGCACCGCTGGAGAGGCCAGTGCCTGCTCGACACTGCCCCAACCACACGGCGTCGGCAGCGCCAGCCTGGGCACGTGTTGCACCCACTCACCGGGCAAGTGCAAGGCTTCACGGCTGCTGAGCAACACGCTCACCTGGGGCGCGTACTGGGCCAATATGCGCACCAGGTGACGGCAGGCGCTGAGCAACAAGTCGGCACCATCGAGCACCAGCAGCAGTTGGCGCGTGGCCAAGGGTTTGCACAATGCCTGGGCACTGGCGCAGGGCTCCAGGTCCAACGCCTTGGCCAGATGGCGGAGCATTTGCGTCGGCGCTTGCACCGTCGCCAGGTCCACCCACCACACGCCGTCGCGATAACGCGGCAGCACGCGTTCGGCCAGGGCCAATGCGAGGCTGCTTTTGCCCACGCCGGCGCAACCGGTCAGGGTCATCAGGCGTTGCCCGGACAGGCGCCGCACCAACACCCCCAACGCTTCATCGCGACCGATCAGCGGGCTCAGGCGCACGGCCAGATTGTGCCGGGGCTTGGCGGCAGGCGTAGCGCTGTGCAGCGGTGCGACAAAACTGTAGCCGCGCTGGGGGTCGTTGATGATGCAGGGTTGGCAATCCAATGCACGGCGCAAGGCGGCGATGTGCACACGCAGGTTGTTCTCTTCCACCACGCTGTTGGGCCAGACGCGGGCGATCAGGCTGTCCTTGCTGACAAACTGCCCCGGGGCTTCCAGCAGCACCGCCAGAATCTCCAGCGCCCGCCCGCCCAGCGGCACCGGCCAGCCTGCCTTGCTGACCAGGCGCTGCTGCGGGTGAAAGGTGTAGCGGCCGAAGCTCACCGTGGGCGCGTTGTGCATGTCGATAAAGCGCTGAAACACCCGGCCTTGGGCGTTTGCGCATCCTTTTCCATGGGCTTGGCGCTATCTTGCCACCTCGCCGTGACAGGACAATGCTGGCACGGGGAGCCACACGGACTTTGGGGTGCGTCAGACGGCCATATCGGCCTTAACTGAACTGCTGGCGGTACTGGGTCGGGTTGAGGCCAAGCTTTTCGCTGAACAGAAAACGCATATAACGCACGCTGCCGAAACCGGCATGGAAGGCCACGGTCTTGAGCGGCAGGTCGGTGGTTTCCAGCAGGTGCCGGGCGCGGTCGATGCGTGCACCTTGCAAAAATGCCATGGGCGTCATGTGCACTTCCTTGGCAAACACCCGGGCGAAGTGGCGCGTGCTCATGCCCGCCAGGTCGGCCATGGAGTCGATGGTGAACGGCTGATCCAACTGCGCCAGCACATGGTTCTGCACCCGCGTGATCGGCGTTTCCTGGGGCGCCACCGCGGCAGTCATCGGACTGAACTGCGCCTGGCCGCCCTGACGCTTCATCACCACCAGCAGCACCTTGGCCACGTCCACCGCGACCTGCTTGCCGTGATCCTGGGCTACCACCGACAGCGCCAGATCGATGCCGGCAGTGACCCCGCCCGAGGTGATCAAGCGACCATCCTGCAAGTAGATGCGATCGGTCTCGACGATCGCCTTGGGAAAGCCCTGGATCAGCCGTTCGGTGTAGTGCCAGTGGGTGGTCACGCGATGGCCGTCGAGCAGCCCGGCGTGTCCCAATACAAACGCGCCGGTGCAGGTCGAACCAAAGCGCCGCGCCTTGGGAGCGGCAGCCTTGAGCCACGGCAGCAGCGCGGGATGGCACTCGTTATAGGCCCCGGGGCCGCCGGGCACCAGCAACAGGTCGTAAGCATCAACGGCTTGCTCCAGCAGCAGGTCGGGCTGCACCAGCACACCGTTGGAGGCACGCAACGCACCGGGCTCAGTGCCCAGGGTGAGGATGCGGTAATGCTCGGCCGCCGGCAGGTAGCGGTTGGCGATGGAGAACACCTCAAGCGGCCCGGCCATGTCGAGCAGCAGGAAGTCGGGAAACAGCGCCATGGCCACGGTTTTCATAGGGTGGAACGTCCGTCGAATAAGGTACAGGCGGGCATTATGGCATGTCTTTTATTGTCAACCTTGAAGGGACAGTTATTCAGATTTCACCTTCTTAATGAATACCCCGATAACCATTAACCTTCTTCTCAACGCCAGCGCCCTGCACTTCGCAGCCCGCGCTCACTTGAGGACAAGACCATGCTGACCCTTCGCAAAGCTTCCGAACGCGGCGCCGCCAATCACGGTTGGTTGAAGTCGTTTCATACCTTCTCATTCGCCAACTACTGGAACCCGAAAGAACAGGGTTTTTCCGACCTGCTGGTGATCAACGACGACCGCGTCGCCGCCGGCAAAGGCTTCGGCCAGCACCCGCACCGTGACATGGAGATTTTCTCCTATGTGCTTGAAGGCGCCCTGGAACACAAAGACACCCTGGGCACCGGCTCGGTGATCCGCCCCGGCGACGTGCAACTGATGAGCGCCGGCAGCGGCGTGGCCCACAGCGAGTTCAACCACAGCCAAAGCCGTGGTGTGCACTTCCTGCAAATCTGGATCGTGCCCAATGAAGTCGGGGCTGAGCCGCGCTATCAGCAGGAGCACTTCAGTGAGGCGCAGAAACGTGGGCGTTTGCAGTTGATCATCTCGCCGGACGGGGCCGATGGGTCACTCAACGTACGCCAGGATGCGCGGGTGTATGCGGGGCTGTTCAACGGTGACGAAAGCGCGACCCTGGATTTGGCGGCGGACCGCCATGCGTACATCCATGTGGCCCGGGGCAGTGTTGAGATCAACGGCCAGCGCTTTGAAGAAGGCGACGGTGCCCGGGTGCGTGATGAGCGGCAGATCCGCTTGAGCCAGGGTGAAGACGCCGAGGTGCTGGTGTTTGACCTGCGCCCTCAGGAACTGCCACGGATGCCTTGAGCAGCCATCGCTGGTGTCGATAGTCACCATCAGCGCAATGAAGTTCTCTTAAAAACTGCGGCGCGTAACATCACATCCATATCCGGAAACACTTAACTAAAACACTTGGAGCACATCATCATGAAACGCCAAATCTTGCTTGGACTTGCTTTTTCGGTACTGGCTGTAAATGCTTTTGCTCATCCTCTGGTTGCTGAAGGTGGGGCTGAGCGGTTGCAGGGGAATCGTGTGGCTGAAGGTGGCGCGGAGCGTCTGTTGGAGCGTCGTGTGGCGGAAGGCGGCTCGGAGCGTCTGCTGGAGCGTCGTGTGGCTGAAGGCGGCTCGGAGCGTCTGCTGGAACGTCGTGTGGCGGAAGGTGGTTCGGATCGTCTGCAAGAGCGTCGCTTGGCGGAGGGTGGTTCGGATCGGTTGCAGGAACGTCGCTTGGCTGAAGGTGGGGCGGAACGTCTGCTGAGTAGTCACGTGTAAGCCTGCATTGTTTGCAGGGAATCCCAAACCGGCCTGATCAGCCGGTTTTTTTTCGCCTGGGATAATGGTGTTGTGAATACGGTTTAGGGTGGGAGCTGGCTTGCCTGCGATAGCGGTCTTTCTGTGTACATATCCATTATTTGGGTTACGGCTGCTTATGGTTCCGCCCTTACGGCGGACCACTTTGGAAAAAAGCCCCAAAGTAACCGAAGGGCTCTTGCCCCAACACTCCGTTCCTCGCCTAGGCCCCCCAAATCCATGCC
>NZ_QAJM01000060.1 GCF_003852405.1 Pseudomonas sp. KBW05
GGATGCTCCGATCAACTTGCCGCGCAGCGATGGCATGCCGTAATTCGCCCGGCACTCAGCGCTATTCCCTGAAAACGGCCTAATACAGTGTGCGGCGGAGCGTTTTCCGCCCGGTTCTCCGTGTTAAGTGCGCAACTCACCCAAACCCATCAGTCGTTTTCGAGCCATCCACAGGTTCGACAGGGCGAACAGCGTGGTCAGTTGGGCCGTGTTTTTCATCAGCCCACGAAAGCGTACTTTCACGTAACCAAACTGGCGCTTGATGACCCGAAACGGATGCTCAACCTTGGCGCGTGTCTGCGCTTTGCAGTACTCGATCTTGCGCTTAGCTTTGTACAACAGGCTGCGTTTGTTCAGCTTGGAATACGTGCTGCGCCGAGCCGCGATTTGCCAGATCACGTCACGATTTTCGTGCTCTTCACGCTTCTCGACACCGGTGTAACCTGCGTCCGCATAGACCGCGTTTTCGTCCCCGTGGAGCAGTTCAGCGACTTGGGTGACATCGGCCACATTGGCAGCGGTGCCGTGGACGTGATGAACCAGTCCCGACTCAACGTCAGCGCCGATGTGGGCCTTCATACCGAAGAAATACTGGTTCCCCTTCTTGGTCTGATGCATCTCGGGATCCCGCTCGCCGTCTTTGTTCTTGGTCGAGCTTGGGGCATGAATAATGGTCGCGTCGACGATGGTGCCCTGGCGCAGCGACAGGCCTTTTTCCTGCAAATAACCGTTGATGACCGCGAGGATGGCAGGCGCCAATTGATGCTTCTCCAGCAAGTGCCGGAAGTTCATGATCGTGGTGTCTTCAGGGATCGGCGCGCTCAGTGTCAGATGCGCGAACTGACGCATGGGCGTGATTTCGTAGAGCGCTTCTTCCATGGCCGGATCGCTGAGGGAGAACCAGTTCTGCAGCAGGTGAATGCGCAGCATGGTTTCCAGTGGGTAAGGTTTTCGACCGCCACCGGTCTTGGGGTAGAACGGCTCGATCAGGCCAAGCAGACCTGCCCAGGGCACGACCTGATCCATCTCGGCAAGGAAGCGTTCGCGGCGGGTTTGCTTGCGCTTGCCGGCGTACTCGAAGTCGGAAAAGCTCATCTGGCTCATGGGAGGCTCGGATCAGGTGGTCGGGCGATTTTCGCATACCCGGGACTTGTTCGGAGATTCC
>NZ_QAJM01000061.1 GCF_003852405.1 Pseudomonas sp. KBW05
CCCTTTGGTTACTTTGGGGCTCTTCCAAAGTGACCCGCCGTAAGGGCGGAACCATAAGCCGCCGTTACCGCAGCAACGGATATGTACACAAACCAAACCAAACCAAACCAAACCAAACCAATCCCAGCCCATCATTGACCATCCCCCAAGCACTGCGTAGCCTTGCACCCTCGAGGTTCTTCAGCCCAGGCCGAAGCTAAGAAGGGAACGCGGTCCAAGCCGCGGCTGCCCCCGCAACTGTAAAGGGTTCATCTGACTGCCACGCCACTGCCAAACCGGCGGGAAGGCGCAATCAGCGCCGGTCGCAAGACCTGCAAGCCCCAAGCCAGGAGACCTGCCTCGCAACCGATTTTTCAATTCAACCGGGCGGGGTGATCCGGTGACGAAAACCGCTGCTGCGCGCCGTCGCAGGGCCTATCGTCCCGTATGCCCGCCCCCAAGGGCATCCGATGAAAACACTGGCCAAACTCCCCGTCACCATCGTTACCGGCTTTCTCGGCTCGGGCAAAACCACCTTGCTGCGCCATATGCTCGACAACGCCCAGGGCCGCCGCATCGCCGTGATCGTCAACGAATTCGGCGAGCTGGGCATCGACGGTGAAATCCTCAAACAGTGCTCCATCGGTTGCACCGAAGAAGAAGCCAACGGCCGCGTGTATGAGCTGGCCAACGGCTGCCTGTGCTGCACCGTGCAAGAAGAGTTCTTCCCGGTGATGCGCGAATTGGTGGCCCGCCGTGGCGACCTCGACCACATCCTCATCGAAACCTCAGGCCTGGCGCTGCCAAAGCCGCTGGTACAAGCCTTCCAGTGGCCGGAAATCCGCAGCGCCTGCACGGTTGACGCGGTGATTACCGTGGTCGACAGCCCGGCCGTGGCCGCCGGCACCTTCGCCGCGTTCCCGGACCAGGTTGATGCCCAGCGCAAACTTGACCCGAACCTGGACCACGAATCCCCACTGCACGAACTGTTCGCCGACCAACTGGCCAGCGCCGACCTGGTGATCCTCAACAAGTCCGACCTGATCAGCGCCGAAGACCTCGCTCGTGTGCGCCTGGAAGTGGCCGAAGAGCTGCCGCCAGCGGTCAAGATCATCGAAGCCAGCAGCGGTCGCCTGCCATTGGACGTGCTGATCGGCCTGGGCGCTGGCTCCGAGGAGCATATCGACGGCCGCCACAGCCATCACGATCACCATCACGAAGGTGAAGACGATCACGATCACGACGCCTTCGATTCGATCTCCATCGACCTGCCCCAAGCCGACGAAGCCCTGCTGCTCGACGCGTTGACACAGTTGGTTGTCCAGCACGGCATCTTGCGCGTCAAAGGTTTCGCCGCCATACCGAACAAACCGATGCGCCTGCTGATCCAGGGCGTGGGCACGCGTTTCGACAAGCATTTCGACCGTGCCTGGGCTGCCGACGAAGCGCGCATCACCCGTCTGGTGCTGATCGGTCAAGACCTCGACGCGGCGGGCCTCGAAGCGCAATTGCGCGCCGCCCTCAGCGTTTAACCCATGCACCTGCTCAGGACCCAGCCCGGTGGTTTCGTCTCGGACGACAATATTGCCGACCTTGGCCAAACCCCCGCTGAACTGGTGATCCTGTGCAGCGGTGATTCCAGCCTGGCGCTGCTGGCCGAAGCGGCCCAGCAGTTGCCCGACGACTACCCGAGCCTGCGCCTCGCCAACCCGATGCAGGTGCAGAACCACGCTTCGGTCGACTTGTACGTCGATGAAGTGCTGCGTCATGCCAAGGTCATCCTGATCTCACTGCATGGTGGCATCGGTTATTGGCGTTACGGCATCGAGCGCTTGGTGGAATTGGCCGAGCGCGGCGTGCAACTGATCCTGGTGCCGGGGGATGATCGCCCGGACCCGGAACTCAGCGGCCTGAGCACCGTCGGTGCGCGAGAGCGTGACCGCCTGTGGCACTTCCTGCGCCAGGGCGGCTTGGGCAATGCGCTGGATTTCTATCGCTGCCTGGCCAGTACGTACCTGGGCCGCGACTACGCTTGGGCCGAGCCGCAAGCCTTGCCGCGCACGGCGATTTATCACCCGCATAACGCCAACGCCTGCCTGCACGACTGGCAGGCGGACTGGCACGCCGAATGGCCGGTGGCGGCGGTGCTGTTTTACCGCTCCCATTTGCAGGCGGCCAATACCGGTTTTATCGATGTGTTCTGCCAGCGCTTGCAGGCGGCGGGCCTTAATCCGCTGCCAATCGCGGTGGCTAGTTTAAAAGAGCCCGGCTGCCTGACGGTGGTCGAGGACCTGCTGGATGAGGTGGGCGCGGCGGTGATCCTGAACACCACCGGCTTTGCCCAATCCAGCCCTGAAGCACCGCACTTGCGGCCGTTTCGCCGCAATATCCCGGTGATCCAGGCGATTTGCGCCCAGGACAACGAGCCGGGCTGGCAGGCCAGCGAGCAAGGCCTCGGCCCGCGCGATTTGGCGATGCATATTGCCTTGCCGGAGCTGGACGGGCGCATTATCAGCCGGCCGATCAGTTTCAAGGACCTGGCCTGGCGCAGCGAGCGTAGCCAGTCGGACGTGGTGTGTTATCGCGCCGCGCCCGAGCGCATGGATTTTGTCGCCGAGCTGGCGCGGCGTTGGGTCGAATTGGCGCGGTTGCCCAATCGCGAAAAGCGCATCGCGCTGATCCTCGCCAACTACCCGACCCGCGATGGCCGGATCGGCAACGGCGTGGGCCTGGACACACCGGCTGCGGCGTTGAATATCCTGCGCGCGCTGCAGGCCGAAGGGTATCCGCTGCCTGCCGACTTGCCGCAGAGCGGAACGGCGCTGATCCATGACTTGCTCGGCGGCGTGACCAACGACCTCGACAGTCTCGACCTGCGCCCATGCCACCAAAGCCTCGGTCTTGACGACTATGAAGCGATGTTCAAGCGCTTGCCTGAAGCCAACCGCCAGGCGGTAATGGAACGCTGGGGCACGCCCGATAACGACCCGATGTGCCGCGACGGTCGCATGATGATCGCCGGCCTGCGCCTGGGCCTGACCTTCGTCGGCATCCAGCCGGCGCGGGGTTACCAGGTGGACGCCAGCGCGGTGTATCACGACCCGGACCTGGTGCCGCCCCACGGCTACCTGGCGTTCTATTTCTGGCTGCGCCACACCTACGGCGCCCACGGTGTGATCCACGTCGGCAAGCACGGCAACCTGGAATGGCTGCCGGGCAAGGGCGTCGGCCTGTCGCAACACTGCTGGCCCGACGCGCTGCTGGGGCCATTGCCGAATATCTACCCGTTCATCGTCAACGATCCGGGCGAGGGCGCCCAGGCCAAGCGGCGCACCCAGGCGGTGATTATCGATCACCTGATGCCGCCGCTGACCCGCGCCGAAACCTACGGGCCATTGCGTGACCTGGAGCTGTTGGCCGACGAATATTACGAAGCGCAATTGCTTGACCCTCGGCGTGCGCTTGAACTGCAAAAAGACATCCTCAAGCTGGTGCGCGAAACCCGTATCGACCAGGAGCTTGAGCTGGACAACGACGCCGACGCTGCCGTCTGGCTGCCGCGCCTCGACACCTATCTGTGTGACTTGAAGGAGTCGCAGATCCGCGATGGCCTGCACATCTTTGGCGAGTCGCCCGAAGGTCGTTTGCGCATCGACACCTTGCTCGCGTTGTTGCGTATCCCCCGTGGCGACGGGCGTGGCGCGCAATCGAGTGTGCTGCGGGTATTGGCCAAGGCGTTCGAGTTGGGTTTCGATCCGTTGGATTGTGCGCTCGCCGAACCCTGGACCGGCCGCCGTCCGCAGGTGTTGCAAAACATCGATCCGCAGTTGTGGCGCACCGCCGGGGACACCCGTGAGCGTCTGGAATTGTATGCGGCGCGGTTGATCGAGCAGGCACTGGAAGGCCCGCTTGAACAGCTTGAAGAGCCCGGTTGGGAGGACGTGAAGGCCGTCATCGAGAGCCTGCGCATCGTCGTCGCGCCGCGCCTGGATGCCTGCGGCCCGGCCGAAATGCGTGGTTTGCTGGACGCCCTGGGCGGCCGTTTCGTGCCGGCGGGGCCAAGCGGCGCGCCGAGTCGCGGGCGTTTGGATGTGCTGCCCACCGGGCGTAACTTTTTTACCGTGGACGTGCGCAACCTGCCGACCACCACGGCCTGGCGCATCGGTTTTCAATCCGCCAACCTGATCCTTGAGCGGCACTTGCAGGACCACGGTGACCATCTGCGCCAACTCGGCTTGTCGGTATGGGGCACTGCCACCATGCGCACCGGTGGCGACGATATTGCCCAGGCCATGGCCCTGATGGGCGTGCGCCCGGTTTGGGCGACCGGCAGCCAGCGGGTGGATGACTTTGAAATCCTGCCGATCAGCCTGTTGGATCGCCCACGTGTCGACGTGACGCTGCGGGTGTCCGGGTTCTTCCGTGATGCCTTTGCCAACCTGATCCGCCTGTTTGACGCGGCGGTGCAGGCGGTGGCCGCATTGGATGAGCCGGACGATATGAACCCGCTGGCCGCCAAAGTGCGCAGCGAGCGGGCCGCGTTGATCCAGTCCGGCCTGGATGAAGAGGCCGCCGCGAAACAGGCCGGCTGGCGCATCTTTGGCGCCAAGCCCGGTGCCTATGGCGCGGGCGTGCAGGGTGCGGTCGATGGGCGCCTGTGGCAAAGCCGCGAGGACTTGGCCGAGGTGTACCTGAACTGGGGCGGATATGCCTACGGCGGCACTGACGAAGGCACCGCCGCCCGCGAACAATTCGCCCAGCGCTTGAGCCAAGTGCAGGCCGTATTGCAGAACCAGGACAACCGCGAGCACGACCTGCTCGACTCCAACGACTACTACCAATTCCAGGGTGGCATGCTCGCTGCCGTGGAAACCCTGAGCGGCGACAAGGCTGCCAGTTACCATGGCGACCATAGCCAGCCCGACTTGCCGAAAATCCGCACCTTGAAGGAAGAGCTGAACCGGGTGATCCGGTCCCGCGCCGCCAACCCCAAGTGGATCGAAGGCGTGAAGCGCCACGGCTATAAAGGCGCGTTTGAAATGGCCGCGACCGTGGACAACCTGTTCGCCTTCGACGCCACCACCGCGCTGATCGACGATCATCAGTACGCCTTGCTCGCCGATGCTTATTTGCTCGACCCCGACACCCGCGCCTTTGTGCAACAGCACAACCCCGATGCCCTGCGCGACATGACCGAACGCATGCTTGAAGCCCAGCAACGCGGCATGTGGCAAGAGCCTGGGGCCTACCGCGAAGCGTTGGAAAACCTGTTGCTGGATATAGAAGAAGACAGCTGATGACTGATATTCCCCATTTCCCGCTGTCCGCCGTGGTCGGCGCCGATGAATTGAAACTGGCGTTGTGCCTGACCGCCATCGACCCGAAGATCGGCGGCGTGCTGATCGAAGGCCCGCGCGGCATGGCCAAGTCCACGTTGGCGCGGGGCTTGGCAGACCTGCTGGCCAGCGGCCAATTTGTCACCTTGCCGCTGGGCGCGACCGAAGAGCGCCTGGTCGGCACCTTGGACTTGGACGCTGCGCTGGGCGAGGGCCGGGCGCAGTTTTCGCCGGGCGTCTTGGCCAAGGCTGATGGTGGCGTGCTGTATGTCGATGAAGTCAATCTACTGGCTGACCACCTGGTGGACTTGCTGCTGGACGTGGCCGCCAGCGGCACCAATCTGATCGAGCGCGACGGTATTTCCCATCGCCATTCGGCACGTTTCGTACTGATTGGCACGATGAACCCGGAGGAGGGCGAGTTGCGTCCGCAACTGCTCGATCGCTTCGGATTCAATGTGGCCTTGAGCGGGCAGACCTTGCCCGCGGAGCGCGGGCAGATCATCCGTCGCCGCCTGGACTTCGACAGCGATCCGGTGGCGTTCTGCGCACAGTGGGCCGAGCAGCAAGCCGCTCTACAGGCGCGTTGCACTGAGGCGCGGGCGCGGCTCGATGCAATCGAGTTGGATGACCAGGCCTTGGCGCAGATCACCGAGCGCTGTTTTGCCGCCGGTGTCGACGGCTTGCGCGCGGACCTGGTCTGGCTGCGTGGCGCCCGTGCCCACGCGGCTTGGCGCGGTGCTGATGCGATCACCGAGGACGATATCGAAGCTGTCGCGGAGTTTGCCTTGCGCCATCGTCGCCAGGAGCACTCTCCACCGGCCAGTCCGCCGAACCCAGGACAACCGCCCAAACCCAGCGACACCTCGCCAGGCCAAGGCCAATGGGGCGACATGCCCGCACCTGCCTTGTCCACGGGCGCACGCCGGGAAGTCCCTACCTGGCCAAAAAAGCCCTAGGCATTCGCCCTCGACCTGACGCGGGGGCGGATGCCCGACCCAAGGCAGGACGCGTCGAGAAAGGCCGGCACGGCAAGGCCCGCAGCGCGCAACAGGGGTCGATCAATTGGCCGGGCACCCTGCTCGGTGGCCGTCCGCAAACCCGGGACGACTTGCTGTTTCACCTACGCAGTCGCTCGGCCCACGAATTGTGGCTGGTGATCGTCGATGCCTCGGCTTCGACCCGCCGCCATCACGCCTTGACCGACGCCAAGGGCCTGCTGGCCCAGCTGTTTGACGACGCCTACCGCCAACGCGCACGCATGGCGTTGCTGACGGCCAGTGGGCAATCGCCAAAATGGCAAGTGCAAGGCCTCAAAGCCGCCAAAGGCCTGACCGGCTGGCTGGACCAACTGGGGGCAGGCGGCGGCACACCGCTGCTCGCAGCGCTGAGCGAAGCCAGGCATTGGCTGGTGGCACGGCGCAAGCGCTATCCAGCGGAGCAACAGCGGTTGCTGGTGATTACCGATGGGCGACTCAAGGCTATCGACGGGTTGCCGCTATTGGACTGCCCTGGGTTGCTGGTGGATATCGAGCGCGGGCCGGTCAGGTTGGGGCGGGCGCAAGCGCTGGCTGCGGGGCTGAAGATTGATTACCGGCATATCGATGGTTTGTAGGTTTTGATGGGCGATTGGGAAGGGTCGGTCTTTTAAAGTCGAATCTTCTGACATTCATCGTTGATAGCGACTCTTTACTCTTTGGGCTTTCACGCGCTCAGGGGTAAAGGGATGACTTCCTGCGTAATACAGGGTGTTTGTTCTCGCCACGTGTTGGCAGGCACGACGCTCTGTTCAACTCGCAACTCGACTGCCTCGCGCGTACCACTCTCCGATCAAGGACTGGTATGAACGACTCATTGCATTACACGGATACGCTCAATCCCTTCAAGGACGTTATTTGCGGCAAGCAGATACAGCATTGGGTCGAGTTCCAGTTGCTGGACGAACTAGGCCAACCTTTGGCGAGTCTGCCTTATCGCGCGGCGAATGAGGCTTCGCGTGGGGGCTATGTGCCCGAATTCTCGGGCTATACCGATGACGAGGGCGTGATTCGTCTCGAGGGTTTGCATCCCCTGCCCATTACGTTGTGGGTGGGAGCAGACCTGCTGGCCGAGCAACTGCAAACCCGGCGCCTACGTGCTGTACGTGCAGAGCCACGCCGTCCGGGAGTAGGCGACCGTACGCCGTTGTATGGGCCACAGCGCGCGGGGTTCTCGCCGGTTGAAAAGGCGGCGCTTGCGAAAGGTCACGACTACCACTATGTGCGGATCGGGCAGTTATGCGATCGGCGGCCCACCTTTCAGCCACCGTTGGCTGATCCGAGTGAGCTTCCTGCGTTTCACTTTCCTGATGAGACGTTCAGTGGTTTCACTGTGAGCGGCGATCACTTGGATCGTCGGCATGTGCTGGAAGTCTGCCCGTTTCGTGCTTGGTCGCTGGTTTTGCATCATCAGGAGGGGTACAGCCTGGTGAATGCTTACAACCTGGGGTTGATGAGTATTTTGGCGTATAGCAATCGGGGTGAAGACGATCTGGGTTCGGTGAAGGAGCTTTTCGAACGCCAATGTCTGGATTTATCGCGTACGCCGCGTGTTTGGGATAGTGGTCAGGCGTGGCCCTGTGTCGTGGAGGATGTTCCGTTCCGTGATCGTTATTTAGAAGTCGAACCTCTGGACACTGCTAAGGCGGTCCCGCCTGAAGGGCATACTCAGCTGTTTTATGCTGTCAGTGCATCGCAGGTCTTGGTGGCCTGGCGCGGTACTGAAATGGAGGGGCTCGCAGACCTAATTACCGATGCGACTTTTCGTCCAGTAAGGCCGGAGATTTCAGCACTTTGTGAACCCAAGGTTCCTTGTCCGGACCTGACTTCGTTGGGCAGTGTACACCTTGGTTTTCGTGATGCCTTTGAAGTGGCGAGAAGAATTTATACTGTGGAGTTAGGTAAGACGATTCTTGAGGGGATTGGTAAGAAAAAACTATTCATCTGCGGCCACAGCCTCGGCGGTGCTCTCGGCCTAATCCACGCGGCCTCGCTGCTGAAACACAACCCCCTGCTTTACACCTACGGCATGCCCCGCACCTTCACTCTTCTCGCCGTGCAATACCTGGGCGACCTTTGGCACTTCCGCCACGTCAACGACACCGATGCCATCCCGCGGGTACCCCCCGAAGCCGATCTGGACAACGACCTGTATGACCGATACGGCCCACTTGGCAACGTACTCGGACTTCAACGGTCAATACGCCAAGCGTTAATTGGCATGGTGTACAAGTACGAGGATGCGTTCAGCCATCACGGCAAGATCGCCATGTTCTTCAGGGCGGAACAACACCACTACCAAGAGATCGTGGCATACCCTGCCTATCGTAGGCCGGATGGCACACCCATTCGCGGCACGATCACGGCTGTCTTACCGGAAAAAGCCAAGCTGTATCTGGTGCCCAGTCTGAGTGAAACCGATGAGCAAGAAGCCGAGGAAGCCACGCGGCGTTTCAATGCTTCGCTAAGTCCTGAAAACCGTGCCCGGTACTTTCCGCACTACAGCAACACCCCAGTGGGCCGCGTGTTGCGGATTGGCGACCACTTCATGTCGCAGTACCAACCCTATATCCACAACCAACTGCTGGAATCCATCAATCCAGCGCGTGAACCCTTGCTGGAACGGCAGATACAACGACGCAAGTTCGAACAGCAGATCAAGGATTACTACGGGCGTGTTCCTGAGGAAGAGTTGACCCGTAACCGTGTGTTCCTTGACCTACAGCGCCTGGTGGATAAAGCCCTGAGTGTCACAAAGCAAGCCGATGGAGGCAACGAAGCACTAGAGCGTTTTGATGCCATCGCCGATCCACGGGCCTATTACGAGAAGACCTATGGTTAAGCAAATCAATACGCTCAAGAACCCAACCAGCGCTCTTCGACTGTCCGTGGTCATGTGCACACTTCTTTTTGCCCTTGGTGGTTGCCGTCAGGACTACAGCCTGTCACCGCCTGCAAATAGTGAACAGGTCACTGTGATCGTAAAGGTACCCGAAGAGCTTGCGATCGAAACTTTAGAGGTCATGTATCGTTCTGCTACCTGCAAAAGAGCCTATCGTGGTGCAAGCGGCCAGCAACTTGAGGAGGACGGTTTTCACAGTTTTGATAGGCAGCTTGAGCGCCAGGGACAAAGTGATCTTTATCAAGCCAGCCTACCGTTGGATGGGGGGGGAGCTTGCCGGTGGCGTTTGAGCAATTTGATGTTCGGTGTCGCATATAGTGACCCTAGCCATTTTGGTGAGAATGTAACCAGGGGCGCTGGTGGTGGAATGCTGGTGAGGTTTGATCACAATCGGGCAATGAGGGGAGTCGGCTTGCCAATAGAAGTTGACGGCAACTTGATGATAAAAAAGGACTACTACCCTTGGATACATGAAAGGTTTTTAAGTGGGTACAGCAAGACTGTTGATTTGGCGGGTGAGGGCCATATTTATCTAAACTATCGAGCCTTGCGGGCTAGGCAAATATACTTCGAACCAATTTTTCACTCCGGCTTCGTGGTGAGTTCAGAAGGAGTAAAGGAAAAGAGAGAAGGAAACTTTATTAAGTTCAACTACCCCGATGGCAGTGTTGT
>NZ_QAJM01000062.1 GCF_003852405.1 Pseudomonas sp. KBW05
GTGCCGAGTGGTGGGGCGAAGCGTTTTTGGTTACTTTTGGCGCTCTTCCAAAAGTGACCCGCCGTAAGGGCGGAACCAATATCAGCCGTTACCCAAATAACGGATATGTACTCCGACCAAAAAGCCTCAGCGCCCAACACATAGCTATCGCAGGCAAGCCAGCTCCCACATTAGGCCGGCGTACACCCGATAAGACTTGGTCGCATGATAGGTCGCCTTCGCGAGCAAGCCCGCTCCCACAGTTGAACCGGTTTACATCCGGTTAGACTCGGTCGCAGGACTGTCCGTCACGGGAGCAAGCTCCCTCGCCACAGGTCCAGCAGTAATGCTCACCACGCCTATCCAAGAACAGCTCAACAGCCGATACAACGGCAAGCACGCCGCCTGGATCAGCAGCATGCGCATCACCTGCATCGCCGTCACCAACGTCACGGCCAGCCCCAAGGCCTCGGCAGTCAGGCTCATCTCTGGCGCGCTGCCGGGCATCATGCCCAGGGCCAGCGACAGCCACGGCATGCCCAGCCACGTCCCCAGCGCCCAGGCCGCCAGCGCCGTGGCGATCACCGAGCCGCTCAGCAGCACCAGCACCTTGACGAGAAAACCCGGGGCGCTCCGAAAAAAACTGCGCTCAAACGCAGCGCCCAATGCACAGCCGATCAGCAACTGGCCGGCGCCACTGAGCCAGCCAGGCATACTCATCGACAAGTTGTTGCAGGCGACGCCCACGGCGCAAATCAGGAACGGGCCGAAGGTCCAGGGATTGGGCAGGTTGCAGCGTTTGAACCCCATCGCCGCCAGCAGGCTGATGCCCAGGATAAAGATCAGCCAGGGCCAGATCACCGGCAACGGCGTGGGGGCAGCGGTATGCGCCAAACCAAAGGCCGCGACCGCAGGCACTGCCAGCAGGATCAACAACAGGCGCAGGCTGTGGGCGGCTGCAATCAAACCGGGGTCGGCTTGGCGCTGCCGGCCCAGGTGAACCATCTCCGTGGAGTTCGCCGGCATCAGCGCAAAAAACGCCGTGCCAAAGACCACGCCCCAGCGGTGCAGCAACCACACCGAGCCCAATGCCAGCACCAGCGTCAGCAGCACCGCCGTGACAATCAGCCCGAGGTGCGCGACCACTTGTTGCATCACCGGCAAGGTGAAGTGGCAGCCAATGGCCACGGCGACAATCAACTGCCCGGCTTCACGCCCATGGGGAATTTGCGGAACCATCGCCCCGCTACACCGGCTGATCAGCACCGCCAGCAACGAACCGATGACCCAAGGCAACGGCCAACCGGCCCACTGCGCAAGGCCGCCGCCCAAGGCGCCGACAATCAGGGTTACAAGCCAATAGTGGCGAAGGTTGAGGGTCATGATGAAGTCCGGCATGGAGAAGAGTGCCGACAGGTTATAGACTGGCTGGCATCACAAAAAATATCCATTTGTGAAGAAACCCATCACTCTTTGTTATGCGAGCCCTCGTGAACCTCAAAGCCCTGGAGTACTGCGTCGAAATCGCCCGCCAAGGCAGCTTTACCAAGGCCGCGCAGGCCCTGCATGTGGCGCAGCCGGCGCTGAGCATGGCGGTCAGCCGCCTGGAAGATGAGCTGGGCGTGGCCTTGTTCAATCGCGCCACGCGGCAGATCAGCGTCACCGCCGAAGGCCAGTTGTTCCTCGCCCGCGCCGAAGCCTGCCTGCAAGGGTTGGCGGGTGCCCGTCGTGAATTGCAGGACCTGACGCACTTGCACAGCGGCGAAATCCGCGTCGGCATCCCGCCGATGTACGGCATCCGGCATATTCCCGAGTTGCTGATGCAGTTCCGCGCGCACTACCCCGGCATTGCCATGCACGTGGTGGAAGGCAGTGCCGATGACATCAGCGCGCGCCTGGCAACACGGGATATTGATGTGGCGCTGCTGGAGTCGCGGCGCGTCGATCCCGACTGGCAGTCAGTGTTGCTCGGCAGCGATGAGATGGTGTTGTGCATGCATGAGCAGCACCCGTTGGCGACCGCAGCCTCGGTCGCCGCAGAACGCTTGCAGGGCGAGCCGATGCTGGTGTTCGACAACACCTTCCTGCAACGCCACCTGTTGGATGCGTTTTGCAGCAACGCCCGGGTGCGCTTCAACATCGCCCTGGAAAGCAACTTCGTGCCGCTGGTGATTGCCGCCACGCGCAGTGGCATGGGGCTTTCCACCCTGCTGCGTTCAGTGCAGGAACAGGAGCCCGGATTGGCCGGAGTGTCTTTCGAACCTGCGCAGTTCATGCACTTCAACCTGTGTTGGCGGGGCAGCGAATACCTGTCCCAGGCCAATCGGCGGTTTATTGAAACGGCGAAGGTGTATTTCCAGGAAGACGCCAGCTCACCGCTGTCGCAATGAACCGGCTATTTGCGCGCCACTTTGTAGCGCACACAGTCCTGGTAAAAGCTCTGGCGGATCGCTTCGGGCTTGAGCCGGGAGCGACTGTCATAGGTCTGCTCGGTGATGCCCATGGCCATCATGCGCATCCACGACTTGTTGAACTTGATGGTCTGGATCTTCTGCCGAGCGGCATACAACGACACCCCCGACAGCTTCAATTCCTGGGCCCTGGCAGCCGTGCCCGCGCCCCAACTGCACATGTACTTGTCACCCTCGCGCAGTTCCCGTGCCTGCACGGCAGCCGCGCCGCCTGCCAATGAGCAGGCGATCAGCATGATTCCAACAGTGCGCATTAACATCCCCGACTAACCGACTGAAAATAAAAGCGATTCTGCCGAGGATTTTGTTACAAAGGGGCCATTAAAGTGCCTTATCACCACTGATAGGTGGCACTCGCTTGTACCGTGCGCTGTGAGCCATACCAGCACCACGAGTAGGAATAGCACGATGCGACGTACTCTTTATTCGCCAGGTTGGTGGCGTTGAGGGCCAGGCGCAGGTTGTCCTTGAGGCTGGTGATGTTCGGGATGTCGTAGTGCACCGCCGCGTCGAACAAGGTGTAGCCCGGCACTTTCAGGGTGTTGGCCGTGTCGCCCCAGGACGAGCCGACATAACGCGCACCGGCGCCGGCACCGAAGCCCTTGAGGTGGCCATCATGGAAGGTGTAATCCGCCCAGGCCGACGCCGTGTGGCGAGGCACTGCGTAGGTGGTGGTGCCTTCGGCGGCGATGGCCGGGCCTACGCCGATGTCGCTGATGGGCGCATAGCGCACGGTGCTGTTGGACTTGCTGATGCGGTTGTCCAGGTAAGCGTAAGCCGCGGTGATATCCAGGTTATCGTTGAGGCTGGCCTTGCCTTCCAGTTCAAAGCCACGGGACTGCACTTCGCCATCCTGGCTCTGGCAACGGCCGGTACCGCACAGGTGGGTGGGATCTGGATCGGTGGTCAGCACATTGCTCTGGCGCAGGTCGAAAATGGCCGCGGTGATAAAGCTGTTGCTGCCCGGTGGCTGGTACTTGATACCGATTTCATACTGCTTGCCTTCGGTCGGCTTGAACACCGAGCCACCGTAGCCGGTACCCGACTGCGGGTTGAACGACTCCGAGTAGCTGGCATACGGCGCCAGGCCGTTATCAAACAGATAGACCAGGCCGATACGGCCGGTAAAGGCCTTGCTGTCCAGGGAGGACTTGCTCTTGGCGCCGGTGCTGAGGGTCTGGGTGCTGTTATCGGTGCTGGCCCAGTCATAGCGACCGCCCAGCAGCAGCACCCACTTGTCCCACTTCATCTGTTCTTGCAGGTACACGCCGGTCTGTTCGCTGCGCGACGTGCCGTCGGTGGTGTATGCCGGCACCGGCACAGCCGAGCCGTACACCGGGTTGAAAATATCCAGGGTCGGCCCGGCGGTGTAAACGCCGGATCCGGACTTGGTGTCGGTGCTGGTGTTCTGGTAGTCGAGACCCATCAACAAGGTGTGCTGCAACGGGCCGGTATCAAACTTGGCCTGCAGCTGGTTGTCGAGGGTGTAGGCGTCCATGTTCACATCGCTGGCGATGGTCGAACGGCGGATGGTGCGGTAGTCCGTCATCAGGTAGTTGCTGTAGAGGCTGCGGTACTGGCCTTCGCTGCGCAGGTAGCGGGCATTCTGGCGCACGGTCCACACGTCGTTGAAGCGGTGTTCGAAGGCGTAACCGATGGAGTAGTACTCGCGGTCACTCTTCTCGAAGTTCTTCTCGCCATCATAGAACCCCACATCGATATCGTGCCCGGTCGGGCTGTGCAGCACCGAGCCCCACGCCGGCACCGAGCCGTAGGACGCGCCCTTGGGGTCCTTCTGGAAGTGCCCGAGCAGGGTCAGCGACGTATCGTCATCCGGGCGCCAGGTGAAGGCGCTGGATAACGCCTGGCGGCGGGTTTCGGTGTGATCCACCTGCCCATCGGCATCGTCGAAAAGCCCGGCCACGCGGTAGGAATACACGCCCTGATCATCAATCGGGCCACTCAGGTCAAAGGTCGTACGCTTCTTGTCGAAGGTGCCGTACTCCACGCCCACCTCATGAAACGGCGTGTCCAGCGGGCGCTTGCTGACCATGTTGATCACGCCGCTGGGCGTGCCCTGCCCGTACAGCACCGAGGCCGGGCCACGCAGAACTTCGACACGTTCCAGGTCAAAGGCATCTTTTTGCGGCAACGCGTCGCGGCTTGATGGCATACGCAGGCCATCGAGGTAAGTGGCGGGCGAAAAACCGCGGATGGTCAACTGGTCGAGACGCGAAGCGGTGGCGCCGCGGGTTTCCGGGACCACGGCCGCGCTGTAGCGCAGGATCTGGTTGAGGCTCTCGGCGTTCTGCGCGCGCATCTGGTCTTTGGTGACGATGGAGATCGACTGCGGGGTCTCGATGATCGGCGTGTCGATCTTGGTGCCTGACAGGCTGCGGGTGGCCACGTAACCGGCCACGGGTCCAGTCGGGCTTTCGCTGTGGTAGGCGCCGCTGATGGTGGTGGCCTGCAATTCCATGGCCGCGCCGTTATCCGGGATGGCTTCGAGGCGATAGCGGTCGGCGGAGATCTTTAGCGCTTGCAGGCCGCTGCCGGCGAGCAACTGGGTCAATGCCACATCGGTGTCGTACTGCCCGCTCAAGCCGTTGCTGTGTTTGCCGCGAGTGAGGCCGGCATCGAATGCCAGCACCAGGCCAGCCTGCTCGGCGAGGCTATTGAGGGCCTGGCTCAAATCGCCAGCGGGAATCGAGAAACCGCGCACGGTGCTGGGGGTCTCGGCGGCGTAAACGGGCGGAGTATTCAGCAACGGCACAGCAGCAAAAGCCATCGCCACTGACAGGGCCAGTGGGTGCAAGGGACGGGCAAGCGACATGGGAAGTCCTGGGTAATAGAGGTTCTATTAACCATGACGGGCAGCTCGGAAGATCGGGCAAGGATGAGAGCGATTTTTATTTGCGCCGGTGTGTTTTCAGCCCCACGCTACTACCAACAACCCCACCCCCAACACCAGGCACAACGGCGAATAGAAATACGTATCCAGCCGAGCAAACCGCGACCCGCCGACCTTCTTGAAAAAGCCCACCAGCTCCGAATCGCCAATCGCCCGGGCAAACATGACCAGGGCTATCGCGCTGATCCCCCACTGCAACGCGCCATGGGACACTGCCGAGAAGTACAACCCCGCACGCAGACACACGAGCAATGCAATCGCCACCAAGCCCATCGCCACCAGCAACGTCCCCAGCGCCGAAGGCTTGAACGCCGGCCTTGGCCCACGGGCAAATTCGCCGGGCAATTGGGGGATGGCGGCGAGGCTGCCGAGCTTGCCACCGGCAGCCCAGTAAAGGTGGACCATGCTGATGCAGGTAAACACTCCAACGATCCATCGCGCAATGACAAAGCTCATGGCTGGCTCTCCCTGGAAAAGTCCGAAAGAGGATAGTCGCCTTGAGTTTTTTTGCAGGCATTTCGTCGGCGGCTGATGGTAAAGTGCCGCCCCATGAAATTCGCCCGCACCGATCGCTCACTCATTGCCTGGATGCTCTACTGCTGCGTCCTGTTCAATGTGTTCGCCTGCAGCATCGGTCACGGGCAGATGGTCGGCATGCAGCTCAACGGCATCGGCGGCCAGTTCTGTACGGTGGACCCGCGCACCCAGGCGCCCGCCCCTGCCAACTCCACCGACGAGAGCCTGCCGACCCTGGCCAAGGCGTTCGGTTGCCCGCTGTGCTCCAGCGGCGGCATGGGCCCGGCCCTCAGTTCCAGCCTGAATGTGGCGGTAGTGCCCCAACCCCATGCGCCACCACCCGCCGTGGTGCTGGCCGCTGACATCCCTGCCCGTTTTACCTGGCCCACGGCTCACCCACGCGCGCCACCTGCTGTCGCCTGATCCCTTCGCTGTCTGATCTGCACTGAGCACCGCATCCCCAAGGGCGTGCGTGCGGCTGTGCGTTGTTTTCAAGCCAAGTTTTTCAGGATTCAACCATGAAACATTTACCCCTGTTGGCGGGCCTGTTCGGCTGCCTGCCTGTCTGCGCCTGGGCCTTAGAGCTGGCGCCCACCACCATCGATGGCGAGCAAAGCGCCGAACCCGGCCTGACGCTGGATCAATCCAGCGGCATGGCCTCACGGCTTGGGCTGAGCGTGCGGGAAACCCCGGCATCGGTGGCCATCGCCAACCGCAACGATATCGAACGCCACGGCGCCAAGACCTTCCGCGATGCGGCCAACACCCTGCCCGGCGTCAATGCCAGCGCGCCACCTGGGTTTGGCGGGTTCGTGTCTTATCGTGGCTTTACCAGCAGCCAGATCACCCAGATGTTCAACGGCATCAACGTCGCGACCGGCCTGGCCCGCCCGGTGGACGCCTGGATCTACGACCGCGTGGAATTGGTGGGCGGCCCCTCCTCCCTGATCAACGGTGCCGGCTCCGTGGGCGGTTCGCTCAACTACGTGACCAAGCTCGCCGGCCGCGAAGAACAAGCTGCGCAAGGTCAGCTCAGCTATGGCAGCTACGACACCACCGGCATCGCCTTCGGCCTCAACCACGCCCTCACCGAGCCGGGCGCCGAGGTGCAGCACTACGCGCGCCTGGATGTGAGCCGCAACACCAACCACAGCTATATCGAGCGCGATCAACGCGAGGCCTGGAGCCTGGCGTTTTCCCTGCTCAGCGACCTCACGCCAAACCTGTCCCACACCCTGGCCCTGGAATACCAGGATGAACATGAGGACAGCCCTTACTGGGGCACCCCGGTGCTCAATCCCAAGGCCGGCGAGCTGAAGATCGATCGGCACAACCGCTTCAACAACTACAACGTTGCCGATGGCCGTTATGAGCAGCGCACCCTGTGGGCGCGGTCAATCATCGACTACCGGATCAACGACAGCACCACGTTGAAAAACACCCTCTATCACCTCGACAGCCAGCGCGACTACCGCAACCTGGAGACCTACCAGTACAACGCCGACAACAGCGCCGTAAACCGCTCGACCGCGTATCAGGTGCGCCATCAGGGCGAGCAGAATGGCAACCAGTTCGAGCTGCGCCACGACGCCAGCGTCTTTGGCCTGGCGACCACCTGGTCCGGCGGCTTCGAATACAAAATCAACAGCACCACCAGCAGCCCATTGCGTGCAGCGGGGAACAGCGCGGTTGACCCTAACCACTTCGACCCGGGGCATTTCTACGCCATCCCGGGTACGAAACCCGGCTTTATCAAGGACAAGACCAACGAGGTCACCACCCGGGCCCTGTTCGTGGAAAATCGCCTGGGCCTCACCGACAAACTGTCGCTGTTGACCGGCCTGCGTTATGACGCCATCGACCTGGATGTCACCAACCACAACACGGTGACCGCCACCAACCCGCGACACTTCAAACGTCGTTGGGAGCCATTGACCGGACGCGTCGGCCTGACCTACCAGTTCATCCCCTCGGCAAATGTCTATGTGCAATACAGCACCGCCGCCGAGCAGCCGACAACCACGACCCAGGTGTTCGACGTGTCTACCGGCAAGCAGTGGGAAGTGGGCAGCAAGTTCGATTACCTGGACGGCCGTGGCTCGGCCACCGTTGCCGCCTACCGGATCGAGCGCAAGGACTTTGCCGTCACCGACCCACTGGACCCGACCAGCAGCATTCCCGTCGGCGCACAGACATCCCGCGGCATCGAGTTGGCCAGCTCATTGCGCATCACCCCACGGTTGCTGGCCGAAGGCAACTTCGCCTGGGTGGACGCCGAATACGACGAATTCAACGAGAAGATCGCCAGCGGCGCCGTGGTGTCACGCAAGGGCAACACCCCGACCAACGTACCGAAGCGCGTGGGCAACCTGTGGCTGACGTATGACTTCGCCGCGGACTGGCAAGGCGGTGTGGATGCGCGCTATGTGGCGCAGGTGTATGCGGATAACGCCAACACCCTGACCGTGCCGGCGTACACGTTGTTCGGCACGTTCCTGCGCTACAAGGTGGATCAACACACCTCGGTAACGGGTCGAGTGCGCAACCTGACGAATGAGGTGTATGCCGAGTTTGCGCATGTGTCGCCGGCTTACTACCTGGGATCGCCGAGAACGTTCGAACTGGCCGTACAAACCAAGTTCTAGACCTGATGTGGGAGCTGGCTTGCCTGCGATGCAGACAACTCGGTACATCAGGCACACCCAGTTGATGCCATCGCAGGCAAGCCAGCTCCCACAGGGGAACACGCCAGCTCCAAAAAACCGGTCGGCTACTAGGCCGCCGCGCTTTGCTTTTGATCTTAGGCGCCCCGTTAAACACGCTGGCCGTAATCCGATATGGATTTGGGGGGTAA
>NZ_QAJM01000063.1 GCF_003852405.1 Pseudomonas sp. KBW05
CCGGCGCAGTCGAAACGGAAAACTCCTTGGTAAACAATGAGTTATGTAGGTTTCGGCAGCAGGTTGCTTCAGTTCATCGAAGCGCGAACGAAGTTGAAAAAGAGGTGTTGACAGCAGCGTGTAACGCTGTAGAATTCGCCTCCCGCTGATGAGAGATCTGAAGCGCAAGTGGTTGAAGTTGTTGAAGAATTCTTCGAAAGCTTCTGAAAATAATCACTTGACAGCAAATGAGGCTGCTGTAGAATGCGCGCCTCGGTTGAGACGAAAGATCTTAACCAACCGCTCTTTAACAACTGAATCAAGCAATTCGTGTGGGTGCTTGTGGAGTCAGACTGATAGTCAACAAGATTATCAGCATCACAAGTTACTCCGCGAGAAATCAAAGATGTAACCAACGATTGCTGAGCCAAGTTTAGGGTTTCTTAAAAACCCAAAGATGTTTGAACTGAAGAGTTTGATCATGGCTCAGATTGAACGCTGGCGGCAGGCCTAACACATGCAAGTCGAGCGGTAGAGAGAAGCTTGCTTCTCTTGAGAGCGGCGGACGGGTGAGTAATGCCTAGGAATCTGCCTGGTAGTGGGGGATAACGTTCGGAAACGGACGCTAATACCGCATACGTCCTACGGGAGAAAGCAGGGGACCTTCGGGCCTTGCGCTATCAGATGAGCCTAGGTCGGATTAGCTAGTTGGTGAGGTAATGGCTCACCAAGGCGACGATCCGTAACTGGTCTGAGAGGATGATCAGTCACACTGGAACTGAGACACGGTCCAGACTCCTACGGGAGGCAGCAGTGGGGAATATTGGACAATGGGCGAAAGCCTGATCCAGCCATGCCGCGTGTGTGAAGAAGGTCTTCGGATTGTAAAGCACTTTAAGTTGGGAGGAAGGGCAGTTACCTAATACGTGATTGTTTTGACGTTACCGACAGAATAAGCACCGGCTAACTCTGTGCCAGCAGCCGCGGTAATACAGAGGGTGCAAGCGTTAATCGGAATTACTGGGCGTAAAGCGCGCGTAGGTGGTTTGTTAAGTTGGATGTGAAATCCCCGGGCTCAACCTGGGAACTGCATTCAAAACTGACTGACTAGAGTATGGTAGAGGGTGGTGGAATTTCCTGTGTAGCGGTGAAATGCGTAGATATAGGAAGGAACACCAGTGGCGAAGGCGACCACCTGGACTAATACTGACACTGAGGTGCGAAAGCGTGGGGAGCAAACAGGATTAGATACCCTGGTAGTCCACGCCGTAAACGATGTCAACTAGCCGTTGGAAGCCTTGAGCTTTTAGTGGCGCAGCTAACGCATTAAGTTGACCGCCTGGGGAGTACGGCCGCAAGGTTAAAACTCAAATGAATTGACGGGGGCCCGCACAAGCGGTGGAGCATGTGGTTTAATTCGAAGCAACGCGAAGAACCTTACCAGGCCTTGACATCCAATGAACTTTCTAGAGATAGATTGGTGCCTTCGGGAACATTGAGACAGGTGCTGCATGGCTGTCGTCAGCTCGTGTCGTGAGATGTTGGGTTAAGTCCCGTAACGAGCGCAACCCTTGTCCTTAGTTACCAGCACGTCATGGTGGGCACTCTAAGGAGACTGCCGGTGACAAACCGGAGGAAGGTGGGGATGACGTCAAGTCATCATGGCCCTTACGGCCTGGGCTACACACGTGCTACAATGGTCGGTACAGAGGGTTGCCAAGCCGCGAGGTGGAGCTAATCCCATAAAACCGATCGTAGTCCGGATCGCAGTCTGCAACTCGACTGCGTGAAGTCGGAATCGCTAGTAATCGCGAATCAGAATGTCGCGGTGAATACGTTCCCGGGCCTTGTACACACCGCCCGTCACACCATGGGAGTGGGTTGCACCAGAAGTAGCTAGTCTAACCTTCGGGAGGACGGTTACCACGGTGTGATTCATGACTGGGGTGAAGTCGTAACAAGGTAGCCGTAGGGGAACCTGCGGCTGGATCACCTCCTTAATCGACGACATCAGCTGCTCCATAAGTTCCCACACGAATTGCTTGATTCATTGAAGAAGACGATAAAGAAGCAGCCCGAAATTGGGTCTGTAGCTCAGTTGGTTAGAGCGCACCCCTGATAAGGGTGAGGTCGGCAGTTCGAATCTGCCCAGACCCACCAATTTTGTGTGGGAAACGCCTGTAGAAATACGGGGCCATAGCTCAGCTGGGAGAGCGCCTGCCTTGCACGCAGGAGGTCAACGGTTCGATCCCGTTTGGCTCCACCACTACTGCTTCTGTTTGTTGAAAGCTTAGAAATGAGCATTCCATTGTGATGATGGTGAATGTTGATTTCTAGTCTTTGATTAGATCGTTCTTTAAAAATTTGGGTATGTGATAGAAAGATAGACTGAACGTTACTTTCACTGGTAACGGATCAGGCTAAGGTAAAATTTGTGAGTTACTCAGTTTTGAGTATTATCGAATTTTCGGCGAATGTTGTCTTCACAGTATAACCAGATTGCTTGGGGTTATATGGTCAAGTGAAGAAGCGCATACGGTGGATGCCTTGGCAGTCAGAGGCGATGAAAGACGTGGTAGCCTGCGAAAAGCTTCGGGGAGTCGGCAAACAGACTTTGATCCGGAGATGTCTGAATGGGGGAACCCAGCCATCATAAGATGGTTATCTTACGCTGAATACATAGGCGTAAGAGGCGAACCAGGGGAACTGAAACATCTAAGTACCCTGAGGAAAAGAAATCAACCGAGATTCCCTTAGTAGTGGCGAGCGAACGGGGACTAGCCCTTAAGTGGCTTTGAGATTAGCGGAACGCTCTGGAAAGTGCGGCCATAGTGGGTGATAGCCCTGTACGCGAAAATCTCTTAGTCATGAAATCGAGTAGGACGGAGCACGAGAAACTTTGTCTGAATATGGGGGGACCATCCTCCAAGGCTAAATACTACTGACTGACCGATAGTGAACTAGTACCGTGAGGGAAAGGCGAAAAGAACCCCGGAGAGGGGAGTGAAATAGATCCTGAAACCGTATGCGTACAAGCAGTGGGAGCCCACTTTGTTGGGTGACTGCGTACCTTTTGTATAATGGGTCAGCGACTTATTTTCAGTGGCGAGCTTAACCGAATAGGGGAGGCGTAGCGAAAGCGAGTCTTAATAGGGCGTCTAGTCGCTGGGAATAGACCCGAAACCGGGCGATCTATCCATGGGCAGGTTGAAGGTTGGGTAACACTAACTGGAGGACCGAACCGACTACCGTTGAAAAGTTAGCGGATGACCTGTGGATCGGAGTGAAAGGCTAATCAAGCTCGGAGATAGCTGGTTCTCCTCGAAAGCTATTTAGGTAGCGCCTCATGTATCACTGTAGGGGGTAGAGCACTGTTTCGGCTAGGGGGTCATCCCGACTTACCAAACCGATGCAAACTCCGAATACCTACAAGTGCCGAGCATGGGAGACACACGGCGGGTGCTAACGTCCGTCGTGAAAAGGGAAACAACCCAGACCGTCAGCTAAGGTCCCAAAGTTATGGTTAAGTGGGAAACGATGTGGGAAGGCTTAGACAGCTAGGAGGTTGGCTTAGAAGCAGCCACCCTTTAAAGAAAGCGTAATAGCTCACTAGTCGAGTCGGCCTGCGCGGAAGATGTAACGGGGCTCAAACCATACACCGAAGCTACGGGTATCACGTAAGTGATGCGGTAGAGGAGCGTTCTGTAAGCCTGTGAAGGTGAGTTGAGAAGCTTGCTGGAGGTATCAGAAGTGCGAATGCTGACATGAGTAACGACAATGGGTGTGAAAAACACCCACGCCGAAAGACCAAGGTTTCCTGCGCAACGTTAATCGACGCAGGGTTAGTCGGTCCCTAAGGCGAGGCTGAAAAGCGTAGTCGATGGAAAACAGGTTAATATTCCTGTACTTCTGGTTATTGCGATGGAGGGACGGAGAAGGCTAGGCCAGCTTGGCGTTGGTTGTCCAAGTTTAAGGTGGTAGGCTGGAATCTTAGGTAAATCCGGGATTCTAAGGCCGAGAGCTGATGACGAGTTAACTTTTAGTTAACGAAGTGGTTGATGCCATGCTTCCAAGAAAAGCTTCTAAGCTTCAGGTAACCAGGAACCGTACCCCAAACCGACACAGGTGGTTGGGTAGAGAATACCAAGGCGCTTGAGAGAACTCGGGTGAAGGAACTAGGCAAAATGGCACCGTAACTTCGGGAGAAGGTGCGCCGGTGAGGGTGAAGGACTTGCTCCGTAAGCTCATGCCGGTCGAAGATACCAGGCCGCTGCGACTGTTTATTAAAAACACAGCACTCTGCAAACACGAAAGTGGACGTATAGGGTGTGACGCCTGCCCGGTGCCGGAAGGTTAATTGATGGGGTTAGCTAACGCGAAGCTCTTGATCGAAGCCCCGGTAAACGGCGGCCGTAACTATAACGGTCCTAAGGTAGCGAAATTCCTTGTCGGGTAAGTTCCGACCTGCACGAATGGCGTAACGATGGCGGCGCTGTCTCCACCCGAGACTCAGTGAAATTGAAATCGCTGTGAAGATGCAGTGTATCCGCGGCTAGACGGAAAGACCCCGTGAACCTTTACTATAGCTTTGCACTGGACTTTGAATTTGCTTGTGTAGGATAGGTGGGAGGCTTTGAAGCGTGGACGCCAGTCTGCGTGGAGCCAACCTTGAAATACCACCCTGGCAACTTTGAGGTTCTAACTCAGGTCCGTTATCCGGATCGAGGACAGTGTATGGTGGGTAGTTTGACTGGGGCGGTCTCCTCCTAAAGAGTAACGGAGGAGTACGAAGGTGCGCTCAGACCGGTCGGAAATCGGTCGTAGAGTATAAAGGCAAAAGCGCGCTTGACTGCGAGACAGACACGTCGAGCAGGTACGAAAGTAGGTCTTAGTGATCCGGTGGTTCTGTATGGAAGGGCCATCGCTCAACGGATAAAAGGTACTCCGGGGATAACAGGCTGATACCGCCCAAGAGTTCATATCGACGGCGGTGTTTGGCACCTCGATGTCGGCTCATCACATCCTGGGGCTGAAGCCGGTCCCAAGGGTATGGCTGTTCGCCATTTAAAGTGGTACGCGAGCTGGGTTTAGAACGTCGTGAGACAGTTCGGTCCCTATCTGCCGTGGACGTTTGAGATTTGAGAGGGGCTGCTCCTAGTACGAGAGGACCGGAGTGGACGAACCTCTGGTGTTCCGGTTGTCACGCCAGTGGCATTGCCGGGTAGCTATGTTCGGAATAGATAACCGCTGAAAGCATCTAAGCGGGAAACTAGCCTCAAGATGAGATCTCACTGGAACCTTGAGTTCCCTGAAGGGCCGTCGAAGACTACGACGTTGATAGGTTGGGTGTGTAAGCGCTGTGAGGCGTTGAGCTAACCAATACTAATTGCCCGTGAGGCTTGACCATATAACACCCAAGCAATTTGCTTGCTTCGAGCTGAAAAGCGAAAGAGCACCAGATTGCGGTGTGTGAAGACGATAGAACCGAAAGTTCGATCTCACAAAACACCGAAAGCTATCACATACCCAATTTGCTGAAGCGAGGCCAACTGGTCACGACTCAGTACCCGAATTTCTTGACGACCATAGAGCATTGGAA
>NZ_QAJM01000064.1 GCF_003852405.1 Pseudomonas sp. KBW05
GCCATCGCAGGCAAGCCAGCTCCCACATTTTTGATCGGTGTAAACCTGATCTGGCCTGCAAACCCAAGCCCCTGTGGGAGCGGGCTTGCCCGCGATGGCGGCCTGTCAGCCAACACAGATGCAGCTGATCTACCGCCATCGCAGGCAAGCCAGCTCCCACATTTTTGACCTCATACACCTGTAAGTCAGCGAAAAAACTCCCCCGGCGTCGCATCAAACTGCTGGCGAAACGCATTGATAAACGCCGAGGTCGATTCATACCCACACCCCAATGCCACATCCGTCACGCGCTCGCCTTGTTCCAGGGCGGGCAGGGCGGTGAGCAACCGCAAGCGCTGGCGCCAGGCGCGGAAGGTCAGCCCGGTGTCGCTCAAAAACAAGCGGCTTAGGGTTTTCTCGCTCACCGCCAATTTGCGGCTCCAGTCGCCCAGGGTGGTTTGCTGCTCCGGGTGCAGGTTCAAGCTGCGGTAGATCTGGCGCAAACGCGGGTCCATGGGCAGCGGCAGCATCAAGTCCACCTGGGGCGCTGCGGCCAACTGGTCCAGCAGCACTTGGGCCAGGCGCCCCTCCGCGCCGTCTTCGGCATAGGCCACCGGCAGTTCGCTGAAGCTGCGGATCAGCTCGCGCAGCAAGCTGCTCACCTCCAGCACATGGCAACGCGCATCCGCCCAGGCGGTCACGCTGCAATCGAGGTACAGGCTGCGCATCTCGGTGCGTGGGGAGCTGAACACGCGGTGGGGCATGCCCGCCGGAATCCACACGGCGCGTTGCGGCGGCGCAACAAAGCGGCCGACGCTTGTCTGAATTTCCAGCACCCCGGAAATCGCGTACGACAATTGCACCCACGGGTGACTGTGGCGCCGAGTCAGGGCGCGATTAGGCAGGGATTCAGTGCGTCCATACACCGGCCGTGGCAGGCTGGAAAGCCCGGGCACGCTACGGCGCACGGTTTTGTCATGTCCTTTAGGCGGCATTTGTTGGCTCATTGGCGTTAGTCGGTAACAAGCCGTTACGTTAGAGTCGCCGAGACGCTCTTGGCAACCCCCGGAAGACCTTACTTATGACTCGTCCGCGCTTTCTCCCTGACAACTTCACCCTGACCCTGATCGCCACGGTGATCCTCGCCTCGTTTCTGCCCGCCAGCGGCCAGACCGCCGTGGCCTTTGGCTGGGTCACCAACCTGGCCATTGCGCTGCTGTTTTTCCTGCACGGCGCCAAACTGTCGAACCAGGCGATCATCGCCGGTGCCGGGCACTGGCGCCTGCACCTGTTGGTGTTCAGCCTGACCTTCGTGCTGTTCCCGTTGCTGGGCCTGGCGCTCAAGCCGCTGTTGTCGCCGCTGATCGGCAAAGACCTGTACATGGGCATGCTGTACCTCTGTGCGCTGCCGGCTACGGTGCAGTCGGCGATTGCCTTTACGTCGCTGGCGCGGGGCAACATCCCGGCGGCGATTTGCAGCGCGGCGGCGTCGAGCCTGTTTGGCATCTTCCTCACGCCACTGCTGGTGACGCTGTTGCTCAATGTGCATGGCGAAGGCAGCAACACCCTCGACGCGATCCTCAAGATCAGCGTGCAACTGCTGCTGCCGTTTATCGCCGGGCAGATTGCTCGGCGCTGGATTGGCGCGTGGGTGGGGCGTAACAAGTCCTGGCTGAAATTCGTCGATCAAGGCTCGATCCTGCTGGTGGTCTACGGCGCGTTCAGCGAAGCGGTCAATGAAGGCATCTGGCACAAGATCCCCCTGTGGGAGCTGGGCGGCCTGGTGGTGGCGTGCTGCGTGCTGCTGGCCCTGGTGCTGGTGGCCTCGACTGTGCTGGCCAAGGCGTTCGGCTTTAACCAGGAAGACCGCATCACCATCCTGTTCTGCGGCTCGAAGAAAAGCCTGGCGACGGGCGTGCCGATGGCCCAGGTGCTGTTCGCCGGGGCAACCATGGGCGTGCTGATTCTGCCGTTGATGCTGTTTCACCAGATCCAGCTGATGGTCTGCGCGGCGTTGGCCCAGCGCTATGCTCAGCGGCCCGAGTCGGTTGTGGAACTGATGGAGCAGGTCGATCCCTGAGCAGCCGCTTGGTGCAGTGGGGCCCTCAAGTCTTGGGCAAATCGGACGACTACCTTCTTAATCACCCAAGAAGGAGCGTCGAGATGAACAACGTTAAGCGTTTGTCACTGGTTAGCGGGTTTTTTGCGGTGTGGGCGGGCGGTTGCCTGGCGGCATCGGGCGGCGTCATTCAGTTTCACGGCAGCATTGTCGAGCCGGGCTGTGCCACCAGTGCCTCGGGCGGCGCGGCCATGGAGCTGAAGGGATGCCCGCAGGCTTTTCGCGGCAACCGCTTCGATGTGCAGTCGGTGAGCAGCGTACAGGCGCGGGGCCCTGCACCGGTCAGCGTCAAATTGGTGAGCGACAACGCCAACGGGCGCTATTACGACCAGCGGTATGTGCTGGTGGATACCCTTGGAAAGCCGATTCAGTCGGGGGCTTACGTGGTCACGTTGACCGCGCCGTGATGAAACTGATGGCTTTTTGATCAGGATCAGCGCCAACAGACGAGCGAGAAACCTATAGAATGCTCGACGGCGGCGCTTGTCCTGGGTAGCCGTTTGATCATCGTCCGAGTACCGCGCCCTTCAATGAGCATTTCAGCCGCAACCCCCCAAGCCAATTGGCAACCGGTCATCGCCCTCGCGTTGGCCGCCTTTGTGTTCAATACCACCGAATTCGTTCCCGTCGGGCTGCTCAGCGCCATTGGCGCGAGCTTTGACATGCCGGTGTCCAGCGTCGGCCTGATGCTCACGATCTATGCCTGGATCGTGTCCCTGACGTCGCTGCCGGTGATGTTGCTGACGCGCAACGTCGAGCGTCGCAAGTTGCTGATCGTGCTGTTCTGCATGTTTATCGCCAGCCATATCCTGTCCAGCGTGGCCACCAGTTTTGGCTTGCTGATGGTCAGTCGCATCGGCATCGCCTTGTCCCATGCGTTGTTCTGGTCGATCACCGCGTCGCTGGCCGTGCGCCTGGCGCCGGCCGGCAAACAGGTGCAAGCCCTCGGCCTGTTGGCCACCGGTACGTCCCTGGCGATGGTGTTGGGTATTCCGCTGGGCCGCCTGCTCGGCGAGGCCATGGGTTGGCGCACCACGTTCCTGGTGATCGGCGCCTTCGCCGCGGCGCTGGTGTTTTGGCTGGCGCGCACCTTGCCGCTGTTGCCGAGCCAGAACTCCGGCTCGTTGCGCAGCCTGCCGTTGCTGTTCAAACGCCCGGCGCTGGTGGCGCTGTACGTACTCACCGCCCTGACCGTGACCGCGCAGTTCACCGCCTACAGCTACATCGAACCCTTCGTCGAAGGCGTGGCCGGCATGAGCGGCAGTGCCGTGACCCTGATCCTGCTGGTGTTTGGTGGCGCGGGCATTATCGGTTCGCTGCTGTTCAGCCTGGTGCACCGCTTCAACCCCCATCTGTTCGTGGTCGGCGCGGTGTTTATCCTGGCGGCGTGCCTGGCGCTGATGCTGCCGTTGAGCGGAGCCGAATCCTATCTCGTCGGCCTGAGCATTTTCTGGGGCATGGCAATCATGGGCTTTGGCCTGGCGATGCAGTCCAAGGTGCTGGTGCTGGCGCCGGACGCCACCGACGTGGCCATGGCGATGTTTTCCGGCATCTACAACATCGGCATCGGTGGTGGCGCGCTGATGGGCAGCTGGGTCGGTAGCCAGTTCGGCTTCGCCTGGATCGGTGCGGCAGGCGGCTTGCTGGCGGCGCTCGCGTTGATCGGCTATTGCCTGGCGATTCGCAAGTTCGGGCAGGGTGTGTCACCCAGTTAAAACCAGACAAGTCTTACAGGGCGCCGCGATGCCCATTGCTACCGTCGCCCAGGACCGCCCACGCCCTGTGGTGACGGCACTTGAACAGCAATGGAGTCGATTGTGCAAAAGCGTTTGACCGCGGAGTTTCTGGGTACTTTCTGGCTGACGTTCGGCGGCTGTGGCAGCGCCATCCTGGCGGCGGCATTCCCCGAGTTGGGTATTGGTTTTGTCGGTGTGTCCCTGGCGTTCGGCCTCACGGTGTTGACCATGGCCTATGCGGTGGGCGGCCTCTCGGGCGGGCACTTCAACCCGGCGGTGACCATTGGCCTTTGGGCCGGGCGGCGGGTGGCCGGGGTTGACGTGCTGCCCTACATCGCGGCGCAGGTCGCCGGTGCAATTGGCGCGGCGGCAGCGCTGTACCTGATCGCCAACGGCCAGGACGATTTTGTCATGGGTGGATTTGCCGCCAACGGCTATGACGCCTTGAGCCCAGGCCACTTCGACATGAAGGCCGCCTTGCTGGCCGAACTGATCGCCACGTTCTTCTTTGTCTTCATCATCATGCGCGTCACCGCCCCGGGCGCGGTGCCTGGGTTTGCGCCGATTGCCATCGGCCTGGCGCTGACCTTGATTCACCTGGTCCTGATCCCAGTCACCAACACCTCGGTGAACCCGGCACGCAGTACCGGGCCGGCGTTGTTTGCGGGCGGCGAGTACATTGCGCAGTTGTGGCTGTTCTGGCTGGCGCCGATGGTGGGCGGGGTGTTGGGCGCGATGGCGGCGCGCGGGATGGATGAGCGCAGTTAAACGGGTGTAACCGGATTCAAATGTGGGAGCGGGCTTGCTCGCGAATGCGGTGTGTCAGGCAAAGAAGTTTTAACTGAACCACCGCTTTCGCGAGCAAGCCCGCTCCCACACAAGCCCGCTCCCACATTTTTTATGGCTTCCAGGTCTGCACATCCTTGGCATCGACCGCCTTGGGCAACAAGCCCGCCTTGAAAAACGCATCGGCAATCTTCTGCTGTTCACCTAACTGATCAACCGTCACCGGCTGCACCTGATAGCTACGGTGTGCATTGGCCGCTTCCACCGTGGCCACGTCCAGGTTGCCCCACAGCGGACCAAGCACTTTCGCCGCGTCCTGTGGGTTGGCCTTGACCCATTGGCCGGTTTTTTCCAACTGCTCATACACCACCTTCAACACCTCGGGATGGGCTTTGGCGTAGGGCGTGCCGGTCAAGTAATAGCGCTTGTAGCTGGCCAGCCCGGTGCCGTCCGCCAGGGTGCGTGTCGGTAGTTGGCGTTGCACGCCGGTGAGGAAGGGTTCCCAAGTGACCCAGGCATCCACCTTGTTGTTCTCGAAGGCGGCGCGGCCGTCGGCGGGTGACAGGTAGGCGGGTTCGATGTCAGCGAATTCCAGACCCGCTTTGGCCAGTGCGGCGATCAGTAGGTAGTGAGTGCCGGCGGCTTTGGTGACGGCGATTTTCTTGCCTTTCAAGTCACCGAGCTGCTGGATCGGCGAGTCTTTGCGCACCACGATGGCCTGGGCCGAAGGCGAGGGCGCTTCCTGGGCGAAGTAGGTGAGCTTGGCCTGGGCAGCCTGGGCGAAGATCGGCACGGTGTCGGCGACGTCGGCGCTGATGTCCACGTTGCCCACGTTCAGGGCTTCGAGCAGGGGGAGGCCGCTGGGGAATTCGTGCCAGGTTACGTCGATGTGGTTGGCCTTGAGGGATTTTTCCAGGGTGCCCTGGGTTTTTAGCAGGGTGATCAGGGTGGAGGATTTCTGGTAGCCGATGCGTAGGGTTTCTTGGGCTTCGGCGCTGGCTGCGATGGAGAAGGCCAGTAGTCCTAGGACGGCGATGAAGGGGCGGCGTATGGGCATGGGGGGGGCTCGATCTTCTAATGGAATAGGGATGAGCTTATGGTTCTAAAAACTGTTCGTTAAATACTCTTTTGTTCTGACTGGGTGCATATCCGTTATTTAGGTCACGGCGGCCCACGGATTCAAGCCTG
>NZ_QAJM01000065.1 GCF_003852405.1 Pseudomonas sp. KBW05
TACCGCAATCGGATGAACGAGCAGGTTATCCAGCCGCTCCGGTGTGCCTGGGTAAGGACTTGGCGCACTGACCACCGGCCCGTTGTTGGGCGTCCAAGTAATGCTGATGCCATCCAGAACCGCCACCATCGCGCTCTTGTCGGCGTTCCATCGGGCGTGTGCAACAGGCACCCGATCCGAACCACTGCCCGGCGAGGTGTGGATGCCATAAGCTCTCAATTCCCCCGCGTCATCCTGACGGAACTGGAACCGCACCCGTGTGCTTGCCGATTGCAGGTTTGCCAATTGCGCTGGGGTGTAGAGCGTCGAATCGCCAATATCTCTCGGCCAAAAGGCCAGCAACACTACGTTCAATGCGGCGCTTGCGCCCGCTACTCCACGTACTGTCCAAGTACCGAGGTCACTGCCGAGCGTCCCCGCGATACGCCCGACAGTACCAGCGGTGCCGGTTGAAGCGATCAGAGCAGTTTTGCCGAAATTGTCTGCACGTTCGGGCGCTTGTCCCGCCGCTGTGGAACCGGCGGGCACTGAAACACAGGATTTTGCGAATACACACACATTCAGCGCATCAGGTTGTGCGTTCGGCGCGAAAGCCTCGGCGGCCGTGCTGTGAGCTGAAGCGGTTCCCGGCGGTGGCAAAAAAGACGGCGACTTTTCAGGGTCTATGTCCTGAAACTCCATGAATTGGTTGGCGATGAGTTTAGGTGGCGGGTCACATTTGCAGCGGCACACGTCGCCGTCCAACGCGGCCTCTGCACCGTCCCATATTTCACCCAGTCGCGCCCGACACATACGACGACACCTTGGCTGGAGCAGGCGGGGCAGAAGATGAGATCGCCCTGTCTGACCATTCCCAACCCGTTAATGGTACCGCCCGTGTACCCGGTGTAGACCGTGCCACCGGCCGTTGTCTTGGCGCCGTTGGTTAGGTTGTAACGCCTCATGCCTCATTCTCCGCGTGCAAGCCTGGCTGCAGAAGCCTCCACCTGCGCCAGCCTTTGCGGGCTATCGCGTTGCTGGTGAAGATCGCGCCTAACTGGCGCGAGAAGAATGCTGCTGAATGAAGGAAGTCCAAACAACTGACCGTTCGGCTAGGTA
>NZ_QAJM01000066.1 GCF_003852405.1 Pseudomonas sp. KBW05
GCCTACGGCATTGGTCGCCGACACCAACCGGCCAAGGTCGTCATAGGCGTAGGAAACAACGCTGTACTCGGTTACCCAAACGTAGGGATCAGAACCCTCGGCCCGCTGAATCTGGTAATCCACCGCCACGATGCGGCCGGCCGAATACCGCAAAAACAGCGAACGCCCGACACCGTTATCCAGCCGCTCGATACGCCCCAACAGATCCCGGGAAATGCGCAGTCGGTTGTCATACGCATCGCTGATGGCTGTCAGCAGACCATCCCGGAAATGGTAGAAACGCGACGCCTGCGCCAGCACCAACTCGTCAGGCAACGTCCCGAGATAAATGGCCGCTTCAGCCAGGCTATTGGTGATCGTCGGCCGGGCAACCGTAGGCAAGGGCAGGGCGGTAGACCGATTCTCATGATCCGTCCACACCACCGAATCACCCGATACACAAAGCCCGTGGGCCAGCGCATGACTCCAGCCAAACCCCAACCCACACTCCACGTCCACCGCACTGGTGCGATACAACCGCGTCCACTCAAACGGAAAAATCCCGTCGAGCACGCCGTCAGTCAGGGTGAGCAATTCCTCGCCGGTAACCATCGACACCGGGCAACCGTTGGTAGCGGTTTTGTCCGCAGAAGCCGCCGCATCACCGTTGGCATTCCTGCCGGAAGCAGGTACATCATCGACAGCTTCCTGCCGAACCAACACCGTCCGCTGCGTGGCCTTATCCCGCACCATCGGCACCGGGTTCGCAATCAACTGATCCCCAGCCTTCAACGGCACATCCGGCACCGTCTTGATCACCGTCGCCGGCCCGCCCAGTAACAACGGCTTCGACGCCTCGACATGCGCGTCCAACTTCGGACTCACCAGTTGCTTGGCCAACAACGCCAACCACTGCCGCGCGCGCTCGGACTTCATTGCGCGCAACACCCGCGCGCCCAGTTGCACCACAACCCCCATCGCGGCGCCCACCCTGATCAGCAGCAAGGCAATCAACACCTCGCTGGTGATTTCCCCCATCAGTTCGCTGACTTCTTGCGGTGGCAGCATGCGCATCCAGCTGACCATCGCCGACACATAGATGAACAACAGCGGCTCATCGCTGAGCACCAGCAAACCGTTGGCCAGGGTGTCTTTGCCCAATGCCAGCAGTTCGTCGAGTTCGGTTTGGGAGAGGTAGTGCAGCAGTTTCTCGCTGTTGGGTTTGATATCCGCCAGCAAGTCATACAGCTGTGGGATGTTGTCCCACAGGTTGTAGAGCGTCTTACCCATGCCAACCAGAAACGCCGTTTCCTCCATCCGGCGGCGCTCCAGTGGGCTGGCGTCGGCGTAGGTTTTCCACTGGTCCTGGAGGGTATTCGTCCACGCTTCGCGTAGGCGAACTTCCAGCTCGGCGATCACCGATTGGTAGGACGCATACAGCGCCTTGACGTGATCCTGGGAAACGTTGGGGTAGAAATTGATCCGATACTGCTGGTTGCGCTCACACTCGGTGATTTCGAGGATGCCGCTCGGGCCGATGGTCTTGTGAATAGGTTCGCCCAGCGGGCCGCCTTTGGGATCGACGCGTTGCAGCACCACCGGCGTGTTACCGATGGGTACAAAGCGCGTGCTCTGAAACATGTGCACCAGCGTCAACGTGCCATTGGCCTGGCAGGTGGCGACGGTGCTGCTGGGTATGATCGAGCGGTTGATCGGCGCGACCAGCGCCACGTCATCGCCGACTTTGAACACCTGCTCGACATCCAGCGCCGCAAAACTCCAGAAGCTTTGTGCCCAGCTGTCAAAGGTGTTCAGGCATTCGCGAAAATCGCGGAAGACGCCTTCGGCATCGACCGTCTCCGCGTCCATTGGGGTCAGGGCCAGCCTGCCAATGGCCGGGTTCACGACAGTGTCCCTACAACATGAAAGTCCATCTGCAATCCCTCGCACTGTGAAATCAGGCGAAGGACTTTGCAGAGGTTTTCAGGGGCGGGGAGTAGAGCTTATCCGGCGCTTACGTGGGACGTTTCGACAACTCGTGTCTTCTCTCGCCCCAGCACCAGGCTGCACAGCGCCGGCAGAAACAGCAGCGTCAACAACGTGCCCACCAGCACTCCGCCAATCAGCACGTAGGCCAGGGACGACCAGAACACCGACAGCGTCAGCGGGATAAAGGCCAGCGCCGCCGCCAGCGCGGTGAGGATGACTGGCCGCGCACGCCGCACGGTGGCTTCCACAATGGCCTCGCGTATGGCCATGCCGTGTTCCTGGTTCTGGCGGATCTGGTCGGTGAAGATCAGCGTGTTGCGCATCAGGATCCCACCAATGCCGATCAGCCCCAGGATCGCGTTGAATCCGAACGGCTGGTTGAACAGCAGCAAGGTCGGCACCGCGCCAATCAGGCCCAGCGGCGCGGTGGCGAAGACCATGAACATCACGCCAAACGAGCGCACCTGGAACATGATCACCGTGAGGGTCAGCAGGATCATGATTGGGAACAGCGCCGCCAGTGCGACGTTGGCCTTGGCGCTTTCTTCAACCGGGCCGCCGATGTCGATGCGGTAGCCGGCGGGCAGCGTTGCGAGTAGGGGTTGCAGGTCTTTGTACACGGCCATTTCCACGTCGGGTGGCTGTACGCCGTCGATGATGTCGGCGCGCACTTCCACGGTGGCCGCGCGGTTGCGGCGCTTGAGGATCGGCTCCTCCATGACCGCCTGGAAGTGGCCGACCTGGGCCAGTGGCACCGCCGTGCCGGTGCTGTTGGTCAGGGTCATGTTGTTGAGGTTGCCGAGGTTTTCGCGCTGGCTGCCCTGGGCGCGGGCGACCACCGACACGGTGCGGTTGCCTTCGCGTACTTCGGTGATGGGGTTGCCGCTGAGTAGGGCGTTGAGCTGGGATTTGACCTCGTTGGGCGTGAAGCCCAGCAGGCGCAGGCGGTCTTGATCGAGCACCAGGCGGTAGCCGCTGGTGCGCTCACCCCAATCGAGGAAGGCGTCCTTGGTGAGCTTGTTTGCGGCGACGACCTTGCGCACGTCTTCGGCCACGCCGCGCAGTACATCGACGTTGGGACCGGAAACGCGGAACACCACCGGAAATGGCACGGGCGGGCCGAACAGCAATTGGGTCACCCGCACACGGGCGGCAGGGAATTCGCCTGCTGCAATGCGTTCGCGCATGCGTAGCTTTAATGCGTCGCGGGCGTGGGAATCCGGCGTTTGCACGATCAACTTGGCGAATGCCGGGTCAGGCAATTCCGGATTCAGCGACAGAAAGAACCGCGGCGCACCGCCGCCCACGTAGGTGTCCACCAGGGTGGTTTGCGGTTCTTGAAGCAGAGCTTTTTCCAGCTGCGCGGCGACCGTTTCGGTGCTTTTGAACGCACTGCCGGGGGGCATGTACACCTCAAGAATCAGCTCGGAGCGGTCGGAATTGGGGAAAAACTGCTTCTTCACCAGACCCATGCCCAACCCGCACAGCACAAACGCCGTCACCACCAAACCGGTCACCAGCCAGCGATGTCGTACACAGCTTTCGACCAAATCGCGCAACCTCTGGTAATACCGTCCGGCGTAAATTGCTTCATGCCCGCCGGGCACCGGTTTGATCTGCGGCAGCAGTTTCACGCCCAGATACGGCGTGAAAACCACCGCCACCAGCCAGGATGAAATCAGCGCAAAACCGACGATCCAGAAGATATTGCCGGCATATTCCCCAGCCCCCGAGCGCGCAAAACCCACCGGCAGAAAGCCGATGATGGTCACCAGCGTACCGGTCAACATCGGCGCCGCCGTGGAGCTCCAGGCGAAGGTGGCGGCGTGAATCCGGTCAAAGCCTTCTTCCAGTTTCACCACCATCATCTCAATGGCGATGATCGCGTCGTCCACCAGCAAGCCCAGGGAAATGATCAGCGCACCCAAGGTAATGCGGTCGAACTCGCGACCGGTGAGCAGCATGATCACAAACACGATGGACAGGGTCAGCGGCACGGCTGCCGCTACCACCAGTCCTACGCGAAAGCCCAGGGCCAGCAGGCTGATCAGCATGACCACCGCGAGGGCGGCGAAGAATTTGAGCATGAACTCGTTGACGGCTAGGCGAATGTTTTTCGCCTGGTCGGCGACCTTGGCGAAGTTCACGCCCAAGGGCAGGTCGGCGTGGATTCTGGCTTCCTCGGCCTTGAGGCTTTTGTCCAGTTCCAGGCCGTTCCAGTGTTTTTCCATGATCACGCCGAGCATCAGCGCCGGGTCGCCCTGGTGGCGGATGCGATAGCTGGGCGGGTCTTCGTAACCACGGCTGACGGTGGCCACGTCGGCGATGCGCAGGACGCGGCCGTTGACTTCCAGCGGCACGTTTTCGATCAGCGCCAGGCTGTCGAAAGCACCGTCGATGCGGATATAGGCGCGGGCGCCGGCCGTCTCGACAAAGCCCGACGGCGCCACGGCGTTTTGCGCGGCCAGTGCGGCAAAAATCTGATCGGGTTTGATACCCAGCGTCGCCAGGCGCTCGTAGGAAAACTCGACAAAAACCCGCTGCGCTTGCTCGCCGAGGATATTCACCTTCTTGACGCCTGGCAGATTGAGCAAGCCCTGGCGCAGTTCTTCGGCCATCTGCACCTGTTGCCGGTGGGGTAAGTGCTCGGCTTCCAGTGCGTACAAGGCGAAGTACACGTCGGAATATTCATCGTTGAAGAAGGGACCGATCACGCCTTTGGGCAGCTTCGCCGCTTCATCGCTGAGCTTTTTGCGGGTCTGGTAGAACAGGTCCTGGATCTCGCCGGGGCGTGTGGACTCCTTGAAGGTCATGCGCATCGACACGAAGCCCGGCTGGGCGATGGTCTCGACGCGGTCGTAGTAGTCCAGTTCCTGCAGGCGTTTTTCCAGGCGGTCGGCCACCTGTTCCTGCATTTCCTGGGCGGTGGCGCCGGGCCAGGCGGCGGTGATGGTCATGACCTTGACGGTAAACGAGGGGTCTTCGGCGCGGCCCAGTTTGCCGAACGAGAAGACCCCGGCGGCGAGGATCGCCAGGATCAGGAACAGCGTGACCGCACGGTGTTTGACTGCCAGTTCAGAGAGGTTGATACCGCGCATGTTCAGTGGTCCTGCCCGCGGTTGAAGGCCAGCGCCTGGGCGGGTAGCAGGCGTACCGCGTCACCGCTGTGCAGCAGGTGGGCGCCGAGGGCGACGATGAGCTGACCGGGGGCCACGCCGCTGTTGAGCAGGGCGTCTTCCTGGCCGAGGCTGACGACATTTACCGGGGCGAAGCTGACGCGGTCGTCCGCGCCGATCAACCACACGCCGGGGCCTTGCCCCGCATCCTGCAAGGCGCCGATGGGCACCCGCGTGTGCTGGGCCTGGGCGTTGCCTTGCAGGCGCACGGTGATGGTCGAGCCGAGGGCGAAGCGCTCGACGGCGCCGTGCAACACGTAGCGGGCCCGGTAGGTGCGGGTGGTGGGGTCGGCGCTGGCGGACAGTTCGCGCAGGGTGGCAGTCACCGCTTGATCCGGTGAGCCAAAGGGGAAGGCCAGGGCCCGTTGCGAGGCTTGGTCGCGCTGGTTTTCCGGGAGGTTGACGATGGCTTCGCGGGCGCCGTCGTGGGCCAGGCGGGCGACGACCTGGCCTTCGGCGACCACTTGGCCGCGCTCCACCCGCACGTCGGTGATGATGCCGTCGCCGTCGGCCTTGAGGACCGAATAGGTGCGGCGGTTTTCGATCTGGCTGGCATCGGATTGCGCGGCGGCCAGTTCGGCTTCGGCGACGCGCAGGTTGGTGGCCGACTGGTCGAAGATCTGCCGCGACACGGCGCCGGTGCTGGCCAGGCGCTGGTAGCGGTTTTCGTCGTCACGGCGTTGGCGCAGTTGCGCCTGGGCGGCGTTGACACGGTTTTTCGCCGAGCGCAGGGCCAGTTCGAAGTCGCCGATGTCCAGCACCAGCAAGGTGTCGCCACGGGAGACGTGCTGGCCGGGGTCGACCTTGCGCTCGATGACTTTGCCGCTGACGCGGAAGCCCAGGTCACTTTCCGTGCGCGCCGCGACCACGCCGGTGTAGGCGTTTTGCTGGGTGCGGGCGGCTTCGACTTTGGCGGCGAGCACCGGGCGTGGTTGGGGGGCTTGGGCGGCGGTGTCGGCCTGGCTGTTGCAGCCGCTGAGGAGGATCAACAGGGCCAGGGGCGTGAGAAGGCGCAGGGGAGAAGGGTGCATGGCGGGCTCCGGGGGGGTATTGCATAAAATTACGCAGGTAATATTTTGTTGAATATTATGATCGAAATAAAAAATAAGCCAGCCTCTTTTATCTGGATGCCGCCCAGTCATCGGAGACGATTGGGATCAAATGTGGGAGCGGGCTTGCTCGCGAATGCGGTGTATCAGTCAGAAAATCAGCGACTGACACACTGCATTCGCGAGCAAGCCCGCTCCCACATTTTGATCTCCACATGACTTTGGGGGCGGGGGGCTCATGGGGCGATGTCACACTTTGTCCAAGTTATCCGGGCGTGGATGATTACGATTCTCTTTTGAGTCCACTCCTAAGGTCCCCGCCCATGCTTCCTGCTTTTCGCTTCACACCCCTGGCGCTGCTGGTCGCCGGTAGCTTTAACGCCTATGCCGACGAGCCCGTTGCCCTGGAACTCAACGATGTGGTGGTCACCGCATCCGGCTTTGCGCAAAGCGTGGAAGACGCGCCGGCTTCGGTCACGGTGATTGATGGTGAAGCGCTGCGCCGCAAGTCTTACCGCGACTTGGGCGATGCGGTGCGTGATGTGGAAGGGGTGACGGTCAACGGCGGCGCCAATGAAACAGACATCTCCATCCGTGGCATGCCGGCCGATTACACCTTGATCATGGTCGATGGCAAACGGCAGAGCGCGCGTGAGTCGCGGGTCAACGGCAACAGCGGCTACGAGCAGAGTTTCGTGCCGCCGGCCGCTGCCATCGAGCGGATTGAAGTGGTGCGCGGGCCGATGTCGTCGCTGTATGGCTCGGATGCCATCGGCGGGGTGATCAACGTGATCACGCGCAAGGTTTCGCCGACCTGGGGCGGCTCCATTGGTTATGACTATTCCGCGCGCCAGCACAGCGACCAGGGCAACGCGCGCCAGACCCAGTTCTACCTCAGCGGCCCGCTAAAAGAGGATTTCCTCGGCCTGCAGGTGTGGGGCCGTTACCTCGACCGCCAGGCCGACGACGACATCGAGCAGACCAATGGCTTCAGCAGCGCCGACCACCGTGACCTCACCGCGCGCCTGGCCTTCACCCCGACCATCGACCACGACATTCTTCTGGAAGCCGGCGCTACCCGTCTGAAAAACGGTGACGGCACCAGCGCCAACTGGGCCACCCGCGAGCAGGAGAACAACCGCGATCACTGGTCGCTGTCCCACCAGGGGCGTTGGGGCTGGGCCACGTCGGACGTCGCGCTGTCCCAGGAAACCTCCAGCCGCGAAGGCAAGGCCACCCCGGCACAAACCGATATCTACGGACGCAAGCCTGAGATCAAGAACACCGTGTTCGACGCCAAGCTGGTGGTGCCCACTGCGCATAACGTCAGCACTGTCGGCCTGCAATGGAACAAAAGCGAGCTGACCGACTGGAACCAGGGCCTGGGCGACCGTGTCGACTACACCTTCTCCGTCGCGCAAAAAGCCCTGTTTGCCGAGAACGAATGGTCGGTAACCGACACCTTCGCCCTCACCACCGGCCTGCGCCTGGACGAGCACGAAGAGTACGGCGCCCACATCAGCCCGCGCGTCTACGGGGTATGGCGCGCCAGCGAGCAGTGGACGTTCAAAGGCGGCATCGCCCGTGGCTTCAAGGCGCCGGAGCTGCGCGCGGTGGTTGCCGATTACGCCTACCTGCGCCGCAACCGCTTCGTGATGTTCGGCAACCCCGACCTCAAGCCCGAGACCAGCACCAACTACGAAATCTCGGCGCTGTGGAGCAACCGCGACAACCTTTCGGGCGGCGTGACGCTGTTCTACAACGATTTCCAGGACAAGCTCTCCACCGTCACCACCGACCGCATGTGGAATGGCTACACCGTGATGGAGCGGGTCAACGTCGACAAGGCGATCATCCAGGGCGTCGAACTCAACGGCCAATGGGACATCAACGACCGCGTGTTGCTCAAGGCCAATTACACCTACACCGATTCCGAGCAGAAAAGCGGCGCCAACAAAGGCGCACCGCTGGCCCTCACCCCCGAGCAAAAAGCCAATGTGCGCACGGAGTGGAGCATCAACGACCGCACCCAGGCCTGGGCCTCGCTAAGCTACTACGGCGAAGAAACCGGCAACACCATTACCACCGACAAGCCGGCGCCGGGCTACACCACGGCGGACCTCGGCGGTTCGTTTGACGTGACCGACTCGCTGACCCTCAACGCCTCCCTCAACAACCTCACCGACAAGCGCCTCGACGATGAAACCTACGGCACGGTGAACTACGGCCGCACGCTGTGGATGGGCGCCACGCTGAACTTCTAAAGCGCGGCGGGCAATCGCACCACTGCACACAGGCCGGCGGGTGGGCGATTCTCCAGCACCAATTCGCCGCCATGGGCCTGGATGCACGAACGTGCAATCGCCAGGCCCAGCCCCACGCCGCCGTCGCTGACGCCGCATTGCACAAAGGGCTCGAAGACTTTGCTCAACCAGTCCTCGGGCAAGCCGTGGCCGTGGTCGAGGATCTCGATCCGCAGCCAGCCATCGCCTTCGCGGCGCAGGGCCAGGCTGGCGTCGCCGGCATGGTGCAGGGCGTTGTCGATCAGGTTGGTCAACGCGCGTTTCAGCGCCAAGGGGCGACACGTCAGCAGCAGCGGCGGCGCGCCGTGCCAGGTGACGGGTTGTTGCAGGCGCTGATAACGCTTGGCCAGGTCGTCCAGCAGGCCGCTCAGGGACAGGGTGGCTGTGGGTTCCTGCACCACATCATCGCGCACGAAATTCAGGGTTTCGCGCACCATCGCGCTCAGTTCGGCGAGGCTTTCCAGCATGTCGTCGCGGGACTCGCCGGGTTCCAGCAGTTCCACTTGCAGGCGCAGCTCAGTGATCGGCGTGTTCAGGTCATGGCTGACGGCTGCGAGCATCCGCGTGCGGCCTTCGACATGCCGCGCAAGGTTGGCTTGCATGGTGTTGAAGGCGGCGGTGAGGTCGCGGGCTTCCTGTGCACCGGTTTCCGCCAGCGGGGCGATCCATTCACCGCGACTCACGCGTTCGGTGGCCTGGGCCAGGGTTTTCACCGGGCGCACCACGCGGGCGATAAAAAACATCACGATCAACAGCACCGGCAGCGTGGTGACGGGCAGGCTGTAGGCCAATACGCGGCCCCATTCATAGGCGCCGGCGGGATATTGCACAGCGTTCAAGTAGCCCCCGTTGGGCAATGGGATGCTGCTGCGCAGGCGCAACGGGGCCCAGCCAGCAGGGCTGAACACGTGGGTGCGGGCGTTGGCGCCGCTGATGCGTTCCAGCTGCATGCCGATGCTGGCGGCGTCATCCAATTGCAGTTGGCGACGCAGTTCGTTGGCCAGGCGTTGTTCTTCCGGGCGCAGTTCAAACGGTGGGACTTCCGGCGTGGCGGCGATCCAGAAATGTGTGTTGCCCGTGCTCATGGCTTCCAACAAGTGCGCGGTTTCATCCGCTGGCAAGTCGATAGCCGTGTGGTGCGCAATCCCCAGGCGTTCCAGGCTGAAACTGCGGGACAGCGGGTGGATCAGGCTGCCGGTGCGTTGCAGAAACAGCATGGCAATGGCGTTGGACGCGAGCAACGCCAGCAGCAACAACAGGCTCAGCTGCCGCGCCAGGGTGCGCGGCCACAGCCGGCTCAGGGCGTGCACTCGATGACCTCGGCCGCCAGCAGGTAACCACCGCCCCAGATGGTGCGCAGCAGGTCCGGCGTGGCGTCGCCCTGGGCCAGCTTGCGCCGCAGGCGGCTGACCTGGCGGTCGATGGCGCGGTCGCTGACGTCGCTGTCGGCGGCGGCGGTCAGGTCGATCAGGCGCTCGCGGGGCAGCAGGCGGTTGGGGTGGTCGAGGAACACTTGCAGCAGGCGGCTTTCAGCGGTGCTCAGTTGAATCGGCGGGGTGTCTGCGCGTGTCAGCGTCGCACTGGCCGCGCTGAAATGCCAGTCGGCGAACTGGTACGCGCGTGCGCCAAGGCTAGGGGCGACTGGCCCGGTGTTGCGGCCCTGGCGGCGTAATACGCTGTTGATCCGCGCCACCAGCTCACGCGGCTCGAACGGCTTGGTGACGTAATCGTCGGCCCCCAGGTCGAGGCCGCGAATGCGGTCGGCGGGAGTATCGCGGGCGGTCAGCAGGATCACCGGGGTGTTGCTGCGCCGGTGCAACTGGTTGCACAACTCAAAGCCATCGCCATCGGGCAGCAACACGTCAAGCACCACCACATCGAATGCCTGGCTCTTGAGCAATTGCCACATGCCGGCTGCGTCTTCGGCGGTGCGCACCTCAAAGGTGTGGCGGCGTAGATAGGTGGCCAGCGGTTCGCGGATTTTGCGGTGGTCATCCACCACCAGCACGCGCGGTGCGACAGTTGCTGCGGCAAACGGCATTGCAGCCCTCGGTGGGGTTGAGCGGGAGAGGGCGGATATTACTACGAGTCATTATCATTAACGCGGTTTTTGTGATGAGTTAGCGAGATGTCGTTCCATCAGTAGAACGATCAAGGCCGTTTTTGCCGACTAGCGCATTATTGGTATCGGATTTAAGGTGTATCCACTTTGGAGGAACACCATGAAAAAACTCATCGGCATCTACACCAGTCCACGCGGCCATTGGGTCGGCGACGGTTTTCCGGTGCGCACACTGTTTTCCTACGACAATCTGGGCAAACACATCAGCCCATTTTTGCTGCTGGACCACGCTGGCCCGGCGGATTTCACACCCACCGAGGAGCGTCGCGGCGTAGGCCAGCACCCTCATCGCGGGTTTGAAACCGTGACCATCGTCTACGACGGCGAAGTCGAACACCGCGACTCCACCGGCGCCGGCGGCATCATCGGCCCTGGTGACGTGCAATGGATGACTGCAGCCCGGGGCATCATCCACGAAGAATTCCACTCCGAAGCCTTCGCCCGTCAAGGCGGTGCGCTGGAGATGGTGCAACTGTGGGTGAACCTGCCGGCCAAGGACAAAATGGCCGACGCCGGTTACCAGACCATCGTTGACGGCGACATTCCCGTGCTGCCGCTGGCCAACGCTGCCGGACAACTGCGCCTGATCGCCGGCGAATTCGCCGGCACCCAAGGCCCGGCGCGGACCTTTACGCCAATCGACGTGTGGGACCTGCGCCTCAACGCCGGCAAACCCGTGACCCTGGACCTGCACGCCGGGCGCAACACCGCCCTGGTGATCCTGCGTGGCACGGTGCTGGTCAACGGCGAGGAAGTCGCGCGCCAAGGGCAGTTGGTGCTGTTTGAGCGCGATGGCAGCCAGATCAGCCTGGAGGCCAATGACGACGCCAAGGTATTGTTGCTAAGCGGTGAGCCGATCGATGAGCCGATCGTGGGGCACGGGCCGTTTGTGATGAATACCGAGCAGGAGATTCATCAGGCGTTTGAAGACTTTCACTCAGGCCGGTTTGGCCAGATGGCGTCAGGTGACCACTGAAATGGCTATCAGAGTCAGAGGTAGCGTGAACTGTAAAAAGCCAGTGATCGACAACGGTATTTTTCCTGTGGCGTAAGAAAACATTAGTAGAGGTATTGCCGATACTCCGCCTGCCAGCCAAATAAGTTGGTTTGGCCCGGCGGAGAATTCGTTGGGGGCCATGATGGGCAGCTTTAATAATGAAATGGCCAACGCCATGCACACCGTCAGAAACAGTGTCTCCACGCACAGCCCATTTACCGCATCCAGTACGGTTGACTTTTTGAGGTAGGTGTAAGCGCCCCAAGAGAGGGCAATCGTAAGATAGACCCAGTGGTTCAAGTGGGGTGTGAATGCAATCAGTAGCGCGACACCCGTGAATGCGGCAAGTGTTGATAAGGCTCGCGTCCGGCTAATCGACTCGTTGTAGATGATTGCGCCCAGTGCGATGGATATGAACGGTGCCAATAAGTAACCAAGGCCGCTTTCAAGAATGTGGCCGTTAATCGATGACCAAATAAAAGCTCCCCAATTGATGGCGATAAATAACGAAGCCATGCAATGCAGGCGGATCAATTTAGGCGGGAGGTGTTTGATGGCGTGGGTATTGCGGCACAAAAGAATGAATGCGCTGAGGGTGATTGCGGACAACACTACTCTGTAACTCAGCAGGGTGATTGGAGGTATATTACCAAGCGCCTTCCAGTAAAGAGATGACGTCCCCAGCAGTATGTTGGCCAACCCCGAACACAGGATCGGCAGTAGCAAAGCGAGGCTGGTATTGTGTGGTGTTGGCACGATTGGCTATTGCCTTTTGGTTGTCTGCATGCAGCTTTGCGTTGAAGCGGACCGGTATCAAATATTTGGCTTCCTAAAAGTGCGTAGTCCATTTCTGGCACTTGGTTGTGTGTATGTTTCCTGGGCCTGGCACAAGTCCAAATGTGGGAGCTGGCTTGCCTGCGAAAGCGGCGGTTCGGCCAGCATTTGTATCGCCTGACGCACCGCCTTCGCGGGCAAGCCCGCTCCCACATTTTGTTCTGTGCTATACCCGCCACCCCCATTTCATGCGATCTTCAGCGCATTCGCCCTGGAGTCGCCTGGATGCCGTCATTTATCTCCGATCACCCGATGTTCTGCGCCCTGGCGCTGATCTTCATCGACATCGCCGTCTGGCGCCTGATCTCCGTCAACCTCGCCAATTGGAAGCTCGCCGCACGCCTGTTGATCTTCGCGGTGTTCAGCGCCGTGCTGTTCAACGATGGCATGAACCCCATGCAAGTCGCGCCGTATGCCGACAACACTGCCTTGCACCTGGCCGCCACGGCCTTGCAGATTGGCTGGTGGCTGTTCGCGGCGCGGACGCTGACGGTGTTGCTTGGCGCGGTGATGATGCAGCGCGTCGGGCACACCGGGCGGTTGTTGCAGGATTTGCTCGGTGCGGTGATTTTCCTGATTGCGATCATCGCCGCCCTGGCCTACGTGCTCGATCTGCCGGTCAAGGGCGTGCTGGCGACCTCGGGCGCGGTGGCGATCATCGTCGGCCTGGCGTTGCAGAGCACCTTGAGCGATGTGTTCTCGGGAATCGTGCTCAACACTACCAAGCCCTACCAACTGGATGACTGGATTTCCATCGACGGCACCGAAGGCCGGGTCACCGACATCGACTGGCGCGCCACGCGCCTGCAAACCTCCCAGGGCAGCATGGCGGTGATCCCCAACTCGCTGGCGGCCAAGGCCAAGATCATCAACTTTTCGCGCCCGGCGGATATGTTCGGCCTGGCGGTCAGCCTGCAAGTCAGCCCCCATGCGCGCCCGCAGATCGTCATCGAGGCGCTGGAGCGGGCGATGCAGGGTTGCCGACCGCTGCTGGTCACACCGGCGCCCAGCGTCGCGTTCAAGACCAGTGCCAGTGGTGGCGTGGAATACGAGATCAGCGGCTTTGTCCCGGCCATGGCCCTCAAGCGCGAAGTACGCAACCAGCTTTACGATTTGGCCTTCCGCCATCTGCAAGCGGCGGGTGTAAGCCTGTTGTCGGCGACCGAAGGCAGCACGCCGTCGGCGATGTCTGCGGCCCGTGCCTTGCTGGAACGCTCGCCGATTTTCTCCACCCTGCGCCAGGAAGAAAAAGACACCTTCAGCCAGAACATGACGCTGCACACCTACCGCAGCGGCGAGATGATCTTGCCGGCGGGGGAGGTCAGCGATCATTTGTTTATCGTCGAGACCGGTGTGGTCTCGGTGATGCTGATCAAGGATGGACACACGTTCGAAGCCGGGCGCATGGGGCCGGGCGAGGTGATTGGCGAGGCGGGCATCCTCTCCGACAAGGCGGCGCTGGCGGACTTTTCGGCGAAGACCTTTTGCACCCTGTACCGCATTGAAAAGGAATACCTCAAGCCGTGCCTGGACGCGCGGCATGACATTGGCGAGGCGATGAAGGCGTTGCTGGATTTCCGCCTGCATGCCGCGCAGGTGTTGACTCAGGAAGCGCCGGTGGTGCCGGTGAAGAAGGGCTTTTTGCAGTGGTTGCGCAAGCGCGGCCTGTAGCGCGATTGGTCACCTGTTCTTAGCCAGAATTGGATATTCCTCCCGAACGGTACGGTGACTAATCTAGCCACCAATCCCCACCGTTCTGGAGTTCCACCATGCAAACCCGTACCGATTTCTACACCGCTTCCCCAGACGCCATGAAAGCCATGATGGCCCTGGAAACCGCCGTCGGCAAACTGTCCATCGAGCTGCCGCTGCTGGAGTTGGTGCGCCTGCGTGTGTCGCAGATCAACGGCTGCGCATTCTGCCTCGACATGCACACCGCCGATGCCCGCAAGGGCGGTGAAACCGAGCGCCGCCTGTACACCGTGTCGGCCTGGCGCGAAACGCCGTTCTTCACCCCGCGTGAACGTGCGGCACTGGCCTGGGCCGAAAGCCTGACCCTGATCAGTCACACCCACGCCCCGGACGAAGATTTCAACGCCCTGGCCGAGCACTTCAGCGCCAAGGAGCAGATTGACCTGAGCGTGGCCATCGCCACCATCAACAGCTGGAACCGCCTGGCGGTGGGTTTCCGCAAGATGCCTAAATAACACCGCTGTAGCTGTCGCTGAGGATTTGAATGTGGCGAGGGAGCTTGCTCCCGCTGGAGTGCGCAGCGCTCCCAAGATTTTGGGGCCGCTACGCAGCCCAGCGGGAGCAAGCTCCC
>NZ_QAJM01000067.1 GCF_003852405.1 Pseudomonas sp. KBW05
AGCCCGCTCCCACAGGGGAACTGCGTTGACAGACTAACCGCGTTGGTCGTCAAAAAACGCCTTCTTCCCGTCTACCCGCTCCGACGCCTTGGGCATATTCACCGCCTGCCCTTCAGACTTCTCCACATACCAATAGCAATGGCTCACGGCGCGGGTAATGCCCACATACGCCAGGCGCAGCACCTCGTCTTTTTGCGCATTGTCATACGGCTCGCTGTCACCGTCTTTGCCCAGCCCCGCCATACGGTAGACCTGGTTCTTGTAAGGGGAGCTGGTGACATGCTGGCAATCCCCTAACAGAAACACCGCATCCGCCTGTAGGCCCTTGGCGCTGTGATAGGTCAGCTGCTTCAGTCTACGCGCGTGGGTCGGCAAGCTAGAATCCACATTAACTACAGACTGAATATGCTCTTGAATCAGTAACTTATCGCTACTTTTTCGATACAGCATTAACACCGTTTCGCCGCGCTGGTAGTGCTCCAGCAACTGCCGCCCGAGGGCCGCCTCATCGCGCGCCAACACCTTGACCGGCACCAGCGCCTTGGGCGCGCCACTCGCCTTGGCCTTTTTGCCAGGAATCGCCGGCGCGGCGCGCACGATATGCTCGGCCGCGTCGATGATGTGCTGGTGGCTGCGGTAGTTCTCACCAAGCATCACGCGGGTGGTTGCCGGCGAGGAAAATTCCTTGTTGAACTCCATGAAGTACTTCGGCGAGCTGCCGCGCCAGCCGTAGATCGATTGCCAGTCGTCGCCCACGCACAACAGCGAAGAGCGCTGGGCGCCGCGCCCGACGTGCATGGCCGGGCCACGACTGCGGATCTCCCGTAGGCTGGCGCGAATCCACGAGACGATCTGTGGCGACACATCCTGGAATTCGTCGATCATCAGGTGGGACAAGGGCCGCAGCAGCGGATCGCTGAGTAGCTTGAGGTTTTCCGGGGTGTTCTCGCCAAACAGCGAGAACATGCGGTTGTAGGTCATGATCGGCGGCGACTGGTCGAGCAGGTGATCTTCCAGGGCTTTCCAGAAAATGCTCAGGGCCTCGAAGAAAAACCGGTCCGGATCGTCCTTGGCAAAGCTCATTTGGCCGACTGCGGTGGGCACGTCCAGCCCGAGGTTCTCGATAAACCCGGCAGCCACCACAAAGCAGTCCAGCAGCGGAGCCGAAGCCAGCTCGCCCTTGACCTTGTAATCAAAGCCCGGCCCGGCACTGGCATCGCCGGCGAGACTACTTAAAAGGCGCCTTGAAGACTCATAATTATCCAACCATATTAATGGCTTACGACAGAAAGCTTGAAACAGTGTGCGCTTGACCGCCCACTCCGCGCGTACCGACAACTTTGCATTGGGTCGGCTGACCTGGGGGTTTTCACGGGCATCGAAGCCCAGCACCACCCAGGCATCCAGCTCGGGGATATAGCCATGGCAATGGAACTGCGCGCCATTGATCTCCACGGTCTGGCGGTTGGGTTCGATGCCCTTGATCGGCCAGGCACCGGCACGAAACCACAGGTCTTCGACCAGGTCGCAGAGTTCTTCGTCGCGCTTGGCCGCCAGCTCGGTCACCGCTACGCGTTTTTGCACGTCGGGATGGTCACGCTCCAGCTCCTTGAGCTGCAACCCATGCCGGGCCAGCGGCGCGATCAGCTCGCGAAATCGCGCGTGTTGGCCGTGCAGTCGGTGATAGCAGGCGTTCATCTGCTGGCGCTGGGCGTCGTTGATACGCAGGTCAAACGGATTACTGTCTGCGTCTTCAACGCCTGTGCTGAGGTTCTCGAACGCCTGCAGGCGTTCAAAGCCCGGGAGGCTGCGCACCATCGGCAGGATGCGCGAGTGAAAGGTGCGCACCACCGCCTGTGCCTCTTTGATGCCAAGGGGTTGGCCCCACAGGCTGAGAATCTCCATGAGCTTGTGGATGAAGTCTTTACGCGACTCTCGGGTGAAGGTCACCACGGTCATCGAACTCAGCTCAAAGCCCAGGTAATGGGTGAGCAACAGGATGCGCAGCACCAGCGAGGTGGATTTACCCGCCCCCGCGCCCGCAATCACCGAGGTGGACGGTGTATCGCTGAAAATCATCTTCCATTGCGCCGCACTCGGCTGGGCATGGGCCGGCAGTAGCCGCGCGACATCAGCCTTCATGCGCTTCTTCAATTCGGCGGTCAGCGGCAGGCGCCAATCATCGAACAGGCTGTCGTCAACGCCGGGGGCACGGTGCTCATCGGGACGAAAGTCACGGATCAGCAGGACTTGCCGGCCTTCTTCGATGCCATCGGCCTTGCCTTCGCGGTAGCCATACTCGACACCGGCTTCGTGCCCACTGCGAAAGCCATCCGCCTGCCCATGCAACCAGGAAAACCGGTGCTGGGCGCGCAAACGCGTCAACCCATGGCCAAACAGGCGCGCGGCGAGGCGCTTGAACAGGGGCATGTCTGCCAGTGGGCGCAGTTCTGGGGGCAAATCAGGGGTGTGTTGCGGCACGCGGACTCCAGCGATGAGGTTGGTTTTGGCGAATGCGCCATGGTCGCCGGAATCGCGCTGCAGTTCCAGCCAATTGCTTTGCCGTCATGCAGTTAGGCGATGAAGTGAAAGTCAAAACCCCAGCAATAGATCTGCTAAATCGATAGGAATCAGGCAGTTTTTACGCTTTTTATCGATCATGCTCTGCTGGATCATGGGCGCCATCCACAGGAGACGATCATGCTTGAACTTCGACCTTTCAACACGCTGGGCGGCGCCCACCACGGCTGGCTTGACGCCCATCACCACTTTTCCTTTGCCGAATACCATGACCCCCAGCGCATGCACTGGGGAAACCTGCGGGTGTGGAACGACGACATCATCGCGCCCGGCACAGGTTTCCCGCAGCACCCACACCGCGACATGGAAATCATCACCTATGTGCGTGAGGGCGCCATCAGCCATGCCGACAACCTGGGCAACACAGGCCGTACCGAGGCAGGTGATGTGCAGGTGATGAGCGCGGGCACCGGGATCGCCCATAGCGAATACAACCTGGAGGCGACGCCGACCAAGATCTTCCAGATCTGGATCATCCCGAATGAAGGTGGGCTGCCGCCGTCGTGGGGCGCCAAGCCGTTTCCGAAAGAGGGCCGCGACGGGTTTGTGACCTTGGCCAGCGGCAAGGCCGGTGACAATGAAAGCCTGCGCATTCGTGCGGATGCGCGCTTGGTGGCGGCCACTCTGAAGGCTGGGGAAAGCGCGGAGTACCGACTCGATAGCGGACGCCGTGCGTATTTGGTGCCGGCAACCGGTGCGATTGAAATCAATGGCTTGCGCGCACAAGCTCGAGATGGTGTGGCGGTTGAGGATGAGGCAGTGTTGCGGGTGACGGCTATTGAGGACAGTGAGATCGTGTTGGTGGATCTGGCTTGATACTCAAAATGTGGGAGCGGGCT
>NZ_QAJM01000007.1 GCF_003852405.1 Pseudomonas sp. KBW05
TACTGTCGCCGGTACCTTCGTTGCGAAAGACGAAGAAACTCCACGTGCCGGCCTGACCATCACCTTCACGGGCAACAGCAACGCGGCTGGCTACTACAGCATCTCCGGCAACAACGTAGTGCTGACCAAAGCAGGTGCTGACTTCGTCAACGCGGGCAACCAGCTGCCGAAGATCGACCTGACTGTCGCTGACCCAGAAGGCCTGAGCTCCAGCAACAACGCTCAGCCAGTGGTCAACCTGCACAACGACGTGCCAGTGATCACCATCACGCCGACCACCATTGTCGAAGACACTGCCAAGGTCGGTACCGTGGCCGGTACCTTCGTCGCGAAAGACGAAGAAACCCCACGCGATGGCCTGACCATCAGCTTCACGCCGGGCACCAACACGCAGGGCTACTACAGCATCTCCGGCAACAACGTTGTGCTGACCAAGGCAGGCGCGGACTTCGTCAACGCGGGCAACCAGCTGCCGAAGATCGACCTGACCGTCACCGACCCAGAAGGCCTGAACTCGCATAACGTTGCGCAGCCGACGGTGACCTTGGTCGACGACACCCCAACCGCCACCAACGGCTCCATCCAGAGCAACGAAGACACCCCGATCGAACTGACCTGGGCCACCTTCGGCGTCAAGGATGAGGACTCGGCGAACCCGAAAGTGGTGTTCACCGCGCTGCCTGCCGGTTCCATCGAGTACAACGTCAACGGCGTGTGGGTCAAACTCACCACGGCAGATCTGGCCAGCGCCACTTCGGCCGGCAAGGCCTTCAGCCAGGCGGACTTCGATAACCACAACGTGCGTTACAGCCCGGCGGAGAACGAATCCGGCGACAGCAGCTTCGGCGGCACCGGCGTGGGCAACAAGCAAGGTCACTACACCGAGCTGAAGTTCCAGGCCACCGACGGCAACACCAACAGCGAGACCAAAACCATCACCGTGGATATCCATCCGCTGGCGGATGCTGGGGTTGTGACGGTGACTCAGGCCGGCGCTGCGGCGCAGGGCCTGGTCATCCAGACCTGGACGGGTGGCAACTTGCCGACCGCGTTGGGCACCAACGGTAACGGCGTGGTCAAATCCGACGACCTGATCAAGGTCATCGACGCCAAAACCGCCGCCAGCGCTGTGTCCACCGGTGTGATCCACACCGTGGCCAACGACAATGTGACGGCCACCACCGCGACCAAGGTCTCGGGCCTGATCTACCTGGAAGCGGGCAAGAGCTACACCTTCACCGGGACTGCCGACGACAGCCTGGCAATCACCGTGGGCGGGAAGCTGGTTGCGACCGAAACCTGGAGCAGCGGCAGCGCGATTACCGGTTCGGCCTACACGCCGACCGAGTCGGGCTACTACACCCTCGACATCTACCACTACAACCAGGCTGGCGCAGGCAACTACAACGTCAATGTGTCGATCAACAACGCCCCGTCGGTGTCATTGGGCAGCAGCGGCATCCAGACCTACACCAGCATCGAGGCGTTGAAAGCCGCCGGTGCGGTGCTGGGCGACAGCCATGTGGTCAATGGCGAGGGTTACTACACCGGGTACGTCTACAACAGCGGCCTGGAAGACACTGTCATCAAGGTCAGCCCGATTACCGCCACGTTTGCCGATAACGACGGTTCGGAATTGCACAAGGTGGAAATCAGCGGCCTGCCGAAAGGCACCGTGATCACCGACGGCACCACTGGCCACACCTACACCTCGACCGGCACGGGCACGCTCTACGATGTCAGCACCTGGAACCTGAAAACCCTGACGGTCACACCGGTCAAGGATTCCACCGGTACCTTCGATCTGACCGTGAAGGCAACCTCCACCGAGCAGAGCACCGGTGAAACCGTGACGTCGAGCGGCAAGGTGAGCATCGTGATCACCCCGGTCAACGACGCACCCGTGCTGGACTTGAGCACTGCGGACGGCGCTCTCGCCACCGGCTACAGCACCTCGTACACCGAGCGTTCCGACGCTGGCGTGGCGATCACCGCCAGCGTAGGCATCGCCGACGTCGACAGCACGCAGATGCAAAGTGCGACCATCACCCTGAAAAACGCCAGCTCGGGCGATCAGCTCAGCTCCAGCCTGATTGCGGTGGGTGGTACTTACAAAGGCGTGACCTTGACCAGCGTCGGCACCGACGTCAGCGGCAAGATCGTGCTGACGCTCTCGGGCGCAGCGGATTCGGCCACTTACAAGGCGCTGCTGGAGTCGTTCCAGTACTCCAGCACCAGCAAGTACCCGACCACCGGTGATCGTCTCATCGACATCTCCGTGAAGGACAGCGCCGGTTCCGACAGCCTGAGTTCGTCGGTCGCCACCAGCACCATCACGGTCAAGCCGCAGGTTTACACCTTGAACCAGGAAGGCGGCGCGGGTGTCGATACCATCGACCTGGGTTCCAGCTCGGCGAACAACATTGTGGTCGGCGACAAAGGCGGTATCACCACGCCAGGTACCAACTACAACATTGCGTTCCTCGTCGACACCTCGGGCAGTATCGGTTCGAGCGCCATGAAGTCGATCAAAGACCAGCTCTCGAGCATCTTCGATACCTTGATTGCCAATGCCGCCACTAAAGATTCGGGCGTTGTGAAAGTGCTGCTGGTGGACTTCGACACCCGCGTCCAGTCTGAAGTCTCGGTCAACCTGGCCGACAAGACCGCCGCCAAGGCTGCCTTGCAGGCCGTGTTGAACCAGATGGTGTCCAATTCCAGCGACATGACCAACTACCAGGACGCGTTCAAAGCGGCCTCGGATTGGTTCAAGAGCAGCGACGCCACCAGCAACGCCGGTGCGAAAAACCTCACGTACTTCATCACCGACGGTTCGCCGAACGTGTACACCGACGTGCAGGGCAACCCGAACCTGAACAGCGGCCGGGGCTCGTCCGTTTACTTCGACAACGTCGTGAACAACTCCAATTACGTCCTGGGCCAGAGCGATTCGGTCTACGCCGTGATCAATGGCAGCTGGCGGGTGGTTGTCGATGGCAGCGGCAAGGTCTACTCCTACGACAGCCGTGGCTACTCGACCTATGAAGGCATGGTTGTGGCCAACAGCAATGGCGGCTTCGACGTTGCTGCGGTCTACCAGAGCTCCAATACCGCACTGGCAAACGCCAAGACGGCCTACAGCGACCTGGTCAACTCGGTGCCCGACAAAGTCGTGGTCGAGGCCATCGGCTTGGGTTCGAACATCGATAGCACCGTGCTCAAGCAGTTCGATACCGACAAGGTGGTTTCCACCATCGACACCGCGAAGCTGGCAGACGCCATCACCGGCCACACCGCCGATGCTGGCGCGGACAACGTGTCCGGTGGTTCGGGCAACGACATCCTGTTCGGTGACCTGATCAGCTACAAAGGTCAGGAAGGCAATGCGGCACTCAAGGCCTTTGCTGCCGAGAAGCTGTCCATTGCGGTTGATCAGCTGGACGATCGCACCTTGCACCAGTACATCACCGAGCACGTGCAGGACGTCGGGGCCTTGGCCAACGCGTCGAACATCTACGGTACCAACGATGGCGCCGACACCCTGCTGGGTGGCGCAGGCAACGACATCCTGTTCGGCCAGGGCGGCAACGACACCCTCAATGGCGGTGCCGGCAACGACATCCTGGTGGGCGGCAAGGGCAATGACGTGCTGACCGGCGGCGCAGGTGCCGATACCTTCGTCTGGCTCAAAGGCGATACCAACACCAGCGGTGGCTTTGATCGCATCACGGACTTCAAGCACAGCGAAGGCGACAAGCTGGACCTGTCTGACTTGCTGCAAGGCAATACCGACAGCAACTTGGATAAGTATCTGAAGCTGACCACCGACTCGACGGGCAACTCGACACTGAGCGTGAGCAGCAGCGGTTCGTTCACCACCAGTGGCGGTACGGCCGATGTGACGATCAAGGTCGATGGCGCGAACTGGGGCAACGGCAGCAGCGCGATCAACAACCTGATCGCCGGTGGCGACCTGACCGTCAAGCACCACGACTGATCACCACCGGGGCGGCAATCTTTCGGGATTGGCGCCCCAGTGGCATCGGCTTCGGGAAAATGTGTGTAATCTCTGTGGGCGTCGTGCGCGGCGCCTGCAGGGATTTTTTATTGGGAGAACGCTGATGTTCTACGTGCAACGCGATCAAAACAACGCTTTGGTACGCGTCGAGGCGCAGGCCTACGCGGAAGCCACCGAGACGCTACCGGCTGACCATCATGAGATCCAGGCGTGGTTTGCCGGCGATGAGATCGAAGACAGCCTCAAGCAGCTCAAGAACAGTGACCTTGAGATGATTCGAGTGCTGGACGACTTGATTCAGGTGCTGACATCCAAAGGCGTGATCCGCATCACCGACTTGCCGCCGGCAGCACAGGCCAAGTTTCTGGAGCGAACCCAGGCCCGGGCGGCGCTGGGCGGCTTGAGTGAACTGATCAATGACGATGAAACCGGCCTGATCTGAACACGCCACACCTCCTTCACGGCATCAGCGTCAAGGAGGCATGAGGGTTCGACGTTTTACTTCCAGGGCGCCGGTTCACCGACCAGTTGGCCTTGCACCCCTTCTATGCCCATCTCGCGGATTACCCGCAACTCACCCTCGGTTTCCACGCGCTCGGCAATCAACGGCAGATCAATGCTGTGGGCGGCCCGCTGGATGGCTTCGATAAAGATGCGCTTGTGGCTTTCCTGGTCAATGGCGCGGATGTAGCTGCCGTCGATCTTGAGGTAGGCCAGGCCCAGGTTCGCCAAGTTGCCGATCATGCTGAAACGCCCACCGAAACGTTGCAGGCCAAGGCTGTAGCCGAGGCTGCGCATGCGCCGCAGCATCACCTCAAGCTGGGTTTGCTCGGGCACTTGCTCTTCGCCGATTTCCAGGGTCAGGCGCGGCCCCAGCGCCGGGTGCTGGGCCAGTCGCTCGAAGATCTGCTCCATGGCCTGAGGGTCGTTCAACGTGGCGGCGGAGAGGTTCAGCGCCACTGACTGGTTGTGCTGGGCCAATTGCTTGATGAGCAGATCAAGCATCACTTGGTCGAGGCGCGCGGTCCAGCCGAAGCGTTCCAGCCACGGCAGGAAGTGACCCGCCGCGATGGTCTGGTCCTCGTTGTCGAGCAGGCGCGACAACACCTTGTAATGCAGCACGCGCTGGGTGTCGCTGCTGCTCACCACCGGCTGGAAGAACAGGCGGAAACGCCCCTGTTTCAGGGCGTTGTCGAGCAGGGTATGCCAGCTGTGCGGGTCATCGCTGACGGTGCCAGCGGTGTGGTGTTCCAGGCACACCCAGCTCTGGCCGCTGCTGGCTTCTGCCTGGGTCAGGGCCTGGTCGGCCAGTTTCAACAGGTCGGCCGAGGCGTCGCCGGGGTTGTAGGGCGCCAGGCCGATGTAGGCCACGGTGGGCATGTCGGTGGCGCCGGTTTCGTGCAGGCTTTGCAGGGTGGTTTCCAGTTCCTGGGCCAGTTGCAGCGCTTCGTCACGCACCAGGCCTGGCGCGAGCACTGCGAACTCACCGCCGCGGCTGCGGGTGATCAGGTTGTGGGTTTCCGGGTATTTGGCGCAGGTGCGCACCAGTTGCTGGCTGACGGCTTGCAGCAATTGGTCGGTGCGTTGCCCGCCGAGGCGCTGGTTGAGGCCGCCGAGGTCGTTGACGCGCAGCATCAGCAGGTAGCCGGAGCTGGGCTCTTCCAGGTTGCTGACGCGGGAGCTGAGCTGCATCTCGAAATAGCGCCGGTTGGCCAGGCCGGTCAGGCTGTCCTGGTAGGACTCCACACGCAGCTTCTCGCTGCGTTCGGTCTGCTCGTGGAACAGCGCCTTGAGCTTTTCCACCATCTGGTTCATGGCCTGCACCACGCGACGCAATTCCGGGGTGCGCGGCAGGTCGGGCAGGCTGAGGAATTCACGACGGGCAATCGCATGGGATTGCTCGACCATATAGTCCAGCGGCTTGAGCTGGCGGCGCAGCAACAAGGCCCCGAGGATGGCACTCGCCGCACCGCACAGCAGCAGCCAGCCGAGGCTGCCCAAAGCGCTCTGCCATAGTTTGGCCAGGGCGAACATCGGGTGGCTGACCACCTCCACGCGCGCCGCCTGCTGCCAGCCACGGCTGACGATGGCATCGCCGCCGGCCGGCGCAAGGCCGATCATCTTCACGAACCAGGCCGGCACGCCGTTGGCGTCGGGCTCGGCGGAGCGCTCAACCAACACCTGGTCATTGCTCAGGTCGATCACGCGGATGCTGGCGTAGTAGCCACTGTCAAAGATCGAGCTGACCATCAGCTCGGTCATCGCCGGGTCATCGATGTTCGGCGTCAGCGACAGCGCCAGTGCGGTGGCCGCGTCCTGGGCGTGGGAGCGCAGCTGGTTGACGTACTGGCTACGCGAGCTTTCCAGGCTGACCACGAAGCTACCGCTGAAGGCGACCACGAGAAACACACAGATAGCGATCAGCAATTGTTTGAACAGTGACATCGTAGCTCCTGTTAATTATCCGAACTGGCCGGAAACCCTTCGGCGGTCATTTTCTTCAAGACATCCTGCCAGCGCGACAGGCGCTTGGTGTCACCGACTTTCTTGTTGCCCGCAGCCCCGGTCAGCCACAGCCCTTCACCATTGAACGCGTAGACCGGCAGCAGGTCGGTGCGCTGGCTGGCGGGCAGGATCGGGTCCATCAGGCTGTCCAGGACCAACGGCATGGCTTCGGGGCTGGCGTAGTAGGTCAGCACCATGTGCGCACGGTTCTGGCGCAAGGCCTTGACGTAGGTAATGCGCAGCTTGTCGGCCGGAATGCCGAGGTTACGCAGGCTGAAGTATTTGGCGATGGCGTAGTCTTCGCAGTCACCGGCGCCTTTCCACAGGGATTGAATGGGGGTCGCCCAGTAATCAATCTCGTGCCACAGGTCGATATCTTCTTCGTACTTCATCTGCCGGTTGAAGAACAGGTTGACCACTTTGAGTTGCTCAAGCTCGCTGATTTGCTTTTGCGTCGACAGCAATTGTTGCCAGGCATCGATGCGTTGGCGGCCGGCTCCGAGCGGGCCATAGAGCGCCTCGGCACGGCGGCTGATCTGGTTGAAATCCCAATCGGCATGCAACTCGCCCAGCAGCCCGCCACCCAGCATCAGCGTGATGGCAAAACCGAACAGAATCCGGGGGATTTTAAAGCGTATCGCCACAGCTATACCCGAGCTTGCAGCCTGGAAGGTGCGGCAATGGTGCGGTGATAGCGGGCAAAAAACAATGGCACGGTGGAATCACGGGGCCATAAATAACGGGATTTAATCGTCATTAAATTGGCTATTTTCCGCTCGTCCGAAAGAACGCTGAGAATAACATCAAAATAATGACACTCCCTGATCTCTGTCACAAAATGGCCCAACGAAAGCGCCTACAAAAAGACTGCGGTAAGCCCCTTGTTTCTTGCCGACCTCCCACGTCTTTAAAAGCGCCGTGAAGGAGCTCCGGCCATGAGCCGCACTGATGATCTGTTTGCCCTGTTCGGCAAGGGCGTGTCCCGCGACCCTGAAGGGCGCAACGCTCGACTGCACTTTTTCGGCACCATCCCCTTCGATGATGGCACTCGCGTGAATGCGAAGGACGGTTCGCGCTTCAGCGCCAACACGCCTTATGCCTACGAACATTCCCTGCCTTTTGATGCGAACGCGCCGCACCCGACCGTGATGGCTGTGGTCTCCGTCAATGGTGGCGTTGGCCGCAGTACCCTGGTCACGGCCCTGAGCAGCGGCTTGCAGCGCCTGGGCGAGTCGGTGGTGGCATTGGACCTCGACCCGCAGAACGCCTTGCGCCAGCACTTTGGTGTGGGCCATGAGCTACCGGGCATCGGCCGTACCAGCCTGATCAATGGGCAATGGCAGAGCGTCTTGCAAACCGGGTTTGCCGGTTGCCAGGTGATGCCCTTTGGCGACACCGATGTACAGCAGCAGGAAAACCTCCAGCGCTGGCTCACACGTGAGCCGACGTGGCTGGCGCAGCGCCTGTCGGTGCTGGGCTTGAGCGAGCTCCAGACGGTGATCATCGATACCCCCGCAGGTAACAATGCGTACCTGCACCAAGCGTTGAACGTCGCCGACATTGTGCTGGTGGTGGTGCAGCCCGACGCCGCCTGCCTTGGCACGCTGGACCAGATGGAGGCCTTGTTGGCGCCCTACCGTGAGCGCCATCACCCGCCGCGTTGTCACTTCGTGATCAACCAGTTGGATGAACATTCGGCGTTCAGCCTGGACATGGTCGAAGCATTCAAGCTGCGCCTGGGCGAACAGCTGCTGGATGTCGTGCACCGCGACCTGTCCTTCAGCGAAGCCCTGGCCTTTGGTTCGGACCCGCTGGATAACGTGGGCCAGAGCCTCGCCAGCGACGATATCAACGAGCTTTGCCGTGCTCTGACCCGGCCAAAAAACGCACCCTGAGCCGAACTACAAAGCCTAGAACCTAACCTGTGGCGAGGGAGCAAGCTCCCTCGCCACAGTTACAGTGTTCGTCCTTGACTGGCGCCTTGAGCGGTCGCGTTATAGGCAGGATGCTAGATGCTTATGCACAATTGGTTGGTTGCTGCCGGGATTAAACAGCGATTTTGTGGATCTGTTCTCAACACGTCGCAACTACCTGTTTTGCGTGTGTTTTATTTTATGAACAAAAAATGATCAGCCTGGCTTTTGGCCTGTAACGCAGACGGCTACAGGCGCTGTAAAAAATTCATCAACAGAGTTATCCACAGGCTTGGGTGCGACAATTTTGCCCTTTAATCGCGCTCGGCGAGCACCATCAAGTTGCGCGGCGTCAACGTAGCGTCGCAGAAACTGCCCACCTCAATCCTGTAGCCGTTTTCGTGCAGGAACAGTGCCCGATCCAGCACCAGCCATAGCTCCAGCGGGCGCCGAAACAGACCACGCACCAATTCCAGGTTCCTGACCTCGGCCAGCCGCCGCCAACCGTGCGCCTCCAACGCCAGCCAATCCTGCCCGCCTGTGGATAACCCTTTGAGTGCCGCCAATTCCCGGCAGTAGTCGGCGAAGGGCTTATCCAGCCAGGCGCTGGGCAGTGATGGGGTGGGCAAGTAGTCGTCGCAGCCGCGCAGTTGCCGTTGCAGGTGATCGAAGCCCAGGCGCCGCGCCATGGAGATGTCGCGCTGGCGGCGCACGCGGGCGCCGGCAGTGACGGTTTCGCTGAGGGGCAGGCCAAGGTCATCGATCGACAACTGCAATGCCGACGCCTGGCCTGCGCTGGACAGGGCTTGATAACGCTCTGCGCCGATGCGGTTGTAGCAGCAGGGCGCCAGGGCCAGTTGTTTGCAGCCGGCGCTGCTGGCCAGTTGCAGCAAGCGCACGTGCAGGTCGCCGCAGGCGTGCAGGGCAACGGGCGTGTGCTCGGCGCTGAGCGCGACGTCGGCCATCACATCTTGCAGGCGGTGGGTCACGGGCAGGCCGTGGTGTTCGCTCAAGGCCTGGCCGGCGGCGATCAGTGCGGGGTCATATTCCAGGCAGGTCAGGTGTTGCCCGCTTTGCAGCAAGCGGCGGCCGAGGTGACCCTTGCCGGCGCACCAATCCAGCCAGTGCTTGGGTGTTTGCGCAAATCGCAGCGCCGCGCCGAAGGCTTCGATCTGTTGCCATTTGCGCCCGGGCACATCGACATTCAGGCGATGGCGAGCCGGTTCAAGGGGCATCGTCGGTAACTTATCCACAGCTCCGAGCGCCAACGCCTGGCTGGCCAGTTGTGGAAAAGGTGCGGGGGCGGGCAGGTCATGGGGATGGTTGTGGGCGGTTTCGGCGTCGGCCAACGAGCGTTGGCGCAGCCACTGGGAGAGCGCGGGGTGTTCGGCTTCCCAGGGCAGTTGCCGGTGAGTGAAGGGCCGTGGTCGCCACAGCCCTTGGTGTTCGATCAGGAAGGTATCCAGCGCTTTAAAGCGCGCTTCAACGTCCCTGGCACGCATCGACGCGCAGCCAGCGTTCCAGCAGCTTGAAGCCGCGCACCAGGATGTAGGCCATCAACAGGTAGAACAGCCCGGCGGCGAAGAAGATTTCCACCGGCAAGTAGGTGCGGGCAATGATGGTGCGGGCCATGCCGGTCAGCTCCAGCAAGGTCACGGTACTGGCCAGGGCGCTGGCCTTGAGCATCAGGATCACTTCGTTGCTGTACGCCGGCAGGCCGATGCGCGAGGCGCGTGGCAGGATGATGTAGAACAGCGTCTTCGGCTTGGACATGCCCAGGGCACGCGCGGCTTCGATCTCACCGGGCGGGATGGCCTGGATCGCGCCGCGCAGGATCTCGGCGATATAGGCGGCGGTGTGCAGGGTCATGGTAGCGGTGGCACACCAGAACGGATCACGCAGGTACGGCCACATGAAACTCTCCCGCACCGCATCGAACTGCGCAAGGCCGTAGTAGACCAGGAACAACTGCACCAGCAGCGGCGTACCACGGAAGAAGAAGATATAGGCGTAGGGCAGGGCACTCACGTACCAGCGCCGCGAGGAACGGGCGATACCCAGCGGAATCGCCAGCAGCAGGCCGGCGATCACGGCGATGGCCACCAGCTCCAGGGTCAGGATCGCGCCCTGGGCCAGCTTGGGCAGCCACTTGATGATCACGGCCCAGTTCAGGCCCAGATCGAAATGCGCCAGCCAGCTGTAGTCGCCGCTCATTGGGTGCTCCTTGCAAAGCCGCGGGCGGCGCGTTTTTCCAGGAAGTGCATGGCGGTCATCGCCAGGACAGTGAGGCCCAGGTACATGAAGGCCGCGACCATGAAGAAGGTGAAGGGCTGCTTGGTCACGGTTACGCCGATCTGCGCGTGGCGCATGATTTCTTCCAGGCCGATCACCGACACCAGCGCGGTGTCCTTCATCAGGATCATGAACAGGTTGCCCAGGCCCGGCAGGGCGATACGCCACATCTGCGGCATGATCAGGCGGGTGAAGATGCGAAACTTCGACAGGCCCAGTGCTACACCGGCTTCGCGGTGGCCCTTGGGAATGGCGAGGATCGCGCCACGGAACACTTCGGTGGCGTAGGCGCCAAAGCACAGGCCCAGGGCGATCACCCCGGCGGCAAAGGCGCTGAGGGACAGGTCGGGGTTGCCGAAGAACTCGCCCAGGGCACGCATCAGGTTGACCGTGCCGAAATAAATCAACAGTACCCACAGCAGTTCGGGAATGCCGCGAACGAGGGTCGAGTAAGTGCCGCCAAGCCATTGCAGCGGCTTGTACGGGGACGTCTTGGCCAGGGCGCCGGCCAGGCCGAGCACCAGCCCCAGGCACAGGGCCGTGAGCGCCAGTTTGACGGTCATCAGCGCGCCAGCGGCAAGCGCCGGGCCGAATCCGTAGAGATCGAAATTCATGGTGTTTTCATATCGCAAGGCATTGCTAAAAGCCGACGCGCTCAGCTGAGCGCGCCGGGCATACCGTTCAGATCATTCGATGCTGAAAGGGAAGTACTTGTCGTTGATCTTCTTGTAGGTGCCGTCTGCCTTGATCTCTGCCAGGGCTTTGTTCAGGCGCTCGCGCAGCGGGTCGCCCTTGCGAACGGCGATACCGATCTTGTCGCTTTCCACCACCGGGTCGCCCTTGAACTCGTAGGCGGAACCGTCTTTGCTCTTGAGCCATTCGTACTGCACGTACTTGTCGGCGAGCATGCCGTCGAGGCGCCCGGACGTCAGGTCGAGGTAGGCGTTTTCCTGGGTGTCGTAGAGCTTGGCGGTGGTGTCCGGCAACTCGTCTTCCAGGTACGTACCGGCCAGGGTCGCGCGTTGTGCACCGATGATCTTGCCCTTCAGGTAACCGGCGTCGGTCTTGAAGTCTTTGGTGGCTTTGGGTGCGATGAACTGCAGCTTGTTGGAGTAGTACGGGTCGGTGAAGTCGACGGCCTGCTTGCGTTCATCGGTGATGGACAGCGAGGACACCAGGAAGTCGAACTTCTTGGCGTTCAGGGCCGGGATGATGCCGTCCCAATCGGACACGTACACTTCGCACTTCTCGACTTTCATCTTGGCGCACAGGGCGTCGCCGATGTCCTTGTCGAAGCCCACGACATTGCCGCTGGCGTCTTTATTGTTGAAGGGCGGGTAGGCCGCTTCGATCCCCATTTTCAAGGTTTCTGCCATGGCCGTGGCGCTGAATGCCATCGAGACGGCGGCAGCCAGAAGGAATTTTTTATAGTTCTGCATGCATGTTGCTCCGTTAGCGGTTGCTGGACATGAATTGTTTGCAGCGCGCCGAAAGCGGGTTTTCAAACACCTGCTGTGGCGATCCTTGCTCTTCGACCAGGCCCTGGTGCAGGAACACCACTTCACTGGACACCTGACGGGCGAAGCCCATTTCATGAGTGACCAGCAGCATGGTGCGGCCTTCTTCGGCCAGTGCGCGGATCACATTAAGTACTTCCTGAACCATTTCCGGGTCAAGGGCCGATGTGGGCTCGTCGAACAGGATGACTTTAGGCTGCATCGCCAGGGTGCGCGCGATGGCGGCCCGTTGTTGTTGGCCACCGGACAATTGCGCGGGGTAGGCGTGGCGCTTGTCGCTGATGCCGACCTTGGCCAGCAGGGCTTCGGCCACCTCGATGGCTTCGGCCTTGCTCTGGCCGAGCACACGGCGAGGCGCCTCGATGATGTTGTCGAGGATGCTCATGTGCGGCCACAGGTTAAAGTTTTGAAACACAAAACCGATTTCGCTGCGCAGGCGGTTGATCTGCTTGCCGTCGGCGGCCATCAGCTCGCCGTTTTTCGCAGCCTTGAGCTTGAGCTCTTCGCCGGCGACCAGGATCTGGCCCTGGTGCGGGTTTTCCAGCAGGTTGATGCAGCGTAGGAACGTGGACTTGCCGGAACCGGAGGAACCCAGGATCGAGATCACATCGCCGTCGCGAGCGGTCAGCGAGATACCTTTGAGTACCTCCAGCTCACCATAGCGTTTATGCAAGTTGCGGATTTCAAGCGCGGGCGTGGCCTCGGCCATGTGCGGTCCTCATTGTGTTCGTTGCGTGCTTGCTGTTGGGCCGCCTTCCTGGCGAGGCGCCAAGCTAGCATAGCGTTTAGATGACAGCCAACAGCACTGCGGACGGTTAACAGGTGGTCTGCGGCAGGGTGTCGCATCGGCACAGTAGCGTGTCGCGCCATCTACAACCGAACAGACGTTTGAACCCGTAAACCGGCAGGCTTCGCGTAAAAAAGGGCGCGATGGTGCCAGCTTTGGCCGGGGGTTGGAAGGGTCAATGGGGCAAACGGTGCATATCAGCCCCGTTATGGCGCGTCACGTACTTTTTGTGTGTGTTTTTGGTGCGTGCTTTGGTTTAAAAGTGAGTCGCACGGTAACGCTATAGCGGAATTTCATTGTTCTCAATGAGTTGCGATGGCTGTTGAATTGTCCTACAGGCCGCGTCAATTGCGGACTTGTAACATTTTGGCGCAAATATTGCGTAAAAAATAAAGAACGCCCCGTTGGTTTCTTTTCACGAGAAAGAGCGCAGGCCGGGCGGACCGTTTTCGCAATTCCTCGCAAAGGTGTGTCAATGAGTAGTACGCAAAGCTCCAATGACCTCGAACAGGGGCTCAAACCGCGTCACGTCACCATGCTGTCGATTGCCGGCGTTATTGGCGCCGGTTTGTTTGTTGGCTCCGGCCACGCGATTGCTGCCGCCGGCCCTGCTGTGCTGCTGGCCTACGCCGCCGCCGGTACGCTGGTGGTATTGGTGATGCGTATGCTGGCCGAAATGGCCGTGGCGTCACCGGACACCGGTTCGTTCTCGACATACGCCGACCGCGCCATCGGTCACTGGGCCGGTTTCACCATCGGCTGGTTGTACTGGTGGTTCTGGGTCTTGGTGATCCCGCTGGAAGCCAACGCCGCCGCGACCATCCTGCACGCCTGGTTCCCGGATATCGCCATTTGGGCGTTTACGCTGGTGATCACCTTGCTGCTGACCGCGACCAACCTGTTCAGTGTGAAGAACTACGGCGAGTTCGAGTTCTGGTTTGCGCTGATCAAAGTCGTGGCCATCGTGGGCTTTGTGATCCTCGGCCTGGCCGCGATCTTCGGCTTCCTGCCGACCAGCCAGGTCAGCGGCGTTTCGCACCTGTTCGACACCCAAGGCTTCATGCCGAACGGCATGGGCGCGGTATTGGCCGCGATCCTTACCACCATGTTCTCCTTCATGGGCACCGAGATCGTCACCATCGCCGCCGCTGAATCGAAGAACCCTGGCCAGCAAATCACCAAGGCCACCAACTCGGTGATCTGGCGGATTGGTTTGTTCTACCTGCTGTCGATCTTCATTGTGGTGTCCTTGGTGCCATGGAACGATCCGACTCTGGCGGCCGTAGGTTCCTACCAGACCGTGCTGGAACGCATGGGCATCCCGAACGCCAAGATGATCGTTGATATTGTGGTCTTGGTTGCCGTGACCAGCTGCCTGAACTCGGCGCTGTACACCGCATCGCGCATGCTGTTCTCCCTGGGTCGTCGCGGTGACGCACCGGCTGTGGCCAAGCGTACCAACAAGAGCGGCACGCCTTACTGGGCGGTGATGCTGTCCACCGGCGCGGCGTTCCTCGCGGTGTTCGCCAACTATGTGGCTCCGGCTGCCGTGTTTGAATTCCTGCTGGCCAGCTCCGGCGCGATCGCGCTGCTGGTGTACCTGGTGATCGCGGTGTCGCAACTGCGTATGCGTCAGAAGCGTACGGCGGCGGGTGAGAAGATTGTCTTCAAGATGTGGCTGTTCCCGGGCCTGACCTACGCGGTGATGGTGTTCATCGTCGGTACGTTGACCATCATGCTGTTCCAGGAAGCGCATCGGGTCGAGATTATTGCGACTGGGGTGTTGAGCTTGCTGGTGGTGGCGGCGGGGTTGATGGTGTCCAGTCGTCGCAAGGCGCAGAGAGCGGGCGCCGCAGTACTTAGCTGACGGAATGCGTTAAAAAAATGTGGGAGCGGGCTTGCTCGCGAATACGGAGTGTCAGTCACTGAATCAGTTGGCTGATACACCGCATTCGCGAGCAAGCCCGCTCCCACATTTGGTTCTGTGTCAGTCTGCTGAGCTAGTCAGGGCCTGGGACGCTGCCAAGTAATCCGCCTGGAACTCTGGCGATTCAATCCACGCCAGCGCAACCGCTTCATCATCACTGTCCGTGGCCCACTGCCGATACTCGATCAGCGCCGCCAGGATAAAGTCGGTGGCTTCCTCTTCGCCTTCCTGCTCCAGCACCAGCGCCAGCAATGGGTGCGACAGGAACGCTGCGCACAATGCCTGCTGGCTGATCTCGCCCGCGGCGCGCATCTCGACGAACAGCTCGGTCAGATCCACTGACTCAAGGTCAATGCGACTGTCATCGCCGGCAAAGGCGTCCGGTTTGCTCGCGACGGCGCGCTGGGTGCGGTTTTGCTTGGCCTTGGTCTTTGCCCGTTGGGCGCGTTTTTGCTGCTTGTTTGGCGAGGCCATGGGTGTGACGTCCTAGGGTTCAGAGTGGGGTATTGAAGCGCAGCTTGGCGCAAATCCCAAGGGTATCTGTCGGTAATTGGCCGTTTCGCAGCCACGCCAATGCTATCGGCCACAATCGGTCCTGATACTCGCTGCGGAAAAAGGCGAAATGCCCGACCTGTTTCTCGCCGATGTCCTCAGGCGCAATCCGCAGATGGCTACGCTCGCTGTTGACGAAGTAGCCGAGTAGCCGCTCGATGGCTGACACGGTGCCGAATGGGTCATCGGTGAGGCTGATGGCCAGGAGTTGCGCCGTCACTCGGCTGAATGGCAGCTCACCCAGGTCTCGTCCGCTGGGCCGCGTTTCATAGTGGGGCGTCGGAGTGCTCCAGTCCCGCACCACGCCTGCTGGCGTGTCTTCCAGCCAGCCCAGGCGCTTGCCGGGGAAGTATCCGCAGAGGGCCGTTAGCAATGGCATCAGCACATGCCATTTGGCAACCATCTGCCAGCGCCCACGTGCTGCGTAGTCGCGCCAATAGGCAAACTGTGCACCGACGGTAACGATGCGCCGGATCACCGTGCCCGACGCGCCAAGGCCAGCCGCGCAGCCGCCGAAGCTGTGGCCCACCACGTCGATGGGTTGCCCGGGAAACTCCCGTTGGGCGCGCCGCAGGATCGCCTCGAAGTCCAGCGTGCCCCAATCCGACCAGGAAGCCTTGAAGCCGCGTAGCGAGCCACTGCGGGACTCGCCGATGCCACGGTAGTCGTAGGTGATGACGTCAAGGCCGTTGGCAAACAGGTAATCAGCGAAGCGCGAGTAATAGCGGCAACGCAGGGAGGTGGCGGCGTTGATGATGACGATGGGGCGGTCGAAGTCGGTACGCAGGTGGCGCCAGGTGAAGCCGCCGAGGAGGTGGTTGTCGGCGGTGGGTTCTTTGAATGGGGTGCTTTGACTTGGCGTGCGTGTCACGTCGGGCATTCGCGAAGAGGCGTCATTCAAATTCATTGAGGCTCTGCCTTTAATCGTTTTTATTTTTTTAGTAACAGTTGGCCAGTTTGCCAGTACTTGTCCTGCTTTTGGTGGGTTCACTAATCTCGGCGTTCACTGATGGAGCCATACATCCGAGAGGAACGACACCCGACCATGGACCGATTAGACTGGCAGGCACCCAACCCGGAGGTCTCTATGAGCATCCCACTTTCTCCCATCGTTTCAGAGTTTGAAACAGAAGAGCAGGCTGCCAGCTACGACCGTTGGTTTCGGGCCAAGGTGCAGGCATCCATTGATGATCCCCGTCCAAATATTCCGCATGAGCAGGTTATGGCTGAAGTCGAGAGAATGCTGGAGGAGAGGCGCGAGGCTCGCCGTACAGCTCGCTAAGCCGTTGTAAGGCTCGACCTTGCGGCAGTTGATGCATAGGCTTGTTGCCTTTGCGATCAGCTAGGGCGCTGTCATGACCCGCGACACCCTCGAACACCATCAGATCCCCCTCTACTTCGTCGCTGTCCTCCTAGCAGCCGGCTTGGGTCTGCTCGCGCCCCTATCGGCCAGCGGCCTGGGCATTCTGGTCACGCCCGCCATCGCCGTGCTGATGTACGCAATGTTCCTGCAAATTCCGTTTCTGGACCTGCGCCAAGGCTTGGGTAACAAGCGTTTCCTATCGGCCTTGCTGCTGGCCAACTTTATCTTGGTGCCGTTGCTGGTGTGGGCGTTGACCCGTGGCCTGGTGGAGCACCCGGCGTTGCTGGTGGGGGCGTTGCTGGTGTTGCTCACACCTTGCATCGACTATGTGGTGGTGTTTACCCATATCGGCAAGGGCGATTCGCGGTTGATGCTGGCGGCGACGCCGGTGTTGTTGCTGCTGCAGTTGGCGCTGTTGCCGGTGTACCTGGGGTTGATGCTGGGGGCGCATTCGGGTGTGGTGGTCGAGGCGGGGCCCTTTGTCGAGGCGTTCCTGATGTTGATTGTGCTGCCGATGATCCTGGCAATGCTGACCACCTCCCTGGCACGGCGGTCATCGGTGGTCAGTGCGTGGAACAACGCCTGGGCCTGGCTGCCGGTGCCGGGGATGGCGTTGGTGCTATTCGTGGTGATCGCGTCGCAAATCACCTCGGTGGTGCGTGATATCGGCCTGTTGGTGCCGGTGATCCCTGTGTATGTGGGCTTCCTAGTGTTGGCGCCGCTGATGGGCATGTTGGCCGCGCGCCTGTTCGCTCTGCCTGCGACGACGGCGCGCGCGGTGACGTTCAGCGCATCGACGCGCAACTCGTTGGTGGTACTGCCCTTGGCGCTGGCCCTGCCTGAGGATGTGCGCGGGTTGGCGGCGACGGTGGTGATCCTGCAAACCTTGATCGAGCTGGTGGGTGAATTGATCTACATCCGCCTGATCCCGGCGTTGGTGTGGCCCGCGCGGCGGTAAGTGTGTGTCTGTTCAGGCGCTATTCAGCAGGAGGGTCGGCAACATAGGTCGGCGCCCTTCACCTGACAGGTCAACCGATGGATCACCGCAACCGTTTTCGCCTGGAGTCCCTGGGCATTTTCCTGCTGGCCTTATTGCTGTTTACCTTGGGCATCTGGGACCAGCAGCCCCAGGGCTTTGACGGGCGCTGGGCGCTGTTCCTGCAAGAAATGTTTCGCCACGGTATAAGTTTTTTCCCGACGACCTATGGCCAGCCTTACGCGGACTATCCTGGCACCGCGACCTTCTTCAGTTTTGTAGTTGCCCGGCTGTTCGGTGCGCCCAATCACCTGGCGAATATCCTGCCCACAGCCCTGGCGTCCGCCGGGGTGGTTGCCTTGATCTATCGCCTGCTGGTCCCGTCGAGTCGCCAATGGGCGCTGCTGACGGTGCTGCTGACGCTGCTCACTGCGCAGTTGCTCGATAAGTCGCGCTCGGTGTGCCTGGATCAGATGGTGTCGCTGTTGTGTGTCGGTAGTTTCTACCTGCTGCACACGGGCGAGCGCCTGGGATCGCGGTGGCGCCAACTGGCAGTGTTCCCCTTGTTCATCCTCGGCTTTGCCATTCGCGGGCCGCTGGGGTTGATCGAGGTCTGTGGGGTGGTGTGCGTGTATTGGGCGTTGAGCCACCCCGGGCGGCGGGTCAGGCAGGTGCTGATCCACGGCGCGGTTGGCCTGCTGTTGTTGGCCGCGTGCTGGTGGCTGCTGGTGAAGCTGGCGCGGATCAGCGGTGGTGATGCCTTTGCCGACGAAGTGTTCAAGATGCAGGTCGGCGGGCGCCTCGATGAAAGTGGCGAGCCGTTCTACTTCTACTTCCAGTTGAGTGTGTACCGCTACTTCCCTGTAGTGCCGCTGGCGCTGGCGACGTTGATTGCGCTGCGCCATCGCTGGGCCGAGCGCTTTGTGAATGACGATGTGCAGTTGGTGGTGCGGCTCGGTGCTTGCGGCCTGATGATTTTGCTCGGGCTGTCGGTGCCGCACTTCAAGCGTGCTTATTACATATTGCCCATGGTGCCGCTGTTTGCTGCTGTCGCCGCCTATGGGCTGCTCCAGGCGCAAGGTTGGCTCGTTGGCGTGCGCAGGTGCTACGAAGGGCTTGTCGCGGCGCTACCGACGTTGTGCGTGGTTGTAGTCTTTGTCTGTCGGCATGGGTGGCAGAAGCACGGTTACTGGCCGGACGTTTCGTTGCCGCTGTTGATTGGCGCGTTGTTGATCCTGCAAGTGGCGGCAGTAATCGCCTGGCGTCGGCTGGTGTGGCTCAGTGCAATCGCCTTGGTCGCGCAATGGCTGGTGCTGGTGACTGTAGTGGATCGCTCCAAGGACCTGCAATTTGACACCCGCACCTTTGTTGGCCAGGTGGAGGCGCTGCGCGTCACGCAGCCGGGGCCACTGGTGTTTCTCAATCTGGGTCGTGACACCTGGGCGGTGCGCTACATGATGAACCTGGACCACGATGAGCAGCCGCTGTTTGTCAGTGCCTCCGAGGTAGAGCGGTTGGGCGCGTTGCCACGGCCTTCATGGGTGATCGTGGCGCGCAAGGAGACGGCGTTGCTGGCGGGGACGCCGCTGGAGCATCAGGCGCCGGTGTTCAGTGGGCGATTGAATGACAATCCGTTGATGGTGTTTTTGCTTAAGTGACGATGCAGTCTGCTTCAGGGTGATGGAGGTCACCCTGAAGCGACTCACTAAATCGCAGACAACAAAAAACCCGCACTAGGCGGGTTTCTTGTGTGTTTCAGATGATGTTTGCACCACCTAAAACTAATTAGTGGTGCCCAGAGACGGAATCGAACCGCCGACACGGGGATTTTCAATCCCCTGCTCTACCGACTGAGCTATCTGGGCAACGGGGCGCATTAAACGGGTTTTTCAGGGGGTCGTCAAGCAAGTTTTCAAAAAATATTTAATTATTACCGTCGCTTACGTGCCGACCCCGGTTTTTGATCAATTATTGAGCAGGCGGCACGTAGCCGTCGGCCTTGGCGTAATCCTCGCCGGAAAAGAACTTGTCCATTTCGCCCGCGAGGTATTTGCGATCTTCGGCGTTCATCATGTTCAGGCGTTTTTCGTTGATCAGCAGGGTCTGGTGTTTCAGCCAGTCGCCCCAGGCGTTGGCAGAGACGTGCTCGAAAATGTCCTGGCCCTTGGCGCCCGGATACGGAGGGCGTTCCAGGCCTGGCAGTTCTTCTTTGTACTTGCGGCACATTACGGTGCGGGTCATGACGACACTCCTGCATTCAAAACGTCGGCCGCGCGCTTCAGCAGTTTCTTGACCGGGGCGGCAAGGCCCAGGCGCGGCGGGGTGGCGAGGTTATACCAGAGCCAGTCGGCCTCGGCCACGTGATGGGCGGATTCCTCGACCTGCACCAGCCAGGGTTCGATGGCCAGCTGGAAGTGGCTGAAGGTATGGATCAGCCCCGGCAATGCCTGTTGCTTGCCCAGTTCCAGCGCGTGCTGGTGGGCGAGGTGTTCGAGGTCTTGCAGGTCGTCCAGCTCCGGCAAGCTCCACAGTCCACCCCATAGCCCCGTCGATGGGCGGCGATAAAGCAGGATTGCGCCCTCGGCGTTCGCCAGCATCGGCATCAGCGTGCGCTTCTGCGGGATGGTTTTGCGCGGCTTGGGGATTGGGTAACGCGTCTCCAGGCCGAGCATGTGGGCTTCGCAGCCTTTTTCCAGCGGGCACAACAGGCAGCTGGGTTTGCTGCGGGTGCAGAGGGTGGCGCCCATGTCCATCATCGCCTGGGTATAGGCGTTGACCCGATCATGGGGCGTGAAGCGCTCTGCGGTGGCCCACAGCTGCTTGGCCACCTTGGGTTCGCCCGGGTAGCCCTCTTGCGCGGTAAAACGCGCCAGCACGCGTTTGACGTTGCCGTCGAGGATCGGCGCCCGCAGGCCCATGCTCAGGCTCGCAATCGCGCCAGCGGTAGACAGGCCGATGCCCGGCAGCTCGGTGAGTTTTTCCACGTCCCGGGGAAACTCGCCGGCATAGTCGGCCACGACAATCTTCGCGGTCTTTTGCAGGTTGCGTGCGCGGGTGTAGTAACCCAGGCCGGTCCACAAGTGCAGCACTTCGTCTTCCGGTGCGGCGGCCAGGGCTTCGACCGTCGGCAGCGAGGCCATGAAACGGTCGAAGTAGTTGAGCACGGTGCTCACCTGGGTCTGTTGCAACATGATCTCCGAGACCCACACCCGGTACGGCGTGATGCCCTGTTGCCAGGGCAGGTCATGGCGACCGTGGCGGTCGTACCAGTCCAGCACCGCCGTTGAAAACTGCTCGTTTCTCATCGTTTGAACAGGCCTTTGAGCGCGTCTTTGAGCTGCGGGTTGACCTTGTCGAGCTTCTCTTCAAGTTTGTCGCTGAGCTTGTTGCCAGCCGCCTTGATCGCGACCTGGCCGAGGCCGTCCTTGTCCAGGCGGCAGGCCTTGGCGCCCAGTTCCAGCGGGCCACGGCAGCGCAACGGTACTTCGATGCCCTGGAAGTTACTGCCCACTTGGCAGGCCGGGTCTGGCACTGCGCGTTGGTCGCCTTCGACGAGAATGCCCACGCGGTAGTCCATGCCCAGCACACGCAGGTCGATATCACCATTGCCGTTGACCGTCAGGCCCGGGATACGCACTTTCAGGTCCGGGTTGCTGGCCACGCCGTTGCGGAAGGTCAGGTTGCCGCGCAGTTCCTGGAACGGCGTGTCCTTGCCTTGTGGCGTGCTGCTCAGGGTCTTGCGGTTGAGCAGGGCGATGCCGGTGCACAGCTGTTGCTCAAGGTTGGCGTTGAGCAGCATGCCGTTGTTGATCACAAAGCTGGCGGTGCCGTTGAGGCTGTCGATCAGGGCTTTCTGGCTGTTGCCGCGGCCGCTGAGGTTGCTGTCGAGGGTGATCTGGCCCTTCACCGGTGGCGTTTGCCCCTGGGCTTGCAGGATGCGTTCGACCGGCACTTGCTTGATCTGGCTTTGCAGCGCCAGCAGCGGGATATCCTGGCGTACGTCGAGGCTGCCGTTGGCCTGGAAGGTGCCGTTGTAGAGGCCGCCGCTCAAGGTGTTGAGTTTGAGTTGGCCGTCGATGCCGGTGGCTTTGAGCACGGCGTTCTGGATCGGCAGCTTGCTCAGGGTCAGTTGCCCGAAGGCCAGGTCGGCATCCACGTCCAATGTACGCAGGCGCGTCAGGGGCAGCAGCTTGTCGGTGCTCCACGCGGCCTTGGTGGGTGCGTCCGGCAGCGGCGTGGTGCCGCCGGCGGCCATGGCCCCGGCTTCGCTGTTCTGCACTTCGGCCTGGCGTGCGGCGGATGCGCCTTTGGCGGCTTCGGACTTGGCCGGCAAGTAGTTGTCGGCGTTGAAGGTGTCACCCTTGAGTTGCACGCGCAGCGACTGCTTGGCGAAGTCATCCACGGCTATGCGGCCGGTGAAGGTGCTGCCGTCGACCTTCAGGTTCAGGTCGTCCAGGGCCACGCGTGTGGGCGTGCCGCTGAGGCGGCTGACCAGCTCGACCTTGCTCAGGCTGCCCTCGGCCATCGGCGGCAACGGCTGGCCTACGCTGTCGAGGAACTTGGCCAGGTCAAACTGGGCGATGGACAGGGCGCCGCTCAGTTGCGGGGTCTTGTCGAGGTCGTTGACCTTCAGCTCGCCCAAGGCGCGCAATTGGTTGGCCGACAGCTTCAGGTTGGTCCATTCGGCGACGTTCGCCGCCAAATCCACCAGCAACTGCCCCTGTGTGGAGAAGGTCACGGTCTTGCCTTGCAGTGGCTCGCCGGTGGCTTCGCCGCTCAGGCGCATGTCTTCGAACTGGTAGCGCTTGAGCGCACGCTGGATGCGCAGGTTGCCGTTTAGCTCAGTCTTGACGCGCATCACCGGCTGGTTGCTGCCGAAAAATGCGGTGAGCTTCACGGGGATGCTCGCGCCGTCGTGGATCGCGCCGGAACTCAGCTGGATGCTTTCGGCGCTGAATTGCTTGCCGGTCTGCTCGTCGTTGTATTCGACGCGGGCGTTGTTGATGGTCAGGCTGTCGATGTCCAGGCGGATCGGCTGTGGCGGCTTCTCCGGCTTGGGCTCGGCAGCGGGCTCGGCCGGCGCAGAGGCTGGCGCGGTTGTCTCGGTGGACGCGACAGGCGCGTTCTTGCCGATATCTTCCCAGTTGCCATGGCCCTGCTTGTCGCGGTTGAGGCGCAGGTTCAGGCCTTCGACGCGCACGTCGCTCATCTGCACTTCGCGGCGCAGCAGCGGCAGCACGCGTACCGACAGGCCGAGCATTTGCAGGTCGGCGAACGGTTGCGTCGGGGTGGTCAGGGTGGCCACGCTGGCTTCGTGCAACTCAAGGCCGAGCCAGGGGAACAGGCTCCAGCCGATGTCGCCATTGAGCGTCAGCTCGATGTGGGCCTTGTCGCGGGCAATCTGGCGAATCTCGTCTTTATAGTCGTTGGGATCGAAGAGGTGGGTCAGGGCAAAGCCCAGCGCCACAATGATCAGCAACAGCCCGAGAAGTACCAGACCCAGGATTTTGCCGAACGCTTTCATGGGCGAGTCCTTGTATGTCGATTTCAAAATTTAGCCGCAGAGTATAACGCCCGTAACCGTACGTCAGTTCCCTCATCGTTACATTGTATCCAGGCCCAGCAAAACGGGATTTTGGCGTCAAACAAAACAGATATCCCGAAAAAGGTGATGTCAGTTTGGTTTTTCTGTCATCCACAGGTGCTAATCTTCGCCGGTTCGTCTGCCTTCTGCGACATAGCGTCGCGCTCAAATGGAGCTTTACTCAACAACAACGGCCAACGCTCTGCGTGCAAGGCCGAGGGAGAGAGCGCCTGACGAACACATACTAATAACTGGGGGAAACACCAATGAGCACTAGCACTGCGGCAGCTTCAACTGCCGCACAGCCTGCGTTCCTGTCCAAGGAGCGCATCATCGCCAAGCCCGGCTTCAACCGCTGGCTGGTTCCGCCGGCCGCGTTGGCCATCCACCTGTGCATCGGCATGGCCTACGGTTTCTCGGTGTTCTGGCTGCCGTTGTCGAAGGCGCTGGGCGTCACCAAGCCGCTGGCCTGTGCGCCAGACATGAGTTTTATCGCGCAAATCTTCTCGTCCCAATGTGACTGGCCCATCTCCATGCTGGGCTGGATCTACACCTTGTTCTTCATCTTCCTGGGCTGCTCGGCAGCGATCTGGGGCGGCTGGCTGGAACATGCCGGGCCACGCAAGGCTGGTGTTGTATCGGCGCTGTGCTGGTGTGGCGGCCTGTTGATCTCGGCATTGGGTATCTACACCCACCAGATCTGGCTGATGTGGATCGGCTCCGGGGTCATTGGCGGTATCGGCCTGGGCCTGGGTTACATCTCGCCCGTGTCGACCCTGATCAAGTGGTTCCCGGACAAGCGCGGCATGGCCACTGGCATGGCGATCATGGGCTTCGGCGGCGGCGCGATGGTTGGCGCCCCGCTGGCAGCGGCATTGATGGGCCACTTCGCCACGCCGGACAGCGTGGGGGTATGGCAGAGCTTCCTGGTGATGGCTGCGATTTACTTCGTGTTCATGATCGGTGGCGCCTTGTCCTACCGCGTACCGCCGACCGGCTGGAAGCCTGAGGGCTGGACCGCGCCGGCGAAAAAAGCCAGCAATGCGATGATTACCCACCGTCACGTGCATGTGAATGTGGCGTGGAAAACCCCGCAATTCCGCCTGGTGTGGCTGGTGCTGTGCCTGAACGTATCCGCCGGTATCGGTATCCTCGGCATGGCTTCGCCCCTGCTGCAGGAAGTGTTCGGCGGCAAGCTCCTGGGTGTGGATGTGCCGTTTGGCCAACTGGATGCCGGTCAACTGGCCTCTATCGCGGCGATCGCGGCGGGCTTTACCGGTCTGTTGAGCCTGTTCAACATCGGCGGCCGCTTCTTCTGGGCGTCGTTCTCGGACTACCTTGGCCGTAAAAACACCTACTTCGTGTTCTTCGCCCTGGGCTTTGCCCTGTATGCGCTGATCCCGAATCTGGGCCACCTGGGCAACGTGTCGCTGTTCGTGGCGGCGTTCTGCATCATCCTGTCGATGTACGGCGGTGGTTTTGCCACGGTTCCGGCTTACCTGGCCGACCTGTTCGGTACGCAGATGGTCGGTGCGATCCACGGTCGCCTGCTGACCGCCTGGGCAGCGGCGGGTGTATTGGGCCCGGTGTTGGTGAACTACCTGCGTGAGTATCAGCTGAGCATCGGCGTTGAACGCGCTGCGGCTTACGACATCACCCTGTACATCCTCGCCGGCCTGCTGGTGCTGGGCTTCATCTGCAACCTGCTGGTGCGTCCGGTGGCCGACAAGTACTTCATGACCGACGCCGAACTGGCCGCCGAACAGGCGCTGGGCCATGACAAAGGCGCCGACGCCAGCACTTCCCTGGAGTGGAAAGCTGCGCCAGGTACTGTGCCATTGGCGATTGCCGCCTGGTTGGTGGTGGGTATTCCGTTGGCGTGGGGTGTGTGGGTGACCCTGCAGAAGACGGCGGTACTGTTCCACTAAGTTGAATACAGGCAGGTGCCCCATCCTGGAGCACCTGCTTGTATGCACATGTCTATCCCCGACACTCCATCAGTCTTATCCCCTCCGATGTTTCTGTTTAGCGCCCGCGCCCCTATAATGGCTGCCTTTTTCGCCCAATGATTTTGCGGAGCTGGTGATGGCCGAACGTAAGGCGTCCGTCGAGCGCGACACTCTGGAAACCCAGATCAAAGCCTCGATCAACCTGGATGGCACCGGAAAGGCCCGATTTGATATCGGTGTACCTTTTCTTGAGCACATGCTGGACCAGATCGCCCGTCACGGGCTGATCGACCTGGATATCGTCAGCAAGGGCGACCTGCATATCGACGACCACCACACTGTGGAGGATGTCGGTATCACCCTCGGCCAGGCGTTTGCCAAGGCCATCGGCGACAAAAAAGGCATCCGTCGCTACGGCCACGCCTATGTCCCGCTGGACGAAGCGCTGTCGCGTGTGGTCATCGACTTCTCTGGCCGCCCAGGCCTGCAGATGCACGTGCCGTACACCCGCGCCACCGTGGGCGGCTTTGACGTCGACCTGTTCCAGGAATTTTTCCAGGGTTTCGTCAACCACGCCCTGGTCAGCCTGCACATCGACAACCTGCGTGGTACCAACACCCACCACCAGATCGAAACCGTGTTCAAGGCTTTCGGCCGCGCCCTGCGCATGGCCGTGGAGCTGGATGACCGCATGGCCGGGCAAATGCCCTCGACCAAGGGCGTCCTGTAATGCAGACGGTCGCGGTTATCGATTACGGCATGGGTAACCTGCACTCGGTGGCCAAGGCCCTCGAACACGTAGGTGCCGGCAAGGTGCTGATCACCAGCGATGCCAACGTGATTCGCGAAGCCGACCGGGTGGTATTCCCCGGCGTTGGCGCGATTCGCGATTGCATGGCCGAGATCCGCCGCCTGGGCTTTGACAGCCTGGTGCGCGAAGTCAGCCAGGATCGTCCGTTCCTCGGTATCTGCGTGGGCATGCAAGCCTTGCTCGACCGCAGTGAAGAGAACGACGGCGTGGACTGCATCGGCCTGTTTCCCGGCCAGGTGAAGTTCTTCGGCAAGGACTTGCACGAAGACGGCGCCCACCTGAAAGTCCCGCACATGGGCTGGAACGAAGTCAGCCAGACGGTGGATCACCCGCTGTGGCATGACATCCCGGACCTGGCGCGCTTCTACTTCGTGCACAGCTACTACATCGCCGCCGGCAACCCGGCCCAGGTGGTGGGCGGCGGGCACTACGGTGTCGATTTCGCCGCCGCGCTGGCCGAAGGTTCGCGCTTTGCCGTGCAGTTCCATCCGGAGAAGAGCCATACCCATGGCCTGCAATTGCTGCAGAACTTCGCCGCCTGGAACGGACGCTGGTAAATGGCCAAGAAGCCGAAGTTACCGCTCTTGAACCTCACGCCCGAACAGGAGAGTGAGGCTACCCTCAAGATCAAGCGGTTCATGGAAGATCGCTTCGAGCTGAAGCTGGGTTCGTTCGAGGTCGCCGAGATCCTTGAACTGTTCACCGCTGAAGTGGCGCCGCACTATTACAACCGGGCGATTTTCGATGCGCAGACGCTGCTCAAAGAGCGGTTCGAAAGCATCGAAAGCGACCTGTGGTCGCTTGAGAAACCCTGATTTCCCAAGCATTGCTGAATATCGAATAAGGTTTGCCAGATGCTGATTATCCCCGCTATCGATCTCAAGGACGGCGCCTGCGTACGTCTGCGTCAAGGCCGCATGGAAGACTCCACCGTGTTCTCCGATGACCCGGTGAGCATGGCTGCCAAATGGGTGGAAGGGGGCTGCCGTCGCCTGCATCTGGTGGACTTGAACGGCGCCTTCGAAGGCCAGCCGGTCAACGGCGAAGTGGTCACTGCGATCGCCAAGCGCTACCCGCACCTGCCGATCCAGATCGGTGGCGGTATCCGCTCCCTGGAAACCATCGAGCACTACGTCAAGGCCGGCGTGAGCTACGTGATCATTGGCACCAAGGCGGTCAAAGACCCGGCCTTCGTTGCCGAAGCCTGCCGCGCGTTCCCGGGCAAAGTGATCGTGGGCCTGGATGCTAAAGACGGTTTCGTCGCCACCGACGGCTGGGCTGAAATCAGCACCGTGCAGGTCATCGACCTGGCCAAGCAGTTCGAAGCCGACGGCGTGTCCGCCATCGTTTATACCGACATCGCCAAAGACGGCATGATGCAGGGCTGCAACGTGCCGTTCACCGCCGCGCTGGCCGCTGCGACCAAGATCCCGGTGATCGCTTCCGGCGGTATCCACAACCTGGGTGACATCAAGTCGCTGCTGGACGCCAAGGCCCCCGGCATCATCGGCGCCATCACCGGCCGCGCGATCTACGAAGGTACCCTGGACGTCGCCGAAGCCCAGGCTTACTGCGACGCCTACAACGGCTGAGGACTGACCATGGCGCTGGCCAAACGCATCATCCCTTGCCTGGACGTCGACAACGGTCGCGTGGTCAAGGGCGTCAAGTTCGAGAACATCCGCGACGCCGGTGACCCGGTGGAAATCGCCCGTCGCTACGATGAGCAAGGTGCCGACGAGATTACCTTTCTCGACATCACCGCCAGCGTCGACGGCCGCGACACCACGTTGCATACCGTCGAGCGCATGGCCAGCCAGGTGTTCATCCCGCTGACCGTGGGCGGTGGCGTGCGCACCGTGCAAGACATCCGCAACCTGCTCAACGCCGGCGCGGACAAGGTTTCCATCAACACCGCCGCCGTGTTCAACCCGGAGTTCGTCGGCGAAGCCGCGCAGCACTTCGGCTCGCAATGCATCGTGGTGGCCATCGACGCCAAGAAAGTCTCCGGCCCGGGCGAAACCCCGCGCTGGGAGATCTTCACCCACGGCGGTCGCAAGCCTACCGGCCTCGACGCGGTGGAGTGGGCGATGAAGATGGAAGGCCTGGGCGCCGGTGAAATCCTGCTGACCAGCATGGACCAGGACGGCATGAAGAACGGCTTCGACCTCGGCGTCACCCGTGCCATCAGCGACGCGCTGGGGATTCCGGTGATCGCTTCCGGCGGCGTCGGCAACCTGCAGCATTTGGCCGACGGCGTGATCGAAGGTCACGCCAGCGCGGTGCTGGCGGCGAGTATTTTCCACTTTGGCGAATACACCGTTCCTGAGGCAAAAGCCTACATGGCGGCGCGCGGTATCGTCGTTCGTTAAACGCTGCTGGACACCATGGCAAGTGCGCGGCACTCTCTGCGCTTGCCATGGATTCCGGTATCCCTTCATGTTCAAACAGCTGCTGCTCGCCCTCGCCAGTACGTCCATCCTGTTGACGGGCTCGGCCCGTGCCGAGGAACCGTCTGGCACCGCCCTGGTGCTGCTGACGGAAAACTTCCCGCCCTACAACATGGCGAAAAACGGCAAGAACTTCGCCAAGGAAGACAACATCGAAGGCATCGCCGTGGACATCGTGCGCGAAACCTTCAAGCGTGCCGGCATTTCCTACAACCTCACCCTGCGTTTTCCTTGGGAGCGAATCTACAAGCTCGCCCTGGAAAAACCCGGTTATGGCGTGTTCGTGATGGCGCGCCTGCCGGACCGAGAGGCCTTGTTCAAATGGGTCGGCCCCATCGGCCCGGACGACTGGGTGCTGTTGGCCAAGGCTGACAGCAAGATCCAATTGGCTGACCTTGAGCATGCACGCCGCTACAAGATTGGCGCCTACAAAGGCGATGCCATCGCCGAGACCCTGGAAAAACAGGGCCTCAACCCGGTGGTGGTATTGCGCGACCAGGACAACGCGCAAAAGCTGCTGGATGGCCAGATCGACCTGTGGGCCACCGGTGATCCAGCCGGGCGCTACCTGGCGCGCCAGGTGGGGGTGACAGGCCTGAAGACCGTGCTGCGCTTCAACAGTGCCCAGTTGTACCTGGCGCTCAACAAGCAGGTGCCGGATGAGGTGGTGACCAAGCTGCAAGCGGCGCTTGATCAGTTAAGGCGCGATGGGCACATCGACGAGATCATGGCTCGCTACCTCTAGTTCGGATGATGCCTGCGGGGGCTGTACCGCAGGTTCCTCGCTGTGTACCGGTTCATCGTGGGGAAACTCGCTCATGTAAACCTGATCACCGTTGGTGTAGGTGACGGTGGTCGAAACTTGGCCGCCGTCCTGGCGCAGCAAGCGGTATTCACTTTGAATCAGGTAGGCCGCGACAGCTTTTTTTGCCGGAACGTAGGTGATGATTTCCAAGGGAGATGAAACATTCCAGCCCTTGGCGGAACGCTGGGTATGCGTAAAGGCCGGGTCCAGGTTCGCTGAAAATTTCAATTCGAAATGGCGTGCGTTTGCGGACCAACTGCTGTGCAGCGAAACAGAAGAGGTGTGCGCAAGAGCGAGCGAGTGATTTCCGACCTCGCCTTTGAGTGCGGTCCAGGCATGCGGCTGTATGGTGGCGGTGGTGTTGTGTCCGAAGCCGGCGGGCAGGTGGCGGTCAGTACGTTCCAGGCGATAGATCGGCGAAGAATCCAGTTGCTCGACAGGACTCAGTTCCGGGTCTCTCACACAGAACCATGGCAATTGACAGACCTGCGGCGCCGCCGAGGTGGGTGTTACGGTGGGGCTTTCAAAGCCGGTGAGCGGTGGCGGGGGCGCAGGTTCACTCAGTTGCGTCGAGAGTGCCAGGCGCAGAGCGTAGGCCGGCAGAGTTGGCTTGGTGTAGCCTGCGATACCCGTGAAAGTGCCGGGGGCCAAGTTGATTTCTCCCGGTACGGCTTCTGGTGCGGCAATGGCCCAGGCACTGAAATCACTGGATGCCCCGCTGCCGGAATCACTCCAAATCAGCTCGGCGGGCTGCGCGCTTACCACCAGGTCGCTGCGCACACAGCGTGCGGCATTGCGCGATGGTTTTTCATAACCTACGCCACTCACCAGACCCATTGCGACATAGCCTTCAGGCGCCAATGGTTGCCAGATGGACAAGTCGGTCCGCGCGCCTGAGCCCGCGTCCCGCCATACCAGTTGGTAGTCATTCGGCGGGCGCAACGCAGTGCCATTTACCTTATTGGCATCACTGACGACTGCGACAATTTTGCGCTGGTTGATATTCAGATAGTTGCTCGTCGCGATGTCGCCCAAGGGGAAGAACTGGCCAAGGGCGTCGGAGGCGGTACTGGGGCGCCACAGGCTGACGGCGTTATACGCGCCAGACCCCTTGTCGTTCCACAGTGGCAGAAACTCGCAGGTGAAGCTGATGAGCAGGTCATTGAATTGCAGGGGATTCATCGGTGAACTCTCCAGAGGGTTGGAAGGCTCACTATCGACGACTCCAGGCCAGTACAAGCGGTAGCTATTTAAGGGGTCAACGAGGTTTCAGCAGATCGATCCGCAGGGTCGAGGGCTGGTCTGCCTGGTCGTATGCGTAAGTGCAGATCTTGATTGGCGTGGACCTGATGCTGATCAATTGGGCGAACTTTTCCCGCGCGGGGTCAGAGGCGTCATTGAGTGGGCGGACCAACTCGATGGGCTCGTCATCTTCATCGAGCAAGGGCTCGGGCGGGATCGACGAGAAGCCGGCAGGGCGCAAACAGTCGGTAGTGGCTGCGGGGCCATATTTATAGGTGTAACGATGCATGAACGGCGGGGCCAGATTCCAGATCACGGTGTAGGCGCCGAGACCGTATTTGTCGAGGCTGATGGTCAAGTCAGGCGTTCGCGCCGGGCCGGGTTCGGCGAGTTCGACCGCAAGGGTCAGGGCATTTCGCATCATGCCGTTGGTCACCGCTTGTTCGGCGGATGCCACACCGACAATGCACAGCATATGCATGCCGGTCTGTGGGCCAATTGCGTTGTTGATGTAGGCGTTTTCGGCGTTGATCGGTGAGCTGTAGTTCACCGGGTTTTCGCATTCAATGGCGCGTCGTGTGGTTTTGTAGCGGTAGAACGGGGTATTGGTGGTGAACGTCAAGTTCCAGCGGGGCACGATATCTTTGCTTTTGCCCCCTGGCTTCTTCACGAAGTACTGCTGGATCGGTTCCGGGTTTCTGAAGGTGATCGAGGTGATCGGGTAGAGGTCGCAGTATTCGTTGTCGGCGTTTAGCACCCCGCCGGCAAAGCACTGGTTGAGAAAAACCACGGGGCTGCCGTAGTTGGTGTCGGGATGCCAGGTGGGCTGCCCGTTGTTGATTTCGCAGGGTGCGTCCCGCTGGCATTTGCGCTCCTCGGGCTGGCCTGTGGTGCTGGTGCTGAGGATCCCGAACACCGTATTGGTGGCCCGGTCGAGCAGCGGCCCGCCAAAGCTGCCGCGTGCGATGCCTTGGCATTGGTTTTTCATGGTGACACGCCATACGAACGGTTGCTCCACCAGTTCCCGGGAGCTTTGCTGGACGCATGCCGAGAGGTGCAAGGTGTCCCATTCGGGAGCGGCCAGGGCGAGGATGTCATTGCCATCGGCGGGGACTTCATCGGCGAGTTTGAGTGGGGTAATCCCATCTTTGAGCAGGTCTGCTAACGGGGCCTGTAACTCGATAATCGCGAGGTCAACGCCTTGGCTGCTGCCCCATTTCAAGGTTTTCAGCGGGTAGGTCTTGATCGACTCCAGGGTGTCGTCGAAATAGTTGAAGCTGATGCTGCCCTTGATCGGCAGGTCTCTTTGCACCGCGCCATTTAGGCGATGCAGGCAATGGCTGCTGGTGAGTGCGTACGCCGGGCCGGACTTACCGCTGGCGTCACGGGTGTCCAGCAAGGTGGCCGTACACAGGGTCTGGGCTTCGTTGCGGATGCGGCCGACGCCGTTCCACTGCGCGTGTTCTTGGCGGGCATTGGTGAGCAGGCGCGCGGCGCTGGTGTTGACCAGGCCTTCGCCGAAGTCCTTGGGTGCGGCAATTAGCGCGCCTGGCAGGCTGCCAAGCAGCAGCCCGGAAAGGGCAATATGGGTGATGTTCATGGGGCGTCCTGAATCGTGAGGTGAAGGGCTCACTATTCAGGGTTGGCACAGGGCTCAAGCGGTACTTATCTAGCAGCGGGCCGGTAGGTGCCGTCCTTGCCATGCCCCGCCATCGCCTGGTTGCTGCGCACACTGATCATCAGCTTGATATCGATCCAATCCACACCCTGGGCCTTGAGCTTGGGCAGTTCGCGTTCCAGCACCGCGAGGGTTTGCGGATACGGGTGGCCGATCATCACTGCAGAGCCCTGCTTGTGGGCTAGCTTGATTGCGCTCTGCAACTGCGTGGTGATGGCTGCTTCAGTGCGCTCGTCATCGAGGAACACGTCCCGCGAGACGCTGGCCAGGCCGATCTTCTGCGCCTCGGCGGCGGCGACGGTCTGCGCGCTGGTGCGGCTATCCACAAAGAACTTGTTGCGCCGTTGCAGCTCGGCCATCAGCCAGGCCATGGCCGCGGGCTGAGCGGTCATGCGGCTGCCCATGTGGTTGTTGATGCCGGCGGTGTAGGGCACGGCCTTGAACGCGGCGTCCAGGCGCTTGCCGAGTTCTTCGATGGGCAGCTCGGGGTGCCAGGCGAACGGGCCGGTGGCCGGGTCCATGGGCATGTGCAGGATGACGATCTTGCCGGCCTTGTGCGCCTCGCGGGCGAATTCGGCGGCGTGGGGCGTGTCGGGCATGATCGCCGTGGTCACTGGCCCAGGCAGGGCCAGCACGCGACGATCCCGGGGCAGGTTTTGCCCAAGGTCGTCGATGATGAGGGTCAGGTAGGCTTTATGCGATTCGCTGGCCGGGGCCGCGTGAGCGACCCCGGCCAGGCTGCACAGCACAGCGATGATCAGGGCAAGACGCATATCAACGGCTGCGGGTGATGCTCAGGCCCTTGAGCAGGCTCAGCGCCTGGGCCAGTTGGTAGTCATCGTCCTGCGGCATCGGCTTGGCTTTGGCGCCGCTGCCGGTTGGCTGGTCGGCCCCACCGTTGCCATTGCCCAGGTGACCTTGCAGGTCCGCCTCTTTGTAGTACTCGCTGTCGGCCTCGTTGGTGATCTTGGCCTTGCGCACTTCGATGTCCGGCACGATGCCCTGGGCCTGGATCGAGCGACCGTTCGGCGTGTAGTACAGCGCGGTGGTGATCTTCAAGGCACGGTCGTTGTTCAGCGGCAGCACGGTTTGCACCGAGCCTTTGCCGAAACTGGTGGTGCCCATCAGCACGCCGCGCTTCTGGTCTTGCAGGGCGCCGGCGACGATTTCCGACGCCGAGGCGCTGCCGCCGTTGATCAGCACGGCCAATGGCACGTTTTCGCTGAGATCGTTGCCGGTGGCCGAGAAGCGCAGCTCGGAGTTGGCGATACGGCCCTTGGTGTACACGATCAGGCCCTTGGTGATGAAGTGATCGACCACTTCCACCGCCGCCTGCAACACGCCGCCCGGGTTGTTGCGCAGGTCAAGCACGATGCCGTTGAGCTTCTTGCCGTTGTCCTTGCGCAGCTTGGCCAGGGCCTTGGCCACTTCGTCGCCGGTCTTGACCTGGAACTGGGTGATGCGGATGTAGCCGTAGCCCGACTCCAGCAGCTGGCTCTTCACGCTCTTGACCACAATGGTCGCGCGGGTCAGCGTCACGTCGAACGGCGTGCCGCCATCGCGCACCAGGGTCAGGGTGATTTTCTGGCCGATCTTGCCGCGCATCTTGTCCACGGCTTCGGTCATGGTCTGGCCACGGGTTGGCTGGCCGTTGATCTTGACGATAAAGTCGCCGGCCTGGATGCCAGCCTTGGAAGCCGGGGTGTCGTCGATGGGCGAGACCACCTTGACGTTGCCATCTTCGGAGCCGACTTCAATGCCCAGGCCGCCGAACTCACCGCTGGTGCTTTCCTGCAGCTCGGCGAAATCTTCCGGGCCGAGGTAGGCGGAGTGCGGGTCAAGGTTGCTGAGCATGCCCTTGATGGCATTTTCCAGCAGGGTCTTGTCGTCTACAGGGTCGACATAAGCTGCCTTGATCCGGTCCATGACCTCGGCAAAGGTGCGCAGCTCGTCCAGCGGCAATGGCGCCTTGGTGGTCACTGCGGGTGCAGCCGGTGCGGTCGGTGCGGCGAAAGCCAGGGGCGCGCCGATCACCAGGGCGATGGTCAGGGCCAGCGAAGTGAGGCGGGACAAATGCAGCATGTCGAACGAACTCCTAATGTAGATGCGGCCCTATCCTTGGGAACGGCACCATTGTGCAGGATCGCTCGGGCGACCCTGCTGACGAATAGCGAAGTACAGCGCCGGGGTGTCCTGGCCACCACTGTTACCGACAGTGGAGATGGATTCACCGGCTTTTACAACATCACCTGCCGACTTGAGTAAAGTCTGATTGTGGCCGTAAAGGCTCAAATAGCCATTGCCGTGGTCCAAAATCACCAACAAACCGGCGCCCCGCAGCCAATCGGCAAACACCACACGGCCACCGTGGACGGCGTGGACCTGGCTGCCGGAAGAGGCGCTGATCATCACCCCGTCCCACTTGGCGCGGGTGTCATCGCCACGGGTTTCACCGAAGCGTGCCAGTAATCGACCATCAACTGGCCATGGAAGTTTGCCGCGGGCCGAAGCAAAAGGGCCGCCGAAGTTCTCGCCGGCGCTGGAAACCAGCGGGCCAGGGGCTGCATGCGCCGGTTTACGGGGCGCCGGGGCGTCCGTGGTGGCTGCCAGTTCGGCCTCACGCTGGCGCTTTTTTTCGGCTTCCTGCTGGGCGATCAGCGCTTTCTGGCGCGCTTCTTCAGCCTCACGTGCCTGGCGGGCCAGGGTTTCTTCGATGGTCTTGAGGACTTTGCCCAGGTCGGCCTGGTCCTGCTCGCGGGCCTGGAGCTTGGCGTCGCGGGCCTTCACGTCGTCATTGAGCTTGGCCAGGGCCTGTTGGCGTTCCTTGCGTACTTGTTCCAACTGATCGCGTTGGGTGTCGAGGGCGGTTTTCTGGTCGAGCAGCTGTGATTGCTGGTCGGCAATTTCCTGTTCGACGTTGGCCAACTGGCGCAGGGTTTCGTTGAAACCCTTCAGTTGCGCGAGACGCGCCTGGCTCAGGTAATCGTAATAGGTGAGGGTGCGCGCAAATTTTTCCGGGTTCTGCTGGTTCAGCAGCAGCTTGAGGTATTCCTGGCGACCACTCTGATAAGCGGCGCGGGCCTGGATGGCGATCAGGCGTTGCTGTTCAACGCGTGCGCCCTGGAGTTTTTTTTTCTCAGCGTCGAGTCGCTCCAGTTCCGACTCGCTCTTCTTTAATTCTTTTTGCAGCTCCTGGACCTGCTTCTCCAGCTTGCCCATCTCGGTTTCCGTACCGCGCAGGTCTTTCTGCACCCCGGATTTTTCTTCCTGGAGCTTGCCGAGCAGCTTTTTCAGCTCGGTAATGTCCTGACGCGTAGCGTCCAACTGTTGTTGGGTTTGTGCGCGCTCATCGGCAAACGCCGGTTGGAGCAGGCAGACAAGGGCAAGGGAAATCAAGGCGCGAAGCATAGAGGCGGGCGACACCAGGGAAAGGGACGGCCTAGTATGCCCGCCAACTGCTGCAAAAAAAACGCCCAATTCGGGCTGGGGGGCAAGTTGGGCGCCCTATGGCCGCAATATGCATTTGAATTTGGGTCGGCGCGTGGTGTGCCCTGGCCGACGAATGGTCGTTAATGTGTTGGTCCAGGTGAATGCCTGGGATTTGGTGCGGTAGAAACGCTTTGAAATGCTCCTGCTGCGCTGGTTTTTGCTCTCTGAGAATAGACTCTCGGGCCAATCAATCAGCGAGTCGGCGCGATGGGCAATGCCCGCTATTTATGAGTCAAAAGGCCAGCAAACCTGGCTTGATTACGGTTTGCCAGATTTGCGCAGCCTCGACAGGGCGCTTCGTTCCTGCCCGATTGAGGAGGTGGCTGCGGGCGAGGATGTTGCCGAAGCTGTTGAGGTCGTGGCTTCTAACTTGGGGCTCATTGACGCGGCGTGTTCCGAAGTTTGTATAACGTCTCCTTTGGGAGGGGTTCGGATTCGGCGTGCAACGCTGCGGCATATAGTTGAGAAGCGACAGGACGCGAGGGAGCGGTATGTCAGGGTTGCACTGGACACGCTGACGGGCCCCTTGGAAATTTGGCGTGTCGCGTACAGCGATGGTTCGGCTCGGCTGGCATTCATTGGTGCTTACGAGAGCAGGCGGCAAATGCTGGTTGTCGTGAATATCCAGGCTGGCAATGTGTTGTGGAATTTCATGCAGACCGATGCCAAGGCACTGAACAAGCATCGCCACGGCGAACTGCTATACCAGCGCTACCACCTTTTTTAGCAGGCAAAGAAAAGGGCAGCTCTCTCGAACTGCCCTAAGTTAACTGCTTGATATTCATATACACACCCTCAAGCGGGGGTGTGGAGGTCTCACCCTACGCTGATGTCCAACCATCAACGGGGTTCCTACGCCAGTTATTGCCGCTGGAGGCAACTGGTTTCGCGCTCGGGACCATTATTGGCGGGCAGACCGCTTTGAGCAACCCCTAAAGCGTTTCAGACCAGGATCGAAGTCCCAGTCATCTCAGCCGGCTTCTCCAGCCCCATCAGCTTCAGCATGGTCGGCGCCACATCTGCCAGTACGCCACCTTCACGCACTTTCAGATCACGCTTGCCGACATAGATGAACGGCACCGGCTCGGTGGTGTGGGCGGTGTGGGCCTGGCCGGTGGATTCATCCGACATCTGCTCGCAATTGCCGTGGTCAGCGGTGATCAGCGCTTCGCCGCCGACTTTTTCCAGCGCCTCGGCGATACGGCCGACGCATTCGTCCAGGCATTCCACGGCCTTGGTCGCGGCGGCGAGGTTGCCGCTGTGGCCGACCATGTCGCCGTTGGCGTAGTTGACCACGATCACGTCATAACGCTGGTGTTCGATGGCATCGACGATCTTGTCGGTGACTTCCGGCGCGCTCATTTCCGGTTGCAGGTCGTAGGTGGCGACTTTTGGCGACGGGATCAGGATGCGCTCTTCGCCTGGGAACGGTTCTTCACGACCGCCGGAGAAGAAGAAGGTCACGTGGGCGTATTTCTCGGTTTCGGCGATGCGCAGCTGGGTCTTGCCGTTTTTCGCCAGGTAGTCGCCCAGCACGTTTTCCAGGCTGCCCGGCGCGAACGCGGCAGGGGCCGGGATGCTGGCGGCGTATTGGGTCAGGCCGACGTAGTGGACTTTCGGCTGGCGCGCGCGTTCGAACTCGCTGAAACCGTCTTCGACAAACACACGGCTCAACTCGCGGGCGCGGTCGGCGCGGAAGTTCATGAAGATCACGGCGTCGCCGTCTTCCACTTTGACCGGCTCGCCGATGGTGGTGGCTTTGACGAACTCATCGCTCTCGCCGCGGGCATAGGCGGCTTCCAGGCCTTCCTGGGCAGTGGCGGCGTTGAATTCGGCCTGGCCGTCGACGATCAGGTTGTAGGCCTGGGACACGCGGTCCCAGCGGTTGTCGCGGTCCATGGCGAAATAGCGACCCACCAGGCTGGCGATGCGGCCTTTGCCCAGGGCGGCAAAGGTGGCGTCGAGCAGTTCGATGGACGATTGCGCGCTTTTCGGCGGGGTGTCACGGCCGTCGAGGAAGGCGTGCAGGTAGATCTTGTCGGCGCCGCGCTTGAAAGCCAGTTCGGCCATGGCGACCAGGTGGTCCTGATGGCTGTGTACGCCGCCATCGGACAACAGGCCCATGAAGTGCACGGCCTTGCCGGCAGCCACGGCTTTATCGACGGCGGCGCAGATGGTCGGGTTCTCGAAGAACTCGCCATCGCGGATCGCTTTGGTCACGCGAGTGAAGTCTTGATAGACCACTCGTCCGGCGCCGAGATTCATGTGGCCGACTTCCGAGTTGCCCATCTGGCCGTCCGGCAGGCCTACGTCCATGCCGGAGCCGGAGATCAGGCCGTTGGGCATCGTCGCGGTCAGGCGGTCGAGTACGGGCTTCCTGGCCGCGTATACCGCGTTGTCGTGGTGGCTTTCACTGTGTCCGAAGCCATCGAGAATTATCAGGACCAAAGGTTTAGGCGTAGTAGTCATAGATCCTCTCGTGGCGGTAATAAAGGAAGGCGATTGAAAAGGGAGTGGCAGTTTAAAGCGAAGTTCCGACCGCGTCACCGCTTTACGGGGGTTGGCCGCCCCTGACGGCTGTGTATACTTACCGCCATTTTAACGCCCTGGAACCTCCTTGATGGTTGATCACCTGATTGCATTTGCCACTGCCCACTATCTGCTCGTGGGTGCCTTCGTCATCCTGCTGGCGCTGCTGATCGCTCACGAGATGAGCCGTGGTGGCCGCAGCCTGAGCACGTCGGAGCTGACCGCGCTGGTCAACAAGGATGAGGCCGTTGTCGTGGACATCCGTCCGGCCAAGGATTTTGCCGCCGGCCATATCGTCGGTGCCCTGAATATTCCACAGGACAAGCTGATCGCGCGCCTGGCCGAGCTGGAAAAACACAAGGCCAAGACTATCATCCTGGTCGATGCCCAGGGCCAGCACGCCGGCACCCACGCCCGCGAAATGCTCAAGGCCGGTTTCACCGCCGCCAAACTGTCCGGCGGTATCGGCAGCTGGAAAGCCGATAACCTCCCGCTGGTGAAGTGATATGAGCCAGGTTGTCGTGTACTCCAGCGATTGGTGCCCTTACTGCATGCGGGCCAAGGCCTTGCTGGAGAAAAAGGGCGTTGCCTTCGAAGAAATCAAGGTCGATGGCAAACCCCAGGTGCGTGCCGAAATGGCCCAGAAGGCGGGGCGCACGTCCGTGCCGCAGATCTGGATCGGCGCCAAGCACATCGGTGGCTGCGACGACCTGTTTGCCCTGGAGCGCGCCGGCAAGCTCGATGCGCTGCTCGCCTAACCCCTAAAAGACCCCAAGATCACAAGGATCTGCGATGACTGACCAACAGAACACCGAAGCTGCGCAAGACCAAGGCCCACAGTTCTCGCTGCAGCGCATCTACGTGCGTGACCTGTCGTTCGAAGCGCCGAAAAGCCCGGCGATCTTCCGCCAGGAATGGACCCCAAGCGTTGCGCTGGACCTGAACACCCGTCAAAAGGCACTGGAAGGCGACTTCCACGAAGTCGTGCTGACCCTGTCGGTGACCGTGAAGAATGGCGAAGAAGTGGCCTTCATCGCTGAAGTGCAACAGGCCGGTATCTTCCTGATCCAGGGCCTGGACGAAGCGTCCATGAGCCACACCCTGGGCGCGTTCTGCCCGAACATCCTGTTCCCGTATGCCCGTGAGACCCTGGACAGCCTGGTCACCCGTGGCTCGTTCCCAGCGCTGATGCTGGCACCGGTGAACTTCGATGCCCTGTACGCGCAAGAGCTGCAGCGCATGCAACAGGAAGGTTCGTCGACCGTTCAGTAAGCGGTTCTGAACAGCGACACCGATCAAATGTGGGAGCGGGCTTGCTCGCGAATGCGGTATGTCAGTCGATATCTTCAGTGACTGGCACGCCGCTTTCGCGAGCAAGCCCGCTCCCACATTTTGTTTTGTGTGTTACTTGAAGCCCAGTTGGCGCCAGCCTTCGTAGACAGCGACGGCCACAGTGTTGGACAGGTTCAGGCTGCGGCACCCTTCACGCATCGGCAATCGCAAGCGATGGCCATCAGGCAAGGCATCCAGCACCTCGGCCGGTAGGCCGCGACTCTCGGGGCCAAACAGGAAGGCGTCGCCTTCGGCAAAGCTGGCATCATGAAACGGTCGCGAGCCCTTGGTGGTAAACGCGAACAGCCGTGGGTGCCCCAGGCTTTCCAGGCAGCTGGCCAGGTCGGCGTGGCGCTTGAGCGTGGCGTACTCGTGGTAGTCCAGCCCGGCGCGGCGCAGGCGCTTGTCGTCCATGTCGAAGCCCAAAGGCTCGATCAAATGCAGGTGGCAGCCACTGTTGGCGCACAGCCTGATAACGTTGCCGGTATTCGGCGGAATTTCTGGTTGAAAAAGGATGACGTGAAACATGCACGGCTCCGAAGGTAAAGATGCGCTGCATTCTACCCCCGAAGAGGACCCAAGACCGAAGCTAATGCCGAGGGTCATGGGCTCTTTGGCGATTGTCGGCATGATGGTGGGGCTGATGATCGGTCGCCTGACCACGGCGGACCCGGTGGAGCTGCAACAGCTTGATACGGCGGCGGATGGCGTGGTGGTGTGGTTCAACAGCGAACCCAAGCTGCACGGTGAACATATCGATGGCACCGTGGCGCTGCTGTTCGACGCCCAGGGCAAGGCGGCCAGTGGGCAGCTCAAGGTCAATGACAAGGATGTGAATTGGCGCATCCGCAAGACCGATGGCGGCCTGCTGCTGAACCTGGTGGCGGCTCGGCCGTTACGCGGGGAGTGGAAGGGCGAGAAGGCCGAGGGCCGCTGGCGGTTGGAGATCCATCTCCAGGAGCAATAAAAGAGGGAGTTCCCGGCCTGCCTGTACCAGGGCTCCCAAAACGGGCTGAAGCCGCAAGGGCTTCGGTGTTAAAGAGGGAATCCCCGGCCTGCCTGTACCAAGGTTCCCCAAAGCGGTGTGGAGCGCGACGCGGTTCGCATCAAGCACCCCGGGTGTAAAGAGGGGATTCTCGGCCTGCCTGTACCAAGGTCCCCGAAACTGGGTTGTACAAGGGTTATTGCAGGGCGCGTGCCAGAGTGGCCAGGTTGTGCAAAAAACTTTTTACAGAAAGCGCAAAGCCCCGGAATACGGGGCTTTGGTGTTTCCGGACTTCGAAGAGTTTTCAATCAGGCCGATACTCCAGGCCTTGAGTCGGTGCCCGATGCCGGTTCACGGTGCATTCAAGCGGTGCACAGTCTCCAAACCTTGTGCGGAACCAAATGTGGGAGCGGGCTTGCTCGCGAAAGCGGTGGGTCAGACAGAACATCTGTGCCTGATACACCGTATTCGCGAGCAAGCCCGCTCCCACACAAGCCCGCTCCCACATTGGATTTTCGGTGGAGGTTAGAGAGATGTCAGGCGTCGTCGCCCTCGTCATCATCGCCACCGTCGACCTTCATCCCCAATTCCTTGATCTTGCGCGTCAGGGTGTTACGCCCCCAACCCAGCAACACGGCAGCATCGCGACGGCGACCAGCGGTGTGCTTCAAGGCCGTCTCGATCATGATCCGCTCAAACGCCGGCACGGCGCTGTCCAGCAGGTTCGACTGGCCGCGAGCTAGCGCCTGGTCGGCCCACTGACGCAGCGCCTGCTCCCAGTTGGTCACTGGCGCCGAATCCTGCGGCAGGCTCAACAGCTCGGGCGGCAGGTCGCTGATGTGCACTTCGCGCCCGGACGCCATCACCGTGATCCAGCGGCAGGTGTTCTCCAGCTGGCGCACGTTGCCCGGCCATGGCAGGTTCTTCAGGTACTCCTCGGTCTCGCTTTTCAGCAGCTTCGGCTCCACGGCCAGCTCCTGGGCAGCGCGGCTGAGGAAGTGGCGGGCCAGGGTCGGGATGTCTTCGCGACGATCCGACATGCGCGGGATGTGGATGCGGATCACGTTGAGGCGGTGGAACAAGTCCTCACGGAACTTGCCCGCGTGTACCAGGGTTTCCAGGTTCTGGTGGGTCGCCGCGATGATGCGCACGTCGACCTTGACCGGCGTGTGCCCGCCGACGCGATAAAACTCGCCGTCCGCCAGTACGCGCAACAGGCGAGTCTGGGTGTCGGCCGGCATGTCGCCGATTTCATCGAGGAACAACGTGCCGCCGTCGGCCTGTTCAAAGCGCCCGCGCCGCAGGTTGGCCGCGCCGGTGAACGCACCTTTCTCGTGGCCGAACAGCTCGGATTCCATCAAGTCCTTGGGAATCGCCGCCATATTCAGCGCGATGAATGGCGAAGCAGCCCGGGGGCTGTGACGGTGCAGGGCGTGGGCCACCAACTCTTTACCGGTACCCGACTCGCCGTTGATCAGCACTGTGATGTTGGAGTGGCTCAAGCGTCCGATGGCGCGAAACACTTCCTGCATCGCCGGCGCTTCGCCGATGATTTCCGGGGTGCGGGTCAGGGCCGGTGGGGCTTCCTGGCTTTGCTGTTCCTGGGCGTGCTGGTTGGCGCGCTTGACCAGCGCCACCGCCTCGTCCACATCGAACGGCTTGGGCAGGTATTCAAACGCGCCGCCCTGGTAGGACGCGACAGCGCTGTCCAGGTCCGAGTGCGCCGTCATGATGATCACCGGCAGGCGCGGGTGCTGCTCGCGAATGCGTGCCAGCAGGTCCAGGCCGCTGGCGCCGGGCATGCGGATGTCGGAGATGATCACGTCGGGCTGCTGGCGCGCGAGGCGGCTCATTACGCCGTCGGCGCTGTCGAAGCTCTGCGTGGTCATGCCTTCCTGTTGCAAGGCTTTCTCGAGGACCCAGCGGATAGAACGGTCGTCATCGACGATCCAGACAGTTTCACTACGGCTCATGTCGATGGGGCTCCTTGTTCCAGTGGCAGAAAGATCGAGAACGTGGTGTGGCCAGGATGGCTCTCACATTCGATCAGACCCTGGTGCTGGCTGATGATGTTCTGGGTGATGGCCAGGCCGAGCCCGGTACCGTCCGGGCGGCCGCTGACCATGGGAAAGAAGATGGTTTCCTGAAGTTCCGCAGGAATGCCCGGGCCGTTGTCGATGATCTCGACCTTGGTCACCAGGCGATGGCGCACATGGCCGATGGTGAACTGGCGCAGGGCGCGGGTGCGCAGGCTGATGCGGCCCAGGCGCAATTCGTTCTGGCTGCTGATGGCTTGCATGGCGTTGCGCACGATATTGAGCACCGCCTGGATCATCTGCTCGCGGTCGATCAATACGTCGGGAATGCTCGGGTCGTAGTCGCGCACCAAGGTGATGCAACCCTGGCTTTCGGCCTCGACCAGCTGGCAAACACGCTCCAGCACCTCGTGCACGTTGGTCATCGCCAGCGACGGCAGCTTGTTGGAGCCGAGCATGCGGTCCACCAGGTTCCGCAGGCGGTCGGCTTCTTCGATGATGACGTTGGTGTAGTCCTTGAGGTTCTCGTCGGGCAACTCGCGGGCCAGCAGCTGCGCCGCGCCACGAATGCCGCCGAGCGGGTTCTTGATCTCATGGGCCAGGCCGCGCACCAGCATCTTGCTGGTCTCCTGCTTGGACAGCTGCGCTTCTTCCTTGGTGATGCGCAGCAGGCGGTCGCGGGGATGCACTTCAAGCAACAGCAGGGTCGTGCCGTTGCTGAGGATCGGGGTCACGGCGTAATCGACGGTCAGCGTCTGGCCGGTGAGGGCGGTGAGCATCGCTTCACGCTTGGTAAACGGGTGTGCCTGCTCCACCGCCTGGCGCAACGAGCTCAAGGCTTCGGCCGACTCGGTGAACAATTCGCTGATGAACTGCCCATGGCTGCGCTGGCCGCTGATGGCCAGGAGCATCTCCGCCGCCGGGTTCATGTACTCAAGACGCAGGTCGTCATTGAGCAGGATGGTCGCGGTGGTCAGGTTGTCGAGTAGCAAACGGTGCAGTGCATCGCTGATGGTCATCAGGACCTCTTTTGGAGCAAGGCGCGGGCTTGAGGCACACGCTGATACAAGGAAAATGCAAAAACCAAACCAAGGCTCCGAAAAGAAGCGTAAATGCCCTGGAATGGGGGTTTAGGGCGCGAATCTGTAGCGTTCTGCCAGCTTGCTCGGGAAGTTTCGAACCAAAATGGGCTGGCGGGTGGGAAGGGTGCGGCTTGTCGCACCAATATAGTGCGGTTTTGTGAAGCTTGTTCAGGAAGCTATAAATTCACTGGATGTACACAATTCAACTGTGGGAGCGGGCTTGCTCGCGAATACGGTGGGTCAGACAGAACATCTGTGCCTGATACACCGCATTCGCGAGCAAGCCCGCTCCCACATGTTTAATTGGATTCGCAGATTGGATGCGGCGTAAGCCCAAAATGTTGGGCAAAAAAAAGACCTCCCGAAGGAGGTCTTTTTTGTCACGCCACGTTAAGCGGCGCTACCGGATCAGCAGCTGTAGTACAGCTCGTATTCCAGTGGGTGTACGAAGGTGCGGACCTTGATTTCTTCTTCGCTTTTCAGGGCGATATAGGCATCGATAAAGTCGTCGCTGAACACGCCGCCTTTGGTCAGGAACGCACGGCCCTTGTCCAGCTCTTCCAGGGCTTCTTTCAGGCTGCCGCACACTTGTGGGATCTCTTTGGCCTCTTCAGGCGGCAGGTCGTACAAGTTTTTGTCGGCGGCGTCGCCTGGGTGGATCTTGTTCTGGATACCGTCCAGGCCAGCCATCAGCAGTGCTGCGAAAGCCAGGTATGGGTTGGCAGCCGGGTCCGGGAAACGTGCTTCGATACGACGGCCACGTGGGCTGTTGACGTAAGGAATACGGATCGAGGCGGAACGGTTACGGGCCGAGTAGGCCAGCATGACCGGCGCTTCGAAGCCTGGTACCAGACGCTTGTAGGAGTTGGTCGCCGGGTTGGTGAAGCCGTTCAGGGCCTTACCGTGCTTGATGATACCGCCGATGAAGTACAGGGCAGTTTCCGACAGGCCGGCATAACCTTCGCCAGCGAAGGTGTTCTTGCCATCTTTGGCGATGGACATGTGAACGTGCATGCCCGAACCGTTATCGCCGTACAGCGGCTTCGGCATGAAGGTCGCGGTGCGGCCGTAGGCGTCAGCAACGTTGTGGACAACGTATTTCAGGGTTTGAACTTCGTCGGCTTTCTTCACCAGGGTGTTGAACTTGACGCCGATTTCGTTCTGGCCAGCAGTTGCCACTTCGTGGTGGTGAACTTCAACGACCTGGCCCATTTCTTCCAGTGCGTTGCACATGGAGGTACGGATTTCGTGGTCGTGGTCGAACGGAGGTACTGGGAAGTAGCCGCCTTTGACGCCTGGACGGTGGCCTTTGTTGCCGCCTTCGATGTCTTGGTCGGACATCCACGAGCCTTGCTCGGAGAAGATCTTGAACATCGAACCGGAGATGTCGGACTTGAACTTCACTTCGTCGAAGATGAAGAACTCAGGCTCAGGACCGCAGAAAACGGTGTCACCGATACCGGTGGTCTTCAGGTATTCCTCGGCACGGTGGGCGATGGCGCGCGGGTCGCGATCGTAGCCTTGCATGGTCGAAGGTTCGATGATGTCGCAGACCAGGATCAGGGTCGGCTCTTCGGTGAACGGGTCCAGAACGGCAGAGTCGTCGTCCGGCAGCAGGATCATGTCGGAGGCTTCGATGCCTTTCCAGCCAGCGATGGAGGAACCGTCGAACATCTTGCCGACTTCGAAGAAGTCGTCTTCCAGCGCGTCACGAGCCGGCATGGTCACGTGGTGCTGAGTGCCTTTGGTGTCCGTGAAGCGCAGATCAATCCATTTAACGTCATGATCTTTGATGAGTTGAACCGACTTCGACATAGTGTCCTCCGGGTGGCTTCGGGCTGGGGTAGTGGAGTTAGCCCTTAGAATGTGGGTGATGCCGGCGCGGATAGTCCGCCATGGCAACCTGCCTCACAAGAGAGCAAATTGCATGCCAGTGCGCCAACATGGGTTTTCTGGTCCAAAAACGCCCCTATAAAGGTGCAAAGCGACAAAAGCCCGGAAATGGCGCACCGCAATGTGGCGTCAGCGCCCGAAAATGCACTGCTTTAGTGCGCGCGCAGTCCGATGCATATTAACTGGTTAAACCTTGAGCGATTTCCGCTATAATCCGCGCCCCCCTTTTTCAGCAGGCCCGGCGCGCGCTGTTTCCATGAAATTAATCGTTAAAGTCTTCCCCGAGATCACCATCAAAAGCCGACCGGTACGGACGCGTTTCATCCGTCAGTTGGCCAAGAACATCCGTGCCGTGCTCCGTGACCTGGACCCGGCTGTGGTGGTGAACGGCGTGTGGGACAACCTCGAGCTGGAAACCCGCATCACCGACGCCAAAGCCTTGAAGGACATGACCGAGCGCCTGAGCTGCATGCCGGGCATCGCGCATTTCCTGCAGGTGGATGAGTACCCGCTGGGCGACTTCGACGACATCACTGAGAAGTGCAAGCAGCACTTCGGCAGCGAGATCGAAGGCAAGATCTTTTCGGTGCGCTGCAAGCGCGCCGGCAAGCACACCTTCAGCTCCATGGACGTCGAGAAATACGTCGGCAGCAAGCTGCGTCGCGAGTGCGGCGCCGCCGGAATTTCCCTGAAAGCGCCGCAAATTGAAGTGCGCATGGAAATTCGCGACCAACGGTTGTTTGTCATCCACAGCCAGCACAACAGCATCGGCGGCTACCCGCTGGGCGCCTTGGAACAGACCCTGGTATTGATGTCCGGCGGTTTCGATTCCACGGTGGCGGCCTACCAGATCATGCGCCGCGGCCTGATGAGCCACTTCTGCTTCTTTAATCTGGGCGGGCGTGCACACGAATTGGGCGTGATGGAAGTCGCGCACTTTATCTGGAAGAAGTACGGCAGCTCCCAACGCGTGCTATTTGTAAGCGTACCGTTTGAGGAAGTGCTGGGAGAAATTCTCGGTAAAGTCGATAACAGTCATATGGGCGTGGTATTGAAGCGTATGATGTTGCGCGCTGCGTCGCGGATCGCCGATCAATTGCAGATCGACGCCCTGGTGACCGGTGAAGCCATCTCCCAGGTCTCCAGCCAAACGCTGCCGAACCTGTCGCTGATCGATTGCGTCACCGAGAAGCTGGTCTTGCGCCCGCTGATCGCCAGTCACAAGCAGGACATCATCGACCTGGCCGAAGAAATCGGCACGGCCGACTTTGCCAAGCACATGCCTGAATATTGCGGGGTCATCTCGGTGAACCCCAAGACCCACGCCAAGCGCAACCGCGTGGAGTACGAAGAACAACAGTTCGACATGGCCGTTCTGGAGCGTGCGCTCGAGAACGCCAAGCTGGTGCCGATCGATCGCGTGATCGACGAATTGGGCCAGGACATCAAGATCGAAGAAGTCAGCGAAGCCCTGGCCGGCCAGATCGTCATTGATATCCGTCACCCGGATGCCGCTGAAGATGAGCCGCTGGAAATCGCTGGCATCGACGTACAAACGCTGCCGTTTTATGCATTGAACGCGCGTTTCAAGGAACTGGATAACAGCCGTCAGTACCTGCTGTATTGCGACAAAGGCGTGATGAGTCGCCTGCATGCCCACCATTTGCTCAGTGAGGGGCATGCCAATGTGCGCGTTTATCGACCGAGCTAAGAGCCCGGGGCTGTTTGCCTGTGGCCTGCGTCACCGGCCCCCCGACTCTGCCGTCAAGCTGTAACGGCAAGGCCTGACTCTACTGTTAATCGCTGCCACGACCTGTCAGCACACCGAATCCTCTGATCGAGATACACAAGTGATCGAAAATCTACGTAACATCGCCATCATTGCTCACGTTGACCATGGTAAAACCACCCTGGTAGACAAACTCCTGCGTCAATCCGGCACCCTGGAGCGCAACGAGCTCAACGACGAGCGCGTGATGGACTCCAACGACCAGGAAAAAGAGCGCGGTATTACCATCCTGGCTAAAAACACCGCTATCAACTGGAACGGCTACCACATCAACATCGTGGACACCCCGGGCCACGCCGACTTCGGCGGCGAAGTAGAACGCGTAATGTCGATGGTCGACTCCGTTCTGCTGCTGGTTGATGCCCAAGACGGCCCTATGCCGCAAACCCGTTTCGTGACCAAGAAGGCTTTCGAAGCCGGCCTGCGTCCAATCGTGGTGATCAACAAGGTTGACCGTCCAGGCGCGCGTCCGGACTGGGTTCTGGACCAGATCTTCGACCTGTTCGACAACCTGGGTGCCACCGAAGAACAGCTGGACTTCAAAGTCGTCTACGCCTCGGCCCTGAACGGTATTGCCGGTCTGGACCACACCGACATGGCTGAAGACATGACCCCGCTGTACCAGTCGATCGTCGACAACGTACCAGCGCCGGCTGTTGACCGTGACGGTCCGTTCCAGATGCAAATTTCGGCACTGGACTACAACAGCTTCCTGGGCATTATCGGCGTTGGCCGTATCGCTCGTGGTCGCGTCAAGCCGAACACTCCGGTTGTGGCTATCGATGCTGACGGCAAGAAGCGTAACGGCCGTATCCTGAAGCTGATGGGTCACCACGGTCTGCACCGTGTAGACGTTGAAGAAGCTGCTGCCGGCGACATCGTGTGCATCAGCGGTATGGACTCGCTGTTCATCTCCGACACCCTGTGCGACCCGCTGAACGTTGAAGCGATGAAGCCGTTGACCGTTGACGAGCCAACCGTTTCCATGACCTTCCAGGTAAACGACTCGCCATTCTGCGGTAAAGAAGGCAAGTTCGTGACTTCCCGTAACATCAAGGAACGTCTGGACAAAGAGCTGCTGTACAACGTTGCACTGCGCGTTGAAGAAGGCGACTCGGCTGACAAGTTCAAAGTATCGGGCCGTGGCGAGCTGCACTTGTCCGTACTGATCGAAACCATGCGTCGCGAAGGCTTCGAAATGGGCGTTGGTCGTCCAGAAGTGATCATCCGCGTTGTTGACGGTAACAAGCACGAACCGTTCGAAAACGTCACCATCGACACCCCTGAAGAATCCCAGGGCAAGGTCATGGAAGAGATGGGCCTGCGTAAGGGCGACCTGACCAACATGGTGCCGGATGGCAAAGGCCGTGTACGTCTGGAATACAACATCCCTGCTCGTGGTCTGATCGGTTTCCGTAACCAGTTCCTGACCCTGACCAACGGTGCTGGCATCCTGACCTCGATCTTCGACCGTTACGACGTGATGAAGTCCGGTCAAATGTCCGGTCGTCAGAACGGCGTTCTGGTATCGGTAGAAACCGGCAAGGCGCTGACCTACTCCCTGGAAACCCTCCAGGCGCGTGGCAAGCTGTTCGTTGAACACGGTCAAGAGATCTACAACGGTCAGATCGTTGGTCTGAACAGCCGTGACACCGACATGGGCGTCAACCCAACCAAAGGCAAGAAGCTCGACAACATGCGTGCTTCGGGTAAAGACGAAACCATCGCTCTGGTTCCACCTGTTCGCTTCACCCTGGAACAGGCCCTGGAATTCATCCAGGACGACGAGCTGTGCGAAGTTACGCCTAAGTCGATCCGCCTGCGTAAGAAGATCCTGGACGAAGGCGAGCGTACCCGCGCTGCCAAGAAAGCCAAGAACTGAGTTAACTCAGGCTGAATGAAAAACGCCCCCGGTCGAAAGGCCGGGGGCGTTTTTTTGTGCCTGCAGTTTGTGTGTTGGCTCTGCTGGCCCCATCGCAGGCAAGCCAGCTCCCACCTTTGAATGTGTTCACAAATCAAAATGTGGGAGCTGGCTTGCCTGCGATGAGGCCCTAAAGGCCACTACAGAATCTGGATCAGAACTTATCGAGCGTCTTGAACTTGGTCTCGCGCACCACTTCCTTCGGCTTATACGCGCAATACCCCGGCCGCGGCCCGATCTTCGGGTGGTTGCGGCAGGTATCCGGGCGCTTGTCATAAATAGTGCAGAAGCGCGTCTTACGATCCAGGAACAGGCAGTCGTTGTTGCTCATGCGCTGCAGGGTAAAAATTTCGGACTTGGAATTGAAGCGCTCAACGATGCCTTCCTTCTGCAAGCGCTTGGCGATGTTCTTCGCCGGGTCGCCGAGTTCGAACTCATCGACGAGGCCAATGCGGATCAGGTCCTTGACCTTCACTTCGACCGGCAGCGTGCAGCAGCTGGACACGCAGCCACCGCACATGTGCGCGGAGTATTTCTGCCACGTTTCAAGACGGTCGAGTTCCGCGGCGGCGATCAGTTGAGGCTTCATCAGGGTTCCAAAAGGTGGGGCTGTATCCGGGCGCGCGATCATACCGGGATTGGTGATTTTTTGAACAATATTTTCTGGGTTTCAGCCAGAAGGCGCGCCTGAGCCAAAGCAGGCACGGCCAATGCATCAAAAACCAGCAAAGGTAAATGCGTTAAAAAAGTGCCGAACCAGAGCGGTCACCGTCTGTCAGACCGTCTAGGCTCTAGCAACTCCTTCTATCTCGCCCGAGGTCGCATCTGATGTCTCAGGAACCACTTGCACGAGAAGCAGAGGTAGCCGCATTCCGCGATGCCGTCTTGACCAAACTCACCTACGCGGTGGGCAAGGACCCGGATCACGCCTTCGACCACGACTGGTTCGAAGCCATTGCCCTGGCCGCGCGCGACCAGATGGTCGATCACTGGATGGACCACACGCGGCGCATCTACCGCAAAGGCCAGAAGCGGGTGTACTACCTCTCCCTGGAGTTCCTCATCGGCCGTCTGCTCTACGACAGCCTGAGCAACCTCGGCGTGCTGGAGATTGCCCGTGAAGCCCTGGCGGAGCTGGGCGTGGACCTTGAGCGCATCCGCCTGCTGGAGCCCGACGCCGCGCTCGGCAATGGTGGCCTGGGCCGTTTGGCGGCGTGCTTCATGGAAAGCATGTCGACCTTGGGCATTGCCGGCCACGGCTATGGCATCCGTTATGAACACGGCCTGTTCCGCCAGGCGATTGTCGATGGTTGGCAACAGGAACAGACCGAGCACTGGCTGGATTTCGGCAACCCGTGGGAGTTCGAACGGCCCGAAGTGGTGTACCCGATTGGCTTTGGCGGCAGCGTCGAAACCAAGCCTGACAGTTCCGGCAAGCTGATCCAGGAATGGACCCCCAACGAAACCGTGCGCGCCATCGCCTACGACACCCCGGTGGTCGGCTGGCGCGGTGCCAGCGTCAACACCCTGCGCCTGTGGCGTGCCCGCGCCGTGGAAGACCTGCACCTGGAACGCTTCAACGCCGGTGACCACCTCGGTGCCGTCGCCGAAGTGGCCCGCGCCGAAAGCATCTCCCGGGTGCTTTACCCGGCCGACAGCACCGAAGCGGGGCAGGAACTGCGCCTGCGCCAGGAATACTTCTTTGTCGCCGCCTCCCTGCAAGACCTTTTGCGCCGCCACAAGAACATGCACGGCTCCGTCCTCAGCCTGGGCGAACACGCCGCGATCCAACTCAACGACACTCACCCGTCCATCGCCGTGGCCGAATTGATGCGCCAGTTGGTGGACCTGCATGACATCGCCTGGGACGCGGCCTGGCAGGTCACCGTCGAAACCCTTTCCTACACCAACCACACCCTGCTGCCCGAAGCCTTGGAAACCTGGCCTGTCGGCTTGATGGAGCGCATGCTGCCCCGGCACATGCAGATCATCTACCTGATCAACGCCCAGCACATCGACTCGCTCCGCGCCAAAGGCATCCACGACTTTGACGTGCTGCGCGCCGTATCGCTGATCGAAGAAGACAATGGCCGCCGCGTGCGCATGGGCAACCTGGCGTTCCTCGGCTCCCATAGCGTCAACGGCGTGTCGGGTTTGCACACTCAGTTGATGCGCAGCACGGTGTTCTCCGAACTGCACAAGCTCTACCCCGAGCGCATCAACAACAAAACCAACGGCATCACCTTCCGCCGCTGGCTGTACCAGGCCAACCCCAAACTCACCGAGATGCTGGTGGAAGCCCTTGGCCCGGACATCCTCGACAAGCCCGAACAGCGCCTGATCGAGCTCGAACCGTTTGCCGACAAACCGGCGTTCCGCAAGGCCTTCGCCGAGCAACGCCTGCACAGTAAAAGGGCACTGGCCGAAATCATCCACGAACGCCTGGGCATTTCGGTCAACCCGGCGGCGATGTTTGACGTGCAGGTCAAGCGCATCCACGAATACAAGCGCCAACTGCTCAACCTGCTGCACACCGTGGCGCTGTACCAGGCGATCCGCGCCGAACCGGGCACCGACTGGGTGCCACGGGTGAAGATCTTCTCGGGCAAGGCGGCCGCCAGCTATCACCAGGCCAAGTTGATCATCAAGCTGACCAACGACATCGCCCGCACCGTCAACAACGACCCCACCGTGCGCGGCCTGCTCAAGGTGGTGTTCCTGCCCAACTACAACGTCAGCCTGGCGGAAAGCATCATTCCGGCGGCGGACTTGTCGGAGCAGATCTCCACCGCCGGCTTTGAAGCCTCGGGCACCAGCAACATGAAGTTCGGCCTCAACGGTGCGCTGACCATCGGCACCATGGACGGCGCCAACGTGGAGATGCACGAGCGCGTCGGTGCCGAGCACATGTTTATCTTCGGCCTCAGCGCGCAGCAGGTGGAAGCGCGTAAACATGCTGGCGAATTCAACGCCGGGCCCGATATTGCAGCGTCCCATCGCCTCAACGATGTGCTGCAAGCGATTCGTGGCGGGGTGTTCTCGCCGGATGATCCGGGGCGTTATGTGGGCTTGATCGACGGGTTGGTCGATTACGACCGCTTCCTGGTGTGTGCCGACTTCGATTCCTACTGGGACGCCCAGGCGCGGGTCGAAGCGCATTGGCACGATTCCAAGGCGTGGTGGCGTTCGGCGGTGCTCAATACGTCGCGGATGGGCTGGTTCAGTTCCGACCGGACCATCCGCGAGTACGCCACCGAGATCTGGAAAGCCCTCGACTAAACACCACGCTACCCTGTGGGAGCGGGCTAGTGTGGGAGCGGGCTTGCTCGCGAAGACGGCGTGTCAGGCAACTCATCTGCGCCTGACCCACCGCTTTCGCGAGCAAGCCCGCTCCCACATAAGCTCACACAAGCTCTGCTCCCACATTGCTCTTGCGTCGATATACTAGGCCTCGGTTTGCCTAGGGATTCTCGACCATGCAATGGATTTTCATGCTGATTGGCCTCGCGCTCGGCTGGACACTCGACGAGTCGTTCAGTGACGCCGGCATCGGTGCGCTGCTGGGCTTGGGTATTGGCCAGGCGATCCGCCTCACGCAACTGTCGGCCCAGGCAGACAAGCAGGCAACCCAGCTGGAAACCACGCAAAAGGCGCTGATCGCCCTCGGTGAACGCCTGCGGCAACTTGAAGTGCCCGCGCCACCAAGCAGTGTCATTGTCGAACCCCCGATCCCAGAACCAACCCCCGTAGCCAAGGCGCCCGAGCTTGTCTGGGAGCTGCCGGCCGAATTGGCACCCGTCGCCGTGGTTGCCGAAACGAGCCGGCCACTGCCGGAAGACGCCTGGGCCCCGACCCCACGCCCAGAAAAAGAACCGGCAATCCCCCGTGGCCCCAACCTGATCGAACGCGCCATCAGCGGCGCGCGCAATTGGTTGTTTGGTGGCAACACCGTGTTGCGTGTGGGCGTGGTGCTGTTGTTCCTCGGCCTGGCGTTTCTGCTGCGTTATGCCACCGAAGGCATGGTGGTGCCGATTGAGGTGCGCTACGCCGGTGTCGCCGCCGCGGCCATCGCCCTGTTGGGCCTGGGCTGGTGGCTGCGCCTGCGCAACAGCAACTACGGCTTGATGCTGCAAGGCACCGGGATCGCGGTGCTTTACCTCACGGTCTTCGCGGCGATGCGCCTGCATCCGCTGATCGATCCGGGGGCGGCGCTGGGTTTGCTGGTGGCGGTCACGGTGTTTTCGGCGATCCTGGCGATTACCCAGGATGCCTTGGGCCTGGCCTGCGCCGCCGCGCTCGGCGGCTTTGCGGCGCCGATCCTCACGTCCACCGGCGCCGGCAACCATGTGGCGTTGTTCAGCTACTTCGCCTTGCTCAACGCCGGCATCCTTGCCATTGCCTGGTTCAAGGCGTGGCGCCTGCTCAACCTGATCGGCTTCGTCGGCACCTTCGGCATCGGCTTCGCCTGGGGTATGCGCTCCTACACGCCGGAACTGCTGTGGAGCACCGAGCCGTTCCTGATCCTGTTTTTCCTGATGTACCTGGCCATCGGCCTGTTGTTTGCCCGGCGCAAGTTGCTGGAAATGGGTGACGCGCCTGAAGGCCGTGACGCGTTGCTGCGCTGGTCGGCTGCCAAGGGTGATTATGTCGACGGCAGCCTGCTCTTTGGCCCGCCGCTGGTGGGCTTTGGCTTGCAGTTCGCGCTGGTGCAGCACCTTGAGTTTGCCGCCGCGTTCAGTGCGCTCGGCCTGGGCATTATCTATATGGGGCTGGCGCGACTGCTCAGGGGTGGCCGCGCTTTGTTGTTGGCCGAAACCTGTCTGGCACTGGGTGTGATCTTTGCCAGCCTCGCGATCCCTTTGGGCCTCGATGCACGCTGGACCGCTGCCGCCTGGGCCGTGGAAGGCGCCGGGATCTTCTGGCTGGGCTTGCGCCAGCAGCGGCCATTGGCGCGGGCGTTCGGCTTGCTGCTGCAACTGGGCTCGGCGCTGGCCTTCCTCAGCGAGCTGCGCGTCGGCGAACACACTTTGCTCGATGGCGCACCGCTGGGCGCGCTGCTGCTTGGCGCGGCGCTGCTGTTCAGCTTCGATCAACTGCGCAAGGCCGCTCCCGAACAGGCGGCAGGCTGGGAGCGCAAAGGCGTTCCAGTGCTGGCATGCCTGGGTTTGAGCTTCTTGTATTTGCTGGAGCCGTTGCTGTTGCAGGCCCAAGGCACCGCTATCAGCTGGGCCCTCGCCGGGCTGCTGACGCTGTTTGTCGGCCTGCGCATCGGCTCGCGCACCTTCCTCTTCACCGCGTTTGCCGTGCAACTGTTGGGCGGCGCGTTGTTCCTGCTGCGCTTGCAAGGCGGTGAAGGCGCAGCGGTGTTCAGTGCGGGCTGGAGTGGTTTGCTCACCGCGTCGCTGATCGGCCTGGCCTTGATCGGCGGCATGCTGCTGGCGGCACGCGATGACATGGTGCGCGGTGATGTGCGCTTGCTGCGCGGGCTGTCGGTGGTGCTGCTGGCGGGTTTGGTGTTGATCAATCTTGCGGTGCTGTTTGTGCTGCCGTGGGAAAGCGCCAGCGGCGTGTGGGCGGCCAGTGGTCTGTTGATCATCTGGCTGAGCCTGTACCTGCAGCAGCGCGTCAGCTTTGTATTCGGCTTGCTGCTGCAATTGATCGGCGGCGGTTCATTCCTGCTGTCGGTGCCGGAACTGCTGGGGCCGTTGACCAGCGAAGGCTTGCGGCCACTGGCCCACAGCGGTTTCTGGACGCCGTTGGTGCTGGGCCTGGCCGCGCTGGTCGGCGCCTGGCGCTTGCAGCGTGAACCCCATGCGCCGGTGTTTGATGTGTTGAAACTGCAACGCCTGTCCGACCTGCTACTGGTGTGGGGCGCGGCGTGGTGGACGTTGGCGCTGGTCGGCGAAGTACTGCGTTTTGTCCCGCGCGAACTGCAAGGCGCGTTCCTGTTGGCGATCGCCGCCGTAAGCGTGGCGATCTGGACGCTGCTGGCCGCCCGCCTGAACTGGGCGGCGCTGGGCATGCTGTGCACCTTGTTGATGCCAGCGGCGGGCGTGGTGTTGCTGGCGTCTGCCCACGCCTATTACCACCCGGCAGCGCAGTTTGGCTGGCTGGCGTGGTTGGCGGTGTTCGCCGTGCATTTCATCTCGCTGCGGCGCTTGGCGGCGACCGTGCCCGGCAAGGTGTTGAGCGCGGCCCACGTGTTGGGCTGCTGGATGCTGATCGGCGTGCTGGCGCTGGAGCTGCGTTACGGCCTGTTGCTGCTGTCGGATCAGTACAACGCCTGGCGCTGGCTCGGCTGGGCGATTCTGCCCAGCCTGTACCTGGTGCTGGCCGCTGCGCCGCGCAACTGGCCGTGGCCGGTGGCGGCGTACCCACGGGAATACCGTGTGCTCGCCGCGCTGCCATTGGCGGTGCTGATGCTCGGTTGGTTCTGGTTGGCGAATATGTTCAGCGACGGCACGGCCGAGCCGCTGCCTTACGTGCCGCTACTCAATCCACTGGACCTGGGCCTGCTGTTTGCGCTGCTGGGCATCTACCTGTGGTCGCGCAGTGCCGCACCGGAGCGTGGGCCGCATGTGGAGTTGATCGCCCAGGGCGTGGCGGGCATTTCGCTGTTCGCATTCTTTACCGCGCTGGTCATGCGCGCTGCGCACCATTGGGGCGGTGTGCCGTTCCAGTTGGATGCGTTGCTCGAATCGATGCTGGTGCAGGCCGGCCTGTCGATCGTATGGACGCTGATCGCCCTCGGCCTGATGATCGGCGGCCACCTGCGCCATCGTCGCGAAGTGTGGCTGATCGGCGCGGCGCTAATTGCGCTGGTGGTGGCCAAGCTGTTTTTTGTCGAATTGAGCAACCGTGGCGGGCTGGCGCGGATCGTGTCGTTTATCGGCGTGGGCGGCTTGTTGCTGGTGGTGGGCTACTTTGCGCCGCTGCCGCCCAAGCGTGTGGGAACTGAGGGAGCATCGTCTTGATGGGCAAGCTGAGTCTGAGTGGGTTGGCGTTGTGGCTGCTGTGTTCGGCGGCCTACGCCCAGGAAACGCCGGCCGACTTCGCGGTCCAGGTGCCGCTGGCGGTGAGTGGCGCCGGCCCCTGGTATCGCCTGGAGTTGCCGTTGGCGGTGCAATTGCGCGCGCGGCAGGCCGATCTCAGCGACGTGCGGGTGTTCAGCGCCGCCGGGGAGGCGCAGGCCTACGCGCTGTCCCGCCAACCCGCGCAGCGCAGCGAAAGCCGCCATGTGGCGGATGTGAAGTGGTTCCCACTGTACGCCGCCGACACCCATGAAGCCTTGCCGGGCGTGGTGATGAAATCCACCAGCGAAGGCACGTTGCTGGAAATCCGCCCCTCCACGCCCCAGGCGCAGCAGGTGTTGCGCGGCTGGGTGCTGGATGCCAGCGCGATCAAGGCGCCGTTGCAGCAACTGAGCCTGGACTGGAGCCGTGAGCAAGAGGGTTTCCAGCGTTTCAGCATCGAGGCCAGCGATGATTTGCAACACTGGACACCGTGGGGCGACGGGCAAGTGGCGCGCCTGTCGTTTGCCGACGAGCGGGTCGAGCAGCATGACGTGAACCTGCCGGGGCGGTCGGCGCGTTACCTGCGCCTGGTGTGGCAAGGCCAGGCCGCGCCGCAGTTGACCTCGGCCAAGCTGGTCAGCGCCACTAGCAGCAGCCTGCCAATGCCGCTGGTGTGGTCGCAGCCGTTGGCGGGCACGCGGCTCAAGGCGGGCGAATACAGTTGGCAGTTGCCGACCGGGCTGAACATCGAGCGCTTGCGTGTCGCATTGAACCAGCCCAACACCTTGGCGCCCGTGACGCTGTCCGGGCGTCGCGACAGCCAGCAAGCCTGGCAACCGTTGAGCAACGGTTTGCTCTATCGCCTGGCCCAGAACGGCCAGGACGTGGTGCAGGATGAGTTGCCGCTGCCGGGGCAGGTGGTCACTGAGCTCAAGTTGCAGGTGGACGAACGCGGCGGCGGCCTGGGCGTCGAGGCGCCGGCCCTGCGCTTTGCGGTGCGCGCCACGCAGTTGGTGTTCCTGGCGCGGGGTGAGCCGCCGTTTACCCTGGCGCTGGGCAACGCGTCGGTGAAGGCGGCGAACCTGCCGTTGACCACGCTGATCCCGGACTACAGTGCCGAGCGCTTCAAGACGCTGGGGCAGGCGAAGGTAGCAGGGGAGGTGGTGGTCAAAACAGCCGCCGTTGCCGCTGCGCCTGAAGCCGGTGCCGACTGGAAGAAACTCGGCCTGTGGGCCGTGCTCCTGCTCGGTGTGGCGGCGCTGGGAGGCATGGCCTACAGTTTGTTGCGCAAGCCCCAGGCCAAACCGTGAACTCTATTGGCGTTAAATCCTCTGATTAGAGGAAATCAGCCCCGACTCGCGTTAAACTGCGCGGGTTTTTAAGCCCCCCATTCTCCGGAGCCTTACATGTCCCGCGTTACCTTGAGTCGCTATTTGATCGAGCAGACCCGCAGCAACAACACGCCTGCCGATCTGCGCTTCCTTATCGAAGTGGTGGCGCGTGCTTGCAAGGAAATCAGCCACGCCGTGTCCAAAGGCGCACTGGGTGGTGTCCTGGGCAGCATGGGCACTGAAAACGTGCAGGGCGAAGTGCAGAAGAAGCTCGACGTGATCTCCAACGAGATCCTGCTCGAAGCCAACGAATGGGGCGGTCACTTGGCCGGCATGGCGTCCGAAGAAATGGACAATGCCTACCAGATCCCGGGCAAATACCCGAAAGGCGCGTACCTGCTGGTGTTCGATCCACTGGACGGTTCGTCCAACATCGACATCAACGCCCCGGTTGGCACCATCTTCTCGGTACTGCGTTGCCCGAACGAATACCTGAGCCAGAACGAGCCGCTGAACGAGAAAGCGTTCCTGCAGCCAGGCACCCAACAGGTTGCTGCCGGCTACGCGATCTACGGCCCACAGACCATGTTGGTGCTGACCCTGGGCGACGGCGTCAAAGGCTTCACCCTGGACCGCGAAATGGGCAGCTTCGTGCTGACCCACGAAGACATCACCATTCCTGCCGCTACCCAGGAATTCGCGATCAACATGTCCAACCAGCGCCACTGGGAAGAGCCGGTGACCCGCTACGTTGGCGAGCTGATGGCGGGCGAAGAAGGCCCGTTGAAGAAAAACTTCAACATGCGCTGGGTGGCCGCAATGGTTGCCGACGTGCACCGTATCCTGACCCGTGGTGGCCTGTTCATGTACCCTCGCGACAGCCGCGAGCCGTCCAAACCGGGCAAGCTGCGCCTGATGTACGAAGCCAACCCGATGTCGTTCCTGGTTGAGCAAGCGGGCGGCGCGTCCACCGACGGCCACCAGCGTATCCTCGACATCCAGCCGGAAGGCCTGCACCAGCGTGTGGCGGTGTTCCTGGGTTCGAAGGAAGAAGTTGAGCGCGTGACGGCGTATCACAAGAAGTAAATTGCTGCGATAAGTGATCGGCAGTGTTGTGAGCCGGTTCACCCTAAAAGAAGCCCCGAAACGTTTCAGCGTTTTCGGGGCTTTTTTGTTTTTGCTCGTCGGGAACCAGAAACCCCTTTTCCCTTCTAAGCTTCTGGCAGACCCCCATGCTGCTTCGTCCCTCCAGGAGTTTTTCCATGTCGTTACGCCGTCTCGCCCTGCTGACTTTTTGCGTGCTGTTGGCCGCTTGCAGCAAGGTCAACCAAGAAAACTACGCAAAGCTGTCGGCTGGCATGGCCAAGGCCGAGGTGGAGTCGCTGTTGGGTAAGCCGACCGATTGTTCCGGCGCACTGGGCATGTCCAGCTGCACCTGGGGCGATAAAACCAGCTTTATCAGCGTGCAATATGCCGGTGACAAGGTTCTGATGTTTTCCGGGCAAGGCCTGAAGTAAACCGGGGCGCGAGCCTGCGGGAGAAGAAGAATGATGCGTTTTGTTTTATACCTTTGCGCCAGCCTGTTTTTGGCAGGCTGCGCCAGCCATTCTGGCGATGATCTGCAACCCAAGACCGCGAGCAACGTCAACCTCAAGCGTTACCAGGGCACCTGGTACGAGCTGGCGCGATTGCCGATGTACTTCCAGCGCAACTGCGCGCAGTCCGAAGCCCGTTACACCTTGTTGCCGGATGGCGACATGTCGGTGTTCAACCGCTGCCTGACGACTGAATGGAAGTGGGAAGAAGCCAAAGGCACCGCCACCCCGCAAGTGCCGGGCAAGACCGACAAGCTTTGGGTGGAATTCAACAATTGGTTCACGTCGTTGCTGCCGGGCGTCGCCAAGGGCGATTACTGGGTGTTGTATGTCAGCGATGACTACAAGACCGCCATTGTTGGCAGCCCGAGCCGGCGTTATATGTGGATCTTGTCGCGTACGCCGACGGTCAATGCGGACACCCGTGAAGATCTGCTGAGCAGGGCGCGACAGCAGGGGTATGACACCACGCGGTTGATCTGGCGTACGTCGGACAAGCAGATGGCGAAGACTTCGCAGTAACCCTGAATCAACGCGGATCAAAAATGTGGGAGCGGGCTTGCTCGCGAAAGCGGTATATCAGCACCAGATGCAGTGACTGACACACCGCTTTCGCGAGCAAGCCCGCTCCCACATGTTTTAACCGAGTAGGTCCTTCAGGACTTGGGTGAATGCGCGATTGCTGTCTTCTTCGCTGGCATGGTGCCCATCCCGTACCACCCACTTCCCGTTCACCAGCACATCCCGCACCTGCCGATCCCCGCCCGCGAATAACCAGCGGTTGAGAATCCCATCCTCGCTAGCCGTCGCCAGGTACGGATCATTGCCATCCAGCACAATCCAGTCTGCGCGTTTGCCCACTTCCAAGCGCCCAATCGGCTGGCCCAACGCCTGGGCACCACCGTCTAGGGCGGCGTCAAACAGCGTACGTCCGACCATCGGCTGGTCACTGCGATACAGACGATTGCGCCGTTGATCGCGCAAGCGCTGGCCATATTCCAGCCAACGCAATTCTTCCACCACGCTCAACGACACATGGCTGTCAGACCCAATCCCCATGCGCCCGCCCTGGGCCAGGAAATCCACCGCCGGGAAAATCCCATCACCCAGGTTCGCCTCGGTGGTCAGGCACAACCCCGCAATCGCCCGGCTCTTGGCCATGCGCGTGACTTCATGCGCATCGGCGTGGGTGGCATGCACCAGGCACCAGCGCTCATCCACTGCCACATTGTCATACAGCCATTGCAGCGGGCGTTTGCCGCTCCAGGCCAGGCAGTCGTCGACTTCCTTTTGTTGTTCGGCGATGTGGATATGCACCGGGCAGGCCTTGTCGCTGGCCGCCAGCACTGTGCTGATCTGTTGCGGTGTGACCGCGCGCAGGGAGTGGAAGCACAGGCCCAGCTGCTGCGCCGGTTGCGCGGCAAGGATCGGCTTGAGGCGCGCTTGCAGGTCCAGGTAGTTTTCGGTGCTGTTGATAAACCGGCGCTGGCCCTCGTTCGGCGCTTGCCCACCAAAACCTGAATGGGTGTAGAGCACCGGCAACAACGTCAAACCGATCCCGCTGCTGGCCGCCGCCTGGCTGATCTGCCGCGACAGCTCGGTGCGATCGGCATAGGGCTGGCCGCTGACGTCATGGTGCACGTAATGGAATTCGGCCACCGAGGTGTAGCCGGCCTTGAGCATCTCGATATACAGCTGGCGCGCGATCACCTGCAATTGGTCCGGGCTGATCTTGCCGACCATGCGGTACATCAGGTCGCGCCAGGTCCAGAAGCTGTCATTCGGGTTGCCCGCTACTTCGGCCAAACCGGCCATGGCGCGCTGGAAAGCATGGGAGTGCAGGTTCGGTATGCCCGCCAACACCGGGCCTCTCAGCAGCTCGGCGCCCTCTGCACTGGCGTTGGCCGCAACCTGTGTCAGCAGGCCATCGGCGCTGACTTCAAGACGTACATCATTGGCCCATCCATTAGGCAGCAGTGCGCGTTCGGCAAAGAAAGCGGACATGATCAAGGCACCCCGGTCGTGTGTTTATTTGTATATACATATACAGACGTTTGCCTGCTCGGTAAACTCCGGCAATCTATGCATCTTTTCCCCCTGCAAGGATTCCCTGTGCCGACTCCGCCTGCCAAGTCTTCGCTGGCTGCCCACATGGACGAAAGTCCGGCGCCCTTGTATGCCCGCGTCAAACAGATGATCAGCCAGCAGATTCTCAACGGCAACTGGCCGCCTCATTACCGCGTGCCGTCGGAGAGCGAGCTGGTCAGCCAACTGGGCTTCAGCCGCATGACCATCAACCGCGCCCTGCGCGAGCTCACCGCCGAAGGGTTGCTGGTGCGCATGCAAGGCGTCGGCACCTTTGTCGCCGAACCCAAGAGCCAGTCGGCGCTGTTCGAAGTGCACAACATTGCCGATGAGATCGCCTCCCGCGGTCATCGGCATACGTGCCAGGTTATCCACCTGGGCGAAGAGGCCGCCGGTTCCGAACGCGCCGTTGCTCTGGAAATGCGTGAAGGCGGGCGGGTGTTCCATTCGCTGATCGTGCACTTCGAAAACGATATTCCCGTGCAAATCGAAGACCGCTTCGTTAACGCCCTGGTCGCCCCGGAATACCTGCAACAGGATTTCACCCAGCAGACCCCTTACGCCTACTTGAACCAGGTTGCGCCGCTGACCGAAGGCGAGCACGTGGTGGAAGCCATCCTCGCCGACGCCGCTGAGTGCAAGCTGCTGCAAATCGAACCCACGGAGCCGTGCCTGTTGATTCGCCGCCGCACCTGGTCCGGTCGCCAACCGGTGACTGCCGCACGGTTGATCCACCCCGGTTCCCGTCACAGCCTGGAAGGACGTTTCAGTAAATGAGTGCAGTGAAAGTCTGGCGCGCCACTGACTACGTGCGCATGCCGTGGAAAAACGGCGGCGGCAGCACCGAAGAAATCACCCGTGACGCCGGCAGCGGCCTGGATGGTTTTGGCTGGCGCCTGTCGATTGCCGATATCGCTGAGTCGGGCGGGTTCTCCACCTTTGCCGGCTACCAGCGTTTGATCACCGTGATCCAGGGCGCGGGCATGGTGTTGACTGTGGATGGTGAGGAACAGCGCGGGTTGTTACCGCTGCAAGCGTTCGCGTTCAAGGGTGACAGCCAGGTGGCGTGTCGCTTGATCACCGGGCCGATTCGCGATTTCAACCTGATCTATTCGCCAGCGCGTTATCACGCGCGGTTGCAGTGGGTGGATGGCGAGCAGCGGATTTTCACTACGGCGCAGACGGTGTTGGTGTTCAGCGTGGCGGATGAAGTGAAAGTGTTGGGCGAGAAGCTCGGCCATCACGATTGCCTGCAAGTGGACGGTAACACTGGCTTGCTGGATATCTCCGTGGCTGGCCGCAGTTGCATCATCGAACTGACCGCGCGCGGTTAAAAATGTGGGAGCGGGCTTGCTCGCGAAAGCGGTGTATCAGTACCAGATGAGCTGGCTGACCTACCGCATTCGCGAGCAAGCCCGCTCCCACATTGGTTTTGTGGTGTTCACAAAACTTGTTTCCAACCCGCGCACCACTTTGTTACCGAACGCCCCAGCATGGCGCAAAGCCATGCCGACGCAACAAACATCCCCCGCGACAAAACTCCCTCGTAAGAAATTTCATCAACCCCCGAAGCCTTAATTTCCAAGGCTCGCACGCCCTTTCCCGAAAAATATCAACAGCCCCCTCCGCAAGTTGGCCGCTTGATTGCATATGCTTGTATGTACAAGTAAAGATGTGTGCGTAAGAGTCCACATCGCACCAATCAAGTATGCGCATCGATCGCTGAGGAGTCTGAGTTGTGACCAAGCCTACTAAATACCGTGACGTAGAAATCCGCGCCGCCCACGGTAACAAGCTCACCGCCAAAAGCTGGCTGACTGAAGCGCCGCTGCGCATGCTGATGAACAACCTCGACCCACAAGTGGCCGAGAACCCGAAAGAGCTGGTGGTGTACGGCGGTATCGGCCGTGCGGCGCGCAACTGGGAGTGCTACGACCAGATCGTCGAGAGCCTGACCAACCTGAACGACGACGAAACCCTGCTGGTGCAATCCGGCAAGCCGGTCGGCGTGTTCAAGACCCACAGCAATGCACCGCGCGTACTGATCGCCAACTCCAACCTGGTGCCGCACTGGGCCAGCTGGGAACACTTCAACGAACTGGATGCCAAGGGCCTGGCCATGTACGGCCAGATGACCGCCGGCAGCTGGATCTACATCGGCAGCCAGGGCATCGTCCAGGGCACCTACGAAACCTTCGTCGAAGCCGGTCGCCAACATTACAACAGCGACCTGACAGGGCGCTGGGTGCTCACCGCCGGTCTCGGCGGCATGGGCGGCGCGCAGCCATTGGCCGCCACCCTGGCCGGTGCATGCTCGCTGAACATTGAATGCCAGCAGGTCAGCATCGATTTCCGCCTGGCCAGCCGCTATGTCGATGAGCAAGCCACCGACCTCGACGACGCCCTGGCGCGCATCGCCAAGTACACCAAGGAAGGCAAGGCCATCTCCATCGCCCTGCTGGGTAACGCCGCCGAAATCCTGCCGGAGCTGGTCAAGCGCGGCGTGCGCCCGGACATGGTCACCGACCAGACCAGCGCCCACGACCCGCTCAACGGCTACCTGCCCGCCGGCTGGACCTGGGACGAATACCGTGCCCGTGCCAAGACCGAGCCTGCCGCTGTAATCAAGGCCGCCAAGCAGTCGATGGCCGTACACGTTAAAGCCATGCTGGATTTCCAAAAGCAAGGCATCCCAACCTTCGACTACGGCAACAACATCCGTCAGATGGCCCAGGAAGAAGGCGTGGAAAACGCCTTCGACTTCCCGGGTTTCGTCCCGGCCTACATCCGCCCGCTGTTCTGCCGTGGCATCGGCCCGTTCCGCTGGGCGGCGCTGTCCGGCGACCCGCAGGACATCTACAAGACCGACGCCAAAGTCAAAGAGCTGATCCCCGACGACGCCCACCTGCACAACTGGTTGGACATGGCGCGCGAGCGCATCAGCTTCCAGGGCCTGCCGGCGCGTATCTGCTGGGTTGGCCTGGGCCAGCGCGCCAAGCTCGGCCTGGCGTTCAACGAAATGGTCCGCAGCGGCGAGCTGTCGGCGCCGGTGGTCATCGGCCGTGACCACCTCGACTCCGGCTCGGTATCCAGCCCGAACCGTGAAACCGAAGCGATGCAGGACGGATCTGACGCCGTGTCCGACTGGCCACTGCTCAACGCCCTGCTCAACACCGCGAGCGGCGCGACCTGGGTTTCGCTGCACCACGGTGGCGGCGTTGGCATGGGCTTCTCCCAGCACTCCGGCATGGTGATCGTCTGCGACGGTACCGACGAAGCGGCGGAGCGCATTGCCCGCGTGCTGCACAACGACCCGGCGACCGGGGTGATGCGTCACGCCGATGCCGGTTACCAGATCGCCATCGACTGCGCCAAAGAGCAGGGTCTCAACCTCCCGATGATCAAGTAAGGCGATGTGGGAGCGGGCTTTTGTGGGAGCGGGCTTGCTCGCGAATACGGTGGGTCAGCTACAGATGCATTGACTGAAAGTCCGCTTTCGCGAGCAAGCCCGCTCCCACATTTGATCTGCGCTGATCTAGATAACAATCCACCAGAGGTTGAACCGACATGGCTGCAAATGACACCACCCCGTTGATCGAGAAACGTTCGATCGACTACATCCCGGAAGCGGAAAGACACGGTCGTCTATTTAGCCAGTTCACCCTGTGGATGGGCGCCAACCTGCAAATCACCGCGATTGTCACCGGGGCCTTGGCCGTGGTGTTGGGCGGTGATGTGTTCTGGTCGTTGATCGGTCTGTTCATCGGCCAGCTGCTGGGCGGTGGGGTCATGGCGTTGCATGCGGCGCAAGGGCCCAAGTTGGGCCTGCCGCAGATGATCTCCAGCCGGGTGCAGTTTGGTGTGTATGGCGCGGCGATTCCGATCGTGCTGGTGTGCCTGATGTACCTCGGGTTCACCGCGACGGGCACGGTGTTGTCCGGCCAGGCGCTAGGCCAGTTGTTTGGTGTCAGCGACAGTGTTGGCATCCTGATTTTCGCCAGTGTCATTGTGCTGGTGACGGTGCTCGGTTACCGGGTGATCCACTTCATCGGCCGCGTCGCCAGCGTCATTGGGGTGATTGCCTTTGTGTACCTGTTCAGCCGTCTGATGAGCCAGACCGACGTGGGTGCGCTCCTGCAAATCCGTCACTTCAGCTGGAGCAGTTTCCTGCTGGCGGTGTCGCTGGCGGCGTCCTGGCAGATCGCATTCGGCCCGTACGTGGCGGACTACTCGCGCTACTTGCCGAGCAGCACGTCGTCAGTGAAAACCTTCCTCGCGGCAGGCGCGGGTTCGGTGATCGGTGCCCAGGTGGCGATGGTGCTCGGCGTGTTTGCCGCGGCCATGTCCAACGGGCAATTCGCCGGTCATGAGGTGGCCTACATCGTCGGTTTGAGCGGTACGGGTGCTACGGCTGCGTTGCTGTACTTCAGCATCGCGTTTGGCAAGGTGACCATCTCTACGCTGAACTCCTACGGCAGCTTCATGTGCATCGCCACCATCGTCAGCGGTTTTCGCGGGCGTATGGAAGTCACGCGCATGCAGCGCCTGGTGTTCGTGCTGGCGATTGTCGGTACGGCGACCCTGATCGCGTTGCTCGGCCAGCACTCGTTCCTCGGTGCGTTCAAGTCGTTCATCTTGTTCCTGCTGGCGTTTTTCACGCCCTGGAGCGCGATCAACCTGGTGGACTACTACTGCATCACCCGCGACCGCTATGACGTGCCGGCGCTGGCCGATCCGAACGGTCGTTATGGCCGCTGGAACCTGCTGGGTATCAGCGTCTATGTGTTCGGTGTGTTGGTGCAGTTGCCGTTCATCTCCACCAAGTTCTACACCGGCCCTTTGGTGGCCGCCCTGGGCGATGTGGATATTTCCTGGATCATCGGCCTGGTACTGCCCGCCGCCCTGTACTACGTGTGTGCGAAAAAATGGCACGGCAGCGTGCCCGCTCAACTGATCCTGCCAACAGAGCAGGGCGCTGTACCAACAACAACCGGGCTGGCGGCACAAGCCTGATGGGACGTGGACAGGGCAGGATGCCTACTGACTGCCGTAATCCATTTCAAGATTGGGAGCGTCACAACAATGAAAATGCATAAAACCCTGATGGCTACCTTGCTTTCTGCAGGTTTGCTGGCCAGCGCTGGCGCTCAGGCGGCCGGCTGGTGCGAGTCCGGCAAACCGGTGAAATTCGCCGGCCTGAACTGGGAAAGCGGCATGTTGCTTACCGACATCCTGCAAACCGTGCTGGAAAAAGGCTACGACTGCAAAACCGATAGCCTGCCAGGCAATTCCATCACCATGGAAAACGCCCTGAGCAGCAATGACATCCAGGTGTTCGCCGAAGAATGGGTAGGCCGCAGCGAAGTCTGGAACAAGGCCGAGAAGGCCGGCAAAGTCGTCGGCGTTGGTGCGCCGGTGGTGGGTGCCATCGAAGGCTGGTACGTGCCGCGCTATGTGATCGAGGGCGATGCCAAACGCAAGCTGGAAGCCAAGGCGCCGGACCTGAAAACCATCGCCGACCTGGCCAAGTACGCCGCCGTGTTCAAGGACCAGGAAGAACCGTCCAAAGGCCGTTTCTACAACTGCCCGGCCGGTTGGACCTGTGAGCTGGACAACAGCGAAATGCTCAAGAGCTACGGCCTGGAAAGTTCCTACACCAACTTCCGCCCAGGCACCGGCCCGGCGCTGGATGCGGCGGTATTGTCGAGCTACAAGCGTGGCGAGCCGATCCTGTTCTACTACTGGTCGCCAACGCCGCTGATGGGCCAGGTCGATCTGGTCAAGCTGGAAGAAAAAGCCGGTGTGGATAAGAGCGTGACCATCAAGGTCGGCCTGTCCAAGACCTTCCACGAGCAAGCCCCGGAACTGGTGGCCGTGCTGGAAAAGGTCAACCTGCCGATCGACCTGCTGAACCAGAACCTGGGTCGCATGGCCAAGGAGCGAATTGAGTCGCCAAAACTGGCGAAAATTTTCCTCAAGGAACATCCTGAAGTCTGGCACGCATGGGTGAGCGACGACGCAGCCAAGAAAATCGACGCGGCCTTGTAGGTCAAGTGTGCCCGGCTACCCTGAGGGGTCGGCCGGGCGCCTGGCCACAACCCATTGGATCGAGAGCACGATATGTTTCCTGAGAGTTTTACGTTTTCCATCGCCGACTGGGTCAACGGTTGGGTGGACTCACTGGTCACCAACTACGGTGATGTGTTCCGGCACATTTCCGACACCCTGTTGTGGGCCATCGTTAACCTGGAAGGGCTGCTGCGCGCGGCGCCCTGGTGGCTGATGCTGGCCATCGTCGGCGGCGTCGCCTGGCACGCCACCCGCAAGGTGGTGACCACGGCGGTGATCGTCGGTTTGCTGTTCCTGGTGGGCGCGGTTGGCCTGTGGGACAAGCTGATGCAGACGCTGGCCTTGATGATGGTCGCCACGGTGATCTCGGTGCTGATCGGCATCCCGCTGGGCATCCTCTCGGCGCGCAGCAATCGCCTGCGTTCGGTGCTGATGCCGCTGCTGGACATCATGCAAACCATGCCGAGCTTCGTGTACCTGATCCCGGTGCTGATGCTGTTTGGCCTAGGCAAGGTCCCGGCGATTTTCGCCACGGTGATCTACGCCGCGCCGCCACTGATTCGCCTGACCGACCTGGGCATTCGCCAGGTGGACGGCGAAGTCATGGAAGCCATCAACGCCTTTGGTGCCAACCGCTGGCAGCAACTGTTCGGCGTGCAACTGCCGCTGGCGCTGCCAAGCATCATGGCCGGCATCAACCAGACGACCATGATGGCGCTGTCGATGGTGGTGATCGCCTCGATGATCGGTGCCCGCGGCTTGGGTGAAGACGTGTTGGTCGGCATCCAGACCCTCAACGTCGGGCGCGGCCTTGAGGCCGGCTTGGCGATCGTGATTCTCGCAGTGGTCATCGACCGCATTACCCAGGCCTATGGTCGTCCACGGCATGAGGCGAGCAAATGACTACTGTCAGCAAAATCGAAGTCAAAAACGTCTTCAAGATCTTCGGCGCCCGTTCCAAGGAAGCGCTGTCGCTGATCGGCCAGGGCAAGACCAAGGACCAGGTGCTGGCCGAGACCGGCTGTGTGGTCGGCGTGAACGACCTGTCCCTGAGCATCGGCACCGGTGAGATCTTTGTGATCATGGGCCTGTCGGGCTCCGGCAAGTCCACCCTGGTGCGCCACTTCAACCGCCTGATCGACCCCACCAGCGGCGCGATCCTGGTGGACGGCGAAGACATCCTGCAACTGGACATGGAAGCCCTGCGCCAATTCCGTCGGCACAAGATCAGCATGGTGTTCCAGAGCTTCGGCCTGTTGCCCCACAAGAGCGTGCTCGACAACGTCGCCTACGGCCTGAAAGTGCGCGGCGAAAGCAAGCAGGTGTGCGCCGAACGCGCGCTGCACTGGATCGAAACCGTGGGCCTCAAAGGCTACGAAAACAAATACCCGCACCAGCTCTCCGGTGGCATGCGCCAGCGCGTTGGCCTGGCCCGGGCATTGGCGGCTGACACCGACATCATCCTCATGGACGAAGCGTTCAGCGCCCTCGACCCGCTGATCCGCGCCGAGATGCAGGACCAGTTGCTGGAGCTGCAAAAGACCCTGCACAAGACCATCGTGTTCATCACCCACGACCTTGATGAAGCGGTGCGGATCGGCAACCGCATTGCGATCCTCAAGGACGGCAAGCTGATCCAGGTCGGCACGCCCCGCGAGATCCTGCATTCGCCGGCGGATGAGTATGTGGACCGGTTTGTTCAGCGGCGGGCGGCGGTGGTCTGAGCCAAAAGGTGTGGTGCGGCTGCTGGCCCTTTCGCGAGCAAGCCAGCTCCCACATTTGGAATGCATTCCCCTGTGGGAGCTGGCTTGCCTGCGATGAGGCCAGTGAAGCTGCACCAAAATTGAAGAAGGTATGAATCCCCCTGTGGGAGCGGGCTTGCTCGCGAAGAGGCCGGCAAAGCTACGCAAGAATTAACGAAGGTATGAAGATGTCCCAGCCAACCAAAATCATCATCGCCAACACCCCATTACGTTGGCAGGACGTGGTCGCCGTCGCTCGTCACGGCGCGGTCCTCGAGCTCTCGGGCCAAGCCTGGGCCCGCATCGACAATGCCCAGGCCATCGTGCAACGCATCGTCACCAGCGGCGAACGCGCCTACGGCGTGAACACCGGCCTGGGCGCGTTGTGCAATGTCTCGCTCAAGGGCGAGCAACTCAGCCAGCTGTCGCGCAACACCCTGCTGAGCCACGCCTGTGGCGTCGGCCCGGTGCTCAGCGACGAACAGACCCGCGCCATCATCTGCGCCGCTGTCATCAACTACAGCCACGGCAAATCCGGCCTGCACCCGCAGGTGGTGCATGCGTTGCTGGCGCTGCTCAACCACGGCATCACGCCGCAAGTACCGTCCCAGGGCTCGGTGGGTTACCTGACCCACATGGCCCACGTCGGCGTGGCCTTGTTGGGTGTGGGCAATGTGAGCTATCGCGGTCGGATCGTTACGGCGCAAGAGGCATTGAGTGCCGAAGGTTTGCAGCCGGTGGTGCTCGGCGCCAAGGACGGCCTGTGCCTGGTCAACGGCACGCCGTGCATGACCGGCCTGAGCTGCCTGGCCCTGGCCGATGCGCACCCTTTGCTGCAATGGGCCGACGTGATCGGCGCCATGAGTTTCGAGGCCCAGCGCGGCCAGATCGATGCGTTTGACGAAGAAATCATCGCCCTCAAGCCGCACCCGGGCATGCAGCACGTCGGTATCAACCTGCGTGCGCTGCTGGACGGCAGTGAAGTGATCGCCAGCAGCAAAGGCATCCGCACCCAGGATGCGTTGAGCATCCGCTCGATCCCGCAGATCCACGGTGCGGCCCGCGACCAGGTGGAACACGCCACGCGCCAGATCGAGACCGAACTCAACAGCGCCACCGACAACCCGCTGCTGCTCGGCACGCCGGACAGCTACCGCGTGGTGTCCCAGGCCAACCCGCACGGGCAATCGGTTGCCCTGGCGGCGGACCTGCTCGCCATCGCCATGGCCGAGATCGGCTCGGTGGCCGAACGCCGCCTGGACCGCTTGATCAACCCGCATGTCAGCGGCTTGCCGGCGTTCCTCGTCAGCAACCCCGGGGTCAACTCCGGGATGATGATCGTGCAGTACGTCGCCGCGTCCCTGTGTGGGCAAAACCGCCAACTGGCGCAACCGGCGGTGCTCGACAACTTCGTCACTTCGGGCCTGCAGGAAGACCACCTGAGCATGGGCACCAACGCCGCGCTCAAGCTGCACCAGGTGTTGGCCAACGTCACGCAGATCCTCGCCATCGAGTATTTGCTGGCGGCCCAGGCGTTCGAATTCCTGAAGGACCAGCGTTTCGGCGCCGGCACCGACCGCGCCTGGCGCTTGTTGCGCGAAGTGGTCCCCGCCTACGAACAAGACCGCTGGCTGGCGCCGGACATTGCCGCCGCCGCCCAGTTGCTCAAAGACACCGCGTTACCCAATTTGCACTGATCGTCAAAAGAACAATTCAAAAGGAGTAGGAATGTGACTGCGCTAAATCTGATTCCAGGCCAACTGAGCCTTGCCCAACTGCGGGCTATCTACCAGCAGCCGGTGACACTCAGTCTGGATGACAGCGCCACGGCGCAGATCGAAGCCAGTGTGGCCTGCGTGGAGCAAATTCTCGCCGAGAACCGCACCGCCTACGGCATCAACACCGGTTTCGGCCTGCTGGCCTCGACCCGCATCGCCAGTGAAGACCTGGAAAACCTCCAGCGTTCCCTGGTGCTGTCCCACGCCGCCGGCGTCGGCGAGCCCATCAGCGATGCGCTGGTGCGGCTGGTCATGGTGCTCAAGGTCAACAGCCTCAGCCGTGGTTTCTCCGGGATTCGTCGGCAGGTGATCGACGCGTTGATCGCGCTGATCAATGCCGAGGTGTACCCGCACATTCCGCTGAAAGGTTCGGTGGGTGCCTCCGGTGACTTGGCGCCGTTGGCGCATATGTCCCTGGTGCTGCTGGGCGAAGGCAAGGCGCGCTACAAGGGCGAATGGCTGGAAGCCACCGAGGCGCTGAAAGTCGCCGGCCTGACGCCGCTGACCCTCGCCGCCAAAGAAGGCCTGGCGCTGCTCAACGGCACCCAGGTCTCCACCGCCTACGCCTTGCGCGGCCTGTTTGAAGGTGAAGACCTGTTCGCCGGTGCCCTGGCGTGCGGCGCGCTCACCGTGGAAGCGGTGCTCGGTTCGCGCTCGCCATTCGACGCGCGTATTCACGCCGCTCGCGGCCAGCGCGGGCAGATCGACGCCGCCGCGGCCTATCGCGACCTGCTCGGCGAAAGCAGCCAGGTGTCGCAGTCGCACCAGAACTGCGACAAGGTACAAGACCCGTACTCCCTGCGTTGCCAGCCGCAAGTCATGGGCGCCTGCCTGACCCAGTTCCGCCAGGCTGCGGAAGTGCTGGTGGTCGAAGCCAACGCCGTGTCGGATAACCCGCTGGTATTTGCCGCCGAAGGCGACGTGATCTCCGGCGGTAACTTCCACGCCGAACCGGTGGCCATGGCCGCTGACAACATGGCCCTGGCCATCGCTGAAATCGGCTCCCTCAGCGAGCGCCGTATCTCGTTGATGATGGACAAACACATGTCCCAACTGCCGCCGTTCCTGGTGGGCAATGGCGGGGTCAACTCCGGTTTCATGATCGCCCAGGTGACCGCTGCCGCGCTCGCCAGCGAGAACAAGGCGCTGGCCCACCCCCATAGCGTGGACAGCCTGCCAACCTCCGCCAACCAGGAAGACCATGTGTCGATGGCCCCGGCGGCGGGCAAGCGCCTGTGGGAAATGGCCGAGAACACCCGTGGCGTGTTGGCGGTCGAGTGGCTTGCGGCCTGCCAGGGCCTGGACCTGCGTGAAGGCCTGAAAACCTCGTCGAAGTTGGAAAAGGCCCGCGGCATCCTGCGCGACAAAGTGGCGTTCTATGAGAAGGACCGTTTCTTCGCCCCGGACATCAACGCCGCCAGCGAGTTGCTTGCCAGCCGCTGCCTGAATGAACTGGTGCCGGCCAAATTGCTGCCGAGCCTGTAAACCAAAGGGCACTGAGTACTTTCTGTGGCGAGGGAGCTTGCTCCCGCTGGGCGGCGTAGCGGCCCCAAAAATCTGGGGAGCGCTGCGCACTCCAGCGGGAGCAAGCTCCCTCGCCACAGAGGTCCATTGCCTGGCTTTGAATTTTCTCAGGATAAAAATAATTAGGGACGAGAAATGCATCAGGAACAAGGTTTGAAACGCGGGCTAAGCGCCCGCCATATTCGCTTCATGGCACTGGGGTCGGCGATCGGCACCGGGCTTTTCTACGGCTCCGCCTCGGCCATCCAGATGGCCGGCCCCGCCGTGCTGCTGGCGTACCTGATCGGCGGCGCCGCAGTGTTCATGGTGATGCGCGCCCTTGGCGAGATGGCCGTGCACAACCCGGTGTCTGGCTCGTTCGGCCAGTACGCCAGCACCTACCTGGGCCCTATGGCCGGCTTTATCCTCGGCTGGACCTACGCGTTTGAAATGATCATCGTCTGCCTCGCCGACGTCACCGCGTTTGGCATCTACATGGGCTTCTGGTTTCCCGAAGTGGCGCGCTGGGTCTGGGTGCTGGGCATTGTGTTTTTGATCGGCGGCCTGAACCTGTGCAACGTCAAAGTGTTTGGCGAGATGGAGTTCTGGCTGTCGCTGCTCAAGGTCGGCGCCATTGTCGCGATGATCCTCGGCGGCTTCGGCATCATGCTGTTTGGTATCCACACGGCCGGTGAAACCCAGGCCAGCGGCCTCAGCAACCTGTGGGCCCACGGCGGCTTCATGCCCAACGGCATCGGCGGCCTGATCGCCTCGTTTGCCGTGGTGATGTTTGCTTTCGGCGGTATCGAGATCATCGGCATCACCGCCGGTGAAGCCAAGGACCCGCAACGCGTGATCCCCAAGGCGATCAACGCCGTGCCGCTGCGCATCCTGCTGTTCTACGTGCTGACCCTGTTTGTGCTGATGGCCATCTACCCGTGGCCGCAGATCGGCAGCCAGGGCAGCCCGTTCGTGCAGATCTTCAGCAACCTCGGCATCGGCTCGGCGGCGACCATCCTCAATATCGTGGTGATCTCGGCGGCCGTCTCGGCGATCAACAGCGATATCTTCGGCGCCGGCCGCATGATGTACGGCCTGGCCCAGCAAGGGCAGGCGCCCAAAGGCTTTGCGCAACTGTCCAAACAGGGCGTGCCGTGGATGACCGTGGTGGTGATGGCCGCCGCGCTGCTGGGCGGCGTGGTGCTCAACTACCTGATCCCGGAAAACGTATTCCTGCTGATCGCCTCGATTGCCACCTTCGCCACCGTGTGGGTGTGGCTGATGATCCTGTTTACCCAGGTCGCCATGCGCCGCTCGATGACCCGCGAGCAGGTGGCCGAGCTGAAATTCCCGGTACCGTTCTGGCCCTATGCGCCGGCGGCGGCCATCGTGTTCATGCTGTTTGTGTTTGGTGTGCTGGGTTACTTCCCGGACACCCAGGCGGCCTTGCTGGTCGGCGCCGTGTGGATCGTGCTGCTGGTGCTGGCCTACCTGCTGTGGGTCAAGCCCGCTGCCGGGCAAGCGGCCAAGGTCCATTACGACCCGGCTTTGTCTCATCGTTAATTTAGGGAGGCGTTGATGAAAACGCTTTGGCAACACTGCCACGTCGCAACCATGGCGGGCGGCAAGTATTCGATCATCGAGGATGCTGCCCTGGTCACCGCAGGTCAGCTCATCGAGTGGATCGGCCCCTTGGCCGAACTGCCCCAGGGTGACTATGCGCAGGTTCATGACCTGCAAGGCGCGTGGGTCACCCCCGGGCTGATCGACTGCCACACCCACACGGTGTTCGGTGGCAATCGCAGTGGCGAATTCGAGCAGCGCCTGGAAGGCGTGAGCTATGCCGACATCGCGGCCAAGGGCGGCGGGATTGCCAGCACCGTGCGCGCCACCCGCGCGGCGAGCGAAGATGAACTGTTCGAAAGCGCCCACAAACGCCTGCGCAGTTTGCTGCGCGACGGCGTGACCACGGTGGAGATCAAGTCCGGTTATGGCCTGGACCTGGCCAACGAACGCAAGATGCTGCGCGTGGCCCGTCGCCTGGGTGAAGCGCTGCCGGTCAGCGTGCGCGCCACATGCCTGGCCGCTCATGCGTTGCCGCCGGAGTACAAGGACCGCGCCGACGATTACATCGAACACATCTGCCAAGAGATGCTGCCAGCCCTGGCAGCCGAAGGGCTGGTGGACGCGGTGGACGCGTTCTGCGAATACCTGGCGTTTTCTACCGAGCAGGTCGAGCGCGTGTTCAAGGTCGCCCAGCACTTGGGCCTGCCGGTGAAACTGCACGCCGAGCAACTCTCGTCGCTGCACGGCTCCAGCCTGGCGGCGCGGTATCACGCGTTGTCGGCGGACCACCTGGAGTTCATGACCGAAGCAGACGCCATCGCCATGGCCGCCTCCGGCACCGTCGCCGTGTTGCTGCCGGGGGCGTTCTACTTCCTGCGCGAAACCCAGCTGCCGCCAATGGACGCCCTGCGCAAGCACGGCGTGAAGATCGCCATCGCCAGCGACCTCAACCCCGGCACCTCGCCGGCGTTGTCGGTGCGCCTGATGCTGAACATGGCCTGCACCTTGTTCCGCATGACCCCGGAAGAAGCCCTGGCCGGTGCCACGCAACATGCTGCGACGGCGCTGGGCATGGGCGACACCCACGGCTCCCTGGAAGTGGGCAAGGTCGCGGATTTTGTCGCCTGGCAGATTGATCGTCCCGCCGACCTGGCCTACTGGCTGGGCGGCGAACTGGATAAACGCGTCGTGCGCCACGGCGTCGATGTCACCGTCTGAGGAGTAGGGTTGTGGATAAGGTTCTGAACTTCAAACAAGGCCGGGTGCCGCTGCTGATCAGCATGCCCCACGCGGGTCTGCGCCTGACGCCTGCGGTCGAGGCCGGGTTGATCCCCGAGGCACAAAGCCTGCCGGACACCGACTGGCATATCCCCACGTTGTATGACTTTGCCGAGGCGCTGGGTGCCAGCACTTTGTCAGCCGAATACTCACGGTTTGTGATCGACCTGAACCGGCCATCCGACGACAAGCCGCTGTATGTCGGCGCCACCACCGGGCTGTATCCGGCCACGTTGTTCGACGGCGTGCCGTTGTTCCGTGAGGGGCTGGAGCCGAACGAGACAGAACGCGCCAGTTACTTGCAGAAGATTTGGGGCCCGTATCACCGCACGCTGCAGGAGGAACTGGCACGGCTCAAGGCCGAGTTCGGCTACGCGTTGCTGTTTGATGCGCACTCGATCCGCTCGGTGATCCCGCACCTGTTCGACGGCAAGCTGCCGGACTTCAACCTCGGCACCTTCAATGGCGCTGCCTGTGATCCCGAGTTGGCCAGCCAACTGGAAGCCATCTGCGCCGGGCATACGCAGTACAGCCATGTGTTGAACGGGCGCTTCAAGGGCGGGCATATCACCCGCCATTACGGCAACCCTGCGCAGGATATTCATGCGGTGCAGCTGGAGTTGTGCCAGAGCACCTATATGGAAGAGGTTGAGCCGTTTCGTTATCGGGCGGATCTGGCTGAGCCGACGCGGGTGGTGTTGAAGCAGTTGTTGGAAGGGGTGTTGGCCTGGGGGCAGAAGCGTTACGGCTGAAATCGCTTTCGCGAGCAAGCCCGCTCCCACAGTTGACTGCATTCCAGAGTTGGAACTCGGTCAAGTGTGGGAGCTGGCTTGCCTGCGATGACGGCCCCACAGTCGCCCCAGTGCAACTGCCGGTCGCCCCAGTTCGTGTTCACCCCGGCCCCACTGGTTAAGGTTGTTGAATAACAACAGCCGAGTGAGACCGCCCCCATGCAAAAAACCTTGTTGAGCCTCATCGGCGCCGCACTGTTCAGTGCACACGCCATGGCCGCCGAACCCGCTTCCTGCAAAAGCATCCGCATGGGTGTGGTCAGTTGGACCGACGTGGTCGCCACCTCCGGCATGGCCGACGTGCTGCTCAATGGCCTGGGCTACGACAGCAAGCAGACCAGCGCCGTGCAGCAGATCATCTTTGCCGGCATCCGCGACAAGCGCTTGGACATCTTCCTCGGCTACTGGAAACCGGCGATGGACAACAACATCGCGCCGTTCCTCGCCGCCAAACAGGTCAAGGTCTTTGATAAACCCAGCCTCGCCGATGCCCAGGCGACCCTGGCCGTGCCGCAATACGTGGCCGACGCGGGCTTGAAAACCTTTGCCGATATTGCTCGCTTCAAGGACAAGCTGGGCGGCAAGCTCTACGGCATCGAGCCCGGCAGCGGCGCGAACACCGATATCCAGAAAATGATCGACACCAACCGCTTCGGCCTTGGCGGCTTCAAGCTGGTGGCCTCCGGTGAGGCGGGCATGCTGGCGGCAGTGCAGCGTGCGGTGAACCGCAAGGAGTTCGTGGTATTTGTCGGTTGGACCCCGCACCCGATGAACATCAATATGAAAATGGCCTACCTCACCGGCAGTGAGGACGTGTTCGGCCCCGACGAAGGTCGCGCCACGGTGTCCACCGTCACCGCGCCGGACTTCGCCGAGCGCTGCCCCAATGCCAACCGCCTGCTGGAAAACCTCACCTACACGGCCGCCCAGGAGAGCCAGTTGATGGTGCCGATCATGGAACGCCAGTCGCCGCAGGATGTGGCCAGGCAGTGGTTGCGCGACCATCCCGAGGATTTGCAGCGCTGGCTGGCGGGAGTGACGGCGTTTGATGGCAAGGATGGCGTGGCGGCTGTACAGGCTAGCCTCAAACCCTGAAACACCACCTACCAATGTGGGAGCGGGCTTGCTCGCGAATGCGGAGTGTCAGTCACTAAATCTCTTACTGACCCACCGCATTCGCGAGCAAGCCCGCTCCCACATTTTAGATCTCCAGCGTTAGGGATATTTACTTATGTATCCAATTTCTCCGCAGCTTGCCGCCTTCGTCGCCAAGACCGAATCCTTCACCACCACCGATACCTCCCTGGCCAGCCTGCGCCAGAACTACAACCGCATGTGCCAGGCCTTCACCCCGCCACCGCCGCAAGGCCTGCTAATCGAAGATTTTTCCCTGGGCGGCGTAGCCGTGCGCAGTTACCGACCCACCACCCCCACCCCTCCCAACGGCTGGCCCTGCCTTCTATATATGCACGGCGGTGGCTGGGTGGTCGGCGGGCTGGATTCCCACGACTTCATCTGCTTTGAACTGGCCACTGCGCTGCAGGTGCTGGTGATCGCCATCGACTACCGCTTGGCCCCTGAGCACCCGTTCCCGGCGGCGTACGACGATTGCCGCAGCGTGTGGCAGGCGATCCAGGCGGGGCAGGGGCCGCATGCCATCAACCGCCAGCGCCTGGTGGTGGCGGGCGACAGTGCGGGGGGCAATCTGGCGGCGGCGTTATGCCTGGGGTTGCGTGACGACGGGCAGCCGTTGCCCTTGGCTCAAGCGCTGATCTACCCGGGGCTGGGCGGCCCGGCGGATTTACCGTCGCGGCGTGATTGCGCGGATGCGCCGTTGCTGAGTACGGCAGATACCTTCGATTACCTGGCGTTGTATCTGTCAGACGACGGGACATCCTCGGCCTACGCCAGGCCGTTGTTGGCTGAAACATTCAGCGGTTTACCCAAGGCCTTCATCGCCGTAGCCCAGTTCGACCCCTTGCGTGACGACGGCCGGCTGTACGCCGAACGCTTGCAGGCGGCCGGCGTCGACACGCTGCTGTATCCCGGCAAAGGCCTGGTGCACGGCTGCCTGCGGGCGCGGCGGCAGGTGGCGGAGGTGGATCAACTCTACGACTACTTGCTGCGCTACCTGAGGAGCGAAGGGCTGACACAGGTCTAAGCGCTCAAGGACATGCTCATTGCACAATTCGGGTTTATAGTGCCAGACGGCAAAATAAAAGACGTCCCCCCAGGGATGAACCCGACCCCTTACGGAGCGCGCAATGCAGACTTGGTTTCCACAGATCAAACCCTACGCCCGGCACGATCTGGCCGTCGATGACACGCACACCCTGTACGTCGACGAAAGTGGCTCCCCCGAAGGCTTGCCCGTCGTCTTCATCCACGGTGGCCCTGGTGCCGGTTGCGATGCCAACAGTCGCTGCTATTTCGATCCGAACCTGTATCACATTGTCACCTTCGACCAGCGTGGCTGCGGGCGCTCCACCCCGCGTGCGAGCCTGGAAAACAACACCACCTGGGACCTGGTCGCCGACCTTGAGCGCATCCGCGAACACCTGGGCATCGACAAATGGGTGCTGTTCGGCGGTTCCTGGGGCTCGACCCTGGCCCTGGCCTACGCGCAAACCCACCCCGAGCGTGTGCTTGGCCTGATCGTGCGCGGCATCTTCCTCGCCCGCCCGCAAGACATCGAATGGTTCTACCAGGCCGGTGCCAGCCGCCTGTTCCCGGATTACTGGCAGGATTACCTCGCGCCCATTCCTGCGGAGGAGCGCCACGACATGATCGCGGCCTACCACAAGCGCCTCACCGGCAACGACCAGATTGCCCAGATGCACGCGGCCAAGGCCTGGTCCGGCTGGGAAGGGCGCATGCTCGGCCTGTGCCCGAGCCCGCAGCATGTGGAGCGTTTCTCCGAGCCGCAGCGCGCGCTGTCGATTGCGCGGATCGAGTGCCACTACTTCACCAACAACTCCTTCCTGGAGCCCAACCAGCTGATTCGCGACATGCACAAGATCGCCCATCTGCCTGGCGTAATCATCCATGGCCGCTACGATATGATCTGCCCGTTGGATAACGCTTGGGAGCTGCATCAGGCGTGGCCCAACAGTGAATTGCAGGTGATTCGCGAGGCCGGGCATGCGGCATCCGAGCCCGGTATTACCGATGCGTTGGTGCGTGCGACCGGCGAGATGGCCCGGCGCCTGCTTGACCTGCCGCCCGAAGAAGCATGAAAGGTTTGTTACAAAGGGTGCGCGGCGCCCGGGTCGAAGTAGCTGGGGAAATTGTCGGGGCTATCGACCAGGGTTTGCTGGTGCTGGTGGCGGTCGAACCAGGCGATACGCCTGAGAGCGCCGACAAACTGTTGCACAAGCTGCTTAACTATCGGGTGTTCAGCGACGATGAGGGCAAGATGAACCTGTCGTTGAAGGACATCGACGGCGGTTTGCTGCTGGTATCGCAGTTCACCCTGGCAGCGGACACCAAGAGCGGGTTGCGGCCGAGCTTCTCCACGGCGGCCCCTCCGGCCTTGGGCGCGGCGCTTTTCGAGCATTTGCTGGTACAAGCGCAACAATTGCATGGCAAGGTGGGGTCGGGGCGTTTTGGTGCCGATATGCAGGTGCATTTGGTCAATGATGGCCCTGTGACCTTCCTGCTCCAGACATGAATGTATTAAAAACGACTTTTAATGCCTAAAAACGCAGGTTTTCACTACAAATACTTCGTTGCCCCTGATGCGTTGTCTCGCGGGCTACTAGATAATCGCGCGCTACGGGGATCAGCGTTGTTTGGTCCATTTTTGACTTAGGTAGAGACTTGTCCGACTGCCAATGGGGAATCATTTTGCCCCAGGGGAGTCGGAACAATGCTCGCCAACCTGGCATATAGATAGCTGGCCGTTGGTTTTTTGATCTGTTTTCGGCGAGGGTTGCTCGTGATTGTTAGTCCCTGTAATGCACCAAAATTGTCTGCCAAACGGTTACGAAACGCACTGGTGACGGGCTCTGCCCTGTTTTGCCTGTTCGGCGCGGGTCAACTGTGGGCATTCAGTCTGGATGATGTGTCGGCCAAGGCTAAAGAGCTGGCCGGGCAGAAATACGAAGCGCCGCGCAGCAATCTGCCGAACGAATTCCGCGAAATGAAATTCGCTGATTACCAGAAGATTCGTTTCCGCAACGAAAAAGCTGAGTGGGCCGATCAGAACACCCCATTCAAGCTGTCCTTCTATCACCAGGGTATGCACTTCGATACGCCGGTGAAAATCAACGAAGTCACGGCCGACAGCGTCAACGAAATCAAATATGACGCATCGCGTTTCGATTTCGGCGACATGAAGCTTGATCCAAAAGCCACCGAACAACTGGGTTATGCCGGTTTCCGTGTGCTGTACCCGATCAACAAGGCCGACAAGCAAGACGAAATCATGACCATGCTCGGCGCCAGCTACTTCCGCGTCGTCGGCAAGGGCCAGGCCTATGGCTTGTCCGCCCGTGGCATGGCGATCGACACCGCGTTGCCGTCCGGCGAAGAATTCCCGCGTTTCACCGAGTTCTGGATCGAGCGTCCGAAACCGGGTGAAAAACAGCTGGTGATCTTTGCCCTGCTGGATTCCCCGCGTGCGACCGGCGCCTATCGCCTGACCCTGCGTCCGGGCACCGACACCATTGTCGATGTGAAATCCCAGATGTACCTGCGCGACAAGGTCAGCAAGCTGGGCGTGGCCCCGCTGACGAGCATGTTCCTGTTCGGTGCGAACCAGCCGTCCAAGGTGCTCAACTACCGTCGTGAGCTGCACGATTCCAGCGGCCTGTCGATCCATGCCGGCAACGGCGAGTGGATCTGGCGCCCACTGAACAACCCTAAACACCTGTCGGTCAGCAACTTCACCGTCGAAAACCCGAAAGGTTTCGGCCTGCTGCAACGTGGCCGCGATTTCAGCCACTACGAAGACCTCGACGACAACTACGACAAGCGCCCAAGCGCCTGGATCGAGCCTGAAGGCGACTGGGGCAAGGGCTCCGTTGATCTGGTAGAGATCCCGACCGCCGACGAAACCAACGACAACATCGTTGCCTTCTGGAGCCCGGCCGAGCTGCCTAAACCGGGCGAGCCGCTGGACGTCGCCTACCGCCTGCATTGGACCATGGACGAAAAATCCCTGCACCCGGCCGACAGCGCCTGGGTCAAGCAGACCCTGCGTTCCACCGGTGACGTGAAGCAGTCCAACCTGATCCGTCAGCCGGACGGCAGCGTGGCCTATCTGGTGGACTTCGAGGGCCCGTCCCTCAAGGCGCTGCCGGCGGACGCCCCGGTGCGCAGCCAGGTGAGTGTTGGCGACAACGCTGAACTGGTTGAAAACAGCGTGCGCTACAACGAGCACACCAAAGGCTGGCGCCTGACCCTGCGCATGAAGATCAAAGACGCAGGCAAGCCGACCGAAATGCGTGCGGCCCTGGTGCAAGACATCGTCAAGCCTGAGCCTGAGAAGGATTCGAGCCACGTGCTCAAAGCCGACAAAGTGCTGGCCAAGCAACACGAGAAGCAGGCCAAGAAAGACGCAAAAGACGCGAAAGACAAGCAGCCAGAAGCTGCCCCAGCCACACCGGAGCCGATCAAGACCGAACAAGTCCTGACCGAGACCTGGAGCTATCAGTTGCCTGCCGATGAGTAATTCCCAAGCCACGCCAGAGACTCTGCAAGAGTACCTGGCGCACCTCCCGATGACTGCCGAGCAGCGCGCCGAGCTGGCGGGCTGCAAGTCTTTCAGCGAGTTGCATGAACGCTTGTCGTCGTCCACCTTCGACGCCCCGACCGACGCCGCCCAAGCGTCGGTGGGCCCTCGGTTGCTGCTCAACAGCGCCGAAGAGCTGCAAGACGCCGAAATGCTCGTGCTCGATGCCGAAGGTCGCGTGTGCCTGAAAGCCACGCCGCCGATTCGTCGGACCAAAGTGGTGCCCGAGCCTTGGCGCACCAACATCCTGGTGCGCGGCTGGCGCCGGATGACCGGTCGCACCAACCCGCCGAAGCCGCCGAAAGACGAACGTGTACTGCCGGCTGCGCGCTGGCGTACCGTGGGTTCGATCCGTCGCTACATCCTGCTGGTGTTGATGCTCGGCCAGACCATCGTTGCCGGCTGGTACATGAAAGGCATCATGCCGTACCAGGGTTGGTCGCTCGTCGACTTCGACGAAATCCGCAACCAGACCCTGCTGCAAACCGCCACCCAGGTCCTGCCTTACGCCCTGCAAACCAGCATCCTGATCATGTTCGGGATCTTGTTCTGCTGGGTCTCGGCCGGTTTCTGGACCGCGTTGATGGGCTTCCTGGAACTGCTGACCGGTCACGATAAATACCGCATCTCCGGTAAAAGTGCCGGTGACGAGCCGATTCCGAAGGACGCCCGCACCGCGCTGGTGATGCCGATCTGCAACGAAGACGTGCCCCGCGTATTCGCCGGCCTGCGCGCCACATTCGAATCGGTGGCCGCCACGGGCGACCTGGACCGCTTCGACTTCTTCGTGCTCAGCGACAGTAATGACGCCGACATCTGCATCGCCGAACAGCAAGCTTGGCTCGACGTGTGCCGTGAAGCCGGTGGTTTCGGCAAGATCTTCTATCGCCGCCGTCGCCGTCGCGTCAAACGCAAAAGCGGCAACCTCGACGACTTCTGCCGTCGCTGGGGCGGTGACTACAAGTACATGGTCGTTCTCGACGCCGACAGCGTGATGAGCGGCGAGTGCCTGACCAGTCTGGTGCGCCTGATGGAAGCCACGCCGGATGCCGGGATTATCCAGACCGCGCCGCGTGCGTCGGGCATGGACACCCTGTATGCGCGCATGCAGCAGTTCGCCACCCGCGTGTACGGCCCGCTGTTCACCGCTGGCCTGCACTTCTGGCAGCTGGGTGAATCCCACTACTGGGGTCACAACGCGATCATCCGCATGCAGCCGTTCATCGAGCACTGCGCCCTGGCGCCGTTGCCGGGCAAAGGCGCGTTCGCCGGTGCGATCCTCTCCCACGACTTCGTCGAAGCCGCGCTGATGCGCCGTGCCGGCTGGGGCGTGTGGATTGCCTATGATCTGCCGGGCAGCTACGAAGAACTGCCGCCGAACCTGCTGGACGAACTCAAGCGTGACCGTCGCTGGTGCCACGGTAACCTGATGAACTTCCGCCTGTTCCTGGTCAAAGGCATGCACCCGGTACACCGCGCGGTGTTCCTGACCGGCGTGATGTCGTACCTGTCGGCGCCGTTGTGGTTCTTCTTCCTGGTGTTGTCCACCGCGTTGTTGGCGGTAAACACCCTGATGGAGCCGCAGTACTTCATGGCCCCGCGCCAGTTGTACCCGCTGTGGCCGCAATGGCATCCAGACAAGGCGGTGGCGCTGTTCTCCACCACCATCGTGCTGCTGTTCCTGCCGAAGTTGCTGAGCATCATCCTGATCTGGGCCAAGGGCGCGAAAGAGTTCGGTGGCAAGTTCAAGGTGACCCTGTCGATGCTGCTGGAGATGCTGTTCTCCATGTTGCTGGCGCCGGTGCGGATGATCTTCCACACCCGTTTCGTCCTGGCCGCGTTCCTCGGCTGGGCTGCAACCTGGAACTCGCCGCAGCGTGACGACGACTCCACGCCGTGGAGCGAGGCGGTCAAGCGCCACGGTCCGCAAACCGTGCTGGGCTTCCTGTGGGCGCTGTTGGTGGTATGGCTGAACCCGAGCTTCCTGTGGTGGCTGGTGCCGATCGTCGGTTCGCTGATGCTGTCGATCCCGGTCTCGGTGATTTCCAGTCGGGTCAAGCTGGGCCTCAAGTCCCGCGACGAGAGCCTGTTCCTGATTCCTGAGGAATACAATCCGCCGCAGGCGCTGCTGTCCACCGAGAAGTACACCCACGAAAACCGTTGGCATGCACTCAACGACGGCTTTGTACGCGCCGTGGTCGACCCGCAGCAGAACGCCCTGGCGTGTGCCCTGGCGACTTCGCGTCACCGCGAAGCGGAGCCGATCGAGTACCTGCGCGCCGAGCGTGTGCGCCATGCGTTGAAAGTCGGCCCTGCCGGCCTCAACAACGGCGAGCGTGTGGCCTTGCTCAGTGACCCGGTCGCCCTGGCCCGCCTGCACGAGCAGGTCTGGAGCGAAGGGCATGCCGAGTGGCTGGGGGCGTGGCGTGAATCGATCAAGGCTGATCCGCACGCACCGTTGCTGCCGCTGCAACCGCAAGTCTCCCAGGCCCAGCCGGCCTGATTCAGACGCCCCCGGGGGTTCACTCCGGGGGCATTTGAAACGCTGGTCCTACAGCGTTTCGCGCTTCTTCCTGTTAGCGCTAACTCCTTGTTATTTCGAAACAAAAGACCCTTGATCGAGGCGTATTGCCGTGCCTGTGGCTGGGTTAGCATCGCCCCGCACATTTGATTCGTCACGGGGATATTCATGTTCAAGAGGTATTGTTCGGCGTTGCTGGTTGGCGCTGTCGCATTGATGGAGAGTGGCCCGCTGTTTGCCGGCGCCCTGGATGACGCGGTGCGGCGCGGCGTGCTCAAGGTGGGTACCACGCCCACCTATGTGCCCTTTGAAATGACCGACCGGCAGGGGCGTATCGTCGGCTTTGAAATCGACTTGCTCCACGCCATGAGCCGGGCCCTGGACGTTGAGCTGGAGTTGGTTGCGGTGCCCTACACGGAGCTGCTGCCGGGGCTGCTGGCGAAACGCTTCGACCTGATCGGTAGCGGCATGACCGTTACCCAGCAACGCAATCTCAAGCTGAATTTCAGCGATGCCTTCATGGTGGTGGGCCAGACCGTGTTGCTGCATCCCAGCCTGGCGGGCAAGGTCACCAGCATCGAAGAGCTGGATGAAGCGGGCTACCGGATTGCGGCCACCGAAGGCACCACCGGGGAGCTGGCGGCGCAACGCTTCCTGGGGGCGGCCCGGCTCAGCAGTTTCACCACGCCGGAAGAAGGCGTGCGGCAAGTGGTGGAGGGCAAGGCTGATGCGTTTGTCCACGACGCGCCCTATAACCTGATCGCCATCAGCCGACCAGAAAACGCCAGTCTGTTTGCCCTTGAACAACCCTTTACCTACGAGCCCCTGGCGTTCGGCCTGAAAAAGGGCGATTACGACAGCCTCAACTGGATCAATCACTTCCTCAATCAGGTGGCCCAGGACGGCACCTATGATCGGCTGCACGACAAGTGGTTCAAGGACACGGCCTGGATGGCAGACGTTGAGTGAAAGTCATAACTGCTTACATATCAGCCGATTGCCGAGCGCGGTCGCTGAAGCGTCTACCCCTGCGGTTCCCCCGGCGTTTGTGGGGCTTTTCTGACATACACCGACAACAAATACCCGTGAAACCTTTGTGACGGGCAGCGAGTGGGTTAAGATCGCACCCCGTTATGGTGCAGCCCTTTTGTGCGCCAACCTTATAAGAATCGTTCAGGGGACTTGATGATGAAAAAGTATCTTTCGATGCTGCTGCTCGGCGTCACCGCGCTGGTCGCGGCCAATGCGGCCCAGGCCGGCGCGATTGACGATGCGGTCAAGCGCGGTACGCTGAAAGTCGGCATGGACCCGACCTACATGCCATTCGAAATGACCGACAAGCGCGGTGAAATCATCGGCTTCGAAGTCGACATCCTCAAGGCCATGGCCAAGTCCATGGGCGTCAAGCTGGAGCTGGTGTCCACCGGTTACGACGGCATCATCCCGGCCTTCCTGACTGGCAAGTTCGACATGATCGGCAGCGGCATGACCCTGACCCAGGAGCGCAACCTGCGCCTGAACTTCAGCGAACCGTTCATCGTGGTCGGCCAGACCCTGCTGATCCGCAAGGACCTGGAAGGCACCATCAAGTCCTACAAAGACCTGAACGACGAGAAATACCGCCTGACCTCCAAGCTGGGCACCACCGGTGAGATGGTCGCCAAGAAGCTGATCTCCAAAGCCAAGTACCATGGCTATGACAATGAGCAAGAAGGCGTGCTGGACGTGGTCAACGGCAAGGCCGATGCCTTTGTGTATGACGCGCCGTACAACGTGGTCGCCGAGAAGAAAGTCGGTAACGGCAAGCTGGTGTTCCTCGAAGAACCGTTCACCTTCGAACCCCTGGCGTTTGGCCTGAAAAAAGGCGATTACGACAGCATCAATTTCATCAACAACTTCCTGCACCAGATCCGTAACGACGGCACCTACGATCGCATCCATGACAAGTGGTTCAAGAGCTCCGAGTGGCTCAAGGACATGGAATAAAGGTTTAGACCGAGTCGCGCCCTTCGCGAGCAAGCCCGCTCCCACATTTTGACCGCATTTTCATGTTGGAACTCGGTCAAGTGTGGGAGCGGGCTTGCTCGCGAAGACGGCCTGACAAGCAACACAAATCGCGGAATTTGAAATGAAACAGAAAAAAGCCCAATGGCCCTGGCACCTGCTGACCGTGGTCGTGCTGGTTGGCCTGGCCGGCGCCTTGTACTACGCCACCTCCTTGATGTCCTACGAGTGGCGCTGGAACCGCGTACCGCAGTACTTCGCCTACCAGGCTGAAACGTCCCAGCGCGCGGCGGATATTTCCACCGTGGTCGAGTTGGTGCGCAAAGGCGACGTTGCCGAAGTAACCCTGCGCAACGACGCGGGCGCCGAGCAAAAGCTGACCGTGGCCGATAACAGCCTGCAAGTGGCGCGCGGCGATGACGTGGCCGAAGGCGATGTGATCGGCGTGACCCGGCATTGGGCGTTGGGCCCGTTGATGTGGGGCTTGTGGACCACGCTGTGGCTATCGGTGGTGTCCGGCATCCTGGGGCTGGCGATTGGCTTGGCGACCGGTTTGTGCCGGCTGTCCAACAACCCCACTTTGCGCGATCTGTCGACGATCTACGTCGAACTGGTGCGCGGAACGCCGCTGTTGGTGCAGATTTTCATCTTCTATTTCTTTATCGGCACGGTGCTCAACCTGTCCCGGGAATTCGCCGGGATCGCCGCGCTGTCGCTGTTCACCGGTGCCTACGTGGCAGAGATCGTGCGCGCTGGCGTGCAGTCCATCACCCGTGGCCAGAACGAAGCCGCCCGCTCCCTGGGCCTGAGCGCCAGCCAGTCGATGCGCCATGTGGTGTTGCCGCAAGCGTTCAAGCGCGTACTGCCACCGTTGGCCGGGCAATTTATCAGCCTGGTGAAAGACACCTCGCTGGTCTCGGTGATCGCCATTACCGAACTGCTCAAAAGCGGCCGCGAAGTGATCACCACCTCGTTTTCGCCGTTTGAAATCCTGTTCTGCGTTGCAGGGTTGTACCTGTTGATCAACCTGCCGCTGTCGAAAATGGCCAGCCGGCTTGAGCGGAGGCTCGCGCAAAGTGATTGAAGTCCGCGATCTGGTAAAAGTCTTCGACACCCGTGGCCATGTGGTGCGCGCGGTGGACCACGTGACCACCCAGGTGGCCAAGGGCGAAGTGCTGGTGGTGATCGGCCCGTCGGGCTCCGGCAAGTCCACCTTCCTGCGCTGCCTCAATGGCCTGGAAGAGTTCGACTCGGGCTCGGTGAGCATCGACGGCCTGCAACTGGCCGACCCGAAGACCGACGTGAACGCCTATCGCCGCGAAGTCGGCATGGTGTTCCAGCACTTCAACCTGTTCCCCCACATGACCGTGCTGGAAAACCTCTGCCTGGCGCAAAAAGTCGTGCGCAAGCGCGGCAAGAAAGAGCGCGAGGCCAAGGCCCTGGCGTTGCTGGAAAAGGTCGGCATTGCGCAAAAGGCCAATGAGTTCCCGTCGCGCCTCTCTGGCGGCCAGCAGCAACGGGTCGCGATTGCCCGCGCGCTGGCCATGGAACCCAAGGTGATGCTGTTTGATGAGCCCACCTCGGCGCTGGACCCGGAAATGGTCGGCGAAGTGCTGGACGTGATGAAGACCCTGGCCCTGGAAGGCATGACCATGGTCTGCGTCACCCACGAAATGGGCTTTGCCCGTGAAGTGGCCGACCGGGTGTTGTTCTTCGATCACGGCAAACTGCTGGAAGACGCGGCTCCGGCCGAGTTCTTCGACGCGCCGAAAGACCCGCGTGCCCAGGCCTTCCTGCGTCAGGTTCTATAACCTGAACTTGCCCACCAGCGCCTGCAAGTCCACGCTCAATCGCGTCAACTGAACACTCGCCGCCGCCGTTTCTTCACTGGTGGCGGCGGTTTGTTCGGACACATCGCGCACCTTCAACACACTGCGATTGATCTCTTCGACCACCGCGCTTTGCTCCTCGGCCGCGGCGGCGATCTGCGGGTTCATTTCCTGGATGATCGATACGGTGCGGGCGATCTCGGCCAGTGCATCGCCGGCATCGCGGGTCAGGCTGACGCTGTTGTCGGTCAGGTTGCGACTGCTGTCCAGGCGGCTGGCCACCTGCCGCGTGCCGTTGTGCAGGCGCTGGATCAGGCCTTCGATTTCCTCGGCGGATTCCTGGGTGCGTTGGGCCAGGCTGCGAACCTCGTCGGCCACCACGGCGAAGCCTTCACCGGCACTGCCGGCACGTGCCGCCTCGATGGCGGCGTTCAGGGCCAGCAGGTTGGTTTGCTGGGACACCGACTTGATCACATCCAATACGCTGCCGATCTGCTCACTCTCTTGCTGCAACGCCGCCATCGCCTGGCTGGACAGCGCCATTTCGTTGGCCAACTGGCCGATCTGGTCAACCGCCCGCGCGACCACCTTGTCGCCAGCATCGGCCTGGCGGTCCGCCTCGGTAGCGGCGACGGAAGCCTGTTCGGCATGCCGCGCAACTTCCTGGGCCGTGGCGAGCATTTCGTTCATGGCGGTGGCGACCTGATCGGTTTCGTCTTTTTGCTTGTTGATCCCGTCGCGGGTCTGCTCAGTGACGCTGGATAGCTGCGTCGCTGCACTGGCAATCTGCCGGGCGCTGTCGCCGATACCGCTGATCAGGGTGCGCAGGTTGCCGGTCATTTGCCCGATGCTCTGTTGCAGCCTCCCCAGTTCGTCGCGGCGCTCTACGTGGATGTCGTGGCTCAGGTCGCCCTTGGCGATGCGATTGGCCGCCGCCAGGGTTTCGCGCAGGGGTACGGCAATCTGCCGGGCGATCCACCAGGCCGCCACGGCGCCCAGCAGCAGGGCGGCGGCGGTCACGCTGATGAGCAGCGTACGGGTGTGTTCGGCTTCCCGTTCGCGCTTCACCATCTGGCCCTGGCTGAGCAGGTCGCTGTGTTCCAGCAGCTCGTCGAGCTGGTGTTCAAAACGGTTCTGCACGGCTTCCGTGGTGAGCTGGATCTCTTTGAGTTTGAGCAGTTGTTCGCGGTAATTGGCCAGGTCGGTCTTGAGCAGTACGGCGTCTACCGGCAGTTGGGTGACTGCGGCCTGTGCGGCCTCCAGGACGGCGAGCGACTGGCTGACCTCATCGGCATAGGCATCCAGCGAGGACGCTGCCCAGGCAGGGCTCTGGGCGCGGTCTTCGGCCTGTTCCATGGTTTGGCGCAGTTTCTCGATGGCATCCAGGGCGTTCTGGTCGTTCTGGTCAGGCAATTCGCTAGCGACCTGGGCGAGCGTGTCGCTGGCCTGGAGGCTGATTTTCTTCAGCGGGCCACGGCTGCCTTCGCGCTGCTGGATCAGCGGGGGCAGTTCGGCGAGGGCACTCTTGAACCCCTCGACCAGGCGCAGACTGTCCTGCACGCGTTGCAGGTCTGCCGGGTCCTTGAGGTGGCTGGCGAGGTAAGCGAGGTGCTGTTCGACCTTGTCGATCCGGGCAGCGACTTTGCCCAGGCTGGCAGAGTCCGTCAGGGTGCGATACACGATACGGTCCGCGCGCATGCCCTCGGCGACAGCTGCCAGTTGCCCCAGGGCCGCGAGGTTGCTGGAGCGAAACAGCACGGCATTCAAGGCTTGCCAGCCGGTCACAGCGATGACGAGGCTAAGTATCAGGACTTGCCCGAAACCCAGGGCAAGCTTCAGGCGGACATTGACGTTGTCCAGCAAACGGGTCAGCCGAGGAAACATGATTAACCTCCGAATCTGAAAAAGCGTTTCGTAACAAGACAAACGCTAATTCGATTCGGAGTGATGCCGGGCTGATAACTACGTAGGAAATTTCACAAATGATTGGTTAGGTGCGGAAGCGTCCGACTAAGGTTTGTAGGTAAATACCCAGGCGAGCCAGCTCGGCACTGGACGCGGCGGTCTCTTCGCTGGCCGACGAGGTCTGCTCCGACACATCCCGGACGTTCAGCACGCTGCGGTTGATCTCTTCGGCCACGGCGCTTTGTTGCTCGGCGGCGGTGGCGATCTGCGAGTTCATCGCCTGGATCGTCGAGACGGTGCGGGTGATATTGCCCAGTGCGGCGCCGGCGCGGCGGGTCAGTTCGACACTGCTGTCGGTGAGGCCGCGGCTGTTGTCCATGATGGTCGCCACCTGCTGGGTGCCGCTTTGCAGGCCGACGATCAGCTCTTCGATCTCTTCGGTGGACTTCTGCGTGCGCTGGGCCAGGCTGCGCACTTCATCGGCCACCACCGCGAAGCCACGGCCGGCCTCACCGGCGCGGGCGGCTTCGATCGCGGCGTTGAGGGCCAGCAGGTTGGTTTGCTGGGCCACGGACTTGATCACATCGAGCACACTGCCGATCTTGTCGCTTTCGCGCTTGAGGTGGCCCATGGCCTCGGTGGAGTTGCCGACTTCGGTGGCCAGGCGTTCGATCTGGGCGATGGCTTCGCCGACCACCTTGTCGCCTTCGCGCGCCTGCTGGTCCGCAGCGACGGCGGCTTCGGAAGCTTCCTCGGCGTTGCGCGCCACTTCCTGCACGGTGGCGGCCATTTCATTCATGGCGGTGGCGACCTGGTCGGTCTCGACTTTCTGGCTGTTGACCCCGGCGCTGGTTTGTTCGGTCACGGCCGACAGTTGCTCGGCGGCGCTGGCGATCTGGGTGACGCCGTCGCTGATGCCGCCGATCAACTCGCGCAGGCCCACGGTCATGCTTTGCATGGCACGTTGCAGTTGGCCCAGTTCGTCCTGGCGTGCGGAGTCGAGGTTGTGGCTCAGGTCGCCGGAGGCCACGCGCTCGGCGACTTTGAGGGTCTGGTTCAGCGGGATGATGATCTGGCGGGTGATGGCCCACGCGGCGATCAGGCCGAAGACCAACGCCAGCACGGTGGCGAGCGCCAACAGTTGCTTGGCTTGTGCGGCATCGGTGTCGCGGACCACGGTCTGCGACGCGGTGAGTTTTTTGCTGCGGTCGAGCAGGATATCGCCCTGCTCGGCCATGATTTTCATCGCCGCTGCGGTGGCCACCTGGGAGTCGCGGTACTGGCTGACAGCCGCGCGGTAGGCTTGCAGCGAAACGCTGGCCTGTTGCAGGTTGGTCGAATATTGATCAGGGATTTGGCCGTTCAGGCTGGTGATTTTCTTCAGGGCGTTGTCGATGGCATCCAGCGCGGGCTGCTCGGCTTCGACCTTGCCGCTGTAGGTGTAGCCGCGCACCTGGAAGCGCGCCTGTTGAATCAGCTTGCTCAGGTCCACCACGCTGTTGAACTGGCTGACGCTGTCGCCTTGCAGCAGGGCTTTCTCGATCTCGCCGACCTTGACCACCGCGTTGTCGGCGGTGTCGCCCAGCTTGCTGCGCGCGTTTTCGCGGTTGGCGCCGGCTTGGACCATGGCCTCGAAGGCGCGGCGGTATTGATCGACGGCGACCAGTTGGTCGTCCACCAGGAGGTTGTCGGCGGGCTGATCGATCAGGCTGTCAGCGGTTTTCAGGCCAGCTTCCAGTTGCACCAACAGCGCGTTGACGGCGGTGGGGCCTTGTTCGCCACGGCGCATTTCGTAGTCCAGGCGCGCCAGGCGCAGGTCCTTGGTCAGCTCATTGAGGCTGGAGATGAAACCCAGCTTGTCACCACGGCTAATCACACCGCTCAGGCCGCTCCAGCCGGTGAAGGTGATCATGAGTGTGAGCAGTAATACCAGGCCAAAACCTACACCCAGCTTGGATTTGACGCTGACATTCCCCAGCTTTTCGGCTAACCAACGATACATGCTGCGAACTCCCCTGGAACAAGGCTTGGACTTATTCAGAGAGTATCGGCATGTGTCGGGGATTCTGTAGCGACGCAGGTCAAATGTGGGAGCGGGTTTGTGTGGGAGCGGGCTTGCTCGCGAATGCAGTGTGTCAGTCAAAGCTGTTCTAGCTGATCCACCGCCTTCGCGAGCAAGCCCGCTCCCACACAAGCCAGTTCCTACATTGGATTTGTGGTGTTGTTTGGGTGTGGGTCAGAAGAGGCGGGCGAGCAGGGCAGTCACGGCGGTTTCAACCCGAAGGATGCGCGCGCCCAGCTGTACCGGTTGCAGGCCAGCCTTGGCCAGCAGGTCCACTTCATAGGGAATCCAGCCACCTTCCGGGCCAATCGCAAGGGTCACCGGCTCATCCAGCCCGCGCGGGCACGGCGGGTAGTCACCGGGATGGCCGATCAAGCCCAGGGTGCCTGCGGCCATGGCCGGCAGGCGGTCTTCGACGAACGGCTTGAAGCGCTTCTCGATAATGATCTCGGGCAGCACCGTGTCCCGCGCCTGTTCCAGGCCGAGGATCAGTTGCTCGCGAATCGCCTCGGGCTCCAGGAACGGGGTCTGCCAGAAGCTTTTTTCCACACGATAACTGTTGAGCAGCACGACTTTGGGCACACCCATGGCCGCCACGGTTTGCAGGACCCGGCGCAGCATTTTCGGACGGGGCAGGGCCAGCAGCAGGGTCAGCGGCAGTTTTGCCGGGGGCGGCAGGTCGAAGCTGACTTGCAGCTCTGCTTCGCTGGCCTCCAGGCGCAGCAACTGGGCATTGCCCATCAGCCCGCCGATGCGGCCGACGCGCAGGCTGTCGCCTACAGCGGCGCGGTGGACTTCCTGCATGTGCACCAGGCGCCGGTCACGCAGCACCACACGGTCGGCTGCGATGAAATCGGCCTCCTCAAGCAGCAGCAGGTTCACGGCTGGGTCGCTGGCGGCTGGTCGTCGTCGGCAGGCTGGTCATCCGGGTGTTCGCCACGCTTGCTGATCAAGCCGCTGAACAGGATGCCGATCTCGAACAGCATCCACATCGGCACGGCCAGCAGGGTCTGGGAGAAGATGTCCGGCGGCGTGAGGATCATGCCGACCACAAAGCAGCCAATGATCACGTACGGGCGGATCTTCTTCAGGTACGCCACGTTGACCACGCCGATCCACACCAGCAGCACCACGGCCACAGGAATTTCGAAGGCTACGCCAAAGGCGAAGAACAGCGTCATCACGAAGTCGAGGTAGCTGGTGATGTCGGTCATCATTTCCACGCCGGCCGGGGTGGCGGCGGCGAAGAACTTGAAGATCAGCGGGAACACCAGGAAGTAGGCGAACGCCATGCCGGTATAGAACAGGCAGATGCTCGACACCAGCAACGGCACCGCGATGCGCTTCTCATGCTTGTACAGGCCCGGTGCGATAAAGCCCCAGATCTGATGCAGGATCACCGGGATCGCGAGGAACAGCGAGACCATCATCGTCAGCTTCAACGGTGTGAGGAACGGCGACGACACGTCGGTGGCGATCATCGTCGCGCCGGCCGGCAGGTACTGGCGCAGGGGCGTGGAGACGAATGTGTAGATCTGCTGGGTAAAGGCGAACAACCCGGCAAAGATGATGAAGATCGCCGCTACGCAACGCAGCAGGCGGGTACGCAGCTCGGTGAGGTGCGAGACCAGCGGCATATGCTGGTCGTTTTCCGGTTTATCAGCGCTCATGGGGCTCGCGGCGGCAATGTAGGGTCATGGGGGGCAGGCGCCGCGACGGGCGCCGGTGCTGGCTCGGTGGGCGCAACGGGCGTGGCTTCGGCAGCGGGTGCGGCGGGTGCAGGCGCGATGCTGTGTTCGGCCACAGGCTCGACCGGCTTGGCCGGCTCCTGTACCGGCGAGAGGATCTTGCGGGCCTCTTGCTCCAGCGACAGGATGTGTTCGTTGTGCAGCTGCCGGCGGATTTCGTCGGCGCCGATTTCCCGTTCAACTTCCTGTTTGATCGCGTTGAAACTGCGTTTCAGGCGCCCGATCCACAGGCCGGCCGTGCGTGCGGCACCGGGCAGGCGTTCCGGCCCCAGTACCAGCAGGGCCACGAGGCCGACGAGCAGCAGTTCAGAGAAGCTGATACCAAACATTAGTCAGTGCTCACGAGTCTTTGCGGGTCGGCTCTTCGACTTTCTCAGCCTGCACGTCGAAGGTACGACGCTCGGTGATCGGCTGGGCGGCCTGCGGATGCACAGGCTGCGCCGGTGGCACTGGGTTGGCGGCCGGGTCGGCAGGTTTTTCGTCGTCGTTCATGGCTTTGCGAAAGCCCTTGATCGATTCGCCTACGTCAGTACCGAGATTCTTGAGTTTCTTGGTGCCGAATACCAATACCACCACCACCAGAATGACGATCCAGTGTTTCCAGTCAAAAATACCCATGCTGCAAATCCTCAGTAAAAGTTATTCAGGCGGACGGGCGTGATGCCTTTTCGGCATGCCCGGACAAGCCGAAGCGACGGTCCAGTTCATCCAGCACGGCCTGCGGATGCTGCCCCAGTTGGGCGAGCATGACCAGGCTGTGGAACCAGAGGTCGGCGGTTTCGTAGATCACATCGCTGCAATCGCCGCTGATTTGCGCGTCCTTGGCGGCGATGATCGTCTCGACGGATTCTTCGCCGAGCTTTTCCAGGATCTTGTTCAGGCCCTTATGGTACAGGCTGGCGACATAGGAGCTGTCGGCGTCCGCGCCTTTGCGGTCTTCCAGCACCTGGGCCACGCGGTTCAGGGTATCGCTCATGTCTAATGTCCTGCGGAATAGATGGCGTGCGGGTCTTTGAGCACCGGTTCGACAACCTTCCACTCGCCGTTCTCGAACACGCGGTAGAAGCAGCTGTGACGGCCGGTGTGGCAGGCGATATCGCCGATCTGCTCGACCTTGAGGATCACCACGTCGGCGTCGCAGTCGATGCGCATCTCGTGCAGGGTCTGCACGTGCCCGGACTCTTCGCCCTTGCGCCACAGTTTGCCACGCGAACGTGACCAGTAAATGGCGCGCTGCTCAGTGGCGGTGAGGCTCAGGGCCTCGCGGTTCATCCAGGCCATCATCAGTACGCGCCCGGTCTTGTAGTCCTGGGCAATGGCCGGCACCAGGCCGTCACTGTCCCACTTGATCTCGTCCAGCCAGTCTTTCATGTTCGGCTCCGGCAATTTGCGACAGTGTATAACCGGATCGGCTATCGACGCACGATCAGATAAACACCCACGGCGACCATGATGCCAGCCGGCCAGTAGCCCAGCGCATTCAACGGCCCGCCGAGGGCGAGCACGATGCCGCCGGTCAGGTGCGCGGCGCCGAGCAGGCGCAGGAACCAGTCGTCCTTGCGTGTGTGCCACGGCGGCGCGGGGTCTTTGGCGTGGGGCTGGGACATGCGTTCCAGCAGGTCGCGGGTCATGTTGGCCAGGTGCGGCAGTTGCTCGACCTGGCTGTGCAGGTTGCCCAGCAGGGTTTTCGGGCTGACCCGCTCGCGCATCCAGCGTTCGAGGAACGGCTGGGCGGTGTTCCACAGGTCGAGGTCCGGGTACAGCTGGCGGCCCAGGCCTTCGATGTTCAGCAGGGTCTTTTGCAGCAGGACCAACTGCGGCTGTACTTCCATATTGAAGCGCCGCGCGGTCTGGAACAGGCGCATCAGCACCTGGCCGAAGGAAATATCTTTTAACGGTTTTTCGAAGATCGGCTCGCACACCGTGCGGATCGCGGCTTCGAATTCATTCAGCTTGGTTTCCGCCGGCACCCAGCCCGAATCGATGTGCAACTGCGCCACGCGGCGGTAGTCGCGCTTGAAGAAGGCGAACAGGTTGCGCGCCAGGTAATCCTGGTCTTGCGGCGTGAGGCTGCCGACGATGCCGCAGTCGATCGCGATGTATTGCGGGCTCCACGGGTTGACGGTGCTGACGAAGATGTTGCCGGGGTGCATGTCGGCATGGAAGAAGCTGTCGCGGAACACCTGGGTGAAGAAGATCTCCACGCCACGCTCGGCGAGCATTTTCATGTCGGTGCGCTGGTCGGCCAGGGTGGCGAGGTCGGTGACCTGCACGCCGTAGATGCGCTCCATCACCAGCACTTTCGGGCGGCACCAGTCCCAATACACCTGCGGCACATACAGCAGCGGTGAGCCTTCGAAGTTGCGCTTGAGCTGGCTGGCGTTGGCCGCTTCGCGCAGCAGGTCGAGTTCGTCGTAGATGGTTTTTTCGTAGTCGGCGACCACGTCCACCGGGTGCAGCAAGCGTGCGTCGGCGCTGAACCGCTCGGCGGCGCGGGCAAGGATGAACAGCCATGCCAGGTCCTGGCCGATGATCGGCTTGAGGCCCGGGCGGATGACCTTCACCACCACTTCTTCGCCGCTCTTGAGCTGCGCAGCGTGGACTTGTGCAACCGAGGCTGAAGCCAGCGGCTCGACGTCGAAGCGGCTGAACACCTCGCTGATCTTCTGGCCCAGCTGTTCTTCGATCAGCTTCATCGACTGCTGGGAATCGAACGGCGGCACGCGGTCTTGCAAGAGCATCAGCTCGTCGGCGATGTCTTCGGGCAGCAGGTCGCGGCGGGTCGAGAGGATCTGCCCGAACTTGATAAAGATCGGCCCCAGGTCCTGCAACGCCAGGCGCAGGCGCGCACCACGGCTCAGCTCCAGCTTTTTGCGCGGGAACCAGCGCCACGGCAGCACATAACGTACCGCCAGCAGGAACCACGGCAGGGGCAGGGCGAACAGCAGGTCATCGAGTTGGTAGCGGATTACGACGCGCTGGATACGAAACAAACGGCGGACGGCGAGCAGCTTCATGCGTTATCGCTTGGATCAAGGGAACGGCTCAGGCGCTCGAAGCGTGCCTCAAGGCGTTCCAGGTCGATTTTGGCCTTGTCGAGTTCACGAAAGCGCGCTTGCGCTTCCCGTTCTCCGACCAGGGTGCGCGATTCTTCGCTCAGGTATTCGGCAAGGTTCTGGTTGAGGCTGGCGAACCCTTGCTGGTACCAGCGCGAACGGCTGCGCAGGTGCCCGCTGATCAACTGGGTGGCCACGGGGCCGATCCAGCGTGACAGCTCGTATTCCCAGTCCAGTTCCAGGTCTTGCAGCACGGCGGCCAGGTCCATCAGCACCGAACTGTCGCCTTCCAGCTCGACTTCAGCGCTGTGCAGAATCGCCGTCTTGTTGCGGCTCAGGGCCAGGTGCAACAGGCTCGACGCCGGCGCACGCAGGGTGCAGTCGGCCTCGGCGGCCCAGGTGCTGGCGAGCAGCAGGCCTTCATCGCTGGGCAGGATAAACAGCTGCAAGGCGGGGCTGCGGCAGTCGACGGCAATCACTTTGCCGGTCAAGTGCGCGAGCCGCGCCAGGGCGGTGCTGTCCAGGCGCAGGACACGGTTGAGGCCGTGTTCGACGCTGGCGAGAAGGCCCTGGAACAGCATCAGGGCTTGATGCCGCGGTGCAGGGCAACGATGCCGGAGGTCATGTTGTGGTAGGTCACGCGGTCGAAACCGGCCTCTACCATCATCGACTTCAGGGTCTCCTGGTCGGGGTGCATGCGGATCGATTCGGCCAGGTAGCGGTAGCTCTCGGCGTCATTGGTGATCAGCTTGCCCATCAACGGCATGAAGGCGAAGGAATAGGTGTCGTAGACCTTGGACATGATCGCGTTGGTCGGCTTGGAGAACTCCAGCACCAACAGGCGGCCGCCCGGCTTGAGTACGCGCAGCATCGAGCGGATCGCGTCCTCTTTATGGGTCACGTTGCGCAGGCCGAAGGCGATGGTCACGCAGTCGAAATGGTTGTCGGGGAACGGCAGCTTTTCAGCGTCGGCCTGGACGAATTCGATATTGCCGGCCACGCCCTTGTCGAGCAGGCGGTCGCGACCGACCTTGAGCATCGAACCGTTGATGTCTGCCAGTACCACCTGGCCGGTGGGGCCGACGAGCTTGGAGAACTTGGCCGCCAGATCGCCCGTGCCGCCGGCGATGTCCAGCACGCGGTTGCCGGTGCGTACGCCGGACAGCTCGATGGTGAAGCGCTTCCACAGGCGGTGCATGCCGCCGGAGAGCACGTCGTTCATCAGGTCGTACTTGGCCGCAACGGAGTGGAACACCTCAGCGACTTTTTCCGCCTTTTGGCTTTCCGGGACGTTCTTGAAGCCGAAGTGAGTGGTGGGTTCGGCATCGCTGCCTTTGCGCTGATCAGTCATATCGCTGTCACCAAAAGAGAATGCGGCACATGATAATCCCCAAGGCCTGCTTTGTCTTGGCAAGGCTGAAGGTAAGATGGGTGGTCACCGAGACCTTTTGCCGCATCGAAGGTATCCAAACCGCTATAAAGAGGAGTCATTGCAATGGCCCGTATTACTGTTGAGCGTGCACATTCCCTGGGTAAAGAAGCCGCGCGGGCAAAGGCCGAGAAGTTGGCGCATAAACTCAAGGAGCAATATGGCCTGGAGCCATCGTGGTCTGGCGATACCTTGAACCTCAAGCGCTCGGGGGTTAAAGGCACGGTACTAGTGGCGGATGATTCGCTGCGTATTGATGTGGAGCTGGGCCTGTTGATGTCGGCCATGAGTGGCACTATCAAGTCCGAAATCGAGAAAGCGTTGGATAAAGCGCTGGCTTGATTGGCGTGTTCTAGGGTGCCGATTCTAATTTTTCCTCCTACTTTGTGCCCAAGCCCTCAACTCCTGCGGGCCGTTCCTCCACCCTATTCTGCGTGAGGTGCACCATGGCCAAAGTTATCTTGAAGAAAAAAGTCGACACCCAGACCACTGCCCTGAGCGACGTTAAAACCTACGCCCGCAAGATCTGGCTGGCAGGTCTTGGTGCCTATGCCAAGGTCGGAAGCGAGGGCAGCGAGTACTTCAAGGAACTCGTTAAGGCAGGTCAACATGTTGAAAGTAAAGGCAAAAAAGTTGCAGTTGAACAACTTGAGGCCGCCAACAGTCAGATTGACCAAGTAAAGAGCAATGTCTCCTCCGTCAAAGGTCTGGTAGAAGTTCAACTGGATAAAGTTGAAAAAGCTTTTGATACTCGTGTAGCAAGTGCCTTGAATCGAATCGGCATTGCGTCTAAACATGACGTGGAGACACTCTCTGCTAAGCTCGAAGAGCTGACGGCATTGCTCGAACGTGTCGCGCGTAAACACTAAGGAGACATCGGGATGGCTGTTCAAAAGAAACCTCAGAAAGAAGGCAGCTCGTGGGTCGGGAAAGTTGAAGAATATTCCCGCAAGATCTGGCTGGCTGGTTTAGGCGTTTACTCGAAGATCGACAGTGACGGCAGCAAACTCTTCGAGACATTGGTTAAAGACGGCGAGAAGGCCGAAAAAGTAGCCAATAGCGCAGTCGGTAAAAAAGTCACTGCGGCCAAAGCAACTGCCGGTTCGCGCATCAGCGATGCGAAGAAACAAGTGCTGGGTACTTGGGGTGAGCTTGAAGGGGCTCTGGACAAGCGCCTTAACAGCGCCATTTCGCGCCTGGGCGTGCCGAGCAAAGCTGAAGTCAAAGCGCTGCACAGCAAGGTCGATACCCTGACCAAGCAAATCGAAAAACTCACCGGCGCCAAAGTGGCTCCAGTGAAAACCGCCGCCGCCAAGCCTGCCGCTAAAACGGCGGCTGCCAAACCGGCTGCTAAAACCGCCGCCAAGCCCTTGGTGAAAGCCGCTGCCAAGCCAGCTGCAAAACCTGCGGCCAAGGCGCCGGCAAAAGCCGCAGCTAAACCTGCGGCCAAGCCATTGGCAAAAACGGCCGCAGCCAAACCTGCCGCCAAGCCTGCCGCTAAACCCGTAGCTGCTAAAGCGGCGGCCAAGCCAGCGGCTAAACCTGCTGTCAAAGCGGCGGCAAAACCTGCGGCGAAAACGGCGGCAGCCAAACCTGCGGCGAGGCCGGCAGCGGCTAAACCCGCCGCTAAACCCGCAGTGGCCAAGCCAGCAGTCAAACCTGCGGCGAAAAAACCGGCAGTCGCGAAAAAACCAGCAGCTCCTAAGCCCGCTGTTGTAGCCAAGCCTGCCGCTGCGCCGAGCGCTTCGACCGCCAACTCGGTGTCTGCACCGACGCCTGCGGCAACCCCGACTGCAACGCCGGCAACCCCGACGCCATCCAGTCAGTCCTGAGTTCTACACGGACACAAAAATGCCCGTCCTGCAGAGGCCGGGCATTTTTTGTTTGTGGCCAAGCGCTCGGCCCATGTGTGCGTCAGCTATAAGTGATTGAAATGGTGACAGTGCTGTCCACCGTTCCCTGAGCAAGGGGGGCCGTGTTTTTCTGGTACGCGGCCTCAACGCTCAGGACTGCCTGTTTGCTGGCTGTCGCTATTGTGCGGCTGCGCTGGCTGGGGGTGCCCATGGCGTACATCACCGTTTTTTCAGTGGGCGTCCCAGCCCTTATTCGCACGGCAACGCCCTTCGCCGTTCCCGTGCTGGCAAAAATCGCCGGTATGAGCGTATCGGGAGTGCCGGTAAACAGGAACGTTACATTCCGGATGTCCGATTCGCATTCGGCGGTGATGTCGAAGTCCGTTGCTCCAATGACGCTGATGTTATCGAAATCCGACACTTTGACCGTTGGTAGGGTGATGGTGCGATTCACGTCTTTGGCCGACAGGTTACACGTTCCAGCATTGATCTGGCCGGCAAAGCGTAACGTGCCTGTCGTGGCCGCTTGGGCAGCAGGAATGGCCAGGCTTGCACTGATTGCCAGCAGTAGGGGAAGGGGTCGGATGTTCATGGGTACTCCCAGGTTTTAGTTGTAAGTGATGTTGACGGTGGTGGTACTGGCCAGCGTGCCTTGGCTGACCGTGCCGTTCTTGTGATAAGCCGCGCTGAGCGGCAAGACTGCGCGATTGCCCGAGACGGCAAGCGTGCGAGTGCCATTGGTACTGATGGTCTGGGGAACGCCGTTGACGCGCGAGTACAGCCAGAGAGCCACGCCCCCGGCGGTGCCGGTATTGGCAAACAGCAAACTGTTGCCTGGGGCGGGCGTGCCGCTAAACCGAAAGGTGACATTGGAGGCGTCGGTGCAGGTGGCGGTCAGGTCGAAGTTGTGCACGCCTGCGGAAACCACGTCTTTCAAGTCGCCGACTTTTATCGGGGGCAGGGTGATGGTGCGATTGACGTCACCGGCTGCAAGGTCGCAAGTGGCTGCGGGCCTGACAAAACGTACAGGGCTGCCGAGTTGCAGGCGGAAACGCTCTGGCGCGATAACCCAGGTCTTTTCCCAGAACATGCCGCTCGGTACTGTCCCGGTGGTCACAGGGCCGATTTTGTAGAAGGTGGCCTCTGCTGAAGTGAAGCTGGGGATTTTTCCGTAAACCTGTTGGTAACCTTGGTTGTAAAGTGCGAAGGCGGCTGGTCCTCCGCCGGCCCACATCATCGTAATGCGCAAGCCTATGCCTGGAACCTCGGTGTGGTAGGCGCCCGTAGCCGGGTCTTGCAGGCGTGAATATCTTCCAAACACTCCGCTGTGGGTGGCAACGGTGCAATTTGCAAAGTAGGCGGGAGCCGTACCGCTGAAGACTTGGCGAGTGATGACACTCCCGACGGGAAGGCTGTCCGGGACCGTGATGTTCGCGGGCAGGTTCAGCGTGAACGTGTCATTTTGAAACCTGTCGCACCTCGCTTGGGCAGCGATCGGCATGCCCAGTGCAAGTAGTGTCGACGCGAGCAGGATGGGGTACTTCATCTTCATGTCCTGTAGTCAGAAAGAGGTTGTTGGGAGCCGTGGACGCGACGTGTGCGCCCGTCGGATCAGCCAGGTGTGTTGGCAGAGCACGTTCCAGCATCCAGATGGCGTAAACGCGGTGCAGCACCTCCCCCCTGATCCTTCTGCAGGCCGTATTGCAGGCGGCAAGATGCGTTGTCATTGCTGCCCCACTTGACGGTCAACAGCCCCTGATCCTTCGCAACGCGCACAAACGCCTTGCCGCCCTGACCGACAATGCCGACGCTGGCGCCGTCTTCATCAAACACATCCGACCCAAACGGCAGGGGGCTGCCGTCCTCGCGTAGCGCGCTGATCAAGATCGCCTGGCCGCTGACCGTGTCGAACTGCAGCTTCACCACAGACCCTGCTCGTGGTGCGACGTTTTGCGCGGCGGTCTTGAGTTCTACGTCGACGGACAGGTCCTTGGGGTCCAGCTCGACCACGTTCTGGCGATATGGCGTGAGATGGGGCACCACGGCGTAACCGCTCTTGCCGACTTGGGCGCCGTGGTTGCCGTTGATCCGCGCGCCTTGTGCGTCAGGGGCCTGGACGATGCCGATCGTGTCGCCCAGTTCCGGGGCGAAGGTCACGCCCCCTGCATGGGCGACGATGCCACCGGTCATGCCCATTGATATCGCGCGGTAGGTGTTGCTCTGGCCATAACCTGCGGATAGCACGCCATGGCTCGCCTGGTATTTCACGTCGGCGCTCACCGAGTTACCGCTGCCCTGGGTCCGGCTGCCCCCAACCCCGTAGGTGAATTGGCTGCGCTCGCCCATCGTGCCGCCAATGTTCACACGCTCGCCGTTGCTTTGATTACCGCGAAACGCCGTGGTGGTCAGGGTCGGCGAGCGAGCATCGCTGCCCAGTGGCAAGCTCAGGGTCAGCTCCACTTGCTTGTCGATCCTGTCGCTCAGCAAGTCCTTGGTGCGTTGGGCGCTGAGGGTGTAGTGCATGCCCCGCCAGCTACCGGTGTAGCCTGCGGTGAAGGTCAGGTTGCCGCTTGAGCGGTTCCAGTAGTTTTGCGATGAGCCGGTCAGGTACACCGAGCCGTTGCCCAGGCTTTGGTTGAGACTGATGTCCATCCGGTCGCGCAGGCGTGACAGGTTGTCCAGGTTGCGTCCGTCGATGGCGAGGTCGCGAACCCGTGCTGCGTCGGCGATGCTCAGGAAGCCTTCCGTGGAGTAGCGGTAGGCACCCAGGGCAAAGTGGGTTCCGGTGTCGGTGAAGTTCTTGCTGTAACGCAACTGCAGGCTTTGCCCATCCCGCGATCCGTGCCCTGGAATGACCGCCCTCGAAGTGGTCAGGTCAAGCGAAAGCGCCCCCACCGGGGTGTTGAACGCCGCGCCCAGCAATTGAGACAGATAGTCTTCCCCTATGACTGCACCGGTGTAGGCGGTCAGCAGGTTGTTGAGACCGTGCTGGTAAGTCGCCTGCGCCAGGGTAGGGGGATGGCGCAGGCCGATTTCATCCAGTACGCCGACACTCAATGAGTGCCGGCTGTAGCCTGCACGCAGCAGGTTGGCGTTGGCGGCGAACGGCACGATGAATTCGCGCTGGCGGCCATCGGCTTCAGTCACCGTGACGGTCAAGTCGCCACCGTAGCCGGTGGGAAACAGGTCGTTGAGCACGAATGGGCCGGGTGCCACAGACACTTCATCCAACAGTACGCCCCGCTGGCGCACGGTGACTCGTGCATTGGTCTCGGCGATGCCGCGCACCACGGGGGCAAAACCGGTCAGGGAGTCAGGCAGCATCCGGTCATCGCTGAACAGGCTGGCGCCGCGCAGGCGCACGCTGTCGAACAGTTCGCCCGGGGTGTAGATTTCGCCCAGCATCATTTGTGAACGCAGCGGGCTCAGTTCGCGCTGTACGTAGGTGCTGCTGCTTTGATAGCCCGAGCCGGTGACTGTCCGGCTGAAGCTGCCGTTGTGGCGCCAATGCCAGTCACCCAGGTTGAGGCCGGTGTTCAGGCCCAGGTAATGGGAGTTGATCGAGCGGCCGTTCGTGTGAGTGGCAAAGGTGTTGGCGTTGTAGCGCACGAACGCGGCATCGACCCCGCCGTCCCAATGCTTGGGGTCTACATAACCGCGGGCTTTGCGTGTCAGGTAGATTTGTGGAACCTGCAGGCTCAGGCGGTTCTCACCTGAATCGAACTGACTGGTGCTGCCTGGCAGGTAGGTGGACATCTCCTCGCAGCTGGCAAACGCCGGGACGGGTGCGTGGCCAGGTTCGACGGGCTGGTTTTGCGGGGCGTCCAGGTCGATGCCGAACCTGATCAGCGCATCCCGTTCCAGGCACATTTGTGCTGAACTCTTGCCTTCGACCGCGACGAAGGCCAGGGTCTCGCGCCCTATCCATTGGCCGTTGAGGTAGACGTCGGAGCGGTAACTGCCGGGCAACATAACGTTGCCCTGGCTGAACTTCGAGATGTCGACCTGCTGGCTGCCTGCGCGATCAGGAAAGAAGGCCGGGTTGAACTCGACATTCTCGACAGCGTGGGCGCCCATGGCACAGGTACCGCTGAGCAGTAACAGGCTGCGCGCGGCAAGTGCGGAACGATAACGTGTCGGAGGCCAGCGTCTTGAGCTGGCGAGCGTGTTCAAACTCATGTTTACCACTTCCAAAAAATAGGTACTGTGCGAATCTGGGCAATAGGAGGCCCTGCCCTGAAAAATGGGCATCAGCCGAACGTGTGCATGACGTGGGTTACGTACTTGGCAAGCTACGGTGTCAGGCGGGTCTCACCGGTCATGTCGACACCTTGGTGCTGTGGGAGACGGTTCCCCCAAAGTCATCGAGTGTCTGGAACTCGACAGTCGCCGCTTTGCCTGGCGGCGCCTTGAGACTCGGCAACTCAAAGCGGTTGCGGCCGCCAGGAGCAACCATGTTCTCGGCGCCTGAGGTGGCAGCCTTGCGTGCATGACGCTGTTGCGCCTCCAGCACTTCGATCTGATCGAATGTCACGTGGTAGGGGGTGGGGTTGAAGACTTCCAACACCTGGCCTTGCGCGCTCGACTCATGACGCCACTGCAGTTTTCCCGGAGCGGCTTCGACCCCATAGGGCAAGGCTGCCGGGCGGAAAAACAGCTTGATCCGGGAACGGAAGGCCACTTGCAATTGATTGCTCTGCTGGGCGTCTTGAGCCTGAGCGGGAATCTCCAGCAGGTTGAACCAGAACAGGCTCTCCTGTTTCGACGGCAAGTCCTCGCCCGTAAAGGCAAGTCGCACGACCTGCTGCTTGCCTGGCTCCATACGGAAGATCGGCGGTGTGGCGATAAACGGGATTCCGGTCGCGTCAGGCGTTGAGTGTTCGTCGCCGTTGTCCAGCCAGGCCTGGACCAGGACGGGTGCCTGGTTCTTGCTTTCAAGCCGTACCGTGACTTCCTTGTCGTTCTGCGGGTAGATAATCCGTGTGTTGTTGATGACGACGCTGGCATGGGCGGTAACTGTGCTGAACAGCGCGAGTGCCAAGGCGCCGAGCCTGGCTGTCAGGTGTGAAACGAGCGTGGCGTTCATGCAATAGGTCATCTTGCAATTGAAGGGGAAAGGCTTGCCGAGTGGCGCACACGTGCGCCGAAGTCGCTGACGGTGGTGAATTCGACTTTGGGTCTGCCACTGGGGCGGTCGCGCAATTGCGGCAGTGCAAACAATTTCACGTCGCCGGCAGGCATCAGCAGGCCGTCGTTGGGCTCTTTGCTGGGGGCTTTGCTGAACCGTTTTCCTTCGCTCAGCAGGTCAACCGCCGTGAGGGAAATATGGTAGGGCGTCGGGTTGGTGGCCTGCAGCGCATAGCCTTGCTCCTGGGCCACCAGTTTCCATTGCAGCTTCGCCGGGGCGCTGCCCACTGGATAGGGCAATGCCTTGGGGCGAAGGAACACACGCAAGCGGGTACGGAACGCCAGTTCGATCTGGTTGTTTTGTTCGGTCCCCGCGGTCATCGGGGGGACTTCCAGCACGTTCAACCAGTACAGGCTTTCGCGGTCTGTGGGGGACGGCTCGCCCGAGTAGCGCAGGCGCAACGCCTGCTGCTGCTGAGGCTCGATGCGAAAGATCGGCGGTGACAGGGTAAACGGTGTTTGTGCGGTCGCTGGTGTCGAGCGCACGTCACCCGTATCCAGCCAGGTTTGCACCAGCGCCGGGCGCTCACCTTTGTTTTCCAGGCGCACGACTACCTCTTGTTGCTCGGCCGGGAAGATCACCCGGGTACCATAAATAATCACCCCTGCATGGGCGCTAATCGCGTGTAGCGACAACGCCCCGACGGCAAGGGTGGCCAGCGCAAGGCGAGCCATTTTTTTCATAAGGTCGCAGGTCTCTTCGAATTCGGGGTGGGGCCTGCGCAACGGCGGCAGACCCGTTAGGTGCAAGGCCTGCCGATGCAGGCCAATGCGCCCCTTAATCGGCGTACACGACCATAAAGCCGACGCGCGTCTTGACCGTACCTTCGGTCGCCGGTGCTGTGGCGTACATCTGTGCGGCCAATGGGATAACGGCCTGGTTGTCTGCGATCACCACGCCTTCGGATTTTTCGGTGTAGACGTTGATCGGGGAGCCGTTACGGTTAGTGACTTCAACCTGTACGTTCTTGGCGTTGGCGGTGTCGTCAGGGTTGTCGTAGCCGTCGATGTTCAAGCGGCCGGTTGCCACGTCAATCGCTGGGCTGGTGGGGTCGAATGCCACCATTGCGGTGCGGCCGTTGGTGCAGCTGCCTTCGCCCGGTGCGCCGATGCGGATGGTGAAGCCAGTCAGGTTGGCGCGGTCGCCAGGTTTCGCCAGGCGTGCAGCCGAGACACCACCCAGGTTGACGTCTTTGACCACAGCCCCTGTACCCGGTGCCGAACCCTCAATGGTGCAGGTCGTGTCGTTGACCAGTCCGGCGAAGTTGATGGTGCCGTCATTGGCGGCATGGGCGGTTTGCGAGACGGCAGCGGCCAAGGCAAGGGCTGCGGCAATGCTGGAGAGAGCGTTGAATTTCATAATATTTCCAATCGTGAATTGTCGATGTTCTTCCGCCGCTTTATAAGTGCGGAACTTTCAGGTGCATAAGTGGCGGACAACGTAATGTCTCCGGGAACACTAAATGGGTCTGTAGAGAAGTAACGATATTGAGGTAGTGATTGTTCGAAATGTTCGATTTCGATTCAAATAAGTTGCATTGACAGTGCGCTGTAAGGGGCTGCTGTAAGATTAGTCTGAAAGAGTAAGCCTTATTATTTTTCTGTGTTGATCCCTGCGTGTAGCTGAGATATACCGTGCTCGCATAAAGGGAATTGTTTGTACTGAGTTGTACTCACCTGAGTGGTTTGCCATGCCTACTTCAATGTCCAAGATGTACACCGTCATGTTGCTGGATGATCATGAGATGGTTCGGCAAGGGATCGAGTTAGGCTTGGATAAGGAGGCCGATCTCGAAGTAATAGGCTCCTTTGGCACCGCCAGGGATTTGTTTGACGCGCTTGTCCGAACGTCAGCGGATGTGGTGGTCATGGACTTTACGCTGGGACCCTCGGACGTCGATGGCCTCAGCTTGATCCAATCCCTGAATCGACGATTCAAGCAGTGCAGGTTGCTTATTGTGTCTTCGCACTACACACCCGCTACCGTATCGCTGGCGTTGAGGGCGGGAAGTTGGGGGGTGTTGGGCAAGACGCAAAATCTCACTGAATTGATCACGGCAATTCGAACGGTTGCCCAAGGGCGGATCTACTTGCAGCCGTGTATGTTGCCGGGCCTTCAAGATGTACAAGCCATTGTTGATCGGGCAACTATAAGATCGAAAATCGAGCTTTCGGCGCCCCAGCGATTGAACGCCTGTCTCACACCCAAAGAACAGGAAGTATTGCGTTGTTTTCTTGATGGTATGTCCGTGAGCTCCATTGCGGCAAAGTTTTCGCGCAGCGCGAGTACCATCAGTACGCAAAAACAATCGGCGTATCGGAAATTGGGTATCAAGACCGACAGCGAGCTATTTAAGTTTACTCAGCAGTTTGGAAAGTTGGGATAAGGTCGTTTCTGTAGGACTATTCGAGTTGAGCAATAAATCAGATTGGATTATCCAGATAACGCAGGGCGAGCTGTTCGGTCGCTTGCCGCGCTGGCGATAACAGGTGCGGCGCCACCAGCATCATGATCTGGTAGACCACCACCTGCACCTCACCTTCACGGTCGAGAATCCGTTGGTAGTCCAGGGAAAACAGCAGGGTCATGGTGATCTGCTCCACCAGTTGCCCCAGCGCCTGGGTGCCGCTGACCAACTGCCCGGCAGCCTTCAACCGTGCGAGCAATGAGGCCAGGGTGCGCTTGAGTGCGGTGAGCAGGTTGCGAATGCCCTTGGCCAGCTTTGGCAGGCGCCCCGCCAGGTTCGACAGGTCCTGGAACAGAAAGCGGTAATGGGCCATGCGCTCGACGATCAGGTGCAGGAACAGCCAGTAATCCTGGGGTTCCAGTTGCGCGTCCGCCGGCGGGTCGAGCAGCGGTGCCAGCTCGTTTTGAAAGCGCTCGAACAGCCCGAGCACCAGCGGCTCCTTGCCATGGAAGTGGTAGTAGAGGTTGCCGGGGCTGATCCCCATTTCATTGGCCACCTCCATGGTGGATACGTTCGGCTCGCCCTTCTGGTTGAACAACTGCAGGGCACATTCAAGGATACGGTCGCGCGTCTTCATCCAGTCTTCTTAATCTGATCGTTGAGCTCAGCGCACCCGCACATATGTGCCTGGTGCCGCTTCCATCGGTGGGTAATTCTGGTTGCCCAGGGCGGTGAGGGTTTCGCGTTGCACGCCCGAGCGCTGCTGGATCCATTCCAGCCACTGCGGCCACCAACTGCCTTCGACGTGGTTGGCGTCGTAATACCAGGCGCGCGGGTCGCTGCTCAGCTTGGGGTTCTCGACGTAGTTGGCCTTGGGGTTGCCCGGTGGGTTGAGAATGCTCTGGATATGCCCGCTGTTGGACAGCACGAAGCGCTTGTCGCCGCCCAGCAATTGGGTGGAGCGATACACCGCGTCCCACGGCGTGATGTGGTCGTTGATCCCGGCCACGCTGAAGCTGTCCACCGTGACTTTCTGCAAGTCGATGGGCGTGCCACATACCTCCAGGCCCCCGGGATGGCTCAGCGGGTTGTGCTTGAAGAAGTCCAGCAGGTCGCCGTGCAGCGCGGCGGGCAGGCGCGTGTTGTCGTTGTTCCAGTACAGGATGTCGAAGGCCGGTGGCTCCTTGCCCAGCAGGTAGTTGTTGATCCAGTAGTTCCAGATCAGGTCGTTGGGGCGCATCCAGGCGAACACCTTGGCCATGTCGCGACCGTCCAGCACGCCTTGTTGGTAGGAGCGGCGCTTGGCGGCTTCCAGGGTTTGCTCATCAACGAACAGGGTAGCGGGGCTGTCGATCTGGCTGTCCAGCAGGCTCACCAGGTAGCTGGCACTGGAGATGCGCCGCAACTGGCGCTTGGCTTGCAGGTGGCCTTGCAGTGCGGCGATGGTCAGGCCGCCAGCGCAGGCGCCCATCAGGTTGACCTCGCGCGCGCCGGTGATCGCGCGGCACACGTTGAGCGCCTCTTCCAGCGCCGCGACGTAGGTGGACAGGCCCCACTCACGGTGACGCACATCCGGGTTGCGCCAGCTGACCATAAACGTCTGCAGCCCGTTTTTCAGGGCGTACTGCACAAAGCTGTTGGCCGGGCTCAGGTCGAAGATGTAGTACTTGTTGATTTGCGGCGGCACGATCAACAGTGGCTTGGCGTACTGCTTTTCGCTCATGGGCTTGTACTGGATCAGCTCCAGCAGTTCATTGCGAAACACCACCGAACCTGGGGTCGTCGCCACTGTCTTGCCGACTTCAAAGGCATGCTTGCTGACCTGGCGTGGCAGGCCGTTGTTGTGCAGCAGGTCTTCGACCAGGTGGGTCACGCCGCGCACCACGCTGTTGCCGCCGGAGTTGAGCAACTCTTTGATGGCCAGCGGGTTGAGCAGAGTGTTGGAAGGGGAGACGGCATCGTTGAGCAGGGAAAAGGCGAAGTGCGCACGGGCGCGGTCATCGGCGCTCAGGGAGCTGTCGTCGATCCAGTGGCGGGTTTGCTTCTGCCAGCTCAGGTAGGCCTGCAAGCTGCGCCGATACAGCGGGTTGAGCTTCCAGGTGGGGTCGACGAAGCGGCTGTCGTTGGGGTTGGGCTCGTGCACGGTTTCGCCCAGCAAAACGCGGCCCAGCTGACCACTCAACACCCAGGCATGGCGGGCCGTGTGCAGCGGGTTGCGCAAGCCGTGGGCGGCCACGCTGCGCAGGGTCGAGAGCAAGTCCCGACCGCGCAGGCCGGTGATCGCATTTTGCGCATTGATGAACGCGGCCGGGGTGGGCGCCGGGTTCGTCACGGGTCTTTCTCGCATGAGCCAACACTCCTTCGTCAAGCCATCAACAGGCACGCCAATTCAGAACCATAGTCGGTTCTTGGCAAGTTGCGCGGCGGTGTGGTCCTTACACGGCCGGTCGCGGATGAATCACCGCACGCATGCGCTCCTCCTCGAGAAATTTCATGATGATCGGCGCCACGGCTTCGGCCCGGGTGATCAGGAACAGGTGGCCGTCATCGATGATGTGCAACTGTGCGTTGGGAATGCGCCAGGCGAGCATGCGCATGTTGATCAGCGGGATCAGCGGGTCGTCGTCCCCCGCTAGCACCAGGGTCGGCTGGCGGATCTTGTGCAGCCAGTGGATGCTGGTCCAGCCCAGCCCGGCGAACAGTTGCCAGTAGTAACCGAGCTTGCCGGCCGAACGCACTTTGCTCGCGTGCTCGGCGGCGAGTTTCGAATCACGACGGAACGAGCCGCCGTAAATCATCGGCGCGATGCGCACCACGTGGGACGGTTGGATATAACGGCGCGGGCTGGCCATCAGCCATAGCACCTTCGGCTTGCCCGGTACCATCACCGCGCCTGCTGCCGTGGCTGCGAGGATCAGCTTCTTGCAGCGCTCCGGGTAGTCGTAGGCAAATTGCTGCGCCAGCGCGCCGCCCCACGAAACGCCCACCACACTGACTTGGCCGTAGTCGAGGTAATCGAGCATGCGCGCCGTCAGCTTGGCCAGGCCGGGAAAGCGGTAGGGTCGCTTGGGCGTCGACGAGCCGCCGACGCCCGGCACATCGAAGGCGATCACTTCCAGGTCCGGGTCCAGCGCCTGGACGAACGGAAACACCAACTCAAGGTTGGCGCCGATGCCATTGAAGATCAGCAGCGGCGTCAAGTGAGGCTTGCCCGGGCGCACCGCCGTGCGGATGGTCTGGCCATCCAGGTCGATGGTGCGGAAGATGAACGGTTGCGGCATGCTCAAGCCCTGTGAAGTGGTGCTGTTTATCTGTAGGAACTCGGTCCATGTGGGAGCTGGCTTGCCTGCGATGGCATTCCTCCAGTCAGCCCATCAGCTCACTGACCCACCGCTATCGCAGGCAAGCCAGCTCCCACACTGACTGCATTTCAGCCATACATCTGGTTATCGTTCGTGTACATAAGTGCCCGGCGCCGCTTCCGCTGCGGCGTAAGTCTTGTTGCCCAAACTCGTAGGTGCCTTCTTCAGCTTCCCGGCCCGCTCCGCCTGCCACGCCTGCCAATGCAACCACCAGGAATCGGTGTGCTTGGTGGCATTTTCCTGCCAGTCCAGCGGCTTCGCCGTCAGGCTGTCGCTGGTCTGGTAGCGCGCCTTGGGGTTGCCCGGTGGGTTGAGGATGCTCTGGATATGCCCGCTGCTGGACAGCACGAACTCGACCTTGCCACCAAACAGCTGCGCCGATTTGTAGCAAGACTGCCACGGCGTGATGTGGTCGTTGGTGCCGGCCAGTGAGTAGATATCCGCGGTGACTTGCTTGAGGTCGATGGGCGTGCCGCACACTTCCAGGGCGTTGGCGCGTACCAGCGGGTTGTTTTTGAACAGTTCGATCAGGTCGCCGTGGAACGCGGCTGGCAAGCGTGTGGTGTCGTTGTTCCAGAACAGGATGTCGAACACCGGCGGCTCGTTGCCCAGCAGGTAGTTGTTGACCCAGTAGTTCCAGATCAGGTCGTTGGGGCGCATCCAGGCGAACACCTTGGCCATGTCGCGGCCTTCGAGCACGCCGGCCTGGTAGGAATGGCGCTTGGCCGCTTCCAGGGTCTGCTCGTCGACGAACAGCGCGACTTGGGTGTCCAGGGTAGTGTCCAGCACGCTCACCAGCAGGGTCAGGGCGTTGACCTTCTTCTCCCCCAGCGCCGCGTAATGGCCGAGCAGGGCGGTGCAGGTGATGCCACCGGAGCAGGCGCCGAGCATGTTGATGTCTTTGCTGCCGGTGATCGCGGTGACCACATCCACCGCTTCCTTCAGCGCCTCGATATAGGTCGACAGCCCCCACTCGCGCTGCGCCTTGGTCGGGTTGCGCCAGCTGACGATAAAGGTCTGCTGGCCGTTGCGCAGGCAGAAACGCGCCAGGCTCTTATCCGGGCTCAGGTCGAATACGTAGAATTTGTTGATCTGCGGCGGCACTACCAACAGCGGGCGCTCGTGCACCTGTTCGGTGATCGGCTTGTACTGGATCAGCTCCAGCACGTCGTTGCGAAACACCACGGCGCCTTCGCTGGTGCCCAGGGTCTTGCCCACTTCAAAGGCGCCCATGTTGACCTGGCTCGGCATGCCGCCGTTGTGCACCATGTCCTTGGCCAGGTGGGACAAACCGTCCAGCAGGCTCTTGCCACCGGTTTCAAAGAAGCGTTTGACCGCCGCCGGGTTCGCCGCACTGTTGGTGGGCGCCATGGCTTCGGTCATCAGGTTGATCACGAAGTGGCCGCGGCTGATGTCCTGTTCCGACAGGTTGCTGTCGCCGATCCAGTCGTGCAGTTCCTTGCGCCACGCCAGGTAGGTTTGCAGGTAGCGCTTGTAGAGCGGGTTCTGGCTCCAGGCAGGGTCGTGGAAGCGACGGTCATCGCTTTCGGGCACCAGCTCGGATTTGCCGAACATCACGTTCTTCAATTCGACGCCGAAGTGGGCGACGTGCTTGACGCTGTGCAACGGTTGCTTGATGGCTTGGGTCAACACCATCTTCGCCGAGGCGAGTAAGTCCTTTTTCCGTAACGCGATGATCGGGTTGAGCCCCAGGGTGTTTTCCGAGGCCTGGCGTTTCAAGTCATCGTTGTTCTTGTTACTCATCTACGACGCTCCATTGTCCGAAAGACGAGTACCGGCTACCGCTCTGTGCACCAAGTTTCGATACACGACACAAGCCAGGTACTGCGACTCGGGTGACCGTTGATACCGCATCGTCAAATGCAGGGAACTTGCCAGTTCCATTGGTTACCCGAGTTTAATTTTTTTCGCAAGCGGGCCATTCGTTGGCCACGCGACAGGGCATTCAAGCAGATGAAATTAGAAAATGCCTTCTAAAGCGCAAGACCCCTGGGCTAGAGCATCAGCCGCACGACCGATTGGCTCGGGTCGCGGGTTTTGCCGGCGGCTTTGAGTTCGGCCAAATAATCGGCCCACAGCGCGTCCTGGCGTACGGCCAGTTGGTAGAGGTAGTCCCAGGTGAACAGTCCGCTGTCATGGCCATCGTCGAAGGTCAATTTGAGTGCGTACTGGCCGGCCGGTTCGATCTTGGTCAGGCGCACGTTGAGCTTGCCGAATTGCAGGATCGGTTTGCCGTGGCCCTGGACCTCGGCGGAAGGCGAGTGGGTGCGCAGCAGCTCGGCGGGGAGTTGGTAAACCTCGTCGGGGCCGTAGGTGAGGCCGAGGGTGTTGGAGGTTTTGTGCAGGTTTACGGCAGTAGGAAATTTGGTCATGGCGATAATCCTGAAGAAACCGGCTCAAAAAATGTGGGAGCGGGCTTGCTCGCGAATGCGGTGTGTCAGTCACACAAGTATTGACTGATACACCGCATTCGCGAGCAAGCCCGCTCCCACAATAAAGCAAAGCGGTTCTGCGTGAAGCTTACAGAATGTAGCGAGACAGATCTTCGTTCTGCGCCAATTCGCCCAAGTGGCTGTTGACGTAATCAGCGTCGATCTTGATCACTTCGCCATTCTGCGCTCCAGCCAGGTCGCCAGCGCTGAAGGACACTTCTTCCAGCAAACGCTCCAGCAACGTGTGCAAACGACGCGCACCGATGTTCTCGGTCTTCTCGTTGACCTGCCAGGCGATCTCCGCCAGGCGCTTGATGCCGTCCGGCTGGAACTCGATGCCCAAACCTTCGGTTTTCAGCAGCTCACGGTACTGCTCGGTAAGCGACGCATGGGGCTCGCTGAGGATGCGCTCGAAGTCGCCCGGGGTCAGCGCCTTGAGCTCCACACGAATCGGCAGGCGGCCTTGCAGCTCCGGCACCAGGTCGCTTGGCTTGCTCAGGTGGAACGCACCCGAGGCGATAAACAGGATGTGGTCGGTCTTGACCATGCCCAGCTTGGTGTTCACGGTGCAGCCTTCGATCAGCGGCAGCAGGTCGCGCTGTACGCCTTCGCGGGAGACATCGACGCCACCGGAGTTGCCGCGCTTGGCCACCTTGTCGATCTCATCGATAAACACGATACCGTGCTGCTCGACGGCTTCCAGGGCCTTGGCCTTGAGCTCTTCCTCATTCACCAGGCGCCCGGCTTCTTCGTCGCGCACCAGTTTCAGCGCTTCCTTCACCTTGAGCTTGCGGCTTTTCTTCTTGCCCTTGCCCATGTTGGCGAACAGGTTCTGCAACTGGCTGGTCATTTCTTCCATGCCAGGCGGCGCAGAGATATCGACGCCGGAGACTTCGGCGACTTCGATCTCGATTTCCTTGTCGTCCAACTGGCCTTCACGCAGGCGCTTGCGGAACAGCTGACGGGTGTTGGAATCCGAGCTCGGCGCCGGGTCTTCGTTGAAACCCATGCGCGCTGGCGGCAGCAGGGCGTCGAGGATGCGTTCTTCAGCGGCGTCTTCGGCGCGGTGGCTGACCTTGGTCATTTCCTGTTCGCGCAGCAGTTTCAGCGCAGCGTCGGCGAGGTCACGAATGATCGACTCAACGTCGCGGCCCACATAGCCCACTTCGGTGAACTTGGTGGCTTCGACCTTGATGAACGGCGCGTTGGCCAGCTTGGCCAGGCGACGGGCGATTTCGGTTTTACCGACGCCGGTAGGACCGATCATCAGGATGTTCTTTGGCGTTACTTCAACGCGCAGTTCTTCGGGCAGTTGCATCCGGCGCCAGCGGTTACGCAGCGCGATGGCAACGGCGCGCTTGGCATCGTCCTGGCCGATGATATGGCGGTTGAGTTCGTGGACGATTTCGCGGGGAGTCATGGACATAGTGTTTGGCGGCCTCAAGCGGGAATAAGCCTAGGGCTTATTCGGCGAGGTCCTGCTCCTCAATGGTCAGGTTGTGGTTGGTGAACACGCAGATATCGCCGGCGATGCCCAAGGCGGTCTCGACGATTTCACGGGCCGACAGGTCGGTTTTCTTCAACAGTGCGCTGGCCGCAGCCTGGGCGTAGCCGCCACCGGAGCCCATGGCGATCAAGCCGTTTTCTGGCTCGACCACGTCACCGTTGCCGGTGATGATCAGCGATGCGTCTTTGTTGGCAACGGCCAGCATGGCTTCCAGGCGGCTGAGGGAGCGGTCGGTGCGCCATTCTTTGGCGAGTTCGACCGCAGCGCGCACGAGGTGGCCCTGGTGTTTTTCCAGCTGGCCTTCGAAACGTTCGAACAGGGTGAAGGCGTCGGCGGTGGCACCGGCAAAACCGGCGAGCACTTGGCCGTGGTACAGGCGGCGCACTTTCTTGGCGTTGCCTTTCATCACGGTGTTGCCGAGGGAAACCTGGCCGTCGCCGCCCATGACGACTTTGCCGTGGCGACGTACTGAAACGATGGTGGTCAAGGGGAGAGTCTCCACGCAGCGGGGCGAAAATGCCCTGGTGAAAACTGATATGGGGATGGTGGGGGGGATTTCAACCGTGGGGGCGGTGTGCGGACGAGTGGTGTCTATTGGTCTGACACACTCTTGAGAACGCTATAGATCAAATGTGGGAGCGGGCTTGCTCGCGAAAGCGGTGTGTCAGTCGCCGAAAATACTGACTGATCTACCGCATTCGCGAGCAAGCCCGCTCCCACATGGGGCCAGCTGTGTTCTTGGGGTCAGCGGCTCTGGCGTTGTTGTAACAACAGGTTGCTAAACCCTGCGCCGGCCAGTTGCTTCTGTGCCACGGTCAGCTGTTCACGGTTGCTGAACGGCCCCACCAGCACGCGATACCAGGTCGCATCCTTCACCGTGCCTGATTCCACCGTCACTGCCTGGCCCAGCAGAATGATCTGTGCCCGTACACGATCCGCATCCGCCTGCTTGGGGAACGAGCCCGCTTGCAGGAAGAACTTGGTCACCGGCGCTGCCTTGGTTTCGGCAACCGGCGGCGGTGGCGGCGGGGTGATCCCGGCCAAGGCGGCCTGGGCGCGCGCCGTGTCGATTTTCGCCGCTTCCGCTGGCGTCACCGGAGTGGTCGGTACTTGAGGCGTCGGCAGGGTTTTCTCCGGCACGGCGTCAGGCGGCACGATCACTTCCGATTCCGGCAGCAGCGTGTAGAAGTCGTACTTCGGCTTCACCGGTGCCGTAGGGCTCGGCGCAGTCTTGTTGGCTTCGGCCATTTTCGTGGCCTTCTGCTGTTCCTGCTTGACCCGTTTGACGTCGTCGCCCTTGCCCGGGTCCAGTTTCATCAGGAACACGATAAACGCGCCCACCGTAAGACCGATGGCCATCCACAGCCAGCCCGGAATCGGCTTCTTCGCCGGGGCCTGGTAGCGGCTGGCGCCGCGCTTGGGTGCAGGTTTTTTCTTGGCAGCCAACTTACATGCGCTCCAGGGTTTCCAGGCCCAACAGCTCCAGGCCTTGCTTGAGGGTGCGTCCAGCCAGGGCGGCGAGGCGCAGGCGGCTTTGCTTCTGGGCTTCGTCGTCGGCGCTGAGGATCGGGCAGTTCTCGTAGAAGCTGGAGAACAGGCCGGCGACTTCGTACAGATAGGTGCAGAGGATGTGCGGTGTGCCTTTCTCGCCGACGCTGTTCAGCACTTCGCCGAATTGTGCCAGCTTGGCCGCCAGCTCCTGTTCGTGCGGGGCATCCAGCACGATCTGGCCTTCAACTTCGCTGAAATCCTTGCCCAGCTTGCGGAACACGCCGGCAACGCGGGTGTAGGCGTAAAGCAGGTACGGCGCGGTGTTGCCTTCGAAGTTGAGCATCAGCTCGAAGTTGAAGCTGTAGTCGCTGGTGCGGTGCTTGGACAGGTCGGCGTATTTCACCGCGCCAATGCCCACCACGCGGGCGATGTTGCGCAGGTCGGCCTCGGCCAGCTCCGGGTTCTTTTCCTTCACCAGGTTGTAGGCGCGTTCCTGGGCTTCGTTGAGCAGGTCGATCAGCTTCACGGTGCCGCCGTCGCGGGTCTTGAACGGGCGGCCATCGGCGCCGTTCATGGTGCCAAAACCCATGTGTTCCATGTGCATCGGGTGCGTCACGAAGCCTGCGCGACGCGCCACTTCGAACACCTGCTGGAAGTGCAGGGCCTGGCGCTGGTCGACGAAGTACAGGGCACGATCAGCCTTGAGCACGCCGCTGCGGTAGCGCACGGCCGCCAGGTCAGTGGTGGCATACAGATAGCCGCCATCGGCCTTGACGATGATCACCGGCAGCGGCTCGCCTTCGGCGGTCTTGAATTCTTCAAGGAACACGCACTGCGCGCCGTTGCTTTCCACCAGCAGGCCCTTGGCCTTGAGGTCGTTGACCACGTTGATCAGGTCGTCGTTGTAGGCGCTTTCGCCCATCACGTCGGCCATGGTCAGTTTGACGTTGAGCAGCTCGTAGATTTCCTGGCAGTGGGACAGGGAAATCTCACGGAAGCGGCCCCACAGCTCCAGGCATTCCGGGTCGCCGGCTTGCAGCTTGACCACCAGGCCACGGGCGCGGTCGGCGAACTCTTCGGATTCGTCGAAGCGCTTCTTCGCGGCGCGGTAGAAGTTTTCCAGGTCCGACAGCTCGTTGCTGGTGATCGGGTTTTCTTGCAGGTACGCCATCAGCATGCCGAACTGGGTGCCCCAGTCGCCCACGTGGTTCTGGCGGATCACGGTGTCGCCGAGGAACTCCAGCACCCGTGCCACGCCGTCACCGATGATGGTGGAGCGCAGGTGGCCCACGTGCATCTCTTTGGCCAGGTTCGGTGCCGACAGGTCGATGGCCACGCGTTGCAGCGGGCCAGCCTTGCGCACGCCGATCTTGGCGTCGGCCAGGGCGGCGTCCAGGCGCGAAGCCAGGGCCTGGGTGTTCTGGAAGAAGTTGATAAAGCCCGGGCCGGCGATTTCGGCCTTGGTCACGCTTTCGTCGGCCGGCAGGGCGGCGATGATCTTTTCCGCGAGGTCGCGCGGCTTCATGCCTGCGGGCTTGGACAGCATCATCGCGATGTTGCTGGCGAAGTCGCCGTGGGTCTTGTCGCGGGTGTTTTCCACCTGGATCGCCGGCGTCAGGCCTTCAGGCAACACACCTTCGTTGACGAGTTGGGTGAGGGCTTGTTGGATCAGCTGGCGAATGGTGTCTTTCATGGTGTTCTCTTTGTGCCGCAAGCGACAGCGCGCGATGCGCGGGTGGAAAAACTGGGCATTATCCGTGGGGAGGGCGGGCTTGCCAACCGTTCAGACGGGTTGGCGGACCTGCGGGCCTCATCGCGGGCAAGCCCGCTCCCACATTTAAGGGGGTTCACAATTCAAACTGTGGAGTGGATCAATACAAATCCACGGGGTCCACATCCATCGACCATCGCACTTGCCGGCCGCTGGGCATTTGCTCCAGGGCAAGCAACAGGCTACTTAACAGCCGATGCAGGGGCGCGCGGGACGTTGCCTGCAAGAGTAGCTGAGCGCGATAACGCCCGGCTCGGCGCTCCATGGGCGCAGGCACCGGGCCGAGCAGTTCGATGCCGGTCAGACCCAGTTCGCCGAGCAAACGTTCGGCGGCGCTGCATGCTTCGTCGAGGAAACCTTCGGCCTGCCCCGGTTTATGCGCTTCGGCGCGCAGCAGGGCCAAATGGGAAAACGGCGGCAGGCCGGCGGAGCGGCGTTCGCTCAGCGCCTGCTCGGCGAAGGCAAAGTAGCCTTGTTCTGTCAGCTGGATCAGCAGCGGGTGGTCGGCCAGGTGGGTCTGGATAATCACTCTACCGGGCTCTTCAGCGCGGCCCGCACGGCCCGCGACCTGCACGATCAGTTGCGCCATGCGCTCGCTGGCGCGGAAGTCGCCGGAGAACAGGCCGCCGTCGGCGTCCAGGATCGACACCAGCGTCACCCGTGGAAAGTGGTGCCCTTTGGCTAGCATCTGCGTGCCGATCAGGATGCACGGCTGGCCTTTCTGGATGGTGGCGAACAGCTGGTTCATCGCGTCTTTGCGCGAGGTGCTGTCGCGGTCGACCCGCAGCACCGGGAAGTCCGGGAACAGAATGCCCAGGCGTTCCTCGGCGCGCTCGGTGCCCGCGCCGACCGGGCGCAGGTCCACTTTGCCGCACTGCGGGCAGTGGCGCGGCACCCGTTCCACATGGCCGCAGTGGTGGCAGCGCAACTCACCGTGGCGCTGGTGCACGGTCATGCGCGCGTCGCAACGCTCGCACTCGGACATCCAGCCGCAGTCATGGCACAACAGCGTCGGCGCAAAGCCGCGACGGTTCAGGAACACCAGCACTTGCTGGCCGGCGGCGAGGGTCTGGCCGATGGCTTGTTGCATCGGCCCGGAAATCCCACTGTCCAGCGGGCGGCTTTTTACATCCAGGCGCAGGAAACGTGGCTGTTTGGCGCCACCCGCGCGCTCGTTGAGGCGTAGGAGGCCGTAACGACCGGTGTAGGCGTTGTGCAAACTCTCCAGGGATGGCGTGGCCGAGCCGAGCACAATCGGGATGTCTTCCTGGCGTGCGCGCACCAGCGCCAGGTCGCGGGCGTGGTAGCGCAGGCCTTCTTGCTGTTTATAGGAGCCGTCGTGCTCTTCGTCGATGATGATCAGCCCGGGGTTTTTCATCGGGGTGAACAGCGCCGAACGGGTGCCGATAATAATGTCGGCCTCGCCATCCCGCGCCGCCAGCCACGACTCCAGGCGCTCGCGGTCATTGACCGCCGAGTGCACCAGGGCGATGCGTGCGTTGAAGCGTTGTTCGAAACGCGCCAGGGTCTGCGGGCCGAGGTTGATCTCCGGGATCAACACCAGCGCCTGTTTGCCGGCTTGCAGGGTTTCGCGGATCAGTTGCAAATACACTTCGGTCTTGCCGCTACCGGTGACGCCGGCCAGCAGGAACGCGTGGAAGCTGTCGAAGCCTGCGCGGATCGCCTCGTAGGCGGCGCGCTGTTCGGGGTTCAGCGGCAATTCCGGCTGGGCCAGCCAGTGTTCGTGGCGCGGATCGGGGGCGTGCTTGCGGATTTCCACCTGCACCAGATCCTTGGCGAGCAGCAGGTCGAGACTGTCTTTGCTCAGCATCAGCTTGCTTAACAGTTGATGCGCCACGCCGTGGGGATGTTGGGCCAGGGTTGCCAGGGCTTCACGCTGGCGCGGGGCGCGGGCGATGCGTGGGTCGTCGAGGCGCGCGCCGGGTGCCGCCGACCAGAAGCGTTCCTGGCGTGCTTCGGCCAGTTCGCCCTGGCGCAGCAATACCGGCAGCGCCCAGCTCAGGGTGTCGCCCAGGCTGTGTTGGTAATACTGGGCGGTCCACAGGCACAGCTTGAACAGGGCGGGCGGCAGCGGCGGCGTGGCGTCGAGGATCGCCAAGGCGGGCTTGAGCTTTTCGGCGGGCACTTCGCTGTGGTCGGCGACTTCCACCAGGATGCCGATCATTTCCCGCCGGCCAAACGGCACGCGCACGCGCATGCCCGGCTGCAACTGCGCCCGCAGCACGCCGGCCGGGGCACGATAATCGAACAGGCGGCGCAGGGGCGAGGGCAGGGCGAGGCGCAAAATGGCGTCGGGCACGCGGGGGTCTCATCTATAAAGGCAGGCGGTGGCGCAAGGGGCGGGAGCCTAGCAGACAGGGGAGGGCTTGGGGTAGCCGATGGTTTTCTGATGAAAGGGAGTTTCATGCCCTCAGCGCCGCTTGCGCGATTAAAAAGGTCTGGTAGAATCCGCGGCCTAATTACGTGCGGTATTCGACAATAGTGTCGAGTGGCGGCACGCTAGCCCGAGGAAGTGCCATGAAAGCCGATATCCATCCAGCGTACGAAACCATCGCAGTAACTTGCAGCTGCGGCAACAAGTTCGAAACTCGTTCGAACCTGTGCAAGCCACTGGGTACTGACGTATGCAACGAGTGCCACCCGTTCTACACCGGTAAGCAGAAGACTCTGGACACCGGCGGCCGCGTACAGCGCTTTGCTGACCGTTTCGGCGCTTTCGGCAAGAAGCCTGCTGCTGCAGCAGAGTAAGCCTGAAAAATCCCTTGGGTTTTTCCCGCTGAAAAAAGAGGCGTCCCCAGTGGACGCCTTTTTTGTGCCTGAAATTTGATAAAAACCGCTTGAAAGGACTTTTTAATAAAAAATTGTAGACATTTTTTTATTCGATTGTGAACAGTTGAGCCCTTGTATCCCGTGGCCTTAGACCAAAGTACGGCGCTCTGGGGCCTTGACACCGGTGACTACCCAGTCTTGTAGGGACTTTACGACACGCGTATCCTCGGCGGTCCGTCGACCAACAGTAAAAGCGGAATGCCGATATGTCTGATTTGAAAACTGCCGCTCTCGAATATCATGCCAATCCTCGTCCAGGAAAGCTGAGTGTAGAGCTCACCAAAGCCACCGCCACCGCCCGCGACCTGTCGCTGGCCTACAGCCCTGGCGTGGCCGAGCCCGTACGTGAAATCGCCCGCGATCCTGAGTTGGCGTACAAGTACACCGGCAAGGGCAACCTGGTTGCAGTGATTTCCGATGGCACCGCGATTCTGGGCCTGGGTAACCTCGGCCCATTGGCTTCCAAGCCAGTCATGGAAGGTAAAGGCGTGCTGTTCAAGCGCTTCGCCGGCATTGACGTTTTCGACATCGAAGTCGATTCCGAGAGCCCACAGGCTTTCATCGACACCGTAAAGCGCATTTCCATCACCTTCGGTGGCATCAACCTGGAAGACATCAAGGCACCTGAGTGCTTCGAGATCGAAAAGGCCCTGATCGAACAGTGCGACATCCCGGTATTCCACGATGACCAGCACGGCACCGCGATCGTTACCGCGGCTGGCATGATCAACGCCCTGGAAATCGCTGGCAAAACCCTGGCTGACGCGAAGATCGTCTGCCTGGGCGCTGGTGCAGCGGCTATCTCGTGCATGAAGCTGATCGTGAGCATGGGCGCCAAGCTGGAAAACATCTACATGGTCGACAGCAAGGGCGTGATCCAGTCCGAGCGCACCGACCTGAACCAGTACAAGGCGATGTTTGCCCACCCGTCCTCCAAGCGCACCCTGGCTGACGCCCTTGACGGTGCAGACGTGTTCGTTGGCCTGTCCGGCCCGAACCTGCTGAGCGCTGAAGGCCTGAAGTCCATGGCAGCCAACCCGATCGTGTTCGCCTGCTCCAACCCGGACCCGGAGATCTCGCCAGAGCTGGCTCACGCCACTCGTAACGACGTGATCATGGCCACCGGCCGTTCGGACTACCCGAACCAGGTCAACAACGTGCTGGGCTTCCCGTTCATCTTCCGTGGTGCCCTGGACGTTCGCGCCAAGCGCATCAACGAAGAAATGAAAGTAGCCGCCGCCAACGCCCTGCGTGAACTGGCCAAGCTGCCTGTGCCTCAGGACGTGTGCGACGCCTACGGTGGTGCCAAGCTGGAATTCGGCCGTGAGTACATCATTCCGAAGCCAATGGACAAGCGCCTGATCACCCTGATCTCCGATGCCGTGGCCAAAGCCGCGATCGAGACCGGTGTGGCCACCCTGCCGTATCCGAAGAACTACCCGCTGCAAAGCGTGGATGATGTGTTCAACGGCTAAGCCGTTGTAGCGCACCAACAAAAAGCCCCGGCTCGTGAGAGTCGGGGCTTTTTGCTGTGTGGCGCTTAACTTGAGCCTTGCACAGAACCAAGTGTGGGGCTTGGCTTCTGTGGGAGCTGGCTTGCCTGCGATAGCATCACCGCAGTGTCACTGGAAGACCGAGTTGCCTGCATCGCAGGCAAGCCAGCTCCCACACAAGCCAGCTCCCACACAAGCCAGCTCCCACACAAGCCAGCTCCCACACAAGCCAGCTCTCACAGAAGCCAGGCCCCGCACTGGATCTGCATCAGAACAGATCGATTGGCGCCGCCTCATCCGCCGGTAGCGGGCTACCCGGTGCCACACCATTGCCCAGCTCGTTGACCGACGGCGGCGTGTCTTCGCTCTTGAACAGTTCGAAGTAGGCATTCGGCGTGCTTGGCGATGCTACGCGGCCACTCACCGGGTCGATCCGCAGGCTGAGGATGCCTTCCGGTTCCGGTTGGGTGTGCAGAGGCTTGTCCTTCAAGGCAGCGCCCATGTAGCTCATCCAGATCGGCAGCGCGACGGTGCCACCGAACTCACGACGGCCCAGGCTTTCCGGCTGGTCATAGCCGGTCCACACGGTAGTCACGTAGTCGCCGTTGTAACCAGAGAACCAGGCGTCCTTGGAGTCGTTGGTGGTACCGGTCTTGCCGGCGATGTCGGCGCGGCCGAGGGCCAGGGCGCGACGGCCGGTGCCTTTCTTGATCACGTCTTGCAGGATGCTGTTGAGGATGTAGGTGGTGCGGCCATCCACAATGCGCTCGGCAACGGCAGGCGCCTGCGGCTCGGTGGGCGTAGCGGCGTTCGCAGCGGGCGCGGCGCCTGGGGTCGGCTCGATGGTGATGCCGCCGTTGCTCGGGGCTGCCAGGCCATCGGTAGCGGCCACGCCGTTGACCACGTCACCCGGCACACGCGGTGGGTTGGCAGTGAACAGGGTGTCGCCATTGCGGCTTTCGATCTTGTCGATCAGGTACGGCGCGATCTTGTAGCCGCCGTTGGCAAAGGTGCTCCAGCCGGTGGCGATTTCCATCGGCGTGAGGGTCGCAGTGCCCAGGGCCAGGGACAGGTTCGGCGGCAGGTCCGACTTGTTGAAGCCGAAGCGCGTCATGTAGTCGATGGTCTTGCCCACGCCCATCGCCTGCAACAGGCGGATCGACACCAGGTTGCGCGACTTGTACAGCGCCTCGCGGATACGGATAGGGCCAAGGAAGGTATTGGTGTCGTTTTTCGGACGCCAGACCTTGTCCAGGTATTCGTCGACAAACACGATCGGTGCATCGTTGACCAGGCTGGCAGCGGTATAGCCGTTATCCAGCGCGGCGCTGTAGATGAAGGGCTTGAAGCTTGAACCCGGCTGGCGCTTGGCCTGCACGGCACGATTGTAGTTGCTCTGCTCGAAGGCGAACCCACCCACCAGGGCGCGGATGGCACCGTTCTGCGGGTCGAGGGAAACCAGGGCGCCCTGGGCCAGCGGCACCTGGCTGAATTTGAGGCTGTCATCCTTCTGGCGTTGCACGCGGATCAGGTCACCCACCTGCGCCACATCGGACGGCTGCTTGGGCATCGGGCCCATGCTATTGGTGTTCAGGAAGGGGCGCGCCCACTTCATGCTGTCCCAGGCCACATGGGCTTCGCCGGTGCGGGTCAGCACCTGTACGCCGTCTTTTTGCACCTGGGTCACGATGGCCGGTTCCAGGCCGCTGATGGCGCGCTGCTTGCCCAGTTCGGTGGTCCAGGCGCTGAGGGTCTTGCCCGGCAGGCGCGACTCAGGCCCACGGTAGCCGTGGCGCTGGTCGTAGGTAATCAGCCCGGAATGCACCGCGTTGTTGGCGATTTCCTGGGTGTCGCTAGGCACCGTCGTGGTCACACGGAAACCTTCGGTGTAGGCCTCGCTGCCATAACGACCGACCATCTCGGCGCGGGCCATTTCAGCGATATACGGTGCGTTCACTTCTGGCGTAGGCACGTGGTAACTGGCGTTCAACGGCTCGGCCACCGCGCTTTCATAGGCGGCCTGGTCGATCTTGCCCAGCTTGTACATGCGCCCCAGGATCCAGTCGCGACGCTCTTTGCTGCGCGCCGGATTGGCCAGTGGGTTGAAGCGCGACGGCGCCTTGGGCAGGCCGGCGATCATCGCCATCTGCGCCAGGCTCGCGTCACGGATCGACTTGCCGTAGTAGACCTGCGATGCCGCCTCGATGCCGTAGGCACGGTTGCCCAGGTAGATCTTGTTGACGTACAGCTCAAGGATCTCGTCCTTGGTCAGCTGGCGTTCAATCTGCAGTGCCAGCAGGATCTCGGTGGCCTTGCGCGAAAAGCTGCGCTCGCTGGTGAGGAAGAAGTTCTTCGCCACCTGCATCGTGATGGTGCTGCCGCCGGATTGAATGTGTCCGCTTTTTACCAATTGCGTGGCGGCACGTACCAGGCTGCTGGGGTCAACGCCGTAGTGGTTGGCGAAATTATCGTCTTCGGCCGACAGCAATGCACTGATGAAATTGGGTGGAATATCGGCGAAACGGATCGGGGTGCGGCGCATTTCGCCGAACTCCGCGATCAGTTTTTCATCGCTGCTGTAGACCCGCAAAGGAATCTGCAACTGGATACTTCTGAGGGCCTCTACGGAGGGCAAACCCGGACTAAGGTAGAGGTAGGCCCCGCTGAGTACGAGCAGCAGCCCGCAGACGATCGCGACAATGGAGTACCCGAAAAACTTCAGCAGACGAATCAAGGCTTTTGGATTTCCAGAGAAAAGAATGGGTTAGGCGTCGGGGCATGCATGGCTAACGATGGATCGACCCGGGCTGTAGGTAAATAGCGGGGAAAAACGCTGGGCATTAAAGCATTTTTCGGCTTGGGGCGTCATTCGCGCCTGCTCAGCGGCCAACCGGCGGTAGGACCGCCGTTATGACAGGGAAAGTTTTGGGGAGTTTTATGAGAAAGGGATTTTTCAGGCGAAAAGTTGATGCCGTCCTCGGCGTCGATATCAGCGACACGGCGATCCGGCTGGTCGAACTGGGCCATTCAAGCAGCGGTTACACCGTCAGAGGCTACGCCACACAGGCGCTGCCGTTGCGTGCGGTGGTTGATGGCAACTTGCTAGACCTTGAGTCGGTAGGGCTTGCACTGCAGCAGGCAGTGGCCCGATTGCACACGTCAGCCAGGTACGCGGCAATTGCTGTGGCAGGCCCGTCGGTCATTACCCAGGTGATCGACATGGAGGCCGGGCTCAGCGACGAAGAGGTGGGCTGGCGGATTCAGATGGAGGCCGACCAATACATTCCCTATCCATTGGATGACGTGGCCATCGACTATCAAGTGCAGGGCCCATGCGCCCAGGACCCGGCGCGGGTCGAGGTGTTGTTGGCGGCCTGTCTCAGGGAACAGGTCGAGGCGCGTGAGGCCGTTTTGGCCCAGGCCGGGCTGGTGGCGCGGGTGGTGGATGTCGAAGGGTTTGCATTGGCGCGTGCTTGCAGTCAGGATTTCGCCAGCTTCACGCCGGGCCGTCGAGTCGATGGCGCACAATGGGCCGTGGATGCCCAGGGAATGGGAGTTGCTTGCGGGTTGGCCCTGAGGAGTTTCGCTTGATGACACGAATCAATCTTTTACCTTGGCGTCAGGCGCTGGCAGAACGGCGGCGCAAGTTTTTCCTGATGTTGCTGCTGGCGTTCGCCGGTGTGGCGCTCGCCGCAGTATGGCTGGCGGACCAAGTGATCGACCAGGCGATCGATCGGCAAGTCACGCGCAACAACCACCTGGATAAGGACGTCGCCGTCCTCGATTCACGCATCAAGACCATCGACGACCTGCACGTGCAAAGCCAGCAATTGGCGCAGCGCATGAAGGTCGTCGAGGACTTGCACGATGGGCGTTCGGCCGGTGCCCAGCTGCTGGATCAGTTGGCGCGCGCCGTGCCGGATGGGGTGCACCTGCATGAAGTGGTGGCCAAGGGCGATACGGTGAGCATTCGCGGCAGTGCTGAATCCAGCCAGGACATCGCCCAGTTGATGCGTCGCCTGGAGGCTACTGAAGGCGCCCATGCCGCTCGTTTGCAGCATGTGCGAACGGAAGGCGCGCGCGGCGCCAATGAATTTCAGTTGATGGTGCGCCAGGGAGAATCCGGCGAGGTGCAACCTTGAGCCTGCCCAGGCTCGATCTTTCTGCGCTCACTCACAACGCTGCACATTGGCCCCTGCCTGGCAAAGTCTTGCTGGGTGGCGCGTTGACAGGCCTGTTGTTTGTAGTGGGTGACCTTGTGTACCTGAGCCCTGCGCGGGAACGGTTGCACCAGACCGAGGTGCAGGAAGTGGTCCTGAAACAGCAAATTGCGCAAAAAACTGCCTTGGCTGCCGGTCTGGAGGGGCGGGCCCGTCAGATGGAACTGATGCAGGTGAAGGTTGATCGGCTTTTTCAAGCGCTGCCCGCTGAATCCGAAATGGCCGGCCTGCTGGAAGACATTGCGCGGTTGGCATTGGCCAATGGCTTGTTGATTGAAAGCGTCACGCCGCTGGATGAGCAGCCACAGGCTTTTTATGTCGAGCAACCGGTGGCGGTTGGCGTCAGTGGCGCCTATCACGACCTGGCGATGTTCGTCAGCGCATTGGGTGGCCTGTCCCGATTCGCCACGGCCCATGAGGTTGCCCTGCGCCCGGAGGGCAGGCTGCTGCGTCTTGAGCTGCTGGTGAAGAGCTATTGGCGTATGCCTGCGGGCGGCCGGCAGGCTGGGGTCACCACGCCGGACGCGCGCTTTGTCTATGATTCATCCGGCCTGCGCGACCCGTTCGCGCCACTTGCCGTTCAGACTGACCACGCGCGTGGGCGGCCGGCCCGGGCGCCGGACCTCACGCGCCCGCGTGGTGCCCTGGAAGCGTATGCGGTCGACCAGTTCGAAATGGTCGGCACCCTGTCTCGTGGCGTGCAGGCTTTCGTTCTGCTGCGCATGGCCTCTACGGTGCACCGGCTGGCGGTCGGTGATTACCTGGGGCCGGATCACGGTCGGGTCACCGCCATTTACGCTGGGCATGTCGAGCTGGTCGAGTTGTTCCCCGATGAACAGGGTGCATGGCTGGAACGCCCGCGAACCCTCGTGTTAAACGTCAACTCATAACGGAATCAACCCAATGAAAAGGACTTTCTTGTCCTTCGGTGTGGCGCTATGGATAGCGTTCACGGCACCGATGGCTGCTGCTGTGCCCAATCGCGTCGACCTGATCCAACTGCCGCCGCCGCAGGCGTTGGCAGGGGACAGGCTCAACCTCAACTTCCAGAACATCGAATTGCGCGCCGTGTTGCAGCAAATCGCCGACGTGGCCGGCCTCAATCTGGTGGCCAGCGACGATGTGCAAGGCTCGATCACCCTGCGTCTCAAGGATGTGCCCTGGGACCAGGCGCTCGACCTGGTGCTGCAAGCCAAGGGCCTGGATAAGCGGATCAAGGCCGGTGTATTGCTGGTGGCGCCTGCCGAGGAGTTGGCCGCCCGCGAACTGCTTGTGCTGGAATCCCGCCGGCAAATGGCCGAGCTGGCGCCGCTGCGTCGCGAGCTGTTGCAGGTCAATTACGCCAAGGCGGCGGACCTGGCCAAGCTCTTCCAATCGGTGACGGGCCTGGAAGGCAGCACCGATGAGCGCGGCTCGGTGGCGGTGGATGACCGCACCAACAACATCATTGCCTACCAGACCGGCGAGCGGCTGGAGGAGCTGCGGCGGATCGTGGCGCAACTGGATATCCCGGTGCGCCAGGTGATGATCGAGGCGCGGATTGTCGAGGCCAATGTGGATTACGACAAAAGCCTGGGCGCGCGCTGGGGTGGGCGGCTCAATCGCGGGAACTGGGGCGCTGGCGGAATCCCCAAACCGTTAGCGGAGGGCGCAGAACCGCCGGAAAATCCGCCCAGCTCGCCGTTTGTCGATTTGGGGGCGATTACCGGCACGTCGGGCCTGGGCATCGCCTATATCACCGACAACCTGCTGCTGGACCTGGAACTGACCGCCATGGAGAAAACCGGTAACGGTGAAATCGTCTCACAGCCCAAGGTGGTCACGTCCGACAAGGAAACTGCACGTATCCTCAAGGGCACCGAGATCCCCTACCAGGAATCCAGCTCCAGCGGCGCCACCTCGGTGTCGTTCAAGGAGGCCTCGCTGTCCCTGGAAGTCACCCCGCAAATAACCCCCGACGGCCACGTGATCATGGAGGTCAAGGTCACCAAGGACGAGCCCGACTACCTGAACAAGCTCAACGACGTGCCGCCGATCAAGAAGAACGAAGTCAACGCCAAGGTGCTGGTCAAGGATGGCGAGACCATCGTTATCGGCGGGGTTTTCTCCAATACCCAAAGCAAAGTGGTAGATAAAGTGCCATTTTTGGGCGATGTGCCGTATCTTGGCCGCCTTTTCCGGCGCGATGTGCTGGCGGAGAAAAAATCCGAGCTGCTGGTATTCCTGACTCCGCGTATTATGAATAACCAGGCGATTGCTGTGAGTCGTTGATTCTGTGCGAAATTTGATTCTTGTAGGACCGATGGGGGCTGGAAAAAGCACCATCGGCCGTTTGCTGGCCAAAGAGCTGCGCCTGCCATTCAAAGATTCCGACAAGGAAATTGAATTGCGCACGGGTGCCAATATCCCATGGATCTTCGATAAGGAAGGCGAGCTGGGCTTTCGTGACCGCGAGCAGGCGATGATCGCCGAGCTGTGCGGCCTCGATGGCGTGGTATTGGCCACCGGCGGCGGCGCAGTCATGCGCGAAGAAAACCGTCGGGCGCTGCATGCCGGTGGTCGGGTGGTCTATCTGCATGCCTCGGTCGAGCAGCAGGTGGGCCGTACCGCCCGCGATCGCAATCGCCCGCTGCTGCGCACGGCCAACCCGGAGAAAACCTTGCGGGACCTGCTCACGCTGCGCGACCCGCTGTATCGGGAAATCGCCGATCTGGTGGTGGAAACCGATGAGCGGCCGCCGCGGATGGTGGTTCTCGATATTCTTGAGCGCCTGCAACGGCTGCCACCCCGTTAAAGCCAGGCCCGAAATGCGCTATTCTCGGCGGCGCGCCATCACCTACTGAGGTGTGGCGTAGAGCCATCAGGCAATGCCCTATCTCGACGTTGCCGGTCGTCACACCATCTCTAACGCGGGGACACATGCAGACACTTAAGGTCGATCTAGGCGAGCGCAGCTACCCGATCCATATTGGCGAGGGTCTGCTGGACCAGCCCGAGTTGCTCGCCCCGCACATTGCTGGGCGGCAAGTGGCGATCATCTCCAACGAAACGGTCGCGCCGCTGTATCTAGAGCGTCTGAGCCGCAGCCTTGCGGCGTATTCGGTGATCTCGGTGATCCTGCCAGACGGCGAAGCCCACAAAAACTGGGAAACCCTGCAACTGATCTTTGATGGCCTGCTGACTGCACGCCATGACCGCCGCACCACCGTGATCGCCCTTGGCGGCGGTGTGATCGGCGACATGGCCGGCTTTGCGGCGGCCTGCTACCAGCGTGGCGTGGACTTTATCCAGGTGCCGACCACCTTGCTGTCCCAGGTCGATTCGTCGGTGGGCGGCAAGACCGGTATCAACCACCCGTTGGGCAAGAACATGGTCGGCGCGTTCTACCAGCCTCAGGCTGTACTGATCGACACCGCCACACTCAATACCTTGCCACCGCGCGAGTTGTCGGCGGGCCTGGCGGAAGTCATCAAGTACGGGCTGATCTGCGACGAGCCGTTCCTGGCCTGGCTGGAAGAACACGTCGACGCCTTGCGCAACCTTGACCAGGTGGCACTCACCGAAGCGATTTCCCGCTCCTGCGCCGCCAAGGCGCTGGTGGTGAATGCCGACGAACGGGAGTCCGGCGTACGGGCCACCTTGAACCTCGGCCACACCTTCGGCCATGCGATCGAAACGCACATGGGCTATGGTGTGTGGTTGCATGGGGAGGCCGTAGCGGCTGGCACAGTGATGGCATTGGAGATGTCGCAACGCCTGGGCTGGATCAGCGCCCAAGAGCGTGATCGTGGTATCCGCCTGTTCCAGCGCGCCGGTTTGCCGGTCATCCCGCCTGAAGAGATGACCGAGGCGGACTTCCTCGAACATATGGCGATAGACAAGAAAGTGATCGACGGTCGACTGCGACTGGTGCTGCTGCGCCACATGGGCGAAGCCGTGGTAACCGACGATTATCCAAAAGAGATTTTACAAGCCACGCTGGGAGCGGATTACCGCGCCCTGGCTCAGCTGAAAGGTTAATCAGATCCCGATGACTAGTTTGCATGCCGACGAGGCGTTCCTCGGCCATTACCAGTTAAGCCACGACCCTTTTGCTCCACGGGTGCCTGGTTTCAAATTCTTCCCGGCCCAGCGCAAGCCAGTGCTGGGGCAACTGCACCATCTGGCGCGCTACAGCCAGTTGCTGCTGGTGGTGACCGGCCCGTTGGGCAGCGGCAAGACCTTGCTGCGCCAGGCGTTGGTGGCGAGCACCAACAAGCAATCGGTACAGAGCGTGGTGGTCTCCGCTCGCGGTGCCGGTGATGCGGCTGGCGTGCTGCGCCAGGTGGCCCAGGCGCTGGACGTGTCCACGGCCGAGCCGAACGCGATCCTCAAGCAAGTGGTGCAACTGGGCCTGACCGGTCAGGAAGTCTATTTGCTGGTGGATGACGCCGAGCAGCTCGACGAATCCGCTCTTGAGGCGCTGCTGGCGCTGGCCGCCGGTACGCCGGAAGGCCGCCCGCATGTGTTCCTGTTTGGTGAGTCGTCGTTGATCGCCGATCTGGAGCAGATCAGCGGTGATCAAGAGCTGTTCCACGTGATCGAATTGCAGCCGTACGAAGAAGAAGAAACCCGCGAATACCTGGCTCAACGCCTGGAAGGCGCAGGCGCTGGTATCGAACTTTTCACGGCAAATCAGATCTCTGATATTCACGAAAGCTCCGACGGCTGGCCTGGCACCATCAACCAGGTTGCCCGCGATGCGATGATCGAAGCCATGATTGCCAGCCGCTCTGCGGTCAAGCGTCCAAAGATGGGGTTCACTATGCCTAAGAAGCACGTATTGGCTATTTCCGCAGTTGTTGTGGTTGCTGTTGCCGCCGCCTGGTTGATCCCGGGTCGCAGCAAGGCACCGACCACTGCCGGCGCGCCAACCGAACAGGCGCAGTTGCCACTGGGCAAGCCTACTCCGAACGTTGAATTCGCCAACTCCGGCCAGCCGACCAACCTGCCGATGGTCGGTCAGCCGGTGATGCGCGGCCCGCTCGCTGAAGAAGCCGGTGGCATCTCCGAAGGCGACGACGGCGTGCCGGTGGAAGGCTCCAGCGCCACACCGCCAACCGTCACCACCACCGCGCCACCTGCAGGCGTGCCAGCAGGCCAGCCAGCCGCAGTGGCCAAGCCGACGCCGACGCCGGCACCGACTGTCGCCACTGCCAAGCCGGCGCCAGTGACCAAGCCGGTTGTCGCCGCGCCTGCGCCTGCTGCCAAGCCAGCCCCGGTTCCGGCCGCCAAGCCGGCTGAAAAGCCTGTCACCGTCGCTAAAGCGGGCGCTGCGGGCAGCGGTTGGTACGGCAGCCAGCCTGCCAGCAACTTCGTCGTGCAGATCCTCGGCACCAGCTCCGAAGCCAACGCCCAGGCGTTCGTGAAAGAGCAGGGCGGCGAGTACCGTTATTTCAAGAAAGTGCTCAACGGCAAGCCTCTCTACGTGATCACCTACGGCAACTTCTCCAGCCGTGCAGCCGCTGATTCTGCGATCAAATCCTTGCCAGCGAAGGTCCAGGCTGGTAAACCTTGGCCTCGCACTGTCGCCAGCGTTCAACAAGAACTGGCAGCAACTCGCTGAAGATCCGGCGGCCTTACCCAGGCCGCCCTCCCGGCACCTCAAAAAAAATCGCATGGCGTGCAGTCTCTAGAGACCGCGCGCTTTGTGGTGTCTGCGTCACAGTGGCTTTTGAGTCGTAGCGGTCAGAATTAAAAAAGTTTTGACTAGCACAGCATATCGCTTTAAACCTTTCATAAATGCGACATAGATTTGCGACATTTCGTCGCTAAATTTGTGAGCGTCTGTGTCGGTGTGTACAATGACCTCCCTTTTGCCCCCGCTAAGCCGGCGTACGTTCGGCGTGGAAGGTAACCGGTTGAATTGAAAAGAAATTTGCCTCGATATAAGAGGCAGCCTGGTGAGAAAGTGTCTATGAAAGCAGGTCTGTACCAACCCGATGAATTCAAGGATAACTGCGGTTTCGGCCTGATAGCCCATATGCAGGGCGAGCCCAGTCATACCCTTTTGCAAACGGCCATCGAGGCCCTGACCTGCATGACCCACCGCGGTGGGATCAACGCCGACGGCAAGACCGGTGACGGTTGTGGCTTGCTGATTCAAAAGCCCGACCTGTTCCTGCGCGCTGTCGCCAAAGAGCAATTTGCGGTCGACCTGTCCAAGCAATACGCCGTGGGCATGGTGTTCTTCAACCAGGACCCGGTCAAAGCCCAAGCCGCTCGCGAAAACATGAACCGCGAAATCGTCGCCGCCGGCCTGCAACTCGTCGGCTGGCGCAAAGTGCCGATCGACACCAGCGTCCTCGGCCGCCTCGCGCTTGAGCGCCTGCCGCAGATCGAACAAGTGTTCATCGCCGGTGATGGCCTGAGCGACCAGGACATGGCGATCAAGCTGTTCACCTCCCGCCGTCGTTCGTCGGTTGCCAACGCCGCCGACACCGAGCACTACATCTGCAGCTTTTCCCACAAGACCATCATTTACAAAGGCCTGATGATGCCGGCGGACCTCACCGCCTTCTATCCAGACCTGAGCGATGAGCGCCTGCAAACCGCAATCTGCGTGTTCCACCAGCGCTTCTCCACCAACACCCTGCCGAAATGGCCGCTGGCCCAGCCATTCCGCTTCCTCGCCCACAACGGCGAGATCAACACCATCACCGGCAACCGCAACTGGGCCGTGGCCCGTCGCACCAAGTTCGCCAACGACTTGATGGACCTGGAAGAGCTCGGCCCGCTGGTCAACCGCGTCGGCTCCGACTCCTCCAGCATGGACAACATGCTCGAACTAATGGTCACCGGCGGCATCGACCTGTTCCGTGGCGTGCGCATGATCATTCCGCCAGCGTGGCAGAACGTCGAAACCATGGACCCGGACCTGCGTGCATTCTACGAGTACAACTCGATGCACATGGAACCGTGGGACGGCCCGGCCGGCGTGGTAATGACCGACGGCCGCTACGCGGTGTGCCTGCTTGACCGTAACGGCCTGCGCCCGGCGCGTTGGGTGACCACCACCAACGGTTTCATCACCCTCGCGTCGGAAATCGGCGTGTGGAACTACCAGCCCGAAGACGTGATTGCCAAAGGCCGCGTCGGCCCTGGGCAGATCCTCGCCGTGGACACCGAAACCGGGCAGATCCTCGACACCGACGCGATCGACAACCGCTTGAAGTCCCGTCACCCGTACAAGCAATGGCTGCGCAAGAACGCCCTGCGCATCCAGGCGACCATGGAAGACAACGACCACGGTTCGGCGTTCTATGACGTCGACCAGCTCAAGCAATACATGAAGATGTACCAGGTCACGTTCGAAGAGCGTGACCAGGTGCTGCGTCCGCTCGGCGAGCAAGGCTACGAAGCCGTGGGCTCGATGGGCGATGACACGCCGATGGCCGTGCTGTCCCAGCGCGTGCGCACGCCGTACGACTATTTCCGCCAGCAGTTCGCCCAGGTGACCAACCCGCCGATCGATCCGCTGCGCGAAGCCATCGTGATGTCGCTGGAAGTGTGCCTCGGTGCCGAGCGCAACATCTTCCAGGAATCCCCTGAGCACGCCTCCCGCGTGATCCTCAGCTCGCCAGTGATTTCCCCGGCCAAATGGCGTTCGTTGATGACCCTGGACCGCCCAGGCTTTGATCGCCAGATCATCGACCTGAACTACGACGAGAGCCTCGGCCTTGAAGCCGCTGTGCGCAACGTCGCCGACCAGGCCGAAGAAGCCGTGCGCGCCGGTCGTACCCAGATCGTGCTGACCGACCGTCACATCGCTCCGGGCAAGCTGCCGATCCACGCATCCCTGGCCACTGGCGCGGTGCACCACCGCCTGACCGAAAAAGGCCTGCGCTGCGACTCCAACATCCTCGTCGAAACCGCCACCGCCCGCGACCCGCATCACTTTGCGGTGTTGATCGGCTTCGGCGCATCGGCGGTGTATCCGTTCCTTGCGTACGAAGTACTCGGCGACCTGATCCGTACCGGTGAAGTGCTGGGCGACCTCTACGAGGTGTTCAAGAACTACCGTAAAGGCATCACCAAGGGCCTGCTGAAGATCCTGTCGAAGATGGGCATCTCCACCGTCACGTCCTATCGCGGTGCGCAACTGTTCGAAGCCATCGGCCTGTCCGAAGAGGTGTGCGACCTGAGCTTCCGTGGCGTGCCAAGCCGCATCAAGGGTGCGCGTTTCGTCGACATCGAAGCCGAGCAGAAAGCCCTGGCAGCCGAAGCCTGGAGCGCGCGCAAGCCGATCCAGCAAGGTGGCCTGCTGAAGTTCGTACACGGTGGCGAATACCACGCGTACAACCCGGACGTGGTCAACACCCTGCAAGCCGCCGTGCAGCAGGGCGACTACGCCAAGTTCAAGGAATACACGAGCCTGGTGGACAACCGCCCGGTGTCGATGATCCGCGACCTGTTCAAGGTGAAGACCCTGGACACGCCGATGGACATCAGCGAAGTCGAGCCGCTGGAATCGATCCTCAAGCGCTTCGACTCCGCCGGTATCTCCCTGGGCGCCTTGTCGCCTGAGGCCCACGAAGCCCTGGCCGAAGCCATGAACCGCCTGGGTGCGCGTTCCAACTCCGGCGAAGGCGGCGAAGACCCGGCGCGCTACGGCACCATCAAGAGCTCGAAAATCAAGCAGGTGGCCACTGGCCGTTTTGGCGTGACCCCGGAATACCTGGTCAACGCCGAAGTGCTGCAGATCAAGGTAGCCCAAGGCGCCAAGCCTGGCGAAGGCGGCCAACTGCCAGGCGGCAAGGTCAACGGCCTGATCGCCAAGCTGCGTTACGCTGTGCCGGGCGTGACCTTGATCTCGCCACCGCCGCACCACGACATCTACTCGATTGAAGACTTGTCGCAGCTGATTTTCGACTTGAAACAAGTCAACCCGCAGGCCCTGGTCTCGGTGAAGCTGGTGGCAGAAGCCGGCGTGGGCACCATCGCCGCTGGCGTGGCCAAGGCCTATGCCGACCTGATCACCATCTCCGGCTACGACGGCGGCACCGGCGCTTCGCCGCTGACCTCCATCAAGTACGCCGGTGCACCGTGGGAACTGGGCCTGGCTGAAACCCACCAGACCCTGCGCGGCAACGACCTGCGCGGCAAGGTCCGTGTGCAAACCGACGGCGGCCTGAAAACCGGCCTCGACGTGATCAAGGCCGCGATCCTCGGCGCCGAAAGCTTCGGCTTCGGCACCGCGCCAATGATCGCCCTGGGCTGCAAATACCTGCGCATCTGCCACTTGAACAACTGCGCCACCGGCGTCGCTACTCAGAACGAGAAGCTGCGCAAGGATCACTACATCGGCACCGTCGACATGGTGGTGAACTTCTTCACCTACGTTGCCGAAGAAACCCGTGAGTGGCTGGCCAAGCTGGGCGTGCGCTCCCTTGAAGAGCTGATCGGTCGCACCGATCTGCTGGAAATCCTCGAAGGTCAGACCGCCAAGCAACATCACCTGGACCTGACGCCGCTGTTGGGCAGCGATCACATTCCGGCCGACAAACCGCAGTTCTGCGGCGTCGAGCGCAACCCGCCCTTCGACAAAGGCCTGCTGGCCGAGAAGATGGTGGAAATCGCCGGTTCGTCGATCAACGACGCCAGCGGTGGCGACTTCGCCCTGGATATCTGCAACTGCGACCGTTCCATCGGCGCGCGCATCTCCGGCGAAATCGCGCGCAAGCACGGCAACCAGGGCATGGCGAAAGCGCCGATCACCTTCCGCTTCAAAGGCACTGCGGGCCAGAGCTTCGGCGTGTGGAACGCCGGTGGCCTGCACATGTACCTGGAAGGCGACGCCAACGACTACGTGGGCAAGGGCATGACCGGCGGCAAGCTGGTGATCGTTCCGCCGAAAGGCAGCGTCTACAAGACCCAGGACAGTGCCATCATCGGCAACACCTGCTTGTACGGCGCCACCGGTGGCAAGCTGTTCGCCGCCGGTACTGCCGGTGAGCGTTTCGCCGTGCGCAACTCCGGTGCCCACACCGTGGTGGAAGGCACTGGCGATCACTGCTGCGAGTACATGACCGGGGGCTTTGTCGCGGTACTGGGCAAGACCGGTTACAACTTCGGCTCGGGCATGACCGGCGGTTTCGCCTACGTGCTCGACCAGGACAACACCTTCGTCGACAAGGTCAACCACGAGTTGGTCGAGATCCAGCGGATCAGCGGCGAAGCCATGGAGTCCTACCGGAACCACTTGCAGCACGTGCTGGACGAGTACGTCGAGGAGACCGGCAGCGAATGGGGCCGCAACCTCGCCGAAAACCTCGATGATTACCTGCGTCGTTTCTGGCTGGTCAAGCCCAAGGCTGCCAACCTGAAATCGTTGCTTTCCAGCATCCGTGCCAACCCGCAGTGATATGCGCCTGAAGAGTTTGATGAGGTTTTAACATGGCTGAACGTCTGAATAACGACTTCCAGTTCATCGATGTCGGGCGCAAAGATCCGAAGAAGAAACTGTTGCGTCAACGCAAGAAAGAGTTCGTGGAAATCTACGAGCCCTTCAAACCCCAGCACTCGGCCGACCAGGCCCACCGCTGCCTGGGTTGTGGTAACCCGTATTGCGAATGGAAGTGCCCGGTGCACAACTTCATTCCCAACTGGCTGAAGCTGGTGGCCGAGGGCAACATCCTCGCCGCCGCCGAACTGTCGCACCAGACCAACACCCTGCCGGAAGTGTGCGGCCGGGTGTGCCCGCAGGATCGTCTGTGCGAGGGTGCGTGCACCCTCAACGACGGCTTCGGCGCGGTGACCATCGGCTCGGTGGAGAAGTACATCACCGACACCGCGTTCGCCATGGGCTGGCGCCCGGACATGTCCAAGGTCAAGCCGACCGGCAAGCGCGTCGCCATCATCGGCGCCGGCCCTGCCGGCCTGGGCTGCGCCGACGTATTGGTGCGTGGCGGTGTGACCCCGGTGGTGTTCGACAAGAACCCGGAAATCGGCGGCCTGCTGACCTTCGGCATCCCCGAGTTCAAGCTGGAAAAAACCGTACTGAGCCACCGTCGTGAAGTGTTCACCGGCATGGGCATCGAGTTCCGCCTGAACACCGAGATCGGCAAAGACGTGACCATGGAGCAACTGCTCGAAGAATACGATGCCGTGTTCATGGGCATGGGCACCTACACCTACATGAAAGGTGGCTTTGCCGGTGAGGACCTGCCAGGCGTTTACGACGCGTTGGACTTCCTGATCGCCAACGTCAATCGCAACCTGGGCTTTGAAAAGTCGCCGGAAGATTTCGTCGACATGAAAGGCAAGAAGGTCGTGGTGCTCGGCGGTGGTGACACCGCGATGGACTGCAACCGTACGTCGATCCGCCAGGGCGCCAAGTCGGTGACCTGTGCTTATCGCCGTGACGAAGCCAACATGCCCGGCTCGCGCAAAGAGGTGAAGAACGCCAAGGAAGAAGGCGTGAAGTTCCTCTACAACCGCCAGCCGATTGCGATTGTTGGTGAAGACCGCGTTGAAGGCGTGAAGGTGGTCGAGACCCGTCTCGGCGAACCGGACGCCCGTGGCCGTCGCAGCCCTGAGCCGATCCCGGGTTCCGAAGAAATCATCCCGGCCGACGCCGTGGTCATCGCTTTCGGTTTCCGTCCAAGCCCGGCGCCGTGGTTCGAACAGTTCCAGATCCAGACCGACAGCCAGGGCCGCGTTGTTGCCCCGGAACAAGGCCAGTACAAGCACCAGACCAGCAACCCGAAGATCTTCGCCGGTGGCGATATGGTGCGTGGCTCTGACCTGGTGGTAACCGCGATCTTCGAAGGCCGCAATGCCGCCGAAGGGATCCTGGATTACCTGCAAGTCTGACCCCTGATCCCGAGCTGAAATGGGCTCAAACTGTGGGAGCGGGCTTGCTCGCGAATGCGGAGTATCAGTCACCAAATGTGTCGACTGACCCACCGCTTTCGCGAGCAAGCCCGCTCCCACATTTGGTTTCAGCGTGTTCAAGACATTGCTTCAAATCAACCCGATAGACAAAAGGCACGGCGCACTCCGTGCCTTTTGCGTCCGGCTCTGAGAAAATGCCCGCACTTTTTTTGCGGATGCCGACATGACTGCCCTCAAGAACGACCGTTTCCTTCGTGCCCTGCTCAAGCAACCCGTGGACGTCACCCCTGTGTGGATGATGCGCCAGGCTGGTCGCTACCTGCCGGAATACCGCGCCAGCCGCGCCAACGCCGGCGACTTCATGAGCCTGTGCATGAACCCGGAGTTCGCCTGCGAAGTCACCCTGCAGCCGCTGGACCGCTACCCGCAACTGGACGCGGCCATCCTCTTCTCCGACATCCTCACCATTCCTGATGCCATGGGCCAAGGCCTGTACTTCGAAACCGGCGAAGGCCCGCGTTTCAAGAAAGTCGTCAGCACCCTGGCCGACATCGAAGCCCTGCCGATCCCTGATCCGCACAAGGACCTCGGCTACGTGATGGACGCCGTCAGCACCATCCGCCGCGAGCTCAACGGCCGCGTGCCGCTGATCGGCTTCTCCGGTAGCCCCTGGACCCTGGCCACCTACATGGTCGAAGGCGGCTCGTCGAAAGACTTCCGCAAGACCAAGGCCATGCTCTACGACAACCCGCAAGCCATGCACCTGCTGCTGGACAAGCTGGCCCAGTCGGTCACCTCCTACCTCAACGCGCAGATCATGGCCGGCGCGCAAGCCGTGCAGATCTTCGACACCTGGGGCGGCAACCTGTCGGCGGCGGCGTACCAGGAATTCTCCCTGGCCTACATGCGCAAGATCGTCAGCGGCCTGATCCGTGAACACGAAGGCCGCAAAGTGCCGGTGATCATGTTCACCAAAGGCGGCGGCCTGTGGCTGGAAAGTATCGCCGACGCCGGTGCCGACGCACTCGGCCTGGACTGGACCTGCGACCTCGGCGAAGCCCGCCAGCGCGTGGGCAACCGCGTCGCGCTGCAAGGCAACATGGACCCGACCGTGCTGTACGCCAAGCCGGAAGCGATCCGCACCGAAGTCGGCCGCATCCTCGCCAGCTACGGCAAGGGCAGTGGGCATGTGTTCAACCTGGGGCATGGCATTACGCCGGAAGTGAACCCGGAGCATGCGGGTGCGTTCTTGCGGGCGGTGCATGAACTGTCCGCGCAGTACCACGAATAAAAAAAGCCCGGTTTGATACCGGGCTTTTTCATGGCTGAACACAAGTCAAAATGTGGGAGCTGGCTTGCCTGCAATGACGGCGTTGGATTCACCACCGCCATCGCAGGCAAGCCAGCTCCCACATAAAAGCAGAACCGCTTCAGGTCTTCGCTGCCCCCAACGGCGGCAACTTCGCCAGCTTCAACGCCACCAGCAACGCCCCAATCAACAACGCCACGATAAACCCACCAATCCCATTCCACTCGGCGTAATGCCAGAAGAACCCGCCCGCCGTCCCCGCCACACTCGACCCCGCGTAATAGCAGAACAGATACAACGACGACGCCTGCCCCTTGGCCTTCACCGCGCGGCGGCCGATCCAGCTGCTGGCCACCGAGTGCGCGCCGAAGAAGCCGAAGGTGAAGATCAGCATGCCCGGCACCACCAGCCACAGCGGGGTGAACAGGGTCAGGGCGATGCCGGCGAGCATCAACACGATGGTGGCCCACAGCACGCGGCGGCGGCCGAGGCGGTCGGCGAGGGAGCCGATTTTCGCCGAGCTGTAGATGCCCGAGAGGTACACCAGCGACAACAGGCCGACCACGGCCTGGCTGAGGTCATACGGATCGCCCAGCAGGCGATAGCCGATGTAGTTGAACATCGTCACGAACGCGCCCATCAGCAGGAAGGCTTCGAGGAACAGCCACGGCAGGCCGGCGTCCTTGAAGTGCATGACAAACCCATCCAGCAGGCTGCGCGGCTTGAGGCTGCTGGCGCGGAAGTTGCGCGATTCGGGGAGGATTTTCCAGAACACCGTGGCGGCGATCAGCGCCAGGGCACCGATGATCAAGGTGGCGGTGTGCCAACTGACGAAATCGATCAGCACGCCCATGATCAAGCGCCCGCTCATGCCGCCAATCGCGTTGCCACCGATGTACAAGCCCATGGCCAGGCCGATGTGTTGCGGGTGGATTTCCTCGCTCAAGTAGGTCATCGCTACGGCGGCCAGGCCGCTCAATGACAAGCCCACCAACGCACGCATCATCAGAATCCCTTCCCACGTCGGCATCAACCCACTGGCAATGGTTGCCAGCGCGGCGCAGAACAGGGCTGACACCATGACCGGCTTGCGGCCCAAGCGGTCGGAAATCGGCCCGGTGATCAGCAGGCCACAGGCGAGCATTGCGGTGGCGACCGACAAGATCAGGCTGCTTTGCGCCGCATTGATGGAAAACTCGTGGGACAGTGCCGGCATCATCGGCTGTACGCAATACAGCAGGGCAAAGGTGGCAAAACCGCCGGAGAACAGCGCCAGCACCGTGCGCATGAACATCGGCGTGCCTTTTTCGATGTACGCGTCATTGAGCTGGGCCACCACCTCATCCAGGGCAGTGGGCGGGACTTCTTGAGCGAGTGGAGCGACAGCAGAATTCACGGGGACCTCGGGGAGGGAAAGCGTGCCAGGACCGGCCATGCAAAAAAGAATATAGCTGGCTAATGATTCTTTCCAATATATTGTTCGACCTGTTTGAGAGCTTTTACGACCTAATGAGGCTGGCATGGAATTACGACATCTGCGGTACTTCATCGCCGTCGCCGAAGAACTGCATTTCGGCCGCGCCGCGCAGGTGCTGGGCATCTCGCAACCGCCGCTGAGCCAGCAGATCCAGGCGCTGGAGCAGGAGGTGGGGGCGCGCTTGTTCGAACGTACCAATCGTCGGGTCGAGCTGAGCGAAGCGGGGCGCTTGTTCCTGCATGAGGCGCGGTTGGTGCTGGCCCAGGTGGACAAGGCGGCGGACGTGGCACGCCGCGCGCAGTTGGGTGAGCTGGGGGAACTGAAGATCGGTTTCACCTCGTCGGCGCCCTTCAACGCCAGCATTCCCCAGGCGATCTTTGCGTTTCGCCAGGCGTTCCCGGCGGTTCACCTCAACTTGCAGGAGATGAGCAGCACCCAGGTGGCCGAGTCGCTGGTGGACGAGTCGATCCAGGTCGGCCTGATGCGCCCGCTGCCGTTGCCGGACTCGTTGAGTGTGGTCGAGTTGATGCGCGAACCGCTGGTGGCCGTGTTGAACGCCGACCACCCGTTGGTGGACGGCAGCGAGCGTGGTTTGCACCTGGCGCAATTGGCCGAGGAACCGTTCGTGTTTTTCCCGCGCAGCTACGGCAGTGGGCTCTATGCGCAGTTGATCAACCTGGCCCGTGACGCCGGTTTCAGCCCGCACTTCGCCCAGGAAGCGGGGGAGGCGATGACCATCATCGGCCTGGTGGCAGCGGGGTTGGGCGTGTCGGTGCTGCCAGCGTCTTACCAGCGGATTCGCATTGATGGCGTGGTCTATCGCACGTTGTTGGATGAGGAAGCGGTGACGGCGGTGTGGCTGGTGCAACGCAAGGGCGTGCAAACGCCGATGGCGGAGGGGTTTGTGGAGTTGTTGACGCGTAAGGCCGTTCAGTAAGAAAAACGCACTTCAAAACGAAGCAGATCCAGGTGGGAGCTGGCTTGCCTGCGATGGCGGCGGCACAGGCGACATCTTAGTTGCCAGACCCACCGCCTTCGCAGCCTCGCTAAAGCTCGACAGCTCCCACAGGGGACTGGGTTTGCAGGTTGTGTCAGGCGTACACCGTTCAAAATGTGGGAGCTGGCTTGCCTGCGAAGACGGCGGCACAGGCGAAATCTCTATTGCCAGCCCCACCACCATCGCAGCCTCGATAAAGTTCGACAGCTCCACAAGGGAGCAGCCCCGGTTTTACTTGGTAGTGCCCGTCTGCTCAAACAACTGCGCCGCCGAGCCGGCCTCGTTTGCGCCATTGCTGCGCAGCCCGGCCATGATGTCGCTGTCCAGGTTGTTCACCCAACGGTTGTAGTTGCGGTGGATCTTGCCGTCCTTGTAGCCCAGGTCGCGGCTGTCGCGGTAGGTGATGGCGTAGCTGTTGCGGGTGTAGCGGATGTCGATGGCGGCGTAATACTGGTTACGTATGGTGATCTCGGCCTGGACCAGTTGCGGGCTCAGGCGCTGCACGTTCCACTCGCGCTTTTTCAGGGCGTTGACGATGATCTGCTTCATTTTCTCTTCGCCCACCTGAACATCGGCCGGTATTTCGTGCTGTGGGTTAAGCACGGGCTTGTTGGTGCAGCCAGCGGTGGTCAGCAGGGCCAGGGTGATCAGGGTGGCGCGTAGCAAGGAAGACATTCCGTATTCTCCAATCGATTAAAAAAGTCAGGACCAGCGGCGGAAGATCAGCGACGTGTTGACGCCGCCAAAGGCAAAGTTGTTGTTCATCACGTAGTCGTGGTGCATCTCGCGGAACTCACCTTGCAGGTAATCCAGCTCGCCGCATTGCGGGTCGACGGCGTCCAGGTTGAAGGTGTGCACATACTGGTTGCGGTTCATCATCTCGATGCTGAACCACGACTCCAGCGCGCCGCACGCACCCAGGGTGTGACCGAGGAAGCTCTTCTGTGAACTGATGGGCATGCGGCTGCCGAACAGGGCGTGGGTGGCCAGGGTTTCGGCGACGTCACCTTGATCGGTGGCGGTGCCATGGCCGTTGACGTAGCCGATGGCGGACGGCTCCAGGCCTGCATCCTCAAGCGCTAGCTCCATCGCACGGCGCATGGTTTTCTGCTCCGGGCGCGTGGTGTGCTGGCCGTCGGCGTTGCTGCCGAAGCCGACCAGTTCCGCGTGGATATGCGCACCGCGCGCCAACGCATGTTCCAGTTCTTCCAGCACCAGCATCCCGCCGCCTTCGCCGATCACCAGGCCATCGCGGCCGCTGTCGTAGGGCCGTGGGCTGGTCTGCGGCGCATCGTTTTTCAGGCTGGTGGCGTAGAGCGCGTCGAACACCATGGCCTCGGTGGGGCACAGCTCTTCGGCGCCGCCGGCGAGCATCAACGGCAGGCGGCCGAACTTGATCGCCTCATAGGCATAGCCGATGCCCTGGCTGCCGCTGGTGCAGGCGCTGGACGTGGGGATCAGCCGCCCGGTCAGGCCAAAGAAGATGCTGATATTCGCCGCCGTGGTGTGGGGCATCATGCGCACATAGGAGTTGGCATTCAGCCCCTCGGCCACCGAGTTCAGCAGCATATTGCCGAACGCCTTGATCTCGTCGGTGCTGCCGGTGGACGAACCACAGGCCACGCCCATGCGCCCATCCTTGATCGACTCGTCACCCAGCAAGCCGGCGTCCTGCAACGCCTGCTCCGCCGCCCACACGGCCAGGCGCGAGACGCGGCCCATGCTGCGCAGTTGCTTGCGCGTCCAGTGGGCCGGCACGACGAAATCGTCAATCGGCCCGGCCAGGCGCGTGTTCAGTTCGGTGAACCGGTCCCACTCGTCCATGCGCCGGATACCGCTGCGGTTGGCGCGGAAGTTGGCCGAGATGGTGGCCCAATCGCCGCCCAGGGAGGTCATGCCGGCCATGCCGGTGACGACGACGCGCTTCATCAGCACAGGCCTCCATTCACGGCCAGGACCTGGCGGGTGATATAGCCGGCTTCGGCCGACATCAGGAAATTCACCGCGCCGGCCACCTCTTCCGGGGTGCCCATGCGTTGCGCCGGGATCATTTTCATCAGCTCTTCTACCGGTACGTTTTCATCCAGCATCGCGGTGTCGATCAACCCCGGCGCGACGCAGTTGACGGTAATCTTGCGCTTGCCCAGCTCAATCGCCAAGGCTTTGGCCGCACCGATCAGGCCGGCTTTCGAGGCGCTGTAATTGACCTGGCCACGGTTGCCGATCAACCCCGACACCGAGGTAATGCACACGATACGCCCGGCGGCGCGACGACGAATCATCGGCATCATCACCGGGTGCAGCACGTTGTAGAAACCGTCCAGGTTGGTGCGTATCACCACGTCCCAATCGTCTTCCGACAACGCCGGAAACGCGCCGTCGCGGGTCAGGCCGGCATTGAGCACCACGCCGTAATAGGCACCATGCTGCTCCACATCGGCTTCGAGGATTTCCTTGCACGCAGCCCGGTCCGCCACATCGAATTGCAGCACGCGCGCCTTGCGGCCCAACGCTTCGATTTCGACCTGCACCGCGTCGGCTTCGGCTCGCCCGCTGCGGCAGTGCAGCACGAGGTCATGCCCGGCCTGGGCCAGGCGCAGGGCGATGGCGCGGCCGATGCCACGGCTGGAGCCGGTGACCAGTACGGATTCAGTCATGGCGTTACGTCCTTCGATTCATCTAAATAGGTGGCCGCCTGGGGCGGTCGGAATACGTTCAAGCGCGCACTGGCCTGGATGCCCTCGCCGGTGAGGTGGCATTCGAACACACCCATGCCGTTGTCGTCTTCCAGGGAGCGCAGGCCGTGGATGGTCAACTCGGCGCCGGCCGGGAAGTGCTCCACGTTGCACTCGAATTTACGTGTGCCCAACAGGAAGCCCAGTTCCACCGCTTCGCCTTTGTGGCGCGCACGGCAACCGGCGTAGGCGGCGACGCTTTGCGCCATCAATTCAATGCCGACCCACGCCGGCAGGCTGCCGTCGGGGCGGTTGAACAGGCCGCCGGGGGTGACGGTGACGCGGGTGCGAATCTGCTCTTCATCGTACGACAGCACCTGGTCGATCAGGATCATGTCGCCGGCATGGGGCAGCAGTTCGGCGAGTGGCCAAGGGGTCATGGGGCCTCTCCGATAATCAGGCTGACGTTGTTGCCGCCGAAGGCAAACGAGTTGCTCATCAGGCAGCGTTTTTCCAGGGTGTCGCCGCGCCGTGCCCAGTGCAAGGCTGGCAGCGCCGGATCAGCCACGCCGTCCCAGACGTGGGGCGGCAGTTGGCCGTGGGTCAGGCTCAACCAACAGAAGGCGGCTTCCAGCGCGCCAGCCGCACCGAGGGTGTGGCCGCTCATGGGCTTGGTCGATGAGCAGGCCACGCCGTGCGGGAACAGGTTGGCGACGGCCAGGCTTTCCATGGCGTCGTTGTGCTGGGTGGCGGTGCCGTGCAGGTTCAGGTAACCGATCTGCCCGGGCTGCAATTTTGCGCTGGCCAACGCCTTGCGCATCGACTGCAACGCGCCTTTGCCGCTGGGTTCGGGCGCGGAGATATGGTGCGCGTCGCAACTGGCGCCGCTGCCCAGCAGGGCGATGGGCGCCGGTGCCTTGCTCATCACAAACAGCACTGCCGCCTCACCGATATTGATGCCGTTGCGGTTCACCGAAAACGGGTTGCAGCGCTCGTTCGACACCGCTTCCAACGAGCTGAAGCCGTTGAGCGTGAGCTTGCATAAGCTGTCCACGCCACCACAGATCACCGCATCGCAGACGCCCAGGTCCAGCAGGCGCTGGGCACTCATCAGCGCGCGGGCACTGGAGGTGCAGGCGGTGGAAATCACATAGGCCGGGCCGCTCAGTTGCAGCCAGTCGGCGAGGAAGTTCGCCGGGGCGCTGAGTTCCTGCTGCTGGTAGTCATAATCGCCGGGGAACTGGTTTTCCCGCAGGAAATGGGCGATGCCACGACTGGCCTCGTCGATGCCGGAAGTGCTGGTGCCCAGCACAACGCCGACCCGCGACGCGCCGTAGGTGCGGATCGCCTGGCGAATCTCGCCCTCGATCTGCAACGCCGCTTCCAGCAGCAGCTGGTTATTGCGGCTGCTCTGCTGGCCGAGTTCCGCGGGGATAGTCGCCAGCTCGCCGTGCACAGCGCCTACCGGCAACACACGCTCCGGCACCCAACCGCTTTCGGCGGCCATGCCCGAGCAGTCGCCGGCAAACAGGCTGCGGCTGACCTCGGCCTGGCCACGGCCGAGGGCGCAGATCACGCCGAGGGCGTTGAGGTAGGCCGTCATTGCGCGGCCCCCAGCGGCGTGATGCGGTAGCTCAGGGGCTGGCCGCTGATGTTCACGCTGAACACCTCGGACGACTGATACACAATCTGCCAATGGCCCGGCAGGGTGCGCGTCAGGTCCATCGCCTGGGCGCTTGGATACAGCGCGCGCAGATCATCGGCCGAGGTCAGCGCAAACAGCAGCGCGGCAAACAGCTCGCGCGCCTGGGGATTGGGCGGCAGCAAGCCGTCGGCCTGCCACTGTCCATCGATCAGCTTTTGCCGGGCCTGGGGAATGCCCAGCGGGTCCATCATCGACCAGCGAATGCCGTTGCCTTCGCGTTGGATCACCAGCAGCCAGTCCTGGCTTTGGCCGTCGGCCAGGCGTTGCACGTGCAATTGCAGGGGCAACGCCAGGCTCGGGGTTTTCTCCGGCAACGGTGGCTGGCTGGCGCAGGCGCTCAGCAACAACAGGCAGCCGATCAGCAACACACGGATCATGTGGCCGCGCTCGCCAGGGGCTTGCGTGCCACGCAGTTGACCAGGGTTTCTTCGCGCTGCCCCACTGGCGGCGCCTTGCGCAGGCCCCAGCGTTCCAGCAGGCCGAAATCGCTGGAACGGCTCCACCACAGATACGGGTACGAGACGTTCTGCGGGCCGAATTCAAAGCCCTGTTCGCGGATCATCTCCAAGTATTGCTCGGCGCTTTTCTGCACGTGCATCGGGTGGCGGAACAGCCAGCGGATCACCCAGGTGTCGATATAGGCTTCGGTGGACTCGGCAAACAGCAGATACCCGCCCGGCTTGAGCACGCGGTAGAACTCTTTCAGCGCGCGATGCTGTTCGACCAAGTGATGGAAGGTCTGGTGGCAGAACAGGATATCGACGCTTTCATCCGGCACATCGAGCGTGGCGCAATCGCTGCCGATCAGCTCCACGGCCATGCCCTGGCGCGCCGCTTCAGCCTGGCTCAGTGTCAGGCTGTGGGGATCGGCGTCGAGGCCGATCAGGCGTGCGGGGGCGAACACCTGCCGCAGGTATTGGAACGACTTGCCCTGGCCGCAACCGGCATCCAGCAGCACCGGCGCCTCTGGCAGCGGGTCAGTGAACAGGCTGCGCAGGTCGTTGATCGCCACGCGCAACACATGGTGCTGCCAGGTGTGGCTGCGCAAAAACCAGAAGCCGAACTTGGTTTCCTCGACGTAGTTTTTACTTAAATACTGACTGCTCATACCGGCTCACCCGCACAGATTTCCGACAACATCCGCAAGCGTCGCTTGGGCTCGCTGACAAACGGGTTGCGCTCATCCCACGCGTAACCGGCGAGGATCGAGCAGATCATCCGGCGGATCTCCGGCGAGCTGTCCGGGTGGTAGATCACATCCTGGAACGTCCCTGCATACCAGCCTTCGACGTAGCAGCGGAAGGTGTCCACGCCACGCTTCAATGGCTCGGCAAACTCGGTTTGCCAGTCCACGGTTTCGCCTTTGAGCTGGCGATGCAGCAGGGCGGCGGCCATGCTCGCCGAGCGCATGGCGATGGTCACGCCAGACGAGAACACCGGGTCGAGGAATTCTGCCGCATTGCCCAGCAGCGCAAAGCCCGGCCCGTGCAAGGTTTTGACGTTGGCCGAGTAGCCGCCGATGGTGCGCGCGGGCGTGTCCCAGACGGCGTTTTGCAGGACGCCGGACAAGCTTGGGGTTTCGTCGATAAACCCGCGCAGGCAGGCGTCGAGGTCGCCGTCGCGGCCGTCGAAATGCTCCTTGGCCGCGACCACGCCCACCGAGCAGCGACCGTTGCTGAACGGGATGCTCCAGAACCAGATGTCACGCTGGGTCGGGTGGGTGGTGATGAGGATTTTGGTTCGGTCGAAACCGGGGTGTTCGATGCGGTCTTCGATATGGGTGAACACCGCCTGGCGCACCGGGAAATCCGACGGCGCTTCGAGGTCCAGCAGGCGCGGCAGCACACGGCCGTAGCCACTGGCGTCGAGCACGAACTTGGCCTTGAGGTGGTACTCGCTGCCGTTCTCGCGGCGCACGTGAAGGTAGTGGGTTTCACCTTTGAAATCGACGCCGACGATGGTTTCTCCGTAGCGGATTTCCACGCCCTGCCGCGCCGCCTGATCGGCCAGCAACTTGTCGAACTCGCCGCGCTGCACCTGGAAGGTGGTCGGCTTGCCCTGGCTGAACGTATCGCTGAAATCAAACGCGCTGTAGCGCTCGCCCCAGGCGAACGCGGCGCCGGTTTTCACCTGGAAACCGGCGGCCTGCACGGCGTCGAGCATGCCGGCTTCTTCGATGAAGTCGATGCAGTGAGACAGCAGGCTTTCGCCGATCGAGAACCGTGGAAAATGCTGGCGCTCGATAATCAGTACATCATGCCCTTTGCGCTTTAACAGCGCGGCGGCGATGGCCCCGGACGGACCGGCACCGATCACCACCACCTGGCGACGTTCCATTTCAACTATGGGCACGAGGGCTCCTTGCCGCATTGGCGATAATCACATTCATAAGGCGTGTTTCTGTTTCCCGGCCCAGGGCGCCAGCATAAAGCTGAATGCCAGGCCGAGGCTGACCGATAAGCCGAAATTACTCACCGCCGGTGTGCTGGACACCGCCAGCAGGCCGAACGACAACCAGGTCGTCAGCGCCGCCAGCAGCGTGCCCAGCAGGCTGACCGCCGGGCCGCCGATCTGTTCGCGCATGAGGATCGCGTAATCGACGCTGATGGCCGTGACCAGCAGCAGGCCGAACAGGCTGAACAAGGTCAGCGGCTGGCCCAGCCAACCGAGGCTGGCCAGGCTGCACAGTGCGGCGAGCAACGGCAGGGCGACGATGCGCAGGGCACCGCCGAAGCCGAACGGCAGGATCAGCAACAGCACGATCAGCACGCACGACATCAATTTCAATTCAGCGGCGCTGATCTGCGTATCGGCAAACACCCGGTTCAGGTCGCCGAGGCGATCCACCAGTTGCACCCCGGGCAAGTCCAAGGCCTGCACCCGCAGTAGCGCCGGGTTGTTCAGGCCTTGCAGGCTGACCATCGCTGCCACGCCGCCGTCTACCGGGCCGAGCCACAAGGTACGCCAGGGTTCGGCCAGCGGGCCTTGCAGCGCGGCGTCGATGTCTTGGGTGGGCAGCGCTTGCAGTTGCGCGACTTCGCCTTGCAGGGCGCTGGCGGGGACGCCGAGATCCAGCAGCGGTTGCCAGTGTTGCGGCAGATTGTTCAGTGCCTCGCGCAGCGTTTGTTGCTCGGCGGGCAGGCTGACCAGTTGGCTGAGCGCCATATAGCCTTGGAGCTTGCCCATGTTCACCAGTTGGTCGAGGCGCTGGCCCAGGGCGCTTTCCCGTTCCAGCAACTGCTGTTGGTTCTCGGCGCGCACCAGAAAGAACTGGCTAGTGGGTTGGAACCCGGTAATCCGCGCCACGGCTTGTGCTTCTTGCAGCAATTGCGGCGGCGCGCCGATCCATTGGCGAATGTCGTTTTTGCTGTTGAGCTGCCACAGGCCACCGGCGCAAAACAGCAGCAGCAGGACCAGCAGCGCCGCGCTCGGCACGCGCTTGAGCAACGATTCGCGCACCAGCCACAGGCATTCGGCAATGCGCAGCGGCCATTGCGCCGGGCGCAGTTCGACGCCCTTGAGCAGCGCCGGCAACAGGCACACCGCAGACAGGTACGCGCCGACCAGGCCGGCCGCCGAGAACACCGCGATTTGCGTCAGCGCCGGGAATGGCGTCCAGGCCAGCGCCAGGTAACCGATGCAACTGGTCGCCAGGCTCAGGCTCAGCCCCGGCAGCGTCAGGCGCAGCGCCGGCCAGCTGCGCCAGGGGTTCAGGCTCCAGCTTTTCGACAGGTAGTGCAGCGGGTAATCCACCGCCACGCCGATCAGGCTGGAGCCCAGCACCAGGGTCATCACATGCATATGGCCGAACAGCGCCACACAGGCCACCGCGCCAAACAGCATGCCCACCAGCACCGGCACAAACGCCAGCAACACGCGCCAGCGGCGGAAGGCGAGCAGCAGCAACAACAGGATACCGACGGTGGCGCCGCCGCCGACCCATGTGATTTCCCGCGTGGCTTGCTGCTGACCATTGGCCGCATACAGCAGCCCGCTGGCGGCGAGCAACTGCGCGCCTTGCTCGCCGGCCTGTGCACGGCTAGCCTGGAGCAGGTCCGCCACTTGCAGCGGCAGTTTCATATCGAAGGCATTGCCGGTGGTGCGCGCACGCAGCAGCACCCAGCTCTTGCCGTCGGCATCGGCAATCAACGCGCCGCTGCCGATATCCAGCTGTACCGAGCCATGTTGCGGCTGGCTGTTCTGGATGCGTCCGGTCAGGCCCAGCCAGTCATCCTGGCTCGGCACCAGGCTGAAGCCGGTGAAGGGGTCGAACAGCGCTTGCACACGCTGCTGGATGAATGCGTCGGGTTGTTCGATCAGTTGCTCGCGGTCCTTGGCCGAGAGCATCGCCAGGCGCCCGCGCAGCAATTGCTCGCGCAGCGCCGGCAAGTCGGCTTGCAGGTTCCACTGGACCTTTTCAAACAGGCCGCTGGCTTGCCAGCGCTCGCCCAATTGTTGCGCCACGGCCACCGCTTGCTGGCGGTCGGCATGCCCCACCAGTACCAGCATTTCGCGGTTCAACGGCTCTTGCATGCGCTGTTCGGCTTGCAGCTCCAGGGCGTCCGGCGTGTTGCCCGGCACCAGCTCCATCAGGTTCGCCGACAACGGCGCGCCATGGCGCCACTGCCAGCCGGCCAGGGCCAGCACGGCCACCAGCAGGATCAGGAACAGGCGCGGTAACAGACACTCACTGCGCAAAGTCGTGTCTCTCCGCGTCGCTCAAGGGCAGGGCTGCGGTGCTGTCCTGCATCCGCAGCAGGGTGCTGTCGCCCTGGGTTTCCAGCAGCTCGATTTTTTGCACCAGCTCGCCACCGTCGATATTGATCTGGGTGAAGACCTGTTTTAACAGCAGGGAGCGTGGGATCAGCGTCAGCTTCCAGTCGTTGGCCTCGCCTTTCAATTGCAGTTCGAAGTCACGCTGCAAGCCGCTGCTGTCGCCCTGGAGCACGGCAAGGAACAGGCGATTCTGCTCGGCACCGGCGCTCTTGTTCGGCAAGGGCTGCCAACCGCTGGCGTCACGGCGGGCGATGCCTTGGGCGCTGATGCGGTAGTCCTGTTGCAGCGGGGTTTTCAGCAGCCACAGCAGGCCGTGGTCCTTGGCGAGGACGAAGGTGCCTTTGCTGACCAGCGGTTGGGGCAGGGCACGCAGGTGTTTTTCCTGGGTGAAGTTGCCGTGGATGACCGAGGGTTTGGCCAGTTGGTCGCTGAGTTGCTGCAAGTCAAAAGCATGGGCCATGCCTGAAACGCTCAACAACAGGATGAACGCGGTCCATGTGGGAGCGGGCTTGCTCGCGAAGGACCTGAGGGCGCCGCGGCGTGTCAGGTACCCAGTGATATCGTTGACGACCTTCGCGAGCAAGCCCGCTCCCACAGGGGATTTCATTTCAAGGCTCTCTCTACGGCGTCGGTGAATATCTTGGGGGAGGCCAATTGCATCTCGCGACTGGCGATTTCCACCGCCACTTGCACCGTGCTCGCTCGGGTCAACCGCTCGCCGCTGGCCAAATCGGTAATCAGGTAATTAACCTTCAAACGGTTCTCCCACTCCACCAGGCTCGCGCGTACGTTGATCGTCTGGCCAAATACCGCACCACGCACGTAGCGCAGCTGCATGTCGATCACCGGCCAGGCGTAGCCCGACTCCAGCATCTGCGTGTAGTTGTGGCCGAGTTTGTCCAGTAGCGCGCAGCGCGCCACTTCCAGGTACTTCACGTAATGCCCGTGCCAGACGACGTTCATGGTGTCGACGTCGAAAAACGGCACGAGGATCTCGGTGTCGCAGTGCAACACGCCGGGGCTACGCATGCAGCCTCCAGTGTTGCGCGGCGATGCGTTGCAGGCACAGGCGCAGTTCGCCTTCGAGGGCGCGGTCTTCGATCACTGGCGGGAAGTCTTGGGCCAGTTGTTCGTGCATCGCGGCCAAGGCTGGCGGCAATGGGCGTGCATCTGCGGCCTGGGCGCGCAGCCACACGCCCTGGTTGGCGGCGAGCAAGGTGGCGGCGGCGACCTGTTCGGTCAGCTCCAGCACGCGGATCGCATCGCGGGCGGCGATGGTGCCCATGCTCACTTTGTCCTGGTTGTGGCATTCGGTGGAGCGCGAGAACACGCTGGCCGGCATGGTATTTTTCAGCGCTTCGGCGGTCCAGGCGCTGGTGCCGATCTGCACGGCCTTGAAGCCGTGGTTGATCATCGTGCGATCCGCCGGGGCGCCGGACAGGTTGCTCGGCAGGCCGTGGTTGTAGCGCACGTCCACCAGCAGCGCGAGTTGGCGGTCGAGCAGGTCGGCGACGTTGGCCACCAGGGTCTTGAGGCTGTCCATGGCGAAGGCGATGTGGCCGCCGTAGAAGTGCCCGCCGTGGAGCACGCGTTCTTCTTCGGCGTCGATGATCGGGTTGTCGTTGGCGCTGTTCAGTTCGATCTCGATGAACGAGCGCAGCCAGTTCAAGCTGTCGGCCAGCACGCCGAGGACGTGGGGCGCGCAGCGCAGCGAGTAGCGGTCCTGCAAGCGGTGCAACGGCGCAGTCGGAGCGTCAATCGCCAGGTCCTTGCGCAGCCAGGCGGCAACTTGCATCTGCCCCGGGTGCGGCTTGGCGGCGAACAGGCGTTCGTCGAAGTGTTCCGGGTTGCCTTGCAGCGCCACCACGTTCAGCGCGGTGATGCGCGTGGCCAGTTGCAGCAGGTAGTCGGCGCGGGCGAAGGCCAGGCACGCGAGGCCGGTCATAACGGCGGTGCCGTTCATCAGCGCGAGGGCTTCTTTGGGGCGCAGCACCAGCGGGTCCCAGCCCAGTTCGCGGTGCACATCGGCAGCCTGGCGGCGTTCGCCACGGAACATCACTTCACGTTCGCCGGACAAGGTCGCGGCCACGTAGGACAGCGGCGTCAGGTCACCGCTGGCGCCCACCGAGCCTTCTTCCGGGATCAGCGGCAGCACGTCGTGTTCCAGGAACGCATGCAGGCGTTCCAGCAGCTCCACGCGCACGCCGGACACGCCGTGGCACAGCGACTGCAAACGCGCGGCCAGCACGGCGCGGGTGGCTTGCGCATCGAGCAACTTGCCCAGGCCGCAACCGTGGAAGGTGTAGAGGTGACGCGGCAACGCTTCGACGTGCTGCAACGGCACGGCCACCACGCACGAGTCGCCGTAGCCGGTGGTCACGCCGTAGATCACGCCTTCCTTGTCCAGCAGCGAGTCGAGGAACTGCGCGCCTTTGGCGATGCGCTGGCGGTAGGCGGCATCGCTCTGCAATTGGGTGGGCGCCTGACGGTTGGCCAGGGCCAGCACGTCTTCGATGCGCAAAGCGCGTTCGCCAAAGGTTACCGGCTCAAGATGCGTCGTCATCGGTCTTCCAGAAAGGGTAAAAGTTGAACCATTGTTGGGGCGCTTCCAGGCAGAACTGGCCCAGGCGTGCGGCGTAGCGCGCGGTCCACAGGGCTATGACCTGCTCGCGGGTATTACGTTTCCATTCGATCAATTCGGCGAAAGGCTCGATGGTCAGGCGGTAGCGGTTGTTGTGCTTGAGGCACATCAGCAGGTTCACCGGGCATTTGAGCAAGCCAGCCAGCAGCCATGGGCCTTGGGGGAAAGCGGCGTCATGGCCGAGGAAGTCCACGCGCACCGTGCGCCCGCCGTGCAGCGGCACGCGGTCGCCAGCGATGGCCAGCCATTCACCGTCGTCCAGGCGCTGGCTGAGCAGCAGCATGGTGGCCGGGTCCAGCTCGCTGACCTGGATCAGGCGCAAGTGCGTCGCCCCGGCTTCGCCCAGCAGGCGGTTGAATTGTTCGGCGTGCTTGGTGTGCACCAGCACGTTCATGGTCACTTGCTCGCCAATCTCGGCGAGGGCGCGGCACACTTCAAGGTTGCCCAGGTGTGCGCCCACCAGCATTTGCCCGCGTTCGCCGCGCAGTTGCCCGCGCAATTGCGCCGGGTCGTTGATCTCGATCTGTTCCAGGCGCAGTTTGCCGTTCCATACGTCGAGCTTGTCGAGCAAGGAGTCGGCGAAGGCCATGAACTGGCCGAAGACGCGCTTGTGGGTGGGGCGCAGGTCATCGCGCCCGCTCCAGTCGGCCAGGCGCTGCTGGTATTGCCAGGCGCTGTGGCGTGCGGTGCGGCCGAACAGGAAGAAGTACAAGACGATGGCGTACAGCAGCGGGCTCAGCACGCGGCGGCCAAGGACCTTGGCGGCGAAGGCGGTGAGTTTCATCAGCAGGAAGCTGCCGCGCTCCTCGCGATCGGCCCAGTGCTTGGTGCTGTCGCTCATGCCTGCCACCGCCGCCACAGGATCATCGGTGAGCGCACCAACATGCCGAAGAACAAGCGGGTGTGCATCGCCGAGATGCGCACGTTGTCGCGGAACAGGCGGAAGTGCGACAGGCCGTCCGCCGGGTAGTGCACGCGGGTCGGCAGCCAGCGCATCGGCTGGTTGCGCCAGGCCAGGCGCACGAGGATGTCGGAGTCGAAATCCATGCGCGTGCCGATGTAGGCCGAGTCCATCAGCGCCAGCGTAGGGGCCAGTGGGTACACGCGAAAGCCGCACATGGAGTCGCGGATCTGTAGCGACAGGGTGTTGATCCACACCCACACGTGGGTCAGGTAGCGCGCGTACAGGCGGCCTTTGGGCACGCTGTCGTCGTATTCGGGGTAGCCGCAGATGATTGCGCTGGGGTGGGTGCGCGAGGCGTCGAGGAAGGTCTCGACTTCGCGCAGGTCGTGCTGGCCGTCGGCGTCCACCTGAAGCGCGTGGCTGAAACCCAGGCGCGCGGCTTCGCGGAAACCGGCCATGACCGCGCCGCCCTTGCCCTGGTTGTTCGGCAGGGTCAGCAAGGTGACGTTGTCCAGGGTCGCCAGTTGTGCCAGCACCGCGGCACAGGCCGGGCTGCTGCCGTCGTCTACCAGCAGGCAGGGCAGGCCGCTGTCCAACAGGCTCTGGACCACGGCGGGCACGGCGGCTTCGTGGTTGTAGACCGGGATCAGGGCGCAGGGGTTATGCATCGACGGTCTCCAGCAAAATCCGCCCACTGGAACAGGCCGCGTCGCCATTGCGATAGGTGAAGTACAGCTTGCTGCGCTCCTGATCAAAGCGCAGGTGTAGTTCGACCGCGTCGCCCGGGCGCATCAGTTGCTGGAACTTGAGCACTTCCATCCCGGCAAAGGTCGTAGGCAGTTCAAGCAACTGCTGGCCGAGGTTGAACGCCCATTCGATCTGCACTACGCCCGGCAGCACCGGCGTGACCGGGAAATGGCCGCTGAAGTAGGCCAGGTCCGGCGGAATGCTCAACTGCAAGGTCCACTCGCCATTGGCTTCGGCTTGCTCCAATACTTCTGGCGCCTTTGGTCTTGGCGCCAGCAGCAACGCTTCGACGTGGGCCTGGGGCAGTTTGCCTTGGCTGGTCAGCGGCAATTGGCGCAGTAAGCGCCAACGACGCGGCAACGCCAGGGCTTCGCAGTGTTGGCTCAAGTGCTGGCGCAGGGTTTGGGTCAGCGTGCGACGGCCTTGATTGCGCAGGGCATGCAGGCCCTCGGCGCTCAGCACCACCAGCGCACCGAGTGACGCGCGGTTTTCCTGCACCACGCCCAGGCGCGTTTCGACGACCCACGGGTGAGCCATCAGCGCCTGTTCAAGCATGGGCAGGGAGATGCGTTTTTCTTCCAGCTTGACGATGCGGTCCAGGCGCCCGAGCAGTTCGAAGCGGCCATCGGCGTGGATACGCGCGGCGTCGGCGGTTTGTTCGATATGCCCGACGGGCAGGTAGGGCGAGGCGATGCGCAGGGCGCCGTCGGCGTCCTGGCTCAGTTCCACGTCGGCGAACGGCTGCCAAGGCTGTGCGCCCTGGCGCCAGGCGATGCCGCCGGTTTCCGAGCTGCCGAGGATTTCCGTCGGCCATTGCTGCAAGCGGTCGTACAGCTCGCCAGCGGCCTCGATGGGCAACGCGCCGCCGGAGGAAAACACCCGCGACACCTGGCTCAGCGCCGGCCAGTCGAGGTTGTCGCCCATGCGCTTGAGCAGCGCCGGGCTGGCGACCCAGGCAAATTGTGGGTGTTCGCGGCTGGCGCGCTGCAAGTCCTCGGGAAAGGCCAGTTGCTTGCGCACAAAGGTGCGCCCGGCGCACAGCGGCCACAGCACGCGGAACAACAAACCGTAGATGTGTTGGGTGGCGACGCTGCCGATGATGCAGGCGCCTTTCAAGTCTGCGCCCCACAGGGTTTCCAGGGCGTCGACTTCGTTGGCCAGTTGGCGCAGGGACTTGTCGATGCGCTTGGGCTCGCCGCTGGAGCCGGAGGTGCACAGGCTCAGTTGGCAGGCGTCGAGGTCCAGCGCCGCGGCGCTCAACGGCGCCTCATACAGAGCGTCGAGATCCGCCGCTTCGGTCAACCAGGCGTCGACAGCCGCGTCCCAGCGTTGGCGGGTTTGCGCTTGCAGGTCGGCCGGCAGCAGCACGCTGACCCCGGCGCGCCAGGCACCCAGCAGGGCAATCGCCAAGAGGCCGGCGTCTTCCAGGTGCACGGCGACGCGCTGGATACTGCGCTCGCGCAGCCCCGCCGCCAGGCTCAGGGATTGCTCCCACAGCTGGGCGTGATTCATGGCAGGTTCGGTGGTGACCGGACGCTGTTCCAGCGGCTCAAGCAGCAAGTGCTCAAGTTTCAACCCATTCATACGCGGCCTCGAACCCTTTGTCGTACCAGCCATTCCACGGCAAACAACAGCCCCATCAGCCCGTAGGCGATCAGGCCGTTGTACAACGTCCACCAGCTCAACGGCGCCCACAGGGTGAGGGCGGCGGCGAGCAGGCCATTACACAGAAAAAACGCGCTCCAGACCACGGTGACCTGGCGCGTATACACAATCGCGTGGGGCGGCAGTTCTGGGTCGGTCATGCGCGCCAGGCGTTCCACCATCGGCGGGCCGTATTTCAGGCTCAGGCCAAACAGCGCCAGCATGAACGCGCTGACCAGGCTCGGGTACCAGCGCAGCAGGTGCGGGTTGTCGAACCAGGCCAGCAGCAGGCAGAACACGATCACCGCCAGTGCCATCCAGCGGCTGCCGGGGCGCCGGGCGCCGGTAAACGCGCGCAACAGCCACAGGCTGCCCAGCAGCAAACCGAATTGCCACGGCGCAAAGTGCTCGGTGCCGTAATACACCGCAAAGGGGTACAGCAGCCCCGCCAACAACAGGCCAAGGCCGATCAGCCGGCTCATGCGGCGGGTTGCACCAGGCGGTACACCGCCTCAACCACGTCGTCCACGGTACGCACCGCCTTGAACTCCTCGGCGGCGATCTTCTTGCCGGTCTGGCGCTTGATATGGTCGATCAAGTCCACGGCGTCGATGCTGTCGATTTCCAGGTCCTGGTACAGGTTGGCGTCAAGGGTGACGCGTTCCGGCGCCAGTTCAAACAGTTCCACCAGGGCGTCGCGCAAGGTGTTGAAAATATCGTCACGAGTTTGCATGGTACGGTCTCAAGCTGCCTGTCGGGCCGTGACGAACGCCGCAAGGCTGGCCACGTTGGTGAAGTGATTGCGGGTGTCCTTGGCGTCGGCATCGATCTTGATGCCGTACTTTTTCTGGATCGCCAGGCCCAATTCCAGGGCGTCTACCGAATCCAGGCCCAGGCCTTCGCCGAACAGGGTTTGGTCGCTACCAATATCGTCGACACTGATGTCCTCAAGGCCCAGAGCCTCGATGATCAGGGTCTTTATGTCGTACTCAAGGCTGTTGCTGTCGCTCATCTTCGGCGAGCTCCTTAATAAAATAGTCATGCAGGTAATCGTTGAGCTTGCGTGAAGCCTGGGGTGCGGGCCCCAGTGTGGCGAACGCCTGTGGTTCTATATCGGCACCCACGCGCAAACTGAAGTGAAAGCGACGTTTGGGGATGCGATACCAGGGCTCGGCCTTGGTCAATGTGGTGGGGTTGACCTTGATCACCACCGGGGTGACGATTGTCGCACCGCGCAGTGCAATGGCGGCGCCCCCGCGATGAAAGGCGGGCGCAGCGCCGGGTGTGGTGCGGGTGCCCTCGGGGAAGATGATCAGGGTCTGGCCTTCGCGCAGGGCGTCGGCGGCGGCGTCGAGCATGTCGGCGCTGCCGTCATTGCTGATATAGCCGGCGTCGCGTACCGGGCCACGCATGAACGGGTTCTGGAACAGGCTCTGCTTGACCACGCAGTTGGTCTGGCGCATCAGACCGATGAGGAACACCACGTCGATCAGCGACGGGTGGTTGGCCACGATCATCTGCCCCGGGCGACCGAGTTTTTCCGCACCTTCGACGCTGTAGGTGAGGATGCCCAGGCGGTACATCAGACGGATGAAAAACCAGAACAGGCAGCTGATGGTGTGGCGCGCACGCCGCTGATGCTGCTTGGCATCCCCCGGCAGGCAACTGAGCAGCGGGAACACCAGCACGCGCAGGCCCAGGCCGCCGATGCCAAACACCAGGAAGCTGATGGCCGTGGCGAACAGGCGCCAGTAGTAGGCCTGCCGTGGCTTGTCGGTGGTTACTTGCGTTGCCAGTTCCATACGCGGTTCTTCCAGGCATGTTGGCAGGCGCCCTGCTCGTTGAGCAGGGTGCGCAGCAGGTTCAGGGCGTGGGGCCACTGGGCTTGAGTGGGTTGGACCGTGGCGGTGTGCAGTTCCAGTTGCCACTCGTCGCCCGGCGTCAGCAGCAGGCCGAGGGCGTAGGGAAACGGCACATCTGTGATCCAGCTGGCGTAGGCCTCGGGCGGCTGTTCTTCGGTGATCACCAGCAACACGGCCGGGGCGCCTTCGTTGAGCAGCGCGGCGGCTTCCAGCAGGCCGTGCTCCAGGCCGTCGCCGGCGGCGGCGAGGGCGGTCATTTCGCTGGTTTCATTGCGCAGGATCGACCACAGGCCAATCACCGCGTTATGCACCGACAGGCTGAACTGGGTCGGCGACAGGGGCTGGTCGTTGGCCAGGTCGCTGAGGATGTCGAGAGTGCGCGGGGTTTCGCCATGCCGGGAGATGAACACCAGCGGCAAATCCTGCAGGCCTTCGGCCAATGGCCAGCCGACGCTGAAGGCCATGCGTGCCAGGCGGCTCAGGCGGCGGCGCTGCATGGCTGGCAGAAATGACACGTCGGGGCAGGCGTCGCTGGCGGGAATGACCACTGGGGCCTTGCTCCAGGCCAGCCAGTCTTGCGCGCTGTCGAGCCCTGGAGCCCAGGCGCGCCATTGGGTGATGTTGAAATTGATCACTGAGAGGTTATCCCGCCCCTGCGGGCTTCCATGTGCGGCCGTTGGCCCCGAATACCGGGACAGGGAACAATGGCCGAATGGCGCGCATTATCCCGGTGCTGCGGGCTTCTAGCAAACTTTGGTAATGAATTGTTCAAGGTTGATTACAAATGACTGGTAAAGATTTACAGATTGTCCGCTACCCGGGATCAGATTGGATTGTCAGATCGTTCTGTTTAATTTGTCGGTGGCAGATGACAGTCAGCGCTTCAATCGCCTGCGATGCGGTAGTGCATGGATGAACAAGGTAGCTAACAGGCGCTTTTGCCCTCTACACTCGGGCATTCATTGATACACGGAGGTTTTTCCATGCGGCGTGTGGTGTTCAATCAGAAAGGCGGCGTTGGCAAGTCCAGCATTGCCTGCAACCTGGCGGCGGTCAGCGCCAGCGAAGGCTATCGAACCCTGTTGGTGGACCTCGATGCACAAGCCAACTCAACCCAGTACCTCACCGGGCTGACGGGCGACGACATCCCCATGGGGATCGCGGATTTTTTCAAGCAAACCCTGTCTTCCGGGCCGTTTTCGAAGAAGAACAAGGTGGATATCTACGAAACGCCCTTCGACAACCTGCACGTGGTCACCGCCACCGCCGAGCTAGCGGACTTGCAGCCCAAGCTTGAGGCCAAGCACAAGATCAACAAGCTGCGAAAACTGTTGGACGAGTTGAGCGAAGATTACGACCGAATCTACCTGGATACCCCGCCGGCGTTGAACTTCTACGCGGTTTCGGCGTTGATTGCCGCTGATCGCGTGCTGATCCCCTTCGATTGCGACAGCTTCTCGCGCCAGGCGCTGTACGGCCTGTTGGCGGAGATCGAAGAATTGAAGGAAGACCACAACGAAGGCCTTGAAGTGGAAGGCATCGTGGTCAACCAGTTCCAGGCCCGCGCGACGCTGCCGCAGCAGATGCTCGACGAGTTGATTGCAGAGGGTTTGCCGGTGCTGCCGGTGTATCTGGCCAGCTCCGTGCGCATGCGTGAGTCGCACCAGGAGAGCAAGCCGCTGATCCACCTGGACCCACGGCACAAGCTGACCCAGCAGTTTGTGGAGTTGCATAACTTGCTGGAAAGCGCCTGATCTGACAGATCACTGAGAATCCCTGTGGGAGCGGGCTTGCTCGCGAATGCGGTGTATCAGTCACAGATATGTTGACTGGCCCACCGCATTCGCGAGCAAGCCCGCTCCCACATTTTTTATTGCATTCCAGCAGGGGATTTGGATATGTCCTACTGATGCTGTAGGACGGGTCTGGCAATAGGGGTTGAGCCTTGTATCGCTGCCTACGCGTACGCCAGAATCCGCCGGCTTGTGCGTCTGGAGGGGTGTCTCTTAAGGTTCTCGGGCCGCTGAATTCTCAGTGGTCGGGTTTAGTAGCCCAATCAAACGACAGCATGTGCAAGGCTCCAAAATCTTATGGTAGCTGTGCGCAGGGCACCTTCGGGTGCGCCGGTTTTGCTTTCGTTCCCGGTCTACTAACCTGCGTACAGCTGCCGCCCTCGTTTAGTAGCGAACAGGTGGTGGCCCTATCAGAGAACGAAAAGCATGTTATTCACCATAACCCCCAATCTGCCCACCGAAACCCTCGTCCTCAACAGCTACGAAACCTTCTCTTCCGTGCGCACCCTGCTGCTCAATCTGTCCAACGACCTCACCGGCGAACACCGCGACGTGGCCCTGGCGATCCATCAATTAAGCGAGCTAGGTGTCCTGCTGGTCGGCCAGATGATGGACCGCGAAGCCCCACTGCCCTAAACCTGCAATGCGATCAGTGTGGGAGCTGGCTTGCCTGCGATAGCTTTGGTGAATTCAACACCGTCATCGCAGGCAAGCCAGCTCCCACATTTGACCGAGTTACACGCCCTGGCTGCGCAACCAGGCCATCAACTGCGGCAACGGAAACGCCCCGCTCTGGCGCGCCACTTCGCGGCCGTTCTTGAACAGGATCAAGCTAGGAATCGAACGAATCCCCAACTGTGCCGACAGCTGTTGATTGGCCTCACTGTCCAGCTTGGCCAACCGGCATTTACCCACCAGTTGCCCGGCCGCCTGCTCAAACACCGGCGCAAACGATTTGCACGGCCCGCACCAGTCGGCCCATACATCCACCAGCAACGGCAAATCGCCTTTGATCTGGCTGGCATAGTCGCCTTGCTTCAGTTCGAAAGGCTTGTTCAACAACACCGGTTGCTTGCAGCGCCCGCACTTGGGCGTGTCGCCCAGGCGTTCGCCGGGGATGCGGTTGAGGCCGTTGCAATGCGGGCAAGGGATGACGAGAGGGTCGGACATGAGGGCTCCTACAGTAATTGAAAGGTTACGACGAACAACTAATCTCCAAATGCTTACCCCAATCCGGCGGCCGCTGCGCGTACTGCTCCATCCCCGGTTGTTCTTCAAACGGTTTGCTCAGCACCTCATGCAGTCGCCGCACTTCACTGTAGTCCCCGGACTCGGCAGCGGTGATGGCGTTCTGCGCCAGGTAGTTGCGCAGGATGTACAGCGGGTTCACCGCGTGCATCCGCTCGCGGCGTTGTTCTTCGCTGGAATCCCCGTCTCGCTCTACGCGGGCCTTGTACAGTTCGGCCCAGGCATCAAACCCGGCCATGTCGACAAAATCATCGCGTAGCTTCGCCACGGCCAGCGCCGCCGACTCATTCCCCAGGCGGCGGAAGAACAGCGTGTAATCCACGGCGCTGTTCTGCATCAGCTTCAACAGGCGCTCCACCAGTTTCTGGTCGTCTTCTTCGGCGGTAGTCAGGCCCAGGCGGCGGCGCATCAAGTCCAGGTAGTTCGCCTGGTACAACGGCAGGTACAGCCCAAGCGCTTCCTTCAACGCATCCACGCTGATGAACGGCGTCAATGCCTGCGCCAGTGCGCTCAGGTTCCACTGCCCGATCGGCACCTGGTTGCTGAAGGAATAGCGCCCTTCATGATCGGAATGGTTGCAGATGAAGTGGGCGTCAAAGTCATCGAGGAATGCAAACGGCCCGAAGTCGAAGGTGATGCCCAGGATCGACATGTTGTCGGTGTTCATCACCCCATGGCAGAAGCCGTAAGCCTGCCATTTGGCGATCAACTCGGCGTTGCGCTCGACGATTTCGCGGAACATGGCCAGATACGGTTCAGGCTGCTCACGACATTCCGGGTAGTGCAGGTTCAGCACGTGCTCAGCCAGCAGCGCCTGCTGCTCGGGCTTTTTGGTGTAGTAGAAATATTCGAAATGCCCGAAGCGGATATGGCTCGGCGCCATGCGCAATACCATCGCGCCACGTTCCTGCTTCTCACGCCACACCGGGGTGTCGGAGCCGATCACGCACAGGGCACGGCTGCTGGGGATGCCCAGCGCGTGCAGGGCTTCGGATGCGAGGAACTCGCGGATCGAAGAGCGCAGCACCGCGCGCCCATCGCCCATGCGCGAGTAAGGCGTTTGCCCGGCGCCCTTGAGGTGCAAGTCCCAATGCTCGCCGGCCGCGTTGTACACCTCGGCCAGCAACAAGCCACGGCCATCACCCAGTTGCGGGGTATAGCCACCGAACTGATGCCCGGAATAGACCATCGCCCGTGGCTCCGCTTCTGCCCACAGCTTGTGCCCGCCAAACAGCTCGGCGAATACCGGCGTCTCGGTCACGGCCGGGTCGAGGTCGAGCAGGGCCATGGCGGCAGTGCTCGCTGCGACCAGGCGCGGGGCGTCGAGGGGTTCGGGCAGTACGTGGGTTGAGAACGCGTCGCCCAAGCGTGCGAAACGGTTGTCGAAGGTCAGTTCGTCGAGGGCTTTCACCGGCCATCTCCAGCAGAATGTCCGAGCATTCTGCTGGGGATAGCGCGGTTAGTCGAGTTTGCTCGGCGGTGGTTCGGTGACGCCGCCGTCGTTGGCGGGCTTGGCCGGGCTGTCGACTTCCACCAGTTTGTATTCCTGGCCGTGAAGGTTCTTGAGGTAGACCTCCATCTGGCGGAACGAGATGTTGATGTGGTGGTTCTTGAACTCGCGGTTGATAAAGCGGTTCACCTCGTCGATCACCGGGTTGCGGTCACCGAGGTCGCGCACGTGCATGCGCAGTTCGTGGTCGAGGGTGCTTTCGCCGAAATTGAGGAAGTACACATGGGGTTCGGGTTCTTTGAGGACGCGCGGGTTTTCCCTGGCGGCCTTGAGTAAGAGTTCCTTCACCAGATCCAGGTCAGAGCCGTAGTCCACGCCCAGTTTCAGGGTGACGCGGGTGATCGTGTCGGTCAGCGACCAGTTGATCAGTTGCCCGGTAATGAACGTCTTGTTGGGGACGATAATGTCCTTGCGGTCAAAGTCGGTGATCGTCGTCGCACGGATGCGGATCTTGCTCACCGTGCCCGACAGGTTGCCGATGGTGATGGTGTCGCCAATCCGCACCGGGCGTTCGAACAGGATCATGATGCCGGAGATAAAGTTGGCGAAGATCTCCTGCATGCCGAAACCCAACCCCACCGACAGCGCTGCCACAAGCCATTGCAACTTGTCCCAGCTCACGCCGAGGGTGGACAGCGTCGACACAAAGCCGACGCCGGCAATCACGTAGGATAGCAACGTGGTGGTCGCGTACGCGCTGCCCTGGGCCAGGTCCAGCTTGGACAGCACCAGCACTTCCAGCAAACCGGGCAGGTTGCGCGCCAGGGCGAAGGTGATGCCGATGATGATCAGGGCGCCGAGCAGGTCGCCGATGCTGATCGGCACCATGCTGATATTGGCGCCCGTGCCGCTGGTGTATTCGTACAACGTGACGTTATCCAGATACGAAAACACCGAGATCAGGTCCGACCACACCCAGTACAGCGCCGCGATAAAGCCGCCGAGCAGGGCCAGGCGGATCAGGCGCATGGACTGTTCGTTGACCTGCTCGATGTCCAGGGTGGGCTCCTCGATCACCGTTTCGCCGTCACCGGCTTCCTTGGCCGCCTGGCGTTTGGCCAGGGCGCGCGCATAGGCCAGGCGCCGTGCGGCAACGCCCAGGCCACGCACGAAGGTGGCTTCGATCACCAGCCAGAACATCAGCAAGTACAGGGTGTTAATCAACCGGTCGCTGAGCTTGAGCGCGGTGTAGTAGTAGCCAAAGCACACGGCGATAAACAGCGCGATGGGCAGGGCGGTAAACAGCACACCGACGGCTTTGCGGAACAGCGAGGCCTTTTCGTGGGCGGGGCTGTGCAGCAACAGGCGGCCCAGCAGCCAGGCCATCAGCGCGTAGCACAGCAGCACCACGCCGATGCCCAGCACGTCGTCGGCCAGCGCTGCCGGTTGGTGCTCGGCGATGGCCACCACGGCCACCAGTGCCAGCACCACCAGGCCGAGCTTGCGCACCCAGCCTTGGAGGAATTCGACCTGGGGCTTTTCCCAGCGGAAGTGCAGTTCGGCCACGCCGCCCGGCGCGAGGATGCGGTAGGCGGTGTAGAACACCATCCACGCCTGGGCGATCTGCAACAGCGCCGCGCCGAGGTTGGCGTTTTGCCCGCGGGCGTCGATCTGTAGCGCATAGCCGCACAGCGCCAGGCCCAGGGACACCGGCATCGCCAGCAGGATATTGATCAGGATGGCCTGGGGCGTGTGCCACTGGCTGTCGCGCTTGAAGTGGCCGATGTCCTGGTGGACTTTGTTCAGGCGCTGATAGAGATTTTTTCGCCGCCACAGCAGCGCGCCGATCAACAACAGCAGCGGCAGGAACAGCAGCGGGCGCTGGGTCAGGCCGTCGTACAACTCGCTGACGCTGGACGCCCAGGGCAGGGTGGTGACCTGCTTGCTCAGGTGCGCCGGTACGGTTTCCAGCCACTCGGTGTCCAGCGGCTTGTTGCTGGGAATCCAGAACATCTGCTCGTCGAGCGTCGCGCGCAGCGTGGTGGCGGTGCTCAGCAGTTGCTTCTGGTTGAGTTGCAGGGTGATCGATTCATTCAGCAGCGCGCTCAGCTCACGGCTCAGGCGTTCCAGCAGGTCGCTGCGGGTGATCGCCAGTTCCAGCAAGGTACGGCGCAGTTGAGGGGTGACGTCTTCCGGCGCCTGGTTTGCCAGGAGGTTATCCACATAGGTGCTCGGCGAGCTGATCAGTTCGCGCTGCTGGTTGACCTCGAACTGGTACAGGCGAATGTTGGCGATGTCGTCCGCCAGGTCGCGGTCCACGGTGAGGCGCGGCAGGGCCTGTTTCTGTTTATAGAGGATCTTCGACAGCAGCAGGCTGCCCTTGAGCACGTTGATCTGCTCGTCCAGGGCGGCGTCGCTCTGGGTCACGGTGTCCAGTTGCTGCTTGGTTTGCAGGTTCTTCTGGGTCAGGTCGTTGAGGCGGTCGGTGCTTTTAAGCAGGTAGTCGGACAGTTTCAGGTTGGCCGCGCTTTCGGTGGCGAGCAGGCTGCTGCCGCCGGCCTTTTGCGCTTCGATGGATTGTTGCGTCACCGTTTGCTGCGACTGCGCCAGGCGTTTCTGGTTGATCAGGGTTTGCAGGTCCTGGATTTCTTGCTCCAGGCGCGCGGTTTTTTCCACCACCAGGTCGTGCTGGCTGTTGCCCAAATCCTGCAGTTGGCTGTTGCCGGCCAGTTCCTGGCGGCGCAGCGGGATCAGCGCGTTGAGGGCGGCGAGTTCGGCGTTCAGTTGGTTGCGCTGGTCGCTGCTGAGGGTTTTACCGTTGTCTTTGCCGGCCTTGAGGATCGAATTGATCTGCAGGATGCGCGTCTGGCTGCTGCTGATTTCGGTCTGGGCGCGCTCGGGGCGGGTCTGGGCGGCGATGGTCAGGCTGTTGGCGTCGGCCAGGTCTTTTTGCAGGTCGCCTTGCTGGGTGGTGCGCTGCACCAGCAGTTGCTCCAGCTGCGGCACCGGCAGGCTGGCGTAGCGTTGTGCCACTGGGATGACTTTGGTGGCCTTGAGCCGGGTCAGTTCGCGCTGGTTTTCGACGGTCTGGCGCGGCGCGTCTTCGAGCTGGCGCTTGAGGTCCACCAGGCGCTGCTCGTAATCCTGCTTGTTGCCCAGGTAGGTCAGGGTCTGTTGCAGGACGTTCTGCAACGCCTTCATGTCGGCGTCGGGCAGCTTGCGGTCGGGCAGCTTGTCCAAAGATTGCTGGATAGCGTCGGCGCTGGGCGGGTCGGCCGCGTGGACGGTGCCGACACAAAGGGTCAGGCCCAGCAGGGCAGTGGCGAGGAACGTGCGCAGGATTGGCATAGAGACCGGTCGTGCAAGGTGAAGAATCGGGGCGTTGTCGCCCCGCAGTTTAGAGGAAGAGTCCGGGGCCCGGGCGACTTCCTTCGGGGAATCTGACGCCCACTTTGCCGATCTTGTTCCCGTCCATGACCGCGACGGTCCAGATGGTGTTGTTCCATTCCACCTGGTCGCCGACGATGGGCGCGCCGCCGACTTTCTGGGTGATGAAGCTGCTCAGTGGCATATCCGGGTCGATGCCTTCGAGCTTCAGGCCGTACAGGGCGGAGACCGCGCCCAGCTGGGCGTCGCCTTCCAGTACGAAGTCACCGAAGAAGCGCAGGTCGAGGCCGCGTTGCGGTGCCTGGCTGAACAGTTTGCCCAGGGCCGGCAGGTTGTGTTCGTGGCCGATCACACAGAGCAGGTCGCCGACTTCCAGCACCGTACTACCCGACGGATGGAGCAGTTGCTGGCCGCGGAACAGCGCGGCGATCCGCGTGCCTTCGGGCATTTTCAGTTCGCGCAGGGCGGCGCCGATGCACCATTTTTCGGCGCCGAGGCGGTACACGAACAGCTCCCACTCGCTGGTGACGTGCACTTCCAGGGCCGCGCGGGAGATTGGCGCCGGGTCAGGCGGGACGGTCACCTTGAGCAGCTTGGCCACCCACGGCAGGCTGGTGCCCTGTACCAGCAGCGAGACCAGCACGATAAAGAACGCCAGGTTGAAGTACAGCTGCGCATGGGGCAGCCCGGCCATCAGCGGGAACACCGCGAGAATGATCGGCACCGCGCCGCGCAAGCCCACCCAGGCGATAAAGCCTTTTTCCCGGCCGTGGAACGCCTTGAACGGCAGCAGGCCGACCATCACCGACAGCGGCCGTGCAAACAGGATCATCCACAGCGCCAGGCCCAGGGCCGGCAGGGCAATCGGCAGCAAATCATGGGGCGTGACCAAAAGGCCCAGCACCAGGAACATGCCGATCTGCGCCAGCCAGGCCATGCCGTCGAGCATATGCAAGATGCCATGCCGGCTGCGCACCGGGCGGTTGCCGATCACCAGGCCGCACAGGTACACGGCGAGGAAGCCGCTGCCGTGCAGGGCGTTGGTCACGGCGAAGACGAACAGGCCGCCGGCGATCACCAGGATCGGGTACAGGCCGGTGGCCAGGTTGATGCGGTTGACCATTTGCAGCATCAACCAGCCGCCGCCCAGGCCGACGACGCCGCCGATACCGAATTCGCGCACCAGGTGCGTCAGCAGGCTCCAGTGCAGGCCGGTCTGGCCGCTGGCGAGCATGTCGATCAGGGTCACGGTGAGGAACACCGCCATCGGGTCGTTGCTGCCGGATTCGATTTCCAGGGTGGCGGTCACCCGTTCGTTGAGGCCCTTGCCACCCAGTAGCGAGAATACGGCTGCGGCGTCGGTTGAGCCGACAATGGCACCGATCAGCAAGCCCTGGATGATATTCAGGTCAAACAGCCACGCCGCCGCCATGCCGGTGAGGCCGGTGGTGATCAACACCCCCATCGTGGCCAGCGACAACGCCGGCCAGAGTGCCACGCGGAAACTCGCCACCCGTGTACGCAAACCACCATCGAGCAGGATCACCGCCAGGGCGAGGTTGCCCACCAGGTAGGCGGTCGGGTAATTGTCAAAGATGATGCCGCCGCCATCGACGCCGGCGACCATGCCCACGGCCAGGATGATCACCAGGATCGGGATGCCCAGGCGGGACGAAAGAGAACTCACCAGAATGCTCGCACTCACCAGCAACGCGCCGATCAAGAACAGGCTGTTGATGGTCGTCGCATTCAAAGGCAGTACTCCATGGGCAAACAAGACGGGGCGCAAACTGACCATGCAGTCTGCGTGCCAGCGATTCTAACCTGTTGAATTGCTGCGCTGTCAAAAAGCTTTTGCAGGTTGGCGAAGATCCAATGTGGGAGCGGGCTTGCTCGCGAAAGCGGTGTGCCAGTCAATGCATCTGGCGACTGATACACCGCATTCGCGAGCAAGCCCGCTCCCACATTTTTGACTCAGGTGTGTCAGTCAGAGGCGGAAACGGCCCACCATCCCATTCAAATCCACCGCCAATCGCGACAACTCACTACTCGCCGCGCTGGTCTGGCTGGCACCCGTCGCCGATTGCACCGACAGATCGCGGATGTTCACCAGGTTACGGTCCACTTCTCGCGCCACTTGCGCCTGTTCTTCCGCTGCGCTGGCGATCACCAGGTTGCGTTCGTTGATCTCGACAATCGCCGTATTGATGGTATCCAGCGACAACCCCGCACCTTTGGCGATATTCAGCGTCGATTCCGCACGTTCGGTGCTGTTGCGCATCGAATCCACGGCGTGCTCGGTGCCGGCCTGGATGCTGCCGATCATTCGCTCGATCTCGCTGGTGGACTGCTGGGTGCGGTGGGCCAGTGCGCGCACTTCGTCGGCGACCACGGCAAAACCACGGCCGGCTTCACCAGCGCGGGCAGCTTCGATGGCGGCGTTGAGGGCCAGCAGGTTGGTCTGGTCGGCTAGGCCGCGAATCACGTCCAGCACCTTGCCGATATCCCGCGACTCATTGGCCAGGTCGCCAATCAGTGTGGCGGTGGCCTGCACATCACCGCTCATGCGTTCGATGGCGCTGACGGTCTCTTGCACCAAATCGCGGCCGTCACCGGCGGAGGTGGTGGCGTTGCGCGAGGCTTCGGACGTGCTCACGGCATTGCGTGCCACTTCTTCCACGGCACTGGTCATCTCGTTGACGGCAGTGGCGGCCTGTTCGATCTCGTTGTTTTGCTGGGTCAGGCCACGGGCGCTTTCGTCGGTGACGGCGTTCAGCTCTTCGGCGGCCGAGGCCAGCTGGGTGGCGGAACCGGCGATGCGTTGCAGGGTGTCGCGCAGTTTGTCCTGCATCTTGGCCATGGCGGCGAGCAGGCGCCCGGCTTCGTCGTTGCCATCGACTTTGATCGGGCGGGTCAGGTTGCCTTCGGCCACTTCTTCGGCCGCTTCCAGCGCTTGGGCGATGGGCACGGTGATGCTGCGGGTCAGCAGCCAGGCGAACAGCACCGTCAGTGCGGTGGCGAGTGCCAGCAGGCCGACAACCAGGTTGAAGGCCAGGTCGTATTGATCCTTGGCCTCTTGGTTGGTGACTAGCGCCATCTTGTTGTTGATATCCAAGAGGCGCGCCAGCACTGCGTTGACCTGCTCGGAGTTGCTCAGCAGCTCGCTGTTGATCAGGGTGCGCAGGGCTTCCACCTGATTGGTCTGGGACAGGCTCTTCATGCGCGTTTCAATCTGGCGGTACTGGCCGAGCAGGGTGACGTACTCGTCGTAGGCCGCGCGCTCTTCACGGCTGTCGATGAGTTTTTCGTAGATGGCCTGGGCGGCGCGAATCTGCTGGTCGCGCAGTTCGAAGGTGTCCAGGGTCTTTTGCTGTACATCCGGCTCGCGGTTGGTCAGCAGGCGGTATGACAGCACGCGCAGGCGCAGGGTCAGCTGGGTGAACTCGTCGAGGGCGCGAATGCTCGGCACGCTGGACAGGGTGATGTCTTCGGCGGCGCCGCGGATCTTGCTCATCTGGTTCAAGGCGAACACACCGAGAAACAACATGAGCGCGCCGATAAACGCGAAGCCGAGAAAGGCACGCGGCGCGATATTCATATTACGAAGGGACATGCTGGAATCCTGGGGAGAAGCGCGATCCGTGCGGCCATGAGAAGGGGGATGCTTCTCTATCGGTCGTACGACTAAAGTCTAAAGGGGGGCGTGCGTTTTTGTCGCATCCGATGAGCTTCAGGAACCAGATCGGCGAATTGCAGTCACTAAGGCTCGAAAGTGCGGCCCGGCCCATAAAAATCGGGCTGCGCGCCGGGGATAACCCTGGCATCCGAGGTGAATTTTCTTTATCGTCACCGCCCTTTGAAAAAGCCCGAGAAATCAAAATGTTAGAAGCATCCCTCAGCCAATTGGAACAACTGGTCAGCGACCTGGTACAGCAGAACCAGGATCTGCTGGGCAGCAACGAATCCCTCAAGGCCGAACTGGCCCGCGCCAAGGATGAGAACGACAGCCTGCAATTGAGCCTGATGGAGCAGGAAGAAAAACAAGGCGCGACCGCTGCCCGTATCCAGGCGCTGGTTGAGCGCGTGAGCGCAGGTCCTGTCGGCGCATGAATGAAGGGATAAAGGTCGTTTCGATTCTCGGAGAGGATTACTCGATCAAGGCGCCAGCCGGGGAAGACAAAACCCTGATGCACGCCGTGACCATGCTCAAGGCCTCCCTGGCCACCACCAAGAAGAAGTATCCGACGCTGATCGGCGACAAATTACTGGTGCTGGCGGCGCTGAACCTGTGCGCCGAGCAGATCGAAATGCAGCAGGCGCACCAAGAGGAACTCGACCGTTACCAAGAGCAAGTCAGCGCCACGGTCGATGTGATTTCCAAGGCGATCGGACAGCCTTAGAACCATTCGTCCTGCATCGCGAGGCACGTATCATCGCGTGCCTCCAGAATCGCCAGTTCATGATGGCAGCCCGGTACTTCCCAGGTCAGGAAGTAGCGGGCGGCCTGGAGCTTGCCTTTATAGAAGGCCGCGTCGGCCGCATTGCCCCTGGCCAGCCCTTCTTCGGCGCGAATCGCTTGTTCCAGCCAGCGCCAGCCAATCACCGTGTGCCCAAACACCTTCAAGTACAGCGCCGAGTTCGCCAGGCTGCTGTTGACCTTGCCCTGGGCGAGATCCGTGAGCAGGCCGAGGGTGACGCTTTGCAGGCGGTTGACCAGGTGTTCCAACGGTTCCCGTAGCGCGGTCAGCGTCGGGTATTCCTGCGCCCGGGCGCCGGTTTCGGCGATCAGTCTGATGAGTTGCTTCAAGCCTGCACCGCCGTTCTGCGCCAGCTTGCGCCCCAGCAAGTCCAGGGACTGGATGCCGTGGGTGCCTTCGTGGATCGGGTTCAGGCGGTTGTCGCGGTAGTACTGCTCCACCGGGTATTCGCGGGTGTAGCCGTGGCCGCCGAGGATCTGGATCGCCAGTTCGTTGGCCTTGAGGCAGAACTCCGACGGCCAGGATTTGACGATGGGGGTGAGCAGGTCGAGCAGTTCGTGGGCCTGCTTGCGCTCGGCTTCGGCGGCCAGGGTGGTGGTGTCGTCGAACAGGCGCGCGGCGTACAGGCCGAGGTCAAAGGCGCCTTCGACGTAGGCTTTTTGTGTGAGCAGCATGCGTTTTATATCGGCGTGCTGAATGATCGATACCGGTGCAGTCGTAGGATCTTTGCTATCCGGAAGGCGGCCCTGGGGACGCTCGCGGGCGTATTCCAAGGAGTACAGGTAGCCGGCGTAACCCAGCATCACCGCGCCCATGCCCACGCCGATACGCGCTTCGTTCATCATCTGGAACATGCAACTCAAACCCTGGTGCGGCTTGCCCACCAGATAGCCGACACAGTTGCCGTTATCGCCGAAGTTCAGCGCAGTAGACGTGGTGCCGCGCCAACCCATCTTGTGGAAAAGCCCAGCCAGCAACACATCGTTGCGCTCGCCCAGGCTGCCGTCGTCGTTGACCAGGAACTTGGGCACGATAAACAGCGAAATGCCCTTCACCCCGGCGGGGGCGTCCGGCAGCTTGGCCAGCACCATGTGCACGATATTTTCCGACAGCGGATGGTCGCCGCCGGAGATGAAGATCTTATTACCCTTGAGTCGATAGCTGCCGTCAGCCGCAGGTTCTGCGCGTGTACGAATATCCGACAACGATGAGCCTGCATGGGGTTCGGTCAGGGCCATGGTGCCGAAGAAACGCCCGTCGATCATCGGTTGCAGGAAGCGTTGCTTCTGCTCCTCGGTGCCGAAGCTTTCGATCAGGTTGGCGGCGCCCATGGTCAGGAACGGGTAGGACGTGGACGCGGCGTTGGCCGATTGGAAGTGCGCAAAGCATGCCTGGGAGAGCAGGGTAGGCAACTGCATGCCACCGGCTTCGAAGCTGCGCGCGGCGTTGAGGAAGCCGGCTTCCAGGAAGGCATCGACGGCCGGCTTGACCTCGGGAATCAGGATGGCTGCGCCGTTTTCGTAGCGCGGTTCGTTTTCGTCGTTCTTGCGGTTATGGGGGGCGAAGTGCTTTTCGGCGATGCTGCGCGCGGTGCTGATGGCCGCATCGAAGGTTTCCCGATTGTGCTCGGCAAACCGCTCGCGCTGGGTCAGGCCCTCGGCATCGAGGACTTCGTACAGCTCGAAAGCCAGATTGCGGGAACTGAGCAGCGTCTCGGACATGGCGGCTTACCTATGTGGGAATAGGGCCGAGTCTAAGTGCGCAAATGGAGGGTGGATAGCAAGATTGATTTGGGTGATGGAGGGGCAAAACGCGAATAGGGGAGAGAAACGCGGTCCAAATGTGGGAGCGGGCTTGCTCGCGAATGCAGAGTGTCAGTCACTGAATTATTGACTGACCCACCGCATTCGCGAGCAAGCCCGCTCCCACATTTTTTACCGCGTTTCTTCAGTTAGCCGATGGTCATCAGGCTGGCGTTACCGCCCGCTGCCGCGGTGTTAACGCTCAACGCCCGCTCGATCACCAGGCGCTCCAGCGCAATCGCCGTCTCGCCTTGGGACAAACCATGCACCCCGACAATCGCACCACTGCGCTGCGCCACTTGCTGGCACACCGCACGCAGTTGGTCGGAATCACCGTGGTGCAGGACCGCATCAAACACCACCTCGTCCTTGGTCCAGTCAGCCACACGCTTGATCTTCGCCTGAATCTCTTTAGGCAGGCGTGGGAACACGGCCTTGGTCAAGTCAGTCTCTGGCCATACCGCCGAACCGCCTACCGCCAGTACGGCGGCCAGTTGGGTCAGCAGGTCGCTTTCCACGTCTGCCAGGCACAATACGTGCTCGCGGGGCAGGATGGCGTAGCTGTTGCGCTCGCCGGTCGGGCCAGCCAGTTGGCGAGTGATACCGCTTTGGGATTGCGCGGCGAACTGGTCGCACAGAGCGCTCAGGTCGCTGAGTTTATGGCTGTCGGCCCAGGTTTTCAGGGCGGTCAGCGGTTGGCTCATGGCGTCACGCAGGCGCAGATCCGGTGCGGCCAGTTTGTCGCCCCGTGCGAAGGATTGCTCGATGGCATCCGTAGGACGAGTCGAGAGCAGGCGGTACAGGTACAACGGACCACCGGCTTTCGGGCCAGTGCCCGACAGGCCTTCGCCGCCGAACGGCTGCACACCGACCACGGCGCCGACGATGTTGCGGTTCACATAGACGTTACCGGCATGGACGTTGTCGATCACCTTGGCGATAGTCTCGTCGATACGGGTGTGCACGCCCAGGGTCAAGCCGTAGCCCGACGCGTTGATCTGGCCGATGAGTTGGTCGATCTCTTTGCGCTTGTAGCGCACCACGTGCAGGACCGGGCCGAAGATCTCCCGTTGCAGTTCGTCGAAGCTTTCCAGTTCGATCAGGGTCGGCATCACGAAGGTGCCGCGCTTGATCTCTTCGCCGTCGGCAATTGCCACCTGGTACACATTGCGGCCTTTGTCGCGCATGGCCTGGATGTGCTTCTCGATGCCGGCCTTGGCTTCGGCGTCGATCACCGGGCCGATGTCGACCGACAGGCGCTCCGGGTTGCCCAGGCGGCATTCCGCCATGGCGCCCTTGAGCATTTCGATGACGCGGTCTGCAGAATCTTCCTGCAAGCACAGTACACGCAGGGCCGAGCAACGTTGGCCGGCACTGTCGAAGGCCGAGGACACCACATCGATGACCACTTGTTCGGTCAACGCGGAGGAGTCGACGATCATTGCGTTCTGGCCGCCGGTTTCGGCGATCAGCGGGATCGGTCGGCCCTGGGCATCCAGGCGTCCGGCGACATTGCGTTGCAGCAGGCGCGCCACTTCGGTGGAGCCGGTGAACATCACACCTTTGACGCGATCATCACCCACCAGGCGCGCACCCACGGTTTCGCCCTGGCCCGGCAGCAATTGCAGCACGCCTTCCGGGATGCCCGCTTCCAGCAGGATGCGCACGGCTTGTGCAGCGACCAGCGGGGTTTGCTCGGCAGGCTTGGCCAGTACCGGGTTGCCGGCGGCCAGTGCAGCGGCAACCTGGCCGCTGAAGATGGCCAGCGGGAAGTTCCACGGGCTGATGCAGACCACCGGGCCCAGTGGGCGGTGGGCGTCGTTGGTGAAATCGTTGCGTGCCTGCACCGCGTAGTAGCGCAGGAAGTCCACGGCTTCGCGCACTTCGGCAATGGCGTTGGCGAAGGTCTTGCCGGCTTCACGGGCCAGCAGGCCCATCAGCGGTTGGATCTCGCCTTCCATCAGGTCGGCGGCGCGCTCCAGGATCGCCGCACGTTCGGCGGGCGGGGTCGCCTGCCAGATCGGGCCGGCGTTGATGGCGCATTGGATCGCGTTATCCACGTCTTCGACGGTGGCTTCTTGCACATGGCCGACCACATCACGCAGGTCGGACGGGTTCAGCACCGGTGCGGCGGGTTGGTTGCTGGCGGCGCAACCGAGCATCGGCGCGGCTTTCCAGTTGTTGTGCGCCGTTGCCAGCAGGGCGCAGGACAGCGATGCCAGGCGGTGTTCGTTGGCCAGGTCGATACCGGCCGAGTTGGCGCGCTCGCTGCCGTACAGGTCGCGCGGCAATGGAATACGCGGGTGCGGCAGGCCGAAGCCGCCTTCCAGCGTGGCCATTTGCTCGATGCTGGCCACTGGATCGGCCACCAGCTCCTGAATCGAGATGGACTGGTCGGCGATGCGATTGACGAACGAGGTGTTGGCGCCGTTTTCCAGCAGGCGACGCACCAGGTAAGCCAGCAGTGTTTCGTGGGTGCCGACCGGAGCGTACACACGGCACGGACGGTTCAGCTTGCCATCGGAGACCTTGCCTACAACCTGCTCGTACAGCGGTTCACCCATGCCGTGCAGGCATTGGAACTCGTACTGGCCGGGGTAGTAGTTCTGACCGGCGATATGGTAGATGGCCGACAAGGTGTGGGCATTGTGCGTGGCGAACTGCGGGTAGATGACTTCCGGCACCGACAGCAGTTTGCGTGCGCAGGCGATGTAGGAAACGTCGGTGTACACCTTGCGGGTGTACACCGGGTAGCCTTCCAGGCCTTCGACTTGGGCGCGCTTGATCTCGCTGTCCCAGTACGCGCCTTTTACCAGGCGGATCATCAGGCGGTGGCGGCTGCGGCGCGCCAGGTCGATGACGTAGTCGATCACATACGGGCAACGCTTCTGGTAAGCCTGGATGACGAAACCGATGCCATTCCAGCCGGTCAGTTGCGGCTCGAAGCACAGGCGTTCAAGCAGGTCCAGGGACAGTTCCAGGCGGTCGGCTTCTTCGGCGTCGATGTTCAAGCCGATGTCGTATTGCTTGGCCAGCAGGGTCAGCGACAGCAGGCGCGGGTACAACTCGTCCATTACGCGTTCGTACTGCGCACGGCTGTAACGCGGGTGCAGTGCCGAAAGCTTGATGGAGATGCCCGGGCCTTCATAAATCCCACGGCCGTGAGAGGCTTTGCCGATGGAGTGAATAGCTTGTTCGTACGAGGCCAGGTACTTCTGCGCATCGTGTTCGGTGAGTGCGGCTTCACCGAGCATGTCGTAGGAATAACGGAAACCCTTGGCTTCGAATTTGCTCGCGTTGGCCAGGGCTTCGGCGATGGTTTCGCCGGTGACGAACTGCTCGCCCATCAGGCGCATGGCCATGTCGACGCCCTTGCGGATCATCGGCTCGCCGCTCTTGCCGATGATGCGGCTCAGGGACGAGGTCAGGCCCGCTTCATTGTGGGTGGCGACCAGTTTGCCGGTCAGCAACAAGCCCCAGGTCGCAGCATTGACGAACAGGGACGGGCTGTTGCCCAGGTGCGGCTGCCAGTTGCCGGTGCTGATCTTGTCGCGGATCAGCGCGTCGCGAGTGCCTTTGTCCGGGATGCGCAGCAGCGCTTCGGCCAGGCACATCAGCGCCACGCCTTCCTGGGACGACAGGGAAAATTCTTGCAGCAGGCCCTGAACAATACCGGCACGGCCGCCAGCACTCTTCTGGTTACGTAGTTTTTCGGCAATCGAGGCGGCCAGCTTGTTGGTGGCTTCAGCCATCGGTGCCGGCAGGCGAGCCTGTTCGATCAGCATTGGCACCACTTCCGGCTCAGGGCGGCGGTAAGCGGCGGTGATCGAGGCGCGCAGCACGGATTGCGGCAGGATGCTCTCGGCGAACTCCAGGAAGCACTGGTGGGCGTGGTCGGTCTGCACCTCGCCTGCGTCATCCGCGTCCTTGCTGCTCAAACCATTGAGTTCGGTCAGGGTTGCACCACCCTCCAGTTTCTCCAGGTAATTGAAAATCGCCTGCTTGATCAGCCAGTGCGGCGTGCGATCAATGGAGGTCGCGGCAGCCTTCAGGCGTTCGCGGGTCGGGTCGTCGAGTTTGACCCCAAGGGTGGTCGTAGCCATTTTCTTATCCTCATGGGTGCCACTACCGAGTGGCATCAGCTGGCGGCAAGATTAGCTTTGCCCATGCAGAGGTGCAACCGGGTGCAACCCTTTTTATGCATGAAATTTTCAGGGGTGGGCATGAAAAAAACCGACCCTCAGCGGAATCCGCTTCACGCTGGTGCATTTACTTCTGAGATCGGCTGTTCTTGCTCCGAAAAGGAGCAAAAACGAGGTGTTTTCCGTAATTGGTACCTGGGTGCAACTTATTCTCAAGAAACTGGTTGCACCTTATTTGCTTTGTTGAATAGCATTCGCGCCCAAGGTGCAACCACCTCCACGAGTCGGTTCATCGGCTGACGGCTTTCCTGGGGAAACGTCAGTCATAAATGCGCGGCACGCAGTTATGTCTACCTACTTGCAGTGGGTGGCCGTCTGACAGACCGCCGCTACATAAAAACAAAGCCAGGGCGTCACTCATATGAGCGTAAGTAATCCAACCCTGATCACGTTTGTGATCTACATCGCAGCAATGGTGCTGATTGGCTTCATGGCCTATCGCTCCACCAACAACCTTTCCGATTACATCCTCGGCGGTCGCAGCCTCGGTAGCGTGGTCACGGCGTTGTCGGCCGGTGCTTCGGACATGAGCGGCTGGTTGTTGATGGGCTTGCCCGGCGCGATCTACATGTCCGGCCTGTCGGAAAGCTGGATCGCCATCGGCCTGATCGTCGGTGCTTACCTCAACTGGCTGTTCGTGGCCGGTCGCCTGCGGGTACAGACCGAACACAACGGCGACGCCCTGACCCTGCCGGATTACTTCTCCAGCCGTTTCGAAGATAAAAGCGGCCTGCTGCGGATCATCTCCGCCGTGGTAATCCTGGTGTTCTTCACCATCTACTGCGCCTCCGGCATCGTCGCCGGTGCCCGCCTGTTCGAAAGCACCTTCGGCATGTCCTACGAGACTGCGTTGTGGGCCGGCGCTGCCGCGACTATTGCCTACACCTTCGTTGGTGGTTTCCTGGCAGTGAGCTGGACAGATACCGTACAAGCCACGCTGATGATCTTCGCGCTGATCCTCACGCCGATCATCGTGCTGCTGGCCACCGGTGGCGTTGATACCACCTTCCTCGCCATCGAAGCGAAGAACCCTGACAACTTCAACATGCTGAAAAACACCACCTTCATCGGCATCATCTCGCTGATGGGCTGGGGCCTGGGTTACTTCGGCCAGCCGCACATCCTCGCGCGTTTCATGGCGGCGGATTCGGTGAAGTCGATTGCCAAGGCGCGTCGCATCTCCATGACGTGGATGATCCTGTGCCTGGGCGGCACCGTGGCGGTGGGTTTCTTTGGTATTGCTTACTTCTCGGCGCACCCGGAAGTGGCGGGTCCTGTGACCGAGAACCACGAGCGTGTGTTCATCGAACTGGCCAAGCTGCTGTTCAACCCGTGGATTGCTGGCGTGCTGCTGTCGGCCATCCTGGCGGCGGTAATGAGCACCTTGAGCTGCCAGTTGCTGGTGTGCTCCAGCGCGCTGACCGAAGACTTCTACAAGACCTTCCTGCGCAAAAACGCCTCCCAGCTTGAGCTGGTATGGGTCGGGCGCCTGATGGTGTTGCTGGTTGCGCTGATCGCCATCGCCATGGCCGCCAACCCGGAAAACCGCGTACTGGGCCTGGTGAGCTACGCCTGGGCCGGTTTCGGCGCAGCGTTCGGCCCTGTGGTGCTGATCTCGGTGATCTGGAAAGGCATGACCCGCGACGGCGCCCTGGCCGGCATCCTGGTCGGCGCGATCACCGTGATCGTGTGGAAACACTTCGAACTGCTGGGCCTGTACGAAATCATCCCGGGCTTCATCTTCGCCAGCCTGGCGATCTACTTCGTGAGCAAGCTGGGCGCACCGACTGCGGGTATGGTCGAGCGTTTTGATGCGGCGGAGAAGGACTACAACCTCAACAAGTAAAAATCGCCTGTTGAGTTGAGAAAACGGCCCGCGTCCTTTGGATGGCGGGCCGTTTTTTTTTGGGGTGGTCTGGAGGTGAAAATGCGCCGGGTTACAGGCTCAGTTGATCGCTGAAATGAAAGATCATCGCACTCGCTGCGCCGATTAACCCGATAAGAGCTGTTCCGTGAAGGGCGAATTTCAGGCTGCGGGGAAACTCTGCGACTTGTTTTACGTTGATGACACCTCGTCTTGCATTCCATCTCGGTAGCGCAATTGCTACATAGACCACACACAGTCTGGATAATCTTCCTCGTAGGCTGTTGCCCAAAAGACGTTTGTAATTAGTCAGGAGGCTGCATTGGTCCAAGCGCCGCTCCATCGACTCCAATTTTCGATAGGCCAGAAAGATGTCAAGCGAGACAGCTAGAAGCATTGAGGCTGCCGAGCCCAATGCTATTTGGTCTTTGGTAGGGAGGTTGAGTATGTACTCAATACTCATACAGTACCTCTCCGGCGGCTGCGCCAATCTCGCTGCCCCAATTGCCGAAAGCCGCGCCCATTGCGCCGCCTGCTATCAAAAGACAGCTCAGGGCGAGTGGCCCGGTTGTCGGAGCCATTACCGCTATACACAAGCCCATTCCCATCTGGCCTCCAATGATTCCTCCTGCTACACCAACGGTTAATTTACCGGCTTCCACATACTTCGCTTTTCGGCATTGCTCCCCTCTCCCGGTAGAACACGCTTCCTTGATCTCCAGTGCCGTCGACGTCGTACTAAGCGCTATTCCCAACGGCGTGCCGTGTTTAAGCAGCTTCGCCGTCTTCGAAATTTTGGCAATCGTTTCTGCGTATCGATTTATCTCCCCGGTGTGCAAATAGCTCCTGGCCGAGATCCCCAGCATCTTCTTGATTGAACCTTCATTGCGCAGGCCCGTGCCATACCGCGCAAAGCTGCGCATTTGCGCTTCCAGTTTGGCAAACAGCACTTGGCGGCGCGCCAGGAAGTCATCGCGCGCAGCGCCACCGCCCCGGCGCAGCGATTGTTTATGCAGGGCCTCAATCTCATCGAGAGTTTTCACGATTTCCTGCAAATGCCGACTCCCGGCATCCCCTGCAGTACCGATTCCCAGCGACGCGTATCCCAGCAACTTTTGCAGCAAATCATAATTCTGTAGCGCAAAGGCATCCCCGCCATGAGCCATCACGCTATGGCGAATATCCCAAGCCGCGCACATCAGCCGTGACTCCTCCGAGGTGCGGGCGGCAACCGTCTCGTCACCCATGATCACGAGTTGTCCCGGTAGCACCACCACATTGCGGATATGGGTATTCAGCGCGTCAAACTTGGCTTCGGCGTGCTTGCTTAATCGCAAGCTAGCCTTGAGCTCCACGGACGTTTGTTGATGGTAATTAAGAAAGGCGTAGGGCTGAGGCATCACAAGCACCCCAGCGATTCGATGTAGAGACGACTGGCCATGAACACATTCCTTTTGCATGAACATGGCTGCGAAATTTAATCAGTCGTCAGGACGGCGTCGTGGTTATGCGGGAGGGAATTTGGGGTGTTTTTTTGAGTTTGGGAAACGGGCTACGCAGCAATGAAAGGCTTCCGTCAGACGCCTGCATTTTCAGGCTGAAAACCCACGCAAAAGTGCAGAGGCGAAAAGCAAACCCATGCCGTAAGGATTTACTGATTTGTTCGCGCCGTGATCAGCAGGGCAAATGCCTGAGGCACTATCCCCCGCCCACTCCTTCGCAGAGAAACACCGGATGTTCGCTCCTGCCAATCAAAGTGCCTTTAACCTGACCCTGGACGGGGTCGCCAGCGACTTCAAGGTCTACCGCTTCAACGGTACCGAAGCACTCAGCCAGCCCTATCGCTTTGACCTTGAACTGGTCAGCGAACAGCCCGACCTCGACCTCGAAGGCCTGCTGCATCGCCCGGTGTATATGGGGTTTGACGATCAGGGCCATGGCGTCCATGGCCTGGTCTACCGAGTGGCGCAAGGTGATTCCGGGCGGCGCCTGACGCGTTATCAGATCAGCCTCGTGCCACAACTGGCCTATCTGGCACACAGCAGCCAGCAGCGTATTTTCCAGCACCAGACGGTGCCGCAGATCGTGGCGCAGGTGCTGGTGGGGCAGGGCATCCAGAGTGACCGCTTTGCGTTCCAGTTGAGTGGTACTTACCCCGAGCGCGAGTACTGCGTGCAGTTTGGCGAGACCGATCTGGCGTTCGTCCAGCGCCTGTGTGCCGAGGCGGGCATCCACTATCACTTCCAGCATGCGGCGGAGCGGCACCTGCTGGTGTTTGGCGATGACCAGACGGTCTTTGCCCAGGCTGACCAGCCCACGCCTTATACCCCCGGCTCCGGGATGGTCGCCGACACGCCGGCGATCAAACGCTTTGCCGTGCAACTGGAGACCCGCGCCACGGCGCTGAACCTGCGTGATTACGAATGGCGCAAGCCGCGCCTGGCGCTGGAAAGCGTGGCGGCTGGCGAGCAAGCTCCGCGCCTTGAGGTGCAGGATTATCCCGGCCACTTCAGCGACCGCGCCCATGGCAAGTACCTAGCGCAACGTGGCCTGGAGCGCAGCCGCTGCGACTATCAGATCGCCCGAGGCAGTGGCGACGAACCGGCGCTGGCCAGCGGCCGTTTCATGCGGCTCGCCGGCCACCCGCGTGAGGCCTGGAATGACCTGTGGCTGATGACCCAGGTTGTCCACGAGGGCAAGCAGCCCCAAGTGCTGGAGGAAGCGGTCACCGAAGCGGCAGGTGGGGATTTTCGCCAGGGTTATCGCAACACCTTTGTCGCGGCGCCCTGGGATGTGATCTTTCGCCCGCCGTTGCCTGAGCGCCCGAGCATTTCCGGCTATCAGAACGCGGTGGTCACTGGCCCCGCCGACAGCGAAATCCATTGCGACGAATACGGCCGGGTCAAAGTGCAGTTGGCCTGGGACCGCAACGGCGAGCACAACGACCATTCCAGTTGCTGGTTGCGGGTGGCCAGCGGCTGGGCCCATGACCGCTATGGCGCGGTGCTGATCCCGCGAGTGGGCATGGAAGTGCTGGTGGGTTTCGTCAATGGCGATATGGACATGCCGTTGGTAATGGGCTGCCTGCCCAACGCGGCAACACCCGTGCCCCTCGACCTGCCGGCAGACAAGACCCGCAGCACGTTCCGCAGCCAAAGCAGCCCCGGTGGCGGCGGCTACAACGAGCTGCGCATCGAAGACCGCAAGGGCGCTGAGGAAATCTACTTGCGCGCCCAGCGCGACTGGACCCAGCACGTACTGCATGACCAGCAGGTGCAGGTCGATAACCGGCGTCGAATCCGAGTAGGCGGTGAATCCCATCATGAGCTGCAAGGTGAAGAACAGCGCATCACCCACGGCAACCGCCTGACCGAACTCAAGCAGGATGATCATCTGGTGGTCGGCGGTTCGCAGCAGATGCGTGCCGGGCGCTCCATTCAGATCGGTGCCGGGCACAGTGTGGTCATCGATGCGGGCGCGTCCGTGACGATTCAAGCGGGCGGGCAGTCGATCACGTTGTCGGCGGGCGGGATTTTCAGCAGCGTACCGATCCAGCTTGGCGGTGCGCCCGCTGCGGCCGCTGCACCGCTGATCCCGGGATTGAAAGAGACACTGCTGGCGGTCATACCCGCGCCGTTGAGCCGCGCGCAAGTGGCCAGCCTCAAGCGCAGCGCGCCGTTTTGCGAAGAGTGTGAGCGCTGCAAGAACGGCCTGTGCGCCAACCCAGAACGGATTTAACGACGATGCATCAAACCTTGCTTCCCGGTGAACAACTCTTCGCCATCGTGAGCGCGGCCAGCGACGCCAAGCCGCTGACGGCGTGGCGAACCCATGCAGGCGCAACGGCGCTGCACCCCGTTTGGGCCGGCACGGCCTATGCGTCATGGGAGGAGGTCATGCCCTACGTCGCCATCGTCGAGCGTGGCAGTGCGTTCCTTGATTGGGTGGCCTCCACCGCATCCACCGATTGGGGTTGGCTGGCCGTCTCGTCCAGCCCGTTGGACGTGGTGATCGCGCACCTGCAAAGCCTGACCAAAGTGTACCTGCCGGAGGGACAGGCGGTGTTCCTGCGCTTCTGGGACGGTGCCCAGATGCTGCCGATCATTCAGCAATCGGGTGGGGAGATATTGCCGGTGTTCCAGCGTTACCTGATCAATGGCCAGGCGCTGAGCGTGGCAGCAGGCGCGGTGACGGCCGCCAAAGCCAGCCCATGGTGGCAAGTGCCTGCACCACTGATGGCGCTGCTGGCAGAGCAATCACCGCAGACGCTGATCGACAACCTGCTGCAATGGCTGGAAGAACAGCGCCCCGACCTCTGCGCGGCCTTCACGCCGACGACCTTGCGGCACAAGGTCGCCCGCTTCGTGCGGATTTCGCCCATCAGCCATGCAGCGCTGGCCGACTACATCGCCTCAGAGCTGGGTTGAACCCAGGGCCTGTTGCAAGTCTTCGATCAGGTCTTCAATCGCTTCGATGCCCACCGACAGGCGGATCATTTCCGGTTTCACCCCGGCCTTGGCCTGCTCTTGTTCGTTCATCTGCCGGTGGGTGGTGGAGGCCGGGTGGCAGGCCAGGGACTTGGCATCGCCGATATTCACCAGGCGCTTGAAGATTTGCAGCGCGTCGTAGAAGCGCACACCGGCTTCATAGCCGCCCTTCAAGCCAAACGACAGGATCGCCGAGGGTTTGCCCTGCAGGTATTTCTGCGCCAGGGCGTGGTGCGGATGATCCGGCAGGCCGGCGTAGCTGACCCATTCCACTTCGCGATGGCCTTGCAGGAACTGCGCGACCTTCAACGCGTTTTCGGTGTGGCGCTCCATGCGCAGCGCGAGGGTTTCCAGGCCTTGCAACAGCAGGAATGCGTTCATCGGCGCCAGCGCCGCGCCGGTATTGCGCAGCGGCACGGTGCGGGCGCGGGCGATAAAGGCCGCAGGGCCGAATTTTTCTGTGTAGACCACGCCGTGATAGGCCGGCTCGGGGTTGTTGAGGCCGGGGAATTTTTCCGGGTAATCGGTCCAGGGGAAGGTGCCGCTGTCGACAATCATGCCGCCCAGGGAGTTGCCATGGCCGCCGATATATTTGGTCAGCGAATGCACGACGATGTCGGCGCCGAACTGGATCGGCTTGCACAGGATCGGCGTGGCCACGGTGTTGTCCACCATCAGCGGCACGCCACGGGCATGGGCGACGTCGGCCAGGGCTTGCAGGTCGATGATATTGCCTGCCGGGTTGCCGATGCTTTCGCAGTACACCAGTTTGGTGTTGTCGTCGATCAGTTCGGCGATGGCTTGCGCGGAGTCGTCACGGGCGAAGCGCACGTCCACGCCAAAGCTGGGCAGCAAGTGCGCGAACAGGGTGTAGGTGCCGCCGTAGAGCTGCGGCGTGGTGACGATATTGTCGCCGGCGCGCGTCAGCGTTTGGATCGCATAGTGGATCGCCGCGCTGCCGGCCGACACGGCCAGGGCCGCGATCCCGCCTTCCAGGGCCGCGATGCGCTGTTCCAGCACGTCGTTGGTGGGGTTCATGATGCGCGTGTAGATATTGCCGGGCACGTCCAGGTTGAACAGGTCGGCACCGTGCTGGGCGTTATCGAATTCGAAGGCGACGTTCTGGTAGATCGGCACGGCGACGGCCTTGGTGGTGGGGTCCGACTTGAAGCCGTGGTGCAGTGCGAGGGTGGCGTCTTTCATGATTGTTATTGACCTCCTTGGACAGTGTGGGAGCTGGCTTGCCTGCGATAGCTTCACCGCGGTGTGCAGGTAATACCGCGTCGCCTGCATCGCGGGCAAGCCCGCTCCCACATAACCGGCTAGATCATTTTCAGCGAAGTTCCTGCGCTTTAAGCATAAGCACCGCACTGCACCTGAGCACGCGTAAAAGGTAAACTTCGCCCCCTGCGCAGGAGCAACCATGAATTATCGTCACGCCTTTCACGCCGGCAACCACGCCGATGTCTTCAAACACCTGACCTTGACCCGCCTCATCGCCCTGATGTCGCGCAAGGAGCAGCCGTTCACCTACCTCGATACCCACGCCGGGATCGGCCTGTACGACTTGCAGGGCGACCAGGCCAACCGTACCGGTGAATACCTGGAAGGCATCGCGCGCCTGTGGGGCCAAAGTGACCTGCCGCCGCTGACCGCTGATTACATGCGCGTGTTGCACGAGATGAACCCGGATGGCCAGTTGCGCTACTACCCGGGCTCGCCGGAGCTGGCACGCCGCCTCACGCGGCCGCAGGACCGCGTGTTGCTCAATGAAAAGCACCCTGAAGACGGTGTGCTGCTCAAAGACAACATGAAGGGTGATCGCCGCGTCAAAGTGCATCTGGGTGAAGGCTGGCATGTGCCGCGTGCCCTGCTGCCAGTGCCGGAAAAACGCGCGTTGATGCTGATCGACCCGCCGTTCGAGAAGCTCGACGAGATGCAGCGCTGTGCCTCCTCCCTCAAGGAGGCCGTGAGCCGCATGCGCCAGACCGTCGCGGCCATCTGGTACCCGGTGAAGGACCAGCGCATGTTGCGCCGCTTCTATCAGGACCTGGCCGGTACGGGTGCGCCAAAGCTGCTGCGTGTGGAGTTGTTGGTGCATCCATTGGATACGCCGAACACCCTGACGGGCTCGGGCCTGGCGATTGCCAACCCGCCGTGGGGTTTGGAAGAGGAATTGCGTGAGCTGCTGCCGTGGTTGTCCAAGCAACTGGGGCAGACTCAGGGTGGGTGGCAGATGGATTGGTTGATTGCTGAGTAACTGGATCCCAAGCCTGGCATAGGACCCAATGTGGGAGCGGGCTTGCTCGCGAATGCGGAGTGTCAGTCACAGAATCAGTTGACTGATCCACCGCTTTCGCGAGCAAGCCCGCTCCCACATTTGAACTGCGTTAGCCTCAGATCGGGCAGGTCACGCCCGTGCCGCCAATCCCGCAATAACCCTGCGGATTCTTCGCCAGGTACTGCTGGTGATACGCCTCGGCGAAGTACACCGTCGGCGCTTCATCGATCTCGGTGGTGATCTCACCCAGCCCGGCCTTGGTCAGCTCTTGCTGGTAAGCCTGTGCGCTGGCTTTGGCCGCCTCCAATTGCTCCGGCGTGGTCGCATAGATCACCGAGCGGTACTGGCTGCCGATGTCGTTGCCCTGGCGCATGCCCTGGGTCGGGTTGTGCAGTTCCCAGAACATCTTCAGCAGGTCTTCGTATTTCACTTTGGCCTGGTCATACACCACCAGCACCACTTCGCTGTGGCCGGTCAGGCCCGAGCAGACTTCTTCGTAAGTCGGGTTCGGCGTGAAGCCGCCGGCGTAGCCGACCACGCTGCTGACCACGCCGTCGCGCTGCCAGAACTTGCGCTCGGCGCCCCAGAAGCAACCCAGGCCGAAGATCGCGAAACCGACGTCATCCAGGAAGGGCCCCAGCAGCGGGTTGCCGTTGACGAAGTGGGTTTCAGGCAGGGCCATCGGGGTTTCGCGGCCAGGCAAAGCTTGTTCTGCAGTAGGAAGCACGTTTTTATTCACCAGAATTTCCGAGCGCAAGACCATGATCAGTCCTCTCGTCAGGTTGAGTTAGCGGTAAAAGGTCAGACAGCCAGTGTGCCCGAGTGTTACCACGCTGTCAGGCGACAGGTCCGCGTGGATAGCGCTTGAGCATAGCAAACAGCTCTGCGCCGGGGATTGGCCGGTCGAACAGGTAGCCCTGGCCGACGTCACAGCGATGCCGGCGCAGGAACGCCAGCTGTTCAGCGGTCTCGATGCCTTCGGCCACGACCTTGAGCTTGAGGTTGTGGGCCATGGCGATCACCGCCGAGGTGATTTCCATATCGTCCTGGTTGTCCGGGATTTCATGGATGAAGCTGCGATCAATCTTGATGATGTCGATCGGGAATTTTTTCAAGTAGCTCAGCGACGAATAGCCGGTGCCGAAATCGTCCATGGCCAGGGTCAGGCCAAAGCTTTTCAGCTGGTCCAGTTGCAGGCGCGTGTCCTCGGTGGCTTCCAGCAGCAAACCTTCGGTCAGTTCCAGCTCCAGCAGGTTGGCCGGCAGGTCTTCTTCTTTGAGGATGGTGGCAATCGAGGCCACCAGGTCCGGGTCGGAGAACTGTTTGGGCGACAGGTTGATCGCCACTTGCAAGTTGCCCATGCCGGCGGCGCTCAGTTGCTTGCTCATGCGGCAGGCCTGGCGCGCGATCCACTTGCCGATGGGGATGATCAAGCCCGTCTCTTCCGCCACGCTGATGAACTGGTCGGGGCGGATCATGCCTTTTTCCGGGTGGTTCCAGCGCAGCAGCGCTTCCATGCCCAGCAAGCGGCCGCTGCGCAGGCACAGCTTGGGCTGGTAGAACACGTCCAGCTCGTTCTGGGTGAGGGCGCGGCGCAGGTTGTTTTCCACGAACAGCTTGTAGCTGGCTTCGGCGTTGAGCGCTTCGGTGAACACTTGCACCTGGTGTTTGCCGTTGGCCTTGGCCTTGTGCAGGGCCAGGCCGGCGTTGCGCATCAGGGTTTGCGGGTCACGGCCGTGCAAGGGTGCGCAGGCCAGGCCCACGGAGCCGGTGACGCTGATCAACTGGTTGTCGACGAACATCGGCTTGTCGAGGGTCGCCAACAGCTGGCTGGCGACTTGCTGGCCGGTTTCCAGGTCGGTGTCGTCGAGCAGCACGGCGAATTCGTTACTGGCAAACCGCGCCAGGCTGCCGCCGGCGCTGAGACTGTTGCGCAGGCGCCGGGCCAGGCTGATCAGCAGTTTGTCGCCGGTCTGGTGGCCGAGGCTGTCGTTGATCCGTTTGAAGTTGTCGATGTCCACCAGCAACAGGCTGATCGGGCTGTCGCTGTCGCGGGCAAACCGTTCGTCGAGATTGCGGATAAACGCCGGGCGGTTGCCCAGGTTCGTCAGGTTGTCGGTGTAGGCCAGGCGTTCGATGCGCTGCTGGGCCAGCTTGGTCTGGGTGATGTCTTCGTAGATGCCGATGTAGTGCGTCAGCTCACGGTTGTCGCCGTACACCTTGGAGATCGACAGCTGGCCCCAGTAGGGTTCGAGGTTTTTGCGCCGGCTCTTGAATTCGCCCTGCCAGCTGTTGCTCTTGGCCAGGCTGGAAGGCGCGTCGAACAGCAGCTCGCTGAGGTTCTCCAGCGCCGGCAGTTGCGCCAGGCGGTGGCCGTGGACTTCTTCGGCGCTGTACTGGGTGATCGCGGTAAAGCTCGGGTTGACGTACTCCACCACGCCGTCGCAATTGACCAGCAGAAAGGCGTTGGCGCTTTGCTCCACCGCACGCTGGAACAGGTGCAGGGCGCTGGTGGCGGTGCGCCGGTTGTGATTGTTGATAACCTGGGCGAACTGGTCGGCCAGCTCGCCGGCGAAGGCAATCTCATCGGCCTGCCAGATACGCGGGCTGCGGCCTTGCTCCAGGCATAACACGCCGACCACCTGACCATCCACGCGGATACTGGCGTCGAGCAGGGCCTGGATGTCCTTGGCGCGCAGCTCTTCGGCCAGCTCGCGGGTGCGCGGGTCGCGCAGGGCGTTGGTGGCGTCGATCGCGCGGCTGCTGTGCAGGGCTTCCAGGTAATCCGGGAAGCAACTGGCATCGATGGGCTCGGGCAGGTAGTGCTGCTGATCGGCGCGCAGGTAGGCGGCAATCGGTACCAGGCGCTGGTCTTCGAGGTGCCAGATGCGCGCGCTGTCGACCTGGTAGATTTCACAGGCGCTGCGGGTGATCAGCTCGGCCGCTTCCTGCAGCGAATTGTTCGCGGTGTAGCGCTGGCGGGCCAGCAGCAGGATCAGCTCCTGTTGGGCGCGCACACGTTCCAGGTGTTGCAGTTGTTCTTGCTGCGCGCGCTGGTTGAGCTCCAGGGCGATCTGCAGGCGGCTGTTCTGGCTTTCCAGGTCGGCCGTCGGGGCCGTCGTCGGGACTTCGCTGAACAGGCCGTCCACCACCATCAGGTAGCCGCGTAGCAGGTGGCGATTGTGTTGTTTGTAGGCTTCGCCCATTTCCAGCAGGCTCAGCGGGCCGTCGCTGGTGTGCAGGGTGTAGCGCACCAGGTAGTGGGGGCTGTGGCTCAGTTGTTGCTGGATCGCATCATGCAGCTGATAGCGCGCTTGGGGCTCCATCAGGCTGGCGTAGGGGGTGCCGAGCAGGGCACACAACTCGACCGCCGGCAGGCCGAATTGGCGTTCGCAATTGGGGTCGAGGTAGAGCAGGGCCCAGCTTGCCTCATTCAGCCGCTCGAAACGCAGCATACCGAGGCGCGAAGGCACCGGTAATTGCGTCACTACCTCGGCCGCCATACGGGCGACATCGGGTTGGCTTTTCATGGGGGAAACTCGCTTGGGAAAATGCGCACGGCGCTGGGCTCACGCCCTCTTTTCTGTCGCCTGCGGCAAGGTTGCATCATGCAGCACGCACTGACAAGAGAGGATGAAGGCTAAGTGCTATATGGGGGTTATCGGCCGCGCGAGGGATTTCTGAAATGGCGGTGATAGAAGGTGTACAAACCTGTTTTGCCTGTCCAGTTTTTACCTGCAGAACAGGCAAAAAAAGCCCCGCCAAGTGGCGGGGTTGAGGTACGAGCGTGTGGCGCTCGGAAATCGGTGCAACCAGGCCCCCCCGATGAAAGGGAGGCCCGTTGAGGCTTACAGCAGAATGGTGCGGATGTCGCCGAGCAGTTGGCCCAGGCGCTGCGTGAAGCGTGCAGCCGCGGCGCCGTTGATCACACGGTGATCGTAGGACAACGACAGCGGCAGCATCAGCTTCGGCTGGAACGCTTTGCCGTCCCACACTGGCTGGATAGTTGCCTTGGACACACCCAGGATCGCCACTTCCGGCGCGTTGACGATTGGCGTGAAGCCAGTGCCGCCAATGTGCCCGAGGCTGGAGATGGTGAAGCACGCGCCCTGCATGTCGTCCGGGGTGAGCTTCTTGTCGCGGGCCTTGGCAGCCAGCGCAGCAGCCTCGGCAGCGAGTTGCAGCAGGCTCTTCTGGTCGACGTTCTTGATGACCGGTACCAGCAGGCCATCTGGAGTGTCTACCGCGAAGCCGATGTTCACGTACTTCTTGCGGATGATCGCCTTGCCGCTTGGTGCCAGCGAAGCGTTGAAGTCCGGCAGTTCCTTGAGCAGGTGCGCGCAGGCCTTGAGCAGCAGCGGCAGCACGGTCAGTTTCACGCCGGCCTTCTCGGCCACGGCTTTCTGCGCAACGCGGAAAGCTTCCAGGTCAGTGATGTCGGCCTGGTCGAACTGGGTCACGTGCGGGATGTTCAGGTAGCTGGCGTGCAGGCCGGCCGCACCGATTTGCATCAGGCGGGTCATCGGCACTTCTTCGATCTCGCCGAAGCGGCTGAAGTCCACGGTGCGGATCGGCGGAATGCCCGAGCCACCCGTAGCGCCGCCAGCAGCCGGAGCTTCCTTGGCTTTGTGCATCATCGCCTTGACGTAAACCTGCACGTCTTCCTTCAGCACACGGCCGTGGGGGCCGGTGGCCGCGACGGCGTTCAGCTCAACGCCGAACTCGCGAGCCAGCTGACGCACAGCAGGGCCGGCGTGAACCTTGGCACCGCTTGGCGCAGGTGCAGCAGCAACCGGCGCCGGAGCGGCCTCGGCTTTTGCAGCAGGCGCAGGTGCGGCGGCAGGTGCAGCTTCAGCCTTGGCAGCCGGAGCCGCCGCAGGTGCTGGAGCAGCAGCAGGCGCAGCGCCTTGAACTTTCAGCTTGAGGATGAAATCGCCAGTGCCGACTTCGTCTTCCAGCTTGACCGCGATGCTTTCCACGACGCCGGCAGCCGGCGAAGGGATTTCCATGGAGGCCTTGTCGGACTCCAGGGTAATCAGCGACTGGTCGGCTTCGACGGTGTCGCCGACTTTAACCAGCAGCTCGATGATCTTGGCCTTGCCCGACGAACCGATATCCGGCACGTGGATGTCCTGCACCGAAGCGGCGGCAGGAGCAGCAGCCGGGGCCGCAGGGGCCTCGGCTGGCTTCTCGGCAGGCGCCGGTGCAGCAGCGGCAGCCGGAGCGGCCGCAGGTGCAGGGGCCGCATCAGCGGCACCTTCGATTTCCAGTTCCAGCAGTTCGTCGCCTTCTTTCAGGCGGTCGCCCAGCTTCACTTTCAGGCTTTTGACCACGCCGGCCTTGGGAGCAGGGATTTCCATGCTCGCCTTGTCCGATTCAAGGGTCAGGATGCTCTGGTCGGCTTCGACTTTGTCGCCGACTTTCACAAACAGCTCGATTACTTCACCTTCACCGCTGCCGATGTCAGGTACGCGAATGAGTTCGCTCACAAAAAGTCTCCTCAGCAGTCCAGTGGGTTGCGTTTGTCCGGGTTGATACCGAACTTGACGATAGCGTCTGCTACCACCTTGGGTTCGATCTCACCACGGTCAGCCAAGGCTTCCAGGGCTGCCAACACCACGAAGTGACGGTCGACTTCGAAGAAGTGACGCAGCTTCTTGCGGCTGTCACTGCGGCCGAAACCGTCGGTGCCCAGGACTTTGAATTCCTTGGACGGGACCCACTGGCGAATTTGTTCGGCGAACAGCTTCATGTAGTCGGTAGAGGCAATGACTGGACCCTTACGGCCGGCCAGGCACTCTTCGACGTAGCTCTTCGCTGGTTTTTGACCAGGCTTGAGGCGGTTGCTGCGCTCTACGGCCAGGCCGTCGCGACGCAGTTCGTTGAAGCTGGTGACGCTCCACACGTCGGCGCCGACGTTGAACTCTTCACGCAGGATCTTCGCCGCTTCACGCACTTCGCGCAGGATGGTGCCGGAGCCCATCAGCTGTACGTGGTGCGCTGCTTCCTTGGTGTCTTCTTCGAGCAGGTACATGCCCTTGATGATGCCTTCTTCCACGCCAGCCGGCATGGCAGGCTGCTGGTAGGACTCGTTCATCACGGTGATGTAGTAGAAAACGTCCTGCTGCTCTTCGGTCATCTTCTTCATGCCGTCCTGGATGATCACCGCCAGCTCATAGCCGTAGGTTGGATCAAAGGTGCGGCAGTTCGGGATGGTGGCAGCCAGGATGTGGCTGTGACCGTCTTCGTGTTGCAGGCCTTCGCCGTTCAGGGTGGTCCGGCCAGCGGTACCGCCGATCAGGAAGCCACGGGTACGGCTGTCGCCTGCTGCCCAAGCCAGGTCGCCAATACGCTGGAAGCCGAACATCGAGTAGAAGATGTAGAACGGCAGCATCGGCTGGTTGTGGCTGGAGTACGAAGTACCGGCAGCGATGAAGGAGCTCATGGCGCCCGCTTCGTTGATGCCTTCTTCGAGGATCTGGCCCTTCTTGTCTTCCTTGTAGAACATCACCTGGTCTTTATCGACTGGCTCGTAGAGCTGGCCGACGGAGGAGTAGATGCCCAACTGACGGAACATGCCTTCCATACCGAAGGTACGGGCTTCGTCCGGGATGATCGGAACGATGCGCGGGCCGATGTCCTTGTCCTTGACCAGCTGCGCCAAAATACGCACGAAAGCCATGGTGGTGGAGATTTCACGGTCGCCCGAACCGTCCAGGATCGCCTTGAGGGTGCTCAAGTCTGGAGTCGGTACGCTGAAGCTGTTGGCGCGGCGCTGTGGGACGAAACCGCCCAGTGCAGTGCGACGCTCGCTCAGGTAGCGGGCTTCGGCGCTGTTTGGCTCTGGCTTGAAGAACGGCAGGTCTTCCAGCTCTTCGTCTTTTACCGGGATGTCGAAACGGTCGCGGAACAACTTCAGGCTGTCAACATCAACTTTCTTGGTGTTGTGCGCAGTGTTCTTCGCTTCGCCGGCACCGGTGCCATAACCCTTGATGGTCTTGGCCAGGATGACGGTCGGTTGTTCTTTGTGGTTGACCGCTTCGTGGTACGCCGCGTAGACCTTGTACGGGTCGTGGCCGCCACGGTTGAGTTTCCAGATCTCGTCGTCGGACAGGTCTGCAACCATCGCCTTGAGTTCTGGCGTGTTGAAGAAGTGTTCACGGACGAACGCGCCGTCTTTGGCTTTGTAGTTCTGGTACTCGCCGTCGATGACTTCGTCCATGCGACGTTGCAGGATGCCGTCGACGTCCTTGGCCAGCAGTGGGTCCCAGAAACGGCCCCAGATGACTTTGGTCACGTTCCACTGAGCACCACGGAACACGCCTTCGAGTTCCTGGATGATCTTGCCGTTGCCGCGAACCGGGCCGTCGAGGCGCTGCAGGTTGCAGTTGATGACGAAGATCAGGTTGTCCAGCTTCTCGCGGCCAGCCAGGGAGATGGCACCCAGGGATTCCGGCTCGTCACACTCGCCGTCGCCCAGGAAGCACCAGACTTTCTGCTTGCCTTCAGGGATGAAGCCACGGGCTTCCAGGTACTTCATGAAACGTGCCTGGTAGATCGCCTGGATCGGACCCAGACCCATGGAAACGGTCGGGAACTGCCAGAAATCAGGCATCAGCCAAGGGTGCGGGTACGACGACAGGCCGCCACCGTCCACTTCCTGGCGGAAATTGTTCATCTGGTCTTCGGTGATGCGACCTTCCATGAACGCGCGGGCATAAACGCCTGGCGAGGTGTGGCCCTGGAAGTAGATCAGGTCGCCGCCGTGTTCGTCGGTCGGGGCCTGGAAGAAGTAGTTGAAGCCGATGTCATACAGGGTTGCGCTGGAAGCGAAGCTGGAGATGTGACCGCCCAGGTCCGAATCTTTCAGATTCGTGCGCATTACCATCGCCATGGCGTTCCAGCGTACCAGCGAGCGAATGCGGCGTTCCATGAACAGGTCGCCAGGCATGCGTGCTTCGTGGGTAACGGGGATGGTGTTGCGGTATGGCGTGGTGATGGCGTAAGGCAACTGCGAACCGCTGCGGGTTGCGAGTTCGCCCATACGGGTCATCAGGTAGTGAGCACGGTCTTCGCCTTCTTTGTCGAGAACCGATTCCAGGGCGTCCAGCCATTCCTGGGTTTCGACGGGATCGAGGTCTTGCATGGCTTGCTCCAGGGCGGAAAGGCTACCAGAATCGGTTGCCTGAAGTTTGCGACTGGCCTTGTGGGCAGACGACATAAATTCTTGGATGGCCGAAGGTTGCTTCGGCGTCCTGTAGTTTTACTACAAATCGTCGGCCATTTCAGCCTTTCGAATGTATATACGAGTAGTAAAACTACACAAGACTGAGCGTATGGCTCGGTCTGGCTGGTGAGCATAATCGTTAATGTTGATCTTTTGCAGACAAGAAAAGGTAGAAGTTTAATGTTGCCTGCCAAGAAGTACGAATTTTCAGCTATTTATAACCTTTGTTCGACAGTCCATCGCCGCGCCGGGTTCTTGCCGTCATCACAACAAGCCAAATACGCGCCGATCAAGGATAGACCATGAGCCTTCCAACGCTGGCCAAACTACCGGCCATCCTCCTGCCTTACGCCAGCCGGGCCGAGCAGTCATTTCGTGACGCCGTAGCCACGCTGGGCGACGATCATGGCCTTTCTGCGTGGTCGCCGCAACGGTGGGCCGACTTCGCCCGCGTGTGTGCGGCCAGTGATTTTGTCATTCAACAGAGCGTTCGTGACCCTTTGATGTTGCTGGAGCTCGTGGCCTGGGGCGAGCTGGACCGGGGTTTCGCCCCCGGCGAGCTGTGCGGGCAGATTGCTGGCGCGGTGCAACAGGTCGAAACAGAAGATGAGCTGGGCCGCGTGCTGCGCCGCCAGCGCACTCGCCAGCAAGTGCGCATTATCTGGCGCGACCTGACCCGCCAGGCTGACCTGGTGCAAACCTGCCGCGACCTGTCCGACATGGCCGACGCCAGCATCGACCAGGCTTACCAGTGGCTGTACCAGCGCCACTGCGCCCAGTTCGGCACGCCCACCGGCCGGCGCAGCGGCGAGCCGCAGCAGATGGTCATCCTCGGCATGGGCAAGCTCGGCGCGGTGGAGCTGAACCTGTCGTCGGATATCGACCTGATCTTCGCTTACCCCGAAGGCGGCGAAACCGTGGGTGTGAAGCGGGCGCTGGATAACCAGGAATTTTTCATTCGTCTTGGTCAAAAATTGATCAAGGCCCTCGATCCCATGACCGTCGATGGGTTTGTGTTCCGCGTCGATATGCGCCTGCGGCCTTACGGTTCGTCCGGCTCGCTGGTGCTCAGCTTCAATGCGCTGGAACAGTATTACCAGGATCAGGGCCGCGACTGGGAACGCTACGCCATGATCAAGGCGCGGGTGGTCGCGGGTGACCAGGTCGCCGGTGCGCAACTGCTCGACATGCTGCGCCCGTTTGTCTACCGCCGTTACCTGGACTTCTCCGCCATCGAAGCGCTGCGCACCATGAAGCAGTTGATCCAGCAGGAAGTGCGGCGCAAAGGCATGGCCGACAATATCAAGCTGGGCTCGGGTGGCATCCGCGAGGTGGAATTTATCGCTCAGGCGTTCCAGTTGATCCACGGCGGCCGCGACCTCAGCCTGCAACAACGTCCGCTGCTCAAGGTGCTCGGCACCCTGGAAGGCCAGGGCTACTTGCCACCGGCGGTGATCGCAGAGTTGCGCGATGGCTACGAATTCCTGCGATACACCGAACATGCCATCCAGGCGATTGCCGACCGCCAGACGCAAATGCTCCCGGACACCCCGGAAGACCAGGCACGCATTGCCTTTATGCTGGGCTTTGATGACTGGGCCGCGTTCCACGAGCGCTTGATGTACTGGCGCGGCCGGGTGGATTGGCACTTCCGCCAGGTTATCGCCGACCCAGATGAAGAAGAGGGCGAAGAAAGCGAATTGGTCGTGGGGGGCGAGTGGTTGCCGCTGTGGGAAGAATCCCAAGATGAAGAGGCCGCCTGTCGGCAGCTGGCCGAAGGCGGTTTCAGTGACGCCGCCAAGGCCCTCAAAGCCCTGGCTGGCCTGCGCAACAGCCCGCAATTACGTGCCATGCAACGCCTCGGTCGCGAGCGCCTGGATGCGTTTATCCCGCGCCTGCTGGCCCAGGCGGTCGAACACGCCAATCCGGACCTGGTCCTGGAGCGTGTATTGCCGCTGGTGGAGGCCGTCGCGCGGCGTTCCGCTTATCTGGTGCTGCTCACGGAAAACCCCGACGCCCTGCGTCGCCTGTTGACCCTGTGCGCCGCCAGCCCGTGGATCGCCGAGCAAATCACCCGCTTCCCGCTGCTGCTCGATGAATTGCTCAACGAAGGCCGCCTGTTCAAGCCGCCTCTGGCGCCGGAACTCGCCGCCGAACTGCGCGAGCGCCTCACGCGTATCCCCGAGGACGACCTTGAGCAGCAGATGGAAGCCCTGCGCCACTTCAAACTGGCTCACCGCCTGCGCGTCGCCGCCTCGGAAATCGCCGGCAGCCTGCCGTTGATGAAAGTCAGCGATTACCTGACCTGGCTCGCCGAAGCCATCCTTGAGCAAGTGCTGGCCCTGGCCTGGCGCCAGACCGTGGCCCGCCATGGCTCGCCGCAGCGTGTGGATGGCACCCTGTGCGATCCTGGGTTCATCATTGTCGGTTATGGCAAAGTCGGCGGCATCGAGCTGGGGCATGGTTCGGACCTGGACCTGGTGTTTATCCACGACGGCGATCCGCAGGCCGAGACCGACGGCGCCAAGCCGATTGATGGCGCGCAGTTCTTCACGCGCCTGGGCCAGCGCATCATTCACCTGCTGACCACCCAGACCAACTCCGGGCAGTTATATGAAGTGGACATGCGCCTGCGACCTTCCGGCGCCTCCGGGCTGTTGGTCAGTTCACTGGGAGCCTTCGAGCGCTATCAGGAAAATGAAGCCTGGACCTGGGAACATCAGGCCCTGATCCGCGCGCGGGTGTTGGTGGGCAGCCAGGATGTGGGCCATGCGTTCGAACAGGTACGGGCCAAAGTGCTCGGGCGTGATCGCGACCTGGCCACGCTGCGCCAGGAGGTCAGCGAGATGCGCGCCAAGATGCGTGACAACCTCGGCACCAAGGGCACGACGGCCGGCACCGGCGCCAATGCCTTCGAAGCCACGGTGCTGTTCGACCTCAAGCAGGACGCCGGAGGTATCGTCGATATTGAATTTATGGTGCAATACGCGGCTTTGGCGTGGTCTGCGCAACATCCATCGTTGCTGCGCTACACCGACAATATCCGCATTCTGGAAGGCCTGGAGCAGGTGGGCTTGATGCCCGCGGCCGATGCCCATCTGCTGCGCGAGGTGTATAAGGCCTACCGTTCCGCCGCGCACCGCCAGGCCTTGCAAAACGAGGCCGGCACGGTTGCCGGGGATCAGTTCGCCGACGAACGGCGCCAGGTGATGCGAATCTGGAAAGAACTGGGGTTAAGCTGATTAATCGAGTGACGCCAATCTAATGTGGAAATCGGCTTTATGTGGGAGCGGGCTTGCTCGCGAAGCAGGCGCTGCGGTCTGTCTGCCAGACCGCGGTGATGCTTTCGCGAGCAAGCCCGCTCCCACAAAAAGCGCGACCTACAGTAATTATCGAGGCGGGGAGGCATAAGCCTCCCCGCATCGTTTGTGGAAACTACATGAATATTCTGATCGTTGGGCCCAGTTGGGTCGGTGACATGGTGATGGCGCAGACACTGTTCCAGTGCCTGAAACAACGTCATCCCGACTGCCAGATCGACGTGCTCGCCCCTGAGTGGAGCCGTCCGATCCTCGAACGCATGCCCGAAGTGCGCGCGGCCTTGAGCTTTCCGCTCGGCCACGGTGCCCTGGAGCTGGCGACCCGTCGGCGCATCGGCAAATCCCTGGCCGGCCAGTATGACCAGGCCATCCTGCTGCCCAACTCGCTGAAGTCGGCGCTGGTGCCGTATTTTGCCGGCATCCCCAAGCGCACTGGCTGGCGCGGCGAGTTCCGCTACGTGCTGCTCAATGACGTGCGCACGCTGGACAAGGCCCGTTACCCGCTGATGATCGAACGCTTCATGGCCCTGGCGTATGAGCCGGGGGCCGAGTTGCCCAAGCCGTATCCGCGCCCGAGCCTGCAGATCGACCCGGTGAGCCGCGATGCCGCCCTGGCCAAGTTCGGCCTGAGCCTGGATCGCCCGGTCCTGGCCCTGTGCCCTGGCGCCGAGTTTGGCGAGTCCAAGCGCTGGCCGTCGGAGCATTACGCCAAGGTCGCCGAGATGAAAATCCGCGAAGGCTGGCAGGTGTGGCTGTTTGGTTCGAAGAAGGATCACCCGGTGGGCGAAGACATTCGCCAGCGCCTGATCCCCGGCCTGCGCGAAGAGGCGGTGAACCTCAGTGGCGATACGTCGCTGGCCGAGGCCATCGACCTGTTGTCCTGCGCTGATTCGGTGGTGTCCAACGACTCTGGTCTGATGCACGTCGCGGCGGCGCTGAACCGCCCGTTGGTGGCGGTGTATGGCTCCACGTCGCCGGGTTTCACCCCGCCGCTGGCCGACAAGGTTGAAGTGGTGCGCCTGGGTCTGGATTGCAGCCCATGTTTTGATCGTACTTGCCGTTTCGGCCACTACAACTGCATGCGCCAGTTGCTGCCGCAGCCGGTCAACGAAGCCTTGCAGCGGTTGCAAGGCTCTGTGGTCGAGGTCCGATAGTTTGCGCGTCCTGGTAATCAAGACCTCATCCCTGGGCGACGTGATCCACGCCTTGCCGGCACTCACTGATGCCGCGCGGGCGATCCCCGGCATTCAATTCGACTGGGTGGTAGAAGAAGGCTTCGCCGAGATTCCCACCTGGCACCCGGCGGTCGACAAGGTGATCCCGGTGGCGATTCGCCGCTGGCGCAAAAACATCTGGCAGACCATCAAGAGTGGCGAGTGGCGGCGCTTCAAGCAGCGTGTCCAAGCGACCAAATATGACCTGGTAATCGACGCCCAAGGCCTGCTGAAAAGCGCCTGGCTGACTCGCTACGTGCGCGCGCCCGTGGCCGGGTTCGACAAAAACTCCGCCCGTGAGCCGATGGCCGCGCGCTTCTACTCCCGACGTCTGGCCGTGGCCCGTGGCCAACACGCGGTGGAGCGCCTGCGCCAACTGTTTGCCGTGGCCCTCGGTTATGACCTGCCCAAGGGCCTGGGAGACTATGGCCTGAGCGTTGAAAAACTGCTTGGCCTGCCGCCGAAAAAGCCCTTCGTCCTGCTGCTGCACGGCACCACCTGGGACACCAAGCATTGGCCCGAAGCTTACTGGCGCGAGCTGGCCGAGCGCATGGGCCGCTTGGGTGTGGACGTGAAGCTGCCGTGGGGCAACGCCGCTGAAAAAGCCCGCGCCGACCGCCTGGCCCACGGCTTGACGAACGCCGAAGTGCTGCCCAAGCTGAACCTGGCCGGCGTCGCCCGCGTGCTGGCCGGCGCTCGCGCCTGTGTGGCGGTGGACACCGGCCTCGGTCACCTGGCCGCCGCGCTGGATGTGCCGACCATTTCCCTGTTCGGCCCCACCAACCCGGGCCTGACCGGCGCTTATGGCAAGGGCCAGATTCACCTGGGCAGCGACTTCCCCTGCGCGCCCTGCCTGCAAAAGCAATGTACCTATCAACCGACGGCCGACGACCTGCGTCGGTTCGACCTCAAGCGCGAGTCGCCCCTGTGCTTCACGCGCCTGAACCCTGAGCGTGTGGCCAGCCGACTGAGCACGTTGTTATTGGCTGAGGAGCTGCACTGATGCAACTGGCTTTCGTTTTGTACAAATACTTCCCCTTCGGTGGCTTGCAGCGCGACTTTATGCGCATCGCCCTGGAGTGCCAGCAGCGCGGCCATAAAATCCGCGTGTACACGCTGATCTGGGAAGGCGACATCCCGCCCGGCTTCGAAGTGCTGGTGGCGCCGGTCAAGGCGTTCTTCAACCATCGGCGCAACGAGAAACTCAGCGCCTGGATGGAAGCGGACCTGGCCAAGCGCCCGGTGGATCGCCTGATCGGCTTCAACAAAATGCCCGGCCTGGACGTGTACTACGCCGCCGACGGCTGCTTCGAAGACAAGGCACAAAACCTGCGCCATTCGCTGTACCGCTATTTTGGCCGCTACAAGCACTTCGCCGAGTACGAGCGTGCAGTGTTTGCCAAGGACGCCAAGACCGAAATCCTGATGATTTCCGAAGTGCAGCAGCCGCTGTTCATCAAACATTACGACACGCCGCTGGAACGCTTCCACCTGCTGCCGCCGGGCATTGCCCAGGACCGTCGTGCACCGCCGAATGCGGCTGAAATCCGCGAAGGCTTTCGCAAGGAATTCAACCTCGGTGACGACGACCTGCTGCTGGTGCAGATCGGTTCCGGCTTCAAGACCAAGGGCGTTGATCGCAGCCTCAAGGCTGTGGCCGCACTGCCGGCAGAGCTGAAAAAACGCACGCGCCTGTTTGTAATCGGCCAGGACGACCCCAAGGTATTCCAACTGCAAAGCGCCACGCTGGGGCTGGGGGACAACGTGCAGTTCCTCAAGGGCCGCAGCGACATCCCGCGCTTCCTGCTGGGCGCCGATCTGTTGATCCACCCGGCGTACAACGAAAACACCGGCACCGTATTGCTCGAAGCCCTGGTGGCCGGGCTGCCGGTGCTGGTCTCGGCGGTATGTGGTTATGCCCATTACATCGCCGAAGCCGATTGCGGCCTGGTGCTGGATGAGCCGTTCGAACAAGCACAGCTCAACCGCTACCTGACGCAAATGATCAGCGACACTGCACAGCGCGCGGCCTGGGGCCGCAATGGGTTGGCCTTTGCCGAGACGGCCGACCTCTACAGCATGCCGCAGCACGCTGCGGATGTGATTCTGGCGGAGCCGAAACGATGAAGTTGATTCTTGCCGAACCGTTCAAGACGTTGTGGGCCGGGCGTGACGCCTTTGCCGAAGTCGAGAAGCTGCAAGGCGAAGTATTCCGTGAGCTGGCGGCGCGGCGCACATTGCGCACCGTGGTTGAGGGCCGTCCGTATTTCGTGAAGATCCACCGTGGCATCGGCTGGGGTGAGATCTTCAAGAACCTGATCACCGCCAAGCTGCCAGTGCTCGGCGCGGGCCTGGAGTGGGCGGCGATCCATCGCCTGCAAGCCCTCGGCGTGCCTACCATGACCGGCGTGGCGTTTGGCGAGAAGGGCAGCAATCCGGCGGACCAGCACTCGTTCATCATCACCGAAGAGCTGGCGCCCACCGTCAGCCTGGAAGACCTGACAGTCAACTGGGTGGCCGAACCGCCGGCACCGGCGCTGCGCCATGCGCTCACCGCCGAGCTGGCGCGCATGGTCGGCGATATGCACCGGGGCGGCGTGAACCATCGCGACTGCTACCTGTGCCACTTCCTGCTGGACACTGCAAAACCCATCGACGCAAAAGACATCAAGCTGTCGGTGATCGACCTGCACCGCGCCCAATTGCGTAACCACTTGCCGCTGCGCTGGCGCGACAAGGACTTGTCCGCGCTGTATTACTCGGCGCTGGAAATCGGCCTGACCCGGCGTGACAAGTTGCGCTTCCTCAAGGGCTACTTCCGCCAGCCGCTGCGCCAGATCCTCGCCGAGCAATCGGCGTCCCTGAGCCTGATGCAGCGCAAGGCCGACAAGCTCTACGCGCGCAAGCAACGTTACGGGGATGCGATCTGATGGCGGGTTGGAACCTGGAACCGGCCTACGCCAACCTGGCGGATGATTTTGGCAGCCTTGAGGCGGTATTCGCCCTGCAAGGCGAGCAACTGACCCACGACCCGCTGTCGGAAGTGATCCGCGTCGAGCGCGGCGGGGTCAATTACTACGTCAAGCGCTACACCGGTGCCGGCAAGGGCTTGCGCCGCTACCTGGGCAAGCCGCGGGTCAAGTCCGAATGGCAGAACCTCAAGCGCTTCGCCAAGTGGGGCATTCCCACCGCCGACGTGATCGCCTGGGGCCTGGAGCGCAACGGCCTGGCGTACGACCGGGGCGCGATGATCACCCGTGAGCTGCCGCGCACCGAAGACCTGTCGGTGCTCGCCGAGCGCGACGATGCACGCCTGCACGATCCGAAGTGGGTCGACGCGGTCAGCCGCCAGCTCGCCGAATACACGCGCACCATGCACGATCACCGCTTCACCCATAACGACTTGAAGTGGCGCAACCTGCTGATCGACGACCAGCAGACCCTGTACCTGATCGATTGCCCGAACGGCGATTTCTGGCGCGGGTTCTGGCTCAAGTACCGCATCACCAAGGACCTGGCCTGTCTCGACAAGGTGGCCAAATATCACCTGTCGGCCACCCAGCGCCTGCGTTTCTACATGCAATACCGCCAGCGGCGTCACCTGAGCGCCTCGGACAAACGGCGGATTCGCCACGTGGTGAAGTTTTTTGAGGGGCGCGAATGACTGACTTCCTGGCGGCTGAAGACCGTGCGCTGCTGGAGCGCCACGGCCTGGCCACATTCGATGCGCTGTGGGCCAAGCAGCTGGACGCGGTGGACGAACCAAACACCAGTCGCGGCGGCTGGAGCAGCGTGTTTCGCCTGGAGCTCGACGGCCATGGTTATTGCCTCAAGCGCCAGAGCAACTACCTGACGCGTAGCCTGCACCGACCGTTTGGCGAACCGAGTTTCTCCCGCGAATTCCGCAATATCAGCCGTTACCGCAAGCTCGGCATCCCGGCGTTGCAGGCCGCGTTCTACGGCGAGCGCAAGGTGGCTGGTGAGCATCGCGCGATGCTGCTGACCCGCGCGCTCGACGGCTGGAATGACCTGGATTCATTGCTCGACGAGTGGCCGCAACTGAGCGATGCCCAGCACGCTGCGATCCTGCTGGCTTGCGGCCAACTGGCGCGTCGGTTGCACAGTGTCGGCCAGGTGCACGGCTGTTTTTATCCGAAGCATATTTTCCTGCAGGCCACCGGCGACGGTTACGCCGCGCAGTTGATCGACCTGGAAAAAACCCGCCCGCTGCTGTTCGGCTGGCGTGATCGGGTCAAGGATTTGGAGCCGCTGTTGCGCCGCGCACCACAATGGTCTGATGCGCAGGTGCGCCAATTGTTGGCGGCGTACCTCGATCAACCCGAGGACAGTGCGCTGGTTGCCACGTGGTACCAGCGCCTGAGCGCCCGTCGTAGCCACAAGGAAAACCGTTGATGCGTTTGTCCGAGCTGAAAACTGCCGGCCGTACCCCCGACTTGCCCCTGACCATTGAACTGGCTGACGCGGCCGGCCCGGGCCAGTTGCAACTGCTCAGCCTGTTGCGTGTGTTGCCGGGCGAGCGCTACGTGGGCGCGGCGGTATGGCGCGGGCGCCCGGTGCTGGCCAAGTTGTTGGTGGGCAGCAAGGCGGCGCGGCATTTTCAGCGTGAACTGAGCGGCGTGCGCCTGCTCGCCGAGCAAGGCCTGACCACGCCGCAGTTGCTGGCCGATGGCTTGCAGGACGGCGAGGGCGGCTGGCTGCTCTTTGAGTTCATCGACGGTGCTGAAAGCCTGGCGGATGCCTGGCAGACCGTCGAAAGTTTGCCGCCGCTGGCCGACGAACAAACCGCCGTACTCGCCGAAGCCCTGGGCGCGATTGCGCAGATGCACGCCAAGGGCCTGTGGCAGGAAGACCTGCACCTGGACAACCTGCTGCGCCGGGACGGTAAGTTGTATTTGATCGACGGCGCGGGGATTCGCGTCGAAGAGGCGGGCAAGCCGCTGTCGCGCAATCGCGTGCTGGAAAACCTCGGGGTGTTTTTTGCCCAGTTGCCGAAAAACCTCGCGCCGTTTACCGAAGAGTTGCTGGTGTACTACCTGCTGAGCAACGGCGAACATGCCTTGCCGCTGGAGGCCCTGGAAAAACAGGTGCGCAAAGTCAGTGCGTGGCGGTTGAAGGACTTCTTGAGCAAGGTTGGCCGCGAGTGCACGCTGTTCAGCGTGTTGCGCGGGCCGTTTGCCTTGCGAGCGTTCCGTCGCGAAGAAGAGACTGCGATGCTGCCGGTCTTGGAGCGGGCCGATGCTTTGCTCGACCAGGGCCATCTGTTCAAGACTGGCGGCGCGGCCACCGTGGCCAAGGTCGACGTGGCGGGCCGCCCGTTGGTGATCAAGCGCTACAACATCAAGGGCTTTGCCCATTGGCTCAAACGCTTCTGGCGTCCGAGCCGGGCCTGGCACTCCTGGCGCGAAGGCAATCGCCTGGCATTCCTTGGCATCGCCACACCCAAGCCGCTGGCGGTGCTGGAAAAGCGTTTTTTCTGGCTGCGCAGCCGGGCTTACCTGATCACCGAGCACCTGGCTGGGCCGGACATCATCGAACGTTTTGCGCCTTACGTTGAGCAGGGCGACGCGCCGGAAAACGAACTGCTGGCCCTCGACAACCTGTTCGCCGAGCTGATCCGCGAGCGCATCAGCCATGGCGATTTCAAGGGGCACAACCTGTTTTGGGACAAGGACCGCTGGTCGCTGATCGACCTGGACGCCATGCGCCAACACAGCAGCGACGCCAGCTTCGCTCCGGCGTATGCCAAGGACCGTGCTCGGTTTATGCGGAACTGGGCGCAGGACTCGGCGTTGTACAAGCTGATTGATCAGCGGTTGCCCAAGCAGGTCTGATCCGGGCGGTCTTGCTCGGTCAAATGTGGGAGCGGGCTTGCTCGCGAAAGCGGAGTGTCAGTCACAGCAACTTTGACTGATCCACCGTATTCGCGAGCAAGCCCGCTCCCACATTTTTTTGTGCGTTTTCAGAAGGTGTATTCGGCACCGGCGCCGGCGTACCAAGAGCGGCCCGGTGCGGCTTCGTAGTAGCGGCTGTTGCCATCCCCGACGATCACCGAGCCGACGTACTGGCGGTCCAGCAGGTTGTCCAGGCGCAAGGTCTGGTGGAAGGTCCAGTGCTCGACCTTCTGCTCGAAACGCGCCCGCCAGTTGAACACGCTGTAGGCCGGTGCGGGGCGCTGGCTGTTGGTGTCTTCGACGTAGACCTTGCTGCGGTACATGCCTTCGATCGCGGTGCTGACCCAGTCGCGGGGCTTCCAGTTGAGTTCGGCGAACAGGGTGGTTTGCGGTACGCCGGGGAGGTAGTTGCCCTTCTCAATAGCCTTTCCGCTGTTGGTGAAGTCACTGTCGTAGGTGGCTTGCAGGCGGGTGTAGGCGAGGTTGGTGCTCCACTGTTCGCTGAGTTGGCTTTCGATGCCCAGTTCGAAGCCGCGGCGTAGGGTGCGGCCGGCGTTTTGGTAGGTGGTGCGACCGCCGCTGGATTGGCTGACTACCAATTCGTCTTCAGTAGTGATCTGGAATACTGCGGCATTGACGCGGGTGTCTTGGCCGACGCGGGCTTTCAAGCCCACTTCATATTGTGTGCTGACCGATGGCTTGAGCGCGAAGTTGAAACCGTTTGAGCTGTTGGAGTACGCCGATTCCGCTTGCGTCGGGGTCTCAAAGCCTTTGCCTGCGCTCACATACCCATGCAAGTCAGGCGTGAACGCGTACATCACGCTGACCGACGGGGTGTTCTTCTGGTAGGTCTTGCTGCCGCTGTCGTCGCCGTCGGTGCTGGTGACGAAGTGATCGTCTACGTCCATCTTCATGGTGCTGTGGCGCAGGCCGGCTTGCAGGGTCCAATCGCCCAGCAGCCAGTTGGCCTGCACGAACGGGTCGAGGCTGGTGGCGGTGTCGATTTCATCTCTGCCCAGAGCGCCTTTGATGCCGTGCACACCGTTGATGGTGTTGGAGTAGCCTTGGCGATCATCTTCGCTGCGGTCGTAGTCGAGGCCAGCGATCAAGGTCAGGTCGCCGGGAGCGCTGGTGATGGGTTGCAGCCAGTGGATGGAGCCGCCGTAGAACTTGCGATCAAAAGCCACCACGCCACCGCGAGCGTTGGCCGGGTTGGTTGCGCCGCTGGCAAACTTGTCTGGAATAGACAAGTACTGAATCACACTCCGCCGCCCCGTGTACGCATTCACTTGCAACGTCGCATCGCCGAAATAGCGCTCGTAATTTGTACCCAATTGCTGATGATCAATGCTTTTGCGCGTGTTGTACGTCAACGCGCCAGCAGCCACCGAGCGCGGATCTGCCTTGTACGCATCCCACGTCTGCCCCAGCGGATCCTGCGTCCCGTTCTGCTCCAGACTGCTGTAGATCAGCGCCAGCTTGCTGTCGTCGTCCGGCTGGAAGTTGAGCTTGGCAAACGTCTGGTCGCGCCGTGCGCTGCTATGGTCGCGGTAGCCGTCGGTGTCCATGCGCGAGGCGTCGAGCACGAAACCCGCGCCGTTGGCGGCGCCTTCGGCGGTCAGGTGGTTCTTGCTCATGCCATCGCTGCCCACCAGGGTTTCGGCGCCGATGCGCGGCGGGCCTTCGCCGTCGCGGGAGAACATCTGGATCACGCCGCCAGCATTGCTGCCGTACAGAGTGGCCGCCGGGCCGCGCAAGACTTCGATGCGCTCGGCGGTGTCGAGGTTGAACGTGGCCGCCTGGCCCTGGCCGTCGGGGGTGCTGGCGGGGATGCCGTCGGCGATCAGCTTGAGGCCGCGCACGCCAAACGCCGAGCGGGCGCCGAAGCCGCGAGAGGAAATTTGTAAGTCTTGTGCATAGTTCTGGCGGTTCTGCACCACCAGGCCGGGGACGCGGGACAGGACTTCGGAGGCATTGATACCGAGCTGGCCATCGCTGATCTGTTCGCGGCTGATGGCGTCCACTGAGTACGGCAGGTCAAACGTCGGGCTGGCGCTGCGCGAGCCGGTGACGACGCTGGGGTCGAGGACCAAGGCTGTGTCAGCTGCCTGGGCAATGTCGCACAGGGCGAACAGGCCGGGCAGCAGCAGGGCGAAAGGGGCGAGGGTTTTCATGAGTCGGCCGGAGTCCATGGCGTTTGGGAGTAAACGCGCAAAAAAGGCGCGAGTTTAATGACTCAAACGACTTTTATCATTTGAGATTCATCCTACGCTGCAAATCGACACCCGCACCCTGGGCTGCCGTGTTCGCCGATGTTAGCTTGGCAAGCTCCGTCGATGGTAATGGCCGAAGTATCAAAAGGAGTGGATCATGAGGATTGGGTCAAAAGTCTTGTGGTGCGTTGTGGCGTTGCTGCTTTCCGGTTGCGGGACGATCAACACCGTTTTTCGCCCTGACGCGGTCGCCAGTCAGAACCTCAAGGACTCGCGCAGCCACTGCGAGAGCGTGCCGCGCATTTATAGCGGGGTGGTCTATGGCTTTTGTACCCTCAATGGGGAGCCCAAACCTGAAAAAAGCCTGAGCGGTGTAAGCCTGTCGGACCATGCAGACGGGCTTCTGCCTGTTGTCGCCATCGAATTCGTCGCCTCCGGCGTACTGGATACGCTGGTCCTGCCCTATACGATCTACCGCCAGAACAAGGACGGCAGCATCGAAATCTTCCGTTGACCGGTCTTGCCGCTTGCCGCTAACAGCTCCCCACTGCTTTTAAGCTATAATCCCGCCCTTTAGCTGTTTCCTGCCCAGGCGGGAAGCACACTTTTTCGCGGCGTAACCCGCCTGCATGCAGACTAAAAGAGGCTAGACCCCTGTGGCATTGACGATTCTTGGCCTGTCCGGCGCCCTTAGCCATGATCCTTCCGCAGCCTTGTATATCGACGGCAAGCTGATCGCGGCCGCCGAAGAAGAGCGTTTCGTGCGCGACAAACATGCAAAGAACCGCATGCCCTACGAATCGGCGAAGTTCTGCCTGGAGCAAGCCGGCATCAAGCCTTCCGACGTTGACGTAGTGGCGATCCCGTTCGCCCCGATCAGCCTGTTCGGCGAGGCGCGCTGGCACTACGCCAAGCGTTACTGGTACGCCCCGGACCGCGCCCTTGACGCGATCCTGATGGGCAACCGTCGCTACAAACGCTATCGCAACAAGATCGTCTGGTGCCTGGAGCAACTGGGCTTCGATCCGAAGAAAATCAAGATCGAACCGGTTGAGCACCACCTGGCCCACGCTTCCAGTGCCTACCACTGCTCCGGCTTCCAGGAGAAAACCGCGATTCTCGGCATCGACGGTAAAGGTGAGTACGCCACCACGTTCTTCGGCTACGGCGAGAACGGCAAGATCCACAAGATCAAAGAATTCTACGACCCAGACTCCCTCGGCGGCCTGTACGGCGCGATCACCGAGTTCCTCGGTTTCGAGATGCTCGACGGTGAGTTCAAGGTGATGGGCATGGCGCCGTACGGCGACGCCAGCAAATACGACTTCTCGCGCCTGGCCTCTTTTGAAAATGGCGAGCTGGTGATCAACACCGACTACGCCAACGTCATCGGCCTGCGTCGCTACAAAGAGAAGGGCAAGGGGTTCTACTTCTCGCCAAAACTGATCGAGTGGCTGGGTCCCAAGCGCGAAGGCGACATCGCCGACGAGCCGTACATCCACTACGCGGCCAGCATGCAGGCGCTGTTCGAGAAGCTGGCCTTGCAGATGATCGACCACTACCTGGGCGACATCCTCAAGGACACCGGCAAGCTGGCCTTCGCCGGCGGTTGCGCGCTGAACGTGAAGCTGAACCAGAAGATCATTGCCCGCGACGACGTCAAGGAACTGTTTGTGCAGCCGGCGTCCGGCGATGCCGGCACCGCCGTTGGCGCGGCGGCCTACGTGTCCCACGCCCGTGGTGTACCGGTAGAGAAGATGGAACACGTCTACCTCGGCCCGTCCTACAGCAACGAAGACGTGATTGCCGCGTGCGCCAAGCACGAGAGCAAGCCGGTATGGCGCAAGATCGAGAACATGCCTAAACGCATCGCCAAGATCATGGTCGACGGCAACCCGGTGGCCTGGTTCCAGGGCCGCATGGAGTTTGGCCCGCGTGCCTTGGGCGGTCGTTCGATCATCGGTTGCCCAAGCGCCACCGGCGTGGCTGACCGCATCAACCACCAGATCAAGTTCCGCGAACGCTGGAGGCCTTTCTGCCCGTCGATGCTCGACACCGTGGCCCCGCAGATGATCAAGGTCGATCACCCGGCGCCGTTCATGACCTTCACCTTTGAAGTGTCGGAAGAGTGGAAGACCCGCGTGCCGGAAGTGGTCCATGAAGATGGCACCTCCCGCGCCCAGGTGCTCAAGCGCGAGTACAACCCGCGCTACTACGACATGATGAAAGAGCTGGAAGTGCTGACCGGCAACGGCGTGTCCCTGAACACCTCGCTCAACCGTCGTGGCGAAGCGATGATCTGCTCGCCGAAAGACGCGCTGGACATGTTCTTCGGTTCGGACCTGCAATACCTGATCATGGAAGACATCCTGGTGGTCAAGGACGGCGTGGACCCTTATGACACGCTCGGCTGATCGCCACGTCCTGCAGTTCTGCCACGGCTATGACGGGCCGTTCCTCGATTGTGCCCGTCAGTACGCCAGCCTGTTCGCAGGCTCTGGCTACAAGGTGACCACCGTGTTTCTCACCGGGGTCGCCGACCCTGAAGTCGCGGCCGGTTGCGCCTCCGATGAAGTGTTGTTCATGGAATTCAGCTCCAAGGCCATTCGTGGCCTCAAGCTGGGCGCCATCGCCGAGATGCGCAAGATTGCCGCCTCGCGCAATTTCAGCTTCTGCATCGCGCACCGCGCCAAGCCGATCTACGTCGCCTTGCTCGCCACGCGCTTGCAGGTGATTGGTGTGCACCACGCGTTTGGCGATTACCAGCGCCGTGGCCGCCGCCTGTTTGCGTCGATTTTCCGTAAGCGCTTGAGTCTGGTGGGGGTGTCCGACGCTGTGCGTGACGACATCCGCCGTTGCCTGCCGAGTTGGCCGGCGGCGCGTATCCAGACTTTGTACAACCGCATTGATGTCGAGGCCATGCAGGCCCTGCAAGTCTCGAAGGATGACGCGCGGGATGCCCTCGGGTTGTCGCCGGATGAATGGGTGGTCGGCAACGTCGGCCGCCTGCACCCGGACAAGGACCAGGCCACGCTGCTCAAGGGCTTCGCCCTGGCCTTGCCACAGTTGCCCGGCGAAAGCCGCCTGGCGATTCTCGGTACCGGCCGCCTGGAGCAGGACCTCAAGGAACTGGCCCGCGAGCTGGGGATTGCCGACAAGGTGCGGTTCCTCGGCCAGGTGCCGGATGCGCGCCGCTATTTCCGTGCATTTGACGTGTTTGCCCTGAGCTCCGACCACGAACCGTTCGGCATGGTGCTGCTGGAAGCCATGGCCGCTGGCGTACCGTTGCTGGCCACGGCCTGCGGTGGTGCCAAGGAAGTGGTCGAAGGCGTGGGCATCCTGTTTCCTTTCGGCGATGCCGAGCACCTGGCCCAAGGCCTGGGGCACCTGGCTGCGATGGATCAACAGCAGCAACGCCAGTGCGCCGAGATGATGCTGGAGCGCCTGCACGCGCGGTTCTCGGACCAGGCGGTGCGCGATGCTTTCTGGCAACTGCCACACGTTATTGAACTGACCGCGAGGGCTTGATGCTCAATCGATTCCAAGGCTGGCGCGAGCGTGGCTGGTCCGTCGTCGATGCGCCTGCCTACAGCGAGGCCTGGCAGCGTTTTGGCGGCAGCGTCGCGACGCATCCGCAGGTGATCGAACGCTTGGCCGGGCTGGCGGATATTCCGGTGCGTTACCTGGCGTGGGAACAGGCCGGTGAACTCAAGGCGTGCATTGCCACCTGGGGGCGCGACCTGGCCTTGTCCAAGGAAGTGCTCAAGCGCAGCGGCAAGAAAGGCCTGTTTGACCTAGGCAACGCCGAGGTGATCCTGCCGGCCGCCGCCGATGCGCAGGCGCCGCTGCGCCAGCGTGCGCGTTACCTGTCGACGCTCAACGAAGGCCGTTTCAGCGGCCTCAAGCCCCAGGCCGAGCAATTGGCCATGGCGCGTACCCCGGAAGAACTGTCGAAGAAATTTCGCTACAACCAGCGCCGCGAACTGCGCTTGCTGGAAGAGGCGGGCGGCGTGGTGCGGCCGGTCAGCGAGTTTTCCAGCGCTGAGCTGGCGCGTATCTACTGCGACCTGTTCCTGCGCCGCTGGGGCTTTACCGCCACGGGGGCCGAACGTCTGGCGGAAGTGATCGAGCTGCTGCGCGAGTGGCTGATCGGCTCGGTGATCTTCCTCAACGACGCGCCCATCGCGATCCAGTTGGTGTATCGCGTCGAATCGCCAGAGTGGATCAGCGTGGAATACGTCAACGGCGGGGTCGATCCTGAAACCCGCGCCTTCAGCCCTGGCAGCGTGCTGAGTTTTCTCAATACCCAAAGTGCCTGGGAACAGGCCCGTGAAGTCGGCAAGCCGCTGCGGTTTTCCTTCGGTCGCGCCGACCGTGAGTACAAGGACCGTTGGTGCAACCCTGTGCAGGTACTGTGCGTATGACCCGCAAACAGCAATTGCTCAAGCGCCATCGGCGCAACAAGCGCGTGGTGCTGATGGTCGGCGTATTGCTGCTGGTGGCGATCGGCGTCCTGGTGGCTTGGTGGTTGCCGTTGTTGTTGGCCGTGCTGGCCTGGGTCGCTCACGAAGCGTGGTTTGCCGACCACCTGTTTTACGCACCCAACGAAGACTATCAATACCGCTTCTCGGCCGATGCCGAGCTGGCCGGTGTGCGTCTGGAAAACGGGCGCTTGCTGCTCGACCAGCCGGTCGCCGCAGACGCCACGCTGGTGCTGGCGATCAACGTCAAAAGCACCTGGCTTGGGCGCTTTCTCGATCCGAGCATTGCACTGGGTGACGACCGCCAAACCTTCGAACGTGGCGTCAACGGTGTGCGTTACCTCAATCTCAGCGGTTTGGCGCTGAGCGAGTTGCAGCTGCGCGGTCGTCATTGTCGCCTGCTTGGCACGCCGCGCCTCTGGGCCTGGACCCAGCCGGATTACCGCACACAGCGCGTGATGGTCATCGCGCCCCACGCCGACGATGCCGAGCTGGCTGCTTTCGGGCTCTACAGCCAAGCCGAAAAACCCTGGATCGTTACCCTCACAGCGGGCGAAATCGAAGCCGAACACTATCAGCAGATGGGCCTGGACGCGGTCGAAGCCGCGCGTATCAAGGGCCGCCTGCGCGCCTGGGACAGCATCGCCGTGCCGCTGTGGGCCGGCGTGCCCCAAGCGCACTGCGTGCAACTGGGCTATTTTTGCCTGCAATTGCAGGCGATGCAGGCCGCGCCGGACCAGCCCTTCGCCTCCCGTGAAGCCGAGCTGAGCGATGTGCGGCCGTTCCGCCAATTCAACCCGTTCCCGCTGCCCGCGGATAGCGACGGCTTGCCGACCTGGAATAACCTGTTGGCCGACCTGCGAGCGGTGCTGTTGATGGCACGTCCGGAAGTGATCGTGCTGCCGTATTCGGCGCTGGACCCGCACCCCGATCACATCTGTGCGCAGAGCGCCGTCATGCAAGCCTTGCAAGGCCTGGAGTGGCAGCCGACCACGGTGTTGGGCTACGCCAACCATCTGCATGACAACGACCGCTGGCCCATGGGCGATGCGGGCAACGGCATTGCCTTGCCGCCGTTGTTCGATGCAACCCAGGAGCTGCATCCGTGCAGCCTGCCGCTGACGTTGGCGCAACAGCGCGACAAGGCCATGGCGTTGGGCATGATGCATGACCTGCAACCGGCACCGCCCTTCAAGCGGCGAGTCCGACGCCTCTTGCAGCGAGTACTGGCCGGGCGCGCGCGTTCGCCTTACGGGGAGAACGAGTTCTTCCGCAAGGCGGTGCGGCGACATGAGTTGTTCTGGCGTTTGTGACCTGTGAAAGGAAGAGCATGAAAGTTTTATTTCTGGTGCAGAAAGAACAGCGCGCCATCCTCGACCGTCTTTACGACGGCATCGCCGAGCATTGCGAATGCGATACCCGCTGGTTGAGCAGCGCCGAGCAGCGCAACCTGCGCGGTTACTTTCGCCGTGAAGTTGACGTGACCCGCTATGACCGCATCGTGTTCTTCCTGCGCTTCAAGCAGGAGATCCGCCAGGCCGGTTTTATCCGCACGATCCCCAATCTGGTGATCCTCGAGCACGACGCCTATCAGAACTACATTCCGTGCAAGTACACCGGAAAATTCAGCGCCCATTACCGCCGTTTGCCCTGGGCACGGGTGATCAGCTCGGGCTTTATGGTGTCGCAGCGTTTGCGTGAGGAAGGTTTTGACGCGGTGTTCGTGCCCAAGGGTTACGATCAGGCGTTGTTGCAGCCGCAGGAGCGTGAGCGCGACATCGAGCTGGCGTTTGTCGGCAGCACCAATAGCGTGGCCTACAGTGGGCGCAAGGCGTTGCTTGATGAGCTGGCGCAGGTCGAGCCCTTGGTGGTGACGCGCACCAAGTCGGGCGAGGAATATTGCGCGACACTCAACCGGATCCGCTTTTTCGTCAGTGCCGATGTGGGCATGGGCGAGTACATGATCAAGAACTTCGAGGCCATGGCCTGTGGCTGTGTGCTGCTGGCGTATGACCAGGGCGAGGCGGAAAACCAGGCCCTGGGTTTTGAAGACAAGGTCAACGTGGTGTTCTATAAAGACATCCCGCAGCTGCAGGAAAAACTCGCCGAGCTGCGCGCCAACCCTCAGTTGGCGGCAGAGATTGCGCGTAATGGCCAGGAGTTGGCTGTCCGCCAGTTCAGCTTTGCACGTATCGGCCAGCGTATTGTTGAAGTGCTGCAGCCGCCGTTGCGCCCGCGTGCGCCATTGAGTCTGCTGGAAAAGTTGCGCCTGAAACTGGGCGTGTAACATTCGTCTGGTCGTTGAAAGCGGCCATTTTATTGTTGGTGCCAACGTGCGATTTTCCGAACAGAGCGACATCACCCTTGTCGTGACCAGCTGCGGCCGCTTTGACCTGTTGAAGCGCACGCTTGAGAGCTTCGATGCCTTCAATACGGCGGATATCCGCGAGGTGTTCATTACCGAGGACTCCGGTGATGACGCCGTGCGCCAGGCCATTCCGGCCCATTGGCGGGAACACTGCACGTTCTTCGTCAACCGCCCGAAGCTGGGCCAGTTGGCCTCTATCGACTTGGCCTACACTTCGGTAAAGACGCCGTACATTTTCCACTGTGAAGATGACTGGGAGTTCTATCGCCCGGGGTTTGTCGAGGACTCCAAGACGATCCTGGAGCTGCGCCCGGACGTTCTCCAGGTGTGGCTGCGCAACTTTGTCTATGACTTGCAGGTACACAGCCCCTATATCCGCCTGGGGCCGCGTGAGTTGATCGGTGCAGTGCCGTGTTATCCGTTGATTTCCGACAAGCCGGAATGGCAGGCGTTTTCCCTGAACCCCGGTTTGCGTCGGATCAAGGAATATCTGTTGTGTGCGCCGTATGCAGGGTTTGAAGGGGAGAAGGGCTTGTCGCGGCGGTATGCCGAATTGAACTTGACGGCCGTGACCCTTGAGGGTGACGCGGTGCTGCACACCGGCTTCGGGTTACATGTATCGACCTCGGCCGAGCGCTTGAACAAGGCCCGGCGCAAGCGTCGCGAGCGGATCAAGTTGGGCGCAGTGCTGCTGCTGGGCCTCGCCGTCGGCTGGTTGCTCGGTTGAGCTACGAACACGCTTCCAGAACGCTTGCAGAAGGTCCGTATCAATCAATGAGCATTCTCAACGTCATGTGGGCTGGTGGTTCTGCATTCGCTTCCGTGCAGAAGGTGCATCAGCAAGTGCTTGGCAGTATCGATTGCGGTGCATCCATCCACACCTGGTTGCTCCAGGGCGGCGCGCAGCCGGGCGATGGGGCGGTTGAGTGGAACCTCTCGTCTGCCCAGCTCAAGGGGCGGCACGTTTGGAAACTGCTGGTGCCGCTTATGCAGGCGCGTTTCCGGCGGGCATTGCCTGGGGACGTAAAGGTGGTGCTGCTCGATGGCGTCGGCGTGGCGCGGGTGCTGTTGCCGGTGCTCAAGAGCCTGCCCGAGGTACGTGCCGTGGTGCTGTTCCATGGTATGACACGGCTGCGCGGCTCCGATCGCACGCTGTTCGAGCAGTTCCCTGAATCGCGGCTGACGGTGGCGGCGGTGTCACAGACCCTGGCCGACTCGCTCCAGTGTGATTTGCAGCGGCCTGTGGCGGTCCTGCGCAGTGCCTTCGACCCTGACGCCTTTCGGGCGGCGACGCTGCCGCGTGAGCAGGCGCGTGCGCGTCTGGGTTTGTCGCCGGGCAATGCGCCGGTGCTGGGCGCCGTTGGCCGATTGGTGGGCAGCAAGGGCTTCGCTTGCTTGTTGGAAGCGTTTGCTGGCGTGACCACGCATCAACCCGAAGCGCGCTTGGTGATTGTTGGCGAAGGCGCTGCGCGGGCGGACCTTGAAGCGCTGGTCGAACGCCTTGGCTTGCGCGGCAAAGTCTATATGCCGGGGCACCTGGCAGAAGCGGCCACCCTGTACCGCGCGTTTGACTGGGTCGCGATACCCTCGTCGGCGGAGGGCTTGGGGCTGATCGTGCAAGAGGCGGTGATGGCCGGTGTGCCGGTATTGACCAGTGAGCTGGCGGTGTTCCGCGAGCAATTGGCTGGCGCCGGTTGGTATGCACCGTCTGACGATGCTGATGCCTGGGCGCGCCTGCTGGAGCAGGCCTTTGCCGCGGGCCCTGAGGCGGCGGTGCAGGCTCAGTTGCAGGCGCTTGCGCCGGAGCAGGCCTGGCAGGACTTCACTGCCACGGCCCGGCGTTTGCTTTCACCGCGCTAGCACGGCCTGTTCGAGCGCTTGCATCGGAAAGCGCTCGTTCAGCTTCTCCCGTGCAATATAACGGGCGAAGTGCTGCAGGTTGCGCTTGACCAGCGCCGGGCTCAGCGGAGCACGCAGGAAGCGCAGGTCGGCCACGTCGATCAGACCCATCTGGTTGTCCGGCGTCACGACGATATTGCCCAGGTGCAGCGAGCGGAAGTAGATGCCGGCAGCGTGCAGCCGGCGAATCAGCGCCACCAGCGGTTCCAGGTTCTGCTCCCAGTCGAAGCCTTCCTGGTTGGCGATCTGGCGCAAGGTCTCGCCCGGCAGGGGCCGGTACAACACGGCAGTCATGCCCGGCGCGTCGAGTTGAAAGCTGTCGAGCACGGTGAGGGTGGGAATACCGCGTTTTTGCAGCCCGAGCGCGTTATCGATGAAGCGCTTGGAGTACGGACGAAACATCGCAGAAGAAAAAAACCGCTTACGGCGAAACAGTTTAAGGATGTTCCCGTCTGCCAGCAGGTAGACTTTGGGGCCGTAGCTGTCCTTCTCGAGGATTTTGGCGCCGGCAATCATCGTATTTAAAGTGGCTTGGGGAAGCCTTGAACATTGCATCGTCAAAAAGCCTTGTAGGAGTCGCGGGCACAATAATCGGTAATGATGCCGAAAGTTTTGGGTTTTAACCATGCCGGGTTGGCAGGTTGGCCGTTTTAGGAGCGGGCATGCAAGCAAGTCGTTGGGCGCGAGGGTGGATGTGTTTCGGGTTGCTGTGGTTTTTGCTGGGGATCGCCTTCGCGCCGACCAATAAGATCTATCAACAAGGGCTGACACTGTTTCTATGGCTGCCGGCCATGGTGTTTGCCTGGTCTGCCCGTGAACAGCTCAAGCACGTCTGGCGCACTCAGCGCTGGACGATCGTAGCGCTTGGGCTGCTGGCGGCCTGGGGCTTGATCAGCCTGTTCTGGACCAATGCCCAGGACGGCTCCCGTGAAGCCAAGCGTCTGCTCTATATCGGTGTGTTCCTGCTGTTCTTCCCGGTACTTGCCCAAGGCCAGACCCAGCAGGTGATTCGCCTGATGCAGTGGGGTGGCTTTGGTCTGGCCTTGTCGTCGCTGCTGGCGATGATCAAGTTCTATGGCCTTGAAGGCAACGTCTGGCACGCCCGCATTGAGGGCCTGGGGCAGCTGTCGCACCCGATCCTCGGCGCGTACGTCATTGGCTTGGCGGCCGTGTGGATGTTGCATTGGGTGCCGCGTGGCCGCTGGACGCAGGTGGCTTGCCTGGTGGCAGTCGCTTTGCTCGGCCTGTTTGTGGTGGCGAGCCAGAGCCGTGGTGCCGTGCTGGCCTTGCTGCTGAGCGTGGTGGCAATGCCGCTGTGGTGCCGCGACCGACGCAGCAGCGTGATTGCCATCGCGGCGACGTTGGCGGCAATCGTGGTGTTTGTGTCCCTGCAGTCGTTGATGCTGTCCCGCGGCGCGTCCTTCCGCCCGCAGATTTTCATGGCTGCGATGCAGATGATCAGCGAGCGCCCCTGGACCGGCCTGGGCCTGGGCGGTGATTACTTCCTGCAATGGGAAGATCACCGCTTTGACCATTCCCATAACCTGTTCACCCACGTGGCCATCGAGCTCGGCCTGCCGGGTCTGCTCCTGTGGTGCGCGGTGTGGCTCGGTGTGCTGTGGCAAGCCTGGAAGGTGCGCGACACCCGGTACGGCAAAGGCATCATCGGCATGTGGGTGTTTTCCACGCTGGCGATGCAATTCGATGCGGCAAGCCTCACCGGTACGCCTCGGGCCGAATGGTTCATCACCTGGCTGCCGGTGGCGCTGGCCAGTGTTTTGGTCTGGGCTCGGGCCAAACCCGATGCTTGTGATAAAGTTGCCGCCCTACCTAATCAGTGAGCTCGACAATGAGTGACGCACCGCCCAAAGCGGAACAGGAATCCAGCCTGAAAATCTATTTCAGGCTGCTGGGCTATGTGAAACCCTACATCGGCATGTTCCTGGTGAGCATCGTCGGTTTCGTGATTTTCGCGTCCACCCAGCCGATGCTGGCCGGGATCCTCAAATACTTTGTTGACGGCTTGAGCAACCCGGACGTGGTGTTTTTCCCCAACGTGCCGTACCTCAAGGACCTGAAACTGCTGATGGCCGTGCCGCTGCTGATCGTCCTGATCGCTGCGTGGCAGGGCCTCGGCTCGTTCCTGGGCAACTACTACCTGGCCAAGGTATCCCTGGGCCTGGTCCACGACCTGCGGGTGCAGTTGTTCAATAAACTGCTGGTATTGCCTAACCGTTATTTCGATACCCACAGTTCCGGGCACCTGATCTCGCGCATCACCTTTAACGTGACCATGGTCACTGGCGCTGCCACGGATGCGATCAAGGTCGTGATCCGCGAAGGCCTGACGGTGGTGTTCCTGTTCGGCTACCTCCTGTGGATGAACTGGAAGCTGACCCTGGTGATGCTGGCGATCCTGCCGATCATCGCCACGATGGTCGGCAGCACCAGCAAGAAATTTCGCAAGCAGAGCAAGAAAATCCAGGTGGCGATGGGTGATGTGACCCATGTGGCCTCGGAGACGATCCAGGGCTACCGCGTGGTGCGCAGCTTCGGTGGGGAAACCTACGAAGAGCAGCGCTTTGCCAAGGCGAGCATGAGCAACACCGAAAAGCAGATGCGCATGACCAAGACCGGCGCGGTCTACACGCCCATGCTGCAACTGGTGATCTACACCGCAATGGCGGCGCTGATGTTCCTGGTGCTGTTCCTGCGGGGCGATGCGACAGCCGGCGACCTGGTGGCCTACATCACCGCGGCGGGCCTGCTGCCCAAGCCGATCCGCCAATTGTCGGAAGTCAGTTCGACCATCCAGAAGGGCGTCGCGGGTGCCGAAAGCATCTTTGAGCAATTGGATGTCGAGCCTGAAGTGGACACCGGCACCGTCGAGAAAGAACGGGTCAGCGGCCGTCTGGACGTGCGCAACCTGAGCTTCACCTACCCCGGCACCGAGCGCGAAGTACTGAAGAACATCAGCTTCACCGCCGCGCCAGGCCAGATGGTCGCGCTGGTCGGGCGTTCGGGCAGTGGCAAGTCCACGCTCGCCGCGCTGATCCCGCGCTTCTATCACCACGAGACCGGCGAGATCCTCCTCGACGAAGTGGAAATCGAAGACTACCGCCTGCGCAACCTGCGCCGCCACGTGGCCCAGGTGACCCAGCACGTGACGCTGTTCAACGACACCGTGGCCAACAACATTGCCTACGGCGACCTGGCTGGCGCGCCGCGTGAAGACGTCGAGAAAGCGGCGCGGGATGCCTACGCCATGGACTTCATCGCCGAGCTGCCCAAGGGCCTCGACACCGAAGTCGGTGAAAACGGCGTGCTGCTCTCCGGTGGCCAGCGCCAGCGTTTGGCGATTGCCCGCGCGCTGCTGAAAAACGCGCCGCTGCTGATCCTCGATGAAGCCACTTCGGCGCTGGATACCGAGTCCGAACGGCATATCCAGGCCGCGCTGGACAAGGTCATGAAGGGTCGCACCACCTTGGTGATTGCGCACCGTCTGTCTACCATCGAGAAAGCCGACCTGATTCTGGTCATGGATCACGGCGAAATTGTCGAGCGTGGTACACACCTTGAGCTGCTGGCGATGGGGGGCTACTACTCCCGCCTGCACGCCATGGGGCTGGACGAGCCGGCAACGGCCAACATCACCTGACAAGACGGGGCGCGCAATGCGCCCCGTTTTTGTATCAAGCCCCTTACAGGCTTGACCAAAGCCAAATAATTCGCCGCCTATCGTTTGTTATGTTGGCCTTCTCGATTCGAATGACGAACGAGAGGGTTAACCTTCTTGCGTGGGTAATGGAATGTTGCAACGTCTGTTCTGGAAACTGCTGCCCAAACAGCAGAGGGCTTTTTTGTTAGGGCGTTTGTCGGTGGTGGATCGGCAGGCGGTCAACAAGTCCATGTCGGCATTGACCGTCCTTCCGCCCGCTTTTGTAAAACATGCCTGTGTGTTCATCCACGTGCCCAAGTGCGCGGGCAGCAGTGTCTGCTCGGTACTGCTGGATGGGCGCTGGCCGGGGCATTTGCCGTACCACTGGTATGAGCAGCAATTCCCCGCGCATTGCGCCGACAGTTTCAAGTTTGCCTTCGTGCGTGACCCGCTGGAACGTGCCTACTCGGCGTACACCTATCTGCGCGGCAACAGCATGGGCAGCCGGGATCGGGAGGCCCAGGCGTTGGTGGGCAGCTACCGCGACTTTGATCACTTCGTCGCCGGCTGGCTGCACCCGGACAACCTGCGCCGGCAACTGCACTTTGCCCCGCAGACCGACTTCCTGGTGGATCACCTGGGGCGCATGTCCATGGATTTTCTTGGACGCCAGGAGCACCTGCAGCGGGATTTTCGCAGTGTCTGCGAACGCCTTGGACTGAACGCGGCCTTGCCTCATCTCAACGTTTCCCTTGGGCGCCGCAGCGAACCCGTCCGGGACTTTTGCTCCTTGCGTACGCGCCGTTTGGTCAGGCGTGCCTATCAGCGCGACTACGAGGTCTTGGGTTATGAATAACTCGTCGCTTTCCTGCAGCGTCGCCGACGTGCGCCCCTTCGCCCTGTCGCTGACGGTGGCCGCCCGCGCCGCGCTCAAGCACCAGCAACCTTGTTGTCTGTGGCTGACGGGGTTGTCCGGGTCGGGCAAGTCGACCCTGGCCAATGCGCTGGAAGTGCAGCTCAACGAGCAGGGCCGGCACACCTTCGTGCTTGATGGCGACAACGTGCGCGCCGGGTTGTGCAGCGACCTGGGCATGGGCGTGGTGGCGCGCAAGGAGAACATCCGGCGCATTGGCGAAGTGGCGCGGTTGATGGTGGATGCGGGGCTGATCGTGATCGTATCGGCGATCTCGCCGTTCAGTGCCGACCGCGAGACGGCGCGGGCACTGTTCGGGCCGGGGCAGTTTTTTGAGGTGTATGTCAGTACGCCGCTGGCGATCTGTGTGCGCCGCGATCCCAAGGGCCTGTACCGGGCGGCGCTGGACGGGCGCATCAAGGACTTCACCGGGCTGGACAGCCCCTATGAAGCCCCCCGGCAGGCCGACTGCGAAATCAACACCGACGAGGTCGAATTGGCCGAAGCCGTGGAGCACGTCCTGGCGGTTTTGTTTAAAAAGTGAGCAGTTGTGCGGCCGGATGTCTTACAGATAAAGCTCTCGGACAAGGCGGCGCTCACCCTGTGCTAATATCGCGCCCCTGTTCATTTTGTATGTGGGTTGCTCCATGAAGTTGTCCATGCCGCGATTCGATCAAGCCCCTGTCTTGGTGGTCGGCGATGTCATGCTCGACCGTTACTGGCATGGTGGTACCTCACGGATTTCCCCTGAGGCGCCGGTACCGGTAGTCAAGGTCGAGCAAATCGAAGACCGTCCAGGCGGGGCTGCCAACGTTGCCCTCAATATTGCCGCACTCGGCGCCCCGGCCTCCCTGGTGGGTGTGACCGGCGACGACGAAGCCGCCGACAGCCTGGCCAATAGCCTGCGCGGTGCCGGCGTGCGTGCGCAGTTCCAGCGCATCGCCCATCAGCCGACCATCGTCAAGCTGCGGGTCATGAGCCGTCACCAGCAATTGCTGCGCATCGATTTTGAAGAACCCTTCGCCACCGACGCCCTAGCCCTCAGCGGTCAGGTCGATGAGCTGCTCGAAGGCATCAAGGTGCTGGTGCTGTCCGACTACGGCAAAGGCGCGTTGAAGAACCATCAGGCGCTGATCCAGGCTGCCAAGGCCAAAGGCATTCCGGTGCTGGCCGATCCCAAGGGCAAGGACTTCTCGATTTATCGCGGTGCCAGCCTGATCACGCCGAACCTCAGCGAGTTCGAAGCCATCGTCGGCGGCTGTGCCGATGAACACGAACTGGTGAGCAAAGGCGCGGCGCTGATGGCCGACCTCGACCTCGGCGCCTTGCTGGTGACCCGTGGCGAACACGGCATGACCCTGTTGCGCCCGGATCATCCGGCGATGCACCTGCCGGCCCGTGCCCGTGAAGTGTTCGACGTCACTGGCGCCGGTGACACGGTGATTTCCACCCTGGCCGCCTCGATTGCGGCCGGCGAGGAACTGCCCCACGCCGTGGCCCTGGCCAACCTGGCCGCGGGCATCGTGGTGGGCAAGTTGGGTACCGCTGCCATCAGCGCGCCGGAACTGCGCCGCGCGATCCAGCGTTCCGAAGGCTCGGAGCGCGGGGTGCTGGGGATCGAGCAATTGCTGTTGGCAATTGACGATGCCCGTGCCCACAACGAAAGCATTGTGTTCACCAACGGCTGCTTCGACATCCTGCATGCCGGCCACGTGACGTACCTGGAACAGGCGCGCGCCCAAGGCGATCGCCTGATCGTGGCGGTCAACGACGACGCCTCGGTCAGCCGCCTGAAAGGCCCTGGCCGTCCGATCAACAGCGTTGACCGGCGCATGGCTGTATTGGCCGGTCTGGGCGCAGTGGACTGGGTGATCAGCTTCGCCGAAGGCACCCCGGAAAACCTGCTGGCCCAGGTCAAGCCCGACGTGCTGGTCAAGGGCGGGGACTATTCCGTCGACCAGGTGGTGGGGGCCGACATCGTCAGCGCCTACGGCGGCACAGTCAAAGTGTTGGGGCTGGTTGAAAACAGCTCGACCACGGCCATCGTCGAGAAGATCCGCAACAATGAGTAAGTGTGTCCTGATTACCGGGGGTGCGGGCTTTATCGGCTCGCACCTGGTCGATGCATTGTTGGCCAAGGGTTACGGCGTGCGCGTGTTGGACAACCTGTCCACCGGCAAGCGCAGTAACCTGGCGTTGGATAACCCGCGTGTCGAATTGCTGGAAGGCGATGTGGCCGACGCCGAGCTGGTGGCGCGTGCCGCTGTCGGCACGGCGGCGGTGGTTCATCTGGCGGCGGTGGCTTCGGTGCAGGCGTCGGTGGATGATCCGGTCAGCACGCACCAGAGCAATTTTGTCGGCACCCTGAATGTGTGCGAAGCGATGCGCAAGGCGGGCGTTAAGCGCGTGGTCTTTGCCTCGAGCGCAGCGGTGTACGGCAATAACGGCGAGGGCGCTTCGATTGACGAAGAGACCACCAAGGCGCCGTTGACGCCGTATGCGTCCGACAAGTTGGCCGGTGAGCACTACTTTGATTTCTACCGCCGCCAGCATGGCCTGGAGCCGGTGATTTTCCGCTTCTTCAATATCTTCGGCCCGCGCCAGGACCCGTCCTCGCCGTATTCCGGGGTGATCAGCATCTTCAGCGAGCGCGTGCAGCAGGGCGTGCCGATTGCCGTGTTTGGCGATGGCGAGCAGACCCGTGACTTCATGTACGTGGAAGACCTGGTTGACGTGCTGGTGCAAGCCATTGAAGCGCCGGACGCACCGTTGGGCGCGATCAATGTGGGCTGGAATCGCACGACTACGCTCAAGCAGGTGTTGCAGGCGCTGGAAGAAATTGTCGGCAAGTTGCCGGCGGTGACTTACGGGCCGGCGCGTTCCGGGGATATTCGCCACTCGCGGGCGAATAACCAGCGGTTGTTGGCGAGCTTCAAACTACCCGAGCCGACCCCGTTGAAGGTCGGCCTGGAACGCTTGCTCAAAGGCTGACGCAATCACAAATGTGGGAGCGGGCTTGCTCGCGAAGGCGGTGTACCAGTCTCTTCCTGTGCTGGCTGACCCACCGCTTTCGCGAGCAAGCCCGCTCCCACATTTGGATTTGTGCAGGGCTTGGCAATTGAATGAACCAGCTAGCTGCTGGCTTTCTTCTTCGGCGTTATCTTGCGCAACACTCGCTGTGCCAGGCGCTTCAATTTCGATTCCTTCTCCGGCTCCGCCAAGCCCTGCTGGCGCAGCCAATCCTTCCAGCGAATCCGTTCTTCACGTACCAGCCAACCTTCCTGCTGGGCGAAGCTTTCTGCCAGGTACAACCCGCGCGTACTGGCCGGGTACAGCTGATCTTTTTTGACGGTGTACAGCTCGGCCAGCGGCTGGCCGTCTTTCAGCGGCATCAGGTACAGATCGGGGCGCTGGCGGTCGAGACGTGCCACCAACTGGTCGCCTTCCAGGCGTTCGTCCACATGGAACAGGCTCAGGGACTTGGCCTCCTTCGGCACTTCCAGGCGCAAGTCATAGATCAGTTGCAGCGATGCGGTGGGCAGGTGCACGTAGGCCCGTGGACGTTCGATCAATTGGGTCGTGGCGCAGCGCACCGGGCGCGCGGCGCCGGACAGAGGGCTGAGGCGAAACGGCAGGGCTTCGCGATAGTGCAGCGCGGCGGAGTAGGGCGCCGGCAGCCAGGTGTCGTTGAAACGTCCGCCAAGCCAGCCTTCGGGTGTCTCCAGCAGGCACTCTTCGGCAATTTCCTGGATCGCGGTGTGCAGCGGCAGGTTCAGCTCGTGGGCCGGTACGTAACCGGAGATCAGCTTGAGCACCACGTCGCCACGGTCCTGGCGGCGCTGGCGCACCAGCACCCAGTAATCCTTGTTTTGCCAATGCAGGGTCAGGCGCACCGACACGCCCAGGTTTGCCAGTTCCAGCACGAAACGCTCGGGGTCGGCCACTTCCACCGGCTTGCGCCGTTGCAGGGTCTGGGCGAAGTTGAGCGGCATGCCGACGCTCTGGTAGTTCAGGCCTTCGGGGGTGGCTTCGACGTGCAGCGGCAGTGTCTTGAAGTTGCTGGGGTTTTTTCTAATGAGCGTGCGCGGCATGTCGGCTCCTTCTTGCGACGGGGTCGGCCGCGTCGGCGGCATCAGAGTTGACGGATGACCCGGGCAGCGGTCGCCACGTTATGGGCCAGGTGCAGCGGATTGATGGTCCCGACAATAGCACTGGCAACGCCGGTTTGCGCAAACAACAGCATGAAACTGGCGTGTATTGGATCCATTCCAGGCTCGAGGCAAACGTGGCCACTGGCCAGGGCTTTCTTCACCAGGATGCCCTTGCCATGGGCCGCCGCATAATCAATGACGGCTTTCTCGGCCTGTTCGTTCAAATTGTAGGTGACCATTGCGCAATCACCCTGTTCCAGAGCCTTCACGCCGCCTTCGACGGTCTTGCCGGAAAAGCCGAAACCGCGAATCTTGCCTTCCTGTTTCAGCTCGGCCAGGGTCTGGTAGACCTCGCAATCGTTGAGGATGTGCAGGTCGTTGCCGTCAGAATGCACCAGCACCAGGTCGATAAAATCCGTTTCCAGTCGTTTCAAGCTGCGCTCAATCGACAGGCGCGTATGGGCCGAGCTGAAGTCGTGGCGGGACACACCATTGTCGAACTCTTCGCCGACCTTGCTGACAATCACCCAGTCCTGGCGCTGGCCGCGCAACAGCGGGCCCAGACGCTCCTCGCTCATGCCATAGGCCGGCGCGGTGTCGATCAGGTTGATGCCCAGCTCGCGGGCCTGGCGCAGCAGCATGCGTGCGGCATCGTCATCGGGGATCTGGAAGCCATTGGGGTACTTCACCCCTTGGTCACGGCCCAGCTTGACGGTGCCCAGGCCCAGCGGAGAGACGAGCAGGCCGGTGCTGCCCAGCGGGCGATGCAAATCGTGCAGGGTCGGCAGGCTCATGGCAGCAGTTGCTCCCAGGCCGGTACGCCGATGGCGGGTTTTGGCAACTCAGGCAAGGGTTCGCTTGCAGTCGGGCGAATGCCGTCGCGTTCAAGGGCGTTGATCACCCGATCGGCGAAGTCCGGCGCCAAGGCAAGCTTGGTTGGCCAGCCCACCAGCAGGCGACCATCCTCAAAGACAAAGGCGTTGTCGGGGCGGCTCAGGCCGGTTTGCAGGGGCTCGGCGCGGTCCACCCGCAGCGTGGCCCATTGGGTCTGGCTCATGTCGATCCACGGTAGCAACTGCGTCAGCTCTTGCTGGGCAGTGGCGATCTGTTCTTGCGGCGTACGCGCCACACCATCGGCCTCGGCAATATCGCCGCCCATGTACCACACCCAGTTGCCATCGGCGGCCGGGTGCGTAGTGACGGTGATGCGCGGCTTGGTGCCGCCGCCCAGGCAATGGGCGTACAGCGGCTTCAGGCCGGGGCCTTTGGCAATGATCATGTGCAACGGGCGTTTTTGCATCGCCGGCTTGCTCAGGCCCAGGGCGGTCAGCAAGTCCGCAGTGCCGGCGCCGGCGCTCAAGACGATGCGTTGTGCACGGATCGCGCGGCCATCGACCGTCAAGCCCACCAGCTTGTTGCCTTCCAGCAGCGGGGCGATGTGTTGCCCGGCGAGCAGGCCGTCGCCGGCCAGTTGCGCGAGGCGTTCGATCAGGCTCGGCACGTCCACCACCAGTTCGGCCAGGCGATAGACCTTGCCTTTGAAACGGCGGTCTTGCAGGGCCGGCGGCAGGTCGTCGCCCTTGACCTGATCGACACGCCCGCGCACGGCCTTGCTGGCGAAGAAGCTGGTGAGGTTGCCGGCGAGGGTGCCGGGGGACCACAGGTAATGGGCTTCGGACAACAGGCGCACGCCCGTCAGGTCCAGCTCACCGTTGCCCGCCAAGGCTTCGCGCCAGCGGCGCGGCATGTCGGCGATGGCTTCGGAGGCGCCGGTGAGGGCGCCGTGCAGGGCGTATTTCGCACCGCCGTGAATGATCCCCTGGGACTTCACGCTTTGCCCGCCACCCAAGGTGGCGCTTTCCACCAACACCGTGGAAAACCCCTGGCGGCGCAGGCGCGCATTCAGCCAGAGGCCGGCAACCCCGGCGCCGACAATCAGAACGTCGGTGGAAATAACGGATGGCATGGGCGACCTCAGTGTTCAAGACAAGAGGCGCAGTATACAGGCTGTTGCGTGGCGGTCAGTGCCCGGCGGTTTTCGAGAACAACTGGATCACCACCACGCCCAGCACAATCAGGCCCATGCCGAGCATCGCCGGCAGGTCGAGTTTCTGCCCGTAGATAAACAGCGCGGCGATGCTCACCATCACGATACCCATCCCGGCCCACACCGCGTAGGCCACGCCCACCGGCACGGTGCGCACCACCAGGGTCAGCATCCAGAAGGCGACGCCGTAGCCGACGATCACCAGCGCCAGTGGAATCGGGGTGCTCCAGCCTTTGATGGCTTTCATGGAAACGGTGGCGATCACTTCCGAGCAGATGGCGATAGCCAAGTAGTAGTAGGCAGGGTTCATGGGGTAATCCTCGGTGTGAAGCGCTTTTGATAAGGCCGGCATTTTAGGGCTTTATCAGATGGGGTAAAGTCATTACCTATCCGAATTAAAGATGGGTTGAGCCATGAGCGTGCAATGGAACCTGGAACAGATGCGCCTGTTTGTCAGCGTCGCCGAGCAGCGTTCGTTTTCCGCGGTGGCGCGCGGGCAGCGCAAGGCGCAGTCGGCGGTGAGCAATGGCATTGCGCTGCTGGAAGCCGACTTGGGCGTGAGCCTGTTCGAGCGTAGCAGCGGCCGCCAGCCACGCCTGACCGCAGCCGGCACGGTGTTGCTGGAAGAAGCCCGGGAAGTGCTGCGCCAGTGCGAGCGCCTCAACGGCCGGGCGCTGTCTCTGATGCGCGGCGAAGAAGCCTGCCTGCGCCTGGCCCAGGATGAGGCGATGCTGTATCAGCCGGTGCTCGACAGCCTGGATGCACTGGCTGGGCAATTTCCCAATCTGGAAGTACAGATTTCCAGCGCCGCCCAAGGCGATGTCGCACGCAAGCTGGTGGAGCGCAAGGCGGACCTGGGCATGTTGTTCTATCACGATCAAATCCCCGAAGCGTTGGAGCGGCGGGTGGTGGGCAGCGTGGAGATGGTCACCGTCTGTGGACGCAATCATCCGCTGGCCCGGCAGAAAACCGTGGATTGCCAGGGCCTGGCGCAGTATCGCCAGTTGCTGATGTCGACCCAGACCAGTGTCTACCCCGGCAGCGAGGCCGCCAGCCCGCAGGTGTGGCGCGCCGATAGCTTTTACGTGCTGGCCGAATGGCTGACCCGTGGCCTGGGTTGGGCCTGGTTGCCGCGGCATGTGGTGCAGTACCCGACCTACCAGAACCAGATGGTCGAACTGGACAGCGAATGGACCCCGCCGGCGCTGGTGGTGGAGCTGGTGTGGCGGCGCGACGAACCCCTCGGCCCGGCCGCGCGTTTTCTGGCGGAACGTTTTGCCGAGTGCCTACGCGCGATTGACTGAAAAAGCCGATAAACTCCGCCGCCATGAATAGAACTCTCTATAGCTGTCTGTTTTATCTGGCGCTGCCGTTGGTGGCTTTACGTCTGTGGCTGCGTGCGCGCAAGGCGCCGGCCTATGCCAAGCGGGTCAGCGAGCGCTTCTCGTATGGCTTGCCGGTGTTGCAGCCGGGCGGGATCTGGGTGCATGCGGTGTCGGTGGGCGAGAGCATCGCCGCTGCGCCGATGGTGCGCGGGCTGCTGGAACGTTATCCGACGCTTGCGATCACCGTCACCTGCATGACGCCCACCGGGTCCGAGCGCATTCAGGCGTTGTTCGCCAATGAACCGCGCGTGCAGCACTGCTACCTGCCCTATGACTTGCCGTGCGCGGCCAAGCGGTTTCTTGATCGCGTGCAGCCGAAACTGGCGGTGATCATGGAGACCGAGCTGTGGCCCAACCATATCCACGCCTGCGCCCAGCGCGGTATTCCCGTGGCATTGGCCAACGGTCGGTTGTCGGCACGCTCGGCCAAGGGCTATGGGCGTTTCGCCAAGCTGACTGCGCCGATGCTGGCTGAGATGAGCCTGCTCGCGGTGCAGACCGAGACTGAGGCCGAGCGTTTCCGCAGCCTGGGTGCGCGACCTGAAACCGTCGATGTCACCGGCTCGATCAAGTTCGACCTGACCATCGACCCCGAACTGCCACGTCGCGCCGCCGCGTTGCGTGAGCAATGGGGTGCCACGGAGCGCCCGGTGTGGATCGCTGCCAGCACCCATGAAGGTGAAGATGAAGTGGTGCTGGCCGCTCATCGTCAGTTGCTCGACAGCTATCCCAATGCGTTATTGATTCTGGTGCCGCGCCACCAGGAGCGTTTCGGGCCGATGTTCGACCTGTGTGGGCAGCAGGGATTCGCCACGGTGCGCCGTTCCACAGGCGAACCCGTCACCGCGCAAACGTCGGTGTTGCTCGGCGATACCATGGGCGAATTGCTGTTTCTGTATGCCTTGGCCGACAGCGCCTTTGTCGGCGGCAGCCTGGTGGCGACCGGTGGGCACAATCCGCTGGAACCGGCGGCGTTGGCAAAACCGGTGATCATGGGGCCGCACGTGTTCAACTTCCTCGAAATCACCGCGATGATGCGTGAGGCCGGGGCGTTGCGGCAGGTGGATGATGCGCAAGGGTTGGCCGAGGCCGTGCGCCAGTTGTTCGAGTTGCCGCAGGATGCGCGCAGGATGGGGCAGGCGGGGCTCAAGGTGATGCAGGCCAACCAAGGTGCTTTGAAGCGTTTGCTGGATGGCTTGGGCAAACTCATCACCCACTGACAACAGAGGTCAAATGTGGGAGCGGGCTTGCTCGCGAAAGCGGTGTGTCAGTCACCACATGTATTGGCTGACCTACCGCATTCGCGAGCAAGCCCGCTCCCACACAAGCCCGCTCCCACATTGGGTTTACAGTGTTATCAATATCCAGGGCGGGCTTTTAGCTGCTCGGCGGCAGCTTTGGCCAGATCCGGCGGCAGGAAATCCCGATCCGGGTTGTAGTCCGCCTTCAGATACCGCGCCAACTCCTGCAAATCCCCCGGGTTCAACGTCCCCGCCGCCTGCTTCAAGCGCAGGTTGTCGAGGATGTAGTCATACCGGCTGTTGTTATAGTTGCGCACCGACGAGTACAGCTGGCGCTGTGAATCCAGCACATCGACGATATTGCGCGTACCCACCTGATAGCCGATTTCCGTGGCTTCCACCGCGCTCTGGTTGGAGATGATCGACTGGCGGCGCGCCTGTACCTGTTCCACGTCGGTGTTCACCGCGCGGTGCAGGTTGCGCGTGTTTTCCACCACCTGGCGGCGCAGGCCTTCGCGTTGCTGCTCGGTCTGGTCCAGGCGTGAGTAGGATTCGCGCACTTGCGAGCTGGTCAGGCCGCCGCTGTACAGCGGGATGTTCAGGCGCAGGCCGACGGTGCGTTGTTCCACATCGCCCCGGTACGGCGTGCCGAAGGCATTCGGGTTGCTGAAACCGAGGGCGTCGTTGTCGCCTCTTTCGTACTGCGCCACCGCGTCGAGGGTCGGCGCGTGGCCGGCCTTGCGTTGCTTGAGGGTTTCTTCGGCGGCAGTCACGGCGAAGTTGCTGGCCAGCAGGTTGAGGTTCTGGCGGCCGGCGGTGTCGACCCAGGACTTGGCGTCGTTCGGCAGCGGCGGCAGCACCGGCAGGCTGTGGACGATGCCCTGGATCGAGTTGTACTGGCGGTTGGTCAGGGTGATCAGCGCTTCAAACGCGTCCTCCACCTGGCGCTGGGCGAGGATGCGGTTGGCGCGGGCGGTGTCGTAGCTGGCCTGGGATTGCAGCACGTCGGTCTTGTCCGACAGGCCGACGTCGAAGCGTTCGTTGGATTGGTCCAACTGGCGCTTGAAGGCATTTTCTTCGGCCTTGGTGGAGGCCAGGTTGTCCTGGGCGCGCAGCACGGCGAAATAGTTTTCGGCGCTCTGCAGGATCAGGTTCTGTTCGGTGGCCGACAGTAGCAGGGCGGCCTGCTCGTTGACAGCTTCGGCGGCTTGCAGCTGGAACCAGCGGTCGGCGCGGAACAGCGGCTGGCTCAAGGTCGCGCGCCACGAATGCGCGTCACGGTTGGCGGTGCCGGCTGGCTGCGCGAGCTGGGTGCGCACGTTGTTGCTGTCGGCGCCGGCCGACAGGTTCGGCAGCAAGCCGGCGCGGGCCTGGGGCACCACTTCTTTTTGTGCGCCGTATTGGGCGCGGGCGGCAGCCAGGTCGGCGTTGTTGTTCACCGCTTCCTGGTAGACGCTGACCAAGTCAGTGTTGGCGGACAAGGGCGCTTCTGCTGCCCAAACCATTCCATTGGTCGCACAAGACACGGCAAGAGCCAGTGAGAGTTTGCGCAGCATGAGGCGTTCCCTAGATTGAATATTACGGCGATAATTTAGCGCCCAAGGCTAAGGCTGGCCAATCCCGGCGTCAAGCCTTGAGGCAGTCCCCGAGTGTAGTGGCGCGATCACTGCACAACAATCCTGCAATTACGCCATTCATCATGCTGAATGCACCGCTATTGGCAATTTGCCCACGCCATGGTCTAGACTGGCCGCGTTCTTGTCGGGGTGCCTTGTTGGAAGGCTGAGATCGGTAAATACCGGATCCCGTTGAACCTGATCAGGTTAGCGCCTGCGTAGGGAACAAGATTTCTCGTCACCCGGCGAGTCCTCTTGTGCTTCGTCCGGGATGCTGTTCGACAATCGAACAGCCCTCGTGCGCCAAGCACAGCACTGGTTTCAGTGCGTCCATCCGTCACAGGTTCGCTCCGACAAAAATCCACCGCCTGGATAGAAAGTTGGAGAGCCCGTGATGACGACAAAACTAAAAAATACCGTGCATTTGAGTGAATCGGCCAAGGTCGACTCCGGCTCCGTGCAGCCCTTTACCCGCTCGCAAAAAGTCTACGTGCAGGGCACTCGCCCGGACATCCGCGTGCCGATGCGCGAGATCAGCCTGGACGTGACCCCCACCGATTTCGGCGGTGAAATCAACGCGCCCGTGGTGGTCTATGACACCTCCGGCCCCTACACCGACCCCAACGTGATCATCGACGTGCGCAAAGGCCTGGCCGATGTGCGCTCGCCGTGGATCGAAGTGCGTAACGACACCGAGCGCCTCTCGGGCCTGAGCTCGCACTTCGGCCAGCAGCGCCTCAGCGATGCCGAACTGACCGCGCTGCGTTTCGCCCACGTGAAGAACCCACGCCGTGCCAAGGCAGGCGCCAACGTCACGCAGATGCACTACGCGCGCAAAGGCATCATCACCGCCGAGATGGAATACGTCGCCATCCGCGAAAACATGAAGCTCGAAGAAGCCCGCGCCAGCGGCCTGCTGGACCAGCAACACGCCGGCCACAGCTTCGGCGCCAGCGTGCCGAAGATCATCACCCCGGAATTCGTGCGCGAAGAAATCGCCCGTGGCCGCGCGATCATCCCGGCCAACATCAACCACACCGAATTGGAACCGATGATTATCGGCCGTAACTTCCTGGTGAAGATCAACGGCAACATCGGCAACAGCGCCCTGGGTTCGTCCATCGAAGAAGAAGTGGCGAAACTGACCTGGGGCATCCGCTGGGGTTCGGACACCGTGATGGACCTGTCCACCGGCAAGCACATCCACGAAACCCGCGAGTGGATCATCCGCAACTCGCCGGTGCCTATCGGTACCGTGCCGATCTACCAGGCCCTGGAAAAAGTCGGCGGCGCCGCCGAAGACCTGACCTGGGAGCTGTTCCGCGACACCCTGGTGGAGCAGGCCGAGCAGGGCGTCGACTACTTCACCATCCACGCCGGTGTGTTGCTGCGCTACGTGCCGCTGACTGCCAAGCGCGTCACCGGCATCGTGTCCCGTGGCGGCTCGATCATGGCCAAGTGGTGCCTGGCGCATCACAAAGAGAACTTCACCTACACGCATTTCGACGAAATCTGCGAAATCATGAAGGCCTATGACGTCAGCTTCTCCCTCGGCGACGGCCTGCGCCCGGGCTCGATTGCCGACGCCAACGACGCCGCGCAATTCGGCGAGCTGGAAACCCTCGGCGAGCTGACCAAGACCGCCTGGAAGCACGACGTGCAAACCATGATCGAAGGCCCGGGCCACGTGCCGATGCAACTGATCAAGGAGAACATGGACAAGCAGCTGGAGTGCTGCGACGAAGCGCCGTTCTACACCCTTGGCCCGCTGACCACCGACATTGCGCCGGGCTACGACCACATCACCTCCGGGATCGGTGCGGCGATGATCGGTTGGTTCGGTTGCGCGATGCTCTGCTACGTGACGCCGAAGGAGCACTTGGGGCTGCCGAACAAGGATGACGTGAAGACCGGGATCATCACCTACAAGATCGCTGCCCATGCGGCTGACCTCGCGAAAGGCCATCCAGGCGCGCAGATCCGCGACAACGCCTTGAGCAAGGCGCGCTTCGAGTTCCGTTGGGAAGACCAGTTCAACCTCGGCCTGGACCCGGACACCGCGCGTTCCTACCACGATGAAACGCTGCCGAAGGATTCGGCCAAGGTCGCGCATTTCTGCTCGATGTGCGGGCCGAAGTTCTGCTCGATGAAGATCACCCAGGAAGTGCGTGAGTACGCGGCCAACCAGCGCATTGATGCGGTGGATGTGGATGTGGCCAAGGGCTTGGCGGAGCAGGCGGAGCGGTTCAAGCAGGAAGGTAGTCAGCTGTACAAGAAGGTCTGATCCGGGATTGTTGGAGGCTGTGCCGGCCTCTTCGCGAGCAAGCCCGCTCCCACATTTGGAATGCATTTCAAATGTGGGAGCGGGCTTGCTCGCGAATGCAATCTCCCAAACAACACATGTTCCTCAGAGATAACATCCTTGAGCATTCAACCGAGTACCTACTCCCCTGATACCGCAGTGCCGAGCGACAAAAGAGTCTTCGGCGCCCGCGACCTGTTCTCCCTGTGGTTCTCCCTCGGCATCGGCCTGATGGTCCTGCAAACCGGCGCCTTGCTCGCGCCGGGCCTGGGCTTGTCCGGTTCGCTGCTGGCGATCTTCCTCGGCACCCTGGTCGGCGTGTTGCTGCTGGCCGCCGTCGGCGTGATCGGCAGTGACACCGGCCTGTCCGCCATGGCCGCCCTCAAACTCAGCCTCGGCGCCAAAGGCGCGAGCCTGCCGGCGCTGCTCAACCTGCTGCAGCTGATCGGTTGGGGCTCGTTCGAAATCATCGTGATGCGCGACGCCGCCAGCCTGTTGGGCACGCGGGCGTTCAGCGATGGCAGCCTGCTGGCCAGTCCGTTGCTGTGGACGCTGTTCTTCGGTGGTTTGGCGACCTTGCTGGCCGTGAGTGGCCCGCTGACCTTCGTGCGCCAGATCCTGCGCAAATGGGGCATCTGGCTGCTGCTCGCCGCCTGTCTGTGGCTGACCTGGAACCTGTTTGCCAAGGCTGACCTTGCCGCCCTCTGGGTCCAGGCCGGTGACGGTTCGCTGCCGTTTGCGGTGGGTTTCGACATTGCCATCGCCATGCCATTGTCGTGGCTGCCGCTGATCGCCGATTACTCACGGTTCGGCAAGCGCGCCAAGAGCGTGTTCGGCGGCACGGCGCTGGGGTTCTTTATCGGTAATTTCTGGCTGATGAGCCTGGGCGTGGCCTACACCCTGGCGTTTGCGCCAAGTGGTGAAGTGAATGCGCTGCTGCTGGCGCTGGCCGGTGCGGGGCTGGGGATTCCGCTGTTGTTGATCCTGTTGGATGAGTCGGAAAACGCCTTTGCCGATATTCACTCGGCGGCGGTGTCCAGCGGCATCCTGTTGCGCTTGAAGGTCGAGCATCTAGCCCTTGCAATAGGCGTGATCTGTACGCTGATCGCCTGCTTTGCGCCGTTGGCCCAGTACCAGAACTTCCTGCTGCTGATCGGTTCGGTGTTCGCGCCGCTGTTTGGCGTGGTGCTGGTGGATCATTTCATCCTGCGCCGCCGTGGCCAGGGCGTGGTCGCCGTGTTGCGCTGGCCGGCGCTGGTGGCCTGGCTGGGGGGCATCGGTACTTACCATCTGCTGGCCAATCTGTACCCGGATGTCGGCGCGACCCTGCCGGCGCTGGTGCTGGCAGGGCTGTTGCAGCTTATTCTCGGTCGCGCCTTCAGCGGCGCGCGGGCACCAGTTCAGGCTTGAGAATGCCTTCCAGGCGCGAGTAGGGAATCTGCAGCTCGACGTGGCCCAGGGCGTACGGTGCGATGGTGGTGGTGGGGTATTTGAGGATCACGCCACCATAGGTCAGCGCCACGTTCGGGGTTTTCTGGAAGGGGTAGGTCTTCACGAACTCCGGCTCCAGGCTCAGGCGGGTGCTGATCAGCCAGCTGTTGTGAGCGACCTGGGCAGCTTTCCAAAAGGCGTCTTCCTTGCCGGGCAGCAGCATGTCGGTCAGCGACAGGGCTTTTTGCTGCTGGCGCGAATAGTTGATGAACGCGCGGCCCGGCTCGCCGTGGGTGGCGCCCTGGTCCAGGTAGCTGGACAGCTCGATGATCACCAAGCCGTCATGCTGCTCGCGTACCTTGGCCTGCAAGTACATGCTGTTGCGCGGCGCGGTGCTGCGCAGGAACTGCTCGCTGTACGTCGCCAGGCTAGTGGGCAGCGGGTCGGCCTGGGTCATTTCCAGCAGGCGCTGTTCGATCAAGGCATCCAGCTTGGGCTCCTTGGCGAAGTGCACGGTGTCGATATTCACCAGCGGGCAGTCGGCGCTGGCGCAACCCGGCTTGCTTTGCTCGGTGGCGTCGCGGGTGGCTTCCAGCGGCGTGCGCCAGCTCGGTTGAAACAGGCTTTGGCAGGCACCCAGGGTCAGTGCAATGCAGGCCACGGAGGCGATTTTTAAAAGCGACATGGATGTCCTTCGTCTAACGATAAGAGCGAAATGGTGCAGCTTCGACTACCGGCAGGGCAGTCAGTTCGCCACTAAGCTGATTAGAGGGGCGTTCTCAATTAGTTTCCCCGGCGCGACGGGGAAACTAATTGAGAGCGCCCCCCTGAGTTTGACGTTCGCCGTCTATCCCGGCAACCGGAAAGGGGCTGCACCAACCGCTGCGAGCGCGTTAGGATGGCGCGAATTGCACAGGCTTAACGAGGAAGGGTATGACGGACATTGCGAAATCGACGCCGAGCAAGATCGAGATTGTGAAGGAGGAAACCGTTTTCAAAGGTTTCTACCAACTCGATCGCCTGCAACTGCGCCACGAGAAATTCGACGGCGGCATGAGCCGGGAGATCAATCGCGAAGTCTTCGTTCGTCATGATGCCGTGTGTGTATTGCCCTACGACCCACAACGTGACGAAGTGGTCTTGAACGAGCAGTTCCGCATCGGTGCCATGGGCCGTACCGACAACCCGTGGCTGATCGAAATGGTCGCCGGCCTGATCGACAAGGACGAGCAGCCGGAGGAGGTTGCACACCGTGAGGCCGAGGAGGAAGCTGGGCTGACCTTCTCCGCGTTGTGGCCGATCACCAAGTATTTCCCATCGCCCGGCGGCAGTACCGAATTTGTCCACTTGTACCTGGGCCGCTGCGACAGCACAGGCGTAGGTGGCGTCCATGGATTGGAAGAAGAGGCAGAAGATATCCGCGTCACCACCTGGGCCTTCGAAGATGCCCTGCAAGCGGTGCGCGACGGCAAGATTTCCAACGCAGCCAGCATTATCGCCCTGCAATGGCTTGCGCTTAATCGCGCGGAAGTGAGGGGGTTATGGCAGTAAAGGCACGGGAACGTTACCGGGTTGACCTGATCGGGCTGCAAGCGGCCTGTGAGGCCAACTATGCGCGGCTGATGCGTCTGCTCCCCGATATGCGCCACGCCCCGGCGGCGCGGCGCATCGGCGTGACCCATGGCGACCAGATGCTCGGTGTGTTGACCCTGGAAGTCATCGTCAACTGCCCGTACACCACCACCCTGCGCGTGCGCCAGGAACACAGCCTGCCATGGCTGCCGGTGCCGCAACTGGAAGTGCAGGTGTACCACGACGCCCGCATGGCCGAAGTGATCAGCGCCGAACATGCGCGGCGCTTTCGCAGCATCTATCCTTACCCGAATGTGTTCATGCACCAGCCCGATGAGAAAGCACAGCTCAATGTGTTCCTCGGTGAATGGTTGAGTCACTGCCTGGCCCTGGGCCATGAGTTCGAAGCGGTGCGGTAGATGTGAACTGCGTCTGCTTCCTTGGGTTTCCTCTTTGTGTCCTGCCCCAGCATAATCGCGCTATTCGTCCATTCCTGTGATTGCCCTGGGAGAGCGCCTTGCCGAGCGTAGCCACCGTGAACCCCGATGCACCCGCGTTGCTGGTGCAACTGTCCGACAGCCACCTGTTTGCCGAGGCCGACGGCGCGTTGCTGGGCATGAACACCCGCGAAAGCCTGCAACGGGTGATCGAACTGGTGCGCGTGCAGCAGCCGCGAATCGACTTGATGCTGGCCACGGGGGACCTGTCCCAGGACGGTACACTGGAGTCCTACCAGCAATTTCGCGACATGACCCGGCAGATCGACGCCCCCGCGCGCTGGATTCCCGGCAATCACGACGAGCCCCAGATCATGGCCCACGCCGCCATGCGCAGTGATTTGCTGGAGCCGGTGGTCGATATCGGCAACTGGCGCGTCACCCTGCTGGATTCTGCCGTGCCGGGCTCGGTGCCGGGTTACCTGCAAGACCAGCAACTGCAATTGCTCGCCCAGGCCCTGAGCGAAGCGCCGAGCCGCCATCACCTGGTGTGTTTCCACCATCATCCGGTGTCCATCGGCTGTGCCTGGATGGAGCCCATCGGCCTGCGTAATCCCGACGCGCTGTTTGCCGTGCTGGATCGCTTCCCGCAGGTCCGGGCGGTGCTCTGGGGGCACGTACACCAGGAAATCGACCGCGAGCGCAACGGCGTGCGGCTGCTGGCCTCGCCGTCCACCTGCATCCAGTTCGCGCCGGGCAGCGAGGATTTCCAGGTCAGCGAACAGGCACCGGGGTATCGCTGGTTGCGCTTGCATGCCGACGGGCGGTTGGAGACGGGTGTGGAGCGGGTCCAGGACTTCGAATTTACGGTGGATTACGGCAGCAACGGCTATTAAACGCTGCAAACGCTGATCAAAAATGTGGGAGCGGGCTTGCTCGCGAATGCGGTGTGTCAGTACCAGATGCAGTGACTGACACTCCGCATTCGCGAGCAAGCCCGCTCCCACATGGGTTCTTCGGTGTCCTGTGGATTGAGGTCATCACACAGGGCCGCTATCCCTGTAAACTGCGCCTCTTTGGCCCACGTCATGGAGAGCCCGGCATGTCCGCTTCGATCCTGTATATCCACGGTTTCAACAGTGCGCCGGCGTCCAACAAGGCCAGCCAGTTGATCCGTGTGATGGATGCCCTCGGCCTGGCCGACCAGCTGCGCGTGCCGGCCCTGCATCACCACCCGCGTCAGGCAATTCCCCAACTGGAAGCGGCGATCGCTGAACTGGGGCGCCCGCTGCTGGTCGGCAGCTCACTCGGCGGCTACTATGCAACCCATCTTGCCGAGCGCCATGGCCTCAAGGCGCTGCTGGTCAACCCAGCGGTCAGCCCCCATCGGATGTTCGACGGTTACCTGGGCACCCAGAAGAACCTCTACACCGATGAAACCTGGGAATTGACCCACGACCACGTCACGGCCCTGGCCGAGCTGGAAGTGGCGGCGCCCCAGGACGCCGGGCGTTATCAGGTGTGGTTGCAAACCGGCGATGAAACGCTGGATTATCGCCTCGCCCAGCAGTATTACCGGGCCTGTGCCTTGCGCATCCAGGCCGGTGGCGACCATGGTTATCAGGGGTTCGCCCAGCAACTGCCGGCGCTCTTGAGTTTTGCCGGCATTGGCGCAGATCAGTATCAATCCTTCGATTTTTCGTCACTGTAAAAATCGCAGGTCACTTTTTAATCGAACGACTCACGACGAGACCCCATGGCCACTCCCAGCGCTAGCTCTTATAACGCCGACGCCATCGAAGTCCTCTCGGGCCTCGACCCGGTGCGCAAACGCCCCGGCATGTACACCGACACCAGCCGGCCGAACCACCTTGCCCAGGAAGTCATCGACAACAGTGTCGACGAAGCCCTGGCCGGCCACGCCAAGTCGGTGCATGTCATTCTTCACGCTGACCACTCCCTGGAAGTGTCCGACGACGGTCGCGGCATGCCGGTGGACATTCACCCGGAAGAGGGTGTGCCGGGCGTCGAGCTGATCCTCACCAAGCTGCACGCCGGTGGCAAGTTCTCCAACAAGAACTACCAGTTCTCCGGTGGCTTGCACGGCGTGGGTATTTCCGTGGTCAACGCCCTGTCTACGCTGGTGCGGGTCAGGGTCAAGCGCGATGGCAACGAATACGAGATGACCTTCGCCGATGGCTACAAAGCCACCGACCTGGCCGTGATCGGCACCGTTGGCAAGCGCAACACCGGTACCAGCGTGTACTTCGCGCCGGACCCGAAATACTTCGATTCGCCGAAATTCTCCATCAGCCGCCTCAAGCACGTGCTCAAGGCCAAGGCTGTGCTGTGCCCGGGCCTGCTCGTCACCTTTGAAGACAAAGGCACCGGCGAGAAGGTCGAGTGGCATTACGAAGACGGCCTGCGCTCCTACCTGGAAGACTCCGTCAGCGACTTCGAGCGCCTGCCCAACGAGCCGTTCTGCGGCAGCCTGGCGGGTAACAAGGAAGCCGTCGACTGGGCGCTGTTGTGGCTGCCCGAAGGCGGCGACAGCGTGCAGGAAAGCTACGTCAACCTGATCCCCACGGCCCAGGGCGGCACCCACGTCAACGGGTTGCGCCAGGGTTTGCTGGATGCCATGCGCGAATTCTGCGAATACCGCAGCCTGCTGCCGCGCGGCGTGAAGCTGGCGCCGGAAGACGTGTGGGAGCGCATTGCGTTCGTGCTGTCGATGAAGATGCAGGAGCCGCAATTCTCCGGCCAGACCAAAGAGCGCCTGTCGTCCCGCGAGGCGGCGGCGTTTGTCTCGGGCGTGGTCAAGGATGCGTTCAGCCTGTGGCTCAACGAACACCCTGAGCTGGGTCTGGCCCTGGCCGAGCTGGCGATCAACAACGCCGGCCGTCGCTTGAAGGCCAGCAAGAAGGTCGAACGCAAGCGCATCACTGCGGGCCCGGCACTGCCGGGCAAGCTGGCCGATTGCGCCGGGCAAGACCCGATGCGCTCCGAACTGTTCCTGGTGGAAGGTGATTCCGCCGGTGGTTCCGCCAAGCAAGCGCGGGATAAAGAGTTCCAGGCGATCCTGCCGTTGCGCGGCAAGATCCTCAATACCTGGGAAGTCGATGGCAGCGAAGTCCTGGCCAGCCAGGAAGTGCACAACATCGCCGTGGCCATCGGCGTCGATCCGGGCGCGGCGGACATGAGCCAGCTGCGCTACGGCAAGATCTGCATCCTCGCCGACGCCGACTCCGACGGCCTGCACATCGCCACCTTGCTGTGCGCGTTGTTCGTCCAGCACTTCCGCCCGTTGGTGGATGCTGGTCACGTCTACGTCGCCATGCCGCCGCTGTACCGCATCGACCTGGGCAAGGAGATTTTCTACGCCCTCGACGAAGCCGAGCGCGATGGCATCCTCGACCGCCTGGTGGCCGAGAAGAAACGTGGCAAGCCACAGGTCACGCGATTCAAAGGCCTGGGTGAAATGAACCCGCCGCAACTGCGCGAAACCACCATGGACCCGAACACACGGCGCCTGGTGCAATTGACCCTGGAAGACTACGCCGCCACGTCGGAAATGATGGACATGCTGCTGGCGAAAAAACGTGCGCCGGACCGCAAGTCCTGGCTGGAATCCAAAGGCAACCTTGCCGAGGTGCTGGGCTGATGCGCACAGGCTTCGCCCTGGCGATCCTGATGTGGAGCGGGCTGGTGGCTACCTCGGTAGCGGCCGCGCCCGTGGCTGAGCTGAAACTCGTCTCCGAACACCCGGTGGACGGCATGCGCGGCGGCAATCTGTCGGGCCTGGCCTTGTGTGGCAAGGAGTTGTGGACGGTTTCCGACCGTGATGACGACCAGATCTATCGCCTGGATATCAGCGCGTCGACCTGGCAGGCCGAAACGGTGAAGATCGACGTGCCGCCGGTGCCGGAGTCCGGCTTGCCTTGGGGGTTGCGTTCGCGCACCAAGGCCGCTTCGTTCATTCGCGGTGGCGACCTGGATTTTGAAGGCATCAGCTGCGATGCCGCGGGTAACCGCTATATCGTCAGCGAAGCGCATGCGGCGGTGCTGCACGTGCCGGTGAACGGTGCGCCCGAGTGGTTGAAGATTGCCCCAGGCATGGTGCGTGAAGCGCGGGCCAGCGGCATGTTGCTGCACTTCAATGCGTTGTTTGAAGGGCTGGCGATCAATCCCGAAAGCAATCAGATTTGGCTGGCAGCCGAGCGCGAAAGGCGCGGCCTAATCTCGATCAAGCGTGGGCAAAGCGTGTGGGATTGCGACGGTCCGTGTGTATTGCTCAGCGAAGCCGGCCAGGAAGTGCAGCCAGCCAAGTTCACCAATGCCAAGGCCGTGTCCAAGGACTTTGCCGACCTGGCGCTGTTCAACGGCAAGCTGTTTACCCTGGAGCGCAATGCGTTCCAGATTTGCCGGCGCGATGCGATCACGGCCAAGGTCGAGCTGTGCTGGTCGTTTGCCGACGAGACCCTGACGCCTGAGCGGCGCTATCCTCAGGCCTATGGCCTGGCCGAAGCCCTGGTGGTGGACGCAGACGGTGCCTGGCTGGGCATCGACAACAACTTCGGCCCCCGTGCCGATGGTGAAAAACGCCCGGTGGTCTATCGTTTCGCCGCCCCGGCCGGTGGCTGGAGTGCCCAGCCATGAACCCTGAATTTTTTGAATTGACCCGGCGCCGCGGCATTTCCGCCGCGCCTTACCCAATGATGAGGCCCGCATGAGTGACATCCTCGCAGACAGCTTAGATGGCGTAGAACGCCGGTCGCTGGCTGACTTCACCGAAAGTGCCTACCTCAACTACTCCATGTACGTGATCATGGACCGTGCCTTGCCGCATATCGGCGACGGCCTGAAGCCCGTGCAACGGCGCATCATCTACGCCATGAGTGAGTTGGGCCTGGACGCTGATTCCAAGCACAAGAAATCGGCGCGTACCGTCGGCGACGTGCTCGGCAAGTTCCACCCCCACGGCGACTCCGCCTGCTACGAAGCCATGGTGCTGATGGCCCAGCCGTTCAGCTACCGCTACACGCTGGTGGACGGCCAGGGCAACTGGGGTGCGCCGGATGATCCGAAGTCCTTCGCCGCCATGCGTTACACCGAGGCGCGCCTGTCGCGTTACTCGGAAGTGCTGCTGAGCGAGCTGGGGCAGGGCACCGCCGATTGGGGCCCGAACTTCGACGGCACTCTCGACGAACCGCTGGTGTTGCCGGCACGTTTGCCGAATATCCTGCTTAACGGCACCACTGGCATCGCCGTGGGCATGGCCACCGACGTGCCGCCGCATAACCTGCGTGAAGTGGCCACGGCGTGCGTGCGTTTGCTCGATGAGCCCAAGGCCACGGTCGAACAGCTCTGCGAGCATATCCAGGGCCCGGACTACCCGACTGAAGCGGAAATCATCACGCCGCGCGCCGACCTGCTGAAGATGTACGAAACCGGTAAGGGCTCGGTGCGCATGCGCGCCGTGTACCACATCGAAGATGGCGACATTATTGTCACCGCGCTGCCGCACCAGGTGTCTGGCGCCAAGGTACTGGAGCAGATCGCCGCCCTGATGCAGGCCAAGCCGTCGAAGCTGCCGCAAGTGGCCGACCTGCGTGACGAGTCCGACCACGAAAACCCGTGCCGCATCGTGATCATTCCGACCAACAGCCGGGTCGACCACGAAGTGCTGATGCAGCATCTGTTCGCCAGCACCGACCTGGAGTCGAGCTACCGGGTCAACGTCAACATCATCGGCCTGGACGGCAAGCCGCAGCTGAAAAACCTGCGCAACCTGCTGGTGGAGTGGCTGGAATTCCGCGTGCAGACCGTGCGTCGCCGCCTGCAATTCCGCCTGGACAAGGTCGAGCGTCGCTTGCACCTGTTGGACGGCTTGCTGATTGCCTACCTCAACCTGGATGAAGTGATCCACATCATCCGTACGGCCGAGCACCCGAAAGCCGAGTTGATCGCGCGTTTCCAGCTCAGCGAGATCCAGGCCGACTACATCCTCGACACCCGCTTGCGTCAATTGGCGCGACTGGAAGAAATGAAGTTGCGCGACGAGCAAGACGCGTTGCTCAAGGAACAAGCCAAGCTGCAAGCCCTGCTGGGCAGCGAGACCAAGCTGAAGAAGCTGGTGCGCACCGAGCTGATCAAAGACGCCGAAACCTACGGCGACGACCGCCGCTCGCCAATCGTCCAGCGCGCTGAAGCGAAAGCGCTGACCGAAACCGAGCTGCTGCCAAACGAGAAAATTACCGTCGTTCTGTCGGAAAAGGGTTGGGTTCGTTCGGCCAAGGGGCATGATATTGACGCCACCGGCCTGTCGTACAAGGCTGGCGACGGCTTCAAGACTGCTGCGGCCGGGCGTTCCAACCAGTTTGCGGTGTTTATCGACTCGACCGGGCGCAGCTATTCTGTGCCGGCCCACACCTTGCCGTCTGCACGGGGCCAGGGCGAGCCGCTGACCGGGCGCCTGACGCCGCCACCAGGGGCGAATTTCGAGTGCGTGCTGCTGCCGGATGACGATTCGCTGTACGTGATTGCGTCGGACGCGGGTTACGGTTTTGTGGTCAAGGGTGAAGACCTGCAGGCCAAGAACAAGGCGGGCAAGGCCCTGTTGAGCTTGCCGAACAACGCCAAGGTGATCCTGCCGCGACCCGTGGACGATCGTGAAAACAACTGGCTGGCCTCCGTGACCACCGAAGGGCGTTTGCTGGTGTTCAAGATCAGCGACCTGCCGCAACTGGGCAAAGGCAAGGGCAACAAGATCATCGGTATTCCTGGCGAGCGCGTAGCCAGTCGCGAAGAGTACGTGACTGACATCGCGGTGATCCCGGAAGGTGCAACGCTGGTGCTGCAGGCCGGCAAACGCACGCTGTCGCTGCGGCCTGACGACCTTGAGCATTACAAGGGCGAGCGTGGTCGGCGTGGCAACAAACTGCCGCGGGGCTTCCAGCGCGTGGATGCTTTGTTGGTAGAAACGCCGGTTTAACGCGTATTAGAGGCCTCGATCTACGGTTTAACGCGTAGATCGACGCTTTGGCGCTGGAGTCATGGCGCATATTCACGGATGATATGGCCTTTCCAGCGCCGGCGTGGCCGCGCGTGTTTAGGGTTTTTTCAGTATTAGTTGTGGTTCGCCTTGTGGCAGCCACCTGGATGGGATGATGACCGCTCCACGCGTTCCTTTATTTTTGATGCTCGCTGGCCTGTTGGGGTTGGCGGGTTGCAGCACGCACCAGCCGGTGTCGCTGTACCAGCTGGACAGCGGCAGCCCCGCGCAGCCAGCCCAGGCTACCGGCATGGCGGTATTGCTCGGCCCGGTCGTCGTGGCGGACTACCTGCAACGCGAAACCCTGCTGCAACGTCAGAACGACGGCAGCCTGCAAGGTTCCACCGATGGGCGTTGGGCGGGCAGTTTGTCGTCCGACATCAACCAGCTGATGCTGCGCCAAGTGGCCGGTCATCTGGACAGCCAGCGTGTGGTGCTCGCGCCTGCGCCGACTGGCTTCAGCCCGGATGTACAGGTGCTGTTGACCATCACGCGCCTGGACTCCGGCACCTCGCAGCCAGCGATCCTGGATGCCCAGTGGCGCTTGATCGACCGCCGTGGCCAGGTGCGTGACAGCCGCATCGTGCACTTGCAGGAAGAGCACGCCGGCACCACCGCGTCCCAGGTCCAGGCCCAGGGCGTGTTGTTGCAGCATTTGGCACAGCAGTTGTCGGTGGCCCTCAAACCATTGGCCAACCAGCCGCCCATTGCCGAGGCGCCACGCAAACAGGCCCCGGTGCAGGCGGCCAAGCCTGCTGAACCGCAGAAGCCGAAGATGCCGATGGCAACGCCGATTCGTACGGATATGGAAGTGTTCAGGTTCTGACCTGAATCGCTGACACAAAAAAAGGCCCGCTGACTCAGCGGGCCTTTTTGTTTGTGCGCGATCTGGATATCACTAAAGATCACCTGTGGGAGCGGGCTTGTGTGGGAGCGGGCTTGCTCGCGAATACGGAGTGTCAGTCGATACATCAGTGACTGAATCACCGCTTTCGCGAGCAAGCCCGCTCCCACACAAGCCCACTCCACAGTGGATGTTGCAGTGTTGCTTAAGGCTTGCGGGTCTCGTGCATCCGCGCCAGTTGGCGCTCCAGCATCGACGGATACGGCTCCATCAACCGCTCCACACAGCTCGCGCCTTCAGGGCTGGCAATCGGGCGGATACGCGCGCGCTGGCGGATCAATGTGTCTTCACTGATCTTGCGCTCCACCAGCAGCAAGTTGCGGCTGTGTTGCGACAAGGCCAGGGCATCCTGTGCGCTCTCGGTGAGCAGCAGGTCGATCTGGCTCATGCCAAACAGGTCGTCGCTCACCGTCAGGCCCAGTTGCAGTTGCAGGGTGATGCCGCTGTCCGCCACTTCGATCTGCAGGGCATGGCCCAGGGCGCGCAGCAGCTCGCCGCAGCAGATGGCGTTGGTCAGGTAGTCTTCGCCGCTGTCTTCGCTGTGGAACAGCATCAGCGTGCTGCCGTCGTTCAGGGTGTGCAGTTCGCTCTGGTACAGCGAGGCGGCCTGGTCGAGGCAGTCGCGGTAGCGTTCAAGCAATTCCGTCAGGCGGGTGCGGGGCAGGCGGCGCAGTTGATCCTGGGAGCCCAGTTGCACGGCCAGGACCGCACTGTGCTGGGGCTCGGCGTTCTTGACCGGGGCAGGCGTTGGCGCGACAGCCGGGCTGTTGGACGCGGTATCGCGCAGGTCGGCGAACGGGTCTTCGTCGTCCAGCTCGTCTTCATCGGCCTGGATCGCCTTGCGGGTGGCAGGCTTGAGGCCGGCGACCGGTGGGGCTTCATCAAAGCCCGGCTCACCCACGTCGAACTCAGGCTCGTCGTCGTATTCAGGCTCGGGCTCAGGCTCGCGCACGGTCGGTTCCGGGGCGAAGCTGGTGTGCAGTTGGCGGGCGAGGTCGCCGATTTCATCCTGGCGGTCGGTGGCCGGGGTGTGTTCGTCGATGTCCCGCAGCCAGATGCGCAGTTGCATCAGCGGCGTGGAGATATGCCGACCCAGGCGCAGGCTCAGGGCCAACGCCAGGGCCAGCAGGATCGCGCTGAGGATGCCCATGCTTTGCAGGCTGATGGTCATCGGCTGCTGGAATTGCTGCATGTCCAGGCTGATGCGCAGTTGGCCGGCCTTCACGTCCTGGAACGTGATGTTGCTCTGGTACAACCCTTCGGCTTCGCCCAGCAGGCCATTCTTCGGGCGCTGCCCGGCTTCGGCCATGATCCGGTTGTCCACGCTGTAGATGGCGGCGTGGGCCACCAGCGGGTTCTTGGTCAGGTTGTTGAGCAGCACGTTGAGGCTGAGGATGTCGTTGGACACCAACAGCTCGGTCGCCGATGTGGCGGTTTGCGTGGTCAGGCTCTCGCCCAGGGCGTCGGCCTGTTCGTGCATGGCCTGTTTGAACTGCAAACCCATCACGCAGGCGTAGATCACCAGGGCCAGGGCGACCAGGATCACGTTATGGCTGGCGATGCGTAATGCGATCGGTACACGGCGGTGGCGCAGTGCCCGGAAGATCAGCAGGAAGAAGTTATCGGTTTTTACTGGCGTGGGCCGGTTCACTTGCGCTCGGCTCTTGGTCCGTGAAGTTGACGCGCAGTATAGCGATAGGCCCCAGAGCGTCAAAGCGCTGGCTGTGCCCGATGGTCACTGAAAGTGGGTAGAATGCGGTTTTTTTCCAGCCTGGGGGTGCGCCTTGCGCGAAATTGTCCTGATAAACATCACTGGTGAAGATCGCCCGGGTCTGACGGCGGCGATTACCGGCGTTCTGGCCCAGGGTGGTGTGAACATTCTCGACATCGGCCAGGCGGTGATCCACGACACGCTGTCGTTCGGCATCCTCGTTGAGATCCCGAGTACTGAACAGGCGTCTTCGGTGCTCAAGGACATCCTGTTTACGGCGTACAAGCTTGATCAGCAGGTGCGTTTCACGCCGGTGTCCGAAGCCGATTACCAGCATTGGGTCGCCGGTCAGGGCAAGAAACGCCACATCGTGACGCTGCTGACCCGCAAGGTCACGGCTGAGCAGTTGCAGCGCGTCAGCTCGATTACTGCGCAATACGGCTTGAATATCGACCATATCGACCGTCTGTCGGGTCGCATGCCGCTGGACACTCCAGCTGACAAGGGCAAGGGCTGCATCGAGTTCTCCGTGCGCGGTGAGCCGGCTGACCCGCAAGCCCTGCGCGCCGAGTTTCTCAGCGTGGCCCAGGAGCTGAATGTCGATATCGCTTTCCAGGAAGACTCGCTGTTCCGCCGCAACCGTCGCCTGGCGGTGTTCGACATGGACTCCACGCTGATCGAAGCGGAAGTCATCGACGAGTTGGCCAAGGCGGCCGGCGTGGGCGAGCAAGTCTCCGAGATCACCGAGCGCGCCATGGCCGGTGAGCTGGACTTCCGGGCGAGCTTCAAGGAGCGCCTGGCGCTGCTTAAAGGCCTGGATGTCAGCGTGCTGGACTCCATCGGCGCCTCGCTGCGCCTGACCGAAGGCGCTGAAACCCTGTTCGCCGAGCTCAAGCGCCTTGGCTACAAGACCGCGATCCTGTCGGGCGGCTTCACTTACTTCGCCAAGCAATTGCAGGCCAAGCTGGGCATCGACTACGTGTTCGCCAACGAGCTGGAAGTGGTGGATGGCAAAGTAACTGGCGTGGCGGTCGAGCCGATTGTCGACGCGCAGCGCAAGGCTGACCTGCTGAAGGAACTGGCGCACAAGGAAGGTTTGCGTCTGGAGCAGACCATTGCGGTCGGCGACGGCGCGAATGACCTGCCGATGCTGGCGATTGCCGGGTTGGGTGTGGCGTTCCGCGCCAAGCCGCTGGTGAAGCAGTCGGCGAAGCAGGCGATTTCGACCTTGGGGTTGGATGGGGTGTTGTATCTGCTGGGCTTCCGCGACCGCGACGGTCAGCTGTAACTCTCCTTCCCCTGCTGGAATGGGATCAAAAATGTGGGAGCTGGCTTGCCTGCGATAGCGGTGTTGGATTCACCACCGTCATCGCAGGCAAGCCAGCTCCCACATTGATCGGGTTCCAGCTTTAAATCTATTGTGAATCAGGCTTTTGGCAGTGCCATACCCTGGCCCATCTGCACCGGCGTGCCGGCTGCCAGCTCTTCAGCCCACTTCACCTGATCCGGCCCGAACAGCACGATTGCAGTCGAACCCAGTTTGAAGCGGCCCAGCTCAGCGCCTTTCTCCAAGTGAATCGGCGCACGCGCGGCCTCATCGTAGCGGAAGGTTTTCAGCTCACGCTTCGGCGGTGTCACCAAGCCAGCCCACACGGTTTCAATCGACGCCACAATCATCGCGCCCACCAATACCACGGCCATCGGGCCGCGTTCGGTGTCGAAAATGCAGGCAACTCGCTCGTTACGCGCAAACAGCTCCGGTACGTTTTCGGCGGTGGTCTGGTTGACCGAGAAGATGCGCCCCGGGATGTAGATCATCTCGCGCAGGGTGCCGGCCAGCGGCATGTGCACGCGGTGGTAGTCCTTCGGCGACAGGTACACCGTCGCAAAATCACCGCCCATGAACGGAGCCGCCACGGCGGAATCACCGCCCAGCAGTTCCAGCACGCTGAAGCTGTGGCCTTTGGCCTGGAACACGCGACCATGTTCGATCGGGCCAAGCTGGCTGACCGCGCCATCGGCGGGGCTCAAGATCGCGCCTGGAGTTTGGTCCAGCGGGCGAGCGCCGTCTTTCAGCGCGCGGGTGAAGAACGCGTTGAAGTGCTCGTAGGCGGTCACGTCTTCAACCAGGGCCTGGGACATGTCCACTTGATAGCGCTTGGCGAACCAGCTGGTGAAGGCGTTCTTGAACCAGCGCACGCGGCACTCGGCAATGCAGCCGGCCAAGCGCGACAGCAGGTGGTGCGGCAGCAAGTACTGGCTGAGGATAAACAACTGCTTTTTCATTTACTGTCCTTAAACCTTAAATCTCAACGGGGGTGTCGGGGTGGTTGCCCCATTCGCCCCAGGAACCGGCATAACCTTTGACTCGCGGATAACCGAGCGCCTTGGCCACCAGGTAGGTGAAGCCAGAGCGGTGGTGAGTCTGGCAGTGGGTGATGATTTCTTTGTCGCGGGTCAGCCCGAGGTCTTCGAGGATCTGCGGCATGTCGCGGCGGATGCGCAGGTTGCGCGCAGGGTCCATGCCGGCGGTCCATTCGAAGTTCACGGCGCCGGGGATGTGCCCACCTTTGGCGGCGAGGACTTTCTCGCCGGAATACTCCAGCGGGCCGCGTGCGTCCCAGATGCCCAGGTCGGCAGCACCGAGGCGGCTTTGCAGGTACTCGCGGGTGGCGGTGGGGCCATCGTGCAATGTGAGGCTGACCGGGCCGCCGACGGGCGCGGGCACGTCGGTGCTGACCGGGTGCTGGCCTTCCAGCCAGGCCAGCAGGCCGCCGTCGAGGTAGTGGTATTTCTGATGGCCGATCACGTCGAGCATCCAGATGAAACGCCCGGCCCAGCCGCCGCCTTCGTCGTCGTAGACCACGTAGGTCGCGTCCGGGGTGTGGCCCAGTTCGCCGAAAAGTTTTTCCAGGTTGGCCTTGTGGGGCAGCAGGCCCGGTGCAGGCGGCTGGCCCAATTGGGTACGCTTGGGGTCAACGAAATGCGCGCCGGGGATATGCCCCTGAGCGTAGCGGGCGGCACTGGTGAGGTCCACCAGAATCAGGTGTTCGGCATCAAGGCGACCTTGCAGGTCGCTGGATTCGATCACCAGCGGCAAGCCAGAGAAGTCAGGCATGTGAGGTCTCCTGGGCACAAATGTTGGCGATAAAGGACCGCGATTGTAGCGCAAGCATCAGGCGCTGCGGTTGGTAAAGCAGTGCAGGGCCTTCTCGATGCATTGTGCCGTTTTGCCGAAGGCTTGCACGGTGGTTTCCGAGAACGGCCCGCCGCCCTGGTCGGCCACCATCAGCATCACCACCTTGCCGTTGCAGCTCAGGGAGCGCAGCAGCAGGTGTTCGCCGGTGAACAGGCGGCGCAGGATCGGCGGCAGCAAGGCCGAGAACTGCGCGTGGTTGTCCGGGGTGAGGCGCACCTGCGCGGACTTTTCCAGCAGGCGTTGCAGCAGGGTGCTGTTGGTCACGTCCAGGCTGAGGTTGGCGGCGTCCTTCGGCAAACCGTCGGCCTGATGCACACGCAAGGTGCTTTGGGCACGGTCGGTCATCAACAGCATGACCCGCTGCATGCCGCTGGCCACCAGGGCTTCCTTGGCGCAAGTAGTCAGGTGCATGGCGTTGGCAAAGCGGCTTGGCTCCACCAGCAACTCGGTGCAGCGCTTGCGCCATACGGCCAGGGATTCGGCGGTAGGTGGCGGCGCGGGCAGCAGGCCGCGATGGATTTTTTGCACATGCCACGGCCAGATCAGCGACAGCGCCGGGTGCCACAAGTCCGGCATCAGCGTGGTGCGGGCGCTGGTAACGGCTTGCTGATGGACCTGTTGCTGCACATCGCCCAGCGGCTGTTGCAGGTACAGCGCGGTGAGGTATTGCCAGCGTTCGGTGTGCGGGCAGGTCCAGGATTCCTGGGCCGACATCGCCAGGCCGTTGGCCAGCAGTACGGTGTTGGCCGGCTGGTTCAGCCAGCGCCGCAGGTTGGGTTCGGCGTCGAGCAATTGCTGTTGGCGCAGGGCGTCGTCTTCGCGGGCGATGTGCAGCGCCTTGACCAGCAAACGCTGCTCCTTGAGCAGCAGGTTGTAGCCCTGGGAGACCCAGATCGGCAGGTGCCAGGCTTCGGTCAAGCCCAGGCACAGGTCCAGCAGGCGTACGCCGAACAATTCCTGCTCGACCTGGCGCGCCGACTGGCCTTTGTGGATCACCCGCAGTTCCCATTCTTCGAGGAGCTTGGGGTAGGCGACCGCCATCGGCCACAGCGGTGACAGAAACAGCAGGCTGCCCCAGTGAATGTCCTGCCACAAACGCGCCAGGCGGCTGGCGAACAAACCGTTGGCCTGTTGCGAGGCGTGCTGGCTGACCAGCAGCAATTGGCGCAAGGCCACGGGAATCTCATGGGCCGGCACCGACGGCAGGCGCGCCAGCAGCTCTTCGGCGCGTTTCAGGCCGAGGCGGTTGAGCGCCACTTCGAGGTTTTCCGCAGGCTCCGTGAAACTGCCGTGGGTATGGCTGTTGGCCTCGCGCATCACGCTGAGCACCAGCGCCGGGCTGTTCTGCATCAGCTCGGCAATATCTCGCAACGAACTGCGGCTATCGCGGATGCCTTTGCACACGCGCTCATGGCTGGCCTGGGGGACGGGCAGCAGCACATCGTCCAGGCGCTTGATCCAAGCGGCGAGGGAAGTGGGTTTTGCAGTTGGGACTGTCGTTTCATTAGCCATGATTGGGGCGCGATCATCACTTGCGGTCAACACGCCCGGATCGGGCCGAACTGGCTTTTCGCCTTAACGGGCTATAGTCTGGCGCAGTTTTGCCGATAAGTAGAACAAGAGTTTTTCAGTTCCACCAAATATGTCCATGAACCCGACGGCGCAAGTACAGATCCCCTATGGCTAAAATTATCGGCATCATCGTCGTCTTCGCAAGCGTGCTCGGCGGGTACGTCCTGTCCCACGGTAAAATTGCCGCGCTGATCCAGCCTTTCGAGGTGATGATTATCGGTGGTGCGGCGTTGGGCGCGTTCCTGCAAGCGAACCCCGGCTACATGACCATGCACGTGATCAAAAAGTCGCTGGGCATGTTCGGTTCGCGCTTCACCCACACCTTCTACCTGGAAGTGCTGGGGCTGGTGTACGAGATCCTCAACAAGAGCCGCCGCGAAGGCATGATGGCCATCGAGGCCGACATCGAAGACGCCGCCGCCAGCCCGATTTTCGCCAAGTACCCGGCCGTGCTCAAAGATGAGCGCATGACCGCCTACATCTGCGATTACCTGCGCATCATGTCTTCCGGCAACATGGCCCCCCATGAGCTGGAAGGCCTGTTCGACATGGAATTGTTCAGCCTCAAGGAAGAGCTGGAGCACCCCTCCCACGCCGTGACCGGCATCGCCGACGGCATGCCCGGCTTTGGTATCGTCGCGGCGGTACTCGGTATCGTGGTCACCATGGCTTCCCTGGGCGAAGGCGACCAGGCGGCCATCGGCATGCACGTAGGTGCGGCACTGGTCGGTACCTTCTTCGGTATTCTCGCGGCCTACGGCTTCTTTGGCCCGCTGGCCACCTCCCTGGCCCACGATGCCAAGGAAGAAATCAACCTGTACGAATCGATCAAGGCCAGCCTGGTCGCGTCCGCTTCCGGCATGCCGCCATCGCTGGCGGTGGAATTCGGTCGCAAGGTGCTGTACCCGAAACATCGCCCAAGTTTCGCCGAGCTGGAACAAGCGGTTCGCGGTCGCTAAGCCATGGAAAACAACCAGCCGATAATCATCAAGCGCGTCAAGCGCTTCGCTGCGGGGCACCATGGTGGTGCCTGGAAAATCGCCTTCGCCGACTTTGCGACGGCGATGATGGCGTTCTTCCTGGTGCTGTGGCTGATGTCCACCGCCACGCCGGAACAAAAGATCGCCATCGCCGGTTACTTCAAGGACCCGATTGGCTTCTCGGAAAGCGGCACGCCCTTCGTCATCGACCTCGGCGGTTCGCCGCAGTTGGCGCCGGAGCGCACCATCAACCCCGAGATCAAGACCGAGTCGCCGCAGGAAAATATCCCGATCGAGCGCGATACCGTCGAAGCCATGGCCGAGCAGGTCGAGCAGGAACGCCTGGAACTGTTGCTGCAAGAGTTGCAGACCAAGGTGGATGAGAACCCGCAGCTGCTGAAGTTCAAGGATCAGATTTCGTTCGAAATCACTCCGGACGGCCTGCGCATCCAGATCACCGACGCCGCCAACCGGCCGATGTTCGATTCCGGCAGCGCGCGCCTGAAGCCGTACTTTGAAGACATCCTGCTGGCCATGGCCGACACCATCAAGGCGGTGCCGAACAAGATCAGTATCAGCGGCCACACCGACGCCAAGCCGTACTCGGGCCAGGGCGACTTCGGCAACTGGGAACTCTCGGCCAACCGCGCCAACGCCGCCCGCCGCGCGCTGGTGGCCGGCAGCTACCCGGACCCGCAAGTGGCGCGCGTGGTGGGTTTTGCTTCGTCGCAGCTGTTTGATCATGAAGACCCGTTCAACCCGATCAACCGCCGTATCGACATCGTGGTGCTGACCAAAAAGGCCCAGCGTGCGATTGAAGGTGAACAGCCCAAGCCAGTGCCAGCGCCGGGTGCGGGTGCGCCAGGTGAAGTGCCGGCTGATCCGAATGCGATCCCGCCGGGGCAAGAGCCGCTGCCGGCCCATGAACTACGGCAGAAGTTGAACCTGTTTGATGATGGTGGGGTGAAGGATCCTACGGTGCCTAAGGCTGGTTCTTAAGCCGCACAAACAAAAAGGCCGCGATGATCGCGGCCTTTTTGTTTGTGAGTGAGCTTTCTGTGGCGAGGGAGCTTGCTCCCGCTGGACTGCGTAGCAGTCCCCGGCTTTTTTTAGGGGCGCTGCGCACCCCAGCGGGAGCAAGCTCCCTCGCCACAAGGGTCAGTAAGTGCTTTCAGGAAGACTCGCAATAATCGACCGATAGCTATTCATCCGCTGCTGCTGCACACGCCCATCTTCCAGTGCCTTGAGCAACGCACAACCCGGCTCGCGGTCGTGTTTGCAGTCGCGGAAGCGGCAGGTGCCGATCAGGTCGTTGAACTCGATAAAGCCCGCTTCCACATCGCTGCGGCTGACGTGGCCGAGGCCGAATTCACGGATACCCGGGGAGTCGATCAGCTCGCCGCCGCCCGGGAAGTGGAACAATCGCGCCGTGGTGGTGGTGTGGGTGCCCTGGCCGGACAGTTCCGACAGCGGGCCCACGCGGGTTTCGACTTCCGGCAGCAGGCTGTTGACCAGCGAGGATTTACCCACGCCGGATTGGCCGACAAACACGCTGATGCGCCCGTCCAACTGCTGTTGCAGCTGTTCCATGCCATTGCCGTGATGGGCTGAAACCTCCAGCACCGGGTAACCCAGGGTGCGGTAGACCGCCAGCAGCGCATTCAGCGCCGGGGCGTTCTGTTCGTCGATCAGGTCGAATTTGTTCAGCAGCAACAGCGGGCGGATGCCGGCATGCTCGGCGGCTACCAGGTAGCGGTCGATCAGGTTGGCATGGGGCTCGGGCAGCGGCGCGAACACGATCACGATCATGTCGACGTTGGCCGCGACTGGCTTGAGCTGGCCACGGCTGTCGGGGCGACGCAGTTCGGTGGTGCGCGGCAACTGGGCGACGATCACGCCGATGCCCTGGTTGCCGGCACGCCAGACCACCTTGTCGCCGGTGACCAGCGCCGGCAGGTTGGCGCGCAGGTGGCAACGGAATACCTGGCCGGCCAGTTCGCCTTCCAGCGCCTCGACTTCGACCTGCACCCCAAAATGCGCGATCACCAGGCCCGTTTGCTCGGGGCCCAGGTCGCCGCCCTCAAGCGCTTCCACGGCGGAGGATTCACGTTTGGCGGCGCGAGCGGCGCGTTCACCTTGAATCTTTTCGATGCGCCAGTTTTGGCGACGATTGAGCTGGCGTTTGGCCATTGGTGTTCCGTGTCGATAATGCAAAGGTTGGGTAAAACGGTCGCGAGTCTAGCACGGCCCCGCCTGCTAAACTGCGCAGCTACGCCAAGGTGCCAAGAGAATCAAGCCATGCAAAACCCACAGAACCTGATTTGGATCGATCTGGAAATGACCGGTCTGAACCCCGACACCGACGTCATCATCGAGATGGCGACCATTGTCACCGACAGCAACCTCAACACCTTGGCCGAAGGTCCGGTGATCGCCATTCACCACAGCGACGCCGTACTCGCCACCATGGACGAGTGGAACACCCGCACCCACGGCAACTCCGGCCTGACCCAGCGCGTGCGCGACAGCCGTATCAGCATGGCCGAAGCCGAAGCCGAGACCCTTGCGTTCCTGGAGAAATGGGTGCCGAAGGGCAAATCGCCGATCTGCGGCAACAGCATCTGCCAGGATCGTCGCTTCCTCTATACCCACATGAAGGGGCTGGAAAGCTACTTCCACTACCGCAACCTGGATGTGTCCACCTTGAAAGAGCTGGCCGCGCGTTGGGCGCCGGAAGTCAAAGACAGCTTCCATAAAGGCAGCACCCATCTGGCGCTGGATGATATTCGCGAGTCAATCGCCGAGTTGCAGCATTACCGCAAGCATTTCATCAAGGCTTGAATGGGCGGCGCCTGAACTGGCGCCATCGCAGGCAAGCCAGCTCCCACAGTTGACTGCATTCGCAAATCAAAATGTGGGAGCTGGCTTGCCTGAGATAGAGGCGACGCGGTCTTTCGCCAGGTGCCCCCTTTTGGTGCCATCACCAAATGATTAGACTGCGCGCCTCTTTGCAAGGATCGCCACCATGCTGCTCATGCTCTACCTCATCGCCATCACCGCCGAAGCCATGACCGGCGCGCTGTCCGCCGGGCGGCGTGGCATGGACTGGTTTGGCGTGGTGCTGATCGCCTGCGTGACGGCGCTCGGTGGCGGTTCGGTGCGCGACGTGCTGCTGGGGCATTACCCGCTGACCTGGGTCAAACACCCGGAATACCTGGTGCTGACCTCGGTCGCGGCGCTGGTGACGATTTTTATCGCCCCGCTGATGCGCCACCTGCGTTCGCTGTTCCTGGCGCTGGACGCCGTGGGTCTGGTGGCCTTCACCCTGATCGGCTGCATGACTGCACTGGAGATGGGCCACGGCATGCTGGTGGCGTCGGTCAGCGGGGTGATTACCGGCGTGTTTGGCGGCATCCTGCGGGATATCTTCTGCAACGACATCCCGCTGATTTTTCGCCGTGAGCTGTACGCCAGCGTGTCGTTCCTTGCCGCCTGGTTCTACCTGCTGTGCCTCTACCTGGAGCTGCCCAGCGAGCAATCGATTTTGCTGACCCTGTTCAGCGGCTTTCTCTTACGCCTGCTGGCGATCCGTTTTCACTGGGAAATGCCCAAGTTCGTCTACAACGACGACGTGCATTAACGGCTGGTGTGCTGGTTCAGCGCCCATTCCACGTGTTCGCGCACCAGCTCCGACGGATACTCCCGCCGCGCCTTCAAGGCTTCCAGCACCGGAATGCTCGACGGCGCATTGCCCAGGCCCACCGCCAGGTTGCGCAGCCAGCGCTCATACCCGGCGCGGCGTAGGGGCGAACCTTCGGTGCTGCTGAGGAATTTGTCTTCGTCCCACATAAACAGCTCGGCCAGTTCGGCGTTGTCCAGGTTGTGGCGCGGCTTGAAATCGCTTTCGCTGGTGGCGCGGGCGAAACGATTCCACGGGCATACGATCTGACAGTCATCGCAGCCGAATACGCGGTTGCCGATGAGTGGGCGCAGGTCTTCCGGGATCGCGCTCTTGAGTTCGATGGTCAGGTAGGAAATGCAGCGCCGCGCGTCCAACACATAGGGGCCGACGAAAGCATTGGTGGGGCAGATGTCCAGGCACGCCGTGCAGCGCCCGCAATGCTCGGTGCTGTGGGGCGCGTCCACCGGCAAGGGTAAATCGACAAACAGCTCGCTGAGGAAGAAATAACTGCCGGCCTTGCGATTGAGTACCAGGGTGTTTTTGCCGATCCAGCCCAGGCCGGCCTGTTCGGCGATGGCTTTTTCCAGCACCGGCGCGCTGTCGACAAAGGCGCGAAAGCCAAACGGGCCGATTTGCGCCTGGATGCGGTCGGCCAGTTGCTGCACGCGCTTGCGGATCAGCTTGTGGTAGTCGCGGCCGAGGGCGTAGCGGGAGATGTAGGCTTTTTCCGGTTTGGCCAGCAATTGCGCCATCTGCGTGTCGCCGGGCAGGTAGTCCATGCGCAGCGAGACCACGCGCAAGGTGCCCGGCACCAGTTCGTCCGGATGGGAGCGTTTGCTGCCGTGGGCGCCCATGTAGTCCATTTCGCCGTGGTAGCCCGCGTCGAGCCAGCGTTGCAGGTGCTGCTCATGCTCGGCCAGGTCCAGGCCGCTGATGCCGACTTGTTGAAAGCCCAGCTCGCGGCCCCAGTCTTTGATCGATTGGGCGAGGGCGGGCAGATCGGAGGTAATAGCAGGCATGAGACACGGGAAACCACAGGTTAGATGCGTATAATTCTGCCAGACATCGGAGCTTGAAGACGCATGCCGCAGACAAAACACCCAATTACCGACGTTCAGCCCCTGTTGCCTGGCGATTTGCCGCAACTGCCTGCGCGTTCCCCGGATGCCCATAAAGGCCAGTTCGGCCACCTGCTGGTGATCGGCGGTGACCGTGGCCTGGGCGGCGCAGCGCTGTTGAGCGCCGAAAGCGCGTTGCGCAGTGGCGCCGGCCTGGTTTCCCTGGCGACGCGCTCGGAGCACGTGCCCGCCGCGTTGGCGCGCTTGCCGGAAGTCATGACCGTCGGCGTGAGTTCGGCCAACCAACTGATGGGCCTGCTGGAAAAAATCTCGGTCATCGTCATTGGCCCGGGCCTGGGCGATGCCGCTTGGGGCAAAAGCTTGCTGTCGGTCGCTGCCAGCGCGCGCCAGCCACAAGTCTGGGACGCCGACGCCTTGAACCAGTTGGCCACGGGTAGCATCAGCTTGCCAGCCAACTCGGTGATTACCCCGCATCCGGGCGAAGCCGCGCGCTTGTTGGGACTCTCGACAGCCGAGGTTCAGGCCGATCGCCTTAAGGTGGCGCGCGCGTTGAGTCAGAAATTCAATGCAGTGGCTATTCTCAAGGGGGCTGGCAGTTTGATTGCCAGCCCGGACGGACGTATTGCGCGCTGTGACCAAGGCCATCCGGCGATGGCAACGGCCGGGCTCGGTGATGTGCTGGCCGGTCTGGTCGGGGCGTTGCTGGCCCAGGGCATGCCCGCCTATGAGGCAAGCTGCCTGGCCGTGTGGTTGCACGCCACGGCGGGCGATCGCCAGGGCAGCTTTGGTCGCGGGCTGGCGGCCAGCGACCTGATACCCGCCATTCGTCAATTGCTGGAGGAGCAGTCACCGTGTCTGAAGTAGTTCTTTTCCTTGCCGATGAAGACGCCATGGTCGCGTTTGGTCAGCGTATCGCCCAAGTGACGGCCGGCGCGGGGCTGATCTTTCTCGAAGGCGACCTGGGGGCGGGCAAGACCACGTTGTCCCGGGGGATCATTCGCGGCTTGGGCCATACGGGTGCGGTAAAAAGCCCGACGTTCACCTTGGTAGAACCCTACGAGATTGGTGCGATCCGCGCCTTTCACTTCGACCTCTACCGCCTGGTGGACCCCGAAGAGCTGGAGTACATGGGCATCCGCGATTATTTCGATGAGGATGCGTTGTGCCTGATCGAGTGGCCAGATAAAGGCACAGGCTTTTTGCCAAAGCCGGACCTGACCATTACCATTACGCCGCATGAGACAGGACGTCAGCTGAAGTTGTTGCCCCAGAGCGCGCGCGGCCAGTCGTGGTGCGCCGCTTTGGCATTGGAATTCAAATAATTGGTGGGGTTAGGTATGCGCTTTCGCGCGTTGGTTGCTGTCGTAGGGGTGTTGCTTGCGGCAATGACTGTCAATGCTCTGGCTGCTTCGCAGGTGAAAAGTGTGCGCCTGTGGCGAGCGCCGGATAACACGCGACTGGTGTTCGACCTGTCTGGCCCGGTCCAGCACAGTGTCTTTACCCTGACGGCGCCCGATCGCCTGGTGATCGACATCAATGGGGCAACCCTGGCCGCGCCGTTGAAAGTCTCCACCGCCAACACGCCGATTACCGCCATGCGTTCGGCCCAACGTACGCCGACCGACCTGCGGGTGGTCATCGACCTGAAAAAGACTGTCACCCCGAAAAGCTTTGTGCTGGCGCCGAACGCCCAGTACGGCAACCGCTTGGTGGTCGACCTGTTCGACAACGCCGCCGATGCCAACCCGCCGCCAGCGCCGCCGCCGAGCGTCGCGACGGTGCCTGCGGTGCCGGTCAACCCGACGCAACCACAGGTGAAGCTGCCGCCGCTGCCACCGGCTCCGGCGGGCAAGCGCGACATTATCGTGGTGATCGACGCCGGCCACGGCGGTGAAGACCCGGGCGCCTCGGGCTCGCGCGGCCAGCATGAAAAAGACGTGGTACTGGCCATCGCCCGCGAACTGCAGCGCCAGGTCAACGGCATGAAGGGCTACCGCGCCGAGCTGACCCGCACCGGCGACTACTTCATCCCGCTGCGCGGGCGTACCGAAATCGCGCGCAAGAAGGGCGCCGACCTGTTCGTCTCGATCCACGCCGACGCCGCACCGTCCACCGCCGCGTTTGGCGCTTCGGTGTTTGCCCTGTCGGACCGTGGCGCCACCTCGGAGACCGCCCGTTGGCTGGCCGACAGCGAAAACCGTTCCGACCTGATCGGTGGGGCCGGCAACGTGTCCCTCGATGACAAGGACAAAATGCTCGCCGGCGTGCTCCTCGACCTGTCGATGACCGCCTCGCTGACCTCCAGCCTGAACGTCGGCCAGAAAGTCCTGAGCAACATCGGCCGGGTCACGTCGCTGCACAAGCAGCGCGTGGAGCAGGCCGGGTTCATGGTGTTGAAGTCGCCGGATATCCCGTCGATCCTGGTGGAAACCGGGTTTATCTCCAACGCCAACGAAGCCTCGAAACTGGCCAGCGCCAGTCACCAACAGGCCTTGGCGCGTTCGATCAGCGCGGGTATCCGCCAGTTCTTCCAGCAGAACCCGCCGCCGGGCACGTATATCGCCTGGCTGCGCGACTCCGGGAAAATCGCCCAGGGCCCGCGTGACCATCGCGTGCAACCGGGCGACACCCTGGCCATGCTGGCCGTGCGCTTCCAGGTTTCGGCCGCCACATTGCGCAGCGCCAACAGCCTGAAGACCGATGAATTGAAGGTCGGCCAGGTGTTGACCATCCCCGGCACCGAATTGGCAGCACAGTAATGAGTGAGTCAGTCTTGAACAACGGCTCGCGCATCGAGCTGCTCAGCCCACGCCTGGCCAACCAGATTGCCGCCGGTGAGGTGGTTGAACGCCCGGCGTCGGTGATCAAGGAGTTGCTGGAAAACAGCATCGACTCCGGCGCCAAGCGCATCGACGTGGACGTGGAGCAGGGCGGCGTCAAGCTGCTGCGGGTGCGCGATGACGGCAGCGGCATCTCGTCCGATGACCTGCCGCTGGCCCTGGCCCGTCACGCCACCAGCAAGATCCGCGACCTCGAAGACCTGGAACGGGTGATGAGCCTGGGCTTTCGTGGTGAGGCATTGGCGTCCATCAGCTCGGTGGCGCGCCTGACCTTGACCTCGCGGACCTGCAGCGCCGAACAGGCCTGGCAGGTGGAAACCGAAGGCCGCGACATGGCGCCCCGGGTCCAGCCAGCGGCGCATCCGGTGGGCACTTCGGTGGAAGTGCGCGACCTGTTCTTCAACACCCCGGCGCGGCGCAAATTCCTCAAGGCCGAAAAAACCGAATTCGATCACCTGCAAGAAGTCATCAAGCGCCTGGCCCTGGCGCGTTTCGATGTGGCGTTTCATTTGCGCCACAACGGCAAGACCATCCTCAGCCTGCACGAAGCCCACGACGAAGCCGCGCGTGCGCGCCGGGTGTCGGCGATTTGTGGTGCGGGCTTCCTGGAGCAGGCGCTGCCGATTGAAATCGAGCGCAACGGTTTGCGTCTGTGGGGCTGGGTTGGCTTGCCGACGTTCTCCCGCAGCCAGGCGGACTTGCAGTACTTCTTTGTGAATGGTCGCGCGGTGCGCGACAAACTGGTGGCCCACGCGGTGCGCCAGGCCTATCGCGACGTGCTGTTCAACGGGCGGCATCCGACGTTTGTGCTGTTCTTCGAGGTCGACCCCTCGGTGGTGGACGTCAACGTGCACCCGACCAAGCACGAAGTACGCTTCCGCGATGGCCGCATGGTGCACGATTTCCTCTATGGCACGTTGCACCGCACCTTGGGCGATGTGCGCCCGGATGATCATCTGGGTGCGCCGATCGTCACAGCCGTGGTGCGGCCGAGTGGGCCGGAGGCGGGTGAGTTTGGCCCTCAGGGCGAAATGAGCCTGGCCGGCAACCTGCTGCAATCGACGCCGCCGCAGCCATCGTTCGCGGCGCCGGGTTCTGGCGCGGGTGCGGGCTATCAGTATCAATACACGCCGCGTCCGCAATCGGCCGTGCCTGTGGCTGAAGCGCAGGCGGCGTATCGCGAGTTTTTCGCGCCGCTGCCGGGCGCCCAGCCGGGTGCTGCGGTGGCTTTGCCGGAAGGTGGCGGTGATATTCCGCCGCTGGGTTACGCGCTGGCGCAGCTCAAGGGCATTTATATCCTCGCGGAAAACGCCCACGGCCTGGTGCTGGTGGACATGCACGCCGCCCACGAGCGGATCATGTACGAGCGCCTCAAGATCGCCATGGCCAGCGAAGGCCTCAGTGGCCAGCCGCTGTTGGTGCCGGAATCCCTGGCGGTCAGCCAGCGCGAAGCCGATTGCGCCGAAGAACATGCCGCTGTGTTCCAGAAGCTCGGCTTTGAGCTGCAACGCCTGGGCCCGGAAACCCTGGCCATCCGCCAGATCCCGGCGCTGCTCAAGCAGGCCGAGGCCAACCGCCTGGTCGCCGACGTGCTCGCCGACCTGATGGAATACGGCACCAGCGACCGCGTGCAGGCGCATATCAACGAACTGCTCGGCACCATGGCCTGCCACGGCGCCATCCGCGCCAACCGCCGTCTGGCGTTGCCGGAAATGAACGGGCTGCTGCGTGACATGGAAAACACCGAGCGCAGCGGGCAATGCAACCATGGCCGACCGACCTGGACCCAAATGGGCCTGGACGATCTGGACAAACTGTTCTTGCGCGGTCGCTGATGAGTGCCTTGCCCCCCGCGATCTTCCTGATGGGCCCCACGGCTGCCGGCAAGACCGACTTGGCCATCGAACTGACCAAAGTGCTGCCCTGCGAGTTGATCAGCGTCGACTCTGCCCTGGTTTACCGGGACATGGACATTGGCACGGCCAAGCCGTCCAAAGCGCTGCTGGCCCAGTATCCGCACAAGCTGATCGACATCATCGACCCGGCCGAGAGCTATTCGGCGGCGGACTTCCGCACCGACGCCCTGGCTGCCATGGCCGAGATCACCGCGCGCGGCAATATTCCGCTGCTGGTGGGCGGCACGATGCTCTATTACAAGGCTTTGCAGGAAGGTTTGGCGGATATGCCGGCGGCCGACGCCCAGGTACGCGCCGAGCTTGAGGAAGAGGCTGCACGCCTTGGCTGGCAAGTCTTGCACGACCAATTGGCGGCGATTGACCCGGTATCCGCCGCGCGCATTCACCCCAATGATCCGCAGCGCCTCAGCCGCGCGCTGGAAGTCTGGCGTGTGAGCGGCCAGACCATGACTGAACATCGGCTGAAACAAACTGCGCAAAGTGCCGACGCAGGCGCATCTGGACGGTCACAATTGCCCTATACTGTGGCGAATCTGGCCATTGCCCCGGCGAATCGCCAGGTGCTGCATGACCGTATTGCACAAAGATTCACAATTATGTTGGAACAGGGGTTCGTGGACGAGGTCGTAGCACTGCGTTCCAGAGGTGACCTGCATCTAGGGTTGCCTTCGATACGTGCTGTAGGCTATCGCCAAGTCTGGGAGCATCTGGATGGCAAGCTGACGTCAGCCGAAATGCAGGAACGCGGCATCATTGCCACGCGCCAATTGGCGAAGCGCCAGTTCACCTGGCTGCGCAGCTGGAGCGATTTGCACTGGCTGGACAGCCTGGACAGCGACAATCTGTCACGCGCCTTGAAATACTTGGGAACGGTCTCCATATTGAGCTGAGTCCTTGCAATTGCCGTCTATCCTTGGGGGTGTGACGGCCTTGAGCTATCTATTTTCCGATTTTTTATTATTGATCCTTAAAGGAGTGCGGCACATGTCAAAAGGGCATTCGCTACAAGACCCTTACTTGAATACTTTACGTAAAGAGAAAGTGGGGGTTTCCATCTACCTGGTCAACGGTATCAAGCTGCAAGGCACGATCGAGTCGTTCGACCAGTTCGTGATCCTGCTGAAAAACACCGTCAGCCAGATGGTCTACAAGCACGCTATCTCGACAGTCGTTCCAGTGCGTCCAATCCGTCTGCCAAGCGCAGCGGGTGATGAAGCAGCTGACGCTGAGCCAGGTAACGCCTGATAGGAGTCTCCTTTGTTCTTTGAGCGCCACGGTGGTGGTGAGCGGGTAATCCTCGTTCACTTGGATGGACAGGACCCTGAGGCGCGCGAAGATCCGCAGGAGTTTCAGGAGTTGGCTAATTCGGCCGGCGCCGAGACCGTTGCGTTTTTTAACGTACCGCGTCATCGGCCAACCGCCAAATTCCTGATTGGCAGCGGCAAGGTCGAGGAACTGCGCGACCTGGTCCACGCCGAAGAAGCCGATCTGGTGATCTTCAATCACGTCCTCACGCCCAGTCAGGAACGTAACCTCGAACGTGTGTTCGAGTGTCGCGTGATCGACCGTACCGGTCTGATTCTCGATATCTTCGCCCAACGCGCTCGTACCCATGAAGGCAAGCTCCAGGTTGAACTGGCCCAGCTTGACCACATGAGCACCCGGCTGGTTCGCGGCTGGACTCACCTTGAGCGTCAAGGTGGCGGTATCGGCATGCGTGGCCCGGGTGAAACCCAGCTGGAAACCGACCGGCGCCTGCTGCGGGTGCGCCTGCGCCAGATCAAGGGCCGCCTCGAGAAAGTGCGCAGCCAGCGCGAGCAATCGCGCCGTGGCCGTTCCCGCGCGGATATCCCTACCGTGTCCCTGGTGGGGTATACCAACGCCGGCAAGTCCACGCTGTTCAACAACGTGACCAAATCCGACGTCTATGCGGCCGACCAGTTGTTCGCCACGCTCGACCCGACCCTGCGCCGTCTGGATCTTGACGACCTGGGGCCGATTGTCCTGGCCGACACCGTGGGTTTCATTCGTCACTTGCCCCACAAGCTGGTCGAGGCATTTAGGTCTACGCTCGAAGAGTCGAGCAATTCCGACCTGTTGTTGCACGTGATCGATGCGGCTGAACCGGATCGCATGTTGCAGATCGAGCAGGTGATGCTGGTACTGGGCGAGATTGGTGCCCAGGACTTGCCGATCCTCGAGGTCTATAACAAACTCGATTTGCTTGAAGGCGTTGAGCCACAAATCCAGCGCGATGAGAACGGCAAGCCCCAGCGGGTCTGGCTGTCGGCGCGTGATGGCAGTGGCCTGGAGCTGCTTGAACAAGCCATTGCCGAGTTGCTTGGCAGTGATTTGTTCGTCGGCACCTTGCGCTTGCCCCAGCGTTTTGCTCGACTGCGTGCACAGTTCTTCGAGCTGGGCGCAGTACAGAAAGAAGAATACGACGAAGAAGGTGTCAGCTTGCTGGCCGTTCGATTGCCGCGCACGGAGCTTAATCGGCTGGTCAGTCGAGAAGGCGTTGTACCGACAGAGTTCATCGAACAACACACTTTGCAATAAAAGCCTCCGAAAGCGGTTGTGCCGCAGTAGCAGGCATTCTGTAGCATTGGTCGGCGCGCCGTGGGTGCGTCTTTGCTTTATCAGATGGAGAGCGCTATGGCTTGGAATGAGCCGGGTGGCAACTCGAATAATCAGGATCCTTGGGGTGGTAAACGCCGCAATAATGGCGACCGCAAGGGGCCACCAGATCTCGACGAGGCCTTCCGAAAGCTGCAGGAAAGCCTGAATGGGTTGTTCGGTGGTGGAAAAAAACGTGGTGGTGACGACGGCGGTCGCACAAGCAAGGGCGGCGGCTACGGCCTGCTGGGCCTGGGTCTTGTCGTGCTGGCGTCCGTCTGGCTGTACAGCGCCGTCTACGTCGTGGACGAGCAGGAACAAGCCGTGGTGCTGCGCTTCGGCAAGTACTACGAGACTGTCGGCCCGGGCCTGAACATCTACTTCCCGCCGATCGACAAGAAGTACATGGAAAACGTCACGCGTGAGCGTGCCTATACCAAGCAGGGCCAGATGCTGACCGAAGACGAGAACATCGTCGAAGTGCCGCTGACCGTGCAGTACAAGATCAGCAACCTGCAAGACTTCGTGCTGAACGTTGATCAGCCTGAAGTCAGCCTGCAGCACGCGACCGAAAGCGCCCTGCGCCATGTGGTGGGTTCCACCGCCATGGACCAGGTGCTGACCGAAGGTCGTGAACTGATGGCCAGCGAAATCAAGGAGCGCCTGCAGCGCTTCCTCGATACCTATCGCACCGGTATCACCGTGACCCAGGTGAACGTACAGAGCGCAGCGGCACCGCGTGAAGTGCAGGAAGCCTTCGATGACGTGATCCGCGCCCGTGAAGACGAGCAGCGTTCGCGCAACCAGGCTGAAACCTACGCCAACGGCGTCGTGCCGGAAGCCCGTGGTCAGGCCCAGCGTATCCTTGAGGATGCCAACGGTTATCGTGACGAAGTGGTTTCCCGCGCCAAGGGTGAGGCAGATCGCTTTACCAAACTGGTCGCCGAGTACCGCAAGGCACCGGAAGTTACCCGTGAGCGTCTGTACCTGGACACCATGCAGGAAGTCTTCAGCAACACCAGCAAGGTTCTCGTGACCGGCAACAAAGGTGGGCAGAACAACCTGCTGTACCTGCCGCTGGACAAGATGATCGAAGGTGGTCGTAGCAGCACCAGCGCACCAGCCACCGGTTCGACAGCCGCTGCCAACGAAGCGAGCGCCCGTGCGGCCGCTGACTTGCTGCAACAGCAAACACGTAGCAGGGAGAGTCGTTGATGAGCAATAAATCGCTGACCGCCCTGATTGTGGGCGTCGTCGTGGTCATCGCGGCCTGGAACTGCTTCTACATCGTGTCTCAGACCGAGCGCGCGGTGATGCTGCAATTCGGTCGCGTGGTCCAGGCAGATGTCCAGCCGGGCCTGCATGTGAAAGTCCCCTTCGTCAACCAGGTGCGCAAGTTCGATGCTCGCCTGATGACGCTGGATGCACCGACACAACGCTTCCTGACCCTGGAAAAGAAAGCCGTGATGGTTGACGCCTACGCCAAGTGGCGCGTCAAGGATGCCGAGCGTTTCTACACGGCAACTTCTGGTAGCAAGTCTGTCGCCGACGATCGTTTGTCGCGCCGTCTGGAGTCGGGCCTGCGTGACCAGTTTGGTAAGCGCACCCTGCACGAGGTGGTGTCCGGTGAACGTGACGCGCTGATGGCTGATATCACGCGTTCGTTGAATGCGATGGCGGAAAAAGAGTTGGGCATCGAAGTGGTTGATGTCCGGGTCAAGGCCATTGATCTGCCGAAGGAAGTGAACCGCAGCGTCTTTGAGCGTATGAGCACCGAGCGTGAGCGTGAAGCTCGTGAGCACCGCGCCAAGGGTAACGAACTGGCTGAAGGTATCCGTGCGGATGCCGACCGTCAGCGCCGTGTACTGCTGGCAGAAGCCTATCGCGAGTCCGAAGTGGCCCGTGGTGATGGTGATGCTCAAGCCGCAGCGATCTACGCCAAGGCCTACGGCCAGGACCAGGAGTTCTACGCGTTCTACCGTAGCCTGCGCGCCTACCGTGAAAGCTTCGCGAACAAAACCGACGTCATGGTGCTGGACCCAAGTAGCGATTTCTTCCGCTACCTGGAAAAAGCCAAGTAATCAGCTCGTCACTGGGTAGGACGCACTCCGTCGGGCGGCTAAAACGCCTGGCGGGGTGATCCTTTCAGAAAACGGGTGTATGATGCGGCAGCCGGGAAATTCCCGGCTTTTTTGCGTCTGCATGTTTGATTCGGCAGGCGTGACAGGTTTTTCGAGGAAAGTGCCTGACGAGGCCGATTACAGGCCGTTCGTCACGTCGCTCTTGCGCGTGGTTTATGCAGGGGGCGGGTATTTTCTGCTTCACTCAAGGCTCGGCCGAGGGCTGGCCGCCCGGATCAAAGGGGATTGGCGTAATGGCAACGGTAGACCGCTGGCTGCTGCCAGATGGCATCGAAGAAGTACTGCCACCAGAAGCTGCGCGCATTGAAGTAGCGCGTCGCCAGGTGTTGGATCTGTTCCAGAGCTGGGGTTACGAGTTTGTCGTGACCCCCCATATCGAGTACCTGGAATCCCTGCTGACCGGCGCGGGCCAGGACCTGGATCTGCGCACCTTCAAGGTCATCGACCCGCAATCGGGCCGGCAAATGGGTTTCCGTGCCGACATCACGCCGCAAGTGGCGCGCATCGATGCGCACACCCTGCGTCGCGAAGGCCCGAGCCGCTTGTGCTACGCCGGCAGCGTGCTGCATGCACAGCCGCGTGCGTTGTCGTCTTCCCGTAGCCCGATCCAGTTGGGCGCCGAGTTGTACGGTGATGCGAGCCCGAGCAGCGACGTTGAAGTGATCAGCTTGATGCTGGCCATGCTGCAACTGGCGGACGTGCCGGATGTCCACATGGACCTGGGCCACGTCGGTATCTACCGTGGCCTGGCGCGTGCGGCCGGTTTGTCCGGTGAAGTGGAGCAGCAGCTGTTCGATGCCCTGCAACGCAAGGCCATCGACGAAGTGATCGCCTTGACCGCAGGCGTGCCGGCGGATTTGGCCGAGATGCTGCGTGCACTGGTCAACCTGTGCGGCGGTCGTGAAGTGCTGGTGGCTGCGCGTGAGCGCCTGGCCAAGGCGCCGGCGCCGGTGCTGGCTGCGCTGGACGACGTGCTGGCGATTGCCGAGCGGTTGTCGGCACGCTTCCCGGAGTTGCCGCTGTACTTTGACCTGGGCGAGTTGCGCGGCTACCACTACCACACCGGTGTGGTGTTCGCGGTGTTTGTACCGGGTGTTGGCCAAGCCATCGCCCAAGGCGGTCGTTATGACGACATCGGCGCCGACTTCGGTCGCGCCCGTCCGGCGACTGGCTTCTCTACCGATTTGAAAACCCTGGTGACCCTGGGGCGTGCTGAGGTCGAGCTACCGTCTGGTGGCATCTGGATGCCCGACAGTACGGACGCAGCACTCTGGCAGCAGGTTTGCCAGTTGCGCAGTGAGGGTCAGCGTGTCGTCCAGGCCTTGCCTGGGCAGCCATTGGCCGCCGCCCGTGAAGCGGACTGCGACCGGCAATTGATTCAGCAGAACGGGCTTTGGCAAGTATCGCCACTGGCTTCTTGAGTTTTCCTGCCGGCCATCGCCGGCACCAAGTTTGCGCGAATGAGGACAAGTGTTATGGGTAAGAATGTCGTAGTCCTGGGCACCCAATGGGGTGATGAGGGCAAAGGCAAGATCGTTGATCTGCTGACCGAACATGCTGCCGCCGTAGTGCGCTACCAAGGTGGCCACAACGCTGGCCACACCCTGGTCATCGATGGCGAAAAAACCGTCTTGCACCTGATCCCGTCGGGCGTGCTGCGCGAAGGCGTGCAGTGCCTGATCGGCAACGGCGTGGTGGTTGCACCTGACGCCCTGCTGCGCGAGATCATCAAGCTGGAAGAGAAAGGCGTACCGGTGCGCGAGCGCCTGCGTATCAGCCCGTCCTGCCCGCTGATCCTGTCCTTCCACGTTGCGCTGGACCAGGCCCGTGAAAAGGCCCGTGGCGAGCTGAAGATCGGCACCACCGGTCGCGGCATCGGCCCGGCGTACGAAGACAAGGTTGCACGTCGTGGCCTGCGTGTGGGCGACCTGCTCAACATGCCGCGTTTCGAAGACAAACTGCGTGAACTGGTGGATTACCACAACTTCATGCTGGTGGGTTACTACAAAGAGCCGGCCATCGAGTTCGACAAGACCCTGGCCGAGTGCAAGGAATACGCCGAGCTGCTCAAGCCGCTGATGCTGGACGTGACTGCTGAGCTGCACGACCTGCGTCGCGCTGGCAAAGACATCATGTTCGAAGGCGCCCAAGGCTCCCTGCTGGACATCGACCACGGTACCTACCCGTACGTGACCAGCTCCAACACCACCGCTGGTGGCGTTGCCACCGGTTCCGGCGTTGGCCCGATGTTCCTGGACTACATCCTGGGCATCACCAAGGCCTACACCACTCGCGTAGGTTCGGGCCCGTTCCCGACTGAGCTGTTCGACGAAGTCGGCGCGCACCTGGCCAAACAAGGCCACGAGTTCGGCGCAACCACCGGCCGTGCCCGTCGTTGCGGCTGGTTCGACGCCGTCATCCTGCGTCGCGCTATCGATGTGAACAGCATCTCGGGCATCTGCCTGACCAAGCTGGACGTACTCGACGGTCTGGAAACCATCAACATCTGCGTCGGCTACAAAGACGCAAACGGTAATGATGTTGCGCCAACCGACGCCGACAGCTACGTAGGCCTGCAGCCTGTGTACGAAGAAGTGCCGGGCTGGACCGAATCGACCGTGGGCGCCAAGACCCTGGAAGAACTGCCAGCGAACGCCCGTGCCTACATCAAGCGCGTTGAAGCGCTGATCGGCGCACCGATCGACATTATTTCGACGGGCCCGGACCGCAACGAGACCATCGTTCTGCGTCACCCGTTCGCGTAATAAGCTGTTGATGTAAAAAGCAAAGGGCTCCTTCGGGAGCCCTTTGTCGTTTCTGCCGTCCGGGCGGCACGACCTTTGCTTCGGTTGTCTCTTTCGCGGTGCTATCAATTTAATGGCACCCGTGGTGGAGGGATTCCCGATGTCTGCCGTTCTCTCATTGTTACAAAGCCGTCTTTTGCGGCCGGTGTTCGTTACCCTAGGTATCGCTCTTTTGGTGCAAGTGCTGGTGGCCGTCGCTCTGACGCGGAGCACCGTGACCGCGCTGGAAGCCGATTTGAGCAATCGCCTGGGCATCGACAGCCAGAAACTGTCTGGCGAATTGGCCCAAGCGGGCAAGGAAGTCACGTCCAGCCTCGACAGCTTGTCCACCAGCACGCGCCAGCGTCTGACCGCAGGGTTGTCGACGCGTCTGCAGGAAGAGCAGAAGCAACTGCGTGCGACCCTGGAAAAAGACCTGAAAGACTCCGCCAATGACATGGCCCAACTGCTGGCCTCGGTGGCGCCGCGCGCCATGTGGGACAGCGATGTGCCGACGTTGTCGGAATTCGCCCGGCGCGCCCAGCGCAATCCCAATGTGCTGTTCGTGGTCTACGACGACGCGGCCGGTGAGCACCTGACCCGCTACCTGAATCGGGAAAACCCGATCAACAAGGCCCTGCTGGAAAAAGGCCAGGGCGACCGCGCCTTGGACAAAGTGTTGAATGCTGCCAAGAACGATCCTTCGGTGTACTACGTCGAGGCCTCCATCAGCCCCAACGGCGTGGAAATCGGCAAAGTCCTGATGGGCGTGTCGACCGCTTCGGTAGAGGCCGACCTGCAGGCGCTGGACAAGCGCTTCGCCGCCTTGATCGCCAGCGGCGACCAACTGGTCGGCGACAGCCTCAAGGGCGCCGCTGCCGACAGCGCGACCGCCATGGGCGCCCGCCTGCAATCGGCGCAAGCCACCGCCACCCAGATGACCGCCAACACCACCAGTGCCGTACAAGAGGCCGCCGGCACCCTGCGCTGGCGCATCGGCATGGGCCTGGCCCTTGTTGGCCTGGGCGTATTGCTGCTGATCGCCATCGTGCTCGGCCGTCGTGTGGTCAATCGCCTGAAACTGTTGATTGCCGCCATGGACGACCTCGCGGCGGGCGAGGGTGACCTCACCAAGCGTGTGCAAATCAGCAGCAAGGACGAAATCGGCGACATGGCCTCGGCGGTCAATCGCTTTGTGGATAAGTTGCAGCCGATCGTGCGTGAGGCGGGCGACGTGGCCCAACGCACCGGCGTGGAAATCGGCGCCATGACCCTGCGCAACGCCGGCGCCGACGCAGCCGCCGGTTTGCAGCGAGACGAAGTTGCCGAGAGCCTGCGCGCGCTGTCGCAAATGGCCGACGAGGCCCAAGCCGAAAGCCATGCCATGCAGGCTGCCTTGCAACAGGTGGTGGATATTCGCCAGGCGACGGATGAAAACTCGCGCACGTCGACCGAAGTGGGCGAACTGATCGAAGCGCTGGCGGGGCAGGTGCAGGCCGGCTCCAAGGTCATCGAGCGCCTGGCGCAGCAGAGCGAGCAGATTGAAGTGGTGCTGACGGTGATCCACGGCATCGCCGAGCAAACCAACTTGCTGGCCCTCAACGCGGCGATTGAAGCTGCACGTGCCGGTGAGACCGGGCGCGGCTTTGCGGTGGTGGCGGACGAAGTGCGTGCGCTGGCCAGCAAAACCCAGAGCTCCACCGGGGATATCCAGGCGCATATCGTCGCGTTGCAGCAAGGTGCGCGGGAAGCGGTGGAAACCATCGGCAAGGCTGGGCGCCAGGCCAATGAAGGCTTGCTGGTGCTGCGTGACAGCGTGCGCTTGCAGCAGACGGTGCAGGCGTCGGTAGAGCAAGTACATGCCGCGATTGGGTTGGCGACACGGGCGGCGGAGCATCAGGCACAGGGTGCGCAGGCGGTGCGCGGGCGGGTCGAGGTGATCCATGCCCAGGCCGAGCGTGCGGCGCAGGCGGTGGTAGAGACGACCGCCAGTGGCAAGGTGCTGGATGGGTTGGCGGCGCAGTTGAAGGCCAGCTTGGGGCAGTTTCGAGCCTAGTGTTGCCTGTGCCGACGCCTTCGCGAGCAAGCCCGCTCCCACATTTGGAATGCATTTCAAAATGTGGGAGCGGGCTTGCTCGCGAAGGCGATCTCAGCGACTCAGATACATCCGCGTCGTGAGCAAATAAACCGGCAATCCCGACACCAAAATCAACAACGCCGCATACGGCGCCGCCGCCGCAAACTCCACATTCGAGGTATGCGCCCACACCGCTGTCGCCAGGGTATTCAACCCCGTCGGGCTCAGCAGCAAGGTCGCCGTCAATTCCTTCATCGCATCCAGAAACACCAACGCAAACGCCGCGCCCAACGCCGGAAAGATGATCGGCAAGGTCACCCGACAAAACGCACTGAACGACGACGCGCCCAAGGTGCGAGCGGCCTCTTCCAATTGCGGTGCAGCCTTGTTCAACGCCGTACGGATCGGCGCCTGGGCCAAAGGCAAAAACAGCAGCGCATACGCAATCAGCAACAGCGCCGAGGTCTGGTACAACGCCGGCACGTAATGCAGCGCGAAATACACCAGCGTCAACGCAATCACCAAGCCGGGCAGGGCGTGCAGCAGGTACGGCAAGCGCTCGGCCCAGATCGCCAGTTGGCCTTTATAACGCACCACCAGCAACCCGACCGGCACCGCCAGCACCAGGCACAACGCCGCGCCGCCGAGGGACAGCGCCAGGGAGGACAGCAGCGCCTCACTAATCGCAGCCACCGGGAATGCCGCCGACGAACCGACCGCCAGCCAATAGCCGAGCATCCCCAGCGGAATGCCGCTGCCGATGATCGCCAGCGCCAGGCAATAGACTTGCCCCAACGGCGCCCACTTGCCCAGGCGCACTTGCTCGGCATGTCGCGCCGCGCCCTGGCCGATGCGCACGTGCCGGCCCTTGCCGCGCACGCACAGCTCCAGCCACAGCAGCGTCAGGCACATCACTAGCAATACCGCCGAGAGCATCGCGGCGTTGGCGTTACTGAATTCCAACTCGAATTGCTGGTAGATCGCGGTGGTGAATGTCTGCAAGCCGATGATCGACAGCGCGCCGAATTCCACCAGCATATGCAGCGCAATCAACAGCGCCCCTGCCAGCAGCGACGGCCACAACAAGGGCAGGGTGACGCGCCAGAACACGCCCCAGCGATTCAGCCCCAGGGTGCGCGCGGACTCTTCCAAAGACGGATCAAGATTGCGCAGCGTCGCCGCCACCGGCAGGAACACCAGCGGGTACTTCGACAGGCTCATCACCAGGATCGCGCCGCCGAGCCCTTCGAAACTGGCGCTCAGCGACACCCAGGTAAAGCTGCTGACAAACGCCGGCACCGCAAACGGCAGGCACAGGATCACGCCCCAGATGCGTCGCCCCGGCAAGTTGCTGCGTTCCAGCAGCCACGCCAACGACAGCCCGACCACGCCGCACGTCAGCGTCACACCCACCATCAACGCCAGGGTGTTGCGCAGCAGGCCAAACACGTACGGACGCCACAACAGATGCACGGCCTCGGCCCAGCCCGCCTGCCAGGCCTTGAGCCCGACATACGCTAGCGGCAGCAGGCTCAGGCCCACCAGGAACAGCACGGGCAACAGCAGCCAGATCGACGGCCGTTTGCGCCGTGGGCTGAAACCCCCGCGCAGGGCGGGGGCGGGGAGCGATGGGTTCATCAGTTCAAGCCAACGTCACGTTCCAGGTCCAGGGCTTCTTCGGCGTTGCCCAGGTCGGCGGGGGTGACTTTTGGCGGTTGCAGCTCGCTGAACGGCTTGAGGCCACGGCTGGACTCCATGCCCTTGCGCAGCGGGTATTCGGCCGAGGTGTTGGTGATCACGCGTTGGCCTTCTTCACTGGCCATGAACGCCAGTAGTTGCTGGGCTTCCTTGGGGTGCTTGCTGGATTTGAGCGCCGCCGCCGAGGACACGGTGATCAGGCCGCCGACGTCGCCATCGGTGAAGTAATGCAGTTGCGAATCCAGATTGGTCTTTTCTTTTTTCAGGGCAAACCAGTAGTAGTTGTTCACCAGCACCGTGGCCACTTCGCCGTTCTCCACGGCTTTGAGGGCGACCATATTGTTGCTGTAGACCTTGCCGAAGGCGCGCAGGCCGGTCAGCCATTCTTCGGCGGCGTCGCGCCCGTGCAGCTTGATGATCGCCACGGCCTGTTCCTGGAACGCGCCGCTGGTGGGCACGAAGCCGACCTTGCCTTGCCACTCGGGGCCGGCGAAATCCAGCACCGACTTGGGCAGGTCTTTTTCGGCGATCAGTTTCGGGTTGAAGGCCACGACGCGGGTACGCGCGGTCACGCCCATCCAGTCGCCATTGGCGCCGACGTAGTCCTTGGGCAAGACGTCGAGGGTGCTGGCGTCGATCTTGGCCAGCATGCCCTGCTCGCCGAGTTTGTTCAGCGGCGGCGATTCTTCGGTGTAGATCACATCGGCCGGGGAGCGTGCGCCTTCTTCGACGACCTGGCTGGCGAGCTGGTTGCTGCTGCCTTTGCGCACGTTGACGTGAATGCCGGTCTTGGCTTCGAAGGCCTTGGCGAGTTCATCGCCGACTTCCTTGTGCTGACCGTTGTAGAGCGTGAGGGTGACCGGGTCGGCGGCCATTGCGGTGGAGGCGCCAAGCACCAGGCTCAGCAGAGAAGCGGCCAGGCCGCGCAGCAGGGGTTTGTTGCGAATCGTCATGCGGGTACATCCTCGCTTACGGCTACATATCTGGAAACAATGATAAACGATATTGTTTCTCAGGTGCCGTTCCGGGGGAAAACCGCCGACCGCATAGGAATTACTTCGTTATGCATACAAAGCCAAGTGAGATTCATTCGTATCTGCGAGTAGTATCACTGCGTCGCCCGAGAGGGCCTATCGCAGTGCATGACCACTACAGGTTCCCGCTATGTCTCCCCTTGGCCCGCCCCCGTCCCTAAGCCGCTTGAAGCCTTTGGCTTGCTCGATTCTGTTGGCGTTTTCCGCGCCGTATGTCTGCGCTGATACGCCGATCAAGATGGGTTCCAACCCCATCGAGTTGCCCGGCGGCGTCGAAGAGAAGGCCGAGCACGAACTGCAGGCCATCGAAGTCAACGGCGAGTTTGAGACCAAGGATGAGCGCGGGCAGAACAACGTGTTCGCCAAGGACGTCTCCAACGTCTACGTCGGCAAGACCGAGCTGGAGCGCTACAAGGGCACCAGCGTGGCGGATGTGTTCCAAGGCCTCAATGGGGTGTACAGCGGCGACTCGCGCAACAGCGGCGCGCTGGACCCGAACATCCGCGGCATCCAGGGCGAAGGGCGCATACCCGTCACCGTCGATGGCACCGAGCAAGCCACGGCGGTGTGGATGGGCTCGGCGGGCGTGGCCAACCGCAATTACATCGACCCGAACATGATCGGCAGTATTTCGGTGGAGAAGGGGCCGTCGCTGAACCCGGATATCAAGAGTGGCGTGGGTGGTTCGGTGGAGATCAAGACCCTCGACCTGGATGACATCCTGCGGCCGGGCGAAACCTTTGCCTTGGAGCTCAAGACTGAGACCGGGACCAATTCAGTGAAACCGGATGAAACCGGGATGAAGACCTTCGGGCGCGACTATAGGGATATTCCGGGTGCCTACGCCGGCTATGACGGGAACTTGATGTTTACCCAGGGTGGCGGGGGGACTGAGTTCAGTCCGAACACCGGCAAACACTCCGGCAACTTTGACTTCAATGACAACTCGTTTCGCCTCGCCACCGGCACGCGCCAAGAGAACTTCGACCTGTTCGGCGCCTACAGCTACCGCAAAAAGGGCAACTATTTCAGTGGCAAGGGGGGCGCCAAGCGCTACCAGACCAGCAGTTGGCTGGATGATGCCAAGGCAGATGCCAAGGCCGCGGGGCTTCCGGGAGACACCAACGTACAGTCTTATGTAGCGAACCTGTTCTTGCCTGGGCACGAAGTCGCCAACACCTCCAGCGAGATGCGTACCACGCTGCTCAAGGGCACGTTCTACCTGTCCGATGAGCAGAGCCTGAAGCTGTCCTATATGCATAACGAGTCGGAATACGGTGAGAGTTCGCCGTACCTGGTCAGTTACTACGTGGGGCTCGCCAAGGCCGGTGAGAACAATATCGGCCTGCAAATGCCCTACAGCGAGCTTAAGCAAGACACCTATAACCTGACTTACAACTGGAACCCGGAAAACCCACTGATCGACCTCAAGACCGGGCTGTGGATGACCCGCAGCAATACGCGGCGCCATCAGAACGGGGATGACGTGTATGCGATTGCTGCGCGCTCTTTTCAGGATCAGGACGTGGCCTGGAATAACTATGTGCAGTGCCAGGCGGGTGTGAACGCCGGTAATTGTGGGGAGACGCCGGAGAAACGGCCGAACACCAATGACCGTTATTCGATTTATGCCAAGGCGCTGCAAGTTTCCCAGCATGATCGTTGGGGGGTGAATGTCAGCAACAAGTTGCAGTTGAGTGATGAGGTTGCGTTGACACTCTCCAGCGACTTCAGTGAGGAAAAATTAGAACAGAAGGATGCTTCGGAAGGGCGGGCGACGACTCAATTTACCTGGGGCAATCGCTACATGGGGCCGCGCAGTGGCGAGCGCCAGCAATATAACTTTGCATTCAGCGCGGACTGGACGCCGACGTCGTGGTTGTTGTTGACGGCGGGGGCTCGGTACAGCGATTACAACTCGTTTGATACGGGGCTTAAGCGGCATCGGGAAAATCAGGATGCGGGTTGGCAGGTCAATTCTGGTTATGACCGAAAGTCGTTTGAATATCAGCGGGTCATGACGGATGCTGAGAATCAGCAGTATGTAGATGCCGCTTACCAGTCTGTCGCCGATGAAATGATTCCCGTAGAAGAACTACCCTTTCTGCTTGCGAAGGACACTGTAAACGGAGTGCGTTATACGACCGAGACGGTAGAGGTTCCGTTTAATGGATTTACTCTGGATCGCTCACAGAATCCTTTTTTGAATGGTGCTATAAATTTACAGGAGACGGTAAATAATCCTCAAGGTGCGTCGGGGGACTATGCTAAATATATTGTGAATCGTGCAAGCTCGGGGGGTGGTATATACGCTGCTGATCCGACCAATAAATGGGCGCTACCAAAGAAACGCAAGGATAGCGCTTGGGCGCCCATGGCAGGGGCGACGATTTTTTTAACCGAACATGCACGGGTCTATGCACGCTACACCGAGTTTATTCGGTTCCCGTCCATCTATGAGGACACGCAAGCGGCATCGGGTTACTCAGGGGCCAATATATCGAACAACAGTATGCGCCCTGAGCATTCGTATAATTGGGAGGTCGGCTACGTGCATGACTTGACCGGTTATTTCAAAAGCCTGCGTCATGCAGATTTTAAGATAAATTATTACGACAATACGATTCGTGATTTTGTTGATCGCGACTACTACTTCAATGTTGTGCAGTACGACAAGAAAATGTATTCGGGTATTGAATTGCAGACCCGTTTCGATAGTGGTAAGTATTTCAACAATTTTTCTGCGAGCTATCGTCTGAAGCAAAAGCTGTGCGACAAGGACTACGCGGCAACGTTGGATCCTTATTACAATTCGGCGATCTCTTCCTGTGTGACAGCCGGCTTTCCCACGACATTCTCTCGCAGCAGCTTGCAGCCGACGTACTCATTGAACATGGACGGCGGTGTGCGGTTGTTCAATGAAAGTCTGGAACTTGGCGCTCGCATGGTTTATCACAGCAGCGCTGTGAATAAGGATGAAGAAGACTGGATTCGAAATGGTGTGATGTACGTGGATGGTTATAACCGTCCGTTTAACTGGCACCCGATCTGGGTATTCGATACCTATGCCAGTTATCACGTCAATAAAAATGTCGACGTGGATTTCGGTGTCAACAACTTAACCAATCGCTATTACCTCGACCCGTTGGCTCGGGTAATGATGCCTGCGCCTGGGCGCACCCTGAAACTTGGGCTGACTGCCCGATTCTGATTTTTTGCTGTTTTTAATCAAAAACAGTGGTTTTTATCATTCTAACTAGGAAGTTGTTATGAAAAAGCTGTTTGCGTTTACTGCTCTTGCTTTGGCCGCTTCGGGTAGCTTTGCTGCCACTGTAACGGGTGGTTCTTCCACGACGTATGTCTCAGTGCTGCCGTCCAATATGCAGGGCGTTGGTGAGGTTGGGATTGCTATGCCGACGGCTGTGGGTGGCACGGCGGATGTCAGCAAGGTTGTCAGTTTCAAAAGCGGTCCTATCGCTCAAACCAACGCTTTGATCCCGACCGCCGGCACCACATCCGCGCACATCGTGATGAACGGCGTGAAGATCTCCGAAACCTGGAAATCGTCCGTCACCTATGGCACCCAAGTGTATTCCTATCGCCAGATCTCCGACCCGCTGCCTAACTTCCCGCAGTTTGGCGGTGAAGTGATCGCCAAGGTGCCGGGTGTCGAGGTGTACTTCGGTGAATGGGCGCCACGTAAAACCGGCGTTCAGCCAGATAAGGGCACGGATCTCAACCTGACGAGCGCCAACCGTACGGTGTTCTACGCCGGTGAAAACGCGACTACCGTCATGCCGGCCTTGGTTAACGCCAAGTACGACGTAGTCGGTATCAAGCGATTCGACCCAAGTGCGCCAAGCGTTTCCTCGGGGACCCTGAACGTCAACTACGGTGGCAGCGCCGGCACCATCGCAGGCTCCATTGCTGGCGGTGCAGGTACTGTGAACTTCAACGGTACCAATATTGCCTCGAACGGCTCCTTCCAGAACGCAGGCAGTATCATCAAAGGCCAGTTCTACGGCACCGGTGCAGAAGCCATGGCCGGTATCTACAACACTGGCAATACCGCCACCAGCGTCGCTTTCGGCGGCAAGAAGCAATAACTAAAACCCCGCGTCAGAAAAGGGAGAGTTGATCTCTCCCTTTTTCATCATCGTCCCTTCGCTGGATCTGACCCACATGCCCCTGTGCCTGCCCCTGCGGCTTGCTTTAACCCTATTCCTGAGTTCATTGGCCTGCACCGCCTGGGCCGATGAAGACGACACCCGGCAACTGCTGAACAAGATCGACCGCACCATGGCCGAGCGCGAGCGCGCCCATCTGGTGGATACCGACCCGGCGAAGGACAACGCCTCGCTGATCACCATCGAGGGCCGTACCTACAACGTGCAGAACACCCTGGAAGACCTCGGCCCTGCGATCTACGTCACGCTGAATCTGCAGCAGTGGTCCAAGGTGCACCAGTTTGTCGAGCGCTACCGGCAGTTGCCCGGTCATGAGCCGGCGTTGGTGTCGATGGCCGAGGGCATGCTAGCCCGCCAGGAGAAGCATTACCGTCAGGCAATTGCCGGCCTGCGCAGGGCGGTGGCGCAAAACCCGTCGTTCGCCCGGGCAAAGCTGGAGCTGGCGCGTGCGCTGTTTGAAGACAATCAATCCCGCGAAGCCAAGGCGTTGTTTGAAGAAGTGGCGCAAAGCACGGTGCCCGAGCAGGTAGTGCCGGTGCTGGAGGGGTATCAAGGCGCATTGCGCGAGCGCGACAGTTGGCACGGTTCGGTATCGATGGGCACTGGCTACAACAGCAATATCAACCAGGCCAACGGCATGACCACGCGCACTCAAGTGTGTGGTTTTTTCGAGTGCTTCGAGACCAATCGCAAGATGCCCTCGCCAATCAAATCCTCCAGCCTGGTGTATGACGCCGTGGCCGAGCGGCGCTTCCAGATCGAGGGCAACCACCACCTACTGGTGCGCGGGCTGAGTTACGGCAATTACTACCATCGGCACAAGGAAGACGAGCCGCAGACCTATTACGACGACAACACCAGCGTGATCTACGTCGGCTACAACTACCTGAGTGCGCTGGATGATGTCTCGGTCTCACCGCTGTTCGAGAGTTACTGGGGTGATCGACATAACAAGTATCAGGCGACGGGTCTGCGCACCGAGTGGAAGCACACGCTGACCGAGCGCCTGCAACTTACCGCCCAGGCGCAACAGAAGCATTTTCGTTTCCAGGGTGAAGAGCGCGATTACTTCGAGAATTACGACGAACGCATGCTGGGCGGTTCCGCGTCCTACCTGCTGGGCAGCCAGACCCTGGTGTACGGCGGCCTGACCTACACGCGCCGCACCCAGCCGCAGGAATCGGCCAGCAACAAGGAGTACATGGCCAGCCTGGGTCTGTATCGGATGTTTGATGTGGGGATCAATCTGAATGCCACCGCGCTGTACCGGCGTACGCGTTATGACGAGGCGGACACGTTTCTCGGCGGGCTGCGCGAAGATCGTCAGCAGATCTATATCGCCAACCTGGCCGTGCCGCGTTTCAAGTTCGCCGGCCTGGTGCCCAGCCTCTACGTGAAGCGCACGGTCAACGCGAGCAGCATCGATTGGGCATACACCTACCGCCAGACCGAAGTGGCACTCAAAGTAGAAAAGAGTTTTTAGGCGGTCAGAAACGAAAAAACCCGCTTTCGCGGGTTTGATCTGAATTTGGTGCCCAGGAGAAGACTCGAACTTCCACGACCTTGCGATCACCAGCACCTGAAGCTGGCGTGTCTACCAATTTCACCACCTGGGCATTATCAAACAACGTTGCCGCTGTTGATGGGGCGAACTATACGGCGGGCTTTTAGATCTGTAAACCCCTGATTTAAAAAAAATAAATCGGGATTTGCTTTAAAAATCAAACACCTGAAACGAAAAAACCCGCTTTCGCGGGTTTGATCTGAATTTGGTGCCCAGGAGAAGACTCGAACTTCCACGACCTTGCGATCACCAGCACCTGAAGCTGGCGTGTCTACCAATTTCACCACCTGGGCAACATCAACAACGTTGCCGTCGTCGATGGCGCGCACTATACGGAGGGCCTGATGAGCTGTAAACCCCTGCCATGAAAAATTCCTGGAATATTTCGCCAATGGTCGTGCAAGGTGCCTGGAAAGGGCGCCAAAGGGCTTTTAAACGCTTGTTGATGCCTGAAATTTCCCGTTTCAATACGCGTATGCCAAACTAACCCGCATATAGACAAGGTGAAAACTCTCTAATGGCCGATTGGCAGTCCCTCGATCCCGAGGCCGCTCGTGAAGCGGAAAAATATGAAAACCCTATTCCTAGCCGTGAACTGATCCTGGCGCATCTCGCCGATCGTGGTTCGCCTGCTAGCCGCGAGCAGTTGGTCGAAGAATTCGGTCTGACCACCGAAGACCAGCTCGAAGCCCTGCGCCGCCGCCTGCGTGCCATGGAGCGCGACGCTCAACTGATCTACACCCGCCGCGGCACTTATGCGCCTGTGGACAAGCTCGACCTGATCCTGGGCCGCATCGCCGGCCACCGTGACGGCTTCGGCTTCCTGATCCCGGACGATGGCAGCGACGACCTGTTCATGAGCCCGGCGCAAATGCGCCTGGTGTTCGATGGCGATCGTGCGCTGGCGCGCGTGTCCGGCCTCGACCGTCGTGGTCGCCGTGAAGGTGTGATCGTCGAAGTGGTGTCCCGTGCCCACGAGTCCATCGTCGGCCGCTACTTCGAAGAAGGCGGCATCGGCTTTGTCGTGCCGGATAACCCGAAGGTGCAGCAGGAAGTGCTGATCACCCCGGGCCGCAATGGCGCCGCCAAGGTCGGTCAGTTCGTCGAGGTGAAGATCACCCACTGGCCAACCGCACGGTTCCAGCCACAGGGCGATATCGTTGAAGTGGTCGGCAACTACATGGCGCCGGGCATGGAAATCGATGTTGCGCTGCGCACCTACGATATTCCTCACGTCTGGCCTGAGGCTGTGCTGAAAGAAGCCGCCAAGCTCAAGCCGGAAGTGGAAGAAAAAGACAAAGAAAAACGCATCGACCTGCGCCATCTGCCGTTCGTCACCATCGATGGCGAAGATGCCCGCGACTTCGACGATGCGGTCTACTGCGAAGCCAAGCCGGGCAAGCTGCGCCTGTTCTCCGGCGGCTGGAAGCTGTTTGTCGCGATTGCCGACGTGTCCAGCTACGTGAAGATCGGTTCGGCCCTGGACAACGAAGCCCAGGTGCGCGGTAACTCGGTGTACTTCCCTGAGCGCGTGATCCCGATGCTGCCTGAGCAGCTGTCCAACGGCCTGTGCTCCCTGAACCCGAAAGTCGACCGTTTGGCCATGGTGTGCGAGATGACCATCTCGAAAACCGGCGAAATGACCGACTACCAGTTCTACGAAGCGGTGATCCACTCCCAGGCGCGCCTGACCTACAACAAGGTCAGCACCATCCTGGAAACGCCGAAGACCAGCGAAGCCAAGGCCCTGCGTACTGAATACGCTGGCGTGGTGCCGCACCTCAAGCAGCTTTACTCGCTGTACAAGGTGTTGCTGGGCGCCCGTCATACCCGTGGCGCGATCGACTTTGAAACCCAGGAAACCCGGATTGTCTTCGGTTCCGAGCGCAAGATCGCCGCAATCACCCCGACCACGCGCAATGATGCGCACAAGCTGATCGAGGAATGCATGCTGGCGGCCAACGTGGCCACTGCCGAGTTCCTGAAGAAGCACGAGATTCCTGCGTTGTACCGTGTGCACGACGGCCCGCCGCCGGAGCGTCTGGAAAAACTGCGCGCGTTCCTCGGCGAGCTCGGCCTGTCCCTGCACAAAGGCAAGGACGGCCCGACGCCGAAGGACTACCAGGCCTTGCTGGCCAGCATCAAGGATCGCCCGGATTACCACGTGATCCAGACCGTGATGCTGCGCTCCCTGAGCCAGGCGGTGTACAGCGCCGATAACCAGGGCCACTTCGGCCTGAATTACGAGGCGTACACCCACTTCACGTCGCCGATCCGTCGCTACCCGGACCTGCTCACGCACCGCGCGATCCGCAGCGTGATCCATTCCAAGCAGAACACCCCGCACGTCAAGCGCGCCGGTGCCATGACCATTCCGAAGGCGCGGATCTATCCGTACGACGAAGCGGCCCTGGAACAGTTGGGCGAGCAGTGCTCCATGAGCGAGCGCCGCGCCGACGAAGCCACCCGTGACGTCGTGAACTGGCTCAAGTGCGAGTTCATGAAGGATCGCGTAGGCGAGACGTTCCCGGGCGTGATCACGGCCGTGACCGGTTTTGGTCTGTTCGTCGAGCTGACTGATATCTACGTCGAAGGCCTGGTACACGTCACGGCCTTGCCGGGCGATTACTACCACTTCGATCCTGTGCATCACCGCCTGGCGGGCGAGCGCACCGGGCGCAGCTTCCGTCTGGGCGATACCGTGGAAGTGCAGGTCATGCGCGTCGACCTCGACGAGCGCAAGATCGACTTCGGTATGTCTGACAAGCCAGCCGAATCGCCGGGTAGCCGCAAAAAAAATCGTGGCAGCACGCCGACTGCACCAGCCAGCAAAGGCAAGGGCGCCCCTGCGAAAGCAGCAGAGCCTGAGCCGGCCGCCAAGGCTGGTCGTCGTTCGTCCACCAAGGAAAAGGCCCCCGAAGCCTACCGCCCAAGCGACGCCGCGGCGAAAAACGCCGAGCTGCGCAAGAGCCGCGAGTTGAAGCAGCAGTTGCTCAACGAAGCCAAAAGCGGTGGTAAAGCGGCGTCTGGGGGAAAGTCCCACGGGGCGGAAAAGCCGTCGAGCAAGCCAAGTAAACATCGTAAAGGCCCGCCGAAAGCGGGTTCGGCCCCTGCCAAAAGCGGCGGGTCGCGCAAACCTAAGGCCAAGTCATGAGTCTGGAAAAAATCTACGGCGTCCACGCCGTAGAAGCACTGCTGCGTCACCACCCGAAGCGCGTCAAACAAGTGTGGTTGGCGGAGGGTCGTAGCGAGCCACGTGTACAAGCGCTGGTTGAGCTGGCCACGCAAAACAAGGTCGCCATCGGCCAGGCTGAACGTCGTGAGATGGACGTGTGGGTTGAAGGCGTCCACCAAGGCGTGGTCGCGGACGTAAGCCCGAGCCAGGTCTGGGGCGAAGCGATGCTCGACGAGTTGCTCGATCGCACCGAAGGCGCACCGTTGCTGCTGGTGCTCGACGGCGTGACCGACCCGCACAACCTCGGCGCCTGTCTGCGTTCGGCAGATGCTGCCGGCGCGCTGGCGGTGATCGTGCCCAAGGACAAGTCGGCCACCCTGACGCCGGTTGTGCGCAAGGTTGCCTGCGGCGCGGCGGAAGTGATTCCGCTGGTGGCCGTGACCAACCTGGCGCGCACCCTGGAGAAACTCCAGCAGCGCGGCTTGTGGGTCGTGGGCACGGCGGGGGAGGCTGAGGTCAGCATTTATGACCAGGACCTCACCGGCCCGACCATCCTGATCATGGGCGCCGAAGGCAAGGGCATGCGTCGCCTGACCCGCGAACATTGCGATTACCTGGTGCACTTGCCGATGGCCGGTAGCGTCAGCAGCTTGAACGTGTCGGTTGCCACCGGTGTGTGCCTGTTCGAGGCGCAGCGCCAACGTGGCGCCAAGGCCAAGCCGAAGAAGTAATCAGATCTGGCGCAAGTCAAAATGTGGGAGCGGGCTTGCTCGCGAATACGGTATGCCAGTCACTGAAATTGTGGCTGATACACCGCTTTCGCGAGCAAGCCCGCTCCCACATTGGTTTTGTGTTTGGTCTGATAGGGCGATTGTTCAAATAATCACCAATCACCTTGCACGCTTCCTCCCCCTTCTCTACAATTGCGCCCCTTGCCTTCCTGGCGGGCACTGATGTGTCCCCCTTCGGCAAGATCCATAAGTGTCATTCACTCCTTGTCTGACCGTTTTTGAGCGGCAGGCTACAACCCGTAAGGAGCATTCATGCGTCATTACGAAATCATCTTTTTGGTCCACCCGGATCAAAGCGAGCAAGTCGGCGGCATGGTTGAGCGTTACACCAAGCTGATCGAAGAAGACGGCGGCAAAATCCACCGTCTGGAAGATTGGGGCCGTCGTCAACTGGCCTACGCAATCAACAATGTTCACAAGGCTCACTACGTGATGCTGAACGTTGAGTGCACTGGCAAGGCTCTGGCCGAGCTGGAAGACAACTTCCGCTACAACGATGCAGTGATCCGTAACCTGGTCATCCGTCGCGAAGAAGCCGTTACCGGCCAATCCGAGATGCTCAAGGCTGAAGAAAACCGCAGTGAGCGCCGTGAGCGTCGCGACCGTCCTGAGCACGAAGGCGCTGAAAGCGCTGATAGTGATGACAGCGACAACAGCGACAACGCTGACGAGTAATCCACGGACCTTATTAAGGAGCCTATCAAATGGCACGTTTCTTCCGTCGTCGTAAATTCTGCCGCTTCACCGCTGAAGAAGTGAAGGAGATCGATTACAAAGATCTCAACACTCTGAAAGCCTACGTATCCGAGACCGGCAAAATCGTTCCAAGCCGTATCACCGGTACCAAAGCTCGTTATCAGCGTCAGCTGGCCACCGCTATCAAGCGCGCCCGCTTCCTGGCCCTGCTGGCCTACACCGACAGCCACGGCCGCTGAGACCGGGCAGTCGATAAGTAGTAAGGGATTGAATGCATGCGCGCCTTAGCTGAGTTCATCATGCGCGGTCGTGTGCAGGCCACTCTGGTAGTGGCTGGATGTGCGGCATTGCCGTTGCTTTATTGGTTGGGTGCTGCCGCGGGTTGCCTTGTGCTGCTGCGGCGCGGTTTGAAGGACGCCCTTGGCGTTCTTGCCCTGGGATTGTTGCCGGCCTTGATCTGGTGGCTGCAATTGGGTGATCCACGGGTACTTCTGGTACTGCTGGGGTCATCGAGCCTTGCGTTGGTTTTACGCGCAAGTGAGTCCTGGGTCCGCACGCTGCTGGTCAGCGTGGCATTGGGGTTGGTGTACTCAGTGATGCTTGGCGCGGCTTTCCGCCCGCAAATCGAAGGGTTGTCGCAAGAGATCGTCAAGATCCTGCCGATGGCCCTCGGGGATCTCTACCAGCAATTGTCGGTAGATGAGCGAGCGCGGTTTGCGTCACTGATTGCTCCGGTCCTGACCGGCCTGATTGCGGCATTGTTGCAGGTCGTCAGCGTGCTGAGCCTGATTGTTGGGCGTTATTGGCAGGCGTTGTTGTACAACCCGGGTGGTTTTGGTCGCGAATTTCGCAGTATCAGAATCCCTGCGGGGCCGGCGATGTTGCTGCTGGCGTGCATGGTTGTCGGGCCGAACTTCGGTCCACAGATGGCCTTGCTGGCGCCGATTTGCAGTGTACCGCTGGTGTTTGCCGGGCTGGCCTTGATTCATGGGCTGGTTGCGCGAAAGCGCCTGGCCAAGTTTTGGCTGGTGGGGTTGTACGTCACGCTGTTGCTGTTCATGCAGCTGATCTATCCGTTACTCGTGGTCTTGGCCATTATCGACGGCCTGATTGATTTTCGCGGTCGTCTGGCGTCGAAAGACGCCGATAACGCGAACGGTGAAGGTTAAAAGTTAGAGGATTTTCACATGCAACTGATCCTTCTGGAAAAAGTCGCCAACCTGGGCAACCTGGGCGACAAAGTGAACGTTAAGGCCGGCTACGGTCGTAACTACCTGCTGCCATACGGCAAAGCTACCGCTGCAACCGCTGCCAACCTGGCTGCGTTTGAAGAGCGTCGTGCTGAGCTGGAAAAAGCAGCAGCAGACAAAAAAGCTTCGGCCGAAACTCGCGCTGCCCAACTGGCTGAGCTGGAAGTGACTATCACTGCCACTGCCGGTGACGAAGGCAAGCTGTTCGGTTCGATCGGCACCCACGACATCGCTGATGCACTGACCGCCTCCGGCGTTGAAGTGCAGAAGAGCGAAGTTCGTCTGCCGAACGGCACCATCCGCAACGTAGGCGAATTCGACGTAGCCGTGCACCTGCACGCTGAAGTTGAAGCCACCGTACGCGTTGTCGTGGTAGCAGCTTAAGCAGCACCTAACTGACTGGCACCTCGCGTGCCAGGCGGTTAACATCGGGCACGATCCTGTTTACAGGTCGTGCCTTTTGTTTTTCTACACACCCCAAATTCCAAGTGGCCATGAACGATATTTCAGCTCCCGAGCAATACGATCTGCAAACCGCTGCCCTGAAGGTGCCGCCGCATTCCATCGAGGCCGAACAGGCCGTGCTCGGTGGCTTGATGCTGGACAACAACGCCTGGGAACGCGTGCTGGATCAAGTCTCGGACGGCGACTTCTATCGACATGACCACCGCCTGATCTTCCGCGCCATCGCCAAGCTGGCCGACCTGAACTCGCCTATCGACGTCGTGACCCTTGCCGAGCAATTGGACAAGGAGGGCCAGACCTCACAAGTGGGCGGCCTCGGCTACCTGGGAGAGCTGGCGAAAAACACCCCGTCGGTCGCCAACATCAAGGCCTATGCGCAGATCGTCCGCGCGCGGGCGACCTTGCGCCAGTTGATCGGCATCGCCACTGAAATCGCCGACAGCGCCTTCAACCCCGAAGGCCGTACCGCCGAAGAAATTCTCGATGAAGCCGAACGGCAGATCTTCCAGATCGCCGAAGCACGGCCGAAAACCGGCGGCCCGGTGGGTGTCAACGAGCTGTTGACCAAGGCCATCGATCGTATCGACACGTTGTTCAACACCGACAACGCCATCACCGGCCTGTCCACCGGCTACACCGACCTCGATGGCATGACCAGCGGCCTGCAGCCGGCCGACCTGATCATCGTCGCCGGCCGTCCGTCGATGGGTAAAACCACCTTCGCCATGAACCTGGTGGAAAACGCCGTACTGCGCAGCGAAAAAGCCGTACTGGTTTACAGCCTCGAGATGCCAGGTGAATCGCTGATCATGCGGATGCTCTCGTCCCTGGGTCGCATCGACCAGACCAAGGTACGTGCCGGCCGCCTGGAAGACGACGATTGGCCGCGCCTGACCTCAGCCGTCAACCTGCTCAACGACCGCAAGCTGTTCATCGATGACACCGCCGGTATCAGTCCTTCGGAGATGCGTGCGCGTACCCGCCGCCTGGTACGTGAACACGGCGATGTTGGCTTGATCATGATCGACTACCTGCAATTGATGCAGATCCCTGGTTCCGGCGGCGACAACCGGACCAACGAGATTTCCGAGATTTCCCGCTCGTTGAAAGCCCTGGCCAAAGAGTTCAACTGCCCCGTGGTGGCGCTGTCCCAGCTCAACCGTTCCCTGGAGCAGCGGCCGAACAAACGCCCGATCAACTCCGACCTGCGGGAATCCGGAGCGATCGAGCAGGATGCTGACGTGATCATGTTCGTGTACCGCGACGAGGTGTATCACCCCGAGACCGAGCATAAAGGCATTGCCGAGATCATCATCGGCAAGCAGCGTAACGGCCCGATCGGTACGGCGCGCCTGGCATTTATCGGCAAATACACTCGTTTCGAAAACCTCGCGCCGGGCAGTTACAACTTCGATGATGAGTAACCACGCCTAGGGCCTGGGAAACAGGTTCCGGATGCTGGTTTCGTCGTATTGATAGTTCCAGCGCAATTCGGTGCCGGCCGCAATATCCTCGCCCGCAAACAGGCCGGTGAGGATCAGCTGCTCCTGGGGGTTGTCACCTGTCTGGGTTTTAACCCGAAACTGCGCGGCTTCAACGTTGTAGCCCATGCTGGCCTGTCGGGACGGGAAACCCGCAGCGTCGTATTCGAAAATAGTGTTGATCCGTGACAGGACATTGTCCCCGGAGAGCACCAGTTGGGTGTTCACGGCGTACGGCGTGGTCTGCCTGACCTCCTTGACGGCCATCAGGTAGGGGTCTTTTCGGGCTCTGGCAATGAACAGGGGTAACAACTCCCCGCCATAGACGCCGAGTGCTTCACCTGTCGCGATGGGGCGTCGGGTGATGACGGTGGCTTGGCCGATCAGTGCTGCCTCTTGGGCACACTTCTGATGGGCGGCTGTGAAAGGCACGACCTCCAGCTTGTCTTCGTACTGCATCGCGACGTTTTCATAGCCCTCCCACTGGATGAACGGTCGAAGCCGGTTGCTCGCATGCACCTTGTCAGACGTGAGTGATTTCCCTTGTGCCTGCAGAAGGCGGATACGCATGGGGCGCCCCTCTTCGTCGCGTAATGGGTATCGACCATTGTTGGCGCGGTCATAAACGCCCCGGTAGTTCTGGCTGTGTTGGTAGCTGCGCAGAGTGCGCATATGGGTCAGTTCCTGGGGCGTGTATTGCACGCTCACCTGGCCCTCTTCGGCTGACGCGTATGGACTGGAGGAGTGTGCCGACTCAAATACGTCACTGGACTCCATGCTGTCATGTGAGGGCGCAGGAGAGCCTGCGCCGCCGAGCAGCTTGCCTTTGGTGGGATCAATCTCCCAGCCGCCCCCGGCTTTTTTGCGCAGGTAGGGTTGATAGAACCTGAACGGGCTGCGGGCATCAATCAGTCGGTAGCCCAGGGGATCAAGTTCGACTCGATAGTATTTCCCGTTGTCTTCTATGTAATGACGATAAGTGCCGTCCGTGAACAACGGCCCCTGATGGGTAGTGTCCGCCTGCACTGTCAGTCCGGCGGGAGGAGACGCTTCGGCGAACAATGGGTCGAGCGGCTGCCCTGTCGCGTTGGACGCCTGTGGCAAGCGCGGCAGGGCCCTGCAAGCCACTGGGTTCTCGGCAAGTGCACGTTGGCCGGTGCTGTGCAGAGCTTGCTCAAGGGAGGTTGTGCCCGATTGGCTGAGCAACGTACTGCGCTCGGCAGCGGAGAGTGCTTGCTCGATTGCATCAGTCAGCGGGAGGGGATAGCTCGGTTGTGCGTCTTCGGGGGCGTGGACGCTGTACAGTTCGCCCGCACGGATCAAACGATGGCGCACACTGGCATCGGCCCTGCCAATGCATCCAAGCAGCGCACCTTCGGGGCTGCCATCGTACAGTTCGAACCTGTGGGCGGTAGGCCAGCCGGGAATTTGTTCCAGGGTGTACAGCACCATGGGCACCGTTTCATGGCTGCGTAACGAGTCGAGAAAAATACTGCTGTTGAGTCGCGTGGCCGCTGCGGCGCAACGGCCTTCGTTCGCCTCCATGAGCTGCATGGCGGGTAAGCCTTCGCCCTTTTGCAGACGCTGGTGCTCGGCCTGTGAAAGCGTGGGCTCCATTGCTTCAAGCTGGTTCTTGGACAATTGCGGTATGAGTGCGCGAATGCTTTTCTCCACCGGTGTGACGGCGGTGTCACTCGCTGCTTTGAGTTGGGAAAATAACCACTGTTTTTTTCGTGGGAGGTGCTCGGTCAACGCCACGGCCAGGTTTTCGGTTTTGGTGAAGTAGTCGATGGGGGGCGTGGGCAGCAGCGCGTTGAACTCGGTTTGCGGCATCTGTTCTTGCACCACATGCAACAACTCGCCCCGCCTGAATCGGGCCTCACTGACATTGATTTCAATAGAACCACTGCCGAAGCGCATCAAGACATTCTGCTGCGCATCAACGACGTTGAGCGCATACGAAGAGGGCCACTCGGGCAGTGAACCGAGCAGGTGAAACTGTATGAGTGGCGAGTGCGCGGTAACAGCGACACCTTCGGCACGGTCAATGGTGAAGTCGCTGATTTCCTGGTCCAGGTTGAAGTGCTTGACCGTGTCGCGCAGCAGGGCCGGTGGGCGGACCATCTCTTGGTGGGCCTGGCGCAGTGTTGTGCTGTCTACTCCACTGAGCAGCAAGATGGATGTGACGCTGGGCTGGGTGATATTGGCGGCATCGGGCCCCAGGCGTTTGATCAGTTTGAGTTCGTCCCAGGCTTCGGGAGTCTCATGCATGTGGCGCCAGCCGCCGGCTTCGTTGCTGAGCAGTGGCGGGGTGTACGCCTTCGGATCGGTGGGGTGCGCCAGTTCCCATTGCTTGCCATCGGGTGCCCGTTGAACCGCATGGGGCTGGTCATCCAGTTTCAGGTAGTGCTGGCCCTTGTGCTGGTACAAGCCCTGTTTGTCTGTAATCAGATGGCTGGCAAGCGCACTCGGTTGGCGGTAGGGCTCCAGGTCTGGGTGCCACAAGCGCCATCCCTGATTGCGTACCTGTACTTTCAGCAGGCCCGCGGTGAAGCGCCCGGCTTTGATTACACCGGCGGTGGCGACGGCCATGGCGACATTGTCGATCACGTCCAACAGGTCGTTGAGTGCTGCCTGGCTATCGCCCCGACTCCAGGCGGCAAACCCGTTGTAGACGGTGCCGATCAATTGAGCGCCGGTGACAACCAGCAGCACCTCACCCACGATCGGTACGAATGAAGCGGCGAAAAACAGCAGGGATTTGCCGAGGTCGATGTAGAACTGCAAGCGTTTTTGCCGGCTGATGATGTCGGCTTGCGCAGTGGGCACCGCCACTGCGCAAGCGTCGCTTTCGATCTGCGCGAAACGCTTCAAGGCGATGGCTTGGAACAGGTTGCCGGTGATGCCGGTCAGTGTCAGCGCTTTCTCCAGGCTGGCAGGCCTGATTTTTCCAGGTGAGCCGACAGGTAACCAATCAACCCAGCTGGGCTTCACGGCCAGCAATGACTCGCGCAGGTGTACGGGGGCCAGGCCTTTGAAAAAAGCGAGGTACTGCGGTTGCATCAGGCGCGTGGCGAGTCGGGTTTCCAGCTCCTGCATCGTCTGGTGTAGGCGGATGGGGGCTGTCGGATCTTCGGGGGTGTAGAGGATTGGCTGGGTCTCGGCCCGGAGGTCGTAGATAACCAGAATGCTGGGCAGCACCACCCCGTCGATTGTCAGGTGGCTGCTGGTAAGCGCGACGTGATGGCCGCGTTCTGCCAGGCTGGCCAGGTCCTCGTAAAGGGTCTGCGGTATGTCGCCCTTGAGATAGGCCAAGTGGGCGGCCACGGCGAGTCGGTGTTGTTCGTGCTCGTGGAAGTATCCGCGCACCACCACGCTGGATTTGATGACCGCGCGAATATGGTTGAGGTATTTGCCACCCAGGTCCAGCCGACGACAGAAGCCGGCGAAGAGGGTGGGTGATTGCAATGTATCCAGGCGGCCGGAGGCGCTGGTGTTGAAAATCCCCGAACCTGCCTCCATGCCCTCGTCTTCAGCCTCCGACGCCTCGAAGTTCTGTAGCGCCGCTTCAAAAAGCGATTGCTCGGTGGTGCGTGCGTGGGTATGCAGCAGTCCTAGCAGGTGGCTGTTTTTCCACTCGCGAACCAGGATCGACGTCTTCGCATCCAGCAGAGTGAGGTACTCACTCTTCATGGCCTGCTCAAGCAGGGGGAGCGCGAACGCCTCCGGGCTCTGGATGCGATCGAAGACCGCTTGAAGCTGATGCCTGGATTGATTGCTTTTGAGCAAACTGTTGCGCAAGGCAGTGCGTATGTCCGCCGGCGCCCGGGCCAGCCATGTGGGGAGCTGGGTTTTGATGAAGTCTGCGTGGTCATCGGGGCCCGGGGCGGGCGGGGATAGAGCGGTGTGACTGTTCATCGGCATTTCCAACAGAATAGGGGGCGTTGCGAAAGCCTATTCATGGCGCCGTAGGGCAAGGGCCTAGCGGATTAGGCCCCGCACACCCGCAAATTAGGTTTGTTGCCGGATTAAACAGGGGGCGAGGTAAAAGCCGACCATTGTCGTCGGAATTGGTCAAAATTTGTGCTATATTCCGCGCCCGCGATTTTTCATCTCAACACCGGTCACCGTCATGCAAACAGCCAAGCCGTTATTTGACTATCCCAAGTACTGGGCCGAATGTTTCGGTCCTGCGCCATTCCTGCCCATGAGCAGGGAGGAGATGGATCAGCTTGGCTGGGATTCCTGCGACATCATCATCGTCACCGGTGATGCCTACGTTGACCATCCGTCGTTCGGCATGGCGATCATCGGCCGGCTGCTGGAGTCCCAGGGCTTCCGCGTCGGGATCATTGCGCAGCCGAACTGGCAGTCCAAAGACGACTTCATGAAGCTCGGCGAGCCGAACCTGTTCTTCGGCGTCGCGGCCGGCAACATGGACTCCATGATCAACCGCTACACCGCCGACAAGAAGATCCGTTCCGACGACGCCTACACCCCAGGCGGCATGGCCGGCAAACGCCCGGACCGCGCGAGCCTGGTGTACAGCCAGCGTTGCAAGGAAGCGTACAAGAACGTGCCGATCGTACTGGGCGGCATCGAAGCCTCCCTGCGCCGCATCGCCCACTACGACTACTGGCAGGACCGCGTGCGCAACTCGATCCTGATCGACGCCGCCGCCGATATCCTGCTGTACGGCAACGCCGAGCGTGCGATTGTCGAGGTTGCCCAGCGCCTGTCGTGGGGCCACAAGATCGAAGACATCACCGACGTGCGCGGCACCGCGTTCATTCGCCGTGACACGCCTGAAGGCTGGTACGAAGTGGACTCCACCCGTATCGACCGTCCGGGCAAGGTCGACAAGATCATCAACCCGTACGTCAACACCCAGGACACCCAGGCCTGCGCCATCGAGCAAGAGAAAGGCCCGGTGGATGACCCTGAGGAAGCCAAGGTCGTACAGATCCTGGCCAGCCCGCGCATGACCCGCGACAAGACCGTGATCCGCCTGCCATCGGTGGAAAAAGTCCGCGGCGACGCCGTGCTCTACGCCCACGCCAACCGCGTATTGCACCTGGAAACCAACCCAGGCAACGCCCGTGCCCTGGTGCAGAAGCACGGTGAAGTGGACGTGTGGTTCAACCCGCCACCGATCCCGATGACCACCGAAGAAATGGACTACGTGTTCGGCATGCCTTACGCACGTATCCCGCACCCGGTGTACGGCAAGGAAAAGATCCCGGCCTACGACATGATCCGCTTCTCGGTGAACATCATGCGTGGCTGCTTTGGCGGCTGCACCTTCTGCTCCATCACCGAGCACGAAGGTCGCATCATCCAGAACCGTTCCGAAGAGTCGATCATTCGCGAGATCGAAGAGATCCGCGACAAAGTGCCAGGCTTTACCGGCGTGATCTCCGACCTCGGCGGCCCGACTGCGAACATGTACCGCATTGCCTGCAAAAGCCCGGAAATCGAGTCCGCGTGCCGCAAACCGTCATGCGTGTTCCCAGGCATCTGCCCGAACCTGAACACCGACCACTCGTCTTTGATCCAGCTGTACCGCAGCGCCCGTGCATTGCCGGGTGTGAAGAAGATTCTGATCGCCTCCGGCCTGCGCTACGACCTGGCGGTCGAGTCGCCGGAGTACGTCAAAGAGCTGGTTACCCACCACGTCGGTGGCTACCTCAAGATCGCCCCGGAACACACCGAGGAAGGTCCGCTCAACCAGATGATGAAGCCGGGCATTGGCAGCTATGACAAGTTCAAGCGCATGTTCGAGAAGTACACCAAGGAAGCGGGCAAGGAGCAGTACCTGATTCCTTACTTCATCGCCGCCCACCCGGGCACCACCGATGAAGACATGATGAACCTGGCCCTGTGGCTCAAGGGCAACGGCTTCCGCGCCGACCAGGTGCAGGCGTTCTACCCGTCGCCGATGGCCACCGCCACCGCGATGTACCACTCGGGCAAGAACCCGCTGCGCAAGGTCACGTACAAGAGCGACGCGGTGACCATCGTCAAGAGCGAAGACCAGCGCCGTCTGCACAAGGCGTTCCTGCGCTACCACGACCCGAAAGGCTGGCCGATCCTGCGTGAAGCGCTGACTCGCATGGGCCGCGCCGACCTGATCGGGCCGGGCAAGGACCAACTGATCCCGCTGCACCAGCCGTCCACCGACAGCTACCAGAGTGCCCGTCGCAAGAACTCGACGCCGGCTGGCAGCCACAAGGTCGCCAAGGAAACCACGACCAAGATCCTCACCCAGCACACCGGTTTGCCACCGCGCGGCAGCGACGGCAGCAACCCGTGGGACAAGCGTGAGCAAGCCAAGGCCGCGGCCCAGGCGCGCAACAAGCAGGCGGCCAAGGAACGCAGCGATGCGGCCAAGGGCAAGGGCGGCAAGCCTGCGCGCAAGCCGGTAGTACCGCGTTGATCGACGCCTGAACATGCCAAACGCCAGCCTCGTGCTGGCGTTTTGCTTTCTATTCGGTGGCGCGCCTGTTTGTTAAGGTGGCGCCCATTCGATCGCCATCGCAGGCAAGCCAGCTCCCACAATTGATCGGGTTCACACGCTCAACCTGTGGGAGCGGGCTTGCCCGCGATGGCGTCAGTTCAGCCAACATCAATTTCAAGGAAGAACACCCCCATGGGCAACCCCCTGGCCAACATCGGCATGGACTCCAACCGCTCCCAGTTCATGGCCCGCCAGCGCATCGAAAGCGAAATCAACGTGCCCCGCCTGTTCGCCGCCATCGACGCCGACCCTGCCATTGTCGGCGCCGGCGTGGTCTACATTGACGCCGACTTCAACATCGTCACCCTGCGCGAATTCAAGCCCATCTGCAGCATCCTGCCCAAGCGCATCATTATCCGCGAGGCACAGAAGTACATCGCCCCGGCCCAGTTCGCCGACCAGGTGCTGAACAACCCGCGCGAATCGCGGCTGATGAGCGAGGCCTTCAACACCACCCTGGCCTGCACCGGCGCAGTGATCGGCTGGCTGGTGGTGTTGAGTGGCACCATCGCTATTCCGTTCACCGCTGGCGCCAGTACCGTGGTGACGGCTATCGGCTATACCGCGGCGTCTGCCAGTACCGTGTCCTGCCTGGTGGGCGGCTTTCGCACGCGCAACGAAATCAGCAACCCGGCGATGAACGACTACCTGGACAGCGAGGAGTGGTACCAAACCGCGACCAAGGTGCTCGATGGCGCCGCGCTGGTGGGCGTAGGTGCTTCGGCACTGACCACCGTCAAGCTGGTCAATGTCACCCGTGCCGCCACCGGCAAAAGCCTGCGCCAGGTGCTCAAGGGCCTGAACGGGCATGAGCGCGAAAAACTCACCAAAGAGCTGCTCAAAGTGGCCGACCCGCAAATGTCGACCAAGATGCGCAAACTGCTGCAAATGAGCGGCGAGCTACCCAAGCGCTTCACCCCGACGCAACTCAAACACGCCACCTATGTGCAATTGGGTGATGCGATAGGGGCGGGCGCGAGTGTGTGGGGGCTGAAGCGCTCGGACAACTACAAACAGGCCAAGACCTTCGCGATCGGCCTGTACGAGGAGGGCGAATAATGACTGGCGTGCCGTCCCTGAAGCCGTTTTTGCTGGCGCATTTTCCTGCGTTCATCGGCGTGATTCTCGCCGGCTGCCTGGGCGGCTCCGCTGCGATTTCCCTGGCGGCCAGTACGTATTTTGCCGACGTGCCCGTCGCCACCAATGCCACCGTGTCCTGGTTCGTCGTGCTCTTCGCCGCGCTGTTCGTGACCAACAGCAACTTCCTGGTGGTGCGCGGGCACGCGTGGGCGGTGTGGGGCATGGTTGGGTTTTTCGTGGTGTGCCTGCTGGTCACCCTGCCGACGCTGGCGTACGAGCCGCACTGGTTTATCTACAGCGAATGTCTGTTTTGGCCACTGCTGGGGTTGTTGCTGATTAACAGCAAGGGCTATCGGGTGATGGTCGGCAAACTGGTGGGCGTGCGCCGACTGCGAGAGGCAGCCAAGGCCGGGTTGTAGCCTTGGCTCGCGTGGTCAGATTTTCACGTTCTGACGAATGTTCCAGCCGTATTTCACGGCGCCGCCGTCCTTGCCGCCGTCCGCCTTCTGCGGTTGGTAGCTGACTTCGACGGTGGCGAAATTCAAGCCGATGACTTCTGTCAGTTCGTCGCTGTTTTTCACCGCGTCGGATTGGTAGGACGTCACCATCACCTCCTTCAGGGTGATCACCAGATATTCCACGGCACTGCTGCCCCCGGCCTTGCGCACCACCAGCCGCGCTTCCGGGTAATGCTTGCCGCTGGAGCAGGCCATCATCAGATTGGGTGAGGACTTATCCATTACCTTTGAGATAGAAAGGTTATCGATATTGACCTTGCCCGCACCACCGCCGCTGCCGCTATGCATCGAGCCTGTCTGCGACATGCCCCAGCCCCAGCGGCTGATCTCGATTTCATCGCGATGGGCCTGATCCCTGGATTCGCCCTTGATGTCGCCCAACTTCAAAAACATATCAGTTGCCATTGTCGTTCTCTGTACTGGTGTCCGCCGGTAGTGGCGCGGGGCGTACTTTTTCCTATTCGGGACATGGCCTACAAGACGCTACACCGTGATCAAGAAGTGCCTGTCGGGATAAAGCGAAGCTTCTGACATTTTTAAGCGATGCCCAGTCTTTACCCTCTGCGCTCTTGTGAAAAACCGGAGTAAAGGGATGGCTTCCAGTGTGTTGAAAGACGGGTTCCCCAGTGCGCACCTGACGACGCGGCAGTGGGTGGAAAGCAGTATTGATCTGCGTAAATTGTTTGCCGCCATCGATGCTGATCCGGCGATTGTCGGTGCGGGCGTGGTGTACCTCGATGGGCAGTTGCGGGCGATTGTGTTGCGCGAGTTTCAGCCGATTTGCAGCGTTGTACCGAAGAAGGTGATTTTGCGGGAGGCGCCCAGTTATGTCGGGCGGGTGGAGTTTGCGCGGCGGTTGGCGAATGAGCCGCGAGAGGCGGATGTGACGTTTGAGGCTGTGAATGCGGGGTTTGCGTGTGCTTCGGCGGTGATTAGTTGGTTCGTGATACTAGGGGGCGCAGCGCTGAGTCCTTTCACCTTTGGGGCGACGGGTGTGGTTGCTGCAATTGGTTATTCGTCAGCGATAGCCAGTTCAGTTCAATGCGTGATCGGTGCTCGTCGGACTTACAACGAAATGACTGACCCTGCTCGGAATGACGCTCTGGATAGTGAGCAGTGGTATCAGGCCGTAACGGCCGGATTGGATGCCGCATCGTTATTAGGTGCTGGTAACGCGGCGATGTCGACGGTTCGATTTGTCAGCATGCTCAAAAAGACAACGGGGAGAAACACGCATCAGGTACTCAAAGGGCTGAACCGACAGGAGCGCTCAAAGCTCACCAGGGAGTTGCTGAGTATCAACCATCCAGAAATCAGCCGGAAAATGATCAGGCTTAGACAAGCGGCTGGAGAGCTACCCAAGCGCTACACCGTGGCCGAAATAAAGCGTGGGACCATCGTGCAGGTGGTTGATGCCCTTGGCGCTATATCAAGCATCACTGGCAGTGTGCGGTCCGGAAACATGCGGACTATTGCGGTAGGACTCTACGAGGAAGCATCAGAATGAGATTTCTCGTGTCACTTCGCCCTTTTCTGGTTCGTAATTTTCCCGTGTTTATCGGCGTGATTTTTTCGGGTCTCTTCGGTGGTGCTGCCGCTGTCGTGCTGGTTGAAAACTATTACTTACCCTCCTTATCGAATTCGGCGGCTGAAGCTGCTGCTGTGGTGCTGGCCTGTTTTATCACGCATTGCAATTTCATGATTGCCTATGGGCGACCGAAGTGGGCCTGGGGCATGTACGCTCTGTTCGTTGTCTGTTTACTGATTGCTTTGCCCGCTTTTCAGTTTTCGCCACATCCATTTGTTTACGCCAGTAGTTTGTTTTGGCCGGTCTTTGGCCTTCTCCTGCTCCACAGCAAACGCCATCGAGAAATGCGCGCCAAGGCCGTAGAGCTGCGCCATATGCGCCGCAACGTCACGGTGGCCATCGAGAAACGGCGCAAACACGAGCGCGCAATAATCCGAATAAAGAAATCGAGGTGATTCACCCCCATTGTCGCTCCCTGTTCTGGTGTCCGCCGGTAGTGGCGCGGGGCGTACTTTTTCCTATTCGGGACATGGCCTACAAGACGCTACACCGTGATCAAGAAGTGCCTGTCGGGATAAAGCGAAGCTTCTGACATTTTTAAGCGATGCCCAGTCTTTACCCTCTGCGCTCTTGTGAAAAACCGGAGTAAAGGGATGGCTTCCAGTGTGTTGAAAGACGGGTTCCCCAGTGCGCACCTGACGACGCGGCAGTGGGTGGAAAGCAGTATTGATCTGCGTAAATTGTTTGCCGCCATCGATGCTGATCCGGCGATTGTCGGTGCGGGCGTGGTGTACCTCGATGGGCAGTTGCGGGCGATTGTGTTGCGCGAGTTTCAGCCGATTTGCAGCGTTGTACCGAAGAAGGTGATTTTGCGGGAGGCGCCCAGTTATGTCGGGCGGGTGGAGTTTGCACGGCGGTTGGCGAATGAGTCGCGTGAGTCGCAGGTGGCGTTTGAGGCGGTGAATGCAGGTTTTGCGTGTACGTCGGCGCTGATTAGTTGGTTATTGATCGCGGGTGGTTCTGTGCTGAGTCCGTTTACTTTTGGGGCTACTGGCGTAGCGGCGGCGATCAGCGTTGTGGGAGCGTCGGCCAGCAGTATTCAATGTTGGATGGGCATTCGTCGTACTGAAAATGAAAGGGATGACCCAGCACTCAACGACGCTTTGGATAGCGATCCGTGGTATCAGGCCGTAACGGCCGGCTTGGATGCGGCTTCGTTATTGGGGGCTGGTAATTCCGCGATGTCGACGATTCGATTCGTCAGCATGCTTAAAAAGGCAACGGGGAAAAACACGCAGCAGGTACTCAAAGGGCTGAATCGTCAGGAGCGGGTAAAGCTCACCAAGGAGCTACTGAGCATCAACCATCCGCAAATGAGCCGGAGAATGATCAAGTTGAAGCAAATAGCAGGCGAGATGCCAAAGCGCTATACCTCGGCACATATCAAGCGAGGGACTTTCATGCAGATGCTTGATGCCCTTGGCGGCGCATCGAGTGTTGCTGGCAGCATACGTTCTGGAATCATTGCGGTTGGGCTGCATGAGGAAACCTCAGAATGAGACTTATCGAAAGGAAATCACTCATACCGCGAGGCCCTTTTCTAATTCGGTATTTCCCCGTATTCATTGGCGTGATTTTTTCGGGCATCTACAGCAGTGCTGTCGTCGTGGTGATGGTGGAGAACTATTTTTTGCCGTCGCTATCGAACGCTGCTGCTGAACGTGTCGGCGTGGTGCTAGCCCTCTTCATCACACTCTGCAATGTCATGATTGCCTATGGATTTCCAAGGGGCGCCTGGGGCATGTATAGCCTTTTCATCACTTGCCTATTGGTTGCTGCGCCAGGTTTTATTTTTTTGCCGATCCCAGTCTTTTATGTAGATTGCATTTTTTCCTCGGTACTTGGCCTACTGCTACTAAGCAGCAAACGCCACCAGGAAATGCGTGCCAAGTACGTAGAACTTCGCCATATGCGCCGCCAGATCGGGGTGGCCATCGAGAAGCGGCGTAAACACGAACGCGCAATCATCAGAATAAAGAAACCAAGGTAATCCCCCACGCCCGCCACAAATATGTGCAACTGTTGCACCAAGGCACCAACGTTGGCGCCGTTTTGGTGCTGTACTGCATCGGGTCCTATGACAAAGCGCAATGACTGCCGCGCTGGCATAAGTCTTGCGCGCGTCAACCCCATGCCCTGGCTCGCAGGAGGCCGCCGTGTCGATTCATGTCGCGTTGCACCACGTTACGCATTACCGCTACGACCGCGCTGTCGAACTCGGCCCGCAGATCGTGCGTTTGCGCCCGGCGGCCCACAGCCGTACGCGGATTTTGTCCTACGCGCTGAAAGTGCTGCCCGAGCAGCATTTCATCAATTGGCAGCAAGACCCCCAGGGCAATTACCTGGCGCGCCTGGTGTTCCCGGAAAAGACTGACGAGCTGCGTATCGAAGTCGATCTGGTCGCCGAGATGGCGGTGTTCAATCCGTTCGACTTTTTCCTCGAACCCTACGCCGAAAAAATCCCTTTCAGCTACGCCGCCGATGAGCAGCGTGAGCTGGCGCCGTACCTGGAAACCTTGCCGCTGACGCCGAAATTCGCCGCCTACCTGGCCGGTATCGACCGCACGCCATTGCCGGCGGTGGACTTCCTGGTGGGCCTCAACCAGCGCCTGGCCGCTGATATCGGCTACCTGATCCGCATGGAGCCGGGCGTGCAAACGCCGGAGTTCACCCTGGAAAACGCCTCCGGCTCGTGCCGCGATTCGGCATGGTTGCTGGTGCAGATCCTACGCAACCTGGGGTTGGCGGCGCGGTTTGTGTCCGGCTATCTGATCCAGCTCACCGCCGACGTCAAGGCCCTCGACGGTCCGTCCGGTACTGAAGTGGACTTCACCGACCTGCACGCCTGGTGCGAAGTGTATTTGCCCGGCGCCGGCTGGATCGGCCTGGATGCCACCTCCGGCTTGTTTGCCGGTGAAGGCCATATCCCGTTGGCCTGTAGTCCCGATCCATCGTCTGCGGCGCCGATCAGTGGCTTGGTGGAACCGTGTGAGTGCGAATTCACCCACGAAATGTCCGTTGAGCGGATTTGGGAAGCGCCGCGCGTCACCAAGCCCTACACCGAAGAGCAATGGCTGGCGATCCAGGCCCTGGGCCGGCAGATCGATGGCGACCTGCTCAAGGACGATGTACGCCTGACCATGGGCGGCGAGCCGACCTTCGTCTCCATCGACGACCCCGACGGCGCCGAATGGAACACCGCCGCCCTGGGCCCGGACAAGCGCCGCCTGTCTGCCGAGTTGTTCCAGCGCATGCGCAAGCACTACGCGCCCAAGGGCCTGGTGCACTTTGGCCAGGGCAAGTGGTACCCCGGCGAGCAACTGCCGCGTTGGTCGCTGAACTGCTACTGGCGCCGCGACGGCGTGCCGATCTGGCACAACAGCGCGCTGATTGCCGATGAGCAAGAAGACTACGGCGCGAACGGCGCCATGGCCGGGCGTTTCCTCGCCAGCGTCGCCGAACGCCTGAAACTGCCGACACGCTTTGTCTTCCCGGCCTTTGAAGACAACTTCTACTACCTGTGGCGCGAAGGCGCGCTGCCGCAAAACGTCACGGCCCAGGACCCGCGGCTGAGTGACGACCTGGAGCGTGAACGCCTGCGCAAGGTGTTCAGCCAAGGGCTGGATAAAGTCATCGGCCAAGTGCTGCCGCTGGCGCGCACGGCGGCCAACGACCGCTGGCAGAGCGGGCGCTGGTACCTGCGCGATAGCCACTGTCGCCTGGTGCCGGGGGATTCGCCGTTGGGCTATCGCCTGCCATTGGCGTCGCAGCCCTGGGTGACGGCGGCGGAGTATCCGTTTGTGCATCCGACGGACCCTAACCAGGATCAGCCGGCGCTGCCCACCACCGCTCAGTTGAATAGCCACGGCGAACCTGCGCCGAGCGATGAGCGTACGCCCCGCGTGGACGAATCCGCCGACTGGCTGACCCGCACCGCGTTGTGCGCCGAAGCGCGGGAAGGCCGCCTCTACCTGTTCATGCCGCCGCTGGAGCGTGTCGAGGATTACCTGGAACTGGTCGCTGCCATCGAGGCCACCGCCGAAGAGTTGCATTGCCCGGTGCTGCTGGAGGGCTACGAGCCGCCGGCCGATACCCGGCTGAGCAACTTCCGCGTGACGCCGGACCCGGGTGTGATCGAGGTCAACGTGCAGCCGTCCGCCAGTTGGGACGAGTTAGTGGAACGCACCGAATTTCTCTACGAAGAGGCGCGGCAAACCCGCCTGACCACGGAGAAATTCATGATCGACGGGCGCCACACCGGCACCGGCGGCGGCAACCATTTTGTCCTCGGCGGCGCGACGCCCAAGGACTCACCGTTCCTGCGCCGGCCTGATCTGCTGCGCAGCCTGATCAGCTATTGGCATAACCATCCGTCCTTGTCCTACCTGTTTTCCGGGCTGTTTATCGGCCCGACATCCCAGGCCCCGCGCGTGGATGAAGCGCGTAACGACGCCTTGTACGAGCTGGAAATCGCCTTCGCGCAAATGCCCGAGCCGGGCGAAGAATGCCCGCCGTGGTTGGTGGACCGCCTGCTGCGCAACCTGTTGATCGACGTGACCGGCAACACCCACCGCGCCGAATTCTGCATCGACAAGCTCTACTCGCCGGACGGCGCCACCGGTCGCCTGGGCCTGCTGGAACTGCGCGCGTTTGAAATGCCGCCCCATGCGCGCATGAGTCTGACCCAACAGCTGCTGTTGCGCGCCCTGGTCGCCCGTTTTTGGCGTGAACCCTATGCGCCGCCGAAGTTGGCGCGCTGGGGCACCGAACTGCACGACCGCTTCCTGTTGCCGCACTTTATCGAGCAGGACTTTGCCGATGTGATCGTCGAACTCAATGCCGCCGGCTACCCGCTGCGCGCCGAATGGTTTGCCGCGCACCTGGAGTTTCGCTTTCCCAAGGTCGGCGACTACGCCGTCAGCGGCATCGAACTGGAGCTGCGCCAGGCCCTCGAACCCTGGCACGTCCTGGGCGAGGAAGGCGCGGTGGGCGGCACGGTGCGCTATGTGGATTCGTCCCTGGAGCGCCTGCAAGTCAAGTTGACCGGCCTGCCGCCGCAACGCTACCTGCTGACCTGCAACGGCATCCCGCTGCCACTGCAAGCCACCGGCCGCGTCGGCGAATTTGTCGCTGGCGTGCGTTACCGCGCCTGGCAACCGGCCAACTGCCTGCAACCGACCATCCCGGTGCACGCGCCATTGGTGTTTGATTTGCTGGATACCTGGATGCAGCGTTCGCTGGGCGGTTGCCAGTACCACGTGGCGCATCCGGGCGGGCGCAATTACGACAGCTTGCCGGTGAATGCCAATGAGGCGGAGAGCCGGCGGATGGCGCGGTTTTTCCGGTTGGGGCATAGCCCTGGAAAGCTTCCGGTGCCAACGGTCGTCATCAACGACGAACTGCCAATGACTCTGGATCTACGACGTTTCCCCAATAAAAATGACTGAATGCGGTTAAAAATGTGGGAGCGGGCTTGCTCGCGAAAGCGGTGTATCAGCCGATACATGTATTGACTGACCCGCCGCATTCGCGAGCAAGCCCGCTCCCACACAAGCCCGCTCCCACATTAGACTGTGGTGACTTTGACACCGCCCCCTTGCCTCTGCCGAGCGTTCCATGTCCAACTTGCTCGACCGCTACCCGCTGACTGCGGGCACTTATCACGAACTGCTAGACGGCAGTGGCGCGGTGCGTGCCCATTGGCAGCGCCTGCTCGACCACCTGCAACGCAGCACCCCCGCGCAACTGGCCCAGCGCCAGGCGCTGCTGACCCGGCAGATCCAGGAAAACGGCGTGACCTACAACGTCTACGCCGACCCCAAGGGCGCCGATCGCCCGTGGGAGTTGGACCTGCTGCCCCACGTGCTGGCCGCCGAAGAGTGGCAGCACCTGTCGGCCGGGATCGCCCAGCGCGCGCGCCTGCTCAATGCGGTGCTGGCCGACTTGTACGGCCCGCAACGCTTGATCAGGGAAGGTCTGCTGCCGGCCGAGCTGGTGTTTGGGCACAACAACTTCCTGTGGCCATGCCAAGGCATCCAGCCGCCGGACGGTGCTTTTTTGCACCTGTACGCCGTGGACCTGGCGCGCACGCCGGACGGTCGCTGGTGGGTCACGGCTGACCGTACCCAGGCACCGTCCGGCGCCGGTTATGCGCTGGAAAACCGCACCATCGTGTCCCGCGCCTTCCCGGATCTTTACCGCGACTTGCAGGTGCAGCACCTCACCGGCTTCTTCCGCACCTTGCAGGAAACCCTCGCGCGCCAGGCACCGGGTGATGACCAGCCGCCGCTGATCGTGCTGCTCACGCCGGGGCGTTTCAACGAAAGCTATTTCGAACACCTCTACCTCGCGCGCCAGCTCGGCTACCCGCTGGTGGAAGGCGGCGACCTCACCGTGCGCGACAGCACGGTATTCCTCAAGACCCTCAGTGGCCTGCGCCGGGTGCACGCGATCATGCGGCGCCTCGACGATGATTTCTGCGACCCGCTGGAACTGCGCACCGACTCGGCCCTCGGCGTACCCGGCCTGCTCGATGCCGTGCGCCAAGGCAACGTGCTGGTGGCCAATGCCTTGGGCAGCGGCGTGCTGGAGTCACCGGGGCTGCTCGGCTTCTTGCCGAAGATCAACGAGTTCCTGTTCGGCGAGGAACTGATCCTGCCGTCCATCGCCACCTGGTGGTGCGGTGAAGCGCCAGTGCTCGCCGAAGCGCTGGAGAAATTGCCCGAGCTGCTGATCAAGCCGGCGTTTCCGTCGCAGAGTTTTACGCCGGTGTTCGGTCGTGACCTCGACGACCAGCAACGCCAGGCCCTCGCCGAACGCATGCGCGCGCGGCCTTACGCCTATGTCGCCCAGGAACTGGCGCAACTGTCCCAGGCGCCGGTGTGGCACACCGTGGATGACCACCTGCAACACCGCGCCATCGGCATGCGCGTCTACGCTGTGGCCAGCGATGACGGCTACCGCGTGCTGCCCGGCGGCCTGACCCGTGTGGCGGCCGAAGCCGATGCCGAAGTGGTATCGATGCAACGCGGTGGCGCGAGCAAGGACACCTGGGTGCTCGGCGAACGCGCGCCCGGCGGCGAACAGTGGCGCGCGCAACGCACCATCGGCGCCCATGACCTGGTGCGCCGCGACCCGTATCTGCCGTCCCGCGTGGTGGAAAACCTGTTCTGGTTTGGCCGCTACTGCGAGCGCTGTGATGACAGCGCGCGCTGGCTGCGCATCGTGCTGGCGCGTTATGTGGACGGCGACGATCCCCAGGCTTTGCAAGCGGCGGTCGAGCTGGGTGAAAGCCTGCGCTTGTTGCCGGAGGAGGGCGAGCTGCCCGAGCGCCTGCTGGGGGCCATGCTCGGTGACGACTGGCCGTCGAGCCTGCGCGCCAACCTGCAACGCTTGCAGTGGGCGGCGTCCCAGGTGCGTGGCAAGTTGTCCCGGGAGAACTGGCAGGCGCTGGTTGAGCTGCAACGCGAAGCCGTGGAGCTGGAAAGCGAAGCACCGGACTTTGGCGAGTTGCTGGACTTTCTCAACCGTCTGGTGATGTCGCTCGCGGCGCTGTCCGGGTTTGCCCTGGACGACATGACCCGCGACGAAGGCTGGCGCTTTTTGATGATGGGCCGGCGCATCGAGCGGCTGCAATTTCTCAGCAGCAGCCTCGCCGCATTCCTGCGTGGCGTGGCGGTGTTCGATCAGGCCGGGCTGGAGTGGTTGCTTGAACTGGGCAACAGCAGCATCACCTATCGTTCGCGCTACCTGGCGGTGCCGCAGCTGATCCCGGTGCTCGATTTGCTGCTACTGGACGAGCAGAACCCTCACGCGGTGCTGTTCCAGTTGAAACTGGTGAGCCGCACCCTGCGCCGCTTGAATGATGATTTTGGCGTGCCCCGGGAAACCGGCCTTGGCCCGCTGGTGGAGCGCCTCGCGCATTTCGACCTCGGTTGCCTGGAGAATTCGTTGTTTGGCGACTCCAGTGTGCGCGCCGCCTTGGACGGCCTGGCCGACCTGCTGCAAGCGGTGGCCGATGAGAGCGGGCAAGTGTCGGATCGCCTGGCGTTACGCCATTTTGCCCACGTAGATGATGTCAGTCAGCAAACGGTGTCGTTGTGATGAGTGCGCGCTACCAGATTTTCCACGATACCCATTACCACTACGACAGCCCGGTGTCCCTGGCCCAGCAGTTGGCGCACCTGTGGCCACGGCCGTGCGCCTGGCAGCGTTGCAGCGCGCAGCAGTTGGATATCAGCCCCGAGCCGACGTCGCGGCGCGATGAGCTGGATGTGTTTGGCAACCCGATCACGCGGCTGGCGTTTGAACGGCCCCATGATGAGCTGTTGGTGAACGCCGGGCTGACCGTGGAAGTGCTGGCGCGGCCGGTGCCGGATTTCCAGCAGTCGCCGGCCTGGGACCAGACCCGTGACAGCCTGACCTACAGCAACCGGCCGCTGTCCGTGGAGCTGATCGAGGCGATCCGTTATCGCTTCGAATCGCCCTACGTGCACCTGAAGAAAAATTTCGTCGAGTTCTCCGAAAGCTGCTTCCCGCCGGCGCGCCCGTTATTGCTCGGCGTACAGGCGCTGATGCAGAAGATTTTCAGCGAGTTCACCTTCGATGCCGAAGCCACCCAGGTCGCCACGCCGCTGGTGGAAGTGCTGGAGCGCCGCCGTGGCGTGTGCCAGGACTTCGCCCACCTGATGCTCGCCTGCCTGCGCTCGCGGGGCTTGGCGGCGCGTTACATCAGCGGCTACCTGCTGACCCAGCCACCGCCCGGCCAGCCACGGCTGATCGGCGCCGATGCGTCCCATGCGTGGGTTTCGGTGTATTGCCCGGTGTCGGGCTGGGTGGATTTTGATCCGACCAACAATGTGCAGCCGGCACTGGAGCACATCACCCTGGCCTGGGGCCGGGATTTCTCCGATGTGTCGCCGTTGCGGGGGGTGATTCTGGGGGGAGGCAGCCATGACCCGGAAGTGCGGGTGACGGTGATGCCTTTAGAGTAGGGAGCGTTCCCACGCTCTGCGTGGGAACGATCAATTATTCAGCCGGATCTTTCGGTGTTTCAGTCTCGTCAGCTGCCACGTCGCCTTCTGCTTCCGGGTTCAGTGCACCCGCTTCTTCATCCGCAGCGGCTTTCTTGCGTTGCAGTTTTTCCTCTTTCTTCTGCTCCTTGGCCAAGTCTCTCTGACGTTTGGCGAAGGAGTAATTAGGTTTGGCCATGGGCGATCCTCTAGGGTCGAAGGTGAGGGTGGGCGGCGCGCAGCTGCCTTGGGTGGCTATGGTAGCAGCTTAGCAGCGCGCTTGGCCCTCACTTACCGCAGGCGTACGCGGCCAGCAGGCCGTTGATCAGTTGGTTGAGGTGCATGGCTCGGACTCCGGTGGGGGGTAGGCCGATCATAGAAAGGTCGTACGACTTTGGCTGTTAGATTGTGTTGATAAGTCTGATAGCCTAAAGTTGTATACAATCTGTTGATTCAGATCATAAGAATTTTTGCCTGCTTGAGGCACCCTTGCCGCAATCCGCGTTTTCTAAACCCTGCCTTGGAGATTCACATGTTCGCCAAACTCGTTGCTGTTTCCCTGCTGACTCTGGCTAGCGGCCAGTTGCTTGCTGCAGAGTGCAAGGTCACTGTCGACTCCACTGACCAAATGTCCTTCAACACCAAAGCCATTGAAATCGACAAGAGCTGCAAGACCTTCACCGTCGAGCTGACGCACTCCGGCAACCTGCCGAAAAACGTCATGGGCCACAACTGGGTACTGACCAGCGCCGCTGACATGCAGCCGGTTGCCACCGACGGCATGGCTGCCGGTATCGACAAGAACTACCTGAAAGAAGGCGACGCACGCATCATCGCCCACACCAAGATCATCGGTGCTGGCGAGAAAGATTCGGTGACCTTCGATGTGGCGAAACTGGCTGCCGGCACCGACTACATGTTCTTCTGCTCGTTCCCGGGCCATGTGTCGATGATGAAAGGCACTGTGACCTTGAAGTAAGCCGATCCTGGTCGAAAAAAAGCGCCTGTTCAGGCGCTTTTTTTGTGGGTGGTCAGTTGAACCGAGTCATCGTTCTTCGCAGGCAAGCCAGCTCCCACAGTTGACCGCATTCCCATGTTGTAACTCGGTCAACTGTGGGAGCTGGCTTGCCTGCGAAAGCGGTCTAACCGTTAACACTCATCTATCTGACACACCTCACGGCGCAAACGGCATGACCCGTTTGTGCTCGGTCTTGCGATACGTCTCGCAGATAATCCGGAACGCTTCCTCACGCACCGCTTCACCGTGCAGGAACGCATCGATCTCGGCATAGGTCACGCCATGTGACGCTTCGTCCGGTTTGCCCGGCGACAAGTCTTCCAGGTCCGCCGTCGGCACTTTCTCCACCAACGATTCCGGCGCGCCGAAGTGCCGTGCAATCGCCCGCACCTGGTTTTTCACCAGCCCGCTCAACGGCGCCAGGTCGCACGCGCCATCACCGAACTTGGTGAAAAAGCCCATCACCGCTTCCGCTGCATGGTCTGTACCGATCACCAAACCGCTGGCCGCGCCGGCGATGGTGTACTGCGCCACCATGCGCATGCGCGCCTTGGTGTTGCCCAGCACGAAATCACGGGACACCGCGGCCTTGCCTTCAAACGCCGCCACTTCATGGGCCAGGGCTTTTACTGCCGGGCCGATGTTGACGGTGTGGCGCTCGTCGGGCTCGATAAAGTCTACCGAGGCCGTGGCATCGATTTCGTCGAACTGGGTTTCGTAGGGCAGGCGCACCGCGATAAAGCGGTAGGCCGCATCACCGCTGTTTTCCCGCAGCTCTTTTACCGCGCGCTGGGCCAACAGGCCAGCGGTCAGGGAGTCGACACCGCCGCTGATGCCCAGCACCAACGTCTTGAGCCCGGAATTGCGCAGGCAATCCTGGATAAACGCCACGCGGCGGGCAACCTCGGCCTCAAGGGCGGCCTGGTCGGCGAACGGCGCTTGGACCTTGAGTTTTTCAGCTATCTCACGCTGTACGGCTTGCATGATTCACTCCTTGCTAGAGATGGCAGGTACTTTGAACACATGACGCAAATAGGCGACGAAATTCGGATCGGTGCAGTGGGTCTTGCCCGCTTCATCGGAGATCTTCGCCACGGGCTGGCCATTGCAGGCGGTCATTTTAAGCACGATGCTCATGGGTTCAACACCTGGAATATCGCAGGTCAGGTTGGTGCCGATGCCAAAGCTCACGTTGATTCGCCCGCGCAGCGCACGGAAGATTTCCAGGGCCTTGGGCAGCGACAGGCTGTCGGAGAACACCAGGGTCTTGCTCATGGGCTCGATGCCGAGCTTGTGGTAGTGGGCAATGGCTTTTTCGGCCCATTGCACCGGGTCGCCGGAGTCGTGGCGCAGGCCGTCGAACAGCTTGGCGAAGTACAGGTCGAAATCGCCGAGGAACGCATCGGTGGTGATGCAATCGGTCAGGGCGATGCCCAGCAGGCCACGGTATTCGCGGACCCAGCAATCAAGGGCGGCGATCTGGCTGTCGATCAGGCGCGGGCCGAGTTGCTGGTGGGCCATGATCCATTCGTGGGCCATGGTGCCCAAGGGTTTCATGTCCAACTCGCGGGCCAGGTGCACGTTGCTGGTGCCGACGAAGCGGCCGGGGAAGTCATGCTTGAGGACGCTGACCACTTCTTCCTGCACGCGGTATGAGAAGCGTCGACGCGTGCCGAAGTCCGCCACTTGCAGCTCCGACAATTCCTCGCTGCTGGCATTCGCCGTCAGCCAATCGAACTTGCGGTACAGCTGCTCACGGGCCTGTTCCAGGATCACGGTCTGGTAGCGGTAGCGGTTACGCACTTCGCTGACGATGGCCAGCATCGGCACTTCAAACAGGATCACATGCAGCCACGGCCCGCGCAGGCGGATGAACAGCTCGCCGTTTTCGATACCGGTCTGCACATACCGCAGGTTGAAGCGGAATAGCCCGAGGAAGCGCAAAAAATCCGGCTTCATAAAGCTGATGCGTTCCAGGAAGCCCAATTGGTCCGGGCTCAGGCTCAACTCGGCGAGGCGTTCGATCTGGTAGCGGATTTCCGCCAGGTACGGGCGCAGGTCTTCACTGTTACGGCAACGAAACTCCCATTCAACTTCCACGTTCGGGTAGTTGTGCAGCACCGCCTGCATCATGGTCAGCTTGTAGAAGTCGGTGTCGAGCAGGTTCTGCACGATGCGATCGGCAAACACACTCTCGCTCATAACGGGAATCTCCAGACGGGTCGGCGATGGGCGCCGGCCTTTACGCACAATTAAGGAAGGGGGCTAGTGGCGCATAGACCTGTGGGGTTTTGCCAGTGATTTTTTATTTTGGGATTGTTGTTGTGGCCACTGCCGTCTTCGCGAGCAAGCCCGCTCCCACATTCAACCGCTTTCCAACATGAGAATGCGGTCAAATGTGGGAGCGGGCTTGCTCGCGAAGGCGATACTCCAGGCACTAAATAACCTGCTCCATCATCCACTTCACAAACTCCCTGACCTTCGGCACCTCCGCCGAATGCTCCGGGTACGCCAGGTAATACGCATCCTGGCTCGGCATCGCATGTTGCCAAGGAATCACCAGCTTGCCGTCCGCCAGTTCCTCTTCCACCAGAAACCTTGGCAACAACGCCACGCCACAGCCCACTTGCGCCGCACGGATGCACATATAGAAGGTGTCGAAACGCGGCCCGTGGTAGCTGTGCTCGGTCTGCAAACCCTGGCTGGCGAACCAGTCGTGCCAGCCTTGCGGGCGCGAGGCATTTTGCAGCAGCACCAGTTCGCTCAGTTGCGTGGGGTCCGTGAAGGGCTGTGCGGGCAGGCTCTCCGGTGCACACACCGGTACAAGCTCTTCGCTGAACAGCTTCAAGCTCTCGGTGCCGGGGCGTGCGCCCTGGCCGAAGTAGAAGGCCATGTCGGCCTTGCCTTGTAGCAATTCATCGGGTTCCTGCTCGTTGCACAGGTCCAGGTGGATGTGCGGGTGGCGCAAGCGCCAGCCCTTGAGGCGCGGTACCAGCCAGCGGGCGCCGAAGGTGTAGGGCGTGGAGACGCGCAGCACTTCGGTCTCGCCGCCGTAGGAACGCAGGTAGTGGGTGGACATCTCCACCTGTGTGAGGATTTTTCGCACTTCCACCAGGTACAAATCCCCGGCTGGGGTCATCTGCAAACGTCGGCGTACACGGCGAAACAACAGGTGTTGCAGCAGCTCTTCCAGCTGCGCCACTTGCTTGCTCACCGCGCTCTGGGTGAGGTTCAGCTCCTCGGCGGCGCGGGTGAAGCTCAGATGACGGGTAGCGGCTTCGAAACATTGCAGTGCGGTGATCGAGGGCAAATGTCTTTTGTTCAGCACGGTGTGCCTCTTTTTATGCTTTGCATGAATAAACGGAATGATATCTCGCCTAATCGTCGTTTGTTGGCAAGTCTTGGGCCAGCTACAAATAAGCTCTGGATCGCCGTGCGGGCTGCGGCGCGAATTTTTAAGTTTGCAGATTGAAGGAGTGACCCATGGTTGCCGCATTGCTTGATCGTCTGGGGGTAAACCCGGCGCTGTACCAGTCGGGTAAACAGCCTGTGCATTCGCCGATTGATGGCAGCCGTATCGGCAGCGTGCACTGGGAAGGTGCCGCCGAGGTGGAGCAGCAGGTCAGTCGCGCCGAGCATGCGTTCGAGGCCTGGCGCAAAGTGCCAGCGCCGCGTCGTGGCGAACTGGTGCGCCAATTTGGCGATGTGCTGCGCGAATACAAGGCCGACCTCGGCGAGTTGGTGTCGTGGGAAGCCGGCAAGATCACCCAGGAAGGCCTGGGCGAAGTGCAGGAAATGATCGACATCTGCGACTTCGCTGTCGGCCTGTCCCGCCAGCTCTACGGCTTGACCATCGCCTCCGAGCGCCCTGGCCACCATATGCGTGAAACCTGGCACCCGCTGGGCGTGGTCGGCGTGATCAGCGCCTTCAACTTCCCGGTCGCCGTATGGGCCTGGAACACCGCCCTGGCCCTGGTATGCGGCAACGCGGTGATCTGGAAACCGTCGGAAAAGACCCCGCTCACCGCCCTGGCCTGCCAGGCGCTGTTCGAGCGCGTGGTGAAGAACTTCAACGATGCTCCGCCGTACTTGAGCCAAGTGATCATCGGCGGCCGCGACGCCGGCGCTGCGCTGGTGGATGACCCGCGTGTCGCCCTGATCAGCGCCACCGGCAGCACGCGCATGGGCCGCGAAGTGGCGCCGAAAGTCGCCGCGCGTTTTGCCCGCAGCATCCTGGAACTGGGCGGCAACAACGCGATGATCCTCGGCCCCAGCGCCGATCTGGACATGGCCGTGCGCGCTATCCTGTTCAGCGCCGTCGGCACCGCCGGCCAGCGCTGCACCACCTTGCGCCGGCTGATCGCCCACGAGTCGGTGAAGGAAGAAATCGTCACTCGCCTCAAGGCCGCCTATTCCAAGGTGCGCATCGGCCATCCGCTGGAAGGCAACCTGATCGGCCCGCTGATCGACAAACATGGCTTCGACAACATGCAGGACGCCCTGGAGCAAGCCTTGAGCGAAGGCGGCCGGGTGTTCGGCGGCAAGCGCCAGCTGGAAGATACGTTCCCGAATGCCTATTACGTGTCACCGGCCATCGTGGAAATGCCCGAACAGAGCGACGTGGTCTGCACCGAGACCTTCGCACCGATCCTCTACGTGGTCGGCTACACCGACTTCGCTGAAGCCCTGCGCCTGAACAACGCCGTGCCGCAAGGCTTGTCGTCGTGCATTTTTACTACTGATGTGCGTGAGGCCGAGCAGTTCATGTCGGCGGTGGGCAGTGACTGTGGTATCGCCAACGTCAATATCGGCCCGAGCGGGGCGGAGATTGGTGGCGCGTTTGGTGGCGAGAAAGAGACGGGCGGCGGGCGTGAGTCGGGTTCGGATGCGTGGCGTGGGTATATGCGTCGCCAGACCAATACCGTGAACTATTCGCTGGAATTGCCGCTGGCCCAGGGCATCACTTTCGACTAAAAAATGTGGGAGCGGGCTTGCTCGCGAATGCAGTGTGTCAGTCAACAGATTTACAACTGATCCACCGCATTCGCGAGCAAGCCCGCTCCCACATTTGATCGCATTAACAAATTGGAAGTGGTTTGTTGGGTCTCATCGGAGTCTGGCAATGGCATTACGCGAAACATGTTTATGGGAACACCTCACCCCCAGCCGGCCGGATCGTGCCGCGCTCAAGGGTGAGGTCAAGGTGGATGTGTGCGTGATCGGCGCCGGCATCACCGGTTTGTCGGCGGCCATTCACTTGCTGGAACAAGGCAAGAGCGTCGCCGTGCTGGAGGCCCATCGCACCGGTCACGGCGGTTCGGGGCGCAACGTCGGGCTGGTCAACGCTGGCCTGTGGATCCCGCCGGATGACATCGAAGCCGGTTTCGGCACCGAGGTCGGCAGCCAGCTCAATCGCATGCTGGGCGCGGCACCTTCGCTGGTGTTCAGCCTGATCGACAAATACCACATCGATTGCCAATTGCGCCGCGAAGGCACCCTGCACATGGCGCACAACGCCCGGGGCGAGGCGGATTTGCGTAGCCGGGAAGAACAATGGAAGCGCCGTGGCGCGCCGGTGGAATTGCTCACCGGCCAGGCCTGTGAGCAGGCCACCGGTACGCAGAAAATCGCCGCCGCCTTGCTCGATCGCCGCGCCGGCACCTTGAACCCGATGGCCTATACCAGTGGTTTGGCGAATGCCGCCGTCGGCCTCGGCGGGCAGCTGTTCGACCATTCCCCGGTCACCCAACTGGAACGCCAAGGTGCGCACTGGTCGGTGCAAACCGCACAGGGTTCGGTGCAGGCCGCTCAAGTGGTGATCGCCTCCAACGCCTACACGGAAGGCGAATGGACCGAACTGCGGCGCAACTTTTTCCCCGGCTACTACTACCAGGTCGCGTCAGCCCCGCTGACGGACGCCGCCGCCGCGCAGATCCTTCCCGGCGGCCAGGGTTCGTGGGACACGCGCCAGGTCCTGAGCAGTATCCGCCGTGATGCCGATGGCCGCCTGTTGCTCGGCAGCCTGGGCAATGGCAACCAGAAACCGGCGTGGTTCCTCAAGGCGTGGGCCGATCGGGTGCAGCAGCACTACTTCCCGTACCTCAAATCGGTGCAGTGGGAGTTCACCTGGACCGGCTGCATTGCCTTCACCCCCGACCACCTGATGCGCCTGTTCGAACCGGCGCCGGGCCTGGTGGCCGTGACGGGCTACAACGGTCGCGGCGTGACCACTGGCAGCGTGGTCGGCAAGGCGTTTGCCGACTATCTGTGTCACCAGAATCCCCAGGCGTTGCCGATTCCGTTCGCACCGATGCAGCCGTTGGCCGGGGTGGGCCTGCGCAGCTGTCTGTATGAGGCGGGATTCTCGCTGTATCACGCCGGGCAATGTCTGCGGATCGTGATCTGATCAGTGAAATACCGCTCAGAAGCCGGCATTTTCTTAGCAGGCTACTAATCTGTATTGGTGCAAGTCGTAGCAGTCACGCACTGTAAATGTGCAGTTCCGTTACGCCGTTTGTTACAGCTGTAGGAACTGTCGTTTATAGGCTTGGTTGCAGGTGTGACCTGCCAGGGTTGTACTTTTTCGGCGCGCAGGTTGCACCTATCGAGGTTGGAGGGTTGCACGTCCTGACGAACGGCGCCGAAACACCCGTAATAACAATGACACCGTGTCTTTTTGAAGAATAAAAACCTACTGGCACGCGCTTTGCTCAGGGCTTTCAGTGAAAAGTTTGAACGCAAGTTGTAGTGCCAAAAATCAAAAATATCGGAGCACCACTCATGTCCCAGACGTTTTACAAGAAAGGTTTCCTGGCCCTTGCCGTTGCAGCGGCGCTGGGTGTTTCTACGTTTGTTCAAGCTGATGTGAAAATTGGCGTGGCGGGCCCGATGACGGGTGCCAACGCGGCTTTCGGTGAGCAGTACATGAAGGGTGCCCAGGCGGCAGCCGATAAAATCAACAAGGAAGGCGGCATCAACGGCGAGCAGATCAAGCTGGTTGCCGGCGACGATGCCTGCGAACCCAAGCAGGCCGTGGCCGTGGCCAACCGCTTGGCGGACCAGGACAAGGTGATTGGCGTCGTCGGGCACTTCTGCTCGTCCAACACCATCCCGGCGTCCGAGGTTTATGACGAAGCGGGCATCATCGCAATCACCCCAGGCTCCACCAACCCACAGGTCACCGAGCGCGGCCTGGGCGCCATGTTCCGCATGTGCGGGCGTGACGACCAGCAAGGCATCGTGGCCGGCGACTACATCGTCGATGTGCTCAAGGGCAAGAAAGTCGCAGTCATCAACGACAAGGACACCTACGGCAAAGGCCTGGCCGACGCCACCGCTGCCCAGTTGACCAAGCGCGGCGTCAAGCCGGTGCTGGAAGAAGGCCTGACCCGCGGTGAAAAAGACTTCAGTGCGCTCGTCACCAAAATCCGCTCCCTGGGCGCCGACGTCGTGTACTTCGGCGGCCTGCACCCGGAAGCCGGTCCCCTGGTTCGCCAGATCCGTGAAGCCGGCTTGAAAGACGTCAAGTTCATGTCCGACGATGGCGTCGTGACCGACGAACTGGTGGCCACGGCTGGCGGCGCGCAATACGTCGACGGCGTCTACATGACCTTCGGCGCCGACCCACGCCTGCTGCCAGACAGCAAGGCCGTGGTGGAAGAGTTCCGCAAAAACGGCACTGAGCCTGAAGGCTACACCCTGTACGCCTACGCTTCGATCCAGGCCCTGGCTGCCGGCTTCAACGGCGCCAAGTCCAACAAGGGCGAAGATGCGGCCAAGTGGTTGAAAGCCAACCCTGTCCAGACGGTGATGGGCAAGAAGGAATGGGACGGCAAGGGCGACCTGAAAATCTCCGACTATGTGGTTTACCAGTGGGATAAAGACGGTAAATACCATCAGCTGGAAAAACAGAAATAAATACAAACACCGCGGACCCAATTTGGGAGCGGGCTTGCTCGCGAATGCGGCGTGTCAGTCTCTGAATGTGTTTCTGACACACCGCCTTCGCGAGCAAGCCCGCTCCCACAGGGGGACTGTGTCGTGATCGAGATCTGTCTTTTCCTCCAGAAGCGCCGCACACCCACAGGTGTGCAGGTGCTCACCGCGTGAGATTGCGTTATGGATGGTATTTTCCTGCAGCAACTGGTCAACGGCCTGACCCTCGGGTCGGTCTACGGCCTGATCGCCATCGGCTACACAATGGTCTACGGCATCATCGGCATGATCAACTTCGCCCACGGCGAGGTTTATATGATTTCCGCTTACCTCGCGGCGATCACCCTGGCCCTGCTCGCCTACTTCGGCATCGAATCCTTCCCGCTGCTCATTCTCGGCACCTTGATCTTCACCGTGGTCGTCACCGGCGTGTACGGTTGGGTCATTGAGCGTGTCGCCTACAAACCCCTGCGCAACTCCACCCGACTCGCGCCGCTGATCAGCGCCATCGGCATCTCGCTGATCCTGCAGAACTACGCACAGATCGCCCAGGGCGCCAAGCAACAAGGCATTCCCACCCTGCTGGCCGGGGCTTGGCGTGTCGATATCGGCACGGGCTTCGTGCAACTGACGTACACCAAGGTGTTTATCCTGGTCGCCGCCTTCGCGGGCATGGCCCTGCTGACCTACGTGATCAAATACACCAAGCTCGGCCGCATGTGCCGCGCCACCCAGCAAGACCGCAAGATGGCCTCCATCCTCGGCATCAACACCGACCGCGTGATCTCCTACGTGTTTGTCATCGGTGCCGCCATGGCCGCCCTCGCCGGTGTGCTCATCACCCTCAACTACGGCACCTTCGACTTCTATGCCGGCTTCATCATCGGCATCAAGGCGTTTACAGCGGCGGTCCTCGGCGGCATCGGCTCCCTGCCTGGGGCGATGCTGGGCGGGATCATCCTCGGCATCTCCGAGTCGCTGTTCGCGGGGTTGATCAACTCTGACTACAAAGACGTGTTCAGTTTCTCCCTGCTGGTGGTGATTCTGATTTTCCGTCCCCAGGGCCTGCTGGGTCGCCCACTCGTGGCTAAGGTGTAAACATGTCTGCTGCCAAACCCATCGATATCAAGAAAAGTGTGGTCGACACGATTCTCGCCGGGCTTATTTCCCTGGTCGTGTTCGGTCCGATCGTCGGCGTCGTCCTCGACGGCTACAGCTTCAACCTGGAACCGGCCCGCGTGGCCACGCTGGTCGCCATCGTCATGGTCGGCCGCTTTGCCCTCAGCCTGTTCCTGCAAACCCCCAAGGGCCTGAAGATCCTGCAGGGCTTCGAAAGCAGCGGCTCCGGTGTGCATGTGCTGGCGCCGGACTACAAGTCGCGGCTGCGCTGGATCATCCCGGCGCTGATCGTGATTGCCATCGTGTTCCCGATCTTTGCCAACAAGTACCTGCTCACCGTGGTTATCCTCGGGTTGATCTACGTGCTGCTGGGCCTGGGCCTGAACATCGTGGTCGGCCTGGCCGGTTTGCTCGACCTGGGCTACGTGGCGTTCTACGCCATCGGCGCCTACGGCCTGGCCCTGGGTTATCAATACTTGGGCCTCGGCTTCTGGACGGTGCTGCCACTGGCGGCCATCGCGGCGGCGTTGGCGGGATGCATACTCGGCTTCCCGGTGTTGCGAATGCACGGTGACTACCTGGCCATCGTGACCCTGGGCTTCGGTGAAATCATCCGCCTGGTACTCAATAACTGGCTGTCGTTTACCGGCGGGCCGAACGGCATGCCGGTGCCATCGCCCACCTTCCTCGGCCTGGAGTTCGGGCGCAAGGCGAAGGAGGGCGGGATACCGTTTCACGAGTTCTTCGGCATCGATTACAACCCCAACATCAAGTTCATGTTCATCTACATCGTGCTGTTCCTGGTGGTGCTGGCTGTGCTGTACATCAAGCACCGCCTGACCCGCATGCCGGTCGGCCGCGCCTGGGAAGCCTTGCGCGAAGATGAGATCGCCTGCCGTTCCATGGGCCTGAACCACGTGCTGGTCAAGCTCTCGGCGTTCACCATCGGCGCTTCCACCGCAGGCCTGGCCGGGGTGTTTTTTGCCAGCTACCAGGGCTTCGTCAACCCGTCGTCGTTCACCTTCTTCGAGTCGGCGCTGATCCTTGCCATCGTGGTCTTGGGCGGCATGGGCTCGACGGTGGGGGTGGTGATCGCGGCGTTCGTGCTGACCGTCGCGCCGGAACTGCTGCGCAGCTTCTCCGAATACCGCGTGCTGCTGTTTGGCGTGTTGATGGTGGTGATGATGATCTGGCGACCGCGCGGGTTGATCCGCATCAGCCGTACCGGTGTGACCCCACGTAAAGGAGTGGCGCCATGAGCAAGGAAGTCGTGCTCTCCGTGGAACACCTGATGATGCACTTCGGTGGCATCAAGGCCCTGAGCGATGTGAGCCTCAAGGTCGAACGCAACTCGATCTTCGCCCTGATCGGCCCCAACGGTGCCGGCAAGACCACGGTGTTCAACTGCCTCACCGGCTTCTATAAAGCCAGCGGCGGCAAGATCAACCTCAACGTGCGCGGCAAGCAGACCGACGTGATCCAACTGCTCGGCGAACGCTTCCAGCCTACCGACTTTGTCTCGCCGAAAAGCTTCCTCAGCCGTGTGTACTACAAGATGTTCGGCGGTACCCACCTGGTCAACCGTGCAGGCCTGGCCCGTACGTTCCAGAACATTCGCCTGTTCAAGGAAATGTCCGTGGTGGAGAACCTGCTGGTGGCCCAGCACATGTGGGTCAACCGCAACATGCTGGCGGGCATCCTCAACACCAAGGGCTACCGCAAGGCCGAAAGCGACGCTCTGGACCACGCCTTTTACTGGTTGGAAGTGGTGGATTTGGTGGACTGCGCCAACCGCCTGGCTGGCGAACTCTCCTACGGCCAGCAGCGCCGCCTGGAAATCGCCCGGGCCATGTGCACGCGGCCGCAGATCATCTGCCTGGACGAACCGGCAGCGGGCCTCAACCCCCAGGAAACCGAAGCCCTCAGCGCGATGATTCGCCTGCTGCGCGACGAACACGACCTGACGGTGGTGCTGATTGAACACGACATGGGCATGGTGATGAGTATTTCCGACCACATCGTGGTGCTCGACCACGGCAATGTGATCGCAGAAGGCGGCCCGGACGCGATCCGCAACGACCCGAAAGTGATTGCCGCCTACCTCGGCGCCGACGAAGAGGAGCTGGTATGAGTGCACCTATCCTCGAAATGAAGGATCTGGACGTGTTCTACGGCCCGATCCAGGCCCTGAAAAAAGTCTCGCTGCACATCAACGAAGGCGAAACCGTGAGCCTGATCGGCTCTAACGGCGCGGGCAAATCCACGCTGCTGATGTCGATCTTCGGCCAGCCACGGGCCGAGTCGGGGCAGATTCTGTACAACGGCGTCGACATTACCCACAAGTCGTCCCACTACATCGCCTCCAACGGCATCGCGCAGTCGCCGGAAGGGCGGCGGGTGTTCCCCGACATGACCGTCGAGGAAAACCTGCTGATGGGCACCATCCCGATTGGCGACAAGTTCGCCAGCCAGGACATGCAGCGCATGTTCGAGCTGTTCCCACGGCTCAAGGAGCGGCGTAACCAGCGGGCCATGACCATGTCCGGTGGCGAGCAGCAAATGCTCGCCATCGCCCGCGCGCTGATGAGCCGGCCCAAGCTGTTGCTGCTGGATGAGCCGAGCCTGGGCTTGGCGCCGATTGTGGTGAAGCAGATCTTCTCGACCTTGCGGGAGCTGGCGTCGACCGGGATGACCATCTTCCTGGTGGAGCAGAACGCCAACCATGCGCTGCGCTTGTCGGATCGGGCGTATGTGATGGTCAACGGTGAGATTCGCCTGACGGGCACCGGTAAGGAGCTGCTGGTCAACGAGGAAGTGCGCAACGCCTACCTCGGCGGGCACTGATCTAAAGTTTGACGCAAGACCCACTGTGGGAGCTGGCTTTGTGTGGGAGCTGGCTTGCCTGCGATGCAGACACCTCGGTCTATCTGGTGAACCGAGGCGATGTTAACGCAGGCAAGCCAGCTCCTAAAAAAAGCAGCTCCCACATTTTTTTGTGGTGTTCACAGGGCCGATACCAAATTGTGGAAAACAAATCCAGCCACCCTCCAAAGCGCGACATATAGCCGCCGCAAATCCCTGTTTTGTCACAGTTTTGACTTGTCCCCATCCACTGTGGAACCGGCTGTGGGTAACGTGGTAGTACTCTGCTGAAAGCCTTTAAAGCCGTGGCTTGCAGCGTGTTGATCGTTTTTCGATCAGTGGTTTTTTCGCGACCGGCCAAGGGCTTTGTCAACCTGTTTAAAGACACAGGTATATGACCGATTTATGTCCGCTCAGCCTGTGGATAAGTCTGTGACTAAACTCTGGAAAGACCTCCGCAGAGGCCGGAATGACTGGCCTGGAGCCATCGTTGGGATTTTCTCCCCGTTGATGGGCCTACATACGGCCCCGCCAAGGTCAAGCAAAAAACTTTCTAAAATCGCCTGCAAGCCCCGCATACAGCGGCCTGAGGTGTTTTGCACTTGCCCCCAAAGACTGTGGGCGCAGTTGTGGATAACCTGCGCGCACATGGCTGCAGGCCACGTTCTGTAAGGCTTTGCGAGATGTGGTTAAAAACTGATCAGCTGCACATGAAGTTCTGTGCATAGCGGTTGCCGCAACCGCGTCGTACGGGCATTCTGCTGGCTGATTTTTTCCCGATGCCCGCAAGGAGAACACCATGTCCAACACGCTGTTTATTACTGGCGCAACCTCAGGTTTCGGCGAAGCCTGCGCCCGTCGTTTTGCCGAAGCCGGCTGGAAACTGGTGCTCACCGGTCGTCGCGCCGAGCGCTTGAATGCGTTGGTCGAAGAACTTTCCAAGCAGACCGAAGTGCACGGCCTGGTGGTGGACGTGCGTGACCGCAAGGGCATGGAAGAGGCGATCGCCAACCTGCCGCCGTCGTTCGCCACGCTGCGCGGGCTGATCAACAACGCGGGCCTGGCCGTCGGTACCGACCCTGCGCCCAAGTGCAGCCTCGACGATTGGGAAACCATGGTCGACACCAACATCAAGGGCCTGCTGACCACCACCAGCCTGCTGCTGCCGCGCCTGATCGCTCACGGCCGTGGCGCCGGGATCATCAACCTGGGTTCCATTGCCGGCAACTATCCGTACCCGGGCAGCCATGTGTATGGCGGTTCCAAGGCATTCGTTAAGCAGTTCTCGCTGAACCTGCGCTGCGACCTGCAAGGCACCGGCGTGCGGGTGACCAACATCGAGCCGGGCCTGTGTGAGAGCGAGTTCTCGCTGGTGCGCTTTGGCGGCGACCAGGCGCGTTATGACGCGACCTATGCCGGCGCCGAACCGATCCAGCCGCAGGATATTGCCGACACGATCTTCTGGGTCATGAACACCCCGGCGCATGTGAACATCAACCGCCTGGAACTGATGCCGGTGAGCCAGACCTGGGCTGGGTTTGCCATCGAGCGCGGGGCCAAGTAAGGCTTTAGACCGCGCCGCCTGCTTCGCGAGCAAGCCCGCTCCCACACTTGACCGCATTCCAAGGATGTACTCGGTCCAAATGTGGGAGCGGGCTTGCTCGCGAAGGCGCCAAATCAGCCAAAACAGGCCATAAGGTACACTCCCCTCCTGAGAACCCCACCGCACCCAGCGGTTTCAAGGTTTTGACAGGAGGAAATGTGAGTAACCGAGGTGAGCAGGCACTGCTCAAACAATCGACCATCCTGATGTTCGCCGTCGCGATCGCCGGGATTGTCACGGGTGTGATATCCGGCGCCCAATCCATTCTGTTCGACGGCTTTTTCTCGCTGATCGCCACCGCCATCAAGGTGTTGATGCTGATCACGGCCAAGCTGATCGCCAAGAAAAGCAACGAACGCTTCCAGTTCGGCTACTGGCACCTGGAGCCCATGGTGCTGCTGATCGAAGGCAGCTTCCTGCTGCTGATCGCCATCTATGCGTTCCTCAACGGGGTGTTCGGCATTATCAATGGCGGGCGCGAGATCGAGTTGGGGCTGGTGATCATCTATGCGGCGGTGTTTACCGTCGTCGAATTTGCCTACTTCTTCTACGTGCGTTATCGCAATCGCACGCTCAAGTCCTCGCTGATCCAGTTCGACAACATCAGCTGGCTGGTGGACGCCATGCTATCGATCGGCTTGCTGATCAGCTTCCTCGCCGCGCTGTTGCTCAAGTCCCAGGGCTATGGTGAGTGGGCGGTGTACGTCGACCCATTGATCCTGATCCTGCTGGCCCTGAGCATGCTGGCGCCGGCGTTCAAGATCCTGCGCCCGGCATTGCGCGAGGTGCTGGGGATTGCCCCGGACCAGTTGGACGACAAGGTGCGTGAAGTGATGGACGCGGCCCAGGCCAAACATGGTTTCGACGACTACGTGTCCTACGTGCAAAAACACGGGCGGGCGCGGTTTATCGAGATTCATGTGGTGTTGCCGGCGGATTACCCGGTGGATAACGTCGCCACCCTCGATGGGCTGCGCGAAGAGATATCCACAGGGCTCGGCAAAGCGGATGCGGCGCGGTGGTTGACCATCAGTTTTACTGGGGATCGCAAGTGGATTGCGTGACAGGCAGTTAGACCGCGGTGAGGCCTTCGCGAGCAAGCCCGCTCCCACATTTAACCGCGTCCTACCTTTGGAATGCAGTCGAATGTGGGAGCGGGCTTGCTCGCGAAGGGGCCCTAACACTCACCCGAGATGCTGGATCAGCCCCTGATAACAAGTCGCCAAGTGATAAGGCGTAGTCGACGGCATATCCCACCGACTCACCACCCCCTGGGCATCCAGACATTCATTCCAGCCTTTGCCATGCAAAAAATGCTGCTGCAGCGCCAGCAACTGGCGCTGCAACACCGCCTCGCTGCCCGGGCGCAAGGTCAGCGCCCGCAGGTATTCCGCCTGGGCCCAGATGCGCTGGGTGCCATCGCGCACGCTGCCATCCAGCGCCAACATGCCGCTGACCGCACCGCTCAACTTATCCACACCCTTTTGCTCGGCGTAGGAAAAAGCCCGCGTCAGCGAGGCGTGCAACGGCGTGCCGCGTAGGACGTCGGAAGATTCCAGCAAAAAGAACCATTCGAACTGGTGCCCCGGTTCAAACCAGTTATCCACAGCGCCCAGCGGTTTTTCCATCATCACGCCATGCTGGCGGTCGATGAAGCGCTGCTGCATGGCCGTCGCCAGGCCCAGCAGTGCCGCTTGTACATCGGCGTCTTCACGCACGGCGAGGGTGGCCAGGAAGCCTTCGGCCAAGTGCATCAGCGGGTTTTGCAGCGGGCCGGACTTGAGGGATGACCAGTTGCGCTCCAGCACGGCTTCGTACAGGCCGTCGCCTGTGGCAAAGCGCTCGGCGACCACTGCCAGGGCGGCGTTGAGCACCGACTCCACCAACGGCTCGCGCACCTTGGCCCAGTAGTGGGCGCAGGCGAAGATGATGAAGGCATGGGTGTAGAGGTCTTTGCGCTTGTCCAGCGGTTGGCCGGCCGGGTCGATGCTGTAGAACCAGCCGCCGTGCTCGGCATCGTGGAAGTGCCGTTGCAGGGAACGGAACAATGCAGCCGCGCGTTCTTCGGCAAACGAGGCGCCGGGTTCGCCGATCAGGCTGGCGAACAGGTACAGCTGCCGGGCACAGGCCATTGCGCGGTAGCGTTGCGGTGGCAGTGGCTGATGGTTGGCGTCCAGTGCTTCATAGGGGAGCGCGAGGTCGGCATTCCAGCCAGGGCCCTGCCAGAGCGGCACGATCAGGGTGTGGAAGTGCGTGAGCACGGCGTTCAGGGTGGAGCTTGGAGCGGTGGGCATTGGCTGGCGTCGTCACGGCAGGGGTGTAGGCGCGCATGGTAGCAGGCTTGGGTTCTGTGGTGTTTTTGAGACCGCTATCGCAGGCAAGCCAGCTCCACATTTTGATCTGCGAACCCAATCAAATGTGGGAGCTGGCTTGCCTGCGATGAGGCCCTGACAGGCGCCGCAAATCAGCCCGCGAGCAACCAAACCCCAGTCGCCGCCGAAGCTGCCCCGGCAATCCGCACCAACGGCGCAGCCGCAGCCGGCAGGAAACGCACCACCGCATAACCGGCCGCGTGCAACACAGCAGTCGCCCCGACAAACCCGGCCGCATACGCCCACGGGCTGGACATGTCCGGCAACTCCAAACCATGGGCCACGCCATGGAACAAGGCGAACAATGCAGTCGCACCCACCGCGACAAACAACGGCGGCCGCACCGCCAGCGCCACCGCCAGGCCCAAAGCCAGCACCGACGCGGCTATCCCGCTTTCCATCGCCGGCAATTGCATCCCTTCAAAGCCCAGCACGCCACCGATCAACATGGTGCCGACAAACGTACACGGCAGCGCCCAGCGGGCCGCGCCTTTCTGTTGCGCGGCCCACAGGCCGACCGCAACCATCGCCAGCAAATGATCGATACCGCCCAACGGGTGGCTGATCCCGGCGAGCAAGCCGTTATCGCCATGGCCCGGGTGGGCGAATGCGAGGGCCGGGGCCAGCAGCAATGCGGCGGCGGTGAAGAGTTTCTTGAGGCTCATGGACAGGTTCCTTATGGGTTGATCAGGCGGCGGTCAGCAGGCCTTGGCGTTCGATAAAGGCGACGATTTCTTCCAGGCCAACCCCGGTTTTCTGGTTGCTGAATACAAAGGGTTTGCCGTTGCGCATACGGGTGGTGTCGCTGTTCATCAATTCCAGCGAGGCGCCGACCAGCGGCGCCAGGTCGATCTTGTTGATCACCAGCAGGTCGGACTTGCAAATGCCTGGCCCGCCCTTGCGCGGCAGCTTGTCGCCGGCGGACACATCGATCACATAGATGGTCAGGTCCGACAGCTCCGGGCTGAACGTCGCCGAGAGGTTGTCGCCACCGGACTCCACCAGGATCAGGTCCAGGCCGGGGAAGCGGCGGTTGAGCTGGTCCACCGCTTCAAGGTTGATCGACGCGTCTTCGCGGATCGCGGTGTGCGGGCAGCCACCGGTTTCCACGCCGATGATGCGCTCGGGCGCGAGGGCCTGGTTGCGCACCAGAAAGTCGGCGTCTTCGCGGGTATAGATGTCGTTGGTGACCACGGCCAGGTTGTAGCGGTCGCGCAGGGCGAGGCACAGGGCCAGGGTCAGGGCGGTCTTGCCGGAGCCCACTGGGCCACCGATGCCGACGCGCAAAGGTTGTGTATTCATGGGGTGGTTCTCCTAGGAACGGAACAGGCGGCTGTATTGGCGCTCGTGGGCCATGCACGCCAGGGACAGGCCGAATGCGGCGCTGCCGAAATGGTTGGGGTCGATACGCGCGGCGTCCTGCTGGGCCTGTTGCAGCAGTGGCAGCAACTCGCTGGTCAGGCGCTGGGCGGCTTGCTGGCCCAGGGGCAGGGTTTTCATCAGTACGGCCAGTTGGTTTTCCAGCCAGCTCCACAGCCAGGCGGCGAGGGCGTCGACGGGGCTGATGGTCCAGGCGCGGGCGGCGAGGGCCCAGCCCAGGGCGAGGTGAGGTTCGCCGCGTTGTTCAAGGAAGTGGCGCGCGGCGTCGTCCAGCTCAGGCAAACCATTGAGCAGTTGTTGCAGCGAGTAACCCATCTGCCGGCTCTCCTGATACAGCTCGCGGGTCTCACGGCTGGCGCGGTGTTCTTCGCACAGCTGTGCCAGCTGCGCCCAATCCTGTTCCGCGGCGGCGCGGCAATGGGCGAGCAACAGCGGTGCTTCAAAACGCGCGAGGTTGAGCAACAACTGATCACTGATCCAGCGGCGGGCGCTGGCCGCATCATTGACGCGGCCGTTCTCCACGGCCATTTCCAGGCCTTGGGAATAGCTGTAGCCGCCAATCGGCAATTGCGGACTGGCCAGACGCAACAGCGCCCAGGCTGGGTTCATAGACGTACGCCGAACTGGTGCAGCTTGGGCGGATAATTGAAATCTTCGTCGCCATGGCGCGAATGGTGATGGCCGCCGCCGTAGGCGCCGTGTTCCGGCTGGAACGGCGCTTCAAGGGTTTCAGTGGTGGCGCCCAGTTGATCCAGCATGGCCTTGAGCACGTAGTCATCCAGCAGGCGCAGCCAACCATCCCCCACTTGCAGCGCAACGTGGCGATTGCCCAGGTGATAGGCCGCGCGGGTCAGTTCAAAGGCGCTGGGGCAGGTGACGTGCAGCAGCTGTTCAGGACGTGCGCAGACACGTACGACACGTCCGTCTTCGGCCTGTAGGAATTCGCCATCGTGCAGCGGTGGCTGGCCACGCTCCAAGAACAGGCCGACGTCTTCACCGTCGGCACTGAAACAGCGCAGGCGGCTTTTGCTGCGGGCTTCGAAATTCAGCAGCAGCTCGGCAGCCCAGAGGGCTTGGGGGGCGATTCGGCGGTGGATCACCAGCATCAGAAGGCTTCCAGCAATGAGCGATGCAAGTGCTAGAGCAAGGGCCTTGCCAATCTCGGCGGTGAGTAGGAATCGCCTGTAAGTAGGCACTGTGGCGCCACTAAACAGGGCGTAGGAAAATTCTAGTGATGCGCCAAAACGGTGCTCATTTTGTATTTGTGCACTTGTCCTGAGCGTTTTCGGATTTGTCCTACGCACCCTGAAGATTCGCCGTTCATGGTGCTACTTGTTGAGTGTTTAGGATCCGCGCCGTGTTTAATTCACTGCGACGTTCATCATGTTCAAGTCATTTTTTTGCTTAGTCATCGCCAGTCTGTCATTCGTCATTTCAACGGCTTCGGCCAATTTACAACCGCGCCCGACCTTCGCCCCGGCCACCATCAGCAACGTGGTTGACCGTGCCCATGAACTGCTGGGCACGCCCTACAAGTGGGGCGGCACCTCGGTGCAGCAAGGGTTCGATTGCAGCAGTTTCCTGGTCTATCTGTTCAAGACCGAAGCGAATATCCAGATCCCGCGCACCACGGCGGCGATGCACCGCTCGACAGCCGCGACCATCCCGCGCAATGCACTGAAGCCCGGCGATGCGGTGTTTTTCAAAGCCAATGGGCGCGGCCAGGTCAGCCATGTCGGCCTTTATATCGGCGAGGGCAAATTCATCCATTCGCCGCGCACGGGCAAGACCATCCGTATCGACTCGCTGAGCAACAACTATTGGAATAAAAACTACACGACGGCCAAGCGTTTCCACTCGGCGGGTTGATCGTTTTACTCGGTGCTGCCCAGGCCTTGCCAGTGCTTCAAACCAATAAAGATAAAACGCAATTGCTGGGTGATTTTCGCCTGAGGCGTGAGGTGGGCCGGCAGGGCCTGGGCGGGCGGGTCGATGATGTCGGGCAGGGTGGCGAACACACTTTTGACGATCAGGTCAGCCATCACATGCAAACCTTCGCCGTCCAGGTGTTGCAGCTTGGGCATCAGTGTGAGGTCGGCCGCGAGGTCGCGGGTGATGTCTTCGCGCAAGGCGCCGATGGCTTGGCGCACGGCCAGGCAGCCGCCGTATTGCTCGCGGGCGAGGAACAGGAACTGCGAACGGTTGGCCGACACCACATCGAGAAAGATGCGCACGGACGCATCGATAATGCCGCCCATCACGAATTCGTTGTGGCGCACCAGGCGAATGGTGGCGCGGAAGGTCTGGCCGACTTCGCTGACCAGTACGAGCCCAAGCTGGTCCATGTCGGCAAAGTGGCGATAGAAACCGGTGGGCACAATGCCGGCCGTCTTGGCCACTTCGCGCAGGCTCAGGCTGCCAAACCCACGGCCACACTCCATCAGATGGCGGGCTGCGTCCATCAGGGCGAGGCGGGTCTGTTGCTTCTGTTCGGCGCGGGGCAGCATGGGCGGGGGCTTTGTCGGCAAGTTCAGCGACGCACTCTAGCAAAACAGCTTCATCGGCGTCGAACTTGCGCAGGGTGGGGCGTGACGCGGTCTACAGCAAAGCAAAAGCCCGATCGGCGGATCGGGCTTTTTTATCGGCCACCACAGGCTTAGCTCTGGGCTTCGTGCAGTTCTTTCAGGCGATCAGCGCCGCCTTCAGCAACACCTTCGGTGTAAGCGCGTTTGTTGGCTTGTTCAGCGCCGCCTTCGACCAGGCCTTTCTGTTCCAGGCGATCACGGCCACCTTCAGCAACGCCTTCGGTGTAGGCGCGTTTGTTGGCTTGCTCGGCGCCACCTTCAACCAAACCTTTTTCTTCCAGGCGGTTGCGGCCGTTTTCAGCGACAGCGCCTTTGGCGTAGTCACGGTTTTCTTCTTCTTGCGAACCGCTGCGTGCCAGCGTTTGGCTGGACTGCACGGCTTGGGCTTTGTTCTGTGGGGTCGCTTGTTCGGCAGCTGGCAGGGCAAAAGCGCTGGAAGCCAGGACGGACAACAGGACGGTAGCGAGTACTTGGCGTTTCATGATGGGTTGCTCCTTGGGAGGGCGATAAAGTGGGTACAGGGCTAATGCTACTCTCGATAAGTCGATATAAAAGTTCATAAACACAATGGTAATAATCAACAGAATTGATTGTTCTCGGCAGAGGCTCTAACTCGCACCTCTCAAGCCCGCGGTTTTGCACCGGGGTGGGTATTTTCGACACGAAGGTGGGTAACAATGGTGCGCCGTTGATGATTGATTCTGTCTGCTTGATCAGGAAAATGGCTTTTTGCGACTAAATCAGTGGTCGGGTTAAACCCCCGGGCGGTTTGCCAGTCGTACCCTTATGAGCTGTAGTTCAGCGGTAGTCGTATTCAGGAGTCCTGTGCAATGACGCGCACGCGCAAAATCGTCGCTTGGAGCTGTGCCAGCTTCGTTCTATTAATCGCCGTGGTGGTGTTGGTGCTGGCGTTCTTTGACTGGAACCGCATCAAGCCGCAGATCAATGCCAAGGTCTCCGAAGAGTTGCATCGCCCGTTTGCCATCAACGGCAACCTGGCCGTGGTGTGGGCCCGTGAGCCCGATCAAGGCGGCTGGCGCGCCTGGGTGCCGTGGCCCCATGTGATCGCCGAGGACCTGGCCCTGGGCAACCCCGACTGGTCGAAAAAACCGCAGATGGTCACCCTGAAGAAGGTCGAGTTGCGCATCTCGCCCCTGGCGTTGCTGGTGCAGCGCGTGGTGATCCCGCGTATCGACCTGACTGAGCCAAGCGCCGAATTGCAACGCCTCGCCGACGGTCGCGCCAACTGGACCTTCAAATTCGACCCCAAGGACCCGAATGCCGAACCGTCCAACTGGGTGGTCGACATCGGCGCCATCGGCTTTGACAAAGGCCATGTGACCCTCGACGACCAAACCCTCAAGACCCAGCTCGATGTGATCATCGACCCCCTGGGCAAGCCGATCCCGTTCGGCGAAATCGTCGGCGACGCGGATGCCAAGAAAGCCTTGGAAAAAGGCGCGGCGCCGCAAGACTATGCATTCGCCCTCAAGGTCAAAGGCCAGTACCACGGGCAGAAGCTCGACGGCAGCGGCAAGATCGGCGGCCTGCTTGCCTTGCAGGACGCGGCCAAGCCGTTCCCGTTGCAAGCCCAGGTCAAGGTCGCCGATACCAGCATCGCCCTCGCTGGCACCTTGACCGACCCGCTCAACCTTGGCGCCCTCGACCTGCGCCTGAAACTCGCCGGTAGCAGCCTCGGCAACCTGTACCCGCTGACCGGCGTGACCCTGCCGGACTCGCCGGCGTATTCCACCGACGGCCACCTGGTCGCCAAGCTGCACGAAGCCAGCGGCGCGTCCTTCACCTATGAAAACTTCAACGGCAAGATCGGCAACAGCGATATCCACGGCAACCTCGCCTATGTCGCCAGCCAGCCACGGCCCAAGCTCAGCGGCGCGTTGGTGTCCAACCAACTGCTGATGGCCGACCTTGCGCCCTTGATCGGCGCCGACTCCAACGCCAAGCAAAAGGCCCGTGGCGGTGAAAGCAAACAACCGGCGACCAAGGTGCTGCCGGTGGAAGAATTCCGTACCGAACGCTGGCGTGACATGGACGCCGACGTGGAATTCACCGGCAAACGTATCGTGCACAGTGCTGAACTGCCGTTCACCGATCTCTACACCCACCTGGTGCTCAACGACGGCCAACTCAGTCTCGAACCCCTGCGCTTCGGCGTGGCCGGCGGCAAGCTAGACGCGCAGATCCGCCTGAACGGGCGCATCACGCCAATGGAAGGCCGCGCCAAACTCACCGCGCGTAACTTCAAGCTCAAGCAGCTGTTCCCCACCTTCGAACCGATGAAAACCAGCTTTGGCGAGCTCAATGGCGATGCCGATATCGCCGGGCGCGGCAACTCCGTGGCAGCGCTGCTGGGCAGCTCCAACGGTGACCTGAAGATGCTGATCAACGACGGCGCCATCAGCCGTGGCCTGATGGAAATCGCCGGGCTCAACGTCGGCAACTACGTGGTGGGCCGCCTGTTTGGCGACAAGGAAGTGAAGATCAACTGCGCGGCCGCTGACTTCGGCATCAAGACCGGCCTGGCCACGACCCGCCTGTTTGTGTTCGATACCGAGAACGCCATCATCTACATCGATGGCACCGCGAACATGGCCACCGAGCAGTTGGACCTGACCATCACCCCGGAATCGAAAGGCTTTCGCCTGTTCTCCTTGCGCTCACCGTTGTACGTCAATGGCCCATTCATCAAGCCCAACGCCGGCGTGAAAGCGGTACCGCTGATGCTGCGTGGCGCGGGCATGGTGGCGCTGGGTGTGATCGTAGCTCCGGCAGCGGGCTTGCTGGCGTTGATCGCGCCGAGTGGGGACGTGCCGAACCAGTGCGCGCCGTTGTTGCAGCAGATGAAGGAAGGCAAGGCCCCGAAAACGGTAAAGGGCTAACTGAACATACAGGGACCAAAAAATGTGGGAGCTGGCAAGCCAGCTCCCACATTGCTATGTGTTGTTGGTTAGAGACCTTGCAGAATGTCGGCCATGTCGTCGGCGTGTTCTTCTTCCTGAGCCAGGATGTCTTCGAAGATCCGGCGTGTCGTTGGGTCTTTATCGCCGATGTACTGAATGATCTCGCGATAGCTGTCCACCGCGATCCGTTCCGCCACCAGGTCTTCGTAGACCATCTCCTTCAAATTCTTGCCCGCCACGTACTGCGCGTGGGAGTTCTTCGACAGCAGGTCCGGGTTGAACTCCGGCTCGCCGCCCAACTGCACAATGCGCTCGGCGAGTTTGTCGGCGTGCTCGGCTTCTTGCGTGGCGTGCTCAAGGAACTCATCAGCAGCGACTGCCGCCTTGAGGCCGCTGGCCATGAAGTAGTGACGCTTGTAGCGCAGCACGCAAACCAGTTCAGTGGCCAGCGACTCGTTGAGCAGGCGGATGATTTCTTCGCGGTCGGCGTCATAGCCTTCGGTCACCGCGCCGTTTTCGACGTTTTTGCGGGCGCGGCTGCGCAGGGTGGCAACGTCTGTCAGTTGAACTTCAGTCATCTCGATCTCCTGGGGCTAATCCGGTTTTGCGCCACGCTCTGCTGGCGTGATCGCTCAAAGTTGTGAGTCCCGGGCGGCGCAAAAAGTTTTATCGGATTGACCCACGGCGTCATCAGCCCGACTTGAGGTTGGGCTAGGCTTGCGCTCAGGTCAGCCGTTTCGAGGACGTTCGCCCCATGCCGCAGTCGTTAGCCACGCGTTACCCGTTGGTACTGGTACCCGGCATGCTCGGTTTTGTGCGTTTGGGGTTTTTCCCCTACTGGTACGGCATCGTCCCGGCGTTGCGCGCAGGCGGCGCGCAAGTGTTTGCCGTGCAGGTCGCACCACTGGATGCCAGCGAGGTGCGCGGCGAGCAGTTACTGGCGCACATCGAGCAGATTCGTGAGGAGACCGGCGCCGACAAGGTCAACCTGATCGGCCATAGCCAGGGCTCGCTGACCGCACGTTATGCGGCGGCCAAACGCCCGGAGTGGGTGGCGTCGGTGACGTCGGTGGCCGGACCGAATCATGGTTCGGAATTGGCGGACCATATCCACCTCCATTACCCCATCGACGGCGTGAAGGGGCGGCTGATGAGCGCGCTGTTCCATGTGGTCGCGTGGGTGATGGGCGTGCTGGAAACCGGCTATCGCGGGCCACGTTTCAAGGCGGACTTGCAGGCGTCCCACCATTCGCTGACCAGTGCCGGGGTGGCGCTGTTCAATCGTCAGTATCCCCAAGGCTTGCCCGACACCTGGGGCGGGCAGGGGGCCGCAGAGGTCAATGGCGTGCGTTATTACTCGTGGTCCGGCACCTTGCAGCCGGGCATCACCGACCGTGGCCGCAACCTGTTCGACGGCACGAACCGCAGCTGTCGCCTGTTCGCCCGCAGCTTTGTGCGGGAAAAGGGCCAGTGTGATGGCATGGTCGGACGTTACAGCTCACACCTGGGGTTGGTGATTGGTGATGATTTTCCCCTGGACCACTTCGATATCGTCAACCAATCCATGGGGCTGGTGGGGAAGGGGGCGGAGCCGATCCGGTTGTTTGTGGAGCATGCCCAGAGGCTGAAGGCCGCCGGAGTCTGAGAAGTTGACTCGGTCCAATTGTGGGAGCGGGCTTGCTCGCGAAAGCGGTGGGTCAGCCAGCTCATCTGTTACTGACACACCGCATTCGCGAGCAAGCCCGCTCCCACATTTTGAACTGCGTCTAGGCTGCTCTGACCGGCGTCGTCCAACGCTCCGACAAAATCACCCCTCCCAACGTCAGCAATCCACCGACCAAGTGATACAACGCCAACTTCTCCTTCAACACCACCGCCGCAATCAGCGCCGTAATCAACGGCAGCAAATTGAAAAACAGCGTGGTCCGGCTTGGCCCCAGGGTCTTCACCGAATGCATCCACGCCAACGGCGCCAGCATCGAAGCCAGCAAGCACGCATACATCACCAGCGGAATATTCGCCCAGCCCAGGCCGGCTTTTTGCGAGAACAAAAACAGCGGAAACAACACCACCACCGCCACCAGCACCTGCAAATACAGCAACACCAACGGCGGCAGGCGCAGCTGCCATTTTTTCAGCAGGGTGCTGTAGACCGCGTAGGCCAGGGTGGCGACCAGCATCATCGCGTCGCCCAGGTTGACCCCATGTTGCAGCAACGCGCCCAGGCTGCCGGACGACACCACCACGACCACGCCAGCAAACGACAGTACCGCACCGGTGAGGGCGCCGTAGGTCAGGCGCTGGCCGAGGCTGATGATTGCCGCCGTCAGCGCCATCAACGGCATCAGCGACAGGATGATGCCCATGTTGGTCGCCGTGGTCAGCGACGCGGCGTAGTACGCCAGGCTCTGGTATACCGCCATGCCCAGCACGCCAAGGATGACGATCTTGCCCAGGTTCGGGCGGATCAGCGCCCAGTTGGCGAGCACCGGCTTGAGCATGAACGGCGTAAACAGCAGCGCCGCCAGCAGCCAGCGGTAGAAGCCGATCTCTGCCGGGAAGATGGTGCCGACGGCCAGCTTGTTGACCACGGTGTTGCCGGCCCAGATGAAAATGGCCAGCAGGGGATACGCGTATTGCATCGAAAGAAACCAGATGTGTTGATGAGCCGGGATTATCCCTTGTCTGGATCGAAGCCTATACTGCGATCCAGACAAACGACCTATGTATCCAGACAACATGGCCAGACATACCGTACGCCTCGCGGATTTTGCCAGCCTGCCCAGCCCGGTCTACTTCCGCTACTCCGATTTTGCCCCCGACACCGAATGCACCCCGCACCAGCACGGCTGGGGTTCGCTGGATTATTCCGCCAGCGGCGTGATGCGCATGGAAGTGGCCGGCAACCGTTTTATGTCGCCGCCGCAGTACGCGGTGTGGGTGCCGCCGCACACCGAGCACAGCTCCTACAACGCCGAGGCCATCGTCTACCACTCGGTGGGCCTGGCCCCTGAACTCTGCGCCCAGTTGCCGCCGCAGCCGTGCACCCTGGCGATCAGCGAGATCCTCAAGGCGATCCTCAGCGACTTCGCCCAACGTGACGTGAACATCCCCGAAAGCGAAGCCGATATCCGCCTGGCCCAGGTGCTGGTGGACCAGCTCAAGCAGGCGCCGATCCACGAGTGCTTTCTGCCCTACGCCCGTCATCCCGGCCTGCTCGGTGTGCTGGAGGGCATGCAGGCCGATCCCGGCGACAACCGGCCGCTGGCCCATTGGGCGGCGCAGGTGCACGTGAGCGAACGCACCCTGGCGCGCCAGTTTGTGCGCGAGCTGGGCATGAGCTTTGGTGAATGGCGCCAGCGCCTGCGTTACCTCGCGGCGATTGAAGCGCTCGACAGCGAGCACAGCGTGCAACATGTGGCGTTCGACCTTGGCTACAGCACCGCCTCGGCCTTTATCGCGATGTTCCAGCGTCATGCCGGTTGTACCCCGGAGCAGTACCGGCGGACGAATATCCGAAGTCGGTGAAGATGTAACAGGCTTTGACTACACTGCTGGGTAGGCTGTGCCCCTCGGCACAGTAACAGGGAGAAAACTCCATGAAGATGCTGCGAATTCCGTTGTTGATGATGGGCCTGCTGCTGTGTTCCCAGGGCTTTGCCGCCACCGCCCAGCAGAACAAAATGACCACGTGCAACGCCGAAGCCACCACCAAGACCCTAAAGGGCGACGACCGCAAGGCGTTCATGAAAACCTGCCTGTCGGCCCCGGCGGCCAATGACGCCAAGACCCTGACGCCGCAGCAGCAGAAGATGAAAGACTGCAATGCGTCGGCGAAGACCAAGGCGCTGGCCGGCGATGCGCGCAAGACCTTTATGAGCACTTGCCTCAAAGGCTGATCGCGATTCTGTGGGCCCTGCAAATCAAATGTGGGAGCTGGCTTGCCTGCGATGCAGGCACCTCGGTCTATCAGTGAGACCGAGGTGATGCTATCGCAGGCAGGCCAGCTCCCACAAAAGCCAGCCCCCACACAAACCACACACACTTGATCGCATTAGCACCCTGAACTCTCGCTTGATTCCCTCAAGGCTGGCAGACTGCCCATCCTTTAACGCCGTTTGTTTTGAGGCTGTATGCCAACGTTTTCTCAGCGTCATGTGTTGTTGCTGGCCAGCTACATCATCATTTTCGGCGGACTGCTGCTGGTACTGCCGCTCAAATTACTGCCCAGCCTGCTGGCGGGCCTGTTGGTGTTTGAACTGGTCAACATGCTCACCCCGCAACTGCAACGGCTGATCGAAGGCCGGCGCGCTCGCTGGCTGGCGGTGGCCTTGCTGGGCACCTTGATCGTCAGCGTGCTGACCCTGATCTTTGCCGGTGCCATCAGCTTCCTGCTCCACGAAGCGGAAAATCCCGGTGCTTCCCTCGACAAATTCATGGGTGTGGTCGACCGCGCACGCGGCCAGTTGCCGCCGTTTATCGACGCCTACCTGCCCGCCAGCGCCGCCGAGTTCCGCGTGGCTATCGGCGACTGGATGAGCAAGCACTTGAGCGAACTGCAGCTGGTCGGCAAAGACGCCGCCCACATGTTCGTCACCCTGCTGATCGGCATGGTGCTCGGCGCCATCATCGCCCTGCAACGCGTGCCCGACCTGACCAAACGCAAACCCCTGGCCGCCGCCCTGTTCGACCGCCTGCACCTGCTGGTCCAGGCCTTTCGCAACATCGTCTTCGCGCAGATCAAGATCGCCGCGCTCAACACCGCCTTCACCGCCGTGTTCCTCGCCGTGGTGTTGCCGTTGTGCGGGATTCACTTGCCGCTGACCAAAACCCTGATCGTGCTGACCTTCCTGCTAGGCCTGCTGCCGGTGATCGGCAACCTCATGTCCAACACGCTGATCACCATCGTCGCGCTGTCGCTGTCGATCTGGGTGGCGGTGGCGGCGTTGGGTTACTTGATCGTGATCCACAAGATCGAGTACTTCCTCAATGCGCGGATCGTCGGCGGGCAGATCAGTGCCAAGTCGTGGGAGTTGTTGCTGGCGATGCTGGTGTTTGAGGCGGCATTCGGGCTGCCGGGCGTGGTGGCGGGGCCGATTTATTATGCGTATCTCAAGAGTGAGTTGAAGCTTGGGGGGATGGTTTAAGGCTTGTGTTGCCTGGGCTGGCCTCTTCGCGAGCAAGCCCGCTCCCACACTGACTGTGTTCACAGGTCGAAATGTGTAAACACAGTAAATGTGGGAGCGGGCTTGCTCGCGAAGGGGGCGCCACGGTCTTTCAGGTGAAACTCAGTGTCCGTACCGCTTGCTGGCCTCAATCGCCAGACCACTGCCGATACTGCCAAAGATATTCCCTTCCACATGCCGCGCATTCGGCAACATCGCCGAGATGCTGTGGCGCAGTGCCGGAATCCCGCTGGAACCGCCGGTAAAGAACACCGTGTCCACCTGCGCCACGCTCACCGAAGCGTCGTTGAGCAACTGCGTCACGCTACCGCGCACGCGCTCCAGCAAGGCGTCGATGGACGACTCGAACAGTGCGCGGCTCAGGTCTACGCTCAGGCCTGCTTCGATACGGTCCAGCGCCACGTGGCGGCTGTCTTCGTGGGTCAGCTGGATCTTGGTTTCTTCCACTTCCATGGCCAGCCAGTGCCCGGCACGCTGTTCGATCAACTTGAACAGGCGGTCGATGCCGCCGGTGTCTTCGATGTCGTAGCGCATGCTGCCCAATGCCAGCTGGGACTTTTGCGAGTACACCGAGTTGATGGTGTGCCAGGTCGCCAGGTTCATGTGGTGGCTGGTGGGCATGTAGGCGCCGCTCTTCATGCGGCTGCCGTAGCCGAACAGCGGCATCATGCCGTTCAGCGAGAGCTGTTTGTCGAAGTCGGTACCGCCGATGTGCACGCCGCCGGTGGCGAGGATGTCGCTCTGGCGGTTGTCGTTGTGACGGCGGTCCGGCGACAGGCGCACCAGGGAGAAGTCAGACGTACCCCCGCCGATGTCGACGATCAGCACCAGCTCTTCTTTCTCGATGGTGGACTCGTAGTCGAACGCCGCCGCAATCGGCTCGTACTGGAACGAAATGTCCTTGAAGCCGATCTTGCGCGCCACGTCCACCAGGGTGTTCTCGGCTTCCTGGTCGGCCATCGGGTCGTCATCGACGAAAAACACCGGGCGGCCCAGCACCACTTCTTCGAACTCACGGCCGGCGTTGGCTTCGGCGCGGCTCTTGAGCTGGCCGATAAACAGTGCCAGCAGGTCGGTGAACGGCATCGCCGTGCCGAGCACGCTGGTGTCGTGCTTGATCAGCTTGGAACCCAGCAGGCTCTTGAGCGAGCGCATCAGCCGGCCTTCGTAGTTTTCCAGGTACTCGTGCAGCGCCAGGCGACCGTACACCGGGCGGCGTTCCTCGAAGTTGAAGAACACCACCGACGGCAGCGTGATCTTGTCGTCCTCCAGCGCAATGAGCGTCTCCTCGCCGGGGCGGATCCAGCCGACGGTGGAGTTGGACGTGCCAAAGTCGATGCCGCAGGCACGGGCTGGGGATGGGTTTTCCATGACAATCAGGTTCCGGTTGAAAAACGGCCGCGCAGTGTATGCCAGTCGACGGCGGATGCGTAGGCCGGCTATCTATAAATGCGCCTTGAAAGTGGGGAATTCGCCCCCACATCTTCTGCATACGGCGAATGCCGATAACACTTTGACGCACCCCCAGGCCACATCAATCAACAGGTGCAATGCAGCGCACGTTGTGCCCCGGGCTGTGCGATCTCGATTAAGGATGGTGAACCGCCGATGGATTTCAAAGACTACTACAAGATATTGGGCGTAGAGCCGACGGCCGACGACAAGGAAATCAAGGCGGCCTATCGTAAGCTCGCACGCAAATATCACCCCGATGTGAGCAAGGAAAAAGACGCTGAAGCCAAGTTCAAGGACGCGTCCGAAGCCTATGAGGCGCTTAAAAGCGCCGACAAACGCGCCGAATATGACGAGTTGCGCAAATACGGCCAGCATGGCCAACCGTTCCAGGGGCCACCGGGCTGGCAGAGCCGTGGCGGCTTTGGCGGCGGTGGTGGCGGCGAGGACTTCTCGGACTTCTTCAGCTCGATCTTCGGCTCACGCGGAGACGCCTTCGGTGGCGGCCAACGCCGTCCTGCCGGGCGCAAGGGCCAGGACGTGGAGATGCAACTGACGGTTTCCCTTGAGGATACGCTGTCCACCGAGTCCAAGCAGATCAGCTTCCAGGTGCCGCAATACGACGCCTCGGGCCGGCATGTGAGCAACACCACCAAGAGCCTGAACGTGAAGATCCCCGCCGGCGTGGCCGACGGCGAGCGCATCCGGCTCAAGGCGCAGGGCGCACCGGGCATTGGCGGCGGAGCCAATGGCGACCTGTACCTGATCATCAAGTTTGCGCCGCATCCAAAATTTGAAGTGGACGGCGAAAACCTGGTCATCAACCTGCCGCTGGCACCGTGGGAACTGGCGCTGGGCGCAGAAGTAGCGGTGCCGACCTTGACCGGCAAGATCAACCTCAAGGTGCCGGCCGGCAGCCAAAACGGCCAGCGTATGCGCGCCAAGGGGCATGGTCTGCTGAACAAGGCAGGGGAGCGTGGGTTCCTGTACATCCAGCTGAAGGCGGTCATGCCCAAGCAGGCTGATGACGAGACCATCGCCCTGTGGCAGGAATTGGCCAAAAAGGCCGCGTTCAACCCTCGGGAGAATTTCTGAGGCCTCCGCGCCTGCGCTAGTTATCTAGCGCAGGCCACTCTGTCGGGCATGGTGTGCTAACGCTCTCAACCAAAGGAGCAGCACCGTGTCCGACTTCCCCCCCATCGCACCTTCCAGGGTGCGGGCGCATCCGCCCATCTCCCGTAGCCTGCACGGTGACTTCATTGAACAGGCGATCCCCGACTGGCTCATCAACGCCACTCCCGAGCGCCTCGCGGCCTTCAAGAGCGCGCCCACTCAACCGCCGAGCTGGTATCGGCAAGCCACCGCGGCACAGCGTCAGGCCCTGAATGCCCAAGCCACCGCGAGCTTCACTGCGCAGACGCGGCTGGATAAAGCCATGGCCAGCCTGCTGGATATCGATCACTTCGCCGAGCCATTGCTGGTCAAGGCTTTGAAGGATCAATTCAACGTCACCCTCGACGTCAACACCACCTTTGCACAGCTCAGGCAAGCGGTGGAGGTGGGCATCCTGGGTATTGATATCAGCAGTTACGACGTGCTTAAACTGCCGTTGTTGCAGGCTGCGCTTCACAACTTTGAAGCGACGGAGTGTGAGGCGGGAGCCTTCCATGAGTCCTCGGGGTTTATCGAGACAGATGCCACTTCCGGTGCTTTCAAACCCGTCACTACCACACTGACGGTCACGCAGTTTACTGAGCTGTGCCGCACCCTGGACATCGGTGCGAAGTACCAGGAATACCTCAAGGAGTACCTGTACCCCAAGGACGCAGCCACCGAACATGTCCTGTTCGAAAAATTCACCACCGCACAAAAGTCCGCACTACGTGCCGCAGCGGAATTGGCCCTGCTGAAACAGGATATCGAGCCTGGCGACTACCGCATGATCCTGTCAGTGGTCGCGGGTGAGCAGTTTCCGACGGTGGGTGGCAAGCCCGTGTGGTTTCGCGACTTGGCCCTGATGAAGCACCGCTTGACCGGCTGCGTAGCCTTTGTGATCAGTGAAAAGTACCGGTACACCGACGAAGTCATTATCTACATTCCCCATGATCCGCAATCGCCGCTCAAACGCTACACCTTTGCGACCCTGGCGCATGTGTTCAAGCAGCGGTTTACCGAGCGTGACGCCAATGCTCCGACTGACGGTAGCCCCACACCCTATCAGCGGTTTTTCAGCCGCTTTGTCGCCTATGCCGACCTGCCTGATTATTTCAGCCAGCTCACTGAACCCGTACCGGTCAAGTCCATTGCGCGCAAAGCGGCAGGCTATGCGCCGTTACTCAATGACATAGTCAACGGGTTCAACCCGTTCTCAATCTTTACGGGTATCCAGCATCTGCCACCAGGTCTGCCGCCCAGCAGGCGGGCCAATGCCGATCCATTCCTCGCGCCCGGCGCCTGGCCGCGTGCCGGACACGGCTTGTGGGTCGAAAATACAGACTTGTGGGCCTACTTGTACGATCAGCAACGCACCAAGCTGATCGCGGATGCCCGCGCCCATGCCGTGCCCACGGCGGATGTGGACGCCAAGGCACGCTCGGAGAAATTCGCCCGCCTGCTGAGCATTGGCATGTTGTTGCTCACTGGCGTGGCGATGTTCGTGCCGGGCCTGGGGGAGCTTATGCTGGTGGTCATGGCCGGGCAGTTGCTGTACGAAAGTTTCGAGGGCGCCATCGAGTGGAGCGAAGGCGACCGTCAGGCAGCCAAAGCCCATATGCTGGACGTGGCGCAAAACCTGGCGTTGCTTGTGCTGACGGCAGGGGTGGGCAAAGGCGTGGCCAAGCTGGCGGCGGTCAAGGCAGAACCGGTGATCGAGAATCTTGAACCGGTGACTCTACCCAGTGGCGAAACCAGGCTGTGGAAACCGGACCTGAAGGGTTATGAACAGACCGTTGCCCTGCAAGGCCACCCCAATTCACTCGGCCAATATCATCTTGACGGCAAGACCTACATCCGGCTTGACGGCAAAGCCTACGAAAAAAACTGGGATGAGGCGCTGCAAAGCTGGCGCATTCGCCATCCCAGCGACGCCGACGCCTATCAGCCGGTGCTGAGTCATAACCATGCCGGGGCCTGGCGCCACACTCTGGAGCGCCCCCTGGACTGGGACCGCCTCACACTGTTGCGACGCATGGGGCCGGTGACCGAAGGGCTGAGTGACGAAACGCTGCTCAAGGCGGCGGATATCAGCGGTGTTGAAGAGGGCGCCCTGCGCAAGATGCATCTGGACAATGCCTTGCCACCCCCGGCATTGACCGATGTGTTACGTCTGTTCGAAGCCGACCGGGGCGTCGAAGAGGTGATCGAACAGTTGGAGAGCGCCCAGCCGATCAATGGCCGCTACCTCTTCAGCCTGCCTCTGGTCACGCAAATGCCACGCTGGCCGTTGGGCCGGGTACTGGAAGTGTTCGAGGGCCCGCAACTGTCCGGGCCGTCTATCAAGTACGGTTCCGAGCGCCTGGCGGGCCTGCGCCAGCGCAAGGCAGCGATCCGCGTGAGCCGTGCCGATGTGCTCAGTGGTGAGCTGCCACGACGTATCCTGGCGCAACTCGATGAGTCGGAAATCACTGGCCTGCTGGGCGGCGAGCCGGCCCGAGTAGTCACCGCCCGCCCGCAGGAGTTGGGCAGGCAACTGGCTGATTTTGCCCGTACCCATAAACCGGCGATTTTCGACAGCCTCTACCACGGCACCGAGCCTCGTGCGCCTTGGGTCGCCCGCTTGCAGCGCGAATGCCCCGGGCTCAGCAAGCCCGGGGCGCAAGCCGTACTGAGCCATGCCAGCGCCGAGGAAGTCGCTCGGATGCAGGCCGGCAACACCGTGCCGCTGCGCCTGTTGGAGCAGGGCCGCTGGTATGCGCAGCAGGGTCGGTTGACACGGGCTTTCGCCGGTTTGCAGGGGGAGAACATGGCGTCGGCCGACAGCCGGCATCTGGCGTTGCAGACCCTTGGCCAATTGCCTGGCTGGCCGCAGGGCCTGCGTCTGGAGGTGCGTGAGGGAAACGTTGGCGCCGCCGTATTGGATGCAATTGGCAGCGAAGGGGCAGCCCAGCGCAAAGTCCTGGTCAAGCGCGGGCCGGCCTATCAGGCATTCGATGAGCGTGGCGAGGCACTCAATAGCCTGCCGACCGAGGGTGATAACTTTTACCCGTCGCTGATGCACGCCTTGCCGGATGAAGCTCGCCAGTCCCTGGGCGTTCCACACGTCAGCCAGCATGCGACGTTGCAGCGTGCGATCTTCGACTACGCCATTGAGCACCGACAGGCATCTGCCCAACTTGTGGCGGGCCGTTCTCGCCAGAAGCCCTGGTTCAAGCCACCCCAGCGTATCGCGGATAAGGTCTTCGGTTACCCCGCCAGTGGGCGTGGGGCAGGCGAGTCGCCCGACCTTATTGCGCGCGTCAAGGCGGTGTATCCGCGCCTCTCCGATGACCAGGCCAACGGTTTTATCTTGAAGCAGTTGCTAGATGGCAAGACCGACAGAGGCATCGTCCACCTGCTCAATAATCGCCTGCGGGAGTGGCAAACCCTCGAATCGACACTGGACCAGTGGGCCGGCGTACGACCGCATTCACTGGCCGGGCAGAATATGTGGACCCTGGGCAAAGGCGGTGTGGCGCAGAACATAAAAGACAGTTGGCATCTTGCGCCGTTGGCCCAGGACCCAAGGTTTGCTGCCTTGAACCTGTTTTGCAATGAGCCGCTGCCGTTGCTGGAGGCGGATTTTTCCCATGTCCGCCACCTGCGGATGGGGGGCCAAGGGTTGACGGATGCCACGTTCGAACCGTTGCTGGCAAAATTTCCCAATGTGCAGAAGCTCGACATCACGATGACCAGCCAGCAGCTGCGTGTTGTGCCGGATGCACTGGCGAACCTGAGTGACCTGACGGACCTGACCATCACCACGAGTATGCCCGCGGAGCCGTTTGCCGATGTGCAGGTCGCCAAACTCGGACGCTTGGCGCAGTTGCAGTCCCTGACACTGAACCATGCGATGGAGCTGACCCACGCATTGGATGTCAGCGGCCTCACCCAATTGCGCCGTTTGACGCTCTCGGGCGGTTTTCTCGCCACCTTGCCACCTGGTGTGGTCGAACTGCCTCATCTTGAGCGTCTGAATCTCAAAGGCATGACGATACGAGGCCTACCGCCAGAACTCCTCACGCCAGACCATGAACGCATCTGGCGCGGCCTGTCTTTGGATTGGTCGAGGATGGACGCCGAGCAGTTTCGTGCGGCTTTCGACTTTGTGCGTGCGCAGCCCGAACACTGGGTCGACCAGGAAGAGATGGTCCGAGAATACTGCCAGTCTGAACTGACTCGGCTCGCTGCGCAGAGCCGCACGGTGATCGACTATTCACGGTCTACGGAGCAGGCAACGATGTTGCGCAACGCATTCATGAACCGATGGGTCGGTGCCCAGGCCAGGTTCGAGGCCATTGAGCAATTGCGTGCGCAGCATGTCGAGCTGACTGACCGGCTGAATACATGGACGGGGATGCCGGCGTTTTCCGCAGAGTACCTGGCGCGCAATCGCGTGGCCGAGACGCTCGACATCGCCTGGTACAACGGGCTGCTGCAACGCTACGACGCAGGCAGCTATGCCACGCGTGTCGAGTTGCGGGCCCTGTCTACGCATGAACTGCCCGTGCTGCCCGCGCAAGGGTTCATCCATGTGCAAACGCTCAGCTTGGAGGGGGTGCGCGCACCGGTCGCAGAAGTGCGTAAGTTCATCGGCAGTTTTCCCGCGTTGCGCAGCCTGAACCTGAGCGACAGTGCGCTCAGCGAACTGCCGCTCCAGGCGGACACCTTGCCGCAGCTCGAGAACCTGGACCTGGGCAAGAACCCGCTGACCCTCGTTGACGTCAGCGGCATGAACCCGCTCAAGACACTGAACCTCAGCGGCACTGCGTTGCACGCCTTGCCCTCCGGCGTTGAGCAGCTTGCTCAACTGCAGTGGCTGGACCTGCGTGACACACCGCTGACCACCTTGCCACCTGCCGCATTGGCACAGGACAGGCTGCTGCTCAGCCTCAATCTGCAGGGTGTGCCTTTGGATGCGCCGACCCAGCGCGCACTGACGCAAGCCTTGCAACGCGTCGAGCGAGCCCGTGGTTTGCCTGAGGGAGGGCTGGCACGGTTTTTTGCGCAGGCGCCGGCCGATTTCCCACCCTTTGAAACCGCTACCACGGTTGCCCGCAACCTCCTGCCCTTGGCGCCTGCGGCACCGGTCGGTGAACGCACCCTACAGTTGCAGCGGCTGCGTCCGGATTTCTCCGCCGATCAGGTCCGCCAAGCGCTTGAATCGCTGCGCAACGAGGGGGTGTCGGAGCAATTGCTTGATAGCCGGTTGCACCAATGGAACCAGACACTCGATGCCCTGACTGTCGAACTCAACGGCTGGGTGTTTGTGCCTCAAAGCGTCGGTGAAAACTGGCAGATTACGTCGCAAGGTCGAGCCGTGGGTGCTTCGCGAATACTCGCGTGCTGGCGCCAGGGTGTCGCCGGCGGACCGGTCCCGGCGTACGACAGCCTGGACTTCAATGGCTTGCAACTGGGGGACCTGCCGCCGTTACCGGGCGATTTTTCCCATGTCCACCAGTTGGACCTGACGGGGGTACGGATTACGGCCCAAGGTTCTAACGCTTTTCTGCAGTCATTCACCCAACTGCGTCGGCTCATCCTCAACGGCCAATACCTGCCGGAGCTGCCTGAGGCCGTGATGGGGATGGCGGGCCTGGAGCAACTCGACCTGGCAACCGTTGAGCTCAGCGACGCCCAGCCGCTGTACCCCACCCTGCGACAACTGGCGAACCTGCGCGCGCTGGACCTGGGCTACAACAATCTGCAAGCCTTCAGCGTCGAGCAATTGAATAGCCTCGACACCCTGGACCTGAGTCATAACGTGCTGCAGGACTGGCCCCAAGGTGTACTGCAAGCCCCGCGCTTGCGCAGGCTTGACCTGTGCGCCAACGAGATCACCTCCATACCGGCGCGAGCCCTCAGCGGTGAGCATGACGCCCTGATGGCAGGTACCGATTTGAGCATGAACGCCGATTTATCCAACGCCAGCCTGGAGGCACTCAGGGAGTACGCCGACCGGCAGGGGCGGGACAGCGTATTGGAGATTGACCTGGCTGAAATGGAAGCGCGCAGCGACGACGAACCCGGAAGTGACGAGCCGGATGAGCACATTGCCGATGAAGAGACCCAGGCGATTCCCGAGCAACTGGCGCCCTGGCTGGACCCCATCCCTGCGGCGGAGGCCACCGGTTATCATGCCCTCTGGCAGCGGCTGGCCGCCGAATCGGATAACGCGGCATTCTTCCACTTGCTCCTGACCCTGCGCGACACCCAGGAATTCAGGCTGTTTCGCGCCGACCTCACGCGCCGTGTCTGGGGCGTACTGGAGGCCGCCGAGCGCGACACCGAGCTGCGCGAGACCTTATTCAGCATGTCGCGCACCCACGACACTTGCGTGGATGGGCGCACGCTGGCCTTCAGTGAATTGGAGGTCAAGGTCTTCGAGCACAACGCCCTGCGCGACATCCCGCCCGGCCTGGAACACCGGGGGCGAGCGCTGTTGAAGCTGTCTCGCCAGTTGTTCCGCCTGGATCAGGTGGAGCGCCTGGCCGCTGAGCGTGCGCGATCGAGCGGTGATCCCGCCGAAGTACGACTAAGCTACCGCATCGGCCTTACCCATGGCTGGCGCGACGGTCTGCAACTGCCGGGGCAGCCCCGGTACATGCGTTTCAGTACACCGCTGGAGGGTGAGGTACGCACCAATGCCTTGCGTGAAGTGGAGCGACGGGAAGCCACCCCAGTGTTTTACGACGACCTGATCGCCCGCAACTATTGGGTGCGCTACCTCGAAGACAAGTACCCCGATCAATTCAGCGCGCTCCAACGTCATGAGGCGCAGGAGCAGGGACGGATCGAGGATGAGCATGCTGACATTTCCAGCGAGGCATATGCACAGGCCCTGCAGACCCTGGAAATTGAGCGTGCCGTGGCGCGCAACCAGACGTTATTGGAGCTGTCGCGCCAGGAGGTGGCTGCTCTGGAGGCTGTACCCCGTGATCCGAACCTGCCCGGCTCCTCCAGAGAAACGATGGGCAGCTAAGTGGCCGGCGACCGCATGGGGTAAATAGTCAGGCTTTTTGCCCGCGTGGCCCCAGTAGGCTGATGGTTTTCCATCAAGGATGACCGTCATGCCCGATCTGCAAACCCCGCCTGCCGCAGGAGGCACCCTTAATGCCGACTTGCGCGGCGTTCACTACGACCTGCTCAAGACGCGAGTGCCGACCTGGTTTTCCCAAGGCCCGGCACACCGCCAGATGGAACTGGGCAACTACGAACTGCACCTACCGTCCTGGTACCGGCGTGCGCCCCCGGAGCAGCATGCAGCGTTATCGCGCAGTCACCTGGACTTTCGCGAAGCGTTGAACCAACTGGAAACCCGTCTGGCAAGCTTCAATGACATTTTCGATTTCGCCGAGCAGCCGCTCAAGGACGCGATCAAGGACCAGTTCAACTTGGACCTGGATGTGCGCAATGTCTATTTCGCCCGTAAATACGCATTCAAGGACCGTGATGATCTCTACGGTTTCCTGGTGTTTGACCGTACCAACGACCCCTCGCTGAATCACGAGTACCGTGGCATTTCCCTGTTGGAAGCGGCCCTGGCCAACTTCGAGCCCAATGAGGAAAAACCGCCGCGTTGCAGCGATTGCGAGATTATCACGGGGTGGGGCAGCTACGACGGCGACATCATCGTGCGCTACCCCACCGTGAGGTCGGAGGCCATCGCCATTGCGCCCCACGCGTTCGCCAAGCTCTGCCGCAACCTGGATCTGGGCAAGCGCTACCAGCAGCACATCAAGGACATCCTGCAACCGTCCAATCCGGTCGCGCGCCAGTCGTTGGAGGCACAGCTGGAAGAGCACCAGCGTCAGCATCTGGCGGTGAGCGTCGACATTGCCCGGCAGCAATATGCGCTGAAACCCAGCAGCCGTGAGATCGAGTCGGGTGTCAGCGCCGATGTCTACAGCATGCTGCAACAGCTACTCGGCAATACTGGCAATATTCTGTTGGATGGCCGGCCCGTACTGGTCCAGGCGCTCAAGGTATTCGACATCGGACTGGTCGGGCCACTACTGATCGGACCGACGCGTTTTCACGCAGGCAAGGCCCAGCGCCTGGCGGTATACCTGCCCAATGACCCGCAACAACCGTTGAAGGAATACGCCAGCGGCGCCGCGTTTATGGCAGACCTGAGGATGCGCCTGCACAGCGCTGCCTACCGCCGCTTCTTCAGCCGTTTTATCCCGGTGCGCCAGCAAGGCGAGTTTTTCCGAAAATTCAACAACCTCTACCAACCCGATGGCAGTGACGGCCAGGGCGACTACCCACTGCGCTCCAGTCCCGCCAAGCTGCCGTTGGAGGATGTCACTCTCAACGGCGACCTGTGGCCGCAACTGCGTCGGGCGAGTGTCGATAAAATCTACGCCGATGCTCGCGCAGTCGCGGTGCCCACTGGTGATGAGGACCGCAAGGCCCGCAATGAACGGTTGTCGTCCTATCTGGACGCCGTGGTCAGCGTGTTCAACCTCGCCGCCTTCGTGGTGCCCGGACTGGGACCGATCATGCTGGCGGTGGGCGCGGCGCAGATGTGCCGAGAGGTATTCGAGGGCTTTGAAGCCTTCGAAAATGGCGATACCCGGGAGATGTGGGCGCATTTTTCCAGTGTGGCGCTGAATGTCGGTTTTATTGGCACAGGCGCCTATGTGCTGCCCCGGATTCAACGGTCGAGCGTGGTCGACCAACTCAAGCCGGTCACCTTGGCCAACGGTGAGCGCCGTTTATGGAAACCGGACCTGGCGCCCTACAAGGCCGACCTTGAGCTGGCCCAGGATGCCCAGCCCGATGGGATGGGCTTGTTTGATCACGACGGGCACAAGGTGCTGAACCTGGACGGCGATGTTTACCGGGTCAAGCAGGACGCCGACAACGGCGACTTTCGGGTGCAGCATCCGACCCGATCGCAGGCATATGCGCCCTTGCTCGAGCACAACGGGCAAGGCGCCTGGAGTCATGAAGCCGAAGAACCGCAGACCTGGGATGGCCCCACCACGCTCCGGCGCCTGGGCCATGATGCGAGATCCCTGACTGCCTCGCGTCGGCAGGAGGCGCAGATCGCCAGCGGCATAGGCACTGACACCTTGCGCGCCGTGCATGCCGATCAGCAGCCAACACCGTTGTTGCTGGCCGATACGCTGCAGCGTTTCCGTCTGCATCGCGAACTGAGCACCTTTATCGAGCAACTGGGCAGCCCCGACCGAACGGTTTACGCCAAGGCCGGCCTGGCTGCGCAACTGGACCTGATGTCGCGTCGGGGTTTGTTTGGAACCCAGACGCTACGGGTGCTGGGCAGTTCCGGTGATGTGCTGTGGGACGCCCCGGCATCGGCAACCACAACCACGCCACGCATGCGGGTGGTGCTCAATCAGGACCAGATGGCGCGGGGAGAAGGACTCATTGAAGTATTGAAGGCACTTCAAAGATCCGACCCTGAGCTAAAGGAACTGCCAGGCAGTGCATCGGACACTGTCATCCAGCGTGCTACCCGGCTGCGTCAGTATTTGGCGGCACAAGCCTCGGACCTCAAGCGCATTCTGTTGGAAGAGCGCTACCGTGCGCAAAATCTTGACGCTGATCCGGCCGTACGGCGGCTTCTGGCGCAATATCCAACACTGCCGGTACGCATCGCGCGTGTATTGCTCGACAGTGCCGGCCCGCTTGAAAGCGAGACGCTACCTGCCGCACTGGACGAACAGGCACGTTGGGTGGAGCAGGAAACCCGTGTCTCCCGTGCTTACGAAGGACTGTTCTTCGATGACCTGGCCAGTCTCGACACCCAGCGCCTGGCGCTACACACCCTTGAAAACCTGCCCGGCTGGCAGCGCGGCACACGTCTGGAACTACGACAGGTGGCGGCCGACGGTGCGCTTCTGGATGCCATCGGCCCCCCCGGTGCGCAGGCAAAACGAAGCCTGATCCTGACGGTGGATGGCCAATTCGACAGTCCGCAAGGCGCGGATTTTTATTCGGCCACCTGGGCCCTGCTCACCCCCGTCGAACGCCAGGCCCTGGGCTTCAACGGCGTAGGTGACCTCAAGCACGCCATCGTGCATAGGCCCTTGTCGCGCGAGCCATTGCGTGAGGTATTGCTGGAGCACCCCGTGCGCAAACCGGCCTACGACACCTCGATGCGATTGCTTGGTGGCGGCCGCGGTGTACCGCAGTTGTTGGCCGGCACGGCTAACGCCTTGCGTACGCCGCAAGCGCGCGTGCGTCGGCTGTTTCGCACGTTCAGTGACGAGCAGGTGGCACGGTTTATCGAGTCACTGGGGCCCGATGTTCGCGGTGAACTGACACGGTTGGAATTCGAGTACGCAACCCTCAAGCAGCAACTCAAGGAGTGGGTACGGACCAGTGGTCGTACCTCGGCGCTCTCGAAGATCAACGCGAACGATATCGCCCTTCAAATCAAACGTTGCTGGCGACGGGAGACGGGCAGCGAGTTGCGTCTGGTACCTTCCCAGCCCCATGGCTTGCCAGCACTGACTGCCGATTTCAGGCATGTGCAGACGGTGGTCATTCGTGGGGTGACATGGTCGCCTGAGGCGGACACCCTGCTCAATAACTTCACGGCTCTGAAGTCACTGACGATTTCTCGCTCCAATGTCCGGCAATTGCCTGAGGCTGTTGGTGCCATGCGTGAGCTGACCTATCTGTCCATGCGGGAAAACAGCCTGCGGCTGACGGTACACAGTGCCGCGAACCTGGCGGCGCTGGAGCGCCTGGAGTATGTGGACCTGTCCCACAATAACCTGGGGATTGCTCCGGATTTCAGTGCCATGTCTGAGCTCAAGCACGTGGATCTGAAATACACCGGTATTGACCAATGGCCTGCCGGAGTGCACAACCAACGCAACTTGCAACGCCTGGACCTGCAATTCAACCAGCTCCGCGACGTGCCGAGTGACACGCTTGAACCCGCCCCCGAGGATTATGAGCATAGGGTGCGTATTAACGGCGTGACCCTGATTGCCGGCAATCCGTTTTCACCTGAGGCCGGGCAGCGGGTGGATGACTATTGGTTGCGCCTCTCACGTGAGCGGCCTGAGCTGCTCAATATCGGTATCACCGATGCTTTCGGTGTCGAGTCGCCGATGATCCGGCAGGTACGGCACATGCACCCGAACATGACGTTCATGGCTGCCAGAGAACTGATCTGGAGCCTGGGCGAGGGCGCTGAGGCCCAGTTGACAGGGCAGGTGCAGGCGTTCGATCAACTCCACGCGCAACTCAATGCCTGGGCGTTTTCCGGCGGTGGTGCGCGCCAGCGTTACATTCGTCATAGTCAGTTGCAGCTCAACGCACGGACCCGAGATGTGCGCTTCATCGCCAAGGACCGCATTCTGCGATGCTGGCTGCGCGAAACCCCGTCATTGCAGGCCCACGATGGTACGCCTATCGGCCTGGAACTGGACCTCAGCGGCCTGGACTTGCCGAGCCTGCCGGACCTGGATGCAGATTTCAGCCATGTCGGCTCACTCAAACTGAGCAACATGAACCTCAGTACATCACCGGAAGGGTTCCTGGCGAAATTCCGTGGGGTGCGTTGGCTGGACCTGTCGAACAATCAACTACGTGAGTTGCCGCCAGCGCTGGAGCAGATGCAAGGCTTGACCCGGCTGTTTCTGCAGAAGAACCAGATTCGCCCGAGCCCGCAAACGTCGCGGATTCTGGCGACCCGCACGACGTTGCGTGCCTTGTGGCTGGACAGTAATCCACTGAACGTGCTGCCAGACTTCAGCGCTATCACTGACATGCGTTCACTGAGCCTCCAGAGCCTGGGGCTCGACACGTGGCCTACCGGACTGGGCGAGCAGCCTTTGCTGGACCTGATCGATCTACGGGATAACCAGTTCACCGAGATTCCCGCTTCGCTGGTGGCGCCACCAGCCGAACAACTGGCGCACAGTGCACGTATCACGAATACGGTCTATCTCTCGGGAAACCCGCTGTCCGAAGTGACGTTGCAGCAGGTGCGTGCCTACGGCGAGCGACTGCGGGAAGCGGGGCTGAGCACAGTCGAGGCACCCAACAGATTGGTAGCGTCCGCGGGCGGTCGTGACCACGTGCGCAGTGTGGCGTTCGACGCCACTCCGTTCACACGCTGGAGCCAAGGCCTGGGGGGCGATCAGTTGCAGGCTCGCAAGCTCCAGTGGCAGGCCCTGCGCGGGCAGGCCGGCGCGGATGGGTTCTTCCAAATGCTCAACGACCTGCCACAGGCCGGTGCCCAGCATGAGGATCTGCAACAACGGGTCTGGACGGTCATCGACAGCATCACCGAGCACAGTGCGGAGTCCGAAGCGTTGCGCGAGCGCATGTTCGAGTGGGCCGGACGGGCAGCCTGCTGCGACCGTGCGGCGTTGTCCTTCAGTAATGCGGAGGTCATGGCCATGGTCGAAAAGGCCCGTGCCCAGGCGAGCGACCAGACCCAGGCGGGAGCCTTGATCAAACTGTCCCGTGGGTTGTTCCGACTGGACGAAGTCGAAAAAATCGCCCTGAATGACATTGCCGCGCGCACCGCTGCGATCTATGAACAGCGCAACCTGTCGCCGGTGGAGCAACAGGACCGGCTCCAGCGCCTTGAAGAAGTGGAAATCCGGCTGGCCTACCGCGTCGGGCTCAAAGGACCGGAGCGCCTGGACCTGCCCGGGCAACCCAGCCGTACACAATTTACTGCGCTGGGCCAGGTCACCCCGGCGATGCTTGATGCGGCCCAAGCCAAGGTGCTTGAACTCAACGGTACGCCCGAAGAGTTCCAGGCTTTGATGTCCAGGGAGTTCTGGCAGGATTTCGTCACCGGCAAGTACCGCGCGCGATTCGACGCCTTGAGCAAGCCCTATCAGGAGCAGTTGGCGGCCTTGCATGACCAGGTCTCAGCCGGGTCCCTGGGGAACGACGCTTATGACACCCAGGCTAGGGCATTACAGGCGCAACTGGCAGTGGAAGAGGCTGCCCTGATCGAAGCCCTGTCCCGTCAGGAGCTACTTGAGCATCCCCTGACCTGAGGGGCCACGTCGACGGGTAGATAGTTAGCGCCGTCTGCCCGAATTCGCGACCTAGGATGACCTTCTTTCACTCCTGAAGGTAGGTCATCCCATGCCTGATTCCCAAGCCTCTCAACCCTCATCACTGGCGTTGCCCGGTGAACAGGGGCAGCACTATGCGTTTATCCGCCAGGCCATCGCGCCGTGTCTGGTGCAGGCTTCGCCTCGACACCGTGAGTCCCTCAAGCAAACGGCCCCGCAGATACCTGCATGGTATGCGGCGGCCACCGACACCTAGAAGGACCGGCTCAAGACGCTGATGCAAGCACGCTGTGAGTCGCTCAACGTGATGGAAAAAACCCTTGGCAACGTTCAGCCGGTGGAGACGTTCTGCCAACCGCTGCTGGAAGCCGCGTTGAAAGACGCCGGTTACCCTCTGAATGTCAACACCACCTGGCTGCGCCTGTACAGCCCGGTGGCGGATGCGTTCGGCGTCAAGACCGGAGGCTTCAAGAGCAAGACCTTCTCCCTGTTGCAGGCGGCGCTGAATAATTTCGACGCCGAAGAATCCGAGGCCGGTTATTACAACGCGGCTTCCGGTTTCATCACCGAACCGGATGCGCGCGGCCACTTCGAGCGCCATGCGACGACGCTGAAGATCGAAACCTTCACCCAGTTGTGTCGCGGCCTGGACCTGGGGGCCCGCTACCAGGCCCACCTCACCAGTCAGCTGCACCCGGTGGATACGGTGGCCGAGGGCGTGCTGCGCGAGCGCTACTTGCGCTACCAGAAGGACGCCTTCCTGGCCGCCGCGTACCTGGCACTGGTCAAGGGCGATGTCACAGACAGTGATTACGCGCTGCTGTTAAGAGTGGCTGAGGGGGAAGCCGCGATCATGCTCGGCGACAAGCAGGTCTGGTATCGCGCGCCATGCCTGATGAACCTGCGCCTGCACGACTGCCTGATCATTGAGCCCTGTGTGAAGTACCGCTATTCGGACTGGTTCATTGCGTACATCCCCGATGACCCCGACCACCCCATCAAGCGCTACGCCAACTTCAGTGAGTTTCACAATGACCTCAGCGCGCGGCTCAAGGGGGCCGGCAAGGACCGCTCGGCCAACGGCTCGGTGACGGATACCCAAATGTTCTTCAGCCGTTTCATCGCCTATAAGGACCGCCCCTACTATTTTCGGCGGCTCACCGAGTTGGTGGTGGACGCGCCGCCTCAGCCGTTCGCCACGCAGTGGCTGGGGTCGGAGTGGGGGCAGGTGGCGCTCGGCCTGGCTGCGCCCCGCCTGGTACCGTTCAGCTCGTTGCTGGGGAACCCGCAACCGCAGGTTCGCGTGCCGGTGACGGACCCGCAATTTCATATCAATGCCGACGCCCTCGGCAGCCCCTGGGCCGAGATCGACCTGTGGCCCCAGCGTTTCGAAGACCTGCGTAAACGGATGCTTGCCGATGGCCGGGCCCAGGCCATTTCCACCGCCGACACTGATGCCGCCGCCCGCGCCGGGCGCTTGCAGCACTACCTCAATATCGGCCTGTTCGGCGTCAACCTGCTGGCGATGGCGGTGCCGCCCCTGGGGGTGGTGATGTCGCAGGTGATGGTCGGGCAGTTGCTGTACGAAGTCCTCGAAGGCGCCATCGAGCTCAGCGAAGGTGACCGCGAAGCGGGTTGGGCGCATATCACCGACGTGCTTGAGAATGTCGCGCAACTGGCGGCTGGGGCCGCGGTGTTTCATTTCACGGTGTCGCCGTTCATTGAAAGCCTCAAGTCGGTGCAATTGCCCAATGGCGAAACGCGGCTGTGGAAACCCCAGCTTTCCGGCTACGAACACACCAGCCCCCTGCCTACAGCACGTAGCACCGATGAGTTGGGCCTCGATAGGGTTGGCGGCCGCCGCCTCCTGAGCCTTGAAGACAAGCGCTACGGCGTGCGCCAGGACCCGCTCACCGAGAAGTTCTATATCGAGCACCCCACGCGCCTGAATGCCTATCGGCCCAAACTGGTGGAAAACGGCAGCGGTGCCTGGAACCACGAGCTGGAGCGACCGCTGGAATGGCAGGGCGTGACGTTGATGCGCAGGCTCGGTCCGGTGGTGGAGGGGTTCAGCGACGAACAGCTGGAACATATCCGCCAGGTCAGCGGCGTTGAGGAGGCCACGCTGCGCCGGATGCACGTGGAAGGCGAACCGGTACCGGCGATGTTGCTCGATACGGTTCGCCAGTTCCGTGCCTATGACGAAGCGGCGCAAGTGGCGCAGGGCATTGGCGCGGGCGCGTTGTCCGATGCCCTGTGCAGTTATGCCGCGTCCCTGGCGGTGGAGTTGCCCGGATGGCCGTCGGGCAAGGCGATTGAAGCCGTCAGCGGGGCTGAGCTGAGTGGGCCGTCGGTCAAGTACGGCGACCCACAGGCCAGTGGCGCGCAGGTGCTGAAGGTCAGCCGCCATGACTTGATGACCGGGCAATTGCCCCAGCGCATCGTCGATTTTCTCGACGAAGGCCAACTCGACAACTTGGTAGGCCGCCAGACCCCGCGCACCCCGCAAGCCCGTGTCGATGCGATACGCCAGCAATTGCAGGCACGCGCCGAATTCTGTCGTTCACGGTTGATGCGCAGCCTCTACAGTTCGCGCCAGCCTATCGCCGACACGGCCGTGAGCCTGGTACAGCGTGACTTCAAGGGCTTGCCGACCCTGATGGTGCGCGACCTGGTGGCCAAGGCGAGGCCCGCCGAAAAAGCCCAACTGGATCGAGGCCAGCGTATCCCCCTGCGCCTTGCCGAACAGGCGCGTCGTCTGCAACAGCAGGTGCGGCTGAACCTGGCTTATGAAGGGCTGCACATGGACGCCATGGCCAACCCGGACACCGAAGCCCTGGCGCTCAACAGCCTGGCGAACCTGCCCGGCTGGACCGACAGCCTGCGCCTGGAAGTGCACGACGGCGGCATGGAGGGCACCCTGAGAGCCAGCTTTGGCCCGGCGGACGCCGCCGAGCGCAAAGTGCTGGTGCGCGTGGCCGAAGGGCATTACCAGGCCTTCGATGCGCGAGGCCAGCAATTGCACGGAGTCAATGGCCTGTTCGGTGCGCTGCAACATGCCTTGACCGATGCCCATCGCAACGCCATCGGCCTGCCCCATATCGGCCAGGGCGAGCAGTTGAGAACACGGCTTATCGGCAAGGCGCTGTCCCGCGATGCCCTGCGCGCGGTTCTGGGCATGCAGCCCGAGCGTTTGCCGTTCTTCCGCTGGCCCTGGCGGGTGTCCGATAACCGCCTGGGTTACCCACTGAGCGGGCGTGGGCGCGGGACCTGGCGCGGCCAAATCGAAGAGCGGGTGCAAGCGCTTTACCGCACCATGAACCCGACGCAGATGGCGGAATACTTGCGTGGCCGCAACCTGGAAGATGACAGATGGCTCAAAGCCCTGGAGGCGGAGCAAAGGCAGTTGGACAACGTTTTGAGCAGTTGGTTGGTGGACGGGCCGAGGGACAGGCCAACACTGAGGCTTCGTCGCAAGCTCTATGACGTGATCAAAAACGCCTGGGCCAAGAGTGGTGAGTGGGATGTCGACTTGAGTGGCAACTACCGTGGGCAACGCATCTACTTGGAAAATCCGGGAATGGGCGCGCAGATCGCCACCCTGCCGGCGTTGCCAGGCAACTTTGATCATGTCACCAGCCTGCATCTGCCTGGGTGTGGCCTGACCGATCAGGGGGCGGGCTTTCTCTCCACGTTTCGCCGGCTGCGGATTCTGAACCTGGACGACAACCAACTGACCCAGTTGCCCGACGCCTGTGCACAGATGTCGCGCCTGGAGGGCTTGGACCTGTCCGACAACGAGGTGGTGTTGACGGAGCAGGCCGCCCTGCAACTGCGCGGTCTGCACCGTATGGAATGGCTGGCGCTGCAGGGTAACCCGCTGCTCCTGCCGGTCGATATCAGCCGCATGCCAAGGCTGCGCTGGTTGTACCTGTCCGGTTGTGGCCTGAGCGCCTGGCCCGTGGGGGTGTTTGCGTCGCCCCGGCCCCGGGAGTTTTTGCTGGAGCTGACCGGTAACCACCTCACCTCGATCCCGGACGTTGCGCCCGGTTCAGAGCGGGCGCGGATCCTGGCCAGGACGGCGGTGACACGTGAATGGTTGCGGCCCGACGTGCTCGCCAAGCTCAAGGTTTACCTCGAGTCCGTGGGCCTGGACCCGAATCGCAGGTTCCCACCCCGGGGTGCCCAGGACAGTGCGCACTGGATGCGTGGGATGACCAAAGAGCAATGGCTGGATAAGCAAGGGGTTTGGAACGACCTGGAAGAGGCGCTCGACAGCGAGCCGTTCTTCGATGAAATCCGCAAATTGAGCGAACACCTGGAAGCGCGACCAGAAGCCTACAAGGTCGATTTGACCGCCAAAGTGTGGCGCATGCTCGAGGCCATGGCCGGCAATGAAGGTTTGCGCGAGCGCCTGTTTCAGATGGCGGTGGCGCCGACCACCTGTGTTGACGCGGGCGCGCAGCTGTTCAATGGCATGGGCGTGGAGGTGTTGCTGCACGAGGCGCTGTCGCTGGCCAATGCCGACCTGAAGCGTCTGGAGTTGCTGGCGCTCGCCAAAGGCAAGGCGCGCCTGGACGAACTGGGGCGTATCGCCCATGCCCGCGTCAGTGAACTGGTCGATCAGGGTCGCCGCTTTCCGGAGTACGACAGTGATGGTGGCCTGGTCCAGCAGACCGACGCCGCCGGCAACCCGGTGCTGGGCATCGATGAAGTGGAAATCCATATGGCCTACGTCACGCGGCTGGCCGACCGCCTGGAACTGCCTTGGCAGACCGCGATGTTTTACCGGGAGCCGGATGTCACGGATGCGATGATCGAGGCTGCCCACAGCCGGGTGGTCGCGCTGGAGCATGGTGACCTGCTACGTGACGGCATCATCGACCAGCCGTTCTGGGCCGACTACGTGCAGGACACCTTCGCCAACGAGTTCGAGGCGGTCAGCGCCAAGAACGAGGCGTTGATCGACCTGTACGAGGCCCAGCACGAGCTGGCCGACAACGGTGACCTATCGGCCCAGAAAAAGGCCGACCTGCGCCAGGTCATCGACACGTCGACCCAGGTGCTGGGCAAGTCGCCGTCCCAGGTCAGCCCGGAGCGGGTGATGAGTGACGACGAGTTCTTTGCCGACATGGCCGACTTGGGCGAGGAGCGCAAGAACGTCCTGCGCACCGTGACCGATCGGGTGATGGGGCGCGAACCTCAGAACAGGAAGTAACGCTGGGCCATCGGCAGCACCTCTGCCGGTTCGCACCACAGCAACACGCCATCGGCCTTGACCTGATAGGTCTGCGGATCCACTTCGATGTCCGGCAGGTAATCGTTGTGGATCAGGTCGGTTTTCTGCACATTGCGGCAACCCTTGACCACCGCGATCTGCTTCTTCAACCCCAGGGCTGCGGGCAACCCGGCGTCTTGGGCGGCCTGGCTGATAAAGGTCAGACTGGTGGCGTGCAGGGAGCTGCCGAAACTGGCGAACATCGGGCGGTAATGTACCGGCTGCGGGGTGGGGATCGAAGCGTTGGCGTCGCCCATGAGGCTTGAGGCAATGGCGCCGCCCTTGAGGATCAGGGTCGGCTTGATGCCGAAAAACGCCGGGCGCCACAGCACCAGGTCGGCCCACTTGCCCACTTCGATGGAGCCGACGATATGGCTTACACCGTGGGTGATCGCCGGGTTGATGGTGTACTTGGCGATGTAGCGCTTGGCGCGGAAGTTGTCGTTGCCGGGGCCATCGCCGGGCAGCGGGCCGCGCTGTTTTTTCATCTTGTCGGCGGTCTGCCAGGTACGTGTGATCACTTCGCCCACGCGACCCATGGCCTGGCTGTCGGAGCTGATCATGGAAAACGCGCCGAGGTCGTGCAGGATGTCTTCGGCTGCGATGGTCTCGCGGCGGATACGGCTTTCGGCGAAGGCCACGTCTTCGGCAATGCTCGGGTCGAGGTGATGGCAGACCATCAGCATGTCGAGGTGTTCGTCGATGGTGTTGCGGGTGAACGGCCGCGTCGGGTTGGTGGAGCTGGGCAACACGTTGGCGAAGCCGCAGGCCTTGATGATGTCCGGCGCGTGGCCGCCACCGGCGCCCTCGGTGTGGTAGGTGTGGATCGTGCGACCCTTGAGCGCGGCGAGGGTGGTTTCGACAAAACCGGATTCGTTAAGGGTGTCGCTGTGGATCGCTACCTGCACGTCGTAGTCGTCGGCCACGCTCAGGCAGTTGTCGATGCTTGCCGGGGTGGTGCCCCAGTCTTCGTGCAGCTTCAAGCCGATGGCACCGGCCTTGACCTGCTCGATCAGCGGCTCCGGCAGGCTGGCGTTGCCCTTGCCGGTGAAACCGATGTTCATCGGGAACGAATCGCTGGCCTGGAGCATGCGCGCCAGGTGCCATGGGCCCGAGGTGCAGGTGGTGGCGTTGGTGCCGGTGGCCGGGCCGGTGCCGCCGCCGATCATGGTGGTGACGCCGCTGGTCAGTGCTTCTTCGATCTGCTGCGGGCAGATGAAATGCACGTGGCTGTCGATGCCACCGGCGGTGAGGATCATGCCTTCACCGGCAATCACCTCGGTGCTGGCGCCGATGGCCATGGTCACGCCGGGCTGGATATCTGGGTTGCCGGCCTTGCCGATGGCGTGGATGCGGCCGTTCTTGAGGCCGACGTCGGCCTTGACGATGCCCCAGTGGTCGATGATCAGCGCGTTGGTGATCAGGGTGTCGACCACTTCATGGGCGAGCAGTTGGCTTTGGCCCTGGCCGTCGCGGATCACCTTGCCGCCGCCGAATTTCACTTCTTCGCCGTAAATGGTGAAGTCTTTTTCCACTTCGACAAATAGCTCGGTGTCGGCCAGGCGGACCTTGTCACCGACGGTGGGGCCGTACATGTCGGCGTAGGCTTGGCGGCTGATTTTCATGTGTGTGCCCTGAAATATTTGTGTTGAATGTGAGACTGCTTTCGCGAGCAAGCCCGCTCCCACATTTGAAATGCATTCCCCTGTGGGAGCGGGCTTGCTCGCGAAGAGGCCCTAAAGATCACCCATAACCCGCCCGGCAAACCCAAACACCCGGCGCCCACCGCTCAAGTCCACCAACTCCACCTCCCGACTCTGCCCCGGCTCAAACCGCACCGCCGTCCCCGCCGGAATATTCAGGCGCATGCCGCGACTCGCCGCACGATCAAACGTCAGCGCGTCATTGGTTTCGAAGAAATGGTAATGCGAACCCACCTGGATCGGCCGGTCGCCGCTGTTGGCCACGCTCAGGCTGATCGTACGGCGGCCGACGTTGAGTTCGATATCGCCAGGCTGGATCTGATATTCGCCAGGAATCATGCAGGTTGCCCCAATGTCTTGAAGTAGATAGCGGTCGGGCTGTAGCGCCCGTCCGGGCTTTGGCAGTAGTCGGGCAACTCACCGATCCTGGTGTAGCGCAGCGACTGGTAGAACGCTTCGGCAGGAGAGCCAGCCTCGGTGTCCAGGTACAGCAGGCCGCGCTTGTGCTGGCGGGCGGCAAGTTCCAGGGTGTTCATCAACTGCTGGCCGAGGCCGTGGCGCCGTGCGCTGCTGTGCACCAGCAGCTTTTGCACCTCGGCGCGGTTCAGGCCGTTGGCCTTCTGGCACAGCGCCAATTGCACGCTGGCGATGACGTGCTCGTCGCGCACCACCACCCACAGCAACAGGCTGGCGTCTTCGATGCTGGCCTGCACGCCGCTCAAATAGGTGCGCGCCTGGGCCTCGTCGAAGTCGGCCATAAAGCCCACTGAGGCACCGTTTTTGACCGCGTCCAGCAACAGTTCGATCAAGCCCTGGCGATAGTGGGCAAAACTTTCGGCATTGACTCGACGCAGTTGGGTCGCGCTCATCGCTCTCACTCCTTGGGTGGCTCTGCACCCGGGTTCAAGGCCAGTTGCATAAAGGTCAGGTCCAGCCAGCGGCCGAACTTGATGCCCACCTGGGGCATTTGCCCGGTGGTGATGAAACCCAGGCGTTCATGCAGGCGGATCGAGGCGTGGTTGCCGCTTTCGATGGCGGCGACCATTACGTGTTTGCCGCCGCTGCGCGCGCGCTCGATCAGGGCTTGCATCAGCAGTGGGCCCAGGCCCTTGCCGCGCTGGTCGTTGCGCATGTACACCGAGTGCTCGACGCTGTAGCGGAAGCCTTCGAAGGGCCGCCAGTCGCCGAACGAGGCGTAGCCGGTGACTTCGCCGTTTTCCACCGACACCAGGATCGGATACTGCTGCGCCTGGCGCGTGTTGAACCAGGTCTGGCGGTTGGCCAGGTCCACCGGTTGTTCGTTCCAGATCGCCGTCGTATTCAGCACCGCATCGTTGTAGATATCGCGGATCGCCGGCAGGTCGCTTTCAAGTGCATCACGAATCATGGCGGCTTCTCAGGCAATCGGCTGGTGGACGGTGACGAGCTTGGTGCCGTCGGGGAAAGTGGCTTCCACCTGGATGTCCGGGATCATTTCCGGGATGCCTTCCATTACCTGTTCGCGGCTGAGCAGGGTAGTGCCGAAGTGCATCAGGTCGGCCACGGTGCGGCCATCGCGGGCGCCTTCCATCAGGGCAGCGGAGATGTAGGCGATGGTTTCCGGGTAGTTGAGCTTCACCCCGCGTGCAAGGCGGCGCTCGGCGACGAGGCCGGCGGTGAAGATCAGCAGTTTGTCTTTTTCCCGTGGGGTCAGATCCATGGTTCAAGGTCCTTCATAAATACATTCTCAAATACACCAGAGATCCAATGTGGGAGCAGGCAAGTCAGCTCCCACAGTTTTGATCTTCATGTGCTCCAGATTCGTGGTGAGACGGCTTCTCGGCCCAGCACGGCTGGGCGCAACAGACGCCATAAATCAATCAACCATGCCCGCGCCAACAGCGCCTCACTGGCCAGGCAACGCGCCACCAACAGACCCGGCAATTGGCTCAAGTCGCCACGCACCGCATGGGGCAGGGCACGGCATTGTTCGAGTAACTCGGGGTCAATCTCGCCCGTCAGCAACAACGTCGCAAACACCGGTTGCCCATCCAGCCCGATCGGCGAGTCGAGCAAACCATCGGCGCCAACAATGCGCTGGCGCTCATGCCAGAGCAACTGGCCGTCGCGGCGGATATCCAGGTGGGATTGAAAGTGGCCCAGGTCAAAACGCTCGCCACTGGCAGGGCGGCCAAGTGCGACCACGTCCCAGTAGAACAGGCGCGCGTCGCCTTGCAGCTCGATGCGCGTGGTGAGTTCGGCCTGGGCCGCGCTGAACACGATGGTTTCCTGGGGCAGCCATTCCAGCGTGGCGCCGGCTTCGACAGTCAGGTCGACCTGCTGGAACGCCGGGCCGCTGGCGCGGTACCACTTGGCCGCGCCGGGGCTGGTCAACTGCGCCCAGGCGCCCGCGCCGACATGGGCGCTGATGTCCAGGCGATCACCGCCGGCAATCCCGCCAGGCGGATGCACGATGATGTGTTGGCACACCTCGGGGCCTTCGGCGTACAGGTGCTTTTGCACCCGCAGCGGGCCGAGGTGGCGGCGCATCACCGGGCGCGTGGTGTCGCCGAAGCGCGCGTAGCCGAGGTTCAGTTCGGCGTGCCAGCTGGGAGTGAACAGGGCAGGGGTAACGGGCAGGTTCATGGTGTGTGCTTTTTATCAGGACGCCACAGATTAGATGGTAACGAGGCCACGCACACCCTCGCTTTCCATATTTTCACCACGGCCCTGGGCGACGATTTCACCCCGTGACATCACCAGGTACTGGTCGGCCAGTTCGGCGGCAAAGTCGTAGAACTGCTCCACCAACAGGATCGCCATATCGCCGCGGGCGGCGAGTTTTTTGATCACCGCGCCGATCTCCTTGATCACCGAGGGCTGGATGCCTTCGGTGGGCTCATCAAGGATCAGCAGGCGCGGACGGCTGGCCAGTGCGCGGCCAATCGCCAACTGTTGCTGCTGGCCACCGGACAAGTCACCGCCACGCCGGTGTTTCATTTGCAGCAGCACCGGGAACAGCTCGTAGATAAACGCCGGGACTTCCTTGGCTTCCGAGCCCGGGAAGCGTGCCAGGCCCATCAGCAGGTTTTCCTCCACCGTCAGCCGCCCGAAAATCTCGCGGCCCTGGGGCACGTAGGCGATGCCGGCGTAGACCCGCTGGTGCGGTTTGAATGTGGTGATGGCCTTGCCTTCCCAGTTCACTGCGCCTTCTTTGGCGGGCAGCAGGCCCATCAGGCACTTGAGCAAGGTAGTCTTGCCCACGCCGTTACGGCCGAGCAGGCAGGTGACTTCACCGACTTTCACATCAAAGGACAGCCCGCGCAGGATGTGGCTACCGCCGTAGTATTGGTGCAGCTTGTCGACTTGCAGCATTCTAAAATCTCCTCAATTCCCAATTGGGAACCGGATCAAATGTGGGAGCTGGCTTGCCTGCGATAGCGGACTATCAGTGACAACTGTTTGGCTGACCCACCGTCATCGCAGGCAAGCCAGCTCCCACATAAAGCAGTCTGTGGCAGCCTTATCGGCCGAGGTAAACCTCGATCACCCGCTCATTTTCCTGCACCTGCTCCAACGACCCTTCCGCCAGCACACTGCCTTGGTGCAACACGGTGACGTGGTCGGCAATCGAGCCGACAAACCCCATGTCGTGTTCCACCACCATCAGCGAATGCTTGCCCGCCAGGCGCTTGAACAGTTCGGCGGTGAACTCGGTTTCGGCGTCGGTCATGCCCGCTACCGGTTCGTCCAGCAGCAACAGTTGCGGGTCTTGCATCAGCAGCATGCCGATTTCCAGGAACTGCTTCTGCCCGTGGGACAACAAACCGGCCGGGCGCTGTGCCGAGGCGGTCAGGCGGATAGTGTCGAGCACTTCATCGATGCGGTCCTTCTGCTCACCGCTCAGGCGGGCGCGCAGGCTGGCCCACACCGATTTGTCGGTCTTCTGCGCCAGCTCCAGGTTTTCGAACACGCTCAAGGCTTCGAACACCGTGGGTTTCTGGAACTTGCGGCCGATACCGGCCTGGGCGATCTGCACTTCGCTCATGCTTGTGAGGTCGAGGTTTTCGCCAAACCACGCGGTGCCGTGGCTGGGTCGGGTCTTGCCGGTGATCACGTCCATCAGCGTGGTCTTGCCCGCGCCGTTGGGGCCGATGATGCAGCGCAACTCGCCCACGCCGATGTACAGGTTCAAGGTGTTGAGGGCCTTGAAACCATCGAAGCTGACGCTGATGTCTTCCAGGGTCAGGATGGTGCCGTGGCGGGTGTTCAGGCCCTTGCCGGCGACCTGGCCAAGGCCGATGGCTTCACGGCCGCTGCCTGCGTCGAAAATAGGTTCAAGCATGACGTTCCTCATTTTTTCAGCAGCCCGATCACGCCCTTGGGCAGGTACAGGGTGACGATGATGAACAGCGCTCCGAGGAAGAACAGCCAGTATTCCGGGAACGCCACGGTGAACCAGCTCTTCATGCCATTGACCACGCCGGCGCCGAGCAGCGGGCCGATCAGCGTGCCGCGCCCGCCGAGGGCCACCCACACGGCGGCTTCGATGGAGTTGGTCGGCGACATCTCGCTGGGGTTGATAATGCCGACCTGCGGCACATACAGCGCCCCGGCCAAGCCGCACAGCACCGCGCTCAGCACCCACACGAACAGCTTGAAACCACGCGGGTCGTAGCCGCAGAACATCAGGCGGTTTTCGGCATCGCGCAGTGCCGTCAGCACCCGGCCGAACTTGCTCTGGGCCAGGCGCCAGCCGATGTACAGGCTCGTCACCAGCAACAGCACTGTCGCGACAAAAAGCACCGCCCGCGTGCCCGGCTCGGTAATGCCGAAGCCGAGGATGCTGCGGAAGTTGGTGAAACCGTTATTGCCGCCAAAGCCGGTCTCGTTCCTGAAGAACAACAGCATCCCGGCAAAGGTCAGGGCCTGGGTCATGATCGAGAAATACACGCCCTTGATCCGCGAGCGGAAGGCGAAGAAACCGAACACCAGTGCCAGCAACCCCGGCGCCAGCACCACCAGACACATGGCCCAGAGAAAGTGTTCGGTGCCGACCCAATACCACGGCAGTTCGGTCCACGACAAAAAGGTCATGAACGCCGGCAGCTCATCGCCGGATGCCTGGCGCATCAGGTACATGCCCATCGCATAACCGCCGAGGGCGAAGAACAGGCCGTGGCCGAGGGACAACATTCCCGCATACCCCCACACCAAATCCAGGGCGAGGGCGACGATGGCGTAACAGAGGATCTTGCCCACCAGCGTCAGGGTATAGGCGGAGATATGAAAGGCGCTGTCGGCGGGCAGCAGCGACAACAACGGCAGCGCCAGCAGCAGGAGCAGGATCACCGCACCCACGGCGATCGTCACTTTGGGGCCGGCCTTTTGCGCGGCCGTGAGCATCAATGGCTGGTTCATCAGTCGATCACCCGTCCTTTCAGTGCGAAGAGTCCTTGCGGGCGTTTCTGGATAAACAGAATGATCAGCGCGAGGATCAGGATCTTGCCGAGCACCGCACCAATCTGCGGTTCGAGGATCTTGTTGGCGATGCCCAGGCCGAAGGCGGCCATCACGCTACCGGCCAACTGGCCGACACCGCCGAGTACCACCACCAGGAAGGAGTCGATGATGTAGCTCTGGCCCAGGTCCGGGCCGACGTTGCCGATCTGGCTCAGCGCCACGCCACCCAAACCGGCAATGCCGGAACCGAGGCCAAACGCGAGCATGTCCACGCGCCCGGTGGGCACACCGCAGCACGCCGCCATGTTGCGGTTCTGGGTCACGGCGCGCACGTTGAGGCCCAGGCGCGTCTTGTTCAGCAGCAGCCAGGTCAGCACCACCACGCACAGAGCGAAGGCGATGATGACGATGCGGTTGTACGGCAGCACCAGGTTGGGCAGCACCTGGATGCCACCGGACAGCCAGGCGGGGTTGGACACTTCGACGTTCTGCGCACCAAACACCAGGCGCACCAACTGGATCAGCATCAGGCTGATGCCCCAGGTGGCGAGCAGGGTTTCCAGTGGCCGGCCATACAAGTGACGAATCACCGTGCGCTCCAGCGCCATGCCGATGGCAGCGGTGACAAAAAACGCCACCGGCAGCGCGATCAACGGGTAGAACTCGATGGCCTGCGGCACATAACGCTGCATCAGCATTTGCACCACATAGGTGGAATAGGCGCCGAGCATGAGCATCTCGCCGTGGGCCATGTTGATCACGCCGAGCAGGCCGAAGGTGATCGCCAAACCCAGGGCTGCCAGTAGCAGGATCGAACCCAGGGACATGCCGCTGAAGGCCTGGCCGAGGATCTCGCCGAACATCAGCTTGCGCTTGACCTGGGCCAGGCTGGTTTCGGCGGCGGTGTGCACGGTGGCATCGGTTTCCACGCCGGGGGCGAGCAGCGCTTCAAGGCGCGTGCGCGCCAGCGGGTCGCCGGTGCTGCCGAGCAAACGCACGGCGGCGAGGCGCACGGCCGGGTCGGTGTCCACCAGTTGCAGGTTGGCCAGGGCCAGGCTGAGGGCGGTGTGCACGTCCTCATCGGTTTCGCTGGCGACCTGCTGGTCGAGGAATTTCAACTGTGCGGGTTGCGCGGTTTTTTGCAGGGTTTGCGCGGCGGCCAGGCGCACCTTGGGGTCGGCGGCGAGCAATTGCTGGCTGGCTCGGACGTTGTCGATCAGGCCGCGCAGGCGGTTGTTCAGGCGCACGGTCCTGGTTTCACCGTTGAGCGTGAGTTGGCCTTGTTGCAGGGCATCCACCAGCTCGATGCGTGCCGGGTCGGGCTGGGCGGCCCAGTCCTGGAGGAGCTTGGCTTGTTGGGCCGGGTTGGCGGCCAGGAAGTCTTCGGCGTCGCTGGCGTGTGCGGCGAAAGGCAGCAACAGCAGCAAAGCCATGAAATAGCGATGAAGGGCAGTAGGCATAACTAAAGTGTCCTGATCATGCGCGGTCAAAACTGTCGGAGCGGGCTTGCTCGCGAATGCGGTGGATCAGTAACAGATGGATTGACTGACACACTGTATTCGCGAGCAAGCCCGCTCCCACATTTGATCCGTGGTGGGGCTTAGTTACTTTTCACGGCGTAATCCGGCTTCTTGTCATTGCCCGGAATGTAAGGGCTCCAAGGCTGGGCGCGGATTGGCTCCTGGGTCTGCCACACCACCGAGAACTGCCCATCGGCCTGGATCTCGCCGATCATTACCGGCTTGTGCAGGTGGTGGTTGGTCTTGTCCATGGTCAGGGTGAAGCCCGACGGCGCGGCAAACGTCTGCCCGGCCAGCGCTTCACGCACTTTGTCGACGTCGGTGGACTTGGCTTTCTCCGCCGCCTGCGCCCACATGTGAATGCCCACGTAGGTGGCTTCCATCGGGTCGTTGGTCACGGCTTTGTCGGCGCCCGGCAGGTTGTGTTTCTTCGCGTAGGCTTTCCAGTCGGCGACGAATTTCTTGTTCATCGGGTTTTCCACCGATTGGAAGTAGTTCCACGCCGCGAGGTTGCCCACCAGCGGCTTGGTGTCGATGCCGCGCAGTTCTTCTTCACCCACCGAGAACGCCACCACCGGTACGTCGGTGGCTTTCAGGCCCTGGTTGGCCAGTTCCTTGTAGAACGGCACGTTGGAGTCGCCGTTGACGGTGGAGATCACCGCAGTCTTGCCGCCAGCGGAGAACTTCTTGATGTTGGCGACGATGGTCTGGTAATCGGCATGGCCGAACGGGGTGTAGACCTCTTCGATATCTTTATCCGCTACGCCCTTGGAATGCAGGAACGAACGCAGGATCTTGTTGGTGGTGCGCGGGTACACATAGTCGGTGCCCAGCAGGAAGAAGCGCTTGGCGCTGCCGCCTTCTTCGCTCATCAGGTATTCCACCGCCGGGATGGCTTGCTGGTTCGGCGCTGCGCCGGTGTAGAACACGTTCGGCGACATCTCTTCGCCTTCGTATTGCACTGGGTAGAACAGCAGGCCATTGAGTTCTTCGAACACCGGCAATACGGATTTGCGTGACACCGAGGTCCAGCAGCCAAACACCACGGCCACTTTGTCCTGGGTCAGCAACTGCCGGCCTTTTTCCGCGAACAGCGGCCAGTTGGAGGCGGGGTCCACGACAACGGGTTCGAGCATCTTGCCGTTCACGCCGCCCTTGGCGTTGATCTCGTCGATGGTCATCAGCGCCATGTCTTTAAGCGATGTCTCGGAGATAGCCATGGTGCCGGACAGCGAATGCAGGATGCCGACCTTGATGGTCTCGGCGGCCTGGATCGTCCAGGTCATGCCCATGGCGGCAATGGATGCCGACAGTGTGAAAGCCTTGATCAAGCTGCGACGCTTCATGGTGCGATCTCCGTGAACCCAAGTGTTGTTGTTGGACAGATGAGCAGGTGTTTGCAAAGGCTGTGCCTGCTTGAAGCAGGTGCCTGAATACGGCGGCGTGCACAGGGATGGACGGGGGTGGCTGCACCGTTACGGCGCTTGATTTGGGCGGCGGTGCGGCGAGGGCACTGCGCTGGTGCGTCGGGGCGCAACTATGTAGCGCCCGGTTTTTTGGTGGGGGGGCAGGATGGAGGCCTACCTTTGTCTCGAGGCCTTCATCATGGGCAAACCCCTTCCCCGGCTCAGCCCCCCATTCATCAGTGCGGATGACGCCGCGCGCTACGTGCATGAGCACATTGCGCCGAGCCAGACGGCGGAGTACGGCAGTGTCATCCTGCAGCGCGAGGCCGACGGGCTGTTCGTCGCAACGCTGCCGATGGCCGGCAGTGCGACCTCGTTTGACTGGACGCTGCTGCTCGACCGACACGGACCGGCCGCCGACTTTGTGCACCCCACGGGCTACCGGATTGTCGCGAGCCTGCACTCGCACCCCGATACGCTCGCGCCCACACGGCGGTTGAATCCCAAATGGTCGGACGCCCAGGCCAGGGCGTTCATGAGTTTTTATTCCGAGCGCGATATCAGCTTCAACTTCAAGGAGCGCGTGAGGTTCGGCGTGGCGTACCTGTCCGGGCCAGACGGAGCATTGCTCAAGTACCAGGTGCAGGACACGCCCGCTGCCGCCGGTTATGTGCACTGGCTCGACACCCAGGGTACGTGGGAATCACCCCATGCCCATGACGGAACGCTGGAAGGTGCGTTCAAGAAACTCGCCAGTGTTGGCACCCTGACTTTTTTGCGTTCGAGCCCCTCATGGGGCGGCTCGGTGGGGCAGGTACACAGCGACTGGCAGCCGCTGCAACCGTTCACCAGTGCGCCCTTGCCTCTGGCGTGCGGGCCGGTTTTCGTCGACCGGATGCTGGCCCTGCAAAACGCCTGGGGCCGTCTGCAACGCCAACCCACCCTGCGCCGGCACGTGGTGATTCTGCAGCAGACGCTGGGGGAGCGATACATCGCCTCACTCGCGCTGCCGGACGAGCTCGTCAACCTGCCACCGTTACCGGGTGGTTTTCATCTGCATGGCTTCTACATTCACTCGCGGCCCCTACCGGGCAATTACCCTGTGCTCGAGGCCTGGCTGTACAAGAACTTCATCAGCCCGTCGCAACTGGCCCAGCAGATTGCCCGGTTCCGTCGCCAGCCGACCCTGGGGGCCTCGCTGTTCATTCGTCTGCGCGACGAAGCGATCCTGCGCTACCGCTTTTCCGGTTCGGCGGCGGAGTCCGCCCTGTTGAACGTGGACGATAACGGCCCGCAGGCCCGGTTGACTCGGGAGTTCGTGCTGCAAGTTGCCCAAGCCGGCGAGCTGACGGTGGAGAAAACCAGCGCCTTGTGGGATCGCGCTGGAGTGATCAAGGATGATTGGCGTCCGTATGCGGCCTGGGCCCTGCCCACCCTGAGCCAACCCTTTTTGAGCACCGACGATGCGGCGCGCCATGCCCATGCCGTGATCGGCGGCCGTCGGGACCGAGCGTACGCGGGGCTGATCCTGCAACGCCGTGACGGCCGCTTTGTGGTGACGCAACCTGAGCCTGCGGGCACTGACGTCTACCCCAAGGACCGCCAGGGACGGCTGATTATTTTGCACGCAGGTCATCACCTGCACGCCCACTATGCCTCGCGCCCGGCGTTGTCGAACCTTGAACCAGGCGAGGGCGCGCGCGAAGACATTGAGTTGCGTGGCCAGGTTTTTCAGCTGGCCGACGTACAGGTTCCAGGGATCAGCTACCTGTCAGGCACGCAGGACAGCTTGCTTGCCTATCAACCCGACACGTTGCCCGCCGGCGCTCCCGAGCATCCCACCGAGTGGGTGCGCTGGCTCGCTGCGAACGGCACCTTGCGCGTGCTGATCGGCAATCGATTGTGGGGGCCGGCCGGCAAGGTCGAGTCGGACTGGGGGCCTTATGTGCGCGCGTTGGCGTACGAGTCGCCGGAGCGTTTGAGCTGCGGCGCGATCTTCGACAGCGCCGATGCGGCCGCCAAGGATCTTCAGGCGCGCCCACCCAACGCCGAGGCGCTGCACTTTATCAGCCGGTTTTTTGCCTTCATCCTCAAGGGCTCGGCCGGCGAGGTATTTGTCGCCACCGAATGGGTGCCGGCCACGCAAAAGATCCCGTTGTTTTCCCTGGATGATGCGCTGCCGGAAGGCATGGTTATCCATGCGCGGGTGTATTCGAAGCAATGGGCGGGCAATGGCTCGACGGCTTGGCTGGAACGCTTCTTTATCGCGCCCACCGACTTGCAGGTCGCGCAGCAGGCGTCTGCTGGCAAGGTTATCTACATGGCCCCGCCGGAGGGGGGGCTGCTCAGGTATCAGGCGCCGGCCAGCGGTGGTGTGTTTGAACAACAAAGCGGCGAGGACATCGACGCCAAGCTGAATGCCGGCACCCTGACGCCGTTGCAGTTCGTGCGGCAAGTAGCCGTTGCTGGCGATCTGCGGGTAATCGTACCGAGCTCCTGCTGGGATCGCAGCGGCCTGGTGCCGGGCCTGTGGAACCCTTACGAACATTTGTCACGCCGACGTTTGAGCGCAGCCTTTCTGACCCAGGACGACGCCGCGCGCTATGTGCGCCAGCGGGTGCCCACCGGGCTCCTGCATTTCTACGGCGGTGTGATCCTGCGTCGTGACGACGGTTGGTTCATGGCCACCGAACCGCTGGAAGTGCCGGATGAAGTCTTTGATATCAAGTGGGTCTTCCCCGATCAAATCGTGACCCGTGGCCTCTATCCCGTGCGCACCAACGTGGTGGCCTGCTATCACTCAAGGCCTGAGGTGTATCCGTCATTTTTGTTGAGTTCCGAGCAGGCCACGGTCTACCGCAACATGTTTTCCACGCGGGCGCTGGCCCAGGCGTTGGCGGCCGGGCAGGAGCGTTTGCAGCACTACCTGCTGGCGCCGGATGGCGCCTTGATCAGCCTGTCCGCTACGACGCGTGTGAAGTACCCATTGATCACCGCCGCTGACTTCGTGCTGCGCCCGAAAAACCGCCAGGATTGGCTCAATGGTGCGCTTGAGCGGCGGATTCGTTCGGGCGAGCTGACGCCCACCGAATACGTCAACCGCGTGGCCGATACCTTCACCCTGTACGTGGTGGAGGGCAGTGGTCTGTGGGGCGGACGCGGGCAGGTATCGGGCTGGCGCCCCTTTGCCCCGGCAATCGCTGGCGACGCTCGGCATGATCCACCGTGTACGCCGATTTTCGTGCAGCCGGACGATGCGGTGCGCCACGTACATGCCCAGGTGACGGCGCGCAACGTGCTGAGCTTCGGCTACCTGCTCAAGTCCAGGCAGAACGGCCGGTACGTGGCGACCTTGCCAGTGCCCGAAGACGGCGCGAAATTCGCCCATCGACGGGTGTTCAGCGACGCCGGTTATCTCTACCGCCATGACATGGCCGGGTTGTATTTCTGCGTGCCGTCCGATGGTGGTCTGCCACCGGGCTTGTTTTCTCCGGCAGACCTGATCGAGGCGCTCTACCAAGTGCACGCCACCCGCACCCGTGGCGCATTGCCGTTGTACATTTCTTGCGCCGACGGAGCGTTGCTCAAGTTTTGGGTGCGCGATGCGCGCTTCACCCGCTATGACGACCTTGTTCAACTGCGCACCCGTGCGTTGAGTGCTGGCGACTACATCCGCCGGATGGCGGCGGCCGGTGATTTGCGCCTGTTGCAGGCCAGCGACAATTGGCGCGGGCATGGGCTGGCGACGGTTGACGAACGCGTGTTGGCGCTGGGGCCGATGCATGCCCACGGCGACGATGCTGCGTGGTACGCACGGCGCCAGGTCGGCGACTATGGGGGGCAACAATACCTGAGCGCGGTGCTGGAAAACGCCCAAGCCAGCGCCTGGCTGCCGGTGCTGCCCGTGCCGGACCAGGGCTTTCCTTCACAAGTAGCCCAGCGCTGGTTTCCCAAGCACATCAACTGGCCAAACGGCTACCAATGCCGCGCCGTGCATGTGTTGTTTCACGCCGGCCTCGACCAGCCACACGCCGTGGCAGAGGACCTGTATCGCGAGTACTTCGTGTCATGGCGCGAACTGGCGCACTACATCCATCAATTGACCCGCGATGGCCTGCCCATCAACGCGTTCTACCTGAGCGCCCGCGACGGCGCGCTGCTGCGCTACACCCCGGGGTTCAGTGACGCGGAATACAACCTGCTGGCCACCCCCGGCAAATGGTCCGAGCAGGGCGGATATACGCGGTTTGCGCCTGAACCGTCCTGGGTTGTCGCCGAGTTGGCACGCATCGGTGAGTTGCGGGTGCTGCACGCTGGCCGCTTCTGGACGAGGCGCGGAGCAGTGGAAACCAGGGGGCAGCAGCCCAGCGATCCCACACCGGGAGTGCCCGAAAAAGATGAACTTTGAATCGAGTTGCCGCGTGTACACGGCGCTCAATCACGCTCTTTCAAAAAAACCTCAAGGATAAAAGGTCATGGACAACCTCAAGACCATCACCGCACAGCGGTTGTTGCAAACACTAAGCCCACGATTTGCTTCATGCGATGACGCGGCGCGTCATGCGCTGGCCCAGGTTGATCGGCAGGCAGCCCATGCTCAGGGTGGTTACCTTATTCGTGCAGCCGATGGCAGTTGCCATGCCTCGGCACCCCTTGGAGGGTCGCTCGATGAGTTGCTGTTCAAAGATGCAGTCAGCATGGAGAGCGCCGGGAATCGCCAGCTACCCGAAGGGTATCGGTATGTAGGTTATTATTTTTTCGACATTGATCGGCACGCGCAAATATCCAGGCTGCGCCCCGCGTGGTCAGTGGACAGCATCGTATTGCAGCAAAGTATTGCGCCGGCCAGTGGGGTGGTGTCCTGTATCCAGCTTGGGTTGGCGTTTTACAAGATTGGGCCAGAGGGCTCACTGGTGAGGTTCGCGCTTTTGAAACGGCCTCGCGAGCTGGAGTATCTGCGCGGGCTGAACAAGCGACTACAGGCAGAACCCGAACCGGTTCTGGAGGCTTCCGCGCAGGAGTATGTGCGTAATTTAAGTGATGCAGGTGAGGTCAGGGTCATCGTGACGTCTGCCATTTGGGCGGGATGGCGCGGCGTATTGACGCCCAAATGGAAAGCGAATTCGCCCGACCCGGACCCTGCGACCCCTGATCCGTGGATGAGTCCGATCTTCGCGAATGCAACATCGGCCCTGGCTTTTGTACACCCGCTGATGCTGCGCAATCCGACCGTGCTCCAGATAGGTTTTTTGCTCAAGACTCATGAGATTGAGGACTACATGGCCACCGAGCCCGTTGCGGTGGGCTCGAAACCCTTTGATCCGGCAGCGGTATTTCCGACAACACCTGATGGCCGGCTGATCCACGCGTGTGCCTGCGATATTGTCGGTGTCTACAGCTTCGCCCCCGATAGACCAGCCCCGCCAACGGCCAATGAACCCTGGCTTTACGAACGCTTCTTTTCACCCCGGATGTTGGCTGAAGCCGTGTGGTTGGCACACGGGCTGAGGAAGAAGGGGTTTACGTATTACCTGAGTACCTTCGACCGTGCGCAGTTGCGCTACACCGTGGCCGACCCACAGGCCAGATTGCCATTTTTCAACCCGCTCCATTCGGCTACCCAACCGATCGACAATGGCTTGCAGGTTGATCTGGATGAAGGCGCGCTGATCCCCAGCGACTTTGTGCGGCAGGTCTATGGCGCAGGCCAGTTGTCTGTGCTCAAGACCAGCAGCCTGTGGGGCGTTGCTGGCAGGGTCGGGCGTGACTGGCAGCCTTATGCGGGGATGCGTCGGCCCTCCTTGAGTCCGGCATTTGTGCAGGCTGACGATGCGGCACGGCATGCGCACGAACGGATTGGCAGTCGTCGCGAGCGCGGTTATCTCGGCTTGATTTTAAAGCGTGACGATCAGCGGTTTGTCGCGACTGAACCTCTGCCGTTCAACGGTGAACGCTTTGCCTTCAATCGGCATTTTCCGACCGGCCGTTCGGGGTTGCCCTTTGTCGTTGCGTCGGGACATGTCGTGCATGGGGTCTACAGTTCGCGCAGGCTTGATGACTACCACGGCCACTGGGAGGGCGACGAAGCGCAGGTAGGTGCGCAGATGTTCATGGACACTGACCTCCAGCGCATCTTGACGATGCCTGGCCTGCCGGTGGCTTACCTGTCAGGTTCGGCCGACAGCCTGCTGGCTTATCAACCTTATCTGCCGGATATGACCCATCGGCTGCTGGAGCGTGCACAAACCGGCGAGAGTGGCAGTCGCCTGTCCCATGATTTGAATGACGGCACACTGCTGCCCAGCGACATGGTCACTGAAATGACCTTGTCCGGAGTATTGTGCGTGGTGGTCGGCAACCGTATCTGGGGCCCGCCCGGGCTGGTCGAGAGCAGTTGGACGCCGGCGGATGCCCCTGACCTGGGCATGGTGCCCAGCCAGCCGCAACTCGGCCCGGTGCATGCCTCGGCCCGCACGGCCGTGGAGGCCGCTTGCACTCATTGGCGCAGCCGTTATGGCCTGGACCGTTGCGGCCTGGGTCTGGTGCTCAAACACCAGGCGCGTGATGAGTTCGTGGCCACGCAGACGGTCTCTGGATCAAACCTGGACAGGCTGTACCACACCAGCCGTTTTGGCGCGACGCTACTCACCGAGCCGTTCCAGGTGTATGCCGTCTATTACTCGGCACGTGGGTTGTCCGGTGCATTGATGGGGCAAGAGGCCTGGCTGGCCCGACACTTTATCGGCGCGCCGGACTTTTATGCTGCGCTTTACGATCAGCAAGGTATTCGCCGCGGTAGCGGGCTTGCGCCGTTGCCGTTGTATCTTTCGACACTCGATGGTGCGTTGTTGGAGTACCGCACGCAGCAGGACCCGCATCCATTGTTCAAGGATGAGTCGGGCCAGGTGGATGAACAGGTGTTGGTAAAAAAACTTGCCTTGACCCTGACGCCCCATAGCCTGGTGCAACAGGTCGCCCAAAGTGGGCAGTTGTCGGTGTTGGTCACCAGTGATTATTGGGATGTGTCGGGGCCGGTCGACGCTGTTTGGGCACCGTTTGCGCAGCTGGACCGACGCTTGTTGGGGCCGGTGTTCATGACTCAGGACGACGCCGCGCGGCATGCACTGTTTACGTTGGGCAGCCGACGTGAGCGTGTCTATGGCGGGCTGATCCTGCGCCGCAGCGATGGCTTGTTCACGGCCACCGAGCCGCTGCCGGTGGGTGTGGAAGACTTTGCGCCGAGCTGGATTCGCCTGGACGAACTGGTCAACCAGGCACGGTTTCTGGGAGCCAGCACCGCTGTGGCGCGCTACCACTCGGCCGTCGCGTGTGAGCCGCCCTTCGGCCTCACGGACGTTCAGCGAGCGGTATACCTGGACATGTTTCCCAGCGATTTTCTCGGCGCGGTACTGCGGCCTTCGACAGTCCCCTCCAAGCATACCCTGGGCTGCGAATACCGATTCTGCGCCGACGGTGCCATGCTCTGTTTCACCGTCAGGGGCGGCGCGCTGGCGCATTCACTGGCCAACCAAGTGGCAAGTGCTTCACGCAATCATCCCAAGGACAACCGACTGGAACAGGCCCTGCGTGATTGCCAACTGACGCCGGTGGAATACGTCAACCGTGTTGCGCGTGCCGGTGTGCTTCGGGTGGTGCAGGGCAGTGGCTTGTGGGGACGGCCCCGTCAGATCGAGGATTGGGCACCCAATACGCCGTTGGATGCCTCCGCTCCAGTGTCGTTGGACACAGGCACCAGTGCGGTTTTCGTGCAACTGCCGGACCTGTTGCATTACCTGCATCGCCAGGCCGCTCAACGCCAGCACCTGACATATGGGGTGATCTTGAAAGCACGTAAAGCCGAGCATTACCTGGCGAGCTTTCCGCTTGTGGCTGCAGGCGCTGCGTTGACGCTGAACCAAGTATTTGTGGAGGGTTTGGCGCCCCATGGGTATGACGTACTGGGCCTTTACCTTTGCCCGCCCACGCAGCCCGACATACTTGCCAGCGATCCTATCTACCCCCATTTCGTCAGTCCTCGGGACCTGGCGCGTGTCGTGAATCTCAAGTGGCCAAACGGCCAGGGTTTCCTGTCGGTCTACCTGGGCTGCACGGATGGCGCCTGGCTCAGGTTCGAGCGGCGCGACACAAGGGCGTTCGTACCTGAGGCGAGTACCGCATGGTCGCGTTTGCAGGCAGGCACCCTCAAGCCCCAGGCCTATGTGCAGCAAGTGGCGGCGGCCTGGCCAACGACGGTGATAGTGACCAGCAGCCTCTGGCACACGCCCGGCGCCGTCAGCCCGCGATGGCGAATGCCGTCACCAGGGACTGTCATTTCCCCGACGTCGGCGCTGACGTTTGGCCCGTTGTTTTCCCACCCCGACGACGCCGCGCGGCATGCCCGTCATCGAGCCCGCCGTTTCGAACGTCATACCTTCCTGGGCCTGGTGCTGGTCGATGAAGGGGGAACCTTGTATGCCGCCGCCGAGCCCCTCAAGGACGAAGGCATTGAATCGCCGGTCCCGCAGCGTCTGTTTTTGTACGAGGCTACCCTGCTGGGGCCTTCGCCGCGCAAGCCTGCGTATCCAGAAGGTTTCAAGTTGCTGGCGGCGCATTTGTTCTACAAGGCGATGGGGAATAGTCGCGAGTGGGCCCCCGCAGACCAGCAGCTCGGCGAGCATTTTGTTGCCCGGGACGAGTTGGGCTTCTATCGAAACCTGTTAAAGGTCGGTGGGGTGAAAGGTGCCTTTTTTTACCTGTCCACGCGCCAAGGTGCACTGCTCAAATATGTACCCAGGTTCTACCCGCAAGAGGAGGATCTGTTTACCGGGCAGTTGTTCTTCGGCCCGGATGAATACACACCGACGGCATGGTTGGCTCGAGTAGCAACGGATGGCGTGCTCGACGTGCTTGACCCAGATGATTACTGGACACGTAAAGGTGTGTTGAAGGTGAGCTGGAAGCTCAGTGTCGACGAGCAGTCGCCACCGATCCAGGTGCAGCCGACGCACCCTGGCAAAGACGAATTCTGAACACCCGGGGTTCAGCGCTTGCGCATCAACCCAATAAAAAACACCCCGCCAATCGCCGCCGTGGCCACGCCGATGGGCAGGTCCTCGGGGGCGATCAGGGTGCGTGCCGCCACATCCACCCACACCAGGAACAGGCTGCCAAGCAGGGCGCAGGCAGGCAGTAACCGGCGATGCTCGGCGCCCACCAGGCGCCTGGCGATATGCGGCACCATCAGCCCGACAAAGCCGATGGAGCCACTGATGGACACCAGCACACCCGTCATCAGCGAGGCCACCAGGAACACCTTCAAACGCACCGTGCGGGCGTTCAGGCCCAGGGTCACGGCGGTCTGCTCACCGGCCATCAAGGCGTTCAACGGGCGGGCCATGCCGAGCAGGACCAGCAGGCCCAGCAGCACGGTGGCGCAAGGGATCGCCAGCAGTTCCCAGCGCGCCAGGCCGAGGCCGCCGAGCATCCAGAACATCACCGCCGAGGCTGCGCGGTGGTCGCCCATGAACAGCAACAGGTTGGCCGCCGCCATCATCACGAACGACACCGCCACCCCGCACAACAGCAGTCGATCACTCTCCAGTCGCCCATTGCGGCTGGCCACCGCCAGCACCACCAGCATGCTCAGCAGGGCGCCGATAAACGCGGCGATGGGCAGGGTCAGCAGGCCGATGATTTCGCCCACATGCAGCACCACGATCACCGCGCCCAACGTCGCGCCTGAGGTCACGCCAAGCAGGTGGGGGTCGGCCAGCGGGTTGCGCGTGACCGCCTGCAACACCGCGCCGATCAATGCCAAACCGGCGCCGACCAATGCCCCCAGCAGCATGCGCGGTACGCGGATCAGCCAGACGATATGTTCCTGCCCCGCCGGCCAAGTCACCTCGCCGATGCCGAAGGCCTTGTACAGCACGATCCGCCAGACCACTTCCACCGGCACCCGCGCCGGGCCGAAACCCAGGGAGATCACGCACGAGGCCAGCAATAACGCTGCGAGGGCGACCAGCAGCAGGGCGTAGCGACGGGAGATCATTCGCCGTGGAACCCCTTGGCCAGGGTTTCCACGGCCAGCACGTTGTCGATCCCCGGCGTGGCCTGCACGTAGGGGATCACGATGAACCGCTGGTTCTTGATCGCGTCCACTCCTTGCAACGCAGGGTTATTCAGCAGGAATTGCTGCTTCTGTTCGGCGGTGATTTCGCTGTAGTCGACGATCACGATCACCTGCGGGTTGCGTTCCACCACGGTCTCCCAGTTGACGCGGGTCCAGCTGGCGTCGACGTCATCGAGGATGTTGCGCCCGCCAGCCGCGTCGATCAGCGCCTGGGGCATGCCCAGGCGCCCGGAGGTCATGGCGCGGTCTTCGCCGCTGTCGTAGAGGAATACCCGGGGCTTGTCGTCGGGCAGGTCTTTTTGCACCTCATCGACCTGGGCCTGCATCTGCGCGATCAGGGTATTGGCGCGGTCCTGCACGTCGAAGATCCGGCCCAGGTTGCGCAGGTCGTTATAGGTGTCGTCGAGGGTCGCGGCCGGGCGCTTCATCACGAAGGCGCAGGATTCGGTCAGCTCGTACACGTTGATGCCCAGGGGTTGCAGGGTGCTTGGCGTGAGGTCGCCGCCCACGCGCATGCCGTAATCCCAGCCGGCGAAGAAGAAGTCCACGTTGGCGTTGAGCAGGGTTTCTACCGACGGGTACTTGCTCGCCAGTTCCGGCAGACCGTCGAGGGTGCTGGCCATTTCCGGTGTCACCGACTTCCAGCCTGTCACGCCGCTGTAGCCGGCCATGCGCGGCTTGAGGCCGAGGGCGAGCATCATCTGCGTCATGTTGATGTCGTGGCTGACGGCGTGCCTGGGAGCTTCCTGGAAGGTCACGTCGCGGTTGCAGCTTTTGACGGTGACCGGGTAACGGGTGGCCTCGGCGAATGCTTCAGAGGCACCGGACAACAGGGCTACAGCCAGCAGGGAACGCAGGATCATGGTTGGGTTATCCAGGTGATTCGGGGGTAGTCGGACAAGGGGTGGGTGTCGATCAGCGCTTCAACGCCAAACACTTCGCGCAGCAGTTCGGTGGTCAGCACTTCATGGGGCGTGCCGCTGGCGACGATGCGGCCGTGGTTGATCACGTACAGGCGATCACAGAATGCGGCGGCCAGGTTGAGGTCGTGGATGCTGGCCAGGGTGCCGATGCTCAGGCGCTTGACCAGCCGCAGCAGCTCAAGCTGGTAGCGCGGATCGAGGTGGTTGGTGGGCTCGTCGAGGATCAGCAATTGGGGTTGCTGGGCCAGGGCGCGGGCGAGGATCACCCGTTGTTTTTCCCCGCCGGAAAGGGTGGCGAAGGCGTGGTCTTCGAAGCCGTGCATGCCCACTGATTGCAAAGCGGTTTGCACCAACTGCTGGTCGTGCAGCGTGTCGCCATCGAACAACCCCTTATGGGGCGTGCGGCCCATGGCGATCACTTCATCCACGCGCAGGCCGAAGGCGTCGGGGAATTCCTGGAGTACCACGGCGATGCGTTGCGCACACCATTTGGCGCTTTGTTTCCACACGTTCTGGTGGTGGAGCACGACGTCGCCGCGCGCCGGCTGGGTGAAGCGATAGGCGCAACGCAGCAGGCTGGTCTTGCCGCTGCCGTTGGGGCCGATCAGGCCGACGAACTCCCCCGCACCGACCTGCAGGCTGGCGTCACGCAGGTGGAACTGGTGATGGCAGTGGCTGGTTGGGGACCAGTTGAGGTCGGTGAGGGTTAGCGATGTCATCAAGTCTCTCAAGTTAAAACCGGTCCAAATGTGGGAGCGGGCTTGCTCGCGAATGCGGTGTGCCAGTCAATACATCTGCTACTGATCCACCGCATTCGCGAGCAAGCCCGCTCCCACATTTTTGACCTGTGTTGTATCAGTTAAAAGGTGTAGTCCGCGGTGACGAAGAACGAGCGCGGCTCACCGAGGATCCACTGCTGTCCATCATTGTATTGGCTGACGGCATAGGTGCGATCAAACAGGTTATTCAGTTGCAGCCCCAACGTGGTGTTGCGCATGGCCTTCCACGACACCGTCGCATCAACCACGGTATAGCTCGGCAGCTCGTTTTGGTTGGCCATGTCGGCATACCGCGCATCCACATAACGCACGCCGGCACCGGCGCGGATGTCGTCGGTCACCGCCTTGCTCAGCCACAGGTTGGCGGTGCGGCGCGGCACGTCCACCGGGCGGTTGCCGTCGCGGGAGACTTGTACGCCGTTGACGTCCTGCTTGAAGTCGTCGTACTGCGCATGCACCAGCGCCGCGTTGGCTTGCAGGGCCCAGGCGTGGGGCAGTTGCAGGTCGAGGCTGGCTTCCAGGCCACGGGAGGATTGCTGGCCGACTTGCTGTTGGCGGCTCGGATCGCCCGGTACGTCGGTGAGCAGTTTCTTTTTGACGATGTGGTAAGCGGCCAGGGTCCATTCGCCACGCTGGTCCCAGAAGGCTTGCTTGATTCCGATCTCGGTCTGCTTGGCGGTGGAGAGGTCGAACTGCTGCTGGCCGGGGCTCAGGGAAATCAGGCCACCGACGCCGTCGGTGCTGGTGGCGTATTGGCCGTAGACCGAGGTGTCCGGGGTGATCGCGTAGACCAGGCCGGCTTTCCAGTTATTGCCGGTGAGGGTTTTGTCGGACTGGCTGCCGTCGCGCAAGTTGTCGCGGTCCACGTGGGCGTAATCGCGACGGATACCGGTGACCAGCGCCAGTTGATCGCTGAGCTGCAAACGGTTTTCGGCGAAGCCGGCGACGGTTTTGGTGGTGGTGGCGAACAGCGGCAGGAATGCGCTGCTGCTTGCAAACTCGCCGGGTGCCGGGTGGTTGATATCGATGGGTTGGCCATCGGCAAAGGTATCGGTGAACGGCGAGTTGCTGGCCAGGCGGAAGCGGATGCGGTTGTATTCCACGCCGGTCACGGTCTGGCTGTCGAGGCCGAACAGGGTGTGCTTGAAGGTGAAGGTCTGGCGGTCGCCGACCTGTTCCTGGTTGTGCTTGATGCCGTAATTGCCGCTGCGGGTGAGCTGGCCGTCGGTGAAGTTGTAGTTCTCGGCGTTCTGCCAGCGGCGTTGGTTTTTCAGGTAGAACAGCTCGTTGGTGGCGCTGAGGTTGTCACTGATTTGCCACTCGCTGGTCAGGCGCGTCCACTGGTCGTTGTAGTGCTGGATGTCGTCGCGGACGTTGTAGTTTTTCTCGCGCAGGCCTTTGTGCAACTGGCCGTTGATCAGCGGCGTACCGAAGTAGTTTTGCGGGCGCTGGTCGCCGTAGTCGCTGGCGAGGGTGAAGCTGAGGTTGTCCGCCGCCTGCCAGCGCAGGGCGCCGCTGATGAAGTCGCTGCTGGAGTCGCCACGGTCGATGAAACCGTTGCTGCGCAGACGGTTGAGGTTGAGGCGATAGCTCAGGGTGTCGGTCAGCGAACCGCCGCTGTCGAGGGCCTGTTGCTGGCGGTCATAGGAACCGTAGCCGAGGCGGATGTGGTTTTCGATCTCGCCTTCGAACGGCTTTTTCGGCACGGTGTTGATCACCGCGCCGGTGGCGCCTTCGCCGTACAGCACGGAGGCCGGGCCGCGCAGCACGTCCACGCGTTCCACCGCCCAGGTGTCCACCGGGAAGGTCGAGGTGCCCATGCCCATGTACATGCGGTTGCCGTCGTAGAGCTGCATCACCGAACCCTGGCCGGTAAAACCGCGGGCCGACAACGACGTGCCGCCGTCCCCCGGGGTGCCGGTGCGGCTGATGCCGGTGGCGCGGGAAATCGCGTCCTGCACGCTGGCGTCGCCCCGCTCGCGGATCTGCGCGCCGGTCTGGCTTTCAACGCTGCCGGGGGTTTGCAGGGCCGTGAGGTTCAGGCGCGAACCGGCGGTGGTCGGGGTCTTCAGGTCGATGTGTTCATCGTCCACAGCCGGTGCGGTGACGGGGCTGGCGGGCAGGGTCAGGGCCTGGGCACTGGTATGCAAGGCGAGCAGGCACAGCCCGGACGCGAGGTACTTGTTCATGGGGCGATCAGTCTTCTTGGAGGGTTACTCGCCGCGTGTGGCGGCGAGCAACAATAACGCAGTAAGTGTTATAAGTTAACACTTATTCGCTGCGAGACAAAAGTCGCGCAAGGCTACAGAAGTGCTCTGTATGGGGCATCTCACTGGGTTCATGGCGAACCTGAGGCGGATTCATGTTGGCCAAAAAAACGCGAGAGAATCAGACGATCCAAGGCCCACACGACGATCAACGACGCGCCCACCAACGGGAAAACGATCGCCAGGCCGAGCATGATCACCATCGCGGTTTTCCACTTCGGCAGGTCATGGCGCAGCGGCGGTACCCCGAGCTTGCCCTGGGGTTTGCGCTTCCACCAGATCACCACGCCGCTGACGGCGCTGAGCAGGATCATCAGGCAGATCAGCAACACGATCAGTTGGTTGACCCAGCCGAACATCTTGCCTTCGTGCAGCATCACACCGGTCTCGGTGGCGCGGGCGACGGTGTTGTAGTGCTGCCAGCGCACATCGGCGAGGACCTTGCCGGTGTACTGGTCCACGTGCAGGGTGGCGTCGTTGCGCGGGTCGTCGGCGAACACCGCGACGGTGAACACGCCTTCGGCGGTGGTGGGGAAAGTGATGCTGTAGCCGGGCTCGACCTTGCGTGCGTTGGCCAAATCCACCACCTGTTGCAGACGCAGGGTCGGCGCGGCGGGAGCGGAATGCAGGGCGCCGTGGTTCATGTGCTCAGCGTGGTCGCCAGACATCGGCATGGGGGTGTTTTCCATGGCCCAGGGCACGGTCTGTTGGCTCGCGGTGTTGAGCACGCGGGCCTGCTGGTCGGACTGCGGCACATCGCTCCACATCGCCGCCGGGAATTTATTCCACAGGTCGGCGTATTGCTTGCCCCAGAAGCCGGTCCAGGTCATGCCGCTGAGCAGCATCACCAGCAGCAACGCGGCGCCCCAGAAACCGGTGACGGCGTGCAGGTCGCGCCAGAACACGCGGCCGCGACTGCTGAAACGTGGCCACAACACACCGCCCGGCGACTTGCCGCGCGGCCACCACAGGTACACGCCGGACACCACCAGCATCACGCCCCAACCGGCGGCGAGTTCCACCAGGCGGTCGCCGACGGTGCCGATCATCAGCTCACCGTGCAGGGCGCGGGCGATGGCTTGCAGGTTGTACTTGGCGTCCTGTTCACCGAGGACCGTGCCGCGATAAGGGTCAATGAATACCGTGACTTCGCGGCCCTTGTCGTGCAGCACGAACTGCGCGCTGCTGGTGGTGGTCGCGGGCGGCAGGTATTTGCTGATGGCGGCCTGGGGGTAGGCGACCCTGGCGCGTTGCAGTTGCTCGTCGGCGGTGAGCGCGTGTTCGGCGGCCGGGACGGTGAGCAGGTGGCCGTACATCAGCGGGTCGAGCTGGGGTTTGAACAGGTAGATGATGCCGGTCAGGGCCAGCAGCACCATGAAGGGGGCGACGAAGAGGCCGGCGTAGAAATGCCAGCGCCAGGCCAGGTTGTAGAAGGAAACTTTTGGGGTGCTCATCAGGGGCTCCGCAAGGCTTTAGAAATTTTTGTCTGTTATGCCGCCTTCGCGAGCAAGCCCGCTCCCACAGTTGAAATGCATTCCAACTGTGGGAGCGGGCTTGCTCGCGAAGCTTTTAGAAGCTCATATCAACTTTGGTCCACAGGGTGCGACCAGGCTCCTTGATGGCCTGCGGATCATTGGCCGGGTAGCCGAACCCGGCGTTGCCGGCCAGGTTCAAGTGCTCGGCGTAGGCTTTGCCGAACAGGTTGTCCACACCGGTGCTGACCTTGAAGTTTTTATTGATGCGGTACGCCGCGTTCAGCGAGAACACGCCAAAGCCGCCGCTCTTGGCGTAGTCCTTGCCGACCACGTTGCCCTTGTTCTGATCGATGCGGTTCTGTGCCGCGACCACCCGCCACAAGGCGCCGGCGCTCCAGTCGTCTTCGCTGTAGGTGAGGCCCAGGCGGGCGTCCAGCGGCGGCATTTGTGGCAGGGCCTTGCCGTCGCTGCTGTTCTTGCCCCAGGCGTAGGCGAGGGTGGCGTCGGTTTTCCAGTGACGCGTCAGTTTGTACGCCGCGCCCAGTTCGCCACCCATGATGCGCGCGTCGACGTTGCGCGCCTGGGAGGTGGTGCCCATCATCCCGGGCTTGTAGTCGAACAGGATGAAGTCCTGCACGCGGCCGATGTAGCCCGAGGCCCAGGCTTCGAGGTCGGCGCTTTTGTATTGCGCGCCGAAGTCGAGTTGGGTGGTCTTTTCCGGTTTTACGCCGTCGAACGCGTTCACTGAACCGGCTGCGCCGGTGTTCGGCGAAAACAGCTCCCAGTAATCCGGGAAGCGTTCCGAATGGCCCAGGCCGGCGTAGAGGGTGGTGGGGCTGTCGGCCAGGTCGTGCTCATAACGCACGAAGCCGGACGGCAAGGTGTCGGCGCGGGTGTTGTCGGCCGTCGGGTTGGGGCGCGTCATCATGCCGGAGCCGGTGCGCTGGCGGAAATCCTTGGCCGAGGCGCGGTCCAGGCGCGCGCCGGTGATCAGGCGCTCGCGGTCGGCGGCGTACCAGGTGAGTTCACCGAACACCCCGTAGTTGTGGAAGTTGGCGTCCTTGACCCGGGGCAGCTCCTTGTAGGTGTCGATGCCCATGCTGCTGCGCTGGCGGTGTTCGTTGGTCTGCGCATCCAGGCCGCTGATCAGTTGCACATCGGCCCAACGCCAGGTGGCCTTGATGCGTGCGCCGAGGGTGCGACGGTCGACATTGGACGCCATCGGCCCGGCCATCATCCCGGTGCCCGAGGGCGTGCGCAGGCTGTAGTTGTCCATCACGTGGTCGGCGTAGTTGTAGTAGACCTGGGCCTCGACCTTGTCCAGCACCTCGCCGATGTTGGATTTCTCGAAACGCAGCCCGAGGCTTTCGCGCAGGAACTGCGAGCCGTCCATGCCGCGTCCGGCGTAGCGCGCTTCGCCATCGCCACGGCCGGCGGTGAGTTCCAGCAGGGTGTCGGCGTCGGGGGTAAAGCCGACGGCCACGTCACCGTTCCACTTGTCGTAGCGCGAGGCCACGGTGTCGTTGTTGCCGTCCTTGTAGTCATCGGCGTGGGCCTGGTTGCCGATCACCCGGACATAGCCCAGTGGGCCACCGGCGGCGGCGTCGATGACCTTGTCGAAGCGCCCGTTGGAGCCGGCCAGCACGCTGGCGTTGAGGCGTGTGCCCAACTCGCCGAACTGCTCCGGCTCGCGTTCGAACAGGATCGTGCCAGCCGAGGCGCCCGGGCCCCAGAGCACGGTCTGCGGGCCTTTGATCACGGTGAGCTTGTCGTAGGTTTCCGGGGAAATGTACGAGGTGGGCGCGTCCATCCGGCCGGGGCAGGCGCCGAGCATCATGCTGCCATTGGTGAGGATATTCAGGCGCGAGCCGAACATGCCGCGTAGCACCGGGTCGCCGTTGGTGCCACCGTTGCGCACCAGGGCAAAGCCGGGGATGGTCTTGAGGTAGTCGCCGCCATCGCTGGCGGGCACCGGCTGGCGCGGGTCCTTGGGGTTGGTGATCACGGTCAGCGGTGAGCTGGGGGCAATCGCGGTGATGACGGTGGGGCTCAGTTCGTTTTCATCGGCGTGAGCCAGTGGCACCAAGAGTGCGCCGCACAGAACGGCGAACACGGGGGTACATCCCAAACGGGAGTCAGCAGTAAACCTGGACATGACAAATTCCATCAATCAATCGTAAACAACACGGCCAGCAGCCTGCGGCTGTCTGTCTAAAGTCGGCCGGGGTGAAGTAACGCTGTGAAGTGCCTACGAGACGATGGGCGGCGCACGGCTACGGGCGCCGGGGAAGATGCTCTGCCGGGCATGTCCCAGACGCGTGGCGGGGGTGAGGGCGGTGGCCGGCGATGGGGCGCCGAAGGTGATTGTGGAAACGCCGCCGGGCAGGGCGGGGCAGCTGTAGAGCAGGTCGCAATAGCCGCATTTGGCCCAGAGGGCGTGGTGTTCGTCAGGGGCTTTTTTGTGATGGGAGTCGCCGTGGTCCATCGGCATGTCCATGGACATGCTCATCGACATACCGGCGTGATGATCCATCGGCATCGCTTGGGAAATCAGCGGACCGATAAAAATCATCAGCATGGCGAACAGGCTGATCCAACTGCCGCGCGTTACGCGGGCGTGTGGCGACAACCTGGCGCGAGGGGCGCCCATCGAGTGTTGGCCTAGTGGGCGTGTTTATGCTCGTGGGCGGCCATCGGCGGCACCTTCTGCACCGACACTTCAACCTCGACCTTGCCGGCTTTTTCGAAGGTGAGGGTCAGCGGGAATTGCTTGCCGTCGGCCAGCAGGCTGCGGTCTTTGAGGCCCAGCAGCATGACGTGGTAGGCCATCGGCGCGAAAGTCAGCTCGCCCTTGGCGGGCACGGCGACGTTGGGCACTTGTTGCATCTTCATCAAATCGCCCTGCATGACGTGTTCATGCAACTCGGCTTTGTCGGCGACCGGCGTCTCGACGCTGAGCAGGCGGTCCGGCGTTTCGCCGGTGTTATGAATCACAAAGTACGCCGCGACCGTTGGCGCATTCGGCGGCAACTCCTGGGACCAGGGATCGCTGACCAGCAGGTCGCCGGCCTTGTAGTCATCGGCATTGGCAGCACTGAACACCGGCAGCAACAACGCGGCCAGAAGCAGGGAAGATTTGAGCATGGCAGTTCTCCAGAACGGTTCTAAACGCAGTTCACTTGCGAAGACATCAGGCCGTTGGAGAGGCGCGCGGGTTGAGGCTCGGCCATTGCTGGCGTGGCGTCGGGCTTTGCAGCTGGGGCGGCGGCAAGCTCTGTGAAGTGTTGAATTGCGTGAGGTACAACTGCGGCACATGCCCCGGCAACGCCACCAATGGCGCCGAGCCCGAGCAACACCAGCAATGCTGCATGGTGGAATGATCGTCCTGCTGCGGTGCCGGGATGTCCAGCTTGCCCAGGGCGATGGTCTTGAGCGTGGCGCCATTGGAGGAACAGAAACTGCCCCACAACAATTGCTGCACCGGGTCCTGGGATTGCTGCATCGCGCTGGCCAGCGGCATGGCAAAGGCGTTGAACAGCACTGCAAAGCAGGCGATCCACACAATTGCAAAGCGTTGACGGGCCATGGCGGACAATCCGTAGGGTTAAACGATCAGGTGGGTATTTAGCCTGATCGTAGGGGATAAGTAAAAAGGGGGGGTGTGGTTTGGTGTCGCACTGACAGTGGTTGAGGATAGACGGGAACTGATTAGGTTGCCGGTATCAAGGGTAACGCGGTGCTAAATGTGGGAGCGGGCTTGCTCGCGAAAGCGGAGTGTCAGCCAATACATGGGGGGACTGACACACAGCCTTCGCGAGCAAGCCCGCTCCCACAGGGGATTTGTGGTGTTTAGAGAGTGGTGATTGCCTGTAGTAGTGCAGGTACTGTGGTGAATTCTCGATCTACCTGAGCCAGAACGGGCCGCTTCAACACCAACACCGGCACCCCCAACTCCCGCGCCACTTCCAGCTTCGGCTCCGTCGCCGTGCTACCGCTGTTCTTGCTGATCAGCACATCAATCCCACGCCGTTCGAACAGCACCCGCTCATCCTCGATCAGAAACGGCCCGCGTGCGCCGATCACTTCACAGCGTTCATTGCCCGGATACACATCCAGTGCACGCAGTGTCCAGAACTGCTCTGGCGGGATCTCATGAAGGTGCTGCAACGGCTCACGCCCCAAGGTGAACAGCGGTCGTTTGAACGGCTCCAAAGCGTCAATCAACGAAGCCCAATCACTGACCTCCCGCCAATCATCCCCCGCCTGCGGCTGCCACGCCGGGCGGCGCAAGGCCCAGCAGGGCACGCCGCTCAACTGCGCTGCCTCGGCAGCATTGCGGCTGATCTGCGCTGCATACGGATGGGTCGCGTCGAGAATCAGCCTAATGCCCTCATCCCGGACAAACTTCGCCAAGCCCTCAGCACCACCATAACCCCCGACCCGCACTTGGCAGGTCAGGTCGGTCGGCACGCGCCCGACGCCAGCCAGGCTGTAGATATGTTCCGGGCCCAATGTGCGGGCGATGGCCAACGCTTCCGTCACGCCGCCCAGCAGCAGGATACGTTTCATAGCGGCTTGACCACTTCCAGCAACGTAATCGGCAACGCCTGCCGCCACGTATCAAATTCCCCCAGCGGCTGCGCCTGGGCCACGTGGATGCGCGTCAGTTCGCCGCCATGCCGGACGCGCCAGTCCATCAAGGTCATTTCACTTTGCAGGGTCACGGCGTTGGCGACCAACCGCCCGCCCGGCCGCAGGTGTTGCCAGCAGGTGTCGAGCACGCCTTCGCGGGTGACGCCGCCGCCGATGAAGATGGCATCCGGGGCTTCCAGGCCGTGCAGTGCGTCCGGCGCCTTGCCGCGAACCAATTGCAGCCCGGGCACGCCAAGGGCGTCGCGATTGTGTTCGATCAGGCCTTGGCGGCCCTCATTCGCTTCAATCGCCAGCGCGCGGCAGCTCGGGTGCGCACGCATCCACTCGATACCGATGGAACCGCTGCCCGCGCCCACATCCCACAGCAATTCGCCGGGCATCGGCGCGAGGCGGGCCAGGGTCATGGCGCGCACATCGCGTTTGGTCAGTTGGCCGTCGTGTTTGAACGCCGAATCGGGCAAGCCGGCCAGACGTGACAGGCGCTGAGCCTGCGGGTCGGCCACGCAGTCGATGGCAACCAGGTTCAAATCGGCGACTGAGGCGTGTTGCCAATCCACCGCCAGCCCATCGATGCGCCGCTCATCCACGCCGCCCAAGTGTTCAAACACAGAAACGCGGCTCGGCCCAAACCCGGACGCGGTCAACAAATCGGCAATCAACGCCGGACTGCCCCCGTCATTGCTCAACACCAACAACCGCACGCCACTGGCCAGATGGGCATTCAGCGCCGCCAAAGGCCGCGCCACCACCGACAGTGTCACCACGTCCTGCAACGGCCAGCCCAACCGCGCCGCCGCCAACGACACCGACGATGGCGCCGGCAAGATCAGTAGCTCATCCGCCGCCACCTGCCGCGCCAGGCTCGCGCCCACGCCGTAGAACATCGGGTCACCGCTGGCCAGCACGCACACAGGCTCGCCGCGCCGCGCCAGCAGCGGTTCCAGGGAAAACGGGCTTGGCCACAACTCACGCGCGCCACGAATACACACCGGCAACAGGTCCAACTGGCGCTGAGCACCTATAATCCGCGTGGCGCGCAACAGGGCATGCCGGGCATTGCGGCCCAGGCCCTTGAAGCCGTCTTCACCGATGCCTACAACCGTCAGCCAGGGCGACATAAAGATTCCTTGAGCGACATCCGACGGGCAGGCTTTTCATGCCGCCGGACAAAGCAGGCATAATACCGCGCCTTTACCCGTGAACCGGTAGCCCCGTGAAACAGACGCCCGCTGTGAATACCTTGCGCCCCTCGGCTTGTCCGGGGTTGCTGCGTATCGTCCAGGCGTTGGACGGCGGCATTTGCCGGATCAAACTGGCCGGCGGTTCCATCACCGCAGCGCAAGCCCATGCGGTGGCAGATGCGGCCCAGGCCTATGCGGGCGGGGTGATCGAGGCGACCAACCGCGCCAACTTGCAGATTCGCGGGATCGGCAACGAAGAGGGCGCGTTGATCGCCCTGCTGCTGGCTGCCGACCTCGGCCCCAGCAACGCTGCGGGCGATGATGTGCGCAACTTGATGCTCAGCCCCAGCGCCGGGATCGACCCGCAGATGCTCTTCGACACGCGCCCGCTGGCCGAACAGATCCTCACTACCCTGCAAGGCCACCCGCGTTTCCATGAGCTGTCGGCCAAGTTCGCCGTGCAACTGGATGGCGGCGAAGATCTGGCGATGCTCGAACATCACCACGACCTGTGGTTGTCGGCGTTTGTACGCAATGGCCAGACGCTGCTCGCATTTGGCCTGGCCGGTTGCCCGGGGCTGGATGCGCCGGTGGCCGCCGTGCCGCTGGAGCAAGGCCATGCATTGGTGGTGGCCGTGCTGGAGGCGTTTCTCGACCTCGCCACGCCAGAGCAAACCCGTATGCGTCATTTGGCTGTGGATAAGTTGCTGAGCCGCCTCAGCGTGCCGGTGCTAACGGCCGACGGCTTCAAACGCCCGGCCAGTGGTGCTTTGCTGCACCTCGGCAGTTATCCACAGGTGCAAAAGAATCAGTTCTATGTTGCCGCTCTCGCGCCCTTGGGTCGCCTGGACGCGACGATGCTCAAGGGCGCCGCGCAACTGGCCAGCGACTACGGCGACGGCACGTTGCGCTTCACTCCTTGGCAAGGCGTGCTGCTGCCCTACGTCGAAAAGCCCCACGCCGTGACCGAACGCCTGATGCAGCTGGGCTTTCTGTGTTCAATCGACCAGCCCCTGGCGCGCATGACCGCCTGCACCGGTTCCAGCGGCTGCGGCAAGGCCCTGGCCGACACCAAGGCCGACGCGGTGCAACTGGCCGCCCTGCAAGTGGCGCATGACGTGCACCTGTCCGGCTGCCCGCGTTCCTGCGCCGCCGCGCACACCGCGCCGGTGACCTTGCTGGCCGTGAGCCCCGGCCACTACGACCTCTATTTTCGCGATGCAGCCCAGCCCGGTTTCGGCCGGCTGCATGCGCATGCCCTTTCTATTGAAGCGACGGGTGCCTTGCTGCGCGCCCGCCCACGGAGCAACACCGATGATTGATTACATCCGCGACGGTCAGGAGATCTATCGCAACTCCTTCGCCATTATTCGCGCGGAAGCCAAGTTGGAGCGCATCCCGGCCGACCTGGAAAAACTCGCGGTGCGGGTGATTCATGCCTGCGGCATGGTCGACGCCATCGACGGCCTGCAATTTTCCGAAGGTGCAGGCAAGGCCGGGCGCGATGCGCTGGCCGCTGGCGCGCCGATCTTGTGCGATGCGCGGATGGTCTCCGAAGGCGTGACCCGCGCGCGCCTGCCGGCCAATAACGAGGTGATCTGCACCCTGCGCGACGACAGCGTGCCGGAGCTGGCGCGGGAGTTGGGCAACACGCGTTCCGCTGCGGCTCTGGAGCTGTGGCGTCCGCACCTGGAAGGCAGTGTGGTGGTGATCGGCAACGCGCCGACTGCGTTGTTCTACCTGCTGGAAATGATTGATGCGGGCGCACCGAAACCGGCGTTGATCCTCGGTTTTCCGGTGGGCTTTGTTGGCGCCGCCGAATCCAAGGCGATGCTCGCCGCCGACAGCCGTGGCGTGCCGTTCGTGATCATGCAGGGCCGCCTGGGCGGCAGTGCGATGGCCGCCGCAGCGGTGAATGCCCTGGCCACGGAGGTCGAATAATGCAGGCGCGTGGACGTTTGATTGGCCTGGGCGTAGGCCCCGGCGACCCGGAACTGATCACGCTCAAGGCCTTGCGCCTGCTGCGTGAGTCGCCGGTGGTGGCGTACTTCGTGGCCAAGGGCAAGAAGGGCAACGCCTTTGGCATCATCGAGGACCATCTGGTGCCGCAGCAAACGCTGATGCCGCTGGTGTACCCGGTGACCACCGAAGCCTTGCCGGCACCGATGTCGTACGAGCAAGTGATCAGTGACTTCTACGACGCCGCCAGCGTGGACGTGGCTGCACACCTGGACGCCGGTCGCGATGTGGCAGTGATCTGCGAAGGTGACCCGTTCTTCTACGGCTCCTACATGTACCTGCATGACCGCCTCGCCGAGCGATACGAAGCGCAGGTCATCCCCGGCGTGTGCTCGATGCTCGGTGGCGCTTCGGTGCTCGGCGCGCCGCTGGTGTATCGCAACCAGAGCCTGTCGGTGCTCTCGGGCGTGTTGCCCCCTGACGATCTCAAGCGCCGTTTGGCGGACGCCGATGCGGCGGTGATCATGAAGCTGGGCCGCAACTTCCCGAAAGTGCGCCAGGTGCTGGAGGAACTCGGCCTGGCTGGGCGCGCGTTGTATGTGGAGCGCGCCACCATGGCGAACCAGAAGATCGTGCCGCTGGATCAGGTGGATCCGTCATCGTCGCCGTACTTCTCGCTGATCATCGTGCCCGGTGAACGGTGGCAAGGTTGATGACGCCGGCGATTGTCATATTGGGCCAGGGCAGCCTGGCCACTGCGCGCGCGATTCAGCAGGTTTACCCCGGTGCGTTGATCCACGGTCTGACGGGCCGCGTTGAAGGCGCCGACCAGACCTACAGCGAATTCGGCGCGACCCTGCGTCAGCTGTATCAACAAGGCACGCCGCTGATTGCGCTGTGCGCCGCCGGGATCGTGATCCGCACCCTCGCGCCGTTGCTGCTGGAGAAAGGCGAAGAGCCTGCCGTGCTGGCGGTGGCCGAAGACGGCAGTGCCGTGGTGCCGCTGCTCGGCGGCCTGGGCGGTGTGAACGTGATGGCGCGGGAGATTGCTGCAGCGCTAGACGTGGCGGCTGCGATCACCACCAGTGGCGAGCTGCGTTTTGGCACCTGCCTGCTCAACCCTCCAAGCGGTTATGAACTGGCCGACCTGGAGCTGGGCAAGCGCTTCGTCTCGGACCTGCTGGCGGGTGCGAGTGTGCGCATCGAAGGTGCGGCGCCGTGGCTGGACCACGCCGACTTGCCCCAGGATCAGCAGGCGCACCTGGCTATTCACGTGGGCAGTGCCGAGCGTGTGCCGGCCGCCAACGAGTTGCTGATCTACCCGAAGAACGTCAGCGTGACCTGCGCGCCGGGCGCACAGTTGGCCGAACGTGTGCGCGCGGCGTTGCATGACGCGGGCATCGCCGTGCAATCCCTCGCCTGCCTCTTGGCCAGCGACACGCAGATGGCCGAAGCATCGTTGCATGACGCGGCACTGGAGCTGGGTGTGCCGCTGCGGTTTACCCGCGTGACCCAGGACGCCGACATTGTGGTCAACGTTGCCGAGCAGCCGCTGGACCTGTCCCAGGTAGGCCGTGTGCGTGGCCGTCTCGCCGTGATCGGCCTGGGCCCTGGCGCGGCCGAGCTGATGGTGCCCGCGGTGAAGGCCGAACTGGCCCGCTGCACCGACGTGCTCGGCTACGAAACCTATGTGCGCATGGCCGGGCCGTTCCGTGACGACCAGGTGCAGCACTGCACCGATAACCGCGAAGAAATGCAGCGCGCGCGCCACGCGTTCGAGCTGGCTGCGCAAGGCCGTTCGGTGGTGGTGGTATCGTCCGGCGACCCGGGTGTGTTCGCCATGGCGTCGGCGGTGATCGAGGCGTTGCATGAGTCCAGTGATCCGGCCTGGCATCAGGTCGACCTGGAAATCCTGCCGGGCGTCTCGGCTTCCCTCGCCACCGCTGCCCAGGCGGGCGCGCCGTTGGGGCATGATTTTTGTGTGATGTCGCTGTCGGACAACCTCAAGCCCTGGTCGATCATCGAAAAGCGCCTGGACCTCGCGTCCCAGGCCGACCTGGCGCTGGCGTTCTACAATCCGATCTCGCGCTCGCGGCCGTGGCAGTTGGGGCGCGCCCTGGAGATCGTCGCGCTGCATCGCACGCCTGAAACGCCGGTGGTATTGGGCCGTGATATCGGGCGCCCGGGCCAGACCCTGCGTGTCACCACCCTTGGGCAACTGACGCCCGGGCAAGTGGACATGCGCACCATGGTGTTGATCGGCTCATCCACTACCTGCGTGTTCCCGCGCGCCGGTGGTGGTGAGTGGGTGTACACGCCGCGTTGGTACGGCGAGAAACCCGCCTCCTGAAAACAGCCTCACGGCTGCCGGAAAGCTCCGAATGACCCAGGGATTTACCTGTGGTTGTCCGGGGCTTTTTCTTTTTTGCGCGACGAAAACTGGAAGGCCCGCAGGTACCCCGCGCGATTGCTGGGCGCTGGGTTTTCGCGGGTGGCGCCAAGGTATGTTTGTGGCGTGGAAAGCCTGGCGGCCACTGGACTAGTGTGAGGGCAAGCCCCATGTGGGGTGCTTGTGGAGAACTGAAAAATGGAGCGACATCACAAAAGGATCATCAGTGCAAAACGACGCAAGTTGATTGCCGCCTACAAGCTGCCAGGCTCGCCGGGATTGAATAGCTCATTGCCGGTGGACACGGCGGATGACAGTAATGCGGCGGTGGTCAACAACGGCGTGATCTCGTTTGTCGAGGGCATGTCGGCGTTGAATCGGGAATACATTCGCAAGAGCTACCTGCTGGCGAGCAGTTACGTCAGCGATGTGTTGAAGGTCCATCGAGGGACCGAGGCGTGGTACGACGAATTTATCAAGGTGATGATCAGCCTGGGCTGGCTGCCGCTGCGCAGCAGCTTTGAGCGGGTGGCCAGTTCCGGCAGGGGCCTGACGGTGCAACTGGCGGCGCTGAACATGATTGCCGCGATGCTGGCTTCGACGTCATTGGCCTCGCCGCTATTGGCGGCGTTGCCGAAGCTGGCGGCGGATGCGCTGGAAGCCATGAAGCAGACGCCGGCGTCCTTTGAGCTGTTCAAACGCAACAGCACGGTGCAGGAGGGGGGCGACTTCGGCCTCGCATCCTGCGCGCAGGCCGATGGTGAAGTGACGATGGTGCTGGTGACCTACAGCACCCGTGGCGTGAGCAAGCAGGTCGGCCTGCCGTTTCTTGAGTGGGACAGCTCATCTTCCGAGGCTTTCAGCGGGCAGACCTGCCTGGTGTTGAATACCTCGGTGGTCAACGAAAAAACCATCCAGCTGATGCGCGAGAGCGCGGGTGACAAGGTGCAGCTGGCCATCGCCAAATACCGGATCTAAGGCACCAGGTAACCGCGCACCCCGGTAAAGATGATTTGCGCGGCGAGGGCGCACACGAACAAGCCCATCAACCGGCTGACAATCTGCAAGCCCTGGTCACCGAGGATTCGCTCGATGCGGTTGGACAGGTACAACACCACGCCAACCGTAAGGCTGGCCAGGGCGATGCTGAGGATGGCGGTGAGCTTGTCGTCCCAGTGTGGCTGGCTGACGCCCATCACCAGCAGCGCACCGATGGTGCCGGGGCCGACGGTGAGGGGGATGGTCAGCGGCACGATGGTCACGTCCTGTTGCACGTTGTCGCTCTGCACCGCCGACTTGCCCTGGGCCATGCCCAGGGCGGAGATGAACAACACACTGCCGGCGCCGATACGGAACGCATCCACGGTGATGCCGAACACACTGAAAATCACGCGGCCGAACAGGTAGAGCAGCACGCTCGATACCAGGGTCGCCAAGGCGACTTTCCAGGCCAGGCGCCGCCGTTCCTTGCTGGAGTAGCCACGGGTGAGGCTGATAAAGCAGGACAGCACGAAGAACGGGCTGTAGAGCACCAGCATTTTCAGGTAGACGCTGAATAACACGTGGAGCATGGGGGCGGCTCGCGATGAGAGAAGTCTGCGGAGTCTATCAGGCGAAACTGATCAAATGTGGGAGCGGGCTTGTGTGGGAGCGGGCTTGCTCGCGAATGCGGAGTGTCAGTCGATGCATCTTTAACTGATCTACCGTCTTCGCGAGCAAGCCCGCTCCCACAGGAGATTGTATTTCAACTTAAGAGGGGGCGTGTTCCGGGCGCTGTTGGCGCTGCGCCACCCAGTATTCCACCAGCTCACGCAACTGCGACAACTCCACCGGCTTGGCCATGTGCCCGTCCATGCCGGCCTGGCGCGCGCGCTCTTTGTGTTCCGAGAGGATATGCGCAGTGAGCGCCACCACCGGCGTGCGAATGCGCTGGTGGCTGACTTCCCACGCGCGCAGTTGCTGGGTCGCCGAGAACCCGTCGAGGATCGGCATTTCGCAGTCCATCAATACCAGGTCGTAGCGCTGGGCTTTCATCGCTTCCAGCGCTTCCTCGCCATTGCTGGCGGTGTCCGGGTTGAGGTTGAGCTTGCCGAGCATGCCCCGGATGACCTTGGTGGAGATGCTGTTGTCTTCGGCCACCAGGATGCGGAAGTCGGCGGGCACGGTCACCGCGGCCGGCGCGCTTGGCACCACGCGTGGCTGGGTGTTGCCCTTGCTGCGTTGGGTCAATTCGTCGGCCAGGGTGGTCTTGAGGGTGTAGCCCGCCACTGGCTTGGCGAGGATGCGCTTGATCCCGCTGTTGCGCGCGATGATTTTGCTCGGCGCATTGCTGATGCCGGTGAGCATGATCAACAGGATGTCGTGGTTCAGGCTTGGGTCTTCCTTGATCTTCGCCGCCAATTGCATGCCGGTCATGCCGGGCATGTTCTGGTCCAGCAGCACCACGTCAAAGTAATCGCGCAGGTGCGCCTTGGTGCGCAGCAGCGCCAGGGCTTCTTTGCCGGAAGGCACGGCGCTGACGTTCAAGCCCCAGGCGGTGCATTGCTGCACCAGCACCTTGCGGCAGGTGTCGTTGTCGTCCACCACCAGCACGCGCGCGTCTTTTAACGGGCCGTCGAGGTCGGAGGTCGGGTGTTCTAGGCGTTCCGGGTCCAGCGGCAACGTCAGCCACAGGGTGCTGCCCTGATGGCTGCCACTCTTGATGCCGAACTCGCCGTTCATCAACAGGATCAGTTGGCGGGCGATGACCAGGCCGAGGTGGCCGCTCAAACGGGTAGCCGAGAGGAAGTTCTTGCTGTGCAGTTCGCTGTGCAGCAGGGCGTCGCGCTCGGCGGCTTCCATCGGCAGGCCGCTGTCTTGCACGGCAATGCGCAAGCGCGGCTTGGTGCTGCGCTCGTCCAGGGCGACGACGATCAGCACTTCGCCTTCATCGGTCTTTTGCAGGGCGTTTTCCAGCAGGCTCAACAGCGCCTGGCGCAGGCGGGTCGGGTCGCCGCTGATGACGCGTGGCACCTGGGGCTGGATAAAGCTGATCAGCTCGACGTTTTGCTGTTCGGCCTTGGCGCGGAAGATGCTCAGGCAGTCTTCGATCAAGGCGTTGAGGTCGAACTGTACGTCGTCCAGTTCGATCTGCCCGGATTCGAGCTTGGAGATATCGAGGATTTCGTTGATCAGTGTGAGCAGTTCGTTGCCGGCGCTGTGGATGGTTTGCACGTAGTCGCGTTGTTTCACCGACAGCGGCGTGCCCAGCAGCAACTCGGTCATGCCCAGCACGCCGTTCATGGGGGTGCGGATTTCGTGGCTGATCTTCGCCAGGAACTCGGCCTTGGCGGCGATTTCGGCGTTGCTGGCGGCGAGGTCGCGGCTGAGGCTGAAACGGGTTTCGACGATGGCGCGCTGGCGTTCACCGAGGGCCAGGCTCATCAGCAAACCGCTGAGGCAGATAAAGGCGAGCAGGGTGACGATCAAGCCTTGCGGCGCCAGCAGCGTGAGGCCGAGCAGGGCAGGGAGGATGATCAGCGTACCGGTGTTGAACACCACCATGGCGGCCACGAACAGGCGCGCCGGGCGGTAGCCTTTCTGCCAGTGATAGGCGGAGACAAACAGCATGCTCAGGCCGGCCAGGGCCACCAGGGCGTAGGTGATGATGTTCAGCGGCAGGGTGTTGACGAACAACAGCAGCAGGCCGCATAGCACGATAAACAGGATGTCGGCCATCAGCAGCTTGTTCAGCGGGTGTGGACCGAGTGGCATGAAGAAGCGATAGGCAAACATCAGCCCGCACGGTGCCGTCAGCAGCAGGGCGAGGTAGGCGCCGGGGGTCTGGATTGCATGCCAGTTCGGCAGCCACGGCCCGACCACGTTGAGCAGCAGCGCCAGGCTCAGCATCAACAGCACTTCGCACGCCGCCAGCCACAGGCTGCTGCGCGAGCGGTGGTAAGCGAAGCGTGTGAGGTTGTGCAGGATCAGCATCAGCAGGCAGCCGAACAGCAGGCCGTAGATCAGCGTCTGGGTCTGGTTGGCGGCGGCGAGGACGGCCGGCTCCAGGGTGATGTAGGGGCGTAGTTCGTGTTCCGAGACCAGGCGCAGGTAGACCTCAAGGGGTTTCTGGCTCTGGGGCATCGGCAGCATGAAGTCGCTGCTGGGCAGCGGGCGCTCGGCCTGGGGCTGGCGCGTGCCGGTGCTCTGTTGTTCCACCAGAGTGTCGCCATCCAGGACGTAGAGGCTCAGGTGGGACAGGTCCGGGGCAAACACCCGCAACACTTGCTCGTGTTTGCCGGGTTGCAGCTTGAAGCGTACCCACAACGCACCGTCGGGCTGCGCAGCAGTGATCCGGTCGAGTTCGATGGGGCTGAATTGATTGGTGTAGCGGGGGGAGCGGATGTCGCTTAGTTGCAGGTCGGCCTGTTCATCAAGCAATACCGCCCAACCACTGCCTTGTGCCGCAGCCTGGGCCGGGAACAAGCAGAGCAGTGTCAGCAGACTGACTGTGAAACCTATGGCGATCCTGAGCCAGCGCACGGCGAAATCCCTTCGTAGGTTGATGCACGGGTTAACTATGCGCGGGGCGACATGTGTACGGCAAGGGCCAGGGGCCCTTGCCTAACCGAACGGATAGCTACTTACTGGTTCTCGCCACGTTCACGGGCAATCGCGCGATAGCCGATGTCGGTGCGGTAGAAACAGCCTTTCCAGTCGATCTTCGCGGCCAGCTTGTACGCCTGCTGTTGCGCGGCGTCCACACTGGCACCCATCGCGGTGGCGCACAATACGCGGCCACCTGCGGTCACAACCTTGCCATCCTTGAGCGCGGTGCCCGCATGGAACACCTTGCCTTCCAGCGTAGCAGCTGCGTCCAGGCCTTCAATCACATCGCCCTTGGCGTAGTCGGCCGGGTACCCGCCGGCGGCCAGCACAATACCGACGCTCGGACGTGGATCCCACTGTGCTTCAACCTTGTCCAGGGCCTGGGCCAGGGCGGCTTCCACCAGCAATACCAGGCTCGACTGCAGGCGCAGCATCACTGGTTGGGTTTCCGGGTCGCCGAAGCGGCAGTTGAACTCGATGACCTTCGGGTTACCGGCTTTGTCGATCATCAGGCCCGCGTAGAGGAAACCGGTGTACACGTTGCCTTCGTCGGCCATGCCACGCACCGTCGGCCAGATCACCAGGTCCATGACGCGCTTGTGCACGTCAGCGGTGACCACTGGAGCCGGGGAGTACGCACCCATGCCGCCAGTGTTCGGGCCGCTGTCGCCGTCGCCGACGCGTTTGTGGTCCTGGCTGGTGGCCATCGGCAGCACGTTCTTGCCGTCGACCATCACGATGAAGCTGGCTTCTTCGCCGTCGAGGAATTCCTCGATTACCACGCGCGAACCGGCTTCACCAAAGGCATTGCCGGCGAGCATGTCGCGCACGGCGTCTTCGGCTTCTTGCAGGGTCATGGCGACGATCACGCCTTTACCGGCGGCCAGGCCATCGGCCTTGATCACGATCGGCGCACCTTTTTCACGCAGGTAAGCCAGGGCTGGCTCGATCTCGGTGAAGTTCTGGTAGTCGGCGGTCGGGATCTTGTGGCGCGCGAGGAAATCCTTGGTGAACGCCTTGGAGCCTTCCAGCTGGGCAGCGCCAGCGGTAGGGCCGAAGCAGTCCAGGCCACGGCTGCGGAACAGGTCCACGACGCCGGCAACCAGTGGCACTTCCGGACCGACGATGGTCAGGGACACATTCTTTTCAGCAAAGTCCGCCAGTTGCTCAAGGGCCAGCACGTCGATAGCGACGTTCTCGCACTTGGCTTCAATGGCGGTGCCGGCGTTGCCGGGTGCGACGAAAACTTTCTGGACGCGTGGGTCCTGGGCAACTTTCCAGGCCAAGGCGTGTTCACGGCCACCGCTGCCAATGATCAAAACATTCATTTCAAAAACCTCAAATTCTGTAGGCGCTGCAGGAGCGCTTTTAAATGTGGGAGCGGGCTTGCTCGCGAAAGCAGTGTGTCAGTCGCAGGATATGTAGCTGATACACCGCATTCGCGAGCAAGTCGAATCGTCGCACCGCCGCTCCCACACAAGCCCGCTCTCACATCTCTATCGAGTTGGATCAGTGGCGGAAGTGGCGCATGCCAGTGAAGACCATGGCGATGCCGGCTTCATCAGCCGCAGCAATCACTTCGGCGTCGCGCATCGAACCGCCCGGTTGAATCACGGCAGTCACGCCCGCTTTCGCGGCGTTGTCCAAACCATCGCGGAACGGGAAGAACGCATCGGAAGCCATCACCGAACCCACTACCTGCAAACCAGCGTGCTCAGCCTTGATCGCAGCGATACGCGCCGAGTTAACGCGGCTCATCTGGCCGGCGCCGACACCGATGGTCTGGCGGTTCTTGGCGTAGACGATGGCGTTGGATTTAACGTACTTGGCCACTTTCCAGGCGAAGATCAGGTCGTTGATCTCTTGCTCGGTCGGTGCGCGCTGGGTCACGACTTTCAGGTCTTCGCTGCCGATCATGCCGATGTCGCGGCTTTGCACCAGCAGGCCACCGTTGACGCGCTTGTAGTCCCAGGCCGCAGCGCGGTCAGCCGACCACTCACCGCAGGCCAGCAGGCGCACGTTGGCTTTGGCGGCCACAATAGCGCGGGCTTCTTCGCTCACGCTTGGGGCGATGATCACTTCCACGAACTGACGCTCGACGATCGCCTTGGCGGTCTCGGCATCCAGCTCACGGTTGAAGGCGATGATGCCGCCGAATGCGGATTCGGTGTCGGTGGCGTAGGCCAGTTCGTACGCCTGGCGGATACCGCCTTCAGCGTCGGGGCTCACGGCCACGCCGCACGGGTTGGCGTGCTTGACGATGACGCAGGCGGGCTTGACGAAGCTCTTCACACATTCCAGCGCGGCGTCGGTGTCGGCCACGTTGTTGTAGGACAGTTCCTTGCCTTGCAGCTGGGTCGCGGTGGCGATGCCCACTTCGGCGGGCTTGGCTTCAACGTAGAACGCCGCGCTCTGGTGCGGGTTCTCGCCGTAGCGCATTTCCTGGGCCTTGATGAACTGGCTGTTGAAGGTGCGCGGGAACTGGCTGCGGCCTTCGGTCGACAGGGTTTCAGCGGCCTGGTTAACCGTGCCCATGTAGTTGGCGATCATGCCGTCGTAGGCGGCGGTGTGTTCGAACGCCTTGAGCATCAGGTCGAAGCGCTGGGCGTAGGTCAGGCCGCCGGCTTTCAGGCCTTCCAGCACGTTGGCGTAGTCGCTGGCGTTGACCACGATGGCCACGTCTTTGTGGTTCTTGGCTGCCGAACGCACCATGGTCGGGCCGCCGATATCGATGTTTTCGATGGCGGTCGGCAGGTCGCAGCCTGGCTTGTTGATGGTGGCTTCGAACGGGTACAGGTTAACGGCCACCAGGTCGATCGGCTTGATGCCGTGCTCGGCCATGATCGCGTCGTCGGTGCCGCGACGGCCGAGGATGCCGCCGTGGATTTTCGGGTGCAGGGTCTTGACCCGACCGTCCATCATTTCTGCGAAACCGGTGTAGTCCGCCACTTCTACTGCGGCCACGCCGTTGTCCTGCAGCAGTTTGAAGGTCCCGCCCGTGGAGAGGATTTCCACGCCCTGGGCTTCCAGCTCCCGGGCAAATTCGAGGATGCCGGTCTTGTCGGAAACGCTGATCAAGGCGCGGCGGATCGGCAGGCGGGTAGTCTGGTCGGTCATTTCAATTTCCATCAAAAGCAAAGGAGTCAGCAAAAAAGGCGACCGTTTTTTACGCGGGCGCCTTTCTGGTTTGATTGAATGCTTACAACAAATCGTACTGCTTGAGCTTTTTGCGCAAGGTGCCACGGTTGAGGCCCAGCAGCTCACTGGCTTTGGTCTGGTTGCCCTTGACGTAGTTCATCACGCTTTCGAGCAAGGGCGCCTCGACTTCGGAGAGCACCAGGTTGTACACGTCCGTGACGGAAGCGCCCTCAAGGTGGGCGAAATAATTGTGCAGCGCCTTCTCGACACTCCCGCGAAGGGTCTGGCCTTCTTCGCTTGGCGTGTTCAGGTGCTGTTTCAAATTGACGTTGTCGCTCACGGGTGTTGTTCCACTCACTAAAGTCTCGGTCATCATCGTCATGCGGCCACCCCCTCTCCGTCCCCTGTCCCCAGGCTCTTGTAACGCTCGCTGAAGAACTCACGAACGTTGGCGCACTGTGCTTCCGTATCATCCAAACGATTGAAGTGGGCGCGAAACTCCCTGGCGCCCGGCAGGGTTGCGAGATACCAGCCGACATGCTTGCGAGCAATGCGTACTCCCATCACGTCTCCGTAGAAGGCGTGCAGGGCGGCCAGATGCTCTAGCAGAATACGTTCCACCTCGATCAACTCTGGTGCCGGCAACACTTCGCCGGTACGCAGAAAATGGTCGATCTCACGGAAAATCCATGGCCGCCCCTGGGCAGCCCGGCCGATCAACAAGCCGTCGGCACCGGTGGCGTGCAGCACGCGCCGGGCTTTCTCGGCTGAGTCGATGTCGCCATTGGCAAAGACCGGCATCGACACCGCCTGCTTGATCGCGGCAATGGTGTCGTACTCGGCTTCACCGGTGTAAAGGTCGGCGCGGGTGCGGCCATGCACCGCCAGCGCTGTAATTCCTGCCTGTTCGGCGATCTTCGCCACCGTCAGGCCGTTCTTGTTGTCCCGGTCCCAGCCGGTACGGATCTTCAGGGTCACCGGCACATCCACTGCGGCGACAACGGCCTGCAGGATCTCGGCAACCAACTGCTCATCTTTCAACAGCGCGGAACCGGCGGCCTTGTTGCAGACCTTCTTGGCCGGGCAGCCCATGTTGATGTCGATTATCTGCGCCCCCAACTCCACGTTGGCCCGGGCCGCATCCGCCAGCATCTGTGCATCCCCACCGGCGATCTGTACCGAGCGTGGCTCGGGATCACCTTCGTGGATCATGCGCATCCGCGATTTGCGGGTGTTCCACAAGCTCATGTCGCTGGTGACCATTTCCGAGACTACAAGACCTGCGCCCAAACGCTTGCACAGCTGACGAAAGGGCTGGTCGGTGACGCCCGCCATCGGGGCGAGAATCAAGCCGTTGTGCAATGTGTATGGGCCGATGCGTACCGCCGACATAGGACTTCCCTGTTGTGGGGCCGGATCATTAGAGTTCGAAAAAGGGTTGGCATGATACCCGCTCTCGATGACTGGATAAAGGCTGAATTGGATAAAATCTGAACAGTTATTTCTTTATCGCCGCCGGTTTGGTTGCGCGACGAAAAGTCAACAAACCGCCGTCAAGGCTTTGTATGTCGGCCGATTCACTCGGGCGAGTGGAAGCTCAGGCTGTAATTCACGGCTTTGTTGCCTGGATCAAGGATGTCCAGGGAGATGTGGATCGGCGTTTGCGACGGCATTTCGCTGACCCCGGCCAACTCGCCGCTGAGGTATTCGGCAGGCTTGAAGCGACGACTGGCAATCAGGCTGCCGTTGAGGTCGGCAAACCGCAGCTCCAGCAGCGGGAAGGGCTGGGAGAAGGTGGCACGGTTATAGATGATGGCATCGACCACCAGCGCGCCGGCGAACTCCGGGTGGCTGCGCACCACCAGGTTGCTGCTCTTGATGTGGGCGATGTCGACCCGTGATGGCACGGTGCAGCCGAGTGTCGGGCACAGTTGCTGGAACCATGGGCGATAGGCGTCCTGGCGGGCCAGGTCATCGAATTGATAGGCGATGTATTGGCCTGCCAGGCCTGCAGCGGCGATCAGCACCAGCAGGATCCAGATCAGGCGGCGGCCCCAGCCCTGCGGGCGTTTTTGCGCGTAGAGGTGCAGCGGGTCGTCTTCCAGGTCTTGCAGCACTTCGTCGTGCACGCTGGTGGAAGCGCGCGGGCGCTTGCGGCGCGGGGCCGGGCGCTCTTCGGGTTCCGGTTCTTCTGCGGCATGGGTCAGCGGCGTGAACGGTGGGTCGATGTCGTCTTCATCCGGCGTCGAGCGCAGTGGCGGCTCGTCGTCCAGGTCGTCGGTGTGGAACGACATGGACGGTTCGGTGCGCTGCCTGGTCGCAGGTGCGTTCGTCGTTTCGGCGTCATCTTCGGCGGCCGGCAGGCGTTCTGCCGGCGGCTCGCTGAACAGGCTGGCGGCCCACTTCTCTTCCTCGGCCTTGACGGTGTCGCGGCTGGCGCTGAGGGGTTCGTCCTTTTGGCGGCGGTCGGTGCCCGGTTGGCGACGTTCTGCGCCCAACGGTTGCGTGTGCTGAATCTCGCGGCGTTCGAGCTTGGCCAGTTCCTGGTCGAGGTCGAGGTTGTCGAGGTCCAGCTCTTCGGCGGTCCACTGCTTCTGGCTGATGGCGCGGGGCGCCTCGGGGGCCTGTTCAACGCTGCTCGGCAGCTCGGGCTCCGCTGTCGTAGTGCTGGCGCGCTGCTCCAGCAACTGGCGCACCGCGTTGAACACTTGCAGGCACGAGCCGCAGCGCACCACGCCGCGGGCCACGCTCAGTTGAGCGTGGTTGACGCGAAAGCGTGCTTGGCAATGTGGGCACTGGGTGACGAAACTGTCGCTCATGCGGTCATCCGATTCAGGCAAGCGCTCATTCTAGCGCCGACGCCCGCTGATGCGTACCCAGCCATCACGGTTGGCGATCGGGTCCAGTTCGAAATCCTTGGCGTAGGCGGCGGCCACGTCTTCACCTTGTTCGGCGAGGATGCCCGACAGGGCCAGGCGGCCCCCCGGCTTGACCAGGCTCGACAGTTGCGGGGCCAGGGACACCAACGGCCCGGCGAGGATATTCGCCACCAGCACGTCGGCCTGCACCTGCGGCAGGTCTTGCGGCAGATAGAGTGGGAATTTTCCTTCAGGAATGTTGTTGCGGCCGGCGTTGTCGCGGGAGGCTTCCAGGGCCTGCACGTCGATATCGGTGCCCACGGCCTCCTTGGCGCCCAGCAGCAGGGCGGCAATCGCCAGGATGCCCGAGCCGCAACCGAAGTCCAGCACGTTGCTGTCGGCCAGGTCCTGGCCGTCCAGCCATTCCAGGCACAGCGCGGTGGTGGGGTGGGTGCCGGTGCCGAACGCCAGGCCCGGATCCAGCAGCAGGTTCACGGCGTCAGGCTCAGGTGCGGCGTGCCAGCTCGGCACGATCCACAGGCGCTGGCCGAAACGCATGGGCTGGAAGTTGTCCATCCAGCTGCGTTCCCAGTCCTGGTCTTCGATGACTTCGCTGTGATGCTCCGGCAGCGGGCCGCCGGTGAGCAGTTCCATATGGGCCAGCACGGCGGCGGCATCGGTGCCGTCTTCGAACAGGGCCAGCAAGTGGGTGTGGGACCACAGCGGGGTGGTGTTGAGCTCGGGTTCGAAGATCGGCTGGTCTTCGGCGTCCATGAAGGTCACCGACACCGCGCCTACTTCGAGGAACGCGTCTTCGTAGGTTTCGGCTTGTTCTGGGCTGATGGCGAGACGGACTTGCAGCCAAGGCATGGCGGGCACCTTTGAAAAAATTGAATGTGCGACGGGTGGGCCGCGAAAGGGCGCAAGTTTACGCGAGCGGCGGGAGGGGTGTACACATAACAAGTGTGGGAGCGGGCTTGCTCGCGAATGCGGTGGGTCAGTATCAGATGTGGTGACTGACACACCGCATTCGCGAGCAAGCCCGCTCCCACACAAGCCCGCTCCCACAAGGGAATGTATCCATCCAGCAAAATCCGGGGCCCGGAAACAACAAAACCGCCCGAAGGCGGCTTTGTCTGGTGGAACGCTTACTGGTTAGCCAGCTTGTGTTCCAGGTAGTGAATGTTCACACCACCTTCGCAGAAGCCTTCATCACGGACCAGGTCCCGGTGCAGCGGGATGTTGGTCTTGATGCCGTCTACCACGATTTCGTCCAGGGCGTTGCGCATGCGGGCCATGGCCTCGTCGCGGGTCGCGCCCCAGGTGATCAGCTTGCCGATCAGCGAGTCGTAGTTGGACGGAACCTTGTAGCCGCTGTACAGGTGCGAATCGACGCGAACGCCGTTGCCGCCTGGAGCATGGAAATGCTTGACCAGGCCTGGACTTGGGATAAAGGTTTTCGGGTCTTCGGCGTTGATGCGGCACTCCAGGGAGTGGCCGTGCATCTTCACGTCGTCCTGGGTGAAGGACAGCGGGTTGCCAGCGGCGATGCTCAGCATCTCCTTGACGATGTCGATACCGGTGACCATCTCCGAAACCGGGTGCTCTACCTGTACACGAGTGTTCATCTCGATGAAGTAGAAACGACCGTTCTCGTAGAGGAACTCAAAGGTACCGGCGCCACGGTAGTTGATGTCGATGCATGCCTTGACGCAGCGAGCCAGTACTTCTTCGCGCGCTTTTTCGTCCAGGCCCGGTGCCGGAGCTTCTTCCAGGACCTTCTGGTGACGACGTTGCAGCGAGCAATCGCGGTCGCCCAGGTGGATGGCGTGGCCCTGGCCGTCGGACAGTACTTGCACTTCCACGTGGCGTGGGTTGGTCAGGTACTTTTCCAGGTAGACCATCGGGTTGCCAAACCAGGCACCTGCTTCGGAGCGAGTCTGCTTGGCCGCTTCGATCAGGTCTTCTTCCTTGTGCACAACGCGCATGCCGCGACCACCACCGCCACCGGCGGCCTTGATGATCACCGGGTAACCGACTTCACGACCAATGCGCAGAGCGGTTTCCTCGTCTTCCGGCAGCGGGCCGTCGGAACCGGGAACGGTTGGCACGCCGGCCGCGATCATCGCGTCCTTGGCCGAAACCTTGTCACCCATCAGGCGAATGGTCTCGGCTTTCGGGCCGATGAAGGCGAAGCCGGATTTTTCCACCTGTTCGGCGAAATCGGCGTTTTCCGCGAGGAAGCCGTAGCCTGGGTGGATGCCATCAGCGCCGGTCACTTCAGCGGCCGCGATGATGTTCGAGACTTTCAGGTACGAGTTCGTGGCCAGTGGCGGGCCGATGCAGATGCTTTCGTCCGCCAGTTTCACGTGCATCAATTCGGTATCGGCCGTCGAGTAAACAGCGACGGTCTTGATGCCCTCTTCCTTACAGGCGCGCAGGATCCGCAGCGCGATCTCGCCGCGGTTGGCGATCAGGACTTTTTGCAGTTTCTTCGCAGGTTTCAACATCGAAGGCGCTCCGCGGTTCAAACGATGGTGAACAGCGGCTGGTCGTACTCAACCGGCTGACCGTTTTCTACCAGGATGGATTCGATCACGCCGGCTTTTTCAGCGGTGATGTGGTTCATCATCTTCATCGCTTCGACGATGCAGATGGTGTCGCCCACTTTCACGCTCTGGCCAACTTCAACGAAGGCTGGCGAGGTCGGTGCCGGGGTGCGGTAGAACGTACCGACCATTGGCGACTTGACCACAAAACCGTTCAATACAGGTGCAGCTGGCGCAGCAGGAGCAGCGGCGGCAGGTGCAGCAGCCGGAGCGGCAGCGGCTGGAGCCGGTGCTTGCATTTGCGGTGCGTAGAACTGTTGGGCCGGGGTCTTGCTGTGGCGGCTGATCCGTACGGATTCTTCGCCTTCCTTGATTTCCAGCTCGTCGATACCGGACTCTTCCAGCAGCTCGATCAGTTTCTTAACTTTACGGATATCCATGAATCATCAACTCCCAAGGGTCGGTCAGGGGCGCTTGGCCGGTTGTTCAATGTGTTCCAGGGCGGCCTCCAGGGCCAGTCGGTAACCGCTGGCGCCAAGGCCGCAGATCACACCTACCGCTACATCGGAGAAGTAGGAGTGATGGCGGAAAGCTTCGCGTTTGTGCACGTTCGACAAATGCACTTCGATGAATGGGATGCTCACCGCCAGCAGCGCGTCACGTAATGCAACGCTTGTATGCGTAAAAGCGGCGGGATTGATCAGGATAAAGTCCACGCCTTCGCCGCGCGCGGCATGGATGCGATCAATCAATTCGTACTCGGCGTTGCTTTGCAGGTAGAGCAGATGGTGGCCGGCTTCACGGGCCCGGCGTTCCAGATCGAGGTTGATCTGTTCCAGGGTCACTGCCCCGTAGACACCCGGTTCACGGGTGCCGAGCAGGTTCAGGTTGGGTCCGTGCAGAACCAGAAAGGTCGCCATCGGCTGTTCCTTGTTATTGATAGGGGTACGGCAGAACCCGGCGACTATGCCGCAAAGCCTTTGTGACTGTCCAGTTCTATGCAGTAGGCAGCACGATTAGCGAGGATAGCGCAAAATTTGTGACTAGGGCCTCGGATCTGGTCATTGGAAACACAGTCTTTAATCCAATGGAGATCAAATGTGGGAGCGGGCTTGCTCGCGAATATGGTGTGTCAGTAATGGATGTGTTGACTGACACACCGCATTCGCGAGCAAGCCCGCTCCCACATTTTTGATCTCCACATGATTTCCAGTCTTCATTGGGTGAGAGATCGGCTCAGACGCGGAAGGCCTGGACAGCGGTGTTGAGCTGCCCGCCGAGTACCAACAGATGTTCGCCCTGGCTACGGCCCTGGCCAATTCTCAGCAGATTGTCTTCACCGAGCTGATGAATCCGCTCACTGTTGTCACGAATTTCACTCACTGCGCCACTCTGCTGCGCCGTCACATCGGCAATGCGCACCGCCGTCTCGGAAATGGTCTGGATCGCCCCGACGATTTCATCCAGCGCGCCGTCGGCCGCTTGCGCTTGCTGGGCGGTGGCTTCGGCGTGTTCGACCTGGGCGCGCATGCCTTGCACCGATTGGTGCGCGGCGGTTTGCAGGCCGGCGATCAGGGTCTGGATCTCGGCGGTAGCGCCCGCCGTGCGCTGGGCCAGGGAGCGCACTTCGTCGGCGACGACGGCAAAGCCACGTCCGGCTTCACCGGCGCGCGCGGCTTCAATGGCGGCGTTGAGCGCCAGCAGGTTGGTCTGGTCGGCAATCGAGCGGATCACCGTCAGGACGCCGCCGATGGTGGCGGATTCTTCGGCGAGTTTCTCGATCATCTGCGCGTTTTGCTGCACTTCACCCACCAGGGCGTGCAACCCGGTGAGGCTCAGACCGATCACCCGTTGGCCCTGTTCCACGGCGTCACCAGCGCTGCGGCTGGCGCCTGCGGCCTGGCTGGCATCGCCGGCCACCTGTTGAATGGTCGCTTCGAGTTCGCCTAGGGAGTCGCGGATCTGCGCGGTGTCGCCGGCCTGGCGCTCGGCGCCGTCATGCAGGCCGCTGCTCAGCTCGGCGAGGGCGCGGCTGCTGCCGGCGACTTCCTCGGCATTGCCGCGAATGGTGCCCACCAACGCCACCAGATAGGCGCGCAAGCGGTTCAGGGAGGCTTCGATGTCGTGCAATTCGCGGTTGGTCTTGCCCAGGGCGATCGGTTGGCTGAAGTCGCCTTCGGCCCAGGTGGACAGCGCTGGCGCCAGGTTGGTCAGCACGCGCGCCAAACGGCGTTGCAGGGTGTCGATCAGCAGCGCGATCAGCAGGATCAGGCCGATCATCACGCCTTGCATCACCCGCACTTCGCCCTGGATCTTGCCGTGTTGCGCCCGCACCACCGGCTCCAGGCCGGCGATGGCTTGCTGCACGGCGTTGATTTTCAGGTGGGTGCTGGCGGCGAGGTCGGCGCGTTGCTGGATTTGTTCGCGGGTGCGCTTGAGTTCGGCGGGGTAGCGGGTCAGCAGGCTGTTGAGTTCGCGCTTGAGGTCGACGGCGGTGTCCTGGGCTTCGGCTTTTTCGCTGTTTTCCAGGCCCATCAAGGCGGAAAAGTCGTCGGCGCTGGACTCGGCGCTGGCCTTCACACCGAGCAGCGGCAGTTGCTCCAGCACATCAGCCTGGCTGCGGATATTGCCGACTTCACGTTCCACATCATCCGCCAGCTCGGCGCGGCCGCTGCTGACCAGCTTGTCGCGGGCCAGGGACAGCTTGCCCAGGTGCTGCGACGCAGCCAGTAGCGGCGGCAGGTAGCGCGCCGCGTCCGGGGAGTTCACGCCGAGGGCGTATTGGCCCAGTTGCTCCAGGTTCGCGCCCAGCTCGCGTTCGGCTTGCAGCAGCAAGGCTTGCGGGTCGCCAGCCAGCTTGCCGGCGGCGAGCAGTTCGGTCTTGCCGAAGGTGTCCAGGTCGGCAAGGCTCGGGCGCAGGTTTTGCGCGAGGTCGGCGGGCAGTTCATCCAGATGCTGTAGCAGGCTTTCCAGGCTTTGGCTGGCGCTGCTCAAGCGCAGGGCGTCGCCGCTGGCGAGGTAGTCGTCGATATTGCGTGCGGCCTGGTTCTGGAAGGTCTGGGACAGGCCCAGGTAGCGCTCCATCAACAAATACGGGCGCTCCAGTGCCCGTTGCGACCACCAGAGTGTCGCCCCGAGCGCTAGGCACACGGCCACCAGCAGAAGGGTATTGAGATTGGTCAGCAGCTTCAGGCGCATGCGTGGTTTCAACCGACAGCAAAAGGTAAGTGCCTGAAGTTATTGCGTTTTCATTACAAGGTTATGACGGTATCAGTGGAATCTGGTGAAAAGGTGGCACTTTGCTTTGGCGTGCGCGCAGCCTGTACCCGGTTGCGTCCGGCGTGCTTGGCACGGTACAGCGCCTCGTCGGCCTGGGCGGCCATCATCAGGCTGTCGGAATCATCGCACAGCTCCACCAGACCGGCGCTGAAGGTGCACCACAGGTCCTGCGGCTGGGCCGGGTAGTGAATTTCGGCAAAGCGCCCACGGATTTCATCCAGAACCTTGCAGGCCGATTCCAGGTCGGTGTCCGGCATGACGATGGCAAACTCTTCGCCACCGTAGCGCCCGATGTAATCGGTCTTGCGCAGCCGCTGCTTGAGAAACAGCGCCAGGCTCTTGATCACGCGGTCGCCCATGGGGTGGCCGTGGCTGTCATTGACCCGCTTGAAGTGGTCGATGTCGAGCATGGCAAAGCTCAACGGCTTGTTTTCGCGGCGCGCGCGGAAGCTGCAGTCTTCGAGCAATTGCAGGATGTGGGTGTGGTTGTACAGGCCGGTCAGGCTGTCGCGCACCATCCGCGCCTTGAGGTGGCGGGCACGGGCAGCGCGGTTGCGCACCGTGGTGATCAGGTGGCGCGGCTTGATCGGCTTGGTGAGGAAGTCGTCGCCGCCTTCGCTCATGGCGTCCAGCTGTTTGTCCAGGTCGTCTTCGGCCGACAGGTAGATGATCGGCACGCTGACGTAGCGGTCGTTGTGGCGGATCACCTTGGCCAGTTCGGTACCGGTACAGGCTGGCATATACATGTCGAGGATGATCAGGTCGGGCTGGAAGTCGGCCAGCTCGGCCATGGCCTGGATCGGCTCGATCAGCGTGCGGGTGACGATGCCGGCACTGTTGAGCAGCCGCTCGGTGTGCAGCGCCTGGGCCCGCGAGTCGTCGATGATCAGCACTTTATAGGGTTCGTACTGGGCGACGCAGGTGAGCACTTCGATCTTTTCCAGCAGGCTGGAGGCTTCCAGGGTGCCGGTGAGGAACTCCTGGCCGCCGGCGCGCACGGCGGCGAGGCGGGTCGGGGTGTCGGTTTCGTGCAGGCTGAAAAACAGCAGCGGCAGCTTTTGCTCCAGGCCTTCCTGGGCTTCGGCGGCGAGTTGCAGGCCCAGCCCAGGGCCGCAGAAGTCCACGTCCATGACGATGGCCGAGGGCAAGCGTTCGGCCATCGACGCACGAAACGCCGCCACACTGTCCAGGGACTGGGCGCTCATGCCAAAAAATTCCAGCTGCTTGGCCAGGCGCTCGGCGCGGTCGTGATCGGCAAGCATCACGTAGATCGGCTTGCGCATCGGCGGCAGGAAGGTTTGTTCCAGCTGGTCGCCCTGGCGCAGGCCGGTGCGCGACAGGCGCTGCATCAAGCGATTGAGTTCGGTGATCAACTGGCTGCTCAGGCGGCCACGGTTTTCGTCCACCAGCTTGAGCGACTCGCCGATATGCCGGGCCAACTGGCCGTGCTCGGGTTGTTCGAAACGCTCGGCAAAACGCAGCAGGCGCAGGTTGGCCTCGCTGAGTTCGGAGAGGTCGGCGTTGGACCATTCACTGCGTTGCAGGCGCTGCCAGATCTCAAGAATTTGACGTGCCTGATGAATTACCCGCTGGGCAAAATGGTGCTTGAGACGCTCACGGCTGGGGTCTTCTGGCTCGGTCATATCCTGACTACTAGTTAGGCTGCATGCTGAGGTCGAACTGATGGCTCTATGCTAGCACCTCTTTTCTGTTACATGAGTGTCATGCGTCAATTAACTGCGAGACTTATGCATTCAATTTTTGACTCAAGGGTCGCGCAGCGCGAAAAGCGTGCATCCTCTATAGTGCTTGCGCTAAAAGCCCCGCGCCGACGGGCACGATGGGGTAGGGTTGTGGTCGGAGTGTTTGAACGCACCCGGACTATAGACGTGCATGAACTCAAGTGATTGAAAGGATATCGCCATGCTGGACTGGAAAAACCGTGCAGACAGTGCCAAAGGCCCCGCTCCTGAGCCCAAGTCGGCCAACCGCAGCTACTTTCGCACCCTGCTGATGAGCCGCGCCGTGCTCAGCCTGCTGGGCTTGTACCTGTTGGTCACCGGTGGCCTGGGGTGGTACTGGAGCGAAGAACCGGTGTTGTTTCCGGTCCAGCAAAACGCGCAGATTGCCGCCGAGAAGGAAGGCAAGCAGATGGTGGTGGGCTATACCACCGTCGAAACCCTCAAGACCGTGGTCGGCACCTTGCTGAACAAACCCGGTGGTTATATTTCCAACGACCGTTTCCCGCCTGGCCTGTGGATGGACAACATGCCGAGCTGGGAATACGGCGTGCTGGTGCAGGTCCGCGACCTGACCCGTGCCCTGCGTAAAGACTTCGCCCGCTCCCAGTCGCAGTCGGCCGAAGACGCGGACCTGGCCAAGGCCGAGCCACGCTTCAACTTCGACAACAAGAGCTGGGTGCTGCCGTCCAGCGAGTCGGAATATCAGGAAGGCATCAATTCCCTGAGCCGCTATGAAGCGCGCCTGTCCGACCCGAACCAGCGCGGCGCGCTGTTCTATGCCCGCGCCGACAACCTCAACAACTGGCTCGGTGACGTGGCGACCCGCCTGGGTTCGCTGTCGCAGCGCCTGTCGGCCAGCGTCGGCCGGGTCAAATTGAACACCGCACTGAAAACCGAAGCCCTGGCGCCGGGTGAAGTGCCGCAGGTCGATGAAGAAGTGGTGGAAACCCCATGGATGCAGATCGACAACGTGTTCTACGAAGCCCGTGGCCAGGCCTGGGCGTTGTCCCACCTGTTGCGCGCCATCGAAGTCGACTTTGCCGACGTGCTGGCCAAGAAAAACGCTACGGTCAGCGTGCGCCAGATCATTCGTGAGCTGGAAGCCTCGCAGGAACCGGTATGGAGTCCTATGATTCTTAACGGCAGTGGCTTCGGTGTACTGGCGAATCATTCGCTGGTGATGGCCAACTATATTTCCCGGGCCAACGCTGCAGTGATCGACTTGCGTCAGCTCCTCAACCAGGGTTGATGATGGACGCTACTCAAAAAGAGGCCGCGCACCGTGCGGCCTCTGATGCTGAACTGATCTGCTGGGTTGACGAGGAGGACAAGCTCCTCGGTCACCTGGTCCGGTCCGACCTGCGCCAGCGCGGCCTTATCGGCCGTTGCACCTTTATCTTCCTGTTCAACTCCCAAGGCGAGCTGTGTGTGCATCGGCGCACCCTGAGCAAAGCCATGTACCCCGGCTTCTGGGACACGGCGGCGGGTGGGATGGTGGCGGCGGGGGAGAGTTATGCCGGTTCGGCGGCCCGCGAACTGGAAGAAGAGCTTGGTGTGGCAGGGGTCGAGTTGGTCGAGCATGACCACTTTTACTTCGCTGACGGCGACAGCCGGCTCTGGTGCCGATCCTACTCTGCCGTGTGGGACGGGCCCCTGCGTTTGCAGCCCGAAGAAGTCATGGAAGCACGCTTTTTGCCCCTCGAAACGGTCCTTCAGGAAGCTGAACAAAAGCCCTACTGCCCGGACGCCCAGGAAGGCTTGCGCCGCTATCTGGCCCTGCGTCGCTAAAGTTGCATAAATTGGCGCGTTTTGGCCCTTAGCAAGTCGGCTTTTTGCCGTTACACTGCGCGACTTTTCACCCGAGCCGTCTGCTATTAGGAGTAGGCCGGTTCGGTAGCGCTGCCCCTGCCTGAGTGGGGCTTCGCGGTCGGTAGTCCCGTTGCGGGTACCGATCTGTCTTTGTCCTCCCAAGAGGATTGCCGGTGGCCAAAAAAGCCGCATCCTTCGCCGCCCTTGGTGGCCTGGTATTTTCCACCGACGCAGGTCGCCACTGCCCGGACTGTCGTCAGCCCGTGGATTCGTGTACCTGCAAACAGACCCTGATCCCCGAAGGCGACGGTATTGCCCGCGTACGCCGCGAGAGCAAAGGCCGTGGCGGCAAGACGGTGACCACCATCACCGGCGTGCCGCTGGCCGAAGAGGCCCTGAAGGAACTCGCCACCACGCTGAAAAAGCGCTGTGGCACCGGTGGCGCGTTGAAAGACGGCGTCATCGAGATCCAGGGTGATCACGTCGAGCTGCTGTTGGCCGAGCTGATCAAGCTCGGTTACAAGGCCAAGAAGTCCGGCGGCTGAAAGCCTCTTTCCGACCTGTGTCTAAACTCTGTCCTGCGCGTGGGGTCTTACCTCGCACGCAGGCAAATCGTCATTTTCATTCTTTAGACTGCGCCAGCCTCTGATAGGGGCGGCGCCTTCGACTTCATTTATAGGGGACTTCGATGTCCGTACGACGCACACGCAAAGACGATGGCAGCCAATGGACAGTTGCGGACAGCCGCAGTGTTTATGGGATTCGCCATTGGGGGGCCGGGTATTTCGCGATCAATGATGCCGGTCGCGTTGAAGTCCGTCCGAACGGCCCGAACAGCACGCCGGTCGACCTGTACGAGCAAGTGGACGAGCTGCGCAAAAGCGGCCTGTCCCTGCCGCTGCTGGTGCGTTTTCCCGACATCCTGCAAGACCGTGTACGCCAGCTGACCGGCGCCTTCGATGCCAACATCGAGCGCCTGGAATACCAGAGCAAGTACACCGCGCTGTACCCGATCAAGGTGAACCAGCAGGAAGCGGTGATCGAAAACATCATCGCCACCCAGGACGTCTCCATTGGCCTCGAAGCCGGCTCCAAGCCCGAGCTGTTGGCCGTGCTGGCGTTGGCGCCGAAGGGCGGCACCATCGTCTGCAACGGTTACAAGGACCGTGAGTTCATCCGCCTCGCGCTGATGGGCCAGAAGCTTGGCCACAACGTCTTCATCGTGATCGAGAAAGAATCCGAAGTTGAGCTGGTGATCGAAGAAGCCGCCAACCTCAAGGTCAAGCCGCAGGTTGGGCTGCGTGTGCGTTTGTCGTCCCTGGCGTCGAGCAAGTGGGCAGACACCGGTGGCGAGAAGTCCAAGTTCGGCTTGTCGGCGGCGCAACTGCTGTCCGTGGTCGAGCGCTTCCGCGCGGCCGGCCTGGACCAGGGTATCCGCCTGCTGCACTTCCACATGGGTTCGCAGATCGCCAACCTGGCCGACTACCAGCACGGGTTCAAGGAAGCCATTCGTTACTACGGCGAACTGCGCAACCTCGGCCTGCCGGTGGACCACATCGACGTCGGCGGCGGCTTGGGCGTGGACTACGATGGTACCCACTCGCGTAACGCCAGCTCGATCAACTACGACATGGACGACTACGCCGGCGTGGTCGTGGGCATGCTCAAGGAATTCTGCGACGCGCAGAGCCTGCCGCACCCGAACATCTTCTCCGAAAGCGGCCGTTCCCTGACCGCCCACCACGCCATGCTGGTGGTGCAAGTCACCGACGTCGAGAAACACAACGACGACGTGCCGGTAATCGAGAACAAGGAAAGCCTGCCGGAAACCGTGCAATGGCTGGTGGACCTGCTGGGCCCGACCGACATCGAGATGGTCACCGAAACCTACTGGCGCGCCACGCACTACATGAGCGACGTGGCCACCCAGTACGCCGACGGCAAACTGACCCTGGCGGAAAAAGCCCTGGCCGAACAGTGCTACTTCGCCGTGTGCCGCCGCCTGCACAACTCGCTGAAAGCCCGCCAGCGCTCGCACCGCCAGGTGCTGGACGAACTCAACGACAAGCTGGCCGACAAATACATCTGCAACTTCTCGGTGTTCCAGAGCCTGCCGGATACCTGGGCCATCGGCCAGGTCCTGCCGATCCTGCCGCTGCACCGCCTCGACGAAGAGCCGCTGCGCCGCGCCGTGCTGCAAGACCTGACCTGCGACTCCGACGGCAAGATCAAGCAGTACGTCGACGAGCAGTCCATCGAGACCAGCCTGCCAGTACACGGCTTGAACGAAGGTGAAGACTACCTGCTGGGCATCTTCCTGGTGGGTGCTTACCAAGAGATCCTGGGCGACATGCACAACCTGTTCGGTGATACCGACTCGGTGAACATCTACCAGCGTGAAGACGGTTCGGTGTACAGCGCCGGGATCGAGACCCACGACACCATCGAAGACATGCTGCGCTATGTGCACTTGTCACCGGAGGAGTTGATGACCCACTACCGTGACAAGTGCGCGAGCGCGAAGATCAGTGCAGCGGAGCGTACCCAGTTCCTCGACGCGTTGCGTCTGGGGCTGACCCGTTCCTCTTACCTGTCCTCGTAAATCGGGTTGATGCAAATCCCCTGTGGGAGCGGGCTTGCTCGCGAAAGCGGTACATCAGTCACACATGTGTTAACTGACCCACCGCTTTCGCGAGCAAGCCCGCTCCCACATTTGGGTCCTTGTTTGGCGGTAAATTTTCGCAGGGACTGAACGATGTCGAGCAAACTCCTGCAAGCATTCACCCTGGCACTCACCGCATTCCTCGCGGCCTGCTCCCCGATCAAAGTGCTCAACGCACTCACCCCCTCCAGTACCTTCACCAAAACTTCTTCCATCGCCTACGGCACCGATCCTCGGCAACAGCTCGATATCTACCGACCTGCGCCGGCGATTACCAACGCCCCCGTGGTGGTGTTTTTCTACGGTGGCAGCTGGAACAACGGCTCCAAGGATGACTACGGTTTCGTCGGCGAAGCCCTGGCTTCGCGCGGTATCGTCGTGGTCATCGCCGATTACCGTCTCTACCCGCAGGTGCGTTACCCCGCCTTTCTCCAGGACGGCGCCCAAGCGGTGGCCTGGACCTATCAGCACATCGCTGACTACGGCGCCGATCCCCAGCAGCTCTATGTGATGGGCCACAGCTCCGGCGCCTACAATGCCTCGATGCTGGCGCTGGATGCGCGCTGGCTGAATGACGTGGGCTTGTCGCCGGCCCTATTCAAAGGCTGGATCGGCCTGGCCGGGCCCTACGACTTCCTGCCGATTGAAAACCGCGACGTGCGGCCGGTGTTTTTCTTCCCCGACTCGCCGCCTGAATCCCAGCCAATCAACCACGTGAGTGCCGGCGCGCCACCGAGCCTGTTGATCGCCTCGACGGATGACGACCTGGTCAACCCCGCGCGCAATACCGGCGGGCTGGCGCAGAAGCTACGCGCGGCAGGCGTGCCGGTGGAAGCGTTTTACTTCGACAAAACCAGCCACGCGACATTGGTGGCCTCGCTCTCCAGGCCGCTACGTTGGCTGGCGCCGGTGCTGGACCGCGTCACCGCGTTTATCCAAGCCACTGGTCCTGCCGGTTCAAGCGCCAGGCAATCGCCCACAAAGTGAGGCTGCGCAACGCCATGAACAGCAGGAAGGTGAGCCACAGCCCGTGGTTGCCCAAACCCTGCAACGCCCAGGCGAAAGGCAGCGTCAGCAACACCGTCAGCAACATGCCATTGCGCATCTCCCGCGCGCGGGTGGCGCCGATGAACAGGCCATCAAGCAAATAACTCCACACTGCAATCAACGGCAGTACCGCCAGGTACGGCAGGTAGCGGTCCGCCGTTTCGCGCACGCTGGGGATGTCGGTCTGCATGGCGATAAACAGGTGCCCGCCGAGCGTGAACAGCAAGGCAAAACCGACGCTGGCGATCAGCGACCAGCCGCCGGCGACCACCAGTGAGCGCCGCAGCGCCTGGCGGTCGTGAGCGCCGATGGCATGGCCGCACAGGGCTTCAACCGCGTGGGCCAAACCATCCAAGGCGTGGGCGGTCAGCAACAGGCCGTTGAGCAGCAGCGCGTTGGCCGCCACGGTGGCATCGCCCAAACGTGCGCCTTGCACGGTGATCATGAAAAACACCGACTGTAACGCGAGGCTGCGGATAAAGATGTCGCGGTTCACCGCGAGCAGTGGGCGCCAGCTCTCCCACAGTTTCAGCGCAGCCCAGGCGATCTGTCCGGGGTAGGCACGCAGGGCTTTTTGCGTGAGGGCCAGGCCGAGCAGGGCGCCGGTCCATTCGGCGATCACGGACGCCCGCGCGGAGCCGACCACGCCCCAATCCAGTCCGAGGACGAACCACAGGTTCAGCGCGATATTCACCAGGTTGGTGGTCAGCAGAATCGCCAGCGGCGCGCGGGCGTTCTGGGTGCCGAGGAACCAGCCGACCAGCGCGTAGCTTGCAAGCGCTGCGGGCAGGCCGAACAGGCGGGTGTGGAAAAAGTCCTGGGTCAGTTGATTGAGCTCGGGGGAAGGCTGCATCCATTCAAGGGCCAGATGGCTGAAGGGAATGCCTACCGTGCCCAGCAACATCGCCAGCCCCAGCGCCAGCAGCAGTCCCTGCAGGAGGATTTGCCGCAACGCCGCGCCATCATTGCGCCCAGCGGCCTGGGCAGCGAAGCCGGTGGAGCCCATGCGCAGGAAGCCCATGGCCCAAGCCAGGAAGGTGTACAGGCTGGCGCCGACGGCCACGGCGCCCAGCTGGTGGGCGTGGGGCAAGTGGCCGATGACCATGCTGTCTACCAGGGCTACCAATGGCACCGAGATGTTCGACAGGATCATCGGCGCGGCCAGGACCCAGACCTTGTGGTGGGTGGGGCGGTGGCGCCAGTCGGTGAGTAGGGTGGGCATGCGGGCTCCTCGGGGAGCGGCATTGTAACCATCCCTTAATGCCACCGCAGGACCAATGTGGGAGCTGGCTTCCACAGGGACTCACCTGTGTTTGTGGGATTTGGCTTGGCATCACGTCCCATCAAGAACCAAACCACCCTCCGTCGGTCAATGTGACCAGCACCTCATCGGCCCCACACAGGCTGATATATAGTTCATCCCTCGGCCCCTCCCACTACGAGTGCCCCATGCTTAACAAAGGACTGTTCCTGGCCTGCGCGCTGGCCCTGCTGAGCGCCTGCGATTCTTCCGATAAACCGGCAGCCCCGCCGGCCCCAGCAGCAGCGGCGGTTGCGCCCAAGCCTGCCAAAGCAGCGGTGGACGTGGCAGCGCTGAAGCAGCGCTACGCCGGGCGTGAGCTGAGCGTGGTGGATGTGTCCGAGGTGCAGCTCGACGGGGCCAGCACGCTCTCCGTGAGTTTTTCCATTCCCCTGGACCCCGAGCAGAAATTCGCCGACAAACTCCATCTGGTGGACAGCAAGTCCGGCAAGGTCGACGGCGCCTGGGAAATCTCCGATAACCTGATGGAACTGCGCCTGCGCCATCTGGAGCCGCAGCGCAAACTCGTGCTGACGGTCGATGCCGGCGTGAAGGCGGTCAACGACGCCAAGCTTGCCGCCGAATACATCGCCCGCCTGGAAACCCGCGACCTGCAAGCCACCGTCGGCTTCGCCAGTCGTGGCACCTTGCTGCCGACGCGGTTGGCCGAAGGCCTGCCGGTGATCGCGTTGAACGTCGACAAGATCGACGTCGAATTCTTCCGCATCAAGCCCGAATCCCTGCCCACCTTCCTCGCGCAGTGGGGGCGAAACACCAGCCTGCAAAGTTATGAATCCCGCGAACTGCTGCCCCTGGCCGATCTGGTCTACGGCGGCCGCTTCGACCTGAACCCGGCGCGCAATACCCGCGAAACCCTGTTGCTGCCGATCGCCGGCCTCAAGCAATTGCAACAGCCGGGCGTATACCTGGCGGTGATGCGGGCGTCGGGCACCTACAACTATTCCCAGCCGGCCACGCTGTTCACCCTGAGTGATATCGGCCTGTCAGTGCACCGCTACGCCAATCGGCTGGATGTGTTTACCCAGGCGCTGGAAGGCGGCAAGGCGCTGGATGGTGTCGATCTGGAAGTGCTCGATGCCGACGGCCGCGTGTTGGGCCAGGGCAAGACCGAGAAGGGCGGCCACGCCGAGTTGCCGTTGCCGAAAAAGGCCCAGGTGCTGCTGGCCAAGCAAGGCGAGCAGACCAGTATGCTGCGCCTCGACAGCGCCGCGCTGGACCTGGCGGAGTTCGACATCGGTGGGCAGCCGTCCCATCCGTTGCAGTTCTTTGTGTTCGGCCCGCGCGACCTGTATCGCCCCGGCGAAACCGTGCTGCTCAACGCGCTGTTGCGGGACAAGGATGGCCACGCGGTCAAACCGCAGCCGGTGAGCGTCGAAGTGCGCCGCCCGGACGAGCAGGTCAGCCGCAAATTCGTCTGGGATGCGGACGCCTCCGGCCTCTATCAATATCAACTGCAACTGGCCGGCGAAGCCCCGACCGGGCGCTGGCAGCTGGTGTTCGACCTCGGCGATGGCAAGCCGCAGCTGTATGAGTTCCTCGTCGAAGACTTCCTGCCCGAGCGCCTGGCGTTGGAGCTCAAGGGCAGCGACACAGCATTGAGCCCAGCGGATAACCCGGTGATCCAGGTCAACGGTCGTTACCTGTATGGCGCGCCGGCCTCGGGCAATCGGGTCAGCGGCCAGGTTTATGTGCGGCCATTGCGCGAGGCGGTCAAATCGCTGCCGGGCTACCAGTTCGGCTCCGTCACCGAAGAGGAACTGAGCCAGGACTTCGAACTGGACGAAAGCGTGCTTGACGCCAAGGGCCACGAAGAACTGACCCTGGAAAGCAAATGGGCCGACGCCAAGTCGCCGCTGCAATTGATCGTGCAAGCCAGCCTGCAAGAGTCCGGTGGGCGGCCGATCACCCGGCGCCTGGTGCAGCCGATCTGGCCGGCCGAGCAACTGCCGGGCCTGCGCGGGTTGTTTGACGGCAAGGAAACCAATGGCGACGGCCCGGCGGAATTCGAAGTGCTGCTGGCCAACCAGGACGGGCAGAAACTCGCCGCGCAAAACCTCAAGGTACGCCTGGTGCGCGAGCGCCGCGACTACTACTGGAATTACTCCGAGAACGATGGCTGGAGCTACCACTTCAACGAGAAATTCCTCAACCTCGATGAGCAGACCCTGAACATCAAGGCCGGCGACACCGCCAAGGTCAGCTTCCAGGTCGAGTGGGGCCCGTACCGCGTCGAGGTCGAAGACCCGCAGACCGGGCTGGTCAGCAGCCTGCGCTTCTGGGCCGGCTACCAGGCCCAGGACAACACCGAAGGCGGCGCCGTGCGCCCCGACCAGGTCAAGCTGGCGCTGGATAAACCGGCGTATGGCGACGGCGATACCGCCAACGTCACGGTCACTCCGCCCGCTGCCGGTAAAGGCTACCTGTTGGTGGAGTCCGCCGAAGGCCCGTTGTGGTGGCAGGAAATCGAGGTGCCGGCCGAAGGCAAAAGCTTCGCCGTGAAACTCGACCCGAAATGGTCGCGCCATGACCTGTACGTGAGCGCCCTGGTGATCCGTCCCGGCGAGCGCAAAGCCAATATCACCCCCAAACGTGCGGTGGGCTTGCTGCACCTGCCGCTGGATCGCACCCAGCGCAAACTGGGCCTGACCCTCACCGCGCCGGAAAAAATGCGCCCCAAACAACCGCTGACGGTGAAAGTCGCGGCGAAAAATGCCGATGGCAGCGTGCCGAAACAGGTGCATGTGCTGGTGGCCGCGGTGGACGTCGGTATCCTGAATATCACCGAATACCCGACGCCAGACCCGTACTCCAGCCTGTTCGGCCGCAAGGCCTACGGTGTGGACCAGTTCGACATCTATGGCCAGTTGATCGAAGCCGGCCAAGGCCGCCTGGCCAGCCTGGCGTTTGGTGGTGATGCGGCGCTGGCCAAGGGCGGCAAGCGGCCTGACACCAGCGTGACCATCGTCGCCCTGCAAAGCGCGCCGGTGACTTTGAATGACCAGGGCGAGGGCGAAGTCAGCGTCAACATTCCCGACTTCAACGGCGAACTGCGCCTGATGGCCCAGGCCTGGAGCGATGATCGCTACGGCATGGCCGAAGCCAAGACGGTGATTGCTGCGCCGTTGATCGCTGAACTGTCGGCGCCGCGCTTCCTCGCCGGTGGCGACCAGACGACGTTGGCGCTGGACCTGTCCAACCTGTCGGGCAAGGCGCAGAAACTTGATGTACGTGTGAGTGTTGAAGGCCAACTTGAGCCAGTCGATGAAGGTGGGCAAACCGTCGAACTGAAACAGGGCCAGCGCACCACGCTGCGCATCCCGGTGAAAGCCTGGGGCGGCCTGGGGCAGGGCAAGGTCAAGGTCACGGTGAACGGCCTCGACCTGCCGGGTGAAAACCTGCCGCCGTTCAGCCGCGAGTGGACCCTGGGCGTGCGCCCGGCGTATCCGGCCCTGCTCAAGCATTACCGCGCGGTGCTCAAGGATCAGCCGTGGAGCCTGCCCGCGGGCGCCCTGGATCAGTTCGATGCGTCGGGGCGTGAGGCGCTGTTGAGCCTGTCGAGCCGGCCGCCGTTGAACCTCGGCGCGCAGATCAGCGCGCTCAAGGCCTACCCGTATGGCTGCCTGGAACAGACCGCCAGCGGTCTGTACCCGTCGCTGTATGCCGACGATGCCTTGCTCAAGCGCCTGGCGATCAAGGGCGAGCCGGATGCCGAGCGCAAACGCAAGATCGAACTGGGCATCGAACGCCTGCTGGGCATGCAGCGTTACAACGGCAGCTTTGGTTTGTGGGGCGCCGATGGCGAAGAAGAATATTGGCTGACGGCTTACGTCACCGACTTCCTGCTGCGCGCCCGCGATCAAGGCTTTGCCATGCCGCCTGAAGCCTTGAAGAAGGCCAGCGAGCGCCTGCTGCGTTATGTGCAGGAACGCAATCTGATCGAGGTCGATTACAGCGACAACGCCGAGCACACCCGTTTCGCCGTACAGGCCTACGCCGGCATGGTGCTGGCGCGCAGCCAACAGGCGCCGTTGGGCGCGCTGCGCAGCCTGTTCGAGCGCCGTAGCGACGCTCGCTCCGGGCTGCCATTGGTGCAACTGGCTATCGCCCTGCAAAAAATGGGCGACCAGCCGCGTGCGGACCAGGCGTTGCTGGCCGGTCTGGCGGCGCAGCGCAATGCCAATGAATGGCTGGCCGACTACGGCAGCCCGCTGCGTGATCAGGCGATGATCCTGGCGTTGCTGGAAGAGAACGACCTGGCCAAGGGCAAGCGTGAGGAGCGCTTGTTTACGTTGTCGGATCAGCTAGCGGCCAGTCCGTATCTGTCGACGCAGGAGCGCAATTCGCTCTTCCTCGCCGGACGCCTGGGGTTTGCCAAGCCTGAGTCGGACTGGAAAGTGCTGCTCGATGGCAGCGGTGGCATTCATGAACTGAACAATCAGCAGTCAACTCTGGACCTGGAAGGCAAGCTGCTGTCTGGCAACCTGAGCCTGACCAATCAGAGCGACACGCCGGTGTATCAACAACTGACGATTTCGGGTTATCCACAAGTGCCGCCAGCACCGGGTGGCGACAACCTGAGCATCCGTCGCGAATACCTGGGCATGAACGGCCAGCCGCTGAACCTGCGCAACCTCAACAGCGGCGACCTGGTGCTGGTGCACCTGGCGGTCAGCGCCAAGCAGCGCGTGCCGGATGCCCTGGTGGTGGACCTGCTGCCGGCCGGCCTGGAACTGGAAAACCAGAACCTGGCGCAAAGCGCGGCCAGCCTGGAGAACGCCAGCAGCCAGGTGAAGGAATGGCGTGAGTCCATGCAGAACGCCTCGCTCAAGCACCAGGAGTTCCGTGATGATCGTTATGTGGCGGCGTTGAACCTGGACGGTTCCGGCACCACGCACCTGCTGTATCTGGCGCGTGCGGTGACGCCGGGCACGTACCGCGTACCGCCGCCGCAAGTGGAGTCGATGTACCGGCCGAACTGGCAGGCGGTGGGAGAAACCCCGGCAGACCTGGTAATCAAAGGCCGCTGAAACCTCAACTTGAAATGAGGCCTAAATGTGGGAGCGGGCTTGCTCGCGAAGACGGTGTATCAGTATCAAATGTGTTGACTGACAGACCGCCTTCGCGAGCAAGCCCGCTCCCACACAAGCCCGCTCCCACAGGGGGATCTTGGGTGTTTGGGGGATTAGTGTACGACCCAGCTCAGCAGCCACAACCCCAGCATCAACCAGATAATCCCGAAGATGATCGACGCACGCATAAACGCCCGCACCGCCGAATACAGGAACAGCAGGCCAATGATCAGCGTCAGGATGCTGATGATCGATGTGTCCATGCCCAACGTGCGTGACAGGCCTTCGACAAAGTTGCCGCCCGCGTTGGTCAAGGCACCGAACAAACCGCTGAGCCCATCGACGATAAAGCGGATGACCGAACCGAGCGCCTGGCCCAACCATTCGAAAAAGCTTTCTACCTGCATGTGTGTGTCCTGATAAGAAGGTGGGCGTGTGTTTGCCTTTGGTTGTGATTGCGCCAGGCTAGTTCCCTATAAGCATAGAGGTTTGCAGGTTAAATAATGGGTTTCCCTAATCACTGGTGTACTCGGTCCAATGTGGGAGCGGGCTTGCTCGCGAATGCGGTGGGTCAGTGACCTCTTTATTACCTGACCCACCGCATTCGCGAGCAAGCCCGCTCCCACACTTATTGCGCTGCGCATTGGGAGCCGTGGTGTTGGTTGTTGCGCTGTTGTGGCTGGCTGACCGGATTTGGCCATTGCCTTTGCCCAAGGACGATCTGGCCCGCGTCGTCCTCGCCGAAGACGGCACACCCCTCTGGCGCTTCGCCGACGCCAACGGCGTCTGGCGCTACCCGGTGCACACCAGCGAAGTCTCGCCTTACTACCTCGATGCGCTGCTCACCTACGAAGACCGCTGGTTCTACTCGCACCCCGGCGTAAACCCGCTGGCACTGGCGCGCGCAACCTGGCAGAACCTCACGGGCGCGCGGGTGGTATCCGGCGGCAGCACCTTGTCGATGCAGGTCGCGCGCTTGCTTGATCCGCACTCGCGCACCTTCCTCGGCAAGCTGCGCCAGTTGTGGCGCACGGCGCAGTTGGAATGGCACCTGTCCAAGGACGAAATCCTCAACCTCTACTTGAACCGCGCGCCATTTGGCGGAACCCTGCAAGGCGTGGCGGCGGCCAGTTGGGCGTACCTGGGCAAGTCCCCGGCCCAACTGACCCACGCCGAAGCCGCGTTGCTCGCCGTATTGCCCCAGGCCCCCAGCCGCCTGCGGCCCGACCGCCACCCGCAGCGCGCCCAGCAAGCCCGCGACAAGGTGCTGCGCCGCCTCGCTGAGTTCCAGGTGTGGCCGCAAGCCGCCGTCGATGAAGCCCTGGAAGAACCGCTGCTGCTCGCCCCACGCCTGGAACCGAGCCTGGCCCCCTTGCTCGCGCGCCGCCTGAACCGCCCCGACAGCCCGCCGCTGATCCGCACCACCCTGGACGCCACGCTGCAGCGGCGCCTCGAAGACCTGCTGCTGGGCTGGCGCGCACGCCTGCCGGAACACACCTCGGCGGCCATCCTGGTGGTGGAAGAGGAAAGCATGGCCGTGCGCGCCTACCTCGGCTCGGTGGATATCAACGACGCCAAGCGCTTTGGCCATGTGGACATGATCAGCGCGTTGCGTTCGCCGGGCTCGACGTTGAAACCCTTTCTCTACGGCATGGCGCTGGACGACGGCCTGATCCACTCCGAATCCCTGTTGCAGGACGTACCCCGGCGCTACGGCGATTATCGGCCGGGCAACTTCTCCATGGGCTTTACCGGCGCGGTGCCGGCGAGCACGGCGCTGTCCAGTTCGCTGAACCTGCCGGCGGTGCAGTTGCTGGAAGCCTACGGGCCTAAGCGTTTCGCGGCGCAGATGCGCATCGGCGGCGTGCCCCTGGCGCTGCCAGCGTTGGCCGAGCCGAACCTGGCGTTGATCCTCGGCGGCGCGGGCAGTCGCCTGGAAGACCTGGTCAGCGGCTACAGCGCCTTCGCCCGGGACGGCAAGAGCGCGACGATCCGCTTGCAGCCGGATGACGTGCTCAGGGAGCGCCCACTGTTATCCCCAGGCGCCGCGTGGATTGTGCGGCGCATCCTCAGCGGCCAGGCGCGACCCGACCGCGATCCGCGTGCCGAGTTGGTCCAGCGCCCGGTGCTGGCCTGGAAAACCGGCACCAGCTACGGCTTTCGCGATGCCTGGGCGATTGGCGTGGGCCCGCGCTATTTGATCGGCGTGTGGATCGGTCGCCCGGATGGCACGCCGGTGCCGGGGCAGTTCGGCCTGGCTTCGGCGGCGCCGTTGATGTTGCAGGTGCATGACGTGCTGACCAACCGTGACAGCCAGCGCGGCATCAGCGCGCCCGTCAGGCCGGTGCCGGCGAATGTGGGCGTGGCGGCGATCTGTTGGCCCTTGGGCCAGCCGATGAATCGCAGCGATCCGAATTGCCGCCGCCAGCGCTTCGCCTGGACGCTGGACAACACCACGCCGCCGACCTTGCAGGCGTTGGATCAACCGTTAAGCGTGGGCTTGATGGAGAGCGTATGGGTGAACGCCAAGGGCTTGCGGGTGGACGCCCGTTGCGCGGGCGCAGAACTGAAAAACATCGCCCTGTGGCCTGCGCCATTGGAGCCGTGGTTGCCGCGCGTCGAACGCCGCGAAGCACGCATCCCGCCCGCCGATCCCGATTGCCCGCCACCGGCGCTGGCGGCGTCTTCGCCGCTGTCGATCGTGGGAGTGCGCGAGGGTGATCAACTGCGCTTGCCCGCCGCCAGCCAACAGGCGCTGCGCCTGAAAATCTCGGCGTTGGGTGGCAGTGGGCGGCGTTGGTGGTTTCTCAATGGCGAGCCGTTGGGGGATAGTGCCAATCAGGACTTTATCAATGCCAGTTTCGAGCGGCTGGGGCGCTATCAATTGAGTGTGCTGGATGAGGCGGGGCAGACGGCCCGGCTTGAGTTCAGTGTCGTCGACTAAATCGCCTTCGCGAGCAAGCCCGCTCCCACATTTTGATCTGTGAATACCTTCAAGTGTGGGAGCGGGCTTGCTCGCGAAGGCGTCCTCAAGAACACCCGGAGATTCACTTGCCTTCAAGGCCAAACCCCCCGAAGCTACACACCTTCAGGAGCCCCCGCATGAACCTCGAACACCTCACCGAACGCCTGCACCGCATCCGCGATAACAACGACTGGAAGCAGTTCCACAGCCCGAAAAACCTGGCCATGGCCGCCAGCGTCGAAATGGCCGAGCTGGTGGAAATCTTTCAATGGCTCACCGAAGACCAATCCCGCCAGCTACCCGCTGAAAAGCTCGCCCACGCCGGGCAGGAAGTCGGCGATATCGTCTTGTACCTGCTGTTGCTGTGCAGCGAATTGGGCCTGGACATGAACGAGGTGGTGCGCGCCAAACTGGCCGACAGCGAACGGCGGTTTGCCCATGAGTGACCGTCATTTCGACCAACTGGCCACGCGTTTCGCCGAGAAGATCTACGGCGGGGCCAAAGGGGCCATCCGCCTGGCTGTGCTCCAGGCCGACCTGACTGAAGCGCTGCCCCAGCGCCCATTGCGCGTGCTGGATATCGGCGCGGGCCTGGGCCATATGTCGCTGTGGCTGGCCGAGCAAGGCCATCAGGTGACCCTGGCCGAACCCGCCGAACCGATGCTCGACGGCGCGCGCCAACGCTTCGCCGACGCCGGGCAGACAGCGACGTTTATCCATGCACCCTGGCAAGACCTGCTCGGCCAACTCACCGAGCCCTACGACCTGGTGCTGTGCCACGCCGTGCTGGAATGGCTGGCCGAACCTCACGCAATCCTGCCGGTGCTGCACCAACTCACGGTGCCCGGCGGTTGGTTGTCGTTGGCGTTCTACAACCGCGATGCGCTGATTTATCGCAACCTGCTCAAAGGCCACTTCCGCAAGATGCGCAAGAACGACATGGCCGGCGAAAAGCAGAGCCTTACCCCGCAACAGCCGCTCGACCCGCGTGAGCTGGCGGCGCAACTCGACGGCCTTTGGCAGGTCGAAAGCCAAAGCGGCGTGCGGGTATTCCACGACTACATGCCGGTGGAGTTCCAGGCCCGCGCGAATCTACAGGACTTGTTGGAGATGGAACTCGCTCACCGTCGTCACCCAAGCTTTGCCGGACTTGGGCGTTATTTGCACTGGATCTGCCGTCCGGTTTAAGCGGCCCAGTCTGCGGAGGTCGAAATGCGTCGTCTCTGTTTGATCCTGTTGTCCCTCGGTCTGGGCGCGTGTTCCAGCCCCAACCCCTACGTGGCCGCTTCGGCGCCGATGCCGCCCGCGCCCGCGCAGGCGGCCAACACCTTTGATGCCAGCGCCTATCCTGCGCCGGTGCGTGACTACGGCGCGTATCGCAGTTGGGCCTGGCGCAATGGCCAACTCCCGCCCGGCACCGCCTGGGCCGATTCGGCGCAGATTGCCGAAGCGGTCAACGGCGCCCTCGACCAGCGCGGCTTGCGCCCGCAGCGCGCCAACCAGCCCGCTGACCTGCTGGTCAGCGCCGACGTGCGCCTGGAGAAGCGCCTCAAGCAAGTCCAGGATGACTACGGCTACGGATACGGCGGCTATAACCGCTATGGCAATGGCTACGGCATGTACAACTCGGCACCGATCGTGCGCACGTATGAAGTGACGGTGGCGGTGGTGCGGGTCAATCTGTTCGATGCGCGCAGTGGCCAGCCGGTCTGGAGCACCAGCGCGGAAACCGCCAACCAGGGCAGCCTCAGCGAACGCGCCGACGCGTTGCGCAAGGCCGTGCAAAAGGCGCTGAGCGCCTATCCGCCGAGTTAAGCGCTATTCTCATCCCGAGCTCAGGTCGTACTTTGGAGAAAAACCATGTTTCGTCGTATCGCAACGCTCGCTTTTTTAGTGCTGCTGGGCGGTTGCCAGAGCAATCAGGTCAACCACGATTTTGACGCCAGCCGCGACTTCGGCGCCTACCGCAACTGGGCCTGGAAAGATCCGGCCCTGCAATACCGCCCGGATGATCCGCGGATCAAGAGCGACCTCACCGAACAACGCATCCGCCAGGCCGTCGGCGAGCAGCTCGACCAGCGCGGCCTGCGCCCGGCGGCGCCAGGCACCAAGGCGGACCTGAACGTGCAGGCCTACCTGATCGTCGAAGACCGCCAGCAACAAGTCACCACCAACTACGGCGGCGCCTGGGGCGGGCCGTGGAATGGCTACTGGGGCGCGCCGATGTACAACGAAACGCGCAACATCACCTACAAGGTGGCGACCATCCAGATCGACCTGCTCGACGGCAAGGACGGCAAGCTGGTGTGGCGCGGCAGTGACGAACAGATGATGGCCAGCACGCCGAACCCGCAGGATCGCAGCAATGCCATTCGCACGACGGTGACTAAAATTCTCTCCAACTACCCGCCACACTGAGTCTCCCCTGTGGGAGCGGGCTTGTGTGGGAGCGGGCTTGCTCGCGAAGGCAGTGTGTCAGTCAGCACATCTGAATCTGATACTCCGCTTTCGCGAGCAAGCCCGCTCCCACATGGGCTTTTGCAGCGTACAAAGATCTCCATCGATCTCCATCAGTCGCCTTTATGGCGACTGGCCAGCGCACCCGCCAAGCCTTGTCTACACTCCACTGCAACTACGGAGAGTAAGCGCTAAAGGAGTGCTCGATGTCTCCCCGACTTCGTTCCAGGCAGCGTGGTGCGATTGGCTTGACGGCGGCCCTGACCCTTGGGCTGGCGCTGGTCTTCCTGTTGTTGGTCATCGACAGCGGGCGTCTGTATCTGGAGAAGCGCAAGTTGCAGGGCATTGCCGATATGGCCGCCCTGGAAGCGGTGCAGCGCAATGGCAACTGCATTCCCGCCACCAACACCGCGCCGGTCTATGCGGGCGCCAGCGCCACGCGCAACGGCTATGTCATCCCCCCCGGCAATGCTCTGAACGTGAATTGCGGCACGCTGACCACCAACGCCAGCAACCTGCGCGTGTTCAGTGCCGACGCGACCAAGACCGACGCCATCCAGGTGGTCGCCTCGCGCCCGGTGCTGACCAGCGTCGCCGGAGGCGTGTGGTCGCTGTTCAATGGCAATTCCTACAACCTGATGACCCAGTTGACGGCCAAGGCGGTTGCCGCGCCGAAGATCCTGCCGCCGCAGGCGCAGTTGACGATCAAAACTACATTGGCGACGGTTGATAGCACCAAGTCGGATGCGCTGGACCTGCTGTTTGGCAAGCTGCTGGGCGGCAACCTGTCGTTGGGCCTGGTGGGCTATCAAGGCCTGGCGGGCAGCGATATCAACCTGCTCAGCTACCTGAACCAGTTGGCGCTGAACGTGAACGTGCAGGCGGGCAATTACGATGAGTTGCTGGCCAAAAATCTCAAGATCGGTCAATTGATCGACGCCGCCGTCACGGTATTGCAGGCCGGTGGGGGGACCGCTTCGGTGGCGGCGGCGACGGCGCTGGGCCAGATCAAGGTATTGGTGGGGCCTGCCGACGTGACCTTGGGCACCCTCGTGCAATTGCAGGCCGGGGCGGTGTCTTCGGGGCTCAACACCACGGTGAATGCGTTGCAGCTGGCGCAAGCCTTTGTGCAGTTGGCCAACAAGACCAACGGCGTGGTGGCCGAGATACCGGTGACGATCCCGGGGGTCAATGTGAGCGTCAAGGTCAAAGTCATTCAGCCGCCGCAGTTGTCGTCGATTGGCGACCCTACGTATGCCAAGAATAAAACCGATGCGGCCACGCGCATCTATGTGCGCACCGCCCAGGTCAGCGTGGGCCTGACGGTGTCCTTGCCGCTGCTCGCAACACCGTTGGTCAATACGGCTTTGAACGGCTTGGTCAGCCCGCTTTCCGACGTGCTGAACAATTTGCTCAGCCTGAACCTGGCTGGGACGCTCAGTTCAGTCTTCTGCGCGATTGGCGGCACCCCTTGTCAGAGCACTGACTTGAGGCTGCTGTCGTCCGCGACCAACCCGTCGGTGCCCAGTGTGGATGTGGTCCTCGAACTGGGCAGCGCGGAAAGCTATGTCACTGGTTTCACCTGCGCGAGCGACGCGACCAAAACCCTGACCACCCAAACCAACGCCTCGGTGGTGACCATCAAGGTCGGCGAGAGCCCGACGCTGAGCGATTCGCTAGGTGCGAGCCCGCCCTTGAATCCGGTGCCGCCGCTGCCGGTGATCGATATCGGTGCGATTACCTGCCTCAAACCGCTGCTCGGGCTCGGCCCAACCACCTGTGATCCAGCCTCCCGCAAGCCGTTTTATGGCGGCGGCATAGGCGTGACCATCGATCCTGCCGTGGGCACCCAAACCGCGTCCGGTGGGGTCTACACCTATCCCCAGCCACCGGAGATCAAGCAGCCAGCGCTGTATCATTCGCTATCGACCACCAACCTGGTGACGTCCCTCGGCACCGCGTTGAAAACCGGGCTGAAGTTCCAGGTCTACCAACCCACAGGGTTCAACCTGTTGGGCTCGCTTTTGGTCACCAGCGGCGCGTTGCTCAATAACTTGACGTCCACACTGGGCGGTGTGATTGGCAACGTGCTCGGCCCGATTGTCGATCCACTGGTGAATGGTTTGCTGACGACCCTGGGCATCAACCTGAACCAGGTTGAAGTCGGCGCCAACCTCAGTTGCAAGCCCCATGGCCAGGCAGCATTGGTGAACTAGGCCAGCGGCAACTCCACGCAGAACTGCGCGCCGTGCTCGCCGTTGCTGACGCTCAGGCGGCCGCCCATGTTCTCCACAATGCCGTAGCTCACCGACAAGCCGAGCCCGGTGCCCACGCCAATTGGCTTGGTGGTGAAGAACGGTTCGAAGATCCGCTCCAGCAAACGCGGGTCGATGCCGCCACCGTTGTCTTCGACCCAGATGCGCACGTGGCTGGCGTCATGTTCGCTGTGCACGGCGATCCACGGGCGCAGGTCCGGCTGTTTTTCCCGTTGGCTGAGCAACGCGTCGCGGGCGTTGACCATCAGGTTGATCAGCACTTGCTCCAGCTGATCGACGTAACCTTTGACCTGCACCGTGAAGCCCGCCGGTGTCAGGCGCACATCCACGCCCTTGCCGCGCAGGCCTTCGCTGAGCAGGGACAAGGTGCCTTCCACCGCCTGCGCCGGGTCGAAAGGCTGTTGCTCGATTTCCGAGCGCCGGCCGAACACGCGCATATGGTCCACCACCCGCGCGGCGCGCTGCACCTGGGTGTCGATGCGCTGGAGTTTTTCGCTCAGGTAGTCGATCTGCACCTCGCCGCTGCTCAGGCGTTTGAGCACATTGGCGATGGCCATGCGCATCACGTTCAGCGGCTGGTTGATCTCGTGGGCCAGGCCCGTGGCCATTTCGCCAAGGGTGGCCATTTTCGCGCTTTGCGTCAGTTGCTGCTGGGAGCGGCGCACTTCGGTGTTGTCGCGGCCCACGGCCTGCACTTCCACCAGCGCGCCGTTCTCATCGAAGACGCCACGGTCCGACCACACCCACCAGGCATGCGCACGCCCCGGCAGTTGCAGGCTGATTTCGGCGGTGCTGACCGGGAATTCCGGGCTCAGTTGGCCGATGCGCTGCACGAAGCTTGCGCGTTGCTCATCCGACAGCCAGTCGGCCAGGTTCAGCCTAGGCAATTGCTCGGGTTGGCACTCCAGGTAATTGGCCAGCGGGGTGTTGCCGAAGGTCAGTGTCAGGTCGGGGCGGTAGCGACAAATCATCGCCGGCGAGTCCTCCACCAGGATGCGGTAGCGCTCTTCGCTTTGCTTGACCTGCTCGGCGGCCAGGGTCGCCTCGGTGACGTCCAGCCACAGGCCCACGGCTTCCACCGGCAGGCCGAGGTCGTCGCGCAGCAACTTGGCTTCGTCGAGCAACCAGTGATAATTGCCGAGTTTGTCCTGGACCCGATAACGACTGCGTACGCTGCCTTCGCGCAGCAATTGGCGGGTGCGTTCGAAGTACAGGTCGCGGTCGTCGGGATGCAGCCATTCGATCAGGCTGGCCGGGGTGCATTCGGCCAGGGTGCGACCGAGCAAGGGCAGCAGGCTGTCGCTGAAAAACAGTGGTTGCAGGGTGCCTTCGACATAGCGCTGCACGTAGATGATCGCCGGCGCGCTGGCGATCAGGTTGTCCAGGCGCGCATGGGCGGCGGCGGCTTGTTGCTGCTGGTTCTTGATGTCGCTGATGTCCAGCATGAAGCCGATCAGCCGGCGGTTATTGCCCACGCCCAGCGCCTGGCCCTGCACGCGATACCACACCGGGTTGTGTGCCGCGTCGAGGCGGTGCAGGCGCACGCTGGTGGACAGCGGTTTGCTCAGGGTCTGCAAGTCTTGCAGGCGGCTGGCGAGTTCCTGGCGGTCGGCGGGGTGGAACAGCAGCAACCAGTCGGCCATGGCCAGGCGTGTGGTCGGGGCGTCTGGGTTGAGGTGTTGCTGTAGTTGCGGCGCCAGCTGGATGTCTTCGCCGTGGTTGGGCAACTCCCACCAACCGGTTCCGAGCAAGCCTTGCAGGGCTTCCAGGCGATCCAGTTGTTGCTGGTGACGCTGTTCGCGCAGCCGGCTGAGCAACGGCGCGGCGAGGGCGGCGGCCAGTTGCAGCCAGTCGCGCGCAAAGGCGTCCTCAGCGTGGAAGAAGCCGCATAACAGCCACGCGGCGACGCCATGATCATCGCGATAGGGCACCAGGAAACCCTCGGCATTGCCGAAAATCCCCTGCAGGCGTGGATGCTCGCTGTGGCCGTGGTTGTGGGTCAGGTGCACAGGGGCGGTGCCACCGAGGCTATCCAGAGCGCCGCCGAGGAGTTGGCCGTCGCGCCACAACAGTGGGGCGTCAAAGGCGCGGTACTGGCTGTGGACCTGCCAGCCCTGGTCCTGTTCATCGAGCAGGGCGATGGCGACGCAGGGCACCTGGAAGTGCTGGGCGATGCTGTGCAGGTTGTCCTGCACGACCTCCGGCAGGCGGGTCAGGCTGCACACGCGCAGGCGTTCGCTGATCTGCGCGCTGAGCAACTGGTGGCGCTCGCGGGTGTCAGCCTGCTGGCGGTGGGCGAGCAAGTCGCCGATATCCAACAGCAGCAAGCGCCAGCCATCGCCTTGGGGTTGTAGCCAGCCACGGGTGTGCAGGGCGCTGCCGGCAAACCCGTGGAAGTCCAGGTCAAGGACCTGCCCCTGCCAGTCGGCGGGGCTGCCTTCGATGACCACGGCACTGTGGGCACACAGGTAGTCCAGCAATGGGACGAGTTGTTGCGCGGTAGTGTGCTTGACCAGGCGATGGCGCAGGGCTCCGTGGATGTGCAGGACGCGGCCGAGGGCGTCCAGGTCGATCTGCAAACCGGCGTAGGCGGGCACCTGGGTCGTTTGTATTGGGACCTCGGGCGGGCGGCCGAGGAGGCGGTCGAAGAACTTTTCCCCCGAGGTCAAAATTGCAGGCTCGCTTGGGCCGAGAGCGTCGTTGGCAGGTTGGGCACGGTGCCAAAGCCCGGCAGCACGAGGAAAGGCAGCACGTTTTTGAGGTTACTGGAGGGGTAGTTGATCTGCACGGTCAGCAGGTTGGCCGAGAAGCTCGTGGTGATGTAGGCCGGCACGAATTTGAACGCGGGCGGCAGCCACTGCAATTGGGCCTGGGCGCCCGCCACCGCGCGGGCTTGCACGGCGGCGGCGTAACCGGGGGTGGTGGGGTCCAGCGCGACGCTGCGCCGCACGCCTTCAGCCGTTGCCTGGTTGAACGACTGCAAAAGCAGTAACGGCAGGCTATAGCTGACCAGGCCATAGAACACGGCGAAAAAGAGCATGAACACCAGCGCGAATTCAATCGCGGCGGCACCTTTCTGTTTTCTAGGGAGGCCCTTTCTCATGACTGCGTCTACCCTGACTACCACTACCTGATATCAGCATAGAATCATTCAGCAAAAAGGGATTTTTTTTACGTGATTCAGAGCCTCTTTCTGTTCGCTTGGCTGGCGTTGTGCGCTGCGCAAGATATCCGTCAACGGCAGATCGCCAATCCCCTGACACTCGGTGCGTTCCTGCTGGCCCTGGTCTACCTGCTGTGGAGCGGCACCACCTGGCTGGGCGCCACGCCGGCCGAAGGCGGTTGGGCGTTTGCCCTGGCTGTGCTGTTCACCTTGCCCGGTTATGCGTTGGGGCGCCTCGGCGCTGCGGACGTAAAACTGCTGGCGGCCCTCGCGCTGGCGACCAATTGCGAGTATTTGCTGGGCACTTTTATCGGCGCTGGATTGGCCAGTGCAGCCTGGTTGCTACTGGCGCCAAAATTGTGGCCGCTAATGAATCAAGGGGTTAGAGACACCCTTCGCTACCTGGGGCCCAAGCAGTCAAAAAAACAACCCTTTGCCCCGTTTTTACTGGTCGGGTTTACCCTCGCCTGGTTTTGGATCCCTTTAGTCGCGACGTAGGCTATCGCTATGTACATAGTAGGAAAGTGCGTCTACGTTTATAGCTACGGTGTGCGAAATAGACGCTGTTGGCACGGATTGATCAGACTTTGGCTTGCCCAGGCATGGAGTAGCGCGTGAACAAGCTTACCCCGCAAATGAAAGTGCTCGTGGTCGACGATCAGCCGTTGATCGTGGAAGAGTTGTGCGAATTCCTCGAAAGCAGTGGTTACCGTTGCGTGCCATGCCATTCCAGCCCGCAAGCCGTTGCGCGGTTTCGTGAAGACACCGAGATCGGCCTGGTGCTGTGCGATCTGCACATGCCGGACATGGACGGCATCGAACTGGTCCAGGAGCTGCAACGCATCGCCGGCAAGCAGCGCGCCTTTGAGGCGATCATGCTGACCGGTCGCGCTGACAAACAGGATGTGATCAAGGCGTTGCGTGCCGGGATTGCCGATTACTATCAAAAACCGATCAATCTCGACGAACTGCTCGAAGGCCTGCAACGCCAGGAGACAGCGTTGCGTGAGCGGCAAAAGGGCGTGGAACTGGGGCAACTGAATCAGAAGCTGCAGTTTCTGTCGGCCTCGATCGATGACCTGTACCACGACCTCGACAAAGTGCGCAGCAGCCCGCAATCCGCCGGCCACGCTGCGTCGGACGATCTGGCAGACGCCGACAGCAGTGAAATGCCTGCCATCTTCAAGCAGTTGTCCCCCCGCCAATTGGACGTGGCGCGCTTGGTCGGCAAAGGCCAGACCAACTATCAGATCGCCTGTGAGCTGGGCATCACCGAGAACACGGTAAAACTCTACGTGTCCCAAGTGCTGCGCCTGACCCATATGCACAACCGCACGCAACTGGCGCTGGCGCTGTCACCGAGCAGTTCGTCGATACGCCAGCGCGTCACCGCCCATTAATTACTGCTGCCACTACTCGCGGCGCCGCCCACTTTCTGGTCGTAGTATTCGGGAATAGGGTGTTTGTAACTATCAATCAACCGTTGCATGGCCTGCTCGCGCTCAGCTGGCGTGGCCTTTTGCGGCGTTGATGTCGCCAACTGCCCTTTGATCTGTATTTGCAGCCAGCCTTCGGTCTGCCTCTGGTACACCGATGACGGCCCGGGTTCGATCGCCAGCGCGGTCAAGGGCAGGGTGGCCAACAGCAGGTGGGCGAGGGGTTTGAGTTTCATCGGGGGCACTCCCTTATTTGACGGTCGCCACTTGACCCTTGGCGCGGGTTGCCGAGCCCTTGAGCTGCTCGGCGCGGGTCTGGGCCTGGTTGAACTGCTCGGGGCTCAAGTTGAAGCGGCTGACGAACTGCGACGCCTGCTTCCAGTTGTTCTGGTAAATCAGCAAGGTGACCATATTCACCGCCGCCAGCGAGTTGCTCTGATTGAGTTCCATCGCCGTGAGGAATTCGAAGCGGGCGTCTTCCATGCGCAGCTGGTTGAGGTAGACCACCCCCAGGTCATTGCGGATTTTTTCGTCGGTGGGCGACAGTTTGGCTGCCCGTTGCAGGTGCTCCAGGGCTTGGCCGTTATCGCCCTTGGCCACCGCCAGTTGGCCCAAGCCATGTTCGCCCTCGGCGGCCAGGCAAGTGCCCAGCAGGCTGCGGTACATCGGCTCGGCCTCACTGCGGCCCAGCAGCCGGTACACCTTGGCCTTGCGCAGGCGCACTTGGGGTAGGTTGTCCGCCATGTTTTGCAGGTTGGCCAGGCTGGCGTGCAGCTTGCCGTCATTGGCCATCTCATCGGCGAGGTTCAGCGACAACTCCTGGTCCGAACTGGGCTTGGAGCAACTGCTGGCGCCGGCAAAGCCCGACCAGGGCGTCTGGCCCATGTTCGCGCAACCGCTCATCAACAACACGCTGCAGGCGGCAATCAGTAATTTCATGGTGCGTCCTCTCAAGGCCCCATGGCCTTGGAAATGGCGATAAACCCAGGGCCGGCCAGTACGATCAATAGCGCGGGAAACAGAAAGACCATCATCACGACCGACATCTTGGCCGACATCTTGGAAATATATTCCTGCATGCGGGTCAGGCGCCGGTCATCCAGCAGTTGCTTGAGCGCCTGCAACGACTTCATCGCGCCGCCGCCTTGATACAACAGCTGTTGCAGGATCGCGCACGTGTCGCTGAACTCATCCACGCTGAGCATCAGGCTGGTCTTGCTCAGCTCTTCGCCCAGCTCCAGGCCCGAGTCCACACGTGCCAACACCAGGCGCAGTTCCGAAGTCAGCACCGGCAGCAATTGCTGGGCTTCGTTGGACATGACCCGCAGGGTCTGCTCTACGGCCATGCCCGACTCGAACAGAATGCGCAGCAACGGGATAAAGGTCGAAACCTCCTGGGAAATTTGCTCCTGGCGCCGCTTGGCCACGGACGCCAGCACGCGCTTGGGCAGCAGATAGCCGGTGGCAAAGCCCAGGAATGGCGCGGGCCAGGCATGGGTGACATCCGGGAAAAACAGGCTTTGCAAGAGGATGGTCAGCCCGAGGAACAGGATCGGTGCGCCCACCTGGCAGGCCGCGAACAGCGAGCGTTGGCTGGCTTTTCTCCAGCCGATGCGGTTGAGCAGGACCTGGGTTTCGTTGTCCAGGCTGATGGTGCGCTGGCCGATCCGCGTGTTGCCCAGTTGGCGCAGCAAGTGCCCGACCTTGTCGTCGCGCACCGTGTCGCCTTGCAGTCGTTGGGTCACCAGGCGTTGCTGGCGGCGCTGGCCGATCAGGTTGACGGCCACCAAGGCGAGCGCGGCGAGAAACAGCGCGATACTGATCAGCACGGCCATCTCAGATACTCCTCAGCATGCGCCACAGCGCCACACAACCGATGATCTGCATGCTGAAGGCGCCGATCAGCAGCAACTGACCGCTGCCATCGGCCCACATGCCCACCAGGTAAGTCGGGTTGGTCAGCAGGAAGTAGCCAGCCACGCTGACTGGCAGCAGCGCCAGCACCACGGCGGTGACGCGGGTTTCGCCGGTCATGGCGCGCAGTTGGCGCGCACCCTGGTCGCGCTCGCGAATCATCTTGATGAGGTTTTCCAGCAAATCGCTGGCGTTGCCGCCGTAGCGATGGTTGACCTTCAAGCCGAGGGCAAACAGGCGCAGTTCGTCCTGTTCATACAGCTCGGCGAAATCGTGCGCCGCTTCCGGCAGGCTGACCCCCAGCAACACGTTGCGCTTGATGCGGCCCATGGCGGTCTGCAACGGGTCTTCGCTGGCATCAATGGCGCCGAGCACCGCATCGGCCAGGGTGCGCCCGGACTTGAGGCTGCGCACGGCGTGGTCGAGCAATTGCGGCAGTTGCTCGATCATGCGCCGCAACCGCCGTTGATAACGCAGCGAGATGTAGAAACGCAGCGCCAGCGGCGGCGTCAACAGCATCACCAGCAACCCCAGCCATTCGAAGGCGAGCAAGCCCAGCACCGCGCCGAGCGCCCACAGAGTCAACCACAGGCCCAGGCGCTCGGTCGGCTTGCCCAGGCCTGCGCGCATGAAGGTGCGTTCCAGGCTGGTCAGCACCGGGTTGTTCTCCGGGCTGTCGGGTTGCCCGTGGGCCAGGCGCTCCAGCACGCGGTCGGTCTGTGCCTGGCGCACACCACGGCGCATCAGGTGCAGGCCGAGCAACAGCATGGACAGGGACATGAGTGCGAGCAGGATCGGAGCAAACATGGGCGGCGCCTCCTACTGCGGCAGGTGGCTTTCGCGGCGCAGTTTGTCGCCGGCGGGGTTGATGGCTTCGCGCAAAAAACCGTAGCCGGTGCGTTTGTCGAGGCGGAACAGGGTGTTGGTGACATACACGTCATCGCGCACGCCCACCACTTCCACCACCTCGGTGACGCAGCGGCGGCCGTCGGGCATGCGTGATAGTTGGATGATTACGTCGAGCGCCGCGCAGATCATCTGGCGCAGGGTTTTTTCCGCGACGGTGCGCCCGGTCAGCCCCACCAGGGTTTCCAGCCGCAGCAGCGCATCCTGGGCGTTGTTGGCATGCACGGTACTCATGGAGCCATCGTGACCGGTGTTCATCGCGGTGAGCACGTCGAGCACTTCCACGCCACGTATCTCGCCGAGGATGATGCGGTCAGGGCGCATCCGCAGGGCATTGCGGATCAGGTCGCTGGCTTTCACTTCACCGTGCCCCTCGGCATTCGGCGGGCGGGTTTCCAGGCGCACCACGTGGGGGTGGCCCAGTTGCAATTCGGCCACGTCTTCGATGGTGACCAGGCGTTCGTGGGGGTTGATCAGTTGGCTGAGGATGTTCAGCAGCGTGGTTTTACCGGTGCCGGTACCGCCGCTGATCAGGATGTTGCAGCGTTTGCCCACGGCCTCCTGGAAGAACTCGAAGATCGGTTGGTCGATGGTCTGCATGGCCACCAGGTCGCTGCTCTTGAGCATGTCCTTGCGGAATTTGCGGATCGACAGGCACGGGCCGTCGAGGGCAATCGGCGGGATGATCGCGTTGACCCGGCTGCCATCGGGCAAGCGCGCATCGACCATCGGCGAGGATTCGTCCAGGCGCCGTCCCAAGGGCGCGAGGATGCGTTGCATGACGCGCTCCACATGGTGGTCATCGATAAAGCGCAGGTCACTTTGGTGCAGCAAGCCATCGCGTTCGACGAATACCCGATGCGGGCCGTTGACCAGGATTTCCGTCACGGAGGCATCGCGCAGCAGCACTTCCAGCGGGCCGAAACCGGTGAGTTCGTCGACGATCTCTTCGGCCAGGCGCTCCATCTCATAGCGGGAAATCGCCAGGTGCATACGGGTGATGTATTCGTTGACCTTGTCGATCACAAACTGCGCGAGGGACTGGCGTGTGCCTTCCAGCAGGTTTTTCCCCGACTCTTCGATGGCGTCGATGATGTAGCGGTGCAGCACCAGCTTGAGGCCGTCGTGATCGGTATTGCCGACGGCAGCGCGCCCGCCGGGCACGCCGAACAGCTTTTCGCCGCTCACTTGGTGCCCCACAGGCGGGTAAGCCAGTTGGCCGAGGGTTTCTCAAGGCCTTCGGAGCGTTTGGCCAGGCGCTCGCCAAGCACCCGCAAGCCTTGGGTCAAGGGTTCGCGCGGGGCCAGGGAAAACAGGCTTTGCCCTTGGTTTTTCGCGTTCAGGCGCAGCTCTGCGGCCAGGGGCAGCACGGCAATGACTTCCAGGCCAAAGGTTTTGCCCAGGGCTTCGGCCTCCGGCGCGGCGCCTTTGATGTAGCGGTCGATCAGCAACCGGCCGTGTTCCAGCTTCATGCCTTTTTCGCGCCAGCGATTGAGCACTGTCAGGTTGCGCCGGCAGTCCAGCACGCTTTGGTCGGTGCACCACAGCAGCTTGTCGCAATGGCTGACAAAGGTGCGCAGGGCCTCGCTGTCCGGTTGGCCGGTGAGGTTCACCACGATGTGCTGGAAGTGTTGGCGCAGGGCGCTGAGCAACATGTACAGCTCGGCGGCGCTGGTGTGTTCCAGGGGCTCGTCGCTGTCGGTGTAGGCGAGGATGCGCAGGCCCGCCTCGGTGGCGGTGAAGGCGCTGTTGATCAAGGTGGCGTCGAGGCGGCGCAGGTGGCGCAAGGCATCGCCAAAGTGAAACGAGCTTTCCAGGCCCAGCAGCGCCAGGCTGTCGCCCCGGGGCAGGCCGAGGTCGAGGACCAGGGTTTGCTGGCCGCTTTTCTGCACCACATGCGCCAGGTGCCCGGCCAACATGGCGCCGTCGGTGCCGCACTGGGTGCCATACAACACGGTAAGGCCGCCCAAATGGCTGGTATGGGCCACCGCCGGCAGGCGTTTGCTCAGGCGCCGCACCAGCCCCGCGACTTCGCTGGAGCGCGAGCCGTAGGCGACAAAATCCCGGGCGCCGGCGCGCATGGCGTTCAGCACCAGCTGATTATCCATGCCGTCGCCCAGGGCCACGATTGCCAGCATCGGCTTGGCCTCCAGGGCGCCTTCGATCAGGGCGCACTGGTTGGTGACGTTTTCACGGTCGAGGCCGATGAACACCAGGTTGGCGAAGGTCACGTCCACCAGCGCGAGCAGCTCGTCGAGGCTGCCGCTGCCGGCGCTGACCACTTGGCCCAGAGGCGCGAGGGCGCCCTGGAGCCACTCCAGGTCGGTGCTGTTGCGGGTGATTGCCAGGAAAGTCTGGCTCAGGCTTTCGCTCATTGGGAGAGTCCTGTGCGTCGGTCGAAATTGCCGTTTTCGAGGAAGAACAGGCGGTACCAGTTCGGGTCGTAGCTGCGCAGGTTTTCCCCCGGCAGGGACGGCAGTTGTGCGTTCGCGGCGAGAGGCTGGACCAAATGCGGGGTGACGATCATCAGCAGCTCTTTTTCTTCACGGCTGATGTTGGAGTCACGGAAGAACGCACCGAGGATCGGGATGTCCCCCAGGCCTGGAAATTTGTCGATGGTGGAGCGGTTGTTGGTGCTGATCAGGCCGCTGATCACGAAGCTTTCGCCATCGGCCAGGGACACGCTGGTGTCGGTGCGGCGCACGGTCAGCGCGGGCACCCGGATGCCCTGGATGGCGACGGCGTTGCTGTAGTCCAGCTCGCTGACTTCCGGCGCGACCTTGAGGGTGATGCGGTTGCGGTCGATCACCGTGGGGGTGAGGGTCAAGCGAATGCCGAACTCTTTGTACTCGATGGAGATGGTATCGCTACCGGCGCTGGGCACCGGGATCGGCACTTCGCCGCCGGCCAGGAAGGTCGCGCTCTGGCCGCTCAGGGCCACCAGGCTGGGACGCGCCAGGGTGTAGGCGAAGCCGCTGCTTTCGAGGGCGTTGATCATCGCCTTGACGCGGCCACCGCCAAAACCGACGTTGAAGTTGTCTGTGCTCACCGGCAGTTTGAACACGCCCTCTGAGGGGGACAGGATGTTCGGGCTACTCAGGAAGAAGTTGGTGCCGACCCCGAGAAACTTGGTGCTCGCCTCCTTGAGCTTGGTGCGGCTGACTTCGACAAAACGGATATCGGTCTGCACCTGGCTGGGCAGCGACGGGTCTTCCGAAGGCGACAGCGACAGGCTGGTCAGCGCCGACGTGGCCTTGCCCTTGACGAACACCATGGTCTGGCGCGGGCTGGGCGAGCAGGCGGTCCAGATCATCAGGCTGGTGGCGCCGGACGAGACGCCGGTAAGCAGGAAGGCCTGGTTGCCGTTGACGTGCACATCGGCGATTTTCGGGTCGCCGACCGCCAGCCGGGTAATGGCGACCGGGGACTGGATGGCCTGTTGCAGGCCTTCGCCGACCTCAAGGGTCGCGGGCAACTGCCCCAGGCTGGCGCAATTGCCCGGTGCCGCCTGTGCCGCGCCGGCGGGCAGGGCGAGGGTGACCAGGGTGCAGAACACTCGCGAAAACTTCGGCATGGAACGACTGCTCATTCAAGGCATCCTTAGCGCTATCAGGGCGTTTGTTGAGTGACCTGGTTACCGCGTATCACCTCGACACCCGAACGACGCGGGGCGGCATTTTTGGTGGCTGTCGGGTTGAAGTTGCTGATGGGTGGCGCGGTTTGCGCCAGTTGGTTGAACTGGTAGAGGTCGCGCTTGGCGTTGTCGAGGTTCTGCGCCGAGTCGCTGTCGCCAGCCCAGTAGCGGCTCAGGCGCTGTTCGTCGGCGCTGCGCAGGGCAAGGCGCAGGCTGCCGGCTTGCACGGCGAGGACCAGGCGGCTCATCAATTGTTCGGGCACTGCCAGCAACACCGTGCGCGCACTGGCACGGCCTTGTTGTTGCCGGGCTCTGTCTTCGGCGGTGACGGCCACCGGTGAGCCGGGCGTGCCATCGTTGGTCAGCCCCAGTTGTTCGCCCACGCCCAGCAGGCGCAGGGCCGGGATAACGGTTTGGGCCGAGGGTTGCGGGTTGCCGTTTTCCGAGCGCAGGTACAGCATCACATCTACATAGTCGCCGGGGTTCAATTGGCCGCCGGCGCCGGTCACTTCATCCACCGCGACCGCCAGTGCGCGCTCGTCGGCGCGGATCATGCGCGACAGGTTGCCGCCGGCGTTGAAGCTTTCTTCGGTCAGCCAGGTGCCGGCTTGCAGGGCGCGCCATGGTGTGCGCCCGACTGCCTGCTCCAGTGAGGTGAGGCTGCCGGCGGGGACGGTCTTGAGTTTTTCCACCGTCAGGTCGGCAGCGGTCAGGGCGACAAAGGGCGGCACGTCATGGGCCAGCACGACCACGGGTTGGCGAGTCGGGTCTTCGATGGCAGCGACAGGGCCGTTATTAATGACAGGTGGTGCGACGGCGACAACCGGTTCCGGACGGCTGAGAACGAGGCCCCAGTACCCGGCAATCAACGCCCCCAGCAACAGTACCCCGGCCAGAATCATGCTGATACGACTGCTCATGAAGGCTCTCCCTTTCCTACTGCCAGACCTTTCAACGGGTCCATCCAGCGACTACGCAATCAGTTCGTTCTGGGTATTCAACTATTTCGCTATTTGAAGGTAGTTGAGCTAGGACAAAATGCCATTACTGCATGGAAATATTGTGTATCGCGGCGCAAACATTGGCGCTCTGGCGCCAAGGTTCTGACTAATACTTTGTGATTAGTCGGTTATTACACTTGTGGGGAGTGAATTTGCCGACAATGCTCTAGTGGCATAGCGAGATCATGTTGCAAGCCCGCTACATCCGCGCTCTCAGCGCAAAGGAGAAGTCATATGTTCCTTGATGCCATTCGTAAAGTGTTTATCAAAATCCAGATTCTGTCTTACGGAAGAGAGGGGGCCTCCGGTATTGAATATGCGATTGTCGCGGCCATGTGTGCGGCGGTGATCGGGGCGTTCATGTCGCCGATCAGCACTAAGGTAAAGTCCATCTTCACCTCGATTCAAACCGGTATCGGCACTTGATGGCTGAACGAAGCGCTTTCTCCTCTTTTGACGGAGCTCTACATGCAAATCGAAGAAAGCGTTCGTTTTATCTACGTGAAAGTGCTGGTCATGGTGAGCGCCAGGGACGGCGCCTCCGGCATTGAATACGCCATTGTGGCGGCCATGTGCGCGGCGGTGATCGGGATCTTCATGACTCCGATAAGTGACCGTGTGAAGGTGCTGTTCAACCTGATCGAAGCGAGCATTGCATCGACTTGATCAATCCCGCGACACGACTAACCTGAGTAGATTCTTAGTGTCAGGATCTTTCGCCATGAGTCCCTCTGCGCCTGCTTCGCGGCAACAACTTCTCCTGGTGGACGACGAAGAGGACGCCCTGATCGAACTTGCCGAATCCCTCTCCAATGAGGGATTTGTGTGTTTTACGGCCACCTCTGTGACCGACGCGTTGCAGGAATTGACCCTCAACCCGGACATCGCGCTGATCATCACCGACCTGCGCATGCCCGAGGAAAGCGGCATCTCCCTGATCAAGCGCCTGCGCGAACACACCTCTCGCCAGCACTTGCCGGTGATCGTGATGTCGGGCCACGCCGAGATGGATGACGTCAGTGACATGCTGCGGTTGCAGGTGTTGGATCTGTTTCGCAAGCCGATCTATTTGGTGCGGTTGATCGATACTCTCAACAGTTTGTTTCCCCTGCAGAAGCGTCATCTCTAGGCTCAATGTGGGAGGGGCTTGTGTGGGAGCGGGCTTGCTCGCGAAAGCGGTGGGTCAGCCAATTCATCAGGTGACTGATACGCCGCATTCGCGAGCAAGCCCGCTCCCACATAAGCTAATTCCCACACATGCCTACACACATCGGCCTGGTCAGAGCTGGTAACTGAAACTCAGCGTATACCGCGGCCGCCGGTCAAAGCTGTCCAGCGCGACGTCCGACAGCGGCTTGGCCGCCTCTAGCGCAATGTTGTAGTACTGGCTGTCGCCAAAGCGCAGGCCCACGGCGGCGGACGACAGGTCGTTGCCCCTGATCGGCAGTACGTTGAACCAGGTCTTGGCGCGGTCGAACACCACGTACGGTTGCAGGATGCGCACCCAGTCGCCGGCACGGTTGTAGCTGTAGTTGATCTCGTACGCCAAGCCCCAGCCCTTGTCGCCCGAGCCCTGGTCATCGGGGTAGCCACGGGCGAAATTCTGCCCACCGAAGGTGGCGCGTTCGCTGTCGGGCAGGGTGTCATCACTCCAGTAGAACGCCGCGGAAAGCACGCCCTGGAAGTTGCTGCCGAACAGCTTGTTGCTTTGCACGCCGGACAGGCGCAGGCGGAAGAAATCCAGGTCGGGTTTTACCCCGTCGAAGTCGCTGTGGGTCTTGGCGCCCATGCCATTGATGCCTTGGTACAGGCCGGCGCTGAGAATGCGCAGTTGGTCGGTGTCGGCCTTGCGCCAGTCGCCTTCGAAGGCCAAGGCACGCAGGTTGGTTTCCAGGTCGAAGCGGTTGGGGAAACCCACCAGTTGATAACGGGTTTTCTGATCGACGCCATAAATGCGCGTGCCGAGGCTCAGGGATTCGGTCGGCGAGGCAATCACGGGGTGGCTCACACCAATGGAGAAGCGGTCGATGGCCTGGTGCGGCTTGAGCTGGAAACCGCCGTCCAGTTGCACGTTGGTGCCAGGGTCCGCGCGGTAGCGTTCCCCCGACAGTGCAAGCTGGGTGCCCTCGGCGTTGACGAACTGGCTGTAGGCGGCGCGGTAGTAGTGTTCCTTGTCGTTGCCCGGCGGCGCCAGGGCGCTGACGGTCAACTGTTCACCCATCGACGTCTGCGAGTTGCTGGTGGCACTGACCAACGCTTGCAGGCCGCCACGGCTGGCCTGGTTGAGGCTCATGCTGGTGGTGAAGGGCTTGCGGCTGGCGGTGATCTGCATGTGGGTGCCGCCATCGGTGGTGCGCGGCGGCGGCACTTGCGCTTGCAAGGTCACGCCGGGAATCGCGCCCATCAGCGTGGTGTAGCGCTCGAAAGTCTTGCGGGTGAGTGGGCGTTCGGCCTTGAGTTTGTCGGCGAGCTTTTCCACGTAGGCCGACACCGAACCGATATCGCCTTGCATCTGGTAATCGCGCACATAGCCTTCCACCAGCACCACGTGGACCAGGCCACCCTCGAAACTTTGTTCCGGCAGGAAGGCATAGGACAGCAGGTAGCCGTCCGCCTGGTAGCGCTTTGTGATGCTGCGGGTGGCCTCGATCAGCTGGGCGATATTGGTTTCATGGCCAATCAGCGGTTCGAAGGCCAGCGCCAGTTCCTTGAGCGGGTAGACCGTACCGCCGTCGATCTGCAGTTTGCTGATGGTCACCTTGGTGTCCATCAGCAGCGGCTGGGCTTCGCTGGCCGCAGGCGTTGGCAGCTGGGTTTGCGGGGTGTTTGGCCGGTAGGCGTCGGCGGGCAGGTTGGGCACGGGCAGGTTGCGGATGGTGTCGTTGCTATTGAGGAAACTGGGTAGGGTTTCGGCGTGGGCGTAAGCACTGAGGGTAAGCAACAACAGCGGCGTCAAAGCGCGCATAGGACACTCCATGGTCAAAACTGCAGCAGCGTTTCGCAGATTCCCGCCGGGCTCTGGGGCGCGGTTCGGGTGCCTTTCATTGGCGCATAAAAAAGACGAGAGACTTATTGGGTCTCTCGTCTCAACCAAGCGTAGGCGCTGTAGGGGAGGCCGTCTAATCGGCCAGGTGCAATTCTATTTTTTGCCGGTCAGGCCACCGAGCAAACCGCCCAGGCCGCCGCCGCTGGTGCTCGCCCCGGCACTGGCGCTGGCGCCGGCAGATGCGCTGCCGCCCAGGTTCAGGCCGCCGCCGAGCAAACCACCACCGCTACCGCTGGTACCACCGGTGACCAGGCCGCCCACCGAGGTCACGGTGTTACCGACTGCGCTGACGGTGCCGCCCAGGGCATTGGTGACCGGGTTGGCATTGGTGCCGGTGATTTTACCGCCCAGGCCGCTGACGGCGCTGCCGACGTTGGTCACCAGGCCGTTGACCGGAGCCCCCAGGCCAGTGCTGTTGCCAACGTTTTGGGTAAGGCTGGTGACGCCACTGGTGACAGGGTTGAGTGCGCTGCCCAGGCTGGTGGTGAGTGCCGCGACTGGAGCACCTGCTGCGGTGTTCGGTACGCCGCTGCCGCCCAGCAAGGTGCCCAGGGATGCAACCGTGCCGCCTACGCTGCCACCGGTGACGCCAGCGGCGCTGACCACGCCGTTGGTGTTGCCTGCGTTCAGGCCGTTACCGGCGCCGGCGATCACGCCGCCGATGAGTTCCGGCAGGCCAAGGTTGCCAGTGCCAATGCCGCCGCCGGAACCGCTGCCGGTGCCAGTGGTTGGGTTGACATAGCCGCCGGCGCTGCCGACCACGGTGCCTACGCCATTCAGCACGCCGCCCACGGCGCCCGTCACAGGGTTGCCAGTGCCGCCAGCGCCGGCGACTTTATCGCCGAGGCCGTCGACGGTACTGCCGACTTTGTTCAGCAGGCCGCCAACCGGGCTGCCCAGGCCGGTTGCGCTGCCTACTTGGCCGGTGGTTTTTTCTACGAGAGAAACCACTGGCACCAGCACTTTGGCGCCCACGGTATTGGTGACCGAACCCAACGGGCCGGTGGTGCTGGCGGTGCTCAGGGTGTCGCCGAGCATGGTCACGACGTTGCCGACTTTATCGACCACACCGCCGACCACTGGCGCGGCGCCGCTGACTACCGGTACTTGGCCGAGCAAGGTAGCGACATTGCCACCGGTGGTGCTCACACCATCACCCAGGTCGGAGACCGCGTTGCCCACACCAGCCAGGGTGGTGCCCACGGCATTGCTGTTGGTGCCGATAGTGCCCAGCCCGCCTGACAGGCCAGTGCCGATGCTGCCAACCGCGTTGCCGGTCGCAGTGACCAGGCCGCCCGTGGTGGCGCCGACAATCGGCAAGCTGCCCAGGGTGGTGCCGAGGCTGCCGACCGCGGTGCCTACGCCCGTTACGGTGTCGCCTACGGTGTCCACGACCGTCGCGGTGACCAGAGGGGTGGTGGTGCCGCCACCGGTGCCACCGCCTGTACCGCCGCCAGTGCCACCGCCTGTACCTCCTCCTGTGCCGCCACCTGTACCACCACCGGTGCCACCACCTGTACCGCCGCCAGTGCCGCCGCCCGTGCCACCACCAGTTCCGCCGCCAGTACCGCCACCGGTACCACCGCCTGTGCCACCGGTACCGGCTGTTGTGTCGTCAGTGGAGGACGAGCCACCGCTGTGATGCCCGCCACCACCGCTGCTGCAGCCGCCGAGCGTCAGTGCTACTGCCAGGGCCAGCGCGGTACTTGCTTTCCAAAACACTACTTGTTGAGTTTTCATGATTGAGTTCCCTGCACCTGTACAACCTTGGTTGTCTTCAAACACTCGCCATTTCTATGGAAGGCGATGCGTTTGTCCGTGTAGCTATAACAGGCCAGGGGGCTCTTTCTGACAATGCTCAACTTGGTATTAACGATTTATATACGGTCGTAAAGTCTCTGCTTAGGGACTAATACCAAGGGTATAAGATGTGGATGTTTCAAGATGTATATTTGTTTTTAATCAATGGCTTGAATGAAATAGCGGACTTTATAAAGTCCGCTATAACTTAGGGTGTATATATACAATTAAGGAGTGTGTTTCAGGCGATCGGCTGCCATTTGCCTACCATATGTTCAATATCGCCCGCGCCGCTCAAGCGACATTCACCCGCTGAACCGGCGGCGCTGGCAAACAACGTCACTTCACTGGGCAGGCGCACGGGTTTCCTGAACTCGACGCTGATCTCAACATTGGCGGCGGGCAAGTGTTCGCCCAAGGCGGCGAGGGTGTACGCCTTGTTCCACAGCCCGTGGGCGATGGCCTGGGGAAAACCGAACAGCTTGGCGGTCAGGGCGCTGAGGTGGATCGGGTTGTAGTCGCCGCTGACCCGGGCATAACGCCGGCCGATATCGGCGGGGGCTTGCCAGCGCATCAGCTCGCTGACGTCGGTTGGGCTCGGTTGCGCCGCGTCCTCGGGTTCGCCGTCGAGCTTTACGCCTCGGCAAAGCATGCGGCTTTCGGCTTCCCACAGCAGGCCGAGGGCATCTTCGACGGTGGTTACCAGCTCGAAGGTCGCGCCCTTGGGGTGCGGCTTGAGGTTGCGCGCGCGGACGCTGAGGGTCAGCTCGCTGACACCGCCCAGGGGTCGGTGGATACGGATGGTATTGCTCAAGTGAATCAGCCCCAGCAGCGGGAAGGGGAAGCTGTTGTCGGTGAGCAACTGCATCTGCAAGCCGAACGCGAGGACATGGGGATAAGTCGCCGGCAGCATCGGGCTGTCGGCAAACCCGCAGACCTTGCGGTATTTTGCGACAGCGTTGGGGTTGACGGTCACCCGGCAGCGTAGCCCGCGCTCGGGCAACGCGGTGCCGGTGATCTTGCGTTTGAGTGCCGCGCGCCAATACAGCGGCGGCAGCGAGGGTGTGCTGTGCAACGTTTGCCAGTCCATGCCTACGCTCCCAAGAGACTTTGCCCACATACCCGCAGCGTCTGCCCGTTGACGGCACCGCTGCCCGGCTGGCCGAGCCAGGCCACGGCTTCGGCTACGTCCTGCGGCAAGCCGCCCTGGCCCAGCGAGCTCATGCGGCGCCCGGCTTCACGCAAGGCAAAGGGAATATGCGCGGTCATCTGGGTTTCGATAAACCCCGGCGCCACCGCGTTGATGCTGATCCCCCGGTCTTTGAGCAACGGCGCCCAGGCTTGTGCGAGGCCGATCAAACCGGCCTTGCTCGCGGCGTAGTTGGTTTGCCCGCGATTGCCGGCGATGCCGCTGATGGACGCCAGCAGCACCACGCGGGCGTTGTCGTGCAAAGTGCCGCTGTCGATCAGCGCCTGGGTCAGCACTTGCGGGGCATTGAGGTTCACTGCCAACACCGCGTCCCAGTATTCCGGGGTCATGTTGGCCAGGGTTTTGTCGCGGGTGATGCCGGCGTTGTGTACGAGGATGTCGAGGCCATCGGGCAGGTGGTCGATCAACTGCTGGGCGGCGTCGGCGGCGCAGATATCCAGCGCCACGCTGCGCGCACCCAGGCGGGCGGCGAGGGCGTCGAGGTCGCCCTTGGCCTGGGGCACGTCGAGCAGGATGACGTCCGCACCGTCGCGGGCCAGGGTTTCGGCGATGGCCGCGCCGATGCCACGGGCGGCGCCAGTGACCAGCGCCTTGCGCCCGGCGAGGGGGCGAGTCCAGTCTTCGACCTGGGTTGCGCACGCTTGCAGGCGAATCACCTGCCCGGAGATGTAGGCGCTTTTGGGCGAGAGGAAGAAGCGCAAGGCGCCCTCCAACTGGTCCTCGGCACCGTCGCCGACGTAGAGCAATTGCAGGACGCCGCCATTGCGCAGCTCCTTGGCCAGGGAGCGGCCGAAACCGTCGAGGGCTCGTTGGGCACTGGCGGCGAAGGGGTCGTCGAGGCTTTCCGGCGCCCGGCCGAGGATCACCAGGTGCGCGCTGTTATCGAGGTTTTTCAGCAACGGTTGGAAGAATTCGCGCAGTTGCTTGAGTTGGTCGGTGTGCTGCAACTCGCTGGCGTCGAACACCACTGCCTTGAGTTTTGGACCATGGCCGGGAATCCAGGTCGAGGTCTCGTCGCCGTAGGTGTAGATAGCATCGGTGAGTTTGTGGGCAAAGGCCTGCACCTTACCCGCCAGCGCACCGCCGCCCAGCAGCAGCGCCCCTTCCACCGGGCGCAGGCGTCCGGCTTGCCAGCGTTCCAGGCGTACCGGTGACGGCAGGCCAAGGGCGGCGACCAGGCGATGGCCGAGGCTTGAGTTGGCGAAGTCGATATAACGGTCAGACATGGAACGCTCTCCGAATGCTGGGGTTCAAAGGGTTGACCACCCCGGGACGGTAGTCGTTCGATCAGCCTAGGCTAGGCTGAATGATTCCACCCACAACCTTCAGGGAGCTTTCCATGACTCAATTGCGCCGCGTAGCGATCATTGGCGGTAACCGCATTCCCTTCGCCCGCTCTAATGGTCCGTACGCCACGGCGAGCAACCAGGCGATGTTGACGGCGGCGCTGGAAGGCCTGATCGAACGCTACAACCTGCATGGCCTGCGCCTGGGCGAGGTGGCGGCGGGCGCGGTGCTCAAGCATTCCCGTGACTTCAACCTGACCCGCGAATGCGTGCTCGGCTCGCGCCTGTCGCCGCAAACCCCGGCCTATGACATCCAGCAAGCGTGCGGCACCGGCCTGGAAGCCGCGTTGCTGGTGGCCAACAAGATCGCCCTCGGCCAGATCGAGTGCGGGATTGCCGGCGGTGTGGACACCACGTCCGACGCGCCGATTGGCGTGAATGAAGGGCTGCGCAAGATCCTGCTGCAAGCCAACCGCAGCAAATCCATGGCCGACAAGCTGAAGGTCCTGCTGCAACTGCGTCCCCATCACCTCAAGCCGGAACTGCCGCGCAATGGCGAACCACGTACAGGGTTGTCCATGGGGCAACACTGCGAACTGATGGCCCAGACCTGGCAGATTCCCCGCGCCGAGCAGGATCAGCTAGCCCTGGAAAGCCATCAGAAAATGGCGGCGGCTTACGCCGAAGGCTGGCACAACGATTTGCTCACGCCGTTCCTCGGCCTGACCCGTGACAACAACCTGCGCCCGGACCTGACCCTGGAGAAACTCGCCGCGCTCAAGCCGGCATTCGAACGCAGCGAAAAGGGCACGCTCACCGCGGGCAACTCCACTCCGCTCACCGATGGTGCGTCGTTGGTGCTGCTGGGCAGCGAGGCCTGGGCGAAAGAGCGCGGTTTGCCGATCCTCGCGTATTTGCGCGATGGTGAAGCGGCGGCGGTGGATTTCGTCAACGGCGACGAAGGCCTGCTGATGGCTCCGGTGTATGCGGTACCACGCTTGTTGGCGAGGAATGGTCTGACGCTGCAAGATTTCGATTACTACGAGATCCACGAAGCCTTCGCGGCCCAGGTGTTGTGTACGCTCAAGGCGTGGGAGGATGCGGACTACTGCAAGACGCGCCTGGGGCTGGATGCACCACTGGGGAGCATCGACCGCAGCCGCTTGAATGTGAAGGGCAGTTCCCTGGCGGCGGGGCATCCGTTTGCGGCCACAGGTGGGCGTATCGTCGCCAACCTGGCCAAGTTGCTGGATGCAGCAGGCAAGGGGCGCGGGCTGATTTCCATCTGCGCGGCGGGAGGGCAGGGCGTCACGGCGATCATTGAACGGTGAAAGTGGCCCATTGGATGCATTCTTAAGTGATCAACGGTCGGTAGCCCCTCCCACCGGCGAGCCGATTGCCGTATAACGAGTGCCATACGCGTATTTGGTAATAAAGGACCCACAATAAAAGCTGATGAAGACTCCTAAACGCATTGAACCCCTGATCGAAGACGGTCTGGTCGACGAAGTGCTGCGCCCACTCATGAGTGGTAAAGAAGCAGCTGTTTATGTGGTGCGCTGCGGCAACGAATTGCGTTGCGCCAAGGTTTACAAGGAGGCGAACAAACGAAGTTTTCGTCAAGCGTCCGAATACCAGGAGGGCCGCAAGGTCCGTAACAGTCGTCAGGCCCGGGCCATGGCCAAGGGCTCCAAGTTCGGCAAGAAAGAAACCGAAGACGCCTGGCAGAACGCTGAAGTGGCGGCGTTGTTCCGCCTGGCCGGTGCGGGCGTTCGCGTGCCCCAGCCGTTCGACTTCCTCGAAGGCGTGCTGTTGATGGAACTGGTGGCCGACGAGTACGGCGATGCGGCGCCGCGTCTGAACGACGTGGTGCTGGAGCCGGACCAGGCGCGTGAATACCACGCTTTCCTGATTTCGCAGATCGTGCTGATGCTGTGTACCGGCCTGGTGCATGGTGACTTGTCCGAGTTCAACGTACTGCTCACGCCGACCGGCCCGGTGATTATCGACCTGCCCCAGGCGGTGGATGCGGCGGGCAACAACCACGCGTTCAGCATGCTGGAGCGGGATGTGGGCAACATGGCGTCGTACTTCGGGCGCTTTGCGCCGGAGTTGAAGAAGACCAAGTACGCCAAGGAAATGTGGGCGTTGTACGAAGCCGGTACCTTGCACCCGGCCAGCGTCTTGACCGGCGAGTTCGATGAGCCGGAAGAGTTGGCGGATGTCGGCGGTGTGATCCGCGAGATTGAAGCGGCGCGGCTGGATGAAGAGCGCCGGCAGGCGATTCGGGCGGCGGATGATGCGCCGCCGAGCAAAGTGCCGGACGAGCCACCGCCGCCGCCTTGGATGCAGTAATTTTCAGGCCAGCGGAGATCTGAAAAATGTGGGAGCGGGCTTGCTCGCGAATGCGGTGGATCAGTGAATATATCTTTGACTGACACACCGCCTTCGCGAGCAAGCCCGCTCCCACATTTTTTGATTGGGGTTAGTCCAACAAGCGGGTGATGGCCCGTACGATCATCTCGACCTCTTTGGCATCCAGGGTC
>NZ_QAJM01000069.1 GCF_003852405.1 Pseudomonas sp. KBW05
ATCGAGGGCGGCCTTGGCGCGGATGATCGCGGCGGAGTCGTTGGCGGTCACGTTACGGGCTTCCAGCGCGGCGGCAGCACCGGCACCGTCGAGGCGGTCCATGTTGGCTTCGCTGGCGTGGCCGGCGTTGGCACCCTTGATCACCGCTGCACCGGTGTCTTCGTTGTCGACTTCATCCCAACTCAGCATTGAAATACTCCTTCCTGGTCTGTTCTGACGGCGTGTGAACCCGTCCAAAAATATGCGGTTTGCAGGCTACTAGGCATTGAAATACTGCGCAGAGTGTGGTCGGTAAATACCGATACTGCACACTATGTAGTGGTCTGTTTTGTTTGTGGGCACACTATATGGTGTGTAACAAGACTGGTCAACGCACAAGATGTGCGGTCTTGGGTCGCTGCCAGTCTTAAGCTACGTCAGGACCTGGGGTTAGAAATCCGCGATAAATTGCACGCCGCCCACCACCGCACCCCGGGTTTGCGTGAGTCCACCCGGGTACTTCACGTATTGCAGGTTGGGCCGCACCATCAGCCAGTTTGTGGCCTGCACGCCATAGTTGATCTCGTAGCTGTATTCACGGCGCTGTTCGGGTACGTACAGCGGGTCGTCGAGGGACGTCACGCCATTCGCCGCATTGAGCATTTGCGTGTTGCGCGTGTAGCGGTCGCTGACTTGCAGCTTCGACGCACCTACGCCGAAGGTGTCATCCGGGCGGGCATCGAACGGGCCACGGTAGATCAGGCCGACCTGAATCAGGCTCTTGATCACGCTTTTGTCCGGGTCATTGACCGTGAGGTTGGCGAACACGTTGAGCCCGCGCTTATTGTTGCCACCTACCGTGGTCAGTTGCTGCTGGCCCGACAGCCACCAGCCACTGTTGCTGGAGTACATCCGGTAAGGCTTTTGCGAGCTGGCGGCGTAGTTGCCGTCGGCGTCCTTGAGCATGTCCTTAGTGTCGGCGTTAGCGTAGTAGTAACCGGCGTGATACTCGGCGCTCAGTCCGTCGATACGACCTTTCCAGATGGCTTCGATGGGGAAACTGGTGCCTTGGGAGCCGCTGATAAACGGTTTGAAACCGTTGCTCGCTTCGGCGTTGCCCGGGTTCTTGTCATACGCGCCGATCTGCATGGCGAATTCGTCCGTGAACTGGTACTTGGCGCGCACCGCCCACTGGCTGATGGGGAAGCTGTTCCATACGCCGTTCCAGTTGCCTTCCTGGGAGCCGCACAGGGTCACGTTCTGGAATTCGCAGGGGAATTGATCGAAGTCTTCGCCGTGGCCGAAGCGCCCGAGTTTCAGGGCGAATTTTCTGTCGAAGAACTTCTGCTCGTACCAGAACTGCGACAACCGCCAGGCATTGCCGCCGCCGAACACTTCCATGGTCGAGGTCAGCCCGGTGGCGTTGGGCTGGTGTACGCGGTCGTTGGTGATGTCCTTGCCATGGCGCTCGCCGATGCCGATGCGAAAGGTCGCGTCCTGCCAGCCGAGGAGTTTTTGCAGGTCCATGTCCACGCCGAGGATCAGTTGATCGCTCCAGCGTGCGGTGGTGTGGGAGTCGTAGCCGCCACCCAGGTTGGAGCCGACTTCGCCGACGTATTTGAGGGTGAAGTTGTAGCCCTGTTCGGCCAGTTGCGGGCGCAGGCCGTTCCAGTCGCCGAGCATCGCGGGGGCGCTGTAGGCGCAGGTGGAGAGGGCACTGCAAAGCAGGGCCAGGGGGTAAGTGGTGCGCATGGAGAAGCTCCTTGGATTGTTGTTTTTATTGGGAAATGCACAAATTTCAGGCACACAGAGGCCCCCTGTGGGAGCGGGCTT
>NZ_QAJM01000070.1:0-891 GCF_003852405.1 Pseudomonas sp. KBW05
TCAACTGCTGTTCACATGGAACCCTTCTCCACTTCAGTCTTCAAGGATCTCACTTGAATAATTGCTACTACTACCAAGATCTGTACCCGTGACCGCTCCACTCTGACTTACGCCAGTAGCTTCTTAGCAACCACGGCACCCTCCTACACGATACCGCTTACTCGTTCAATACAAACTTGCGATATCGATCCGGTATAGGTCCCACGCTACAGCGCCATCCATTTTCAGGGCTGGTTGATTCGGCAGGTGAGTTGTTACACACTCCTTAGCGGATGACGACTTCCATGTCCACCGTCCTGCTGTCTTTATCAACCAACACCTTTTGTGGTTTCTCATGAGCGTGATGTTAGGCACCTTAACCAGATGTTTGGTTCATCCCACATCGCCAGTTCTGCTTACCAAAAATGGCCCACTAGACATTTGTATTCAATGCACATCTTCAATAAAGAAAGACGCACATCGAACCCATTTAAAGTTTGAGAATAAGTTGAGAACATTTCGTCCCCAATACTTCTAATCATTCGCTTTACCAGGTAAAACTACAACAACAAATGTCAGCTATCCTGAGGGAAACTTCGGAGGGAACCAGCTACTAGATGGTTCGATTAGTCTTTCGCCCCTATACTCGTGTCCGACGATCGATTTGCACGTCAGAACCGCGGCGGTCCTCCATCAGAGTTTCCTCTGACTTCAACCTGCACAAGCATAGTTCACCATCTTTCGGGTCTCTACATGATCGCTCAAACTCCGCCCAGATGCGAACATCTTAAGACGGGTCGATGTTGCACTCTGTGTTTCCACGAGGTCACATCACAGTTTACCGAAATAAACCTTTACATTAATTTCGCCATGGGGTTTCGTAAAGCCCTTTGACTCGCGATCATATAAAAC
>NZ_QAJM01000008.1:0-39701 GCF_003852405.1 Pseudomonas sp. KBW05
CGAGGTGCCGAGTGTTGGGACAAGAGCCATTTTGGTTACTTTTGGGGCTCTTTTCCAAAAGTGCCCCGCCGTAAGGGCGGAACCCTAAGCCGCCGTTACCTAAATAACGGATATGTACACCACCACCAGAAACCCAAAACCCACCCCAGTTATATCCATAGCAAAAAACGATATTGGTATATACCAGATCACTCCCCTATAAATCCCCGACCAAAACAAGCTGTGCTGGAGTAACACGCAATGGCGTCGGTAAAGGTAATGCTCGAATACTTCCACCCCTGGCCAAACTCGGCCGGCCTATACCTGGCCCGCGAACGCGGCTGGTATGAGGACCTGGGCCTGGATGTGGAACTGGTCGTCCACGACCCCCACCGCGGCGACACCCTGCAACACCTGCTGACCGGCGCCGCCGACTTCGGCATCTTCCCCAGCAACCGCCTGCTGGTGCGCCGCAGCCTCGGCCAGCCGCTACAAGGCATCGCCGCCATCAACCACGCCGGCCTGGAATCGATCCAGACCCTCACCGACTCCGGCATCCGCCGCCCCCGCGACCTGGTGGGCAAGCGCCTGGCCCTCAACCCGACGCCACGCGGCCTGGCGATGGTGCGCCACCTGGTCCGCCACGACGGCGGCGACCCGGACGGCGTAATCCTGGTAGACAGCGGCGTGCGCGAACTGCGTCCCGAGCAACTCGCCGAAGGCATCGCAGACGCCAGTTTCGGCGGCTACTGGGCCTGGGAAGCGCTGATGCACAGCCCCATCGCCGCCGAACGCCGCGTGGTGTTGCCGGTGGACGAGATCGGCGCACCGGCCTATCACAGCTACCTGCTCGGCACCCATGAACACACCCTGGCGGGCAAGCCCGAAGTGGTGCGCGACTTCCTCGCCGCCACCGCGCGCGGTTATCTGGCCGTGGCACAAGACCCGTCAATCGCCCTCGCCGCCTACGAACACACCACGCCGTATTTCCCGGCTGAATTGTTGAGCGCCTCACTGCATAAAATCGCCCCGACCTGGCTGTATCAAGGCCGTTGGGGCGAGCAACGCCAGGCGCTGCTGCAACCCTACGCCGAATGGCTGCACAACCACGCGGTGCTCGACGACCCACAGGTCTGGCAAGGCGCGACCAGCAACGCCTTCCTGCCCGAGGTGGCGGCATGAACCCACAACGCACCTCCCATGGCCTGGGCGTGGAACCGGTCGCCGCCGACTGGCCGGCGTTGCACGAAAGCGACATCGAACAGCTGCTGCGCGATTACCCGCAACTGGGGCCACTGCGCAGCCTGCATTGGCACAGCCCACGGCCGTTTTCCGCCGCGGGCTTGATCACCACCGGCACGGGCACGCTGTTCGTCAAACGTCATCACCAGCATGTGCGCCAAACCGCGTGGCTGGAAGAAGAACACCGCCTGATCGCTCACTTGCATCGCCAAGGCGCTCCAGTGGCTGCGGTGGTCTCGAACCAACAAGGTGCTACGGCCACCGTGCAAGGTGAGTGGACCTATGAAGTACACCACGTCGCCGAGGGCCTGGACCTGTATCGCGATGCGCTGTCGTGGTCGCCGTTTCAACACACTCAGCACGCCCTCGCCGCCGGCCAGGCGTTGGCGCGCTTGCATCAAGCGGCTGAACACTACACCGCGCCGCAACGCCAGACCCCGGTGCTGTTGGCCAACGCGCGATTGATCCAGCACGCGGCACCGCTGGAAAACATCAACAGCGCCTACCTCGCCGACAAGGACTGGCACGCCCCGCTCAGCCAACTGTTGCTGCCCTGGCACCGCGAGTTGCATCCGTTGTTGGCCGAGCAACCGCCGCTGTGGACCCACAACGACTGGCACGCCTCCAACCTCTTGTGGAGCGCCGACGGCAGCGTCTCCAGCGTGCTGGATTTCGGCCTGGCCGACCGCACCTTCGCCCTCTTCGACCTGGCCACCGCCATCGAACGCAACGCCGTGCCCTGGCTCGACCTGGATACCGGTGGCGTGGCCCGCGCCGATCTCGACAGCGTCGATGCCCTGCTCGCCGGCTACCACCAGGTCCGCCCGTTGCGCGCCAAAGACCTGCACACCCTCAGCGCCCTGTTGCCCTTGGTGCATGTGGATTTCGCGCTGTCCGAAGTGGCGTATTTCCACGACATCGTGGGCTCCACCGCCAGCGCCGATGTGGCGTATTACGCCTACCTGCTCGGCCATCTGCGCTGGTTTGCCGGGGCCGAAGGGCAGCGTCTGCTGAGTCATATCCGGCGTAAAAACGTATGAGCATTCTGGTCGACAGCCACTGGCTGCACGCGCGTCTCGCCGACCCGACGCTGGTGGTGCTGGATGCCACGGTGGTGTTGCCGTCGCCAGCCTTCGACGGCGATTACCGCGTCAGCAGCGGTGAAGAGGGCTGGTTGCAGGCGCATATCCCCGGCGCGCGACATGCCGATTTATTGACTGAACTGGCCGACACCCAGGCCAGCTTCAGTTTCGCCCTGCCGACGCCAGAAACCCTGGTAAGCGTGTTGGCCAATCTCGGCGCAGGCCAAGGCAAAACGCTGGTCATCTACGACCGCGCCGATGGCTTCTGGGCTGCGCGCCTGTGGTGGATGCTGCGCAGCGTGGGCATCGACGCAAGCGTACTCGACGGCGGCTTCAACGCCTGGCGCGCAGCCGGTCTACCCGAACACAACGGCCCCGCCGAACCGATCACACCCGTGCAACCCTGGGCCATTCACCCACGGCCGAACCTGTGGATCGACCGCCACGGCGTCGAAGCCATCGCCTGCGGCCACGCACCGGGTGTGCTGATCTGCGCCCTCGGCGCCGCGCTGTTTGAAGGATCTGCCCCCACCCGCTACGCCCGACGCGGACACATCCCCGGCAGCCAGAACCTGCCGGCCCGCCAGCTGTTCGACGCCCACGGCCGCTACCTGCCCAAGGATGCCCTGGCCCTGGCGATTGGCCCCACGCTGCTGCACAGCGACGGCCCCCTGGTGGTGTATTGCGGCGGCGGTATTTCCGCTGCCGCCAACGCCCTGGCCCTGACTCTGTTGGGTCGCCAGGACATCGCGATCTACGACGGCTCCCTACAGGAATGGGCCGCCGACGCACGCTTGCCAATGACTACCGGAGCAGCTCCGGCCTGACGCCATCCCTGGCGAACCCGGCTTTTTCATCACGAACTGGCAACCCGTCCGTTGCGCAGCGCTGGGCGCCTTTGCGCCCGATAAAAGCGTACGCCAGCGACGGTCAGACCTTTGGAGCGCTCTCTACATGGCTACACCTTACCGCCACACCCTGCTCGCCCTGAGCATCGCCTTCGCCGCCACGGCCGTGCAGGCCCAGGATGCGACCTTGGGCACCGTCACCGTCCTCGGCCAGGAAACCACCGACTACCAGGCGAAAAACGCCACCGTGGCTGGTTTCGATAACGCGCCGCTGCTGGACACTCCAGCGTCCGTCGCGGTGATTACCGAAGCCCGCTTGAAGGACCAGCAGGCACGCCTACTCAGCGAAGTGTTGAAGAACGACGCCTCGGTCGGCGACAGCTACGCCCCGGTCGGCTACTACGAAAATTTCGTGATTCGCGGCTTCGCCCTCAACCCTGCGAGCAGCTACAAGATCAACGGCCGCACCATTACCGGCGAACAGAACGTCGCCCTGGAAAACAAGCAGCAAGTCGAAGTGCTCAAGGGCCTGGCCGGCTTGCAGAGCGGCGTCTCCGAGCCCGGCGGGCTGGTCAACTACGTGAGCAAACGCCCGGAGAACGTGCGCTCGGTCACGGTGTCCACCAACGAACAGGGTGAACGCTACCTGGCCACCGATATCGGCGGCTGGCTCGGTGCCGAACAGCAGGTGGGCGTGCGCATCAACCTGGCCCACGAAGACATCCGCTCCTATGTCGAGCATGCCGACGGCAAGCGTGACTTCGCCTCGCTGGCGCTGGACTGGAACATCAGCCCCAACGCCCTGCTGCAACTCAACGCCGAGTACCAGGACCGCGAGCAACACTCGGTGCCGGGCTATCAACTGCTTGGCGGCACCAGTGTGCCGCACCACGTTTCGCCCAAGGACATGCTCGCCTACCAGAGCTGGTCGAACCCGGTGGGCATCCGCTCGTTGAACCTCGACGGGCTGTTCGAATACCGCTTCAACGACGCCTGGAAAGCCAGCTTCAGCGCATCCCGCAGCCGTGTGGTGATCGACGACTACAGCACCTTCGCCTGGGGCTGCTACGGCGCCGCCAGTTGCGCGAATACCGCCGTGCCCAACCACTTCAGCGCCGAGGGTGACTACGATATTTCCGACTACCGCAGCCCCGACGACACCCGCAGCAACGAGGAAGCCCAGGCCGCCCTCAACGGCCAGTTCGACACGGGCTTTCTCAAGCACGACCTGACCTTCGGCACCACCGCGTTCCGGCGCTTGGTGGACCGGCGCAAGTCGGTCAACGAATACATCGGCGAAGGCAACATCTACGAACCGACCCCAGTGCTGGAGCCTTATGACGGCCCGCTCGGCCACACGTATCGCCGCCTCGACAGCCGCCAATATGGCCTGTTCGCCAGCGATCGCATCAGCTTCAACGAGCAATGGCAAACCGTCCTCGGCGGGCGCCAGGTGCGTCTCGACGAAGAAACCTACAACCAGGCCGGCGCCACCACGCGCCACACCCAGCGCAGCGTGTTCCTGCCCCAAGCAGCGTTGATCTACAAGCCGCGCCCGGACACGTCGTTGTACGCCAGCTACAGCAAAGGCTTGTCCCTCGGCGGTGAGGCCGCGTGGTTCAGCAGCAACGCCGACGAGGTGCTGCCGCCGACCACTTCGCGCCAACTGGAAGTGGGGATCAAGCGTGACTTCCAGCGCCTGAGCCTGACCGCCGCGCTGTTCCAGATCACCCAGGACCTGCAATACAACCGGCCGAATGACGACGGCACCACCACCTTCGTGCAGCAAGGGAAACAGAAAAATGTCGGCATCGAACTGTCCGCCAACGGTCGCGTGACCTCCGACCTGCAAGTCTCGGCCAGCGTCGCGGCGATCCGTGCGCGGGTCAGCGGCAGCGGCACCGATGACTATGACGGCCACCAGGCGATCAACGTGCCCAAGCTGCGCGCCAGCCTGCATGGCGACTACAGCGTCCCCGGCATCCCGGGCCTGGCCTTGCTCGGCGGCGTGCAATACAGCGCGAGCAAATACGCCAACCGTGAAGCCACGGTGAAGGTGGATGACTACGCGGTGTTCGATGCGGGCGCGCGCTACACCACCCGGGTCGGCGATTACGCTACTGTGCTGCGCCTGACCGTCGACAACCTGTTCGACAAACGCTACTGGCGCGATGTGGGTGAATCGGCGGGCGACGGCTACCTGTTCCTGGGTGCGCCGCGCACCGCGCGGTTATCCGCCACCGTCAATTTTTGAGGCCTATCGTTCATGCGTAATCTGATGTTTTCCAGTGTGTGCCTGCTCTCCACCGCCCTGATGGGCTGCCAGCAGCAACCGCCCGCCAACGACCAACTGGACGCGGTGCTGTGGACCCAGACCTCCATCGAGCACGAGCTGATTTACCGCCAGGTCTTCGCCAGCGCCACCCGCCAGCTGGACGCGGCCCTGGCCGACCCGACGTGGGACGCCCTGCCCTTGCCGCCGCGCAATCTCAGCGGCCTGCCCCCGGCCGTGGTGGTGGATATCGACGAAACCGTGCTGGACAACGTGCCGCTGAATGCGCGGGACATCCTCACCAACCAAGTCTATTCCTATGATCGCTGGAACACCTGGGTCGATCAGGCCAAGGCGCAGGCACTGCCGGGCGCTGTGGAGTTCCTGCAGGCAGCGGACAAGAAAGGCATCACCGTCTACTACATCACCAACCGCGAACACAGCCAGGTCCAGGCCACAGTCAACAACCTGCGCCTGCGCGGTTTCCCGGTGGCGCACAACGAACAGGTGCTGGCCGCCAGCACCCCGACCGGGCACTGCGAGCAAGCCGGTTACGGCAAGAACTGCCGGCGCCAATGGGTCGCCAGCCACGCCCGCGTGCTGATGCTGGCCGGTGACTCCTTCGGCGACTTCGTACAGGCCGAACACAACACCCTGGCCGAGCAACGCAAGGCGGCCGCGCCGTACCTGGCCTGGCTCGGCCAGCGCTGGTTCCTGCTGCCCAACCCGACCTACGGCAACTGGTACAGCGCGCCCTATGGCGATCAGGAAAAACTGCCCTTCGAACGCAAGCGCCAACTCAAGCAACAGGCGCTGCACCTGGAAAACTAGCTGTTGAGAGAGCCCTATGTCGCCACTGGAAATCGTCGCCGTCTGCTTCAACATCGCCGGGGTCTGGCTCACCGCACAACGAGTGCGCTGGTGCTGGCCGGTCAGCGTCGTCGCGGTGTTGTTGTATGCCTGGATCTTCTTCGAGGTGAAGCTGTATTCGGACATGCTCTTGCAACTGGTCTTCGCCGTACTGCAAGGCTATGGCTGGTGGCGTTGGAGCACCGGGCGCGTGGACGCCGGCAAGGTGCGGGTGGAACGCCTGCCGATGCAGGAGGCGTGGCGGCACTTGCTGGCGGGCTTGATCGGCGCTGTGGCCCTGGGCGCGGTGATGCACCACTTCACCGACGCCGCCCTGCCCTGGCTGGACTCGCTGCTCACCGCCTTCAGCCTGGTGGCCAGCCTGTGGGCTGCGCGCAAATACGTGGTCAGCTGGTGGTTGTGGATCGTGCTGGATGCGGCCTATGTCGGGCTGTTCCTCTACAAGGACCTGCACCTCACCGCCGCCCTGTACGCCGGTTTTGTGCTGCTGGCGGCCTACGGTTTGCGGGCCTGGCAACGTGACCTGCGCCAGCAGGAAGGGTAGAGTCACGCCCACGTCATGCCTGCCTACGGAACCCCAGGATGCCTTTCGACCCCATTTCTCCGCACTACCAGCGCATCCGCGAACAGATCGCCCACGACATCGCCGCTGGCAGCCCCCAGGCCGACGAGAAATTCCCCTCCGAGCGGGACATGATCGAACGCTTCGGCTGCACCCGCGTGACCTTGCGCCAGGCCTTGCAGCAACTGGAGGCCGAGGGCCTGGTCTACCGCGAAAACCGCCGGGGCTGGTTCGTCAGCCCGCAGCGCATCCGCTACGACCCGACGCGCATCAGCGGCTTTATGGACTACGTCAGCGCCCAGGGCCGCACGCCCCGCACCGAATGCCTGCACGCCGAACTGCGCCCCGCCGGCCCCTGGCTGGCCAAGCGCATGGGTCTGGCCTCGGCGGACGAACCGGTGTTCTTCCTGCAACGCCGCCGCTGGATCGACCGCCGCCCGGTGCTGCTGGAATTCAACGCCCTGCTCGCCAGCTGGTGCCCCGGCCTGCTGGACGCCGACCTCAACACTTCACTGACCCAACTGCTGCGTGAACGCTTTGCCCGGGTGCAATCGCGCTGCGAACTGGAGATGCATATCGGCACGGTCAACGAGGAACAGGCGGAGTTGCTGCAACTGTCGCCCGGTTCCACCAGCGTCTACCTGGAGCGCTTGAACTTCGGCGAAGACAACCAGGCCGTGGAATTCGACCAGGAATTCTGGCGCCCGGATGCGTTGTCGATTGTGATGGAGACGCGGTATCCGGGCACGCGGTGAGGTATCAGGCTTTTACGTTCTGCCGGATATTCCAGCCAAACTTCACCGGCCCACCGTCCTTGGCGCCGTCGGCTTTCTGCGGCTGGTAGCTGACATCGACGGTGGCGAAGTTCAAGGCGATGCGGTCGTAGAGCAGATCATCCTTACTCTCTGCACTAGTGCTGTAGGACACCACCATGACTTCCTTCAACGTGATCACCAGATACTCCACCGGACTGGAACCGCCCGCCTTGCGCACCACCAACCGCGCTTCGGGGTAATGTTTGCCGCTGGCGCAGGCCATCATCAGGTTGGGGCTGGATTTATCCAGCGGTTTGCTCAAGTTCAGGTTGCCGATATCGACCTTGCCCGCACCGCCTCCCGTACCGGAATGCATCGACCCCGTCTGCGACAACCCCCACGCCCATTCGGTGATGTCGATCTCATCGCGGTGCGCCTGGTCCCGTGACTCACCTTTGATATCGCCCAGCTTCAAAAACATATCGACGGCCATGTTGGCTCCCTGTCCTTAGTCAGCGCCGGAAATGGCGCGGGGCGAACTTTTCCTGATCCGACCCGAGGGCCACAAGCCGCCACAGCAGGATCGGGAAGCGCCTGTCGGCAAACACCGAAACTTCCGACATTCATTTGCGCCGCCCCGTCTTTAACCTCTCAACTCCCGGAAAACCCAGGAGTTAAGGAATGACGACCGCCCTGTTCAAAGATGGATTCCCCTCGGCCCACCGCAGCACGCGCCAACGGATTGAAGGCCGCATTGATCTGCGGCGGCTATTCTCCGCCATCGACGCAGACCCTGCGCTGATTGGTGCGGGGGTGGTGTATATCGATGAGGATTTCAATGTGCTGACACTGCGCGAGTTCCAGGCGGTGTGCAGTGTGCAAGTGAAAAAGGTGGTGTTGCGTGAGGCACCGAGGGCGGTGGGGCCGGTGGAGTTCAAGCGGATGTTGGAGCATGAGCCGCGGGAGTCGAACTTGGTGGCCGAGGCGCTTATCACAGCAGTGACATGCGCAGGAGCGATACTGAGTTGGTTCGTCGTTACGAGTGGAGTTACGCTCATGCCGTTTACGGCTGGGACAAGCGTGGTGCTTACGTTTGTCGGTAAAGCCGCCATGGCTGCCAGCGTCACCCAATGCTTTATCGGCGTTGGTAGAACAACCGCCGAATGGATTGACCCACAAGCGCTGGACCGTCTCGACGATGAAGTCTGGTACCAGGCGGCAGTCGCAGTATTGGATGGCATCGCCCTGGCTGGAATAGGGACATCCACCTTGACGACAATCAAAGCAATCAATGTCAGTACCCGAGCAACGAGCAAAACTCAATAATGAATTGCTCAGAATCAATGACCCGCGACTGACCACAAAGCTACTCAAACTGAAGCAAGCTGCCGGCACTGCGACCAAACGCATCAGTGCGGCACAGATAAAACGTATCACCGCTACTCACATAGGAGATGCCATAGCAGGAGTATTTGGAGTCACCAGTAGCTCCTTGTCCGGGAACATCAAGCCACTCGCTATCGGTCTTTATGAGGAGATTCGCCATTGAAAAAACGGCGAGCACAAAAGATCCTGGAAAAATTGGGCTACAGCGATCCCCCCGCGCCTGACTGGAAAACCATGAGCGCAAAAGATTTTTATTATTCAACCTTCTACATCACTGACCCACGACTGCTACGCAAACGCTACATGCATGTCATTGGTGGCTGGATGCTTGCGGGGTGTTTTTCAATTGCCATGACCGGCGTTCTGGTTTTGGTCACCTATCTCTCCGGAGCACTCGAAGAAGGAACCTTGCGCAACTGGTTTTTTTCCGGGCTGACGATCGGCGTGGTGTTCGCTATTGCTCAAATACAAGTGTTGTATGGTCACCCTCATTGGGTCTGGATAAATGTCGGGATCTACTGCCTGTGCTTTTTGAGCTCACTCCCCGCCATCACGTACAACCCCAACATTTACCTGTATTCCATGGCTCTTCTCAGCCCCCTGATCGGCCTACTCATCCTCAACAGCAACCGCTGCCGCGAACTGCGCCACAAGATGGTTGAACTCCGCCACAAGCGCGAGCACATCATCACCACCCTGAAAAAACAGGGTAAATGGAAATGGTTGTGAGCCAATACTGTAACGGCTGCGCCACAAGCCGCCACAGCAGGATCGGGAAGCGCCTGTCGGCAAACACCGAAACTTCCGACATTCATTTGCGTCACCGCGTCTTTAACCTCTCAACTCCCGAAAAACCCAGGAGTTAAAGAATGACGACCGCCCTGTTCAAAGATGGATTTCCCTCGGCCCACCGCAACATGCGCCAACGAATTGAAAGCCGCATTGACCTGCGGCGGCTGTTCTCCGCCATCGACACCGACCCTGCGCTGATTGGTGCGGGGGTGGTGTATATCGATGAGGATTTCAATGTGCTGACACTGCGCGAGTTTCAGGCAGTGTGCAGTGTGCAGGTGAAGAAGGTGGTGTTGCGTGAGGCACCGAGGGCGGTGGGGCCGGTGGAGTTCAAGCGGATGTTGGAGCATGAGCCGCGGGAGTCGAGATGGGTGGCGGAGGCGACGAAGACGGCGGTGACCTGCGCTGGGGCGTTGTTGAGTTGGCATGTCATTTACAGTGGGATCGCGCTGATGCCTTTTACCGCGGGTGCCAGTGTTGTCATCTCATTCGTAGGCACGGCCGCCGTCGTCGCAGGCTTGTTTCAATGCGCCGTCGGCGCCAATCGAACCCTGAACGAAGTGTGGGACCCACGCAGAAATGACTACTTGGACAGTAACGCTTGGTACGAAGGGATAATGCTAGCGCTGGACGGTATTTCCTTGCTGGCCGTGGGTACTTCTGCAGTGACCACAATGAAGGTCATCAACTTGTCCAAGAAGGCGACCGGCAAGCCACTACGGGAAGTACTCCGGGGATTAAGTCGGCAAGAACGCGCCAAGCTCACGAATGAACTGCTCCGGATCCAGGACCCGCGATTGACGCCAAAACTACTCAAGCTCAAGCAGGCCGCGGGCGATCTATCCAAACGATTTCCAGCGACACAGATAAAACCCATCACTCACATGCACTTCAAAGATATTGCTGCGGCAGGGTTGAGCCTTACTAGCAGCACAACATCCGGGAACACGCGGATATTGGCCATCGGTATCTATGAAGAGTTCGCCGAATGAAAAACCGACGTTCGCCCTCTTTCTTCGTAGATCCCCGCTCAATTTGGGCTCGTCACCGGCTGGCGCTTTTTGGAGGAATTTTAGCCCTGTGCTTTTCAGTCGGCACGGCCAGCACTCTGATGAACCTCACCTACTTCGCCGACTCATCTGATGAGTTTGCGACGGGCGCGTTTTTCATTGGCAGCGCAACAACCTGCGCACTATTTGGCATCGCACAGAGCGCAGTGCTCCATGGTTATCCGCAGTGGGTTTGGCTACAGGCTGGCGTGTTCATGCTCTATTTCCTGGCTGCTTTGCCAACCGCCATTTATAGCCCCGACCGCATCCTATTTACCCTGGCCGTTCTGAGCCCATTGGTCGGACTGTTGTTTATAAACAGCAAGCGCCAAAGGGAAATGCGCGGAACGATGCTCGAACTCCGCCACAAGCGCGAACACATCATCGCCACCCTGAAAAAACAGGGCAAATGGAAATGGTGGTAAATCTCGCGCTCACGTCGTTGGGAATACTTATGCACCAACCGCTCGCAAAGGCTCAGCCACCCGCGCCGCCGTATGCCGATTGACCGGTACCGGCAACCCCAAATGCCCGCGCAAGGTGCTGTGGCTGTATTCACTGCGGAACAACCCGCGCTCACGCAACAGCGGCAGCACTTGATCGGTAAAGCGCGCAAAGTCATCCGGCGCACCGACGTGGATGTTGAACCCATCCACCGCACCTTCGACGAACCAACGCTCGATCTCATCGGCGACGGTCTGCGGTGAGCCGACAAAACTGGAGAACGGCTTGGCAAAGCGCAACGCCGCCTGGCGCAAGGTCAGGCCCTGGTCACGGGCGACTTGCTTGATGTTTTCCGCGTGGCCGCGATAGCCATTGCTGCCCAGATCGCCAAGTTCCGGGAACGGTTCGTCCAGCGGGTATTGGCTGAAATCGTGGTAGTTGAACGGCCGCCCCAGTTGCACCAGCGCCTTGTCCAGGTCCAGCTCGCCATTGCGTTCACGGTCGATGGCCTGGGCCTGTTCGTCGGTGTCGGCAATGATCGGTGAAATGCCCGGCAAGATGGTCACGTGGTCGGGGTTGCGCCCGGCGGTTGCCGTGCGTTGCTTGATGTCGCGGTAGTAGGCCTGGGCGTCTTCGAAGTTGCCCACGCCGGCAAAAATCCCCTCGGCATAGTTCGCCGCCAGGCTGCGCCCGGATTCGGAAATCCCGGCCTGGAAAATCACCGGTTGACCTTGGGCGGAACGGGCGATGTTCAGCGGCCCGGTCACGGCGAAAAACTCGCCCTGGTGATCGAGACGGTGTTGGCGTTGCGGATCGAGGAACACCTTGCTGGCCTTGTCGCGCACAAAGGCATCGTCTTCATAGGAGTCCCACAAGCCCTGCACCACGTCCAGGTGCTCGGCGGCGCGGCGATAGCGTTCGGTGTGGTCGATATGCTGCTCGCGGCCAAAGTTGCCGGCGGCGCCTTCCAGGCCGGTGGTGACCAGGTTCCAACCGGCGCGGCCGCCGCTGATATGGTCCAGGGAGGCGAACTGGCGGGCGACGTTGAAGGGTTCGGTATAGGACGTGGTCAAGGTCGCCACGAGGCCGATTTTCGACGTGGCGCCGGCGATGGCCGACAGCAGGGTCAACGGCTCCAGGCGGTTGAGAAAATGCGGCGCCGAATCTGGTGTGATGTAGGGGCTGTCAACAATGAACACCAGGTCGAACTTGGCCGCTTCGGCCTGCCGGGCCTGGGCGCGGTACCAGTCGATATCCACGCTGGCGTCGCCGGGGATCTGCGGGTGCAACCATTCGTTTTGCGCGGTGCCGACGCCGGTGAGGATGGCGCCGAACTTGAGTTGCCGGGGTGTCGTGGACATGGGGGTTACTCCTCCGTGGATGGCCGTTGAAGCTGACATTAATAGCCCCACAGGGGCCTTGTGAAAGGCTTTATAGGTCTATGCTAATTATTAAAAATACTGATTACTAAAAACCTACAACATTCTTTTATTGCATATATAAAGCAACCTGCGCCTTGGCTTGTGCTGCCTGCACCACACGCAACAGATTTTCGCCCCAGATATTGGCCAGATCCTTTTCGCTGTACCCCGCATCCAGCAAACGCTGGGTGATCTTCGGCAACTGGCTGACGTCCTCCAGCCCGATCACCCCGCCACCGCCGTCCCAATCGGCACCAATGCCCACATGCTCAGGGCCGACCACCTCGAGGATGTGCAACAAGTGCTTCATAAACACATCCAGATCGGGCTTGGGTTGCGGGAAGCGCTGGTTGACCGCTGCGATATCCCCATGCAATGCCTTGACCTGCTCCGGGCTCAGCCCCGCCAGGTTGCGGTACTGCGCATACAGCGGCGCCAGGGCTTTTTGCCGTTCGGGATTGGGCTTGAGCGGCACCAGGTAATCGCCGTAGCTGTTGACCTGCACCACGCCCCCCTTGGCCGCCAGTTGCCGCAGCCGCGCATCGTCGAGGTTGCGCGGGTGGTTATTGACCGCCTTGCTGCTGCTGTGGGACGCAATGATCGGCGCAGTGGACGCCGCCAGTACCTGGTCGAATACCGCGTCGGAAGCGTGGGACACATCCAGCAGAATCCCCAGCCGGTTGGCCTGCGTCACCAGTTCACGGCCTTTGGGACTGAGGCCGTGCCACTTGGGCAATGCGGTCGCCGAATCAGCGATTTCATTGGTGCTGAAATGCACCAGCCCGAGCATGCGCAAGCCCTGGCGATAGTAGGTCAACAGGCGTTGCGGATCGGCACTGAGGGGGTCAGCGTTTTCCATGCTGATAAAGACCACCCGCTTGCCCGCTCCCGCGATTCTTCGCGCATCGTCCGGGGTCAGTGCCAGTTCGAAAGTCTGCGGCGAACGCTCTGCCAGATCACGGATGCGCGCCAACATCGCCAGCCCGTAGTTGCTGGCACTGGCGCGGCCCTCATCGGTGTCGGGCACCGGCGCGGTGTAGATCACCCAGAAGCCGCCATCGAGACCGCCGTCTTGCATGCGCGGCACATCCACCTGGCTGCCATCCTCGGCATAGGTGTGGCGGGCGAGGATGTCCCAGCCGGGGCGGGACAATTGCATCGGTGTATCGAGGTGGCTGTCGAGCACCAGCAAACGCTGATGCAACGCCAGCGCCTCAGGGCTGACTTCGTCGGCGGCATGGGCAGTCATGGCGACCATGCACAGCGCCAGCAGGTATCGGCTGTTCATCGATCAAAACTCCGCACTGAGGGTGGTCTGGAAGGTGCGCGGCGAACCGGGCCGGTAGTAGGCCGGCCCGCTGGCGCTGGTGAGGATGTAGCCGAGGTAGTCCTTGTCGAAGAGGTTGTCGATGTTGAAGCGCAGCTTGACGCTCTTGAGCGGCCCGTAATGCAAACGCTCGCCGCCAAGGTCGAGGTAGGCGTTGTAGAGCGTGTAGCCCGGCACCGATTCGGTGTTGGTGAAGTTGCTGTAGCGCGAGCCGATATGCCGCCCGGAAAAATTCAGCACCGCCCACGGCGCCAGCTCGTAGGTGATGCCCGCCTGCGCCAGCCAGCGCGGGCTGTCGGGGATGTTGTTGTCCTTGAGGGACAGCCCGGCGGCATCGTCCTTGAACTGCGCGATGTTGTAGGTGAGGTTGCCGTTGAGCACCAGTTTGTCCGCCAGTACCGGCGGCTTCCATTGCCCGCTCAACTCGGTGCCGTAGGCCAGCGCGCGACCGACGTTCTGGTAGTAGGTTTCGGCGGTGCTGCTGCCGGCCACCGGCGAGGCGAAGGCTTGCAGACGGTTATCGAACTCGGTGCGGTACAGCGCCCAGGCGGCGTTGAACGTCGGACGATTGAGGCGGTAGCCCACCTCGTAGTTCTTCGAAGTCTCCGCCGCCGGTGCCGGCGCGTTGGGGCTGGCCGCGCGGAACACATCGTCGGCGCCCCGAGGCAGCGCCATGTTCTCCGAGTAGGAGGCAAACAGCTGGGAGTTGGCCGTCAGGTCATACACCAGCCCGGCCTGGGGCAGGAAGTTGTCGGTCCATGACGTGCTCAGGCGCGGCTGGCGGTTGGCGATGTAGTCGCCAGCATTGCGATAGCCTTCGATGCGGTAGTCCAGGTCCAGGCGCTTGAAGCCGTATTGCAGGCGCAGGCGGTCATCGAGCAGGGTCCAGGTGTCTTTGATGTTCAGTTGCAGGGAGTCGCGGGTCGAGGTGAAGTCGCCCTGCTTGTGCACCGGCTCATTGAACAGCGGGCTGCCATCGGGGCTGCCGTCGCTCAGGTTGTAGCGCGCTTGCAAGCGGTTGAACACATCCTTTTCGGCCCACACCCCGGCTTCGATCGCATGCTGGCCGACGTGCCAGGTCAAGCTGCTGCGCCCGCCGTAACGGTGGCCGCTGAGGGATGACAGCCCGTATTGCACACCCCGCGGATCGACCAGGCCGGGCACGTTGGCCTCGGCGTTATGCAGCGCCAGCGAGGTGCTGTAGGCCTCGGGGGACACGCCGAAACCTTTCTTGGCTTCGTAGTAGACGCTGGTGCTGCTTTCCAACGCATCGTTGAGCAGAAAGTTGCCGGTGAGGCTGTACAAGGTGTCGCGCCGCTGGTTGATCGCCTGCTTGTACGACTGGTTGTAATTGGGATTGCTGTAGGGCACGCCAGCCACGGTTTCGGGTTGCGGCGGCACTTCCTTGAGGTAAGCAAAATCGCGCCCGGAGCGACCGAACGGATCATTGGCGGTGCCGTGGTATTGGGCCTGGGTCACATAGGGCGAGTCGTAGTCATAAAAGTCGTTGTGCACCGCGCGAAACAACAGCTCATGCCCCTCGCCGAACTGATAGCGCACTTTGCCTTCCAGGTGCTCACGGTCGATGGTCCCGGGGCCGCGCCACAGGTCGCCGTCGATCTTCGAGCGGCTGAAATACGCCGACAGCCCCGCATGCTCGCCAGTTTGCAGCTTGACGAAACTGCGTCGCAGGCTGTCGCTGCCCAGGGTGTATGACGTACTGACCCCGGCGTCCTTGGCCGGGTTCGTGGAGATGTAATCCACGTACGGCCCCAGCGAGGTATACCCCGGCTGCGACACGTCCCCGGCGCCGGTGGACGCGGTGACGCGTTCGGTGTTTTCGTTATCGACGTAGCGGTAGATCGGGCTGCCACCAAACTGGTCACTGCGTCCCAGGGGCACACCGTCGATGGAGAAGCCGATCTGTTGCAGGTTGAACGCGCGCACGAACACCGAGTTGCCGAATTCGTAGAGGCCCAGGGCATCGTTGGACTGCACGTTGAAGCCGGGCAAGGCTTCGAGCATCTTCAAGCCTGAGGTACCGGCGGGCGCCGACTGCAAGGCTTGATGGGAAATGGTCAGGGTGTTGCTGATCTGGTCAGTGCCAATCGCCAGGTTGGCCTCGGTGACACGCGCGCCGACCACTTCGACTTTGTCCAACTGCGCTTCTTGCGCCAGCACGCCCTCGACCGTCAGGCCCATCAACAGGAGCCCGCTCAACCATCTCTTGTTCGCCAGTGACTCACGCTGATTGCTCATTGCTGTTCCTTGTCGGTTTCTGTCGGGTGCACGAGCCCGCTCCAGGGCGTTCGGCGCGTGGGCGCCGAAGCCTGGAATCCTGTCTATGGAGGGGAGGTGTCAGTGAAACGCTGCGGGGGTTACGCCGTTCGGGCGGCGATGGCCTCGACTTCCACCAGTGCACCCGGCAGTGGCAACGCCACCACTTGCAACGCGGTGCGCGCAGGTTTGTTCGGCTGCTCTGGCGTGCCGAAGAACTGCGTGTATCCGGCCTGCAAACCGGCGAAATCGAGCTTGCCACCGGTCTCTTCGGCGCCCACCAGGAACACCCGCAGTTGCACGATATCGCCGAGGTCGAGGTCGTGTTGCTGGAGGATCGTGCGGATCTTGTTGAACACCGACACCGTCTGCACTTCGGTGTTGCCATAGGCCGCCGGCGTACCCGCCGGGGCGTTGGTGTCGTGCAGGTCGGGCAAGGTGCCGCTGACAAAGATCAGGCTGGCGGACGCCGGCACGGTGACGGTTTGCGAGATCGGGAAGTTGCCGACGCTGGTGCGTTGAATGCTGTCGCTCATGATGATGCTCCTTAGGACGCGGCCACTGCCGCAATCTGACGTTGTTGAGTCACCCGTTCGGCCAGTTGCGCGACCACATGGCGCGCCGAGTTGGCCGCCGATTCCTGCCAGATGCCCACGCCGCTCTGCACCAGGCCGTCACCGGCGAAGTACACGCGGCCAAAACCGGCTTCGAGCAAGGCGCTGGCATCGGCCGGGAAGTGTTCGCGTTGCAGCCACGGGCCTTCGCTGTAGGGGATCTGTTCCCAGGACACCGCCAGCGGGTGGCGCAGGTGTTTGGCATAACCCGGATGCAGCAGCTCCACGGCTTCTTTCGAGGTGGCGTACTGCTGGTCCAACGGTTGCGCGCCAAAGCGGTCAGCGCCGTCGCCGGTCACATAACCGGCCACCAGCAAACCGTCGCGGGTGTTGAGACCGTTGCTCGGGTACCACAGCAGGCGCGCCGGGTGTTCGATCCATGACAGGCCGCCGTAGGTGCGGTAGTCGGTCTCCCAGAAGCGCGGCGACTGCCACGCGACTTTGGTCGCCTGGTCGCTGCGGGTGCTGCGCAAGGCGGCCTTGATCGGGTCGCTGAAGTCAGTATCGAGCTTGGCCAGCAACGGCAGCGGTAGGGTCGAGATCAGGTAGTCGGCGCGCACCACCTGTTCGCGGCCGCTGTGCTGGTCGTGATACGTCACCGCAACGCCGTCTTCCAGTTGGCGGATCTGCCGCACCTGGGCGCCCAGTTGCACGTGGTCGCGGACCCGGGCGTAAAAGGCGTCGGTGATGCGGTCCATGCCGCCCACTGGCTGGAACATCGTCGCCGAGAACTCCGGGAACTCAGTGTGCAGCAGCGCGCCCCACAGCTCCGGGTGCAGCAGTTGATCCAGCGCCAGCGGGCTGCGCGCAGCCGGCAAAGCGCCGGGATGGGCCGGCGATTCCAGGTGCCCCGAACGGATCGTGCCCTCGAACGCCAGCTCTTGCGAGAGGTCGCCATACACCTGCAAAAACGCCAGCAAGCGCGTGCGTTCTTCGCTGCTCAATACATCATCAAGGGCATCGCGCTGCACGGCCTTGGCCAGCAGGCCGGACAAGTGCCCGCGCGCGTCGTTGATCGCCTGGCCGACGCTGAACGCCGGCTTGTCGATATCCGGGCGCACCTGGGCGCCATGGCTGCTGTTGACCAGCACCTCCAGCGGCACCCCCAGTTCGCTGCAATAGTCGAGGATCGTGCGGTGCTGGCTGGGGATGCGCGCCGGACCCGCGTTGAAGTAATGGCCCTGATCAAAAGCGGCGGTTTGCGTGCGGCCGTCCTTGTAGTCCACGCGGTCGCCATGGCGGATCGTCCAGGTGCGGCCACCCACCCGCTCGCGGGCCTCCAGCACTTGCACCTCGAAGCCGGCGCGGGTCAGTTCCAGCGCCGTGACCAACCCGGCAATCCCGGCGCCCAGCACCAGCACACGGGTGCCCTGCCCCAGGCCGTCCTTGAGTTTCAGCGGTTGCGGGCGGCGGTGCGACGAAGGCCCCAGGCCCAACACCGCCAGGGCATCCTTGACCGCCTTCTCACCGCCTACCGCCGCGATGCTCGACAGCGCTTCACGTCGTGTCAGTCCCATGTTCGCTACTCCTTAATCCGGCAGGCCCGGTGGGTTGATCAGCGACTTGTCGACGCGCTCCACATCCAGGCCCCAGCGTTGCAGGACCTGCTCGTATTGGCCGCCGGCAATCGCGCTTTCCAGGGCGGTGTGGATCGGCTTGATCAGGCCGTTGTCCTTGCGCGTGGTCACGGCGATGTCTGCCTGCAACGGCCAGCCGCCGTTGACGGTGCCGACACGCTTGATGCCGCCGGTGATCGCGGCGGAATAGGCGTACACCGAGTTCGGCCCGAACAGCGCATCACTGCGCCCGGACTGCACCGCCAGTTGCGCGGCAGCCTGGTCATCGAAGTACTGCAACAGCGCGGGCTTGATCCCGGCCTTCTCATTCGCCTCGTTCCACGCCAGCAGGACTTTTTCCTGGTTGGTGCCGGAGCCAACGATGATCTTCAGCCCGGCGATGTCCGGCGCCTGTTTGATCTCGTTGATCTTGCTGGTGCTCTTCACATAGAACCCGAGCACGTCCTGGCGATAGGTGGCGAAGTCAAAGCGTTTCTTGCGCGCTTCGGTCACAGTGACGTTGCTGATCACCGCGTCGTATTTGCCCGAGCTGACGCCCAGCGGCCAGTCTTCCCAACTGGTCTGCACCACGTTGAGTTGCAGGCCGAGGCTGTCAGCGACCAGTTGCGCGGTGTCGGCTTCGCTGCCGATGGTGGTCTTGTCGTCATTGGCCAGCAGCGCCAGGGGTGGCCCCGCCACGCCGGACACGGCCACGGTGAACTTGCCCGGCTGGGCGAACTTGAAGCCTGGCGGGATCTGCGCGATGGCGGCTTCGTTGCGCGGCACATGGATGCGCACGCGGTCGGGGCTGAGGTCCACCTGTTGCACGGCGAACGCACTTTGCGCAGCACTGACGGCCAGCGCCAGCAGGGCCACACGGGCAGTAGAAATAAACATGGGCAGTCACTCCTTGAACTAAAGCACCTTGCCGAGAAAGGCCACGGTGCGGGGATGTCGGGGTTGGCGGAAGATCTGTTCAGGCGGGCCTTCTTCGATGAGCTGGCCGTCGCAGAGGAACACCACGTGGTCGGCCACTTCGCGGGCAAAACCGATTTCGTGGGTGACGATCACCAGGGTCACGCCCAATTGGGTCAGGCCCTTGATCACATCGAGCACTTCGCCCACCAGCTCCGGGTCGAGGGCCGAGGTGGGTTCATCGAACAGCAGCACTTTCGGGTCCAGCGCCAGGGCGCGGGCGATGGCCACGCGTTGTTGTTGGCCGCCGGAGAGCTGGCGTGGATAGGCATCGGCTTTGTCTGAAAGGCCAACCTTGGCCAGCAACTCGGACGCCTTGGCCTGCGCCTCGGCCTTGCTCCAGCGCTTGTGGGCCAGGGGCGCCTCGGCGATGTTTTCCCAGGCGGTGAGGTGCGGGAACAGGTTGAAGTTCTGGAACACGAAACCGACGTCGATCCGGCGCTTGAGGATTTCCCGTTCTTTCAGTTCGTAGAGCAGGTCACCCTTGCGTCGATAGCCGACGTATTCACCGTCGATGGTGATGTGGCCGCTGTCGATCTTTTCCAGGTGGTTGATGGTGCGCAGCAAGGTGGATTTGCCCGAGCCCGACGGCCCGAGAATCACCGTGACCTTGCCCGGGTCAATGGTCAGGTGGATGTCTTGCAACACCTGCTGATTGCCAAAGCGCTTGCCCACGCCCTGGATTTGAATGCGACCGGCGCGGGCTTCACTCATGGGATTTCTCCTTGAGCCAGCGGCTGATGCGTTGCAACGGCGTCGGCGGCAGCACCCGTGCGGTGCCACGGGCAAAGTAGCGCTCGACGTAGTACTGCGCGCTGGTCAGCACGGTGGTGATGATCAGGTACCACACGGTCGCCACGATCAGCAGCGGGATCACCGCCTGGGTACGGTTGTAGATGACCTGCACGGTGTAGAACAGCTCGGGCAAGGCCAGCACGTAGACAATGGAGGTGCCTTTGACCAGGCCGATGATTTCGTTGAAGCCCGACGGCAGAATCGAGCGCAGCGCCTGGGGCAGAATGATGCGGAACACCCGGCGCGAAGCCGGCAGACCCAGCGCCGCCGCCGCTTCGTGCTGGCCAGCATCCACGCCGATCAGGCCGCCGCGAATGATCTCTGCCGCGTACGCCGCCTGCATCAAGCTCAAGCCCAGCACGGCCACGGTGAACTGGCTGAGCACATCCACGGTGGACCACTCGGCGAACACCACGCTGGTGAACGGCACGCCGAGCACGATGTGGTCATACAGATAAGCGAAGTTGTACAGAATGATCAGCACCAGCAGCGCCGGCATCGAACGGAAAAACCAGATATAGCCCCAGGCCAACGCCGCCAACAGCGGCGAGCCCGACAGCCGCGCCAACGCCAGCGCCGTGCCGAGGATCATGCTGAATACGGTGCTCAGCAGGGTCAGCAACAGCGTCTGGCCGAGGCCGCGCAGCACCGACGGCGAGAAGAACCACTGGCCGAACACGCCCCACTCCCAGCGCGGGTTGGTGGCCAGGGAGTGCACGATGCCCAGCAGAACCAGCGCGGCAAAGATCGACCCGGCCCAGCGCCAGGGGTGTCGCGCGGGGACGACTTGCAAGGTCTTGATGGGGGTGGCGACACGGGCCGGGCGAACCGGGCGCGCCTGTTCAATCAGGTCATAGGGTTTGGCGACGATGGGCATGTTCTCTTCCTCGCGGGTTGTGGCCTTAAAAGGCGTAAGTCAGCCGGGTGTAGTAATAACCGCCGGTGAAACCGAAGGGCGAATAGGTGCCGTAGCTGCTGACCATGGTGCTGCTCGGTACACCTTGTTTTTTCGGGTAGACGTCGAACAGGTTCTTCGCGCCAATGGCGACGTTGAGGTCTTTGGTGAGGTTGTAGCCAAGGTCCAGGTCAGTGATCCATTTGGCCGAGTAGACCCGGTCCAGGCTGCGGTCGGCGGAGACATTGACCTCCTTGTAGGAGCCGTAGCGGGTCAGGGCCAGGTTGAGGTTGAAGCGGTCGATGCTCCAGTCACCGCCGAGGATCAGCTTGGTGCTCGGTTGCACGCCGGTAATCAGGTTGCGCGCCTGGCGATCCATCAGGTCATAGGACGTGCCGAGGATCGTCGTGGACTCCTTGTAGTTGAGGATCCTGGTCTGGTTCCAGTTGAACGCGGCGGTCCACTTCAGCGCGCCGTATTCGCCGAGGTCCTGGCTGTAGTTGCTGACCAGATCGAGGCCCTTGGTGCGGGTGTCGGCACCGTTGATGAAATACTGGCCGCCGGACGTCGAAGTGATGCCATTGCCTTGCAGCACCTGGGTGATTTCCGGGCCGAGCAAGGTGCCGGTGAGGGTGATGCGGTCGCGCAGGTTGATCACGTAGGCGTCGGCGGTGAAGCTCAGGCGGTCGGTGGGTGTGAGGGTGAAACCAAGGCTGAAGTTGGTCGAGCGCTCGGGTTTCAACTCCTGGGCGCCGAGGGCCTGGGCGGCGCCCGACCCCACCGGCAGCACGCCGTAGTTGATCGACTGGTACACGCCGTCCACCACGCCATAGGTGGTGGAACGCGCACTGAACAGACTGTTGGCCAGGGACGGCGCGCGGAAGCCGTTGCTCACCGTGGCGCGCACGGCGAATTGCGGGGTGAAGTCATACCGGGTGGTCAGCTTGCCGCTGCGCGTGGCGCCGACGCCTTGGTTGTAGTGCTCGTAACGGAAGGCGGTGCCGACGTACCAGTCCGGTACCGGGTTGAAGCCCACATCCACGTAACTGGCCAGGCTGTTGCGCGAGGCGGTGGCTTCTTCGTCCGGCGAAATACCGTTGGTGACCTGCGCCCCGCTTGATGCGCAATTGCCCGGCGCCTTGCAGTAGCCGCCGTTGGCGTAGGACTCATAGTCACCGGCCTGCACCTCATAGGTGTCGCGCCGGTGTTCGAAGCCGTAGCTCAGGTCCAGCGGTTTTTGCAGGCCGATATCAAAGCCGCGCTTGAAGTCGAGGTTGGTGGTCAGCTCGGTGGAAATCCACGTGCCCGAGGTGAAGTGGTTCGGCGTGGCTTCGCCCAGGGACGGGTTCTGGTTGTGGGTGGTGCCCTGCTCCGCGTCGTTGCGCCCGTAGGTGGTGGACAAATCCCAGTCCCACTCGCCAAAGGTGCCTTTGCCACCGAAGGCGGCCTGGAAGTCGTCTTCGTCGATAAACCAGGTCGGCGTGTAGCCGCCCGGGTAGCCATTGGGGCCGGTGGTGATGGTGTTGGTGATGGTCGGCAGGCGGAAGTTCTGGCCCTGCTCGGCCTTGCGCCGCGAATAGGTGGTGAAGGAATACAGGCTGAAGTTGTCGTCCACCGGAAGTTCGGCGTTGTAGCCCAGGGTCAGCAGGTTGGTCTTCGGTGTGCCGTAGCCGCCGTACGTCGAACGGCCGGCCTGCTCGTAGGCCTGGGCGTAGGTGTAGCCGTTGGCGCTGGCCTTGTTGTCATCGTTCTGGCTGCGCGCGTCGAGCGCCAGTTGCACGATGCCGCCGTTGCCGATTTCGAAGCCTTTGTTGAGGCTCTGTTGCACGGTCTGTTTCTTGCCGTCGTAGCCTAGGCCGGCGTTGGTTACCGAAGTGCCGCTGGTGTCGGCCTTGAGGATCACGTTGATCACCCCGGCGATGGCGTCGGAGCCGTATTGGGCGGCGGCGCCATCGCGCAGCACTTCCACATGGTCGATGGCGCTGATGGGGATCAGGTCCAGGTCAGCCGGCGCCGCGCCGGTGTTGATGCCGTTGATGTTCAAGGTGGCGCTGGTGTGGCGGCGCTTGCCGTTGACCAGCACCAGCACTTCGGCGGCGCTCAGGCCCCGCAGGTTGGGGGCTCGGGCAATGCCGCTGGCGTCCCAACCGGTTTTTTCCGGCAGGGTCAGCGACGGGATCACCGCGCTCAGGGCCTCCATCAAACCGGGCTTGCCGGTGCTCTGCAATTGCTTGGCGCTGACCACATCGATCGGCACCGGGCTGCTGGTGACGGTGCGCTGCTCGGCGCCACGGTTGCCGGTGACGACGACGGTCGAGAGGGTGCTGTCGTCCTGGGCCTGGGCGGTGTTGGCCAACATGGCCAGTGCCAGTACGGCGGTGGGGGTTAACGCTTGCTTCATAGCCATGCCTGCATATTCAAATCGCGAAGTCGGGCAATCACGCGGTCGTGCGCGGTGCTCGTTTTTTGGGGGGTGTGGCGGCGATTTGCGGCTAAGGCGCGTGCGGAGTTTGTATCGGCAACATACGTTGAGTTCCCTTCCAACGATTCTGCTGCGGGCATGATTACCCGGTTATGGGAGCAGAATCTGAATCACGATGGGTACCATCCATGGTCAGGGGTAGGCTGTTGCGATCAAACATAACGGAATGGGTTTTGAAAATATAATGCTGTTTTGGTCTAAGCTAATATTCTTGGATTTCATTATTTTCTTATGATTTTATTCATATAAATAATGTCTCCATTGTATAAAGATCCAAATGTGGGAGCGGGCTTGCTCGCGAATGCGGTGGGTCAGTCGACAAATTCGGTGGCTGGCACGCCGCCTTCGCGAGCAAGCCCGCTCCCACATTGATCGTTCCCGTATTTGAGGCCCTCAGGCACTTTCCCGCGAGATCAGACGGCACTCCAGCAAATTCAAGCGCTGTACCTCCTCTTCCACCGGCAATACTCCCAGACTTTCCAATACCCGCGTGGCCGCCAACACACCGATTTGCAACGCCGGAGGCTTGATGGTGCTGAGGCTTGGCAGCAGCATGTGCGCGAAGGGGTAATCGCCGAAACCAAGCACCGCGCAATCTTGCGGAATGTTCAGCCCGGCGCGTTGCCCCGCCAGCAAGCCGCCGGCGGCGAGGTTGTCATTGGCGAAGAAGATCGCGTCAGGTGGCGCGGGGTGGCTCATCAGTGCGTCCATCGCCTGCTTGCCGGCTTCGAACGGCGCGCAACCTGCATCCGGCGCGAAGATCCAGGGCTGTACGCCCAGCTCGCTCAAGGTCGCCGCGAACCCATCACCGCGTTCCATTGCGCTGAAATCCCCCGCCGCACTGTTCTGCACGAAAGCGATGCGCCGATAGCCCTGGCCATGCAGGTAACGCGCGGCCGTGACGCCCACTTCGTAGTGGGAAAATCCGATCTGCAACGGCTCGCGTTCGGGCACGTAGTCCCAGGTTTCCACCACCGGGATATCGGCGTCGGCGATCATCTTTTCCGTGGCAGCGCTGTGGAATCGGCTGGTCAGCACCAACGCCGCCGGCGACCAGCCGAGAAAGGCGCGCACCGCACTTTCTTCCTGCTCGGCACTGAAGTAACTCGATGCCAACAACAGCTGGTACCCGTGCTGGCTGAGGGTGTCGCTGAAGCCCTGGATGGTGTCGGCAAAGATCGGCCCGGAGATGTTCGGGATCACCATCGCCACGATCCGCCCGCGTGCCGAGGCCAAGCCGCCAGCCACCAGGTTGGGCACGTAGCCCAGCTCGGCCACCACTTGGGCAATGCGCTCGCGACGCTCGGGTGAGACCTGCTCCGGCTGGTTGAAGTAACGCGACACGGTAATCGCCGACACCCCGGCCTGGCGCGCCACGGTGTTGAGGGTGACGCGCCCGGCGCCACGACGTTTGCGCGGTTTGTCTTCGCTCACGGGGAAATCCTGTTAGAAACCAAAAGGCATATAGGACTAATTTTTCAGTATTTGACGATCTAAACCAGTCCCACCAATAATGCCGATGTTAGCGCTAACAAAGCGCTTTGTCTGCTACTCGCTCGAGCGAATGCCAGAGACGAATTCACAGGCGTTGCCGTCGCAGAACGGCAACGGTTCAGGGCATTTTTTTCGAGCGGGCACAGCATGCACAACTTCCAACGCACAACGTTATTGATCCTGGCCGGGCTGACTGCCCTGCCCGCCTTTGCGGCGGATGAGCAGGAGCCGACGCTCAAATCGGTGACCGTCACGGCCACCCGCCGTGAAGAATCCCTGCAAAAAGTCCCGGTGGCGGTCTCTGTGCTCGACGGCGAACAGCTGGAACGCGACAACCGCAACGGCGTCGCCAGCATCGCGCAACAAGTGCCGTCGCTGAACTTTCGCACCGGCGCCTCCAACAAAGACACCTCTCTGTTCGTGCGCGGCGTCGGCACCATCTCCACCTCCCCCGGCGTGGAGCCGACGGTGGCCACGGTGATCGACGGTGTGGTCTACGCCCGCCCCGGCCAGGCCACCCTCGACCTGCTCGACCTGGAACGCATCGAAGTGCTGCGCGGCCCGCAAGGCACGCTGTTCGGCAAGAACGCTTCGGCCGGCGTGCTCAATATCACGAGCAAGGCGCCGACCGCCGAGACCCACGGCTATATCGACCAGTCCTACTACAGCGGCAACGAAAGCCGCACCCGCTTCGGCATCGGCGGCAGCCTGGTGCCCGATGTGCTCAAGGGTTCGGTCAGCACGCTGTTCGGCAGCTATGACGGCAACGTCGATAACCAGCACAATGGCCAAGAGGTCAACGGCTACAACCACAAGGGCATTCGCGGCAAGTTGGAATTCACCCCCAATGAAGACGTGAAGCTGACCCTGATCGCCGACTACATGCAGTCCCACGACGACGCGCCCAACGGCGTAGTGAGCAAGTCCCTGACCCCGGCGTTCACCAACGCCCTGAGCCCGGTGCGCGCCTCCAGCGACAACCGCGACATCAACACCGACACCCGCAGCCATGTCGAAGACACCAACAAAGGCCTGTCGGCCCAGCTCGACTGGAACCTCGGCGACTACATCCTGACCTCGATCACCGCCTGGCGCGGCTGGGACAACACCCAGTACCAGGACGGCGACCGCCTCGGCACAGTAACCGCTGCATTCCCCGGCACCGCCGACAAGGGCCAACTGGCGTTCAACCAGTACTCCCAGGAACTGCGCCTGGCCTCGCCTAAAGGTGAGTTCCTGGAGTATGTCGGCGGCCTGTTCTACATGCACGGCAAGGACGAAGAAACCTACCAGCGCACCCTCACAACCACCACGCGCACCGACCGTGGCATCGCCGACTACAGCACCACCAACGACAGCTACGCGGTGTTCGGCGAGAGCACGCTGAACTTCACTTCGCGCTTTCGCGGCATCGCCGGCTTGCGCTACACCCACGATGACCTGAAGTACGATCACCGCCGCGTCTCCACCTCGGCCACCACGGTCAGTGGGATTCAACCGGCCACGTCCAGTTCCGGCTCGGTGGACGAAGACGGCTGGTCCGGCCGCCTCGGCGTGCAGTACGACATCAGCGATAACGTCACCAGCTACCTGACCTACTCGCGCGGCTACAAAGGCCCGGCCTACAACGTGTTCTTCAACATGCAGCCGCGCGACACCGATGCGCTCAAGCCGGAAACCTCCAACACCTGGGAAGCCGGGATCAAGGCCACCGCCTGGAACAACCGCCTGACCACCAACCTCGCGGTGTTCCACAGCGATTACGACAACTACCAGGCCAACTTTTTCGACACCGTCGCAGGGCAAGTCGTGACCCGCTTGATCAACGCCGGCAGCGTCAGCAGCGAAGGCGTCGAGCTGGATTACGCCTTGCAGGCCACCCAGCAACTCAAGCTGTCCGGCGCCCTGGCCTACACCCGCGCACGCATCGACGAATTCGCCTGCCCCGCCGGCGCAGCAGCAACGTGCAACGTAAATGGCAAGCCGCTGCCGTACAGCCCGGACTGGAAAAGCTACGTACGCGCCGACTACAGCATCCCCCTGGATAACGGCCTGGATATCGAACTGGGCACCGACTACAGCTGGCAGAGCGAAGTGCAGTACGACATCAGCCAGAACCTCGACACCAAGCAAGGCGCCTACGGCATCTGGAACGCCAGCGTGGCCCTGGCCGACTACAGCAACGGCTGGCGCGTCGCCCTGCTGGCGAAGAACCTCGCCGACAAGTCCTACTCGCCGATGCTGGCCAGCGGCGGCAACTACATCTACCGCGCCGTGCCCCGTGACGATGAACGTTACTTCGGCGTGCAACTGCGCAAGGATTTCTAATATGAGCCGTCAACTGAAACTCGGCGCCTTCCTCATGGCCACCGGGCACCACGTCGCCGCCTGGCGTCATCCCGATGTACCGGCGAATGCCGGGCTGGATTTCGCCCAGTACAAGCACCTGGCGCGGGTCGCCGAAGCGGCCAGGTTCGATGCGCTGTTCGTGGCGGACAGCGTGGCGGCGGCCACCGGCGAGATCGCCAGCCATATGGCGCGATCGGATCACTTCGAGCCACTGACCTTGCTCTCGGCGTTGAGTGCAGTGACGGAGCACATCGGCTTGATCGCCACCGCCACCACGACCTACAACGAGCCCTACCATGTGGCGCGCAAGTTCGCCTCGCTGGATCACCTGTCCGGCGGGCGCGCAGGCTGGAACCTGGTGACCTCGGACGCCGCCGCCGAGGCGCAGAACTTCGGCCGTGATGAGCACCTCGGCCACGGCGAACGCTACAGCCGCGCCCGTGAGTTTCATCAGGTGGTGACCGGCTTGTGGGACAGCTGGGAGGACGACGCCTTTGTGCGCGACAAGGCCAGCGGCAACTACTACGACCCGGCGAAGGTGCATGTGCTCGATCACGTGGGCGAACACTTTCGCGTCAAGGGCCCGCTGAACGTCGCGCGCTCGCCTCAGGGCCAGCCGGTGATCGTGCAGGCGGGCTCGTCCGAAGCCGGTCGCGATCTGGCGGCGCAAACCGCCGAGGTGGTGTTTACCGCGCAGACGTCGCTGGAAAATGCCCAGGGGTTTTATGCCGACCTCAAGGGCCGTCTTGCGCAGTACGGACGGGAAGCGGACTCGTTGAAAATCATGCCTGGCGTGTTTGTGGTGGTCGGGCAAACCGAGGCTGAGGCGCAGGCGAAGTTCGAGGCGTTTCAGGATTTGGTTGAGCCCGAAGTCGGCGTCGCGCTGCTTGGGCGCATGCTCGGTAACTTCGACCTGTCCGGCTACCCGCTGGACGGGCCGTTGCCAGAGTTGCCACTGACTGACAGCGGCCAGCGCAGCCGTCAGCAGTTGCTCAGTGACTTGGCGCTTCGCGAGAATCTCACGCTGGCCCAACTGGGTCGAAAAATTGCCGGTGGCCGCGGGCACTACAGCCTGATCGGCACACCGGAGCAAATCGCCGACGAGCTGCAATGCTGGTTCGAAAACGGCGCCGCCGACGGCTTCAATATCCTGGTACCGCACCTGCCCGGTGGGCTGGAGGATTTCGCCCAGTGGGTGGTGCCCGAGCTGCAACGGCGTGGCCTGTTCCGTACCGAATACAGCGGCGCCACCTTGCGTGACAACCTCGGTTTGGCGCGCCCCGAAAACCGCTTTAAAAAGGACCGCCCATGAAGATTCGTGCACTGGTATTGGCCTTGCTGGCCGTGACCCAAACCGCCCTCGCCGCCGACCCTGCGACCCTGCGCATCGGCTACCAGAAAGGCTCCATTGCCCTGGTGCTGGCCAAGGAACACGGCCTGCTGGAAAAGCGCTTCCCACAGACTGACGTGAAGTGGATCGAATTCCCCGCCGGCCCACAGATGCTTGAAGCGTTGAACGTCGGCGCCCTGGACGTGGGTTCCACCGGCGACATCCCGCCGCTCTTTGCCCAGGCCGCAGGTGCGGACCTGGTCTACATCGGCGCCGAACCGCCCAAGCCCAGCGCCGAAACCATCCTGGTGCGCAACGACAGCCCGCTGCACTCAGTGGCGGACCTCAAGGGCAAGAAAGTCGCGTTCCAGAAAGGCTCCAGCTCCCACAACCTGATCCTGCGCGCACTGAACAAGGCCGGGCTGAGCTACAAGGACATCCAGCCGGTGTACCTGCCACCGGCCGATGCGCGGGCGGCGTTTGAGCGCGGCAGCGTGGATGCCTGGGCGATCTGGGAACCCTATTCGTCGTTGGCCCTGAGCCAGAGCCCGAGTCATGTGCTGGCTAACGGTGAAGGCTTGGGCTTGTCGGGGCCGGTATACACCGCGCGGCGCGAATACGCCAAGGCTAACGGCGCCTTTATCCACGATCTGCTCGGTGAACTCAGCAGCGCTGAAGCGCTGACCCGCAGCCAGCGGGAAGACAGCTTGAAGGTGCTAACCGGTTTTATGGGGCTGCCTGCCGAGGTGATTGCGCGGTACATGGACAATCGCCCGCCTTCGCCGATCTTGCCGATTGACGAGAAGATCATCGCGGCGCAACAGGCGACCGCTGATCTGTTCTACCAAAACCACCTGCTACCCAAAGCCATCGACGTCAACAAGGCCGTGTGGAGATCAGAAGCCAACTGAGATCTAAGTGTGGGAGCGGGCTTGCTCGCGAATGCGGGGTGTCAGTCAAAGATGCTTTAACTGATCCACCGCTTTCGCGAGCAAGCCCGCTCCCACATTTTCTGACCGCGTCAGGCTTGAGGGCGGGTGCTTTTTTCGATCAGACACATGGGAGTGCCAGCAATCGGTTCCTGCATCACCTGAACCTGCACATCAAACACCTGCCGCATCAGCTCAGCACTGATCACCTCCCCCGGCGCCCCATCGGCCACCAACTTCCCGCCATGCATCACCGCCAAGTGATCAGCATACCGGCAAGCCTGGTTGATATCGTGCAACACCGTAATCACGGTCTTACCTTCGGCGGCCAACTCCCCCATCAAGTCCAGCAACTCAACCTGATGACTGATATCGAGGTAGGTGGTCGGCTCATCCAGCAACACCACCGGCGCGTTTTGCGCCAACACCATCGCCAGCCACGCGCGCTGGCGCTGGCCGCCGGACAAATCCGCCAACGCGCGATCTGCCAAAACGTCGAGTTCCAGGCGCTGCATAGCCTGGGTCACATGGGACTGATCGTTGCCACTCAGCCGCCCCCACAGCGAGTTGTGCGGGCTGCGGCCATAGGCAACCAACTGGCGCACGCTGACCCCTTCCGGCACCGGCAGTACTTGCGGCAAAAACGCGATCTGCCGCGCCAATTGACGCGCGGAAAGGCTGGCGTAGGCCTGGCCATCTAGGGTCAGCTCGCCCTGGGTCGGCTTGAGAATGCGCGCAAACGCCTTGAGCAACGTGGACTTGCCGCAGCCATTGGGGCCGATCAATGCCGTGACCTTGCCCGCCGGCGGCGTGAACGACAGCCCTTGCACGATGCGCGTGGCGCCGTAACCGATATCGAGCTGGTGTGCCTGCAGAATACTCATGTGATCAGCCCTTGAACCGTGCCAGCAACCAAAGAAAATACGGCGCGCCAATCACCGCCGTGAGCACGCCGGCGGGGATTTCGCTGGGCGCGATCAAGGTGCGTCCCAGCGTGTCCGCCAGCACCAGCAACAACGCGCCGATCAGCATCGCCGCCGGCAGCAAAAATTGGTGGTGCCCGCCCACCAGCCTGCGCGCCATATGCGGCGAGACCAGGCCAATAAAACCAATCGGCCCGATCACCCCCACGCCCAGGCTGGTCAGCAGCACGGCGCAGGCCATCGCCAGCCAGCGCGTGCGGTTCAGCGCGGTACCCAGGCTGTGGGCCGCTTCGTCGCCAAGGGCGATCAGGTTCAGCGGCTTGGCCAGGCACAGGCCCAGCGGGATCAATACGAGGAACGGCAACACCAACGCTACATGGTGCCAGTTGCGGCTCCACAGGCTGCCGGTGAGGGCCAGCAGCGCGGTGTTGATATCCAGCGGGTGGGACAGGATCAGGAACTCGGTGACGCTGGACAAGGTCACCGCAATCGCCACCCCGGACAGCGCAAAACGCACCCCGGAAAAACTCACCCCGGTGTTGTACAGCGCCAACAGCAACGCCCCGCCCGCCCCGCCCAGGCACGCCACCAGCGGCAGCCAGGCAATCGGCAACTGCGGCCAGCTGATGATCGCCACGGTCAGCGCCAGCCCGGCGCCCTGGGTCACGCCGAGGATTTCCGGCGAGGCCAGCGGGTTGCGGATCACACCCTGCACAATCGCCCCGGCCAGGCCGAAGGCGGCACCGGCAAGGATCGCGATGAGGCTGCGCGGCAGGCGGTGGTTCCACACTTCGAAGTCGAGGGCGTCGTGGGCCAACAAGCGCTCCAGCACGACGCCGGGATTGAGCCACAAGGTGCCGGCGCTGAGGCTGATGAACGTCGCCAGCAGCAACAGGCCGAGCAGCAGCGACAGGCGCAAGGTCGGGCGGATCATAGGGCGCGCCTGGCAAGGAAGAGGAAGAACGGCGCGCCGATCAACGCGGTGACCACACCCGCCGGGGTTTCCACCGGGAAGGCCACGGCACGGCTGAGCAGGTCGGCGCCGAGCACGATCACCGCGCCCAATGCGGCACTCAGCGGAATCAGCCAGCGGTAATCATTGCCGAGGAACTGGCGCAGGATATTCGGCGCGATCAGCCCGACAAAACCAATCGGCCCCACCGCGCAGACACTCGCCCCCACCAGCAACAGGCTGGCGACAAACACCTGCAAGCGCAGACTGGCGATGCCCACGCCGAGGGAGCGCGCGGCGTCTTCGCCGAGGTTGATGAGGTTCAGCCGGGGTGCGCACCACAGCGCCCACAGGCCGCCGATCAAGGTGCACGGCCAGAGCAATTGCACTTGCGCGGCGCCGACGTTGGCCAGCGAACCGGCCAGCCAGTTGAGCACGCTTTGCGCCTGGGCCTCGACCAGGATCACCGTGAGTCGGGTCAGGGCCGCGCACAACGCCGCGACGGCCACGCCGGCCAATACCAGGCGACCTTGGGCGGTGGTCGGCGACCAGGCGCCGCCGAGGCTGAACACCGTGACCCAGGCCAACGCGCCGCCCACGCACGTCATCAACAACGCGCCACCGGCAAACGGCGGTGCGACCAAGCCGGTCGAGAACAACGCCAGGCCCAACGCAGCGCCGGCGGTCACCCCAAACAACGACGGCGAGGCCAGGCGATTGCGCGTGATGCCTTGCATCAACGCCCCGGCCAAGCCCAAGCAGGCACCGACCAACGCCGCACACACCGCACGCGGCACGCGCAGTTGGGCGACGATGTAGGCCATATTGCCGCCGACACTGCCCTGATGGACCAGGCCATTCCAAGCGTCCGTCGCCGTAATCGTGAACGGCGACCAGCTGTACAGCGAGTACCAGAACAACACGGCGCCCAGCAGCACGATACCCGCCGCCGCGAAACTGCGCTGCACGCTTATTGACTCAATACGGCTTTGCCGCCTTTGAGAATCGCCAAGGCGTCTTCGGCGATCTGCTCCGAGGCCATTACCCCACGGTTGCGCGCCCAACTGTCGCCGTCCACTTCGGCGACGTGCTGATTGCGTACGGCGCCAAGCACTTGCCACAGCGGCTGCTTGCTCCAGCTATCGACGATGCTTGGGCGACGGTAATGGCCCACCAGCAACCAGCCGGGATCGAGGGCCAGCAGTTGTTCCAGGCTGACGAACTCCGTGGGCGCCGCGTTGGCGCGTACCGACGGCACTTTCAAACCGATGGCTTGCAGCACGCTGCCGGCGTAGGAGTCCGGGCCGTGCACGGAAAAGCTGTCTTCACGGGCGACGCCAAACAGCACGCTGGCGCCGGCGGGGATTTGTTGTGCGATGGCCTTGAGGTTTTCGCGGTTTTTTTGGATACGCGCGTCCATCTCTGCGCTCTTGCCCAGCGCCTTGCCGATCAGCTCGGCGGATTTCAGGCTGCCCTGATAATCCTCACCGCGCGACGGCAACAGCAGCGTCGGGGCGATGCTCGACAGGTCGCTGTACAACGCCTGGTGGCGGTTGAGGTCGGCAACGATCAAGTCCGGCTTGAGCCGGGCAATTTCCTCGATGCTCGGCTGCGAGCGCAGGCCCACGGACTTCCACTGGCCGATGGCCTGGCGCACACGGGGCAACACGCGGTTAGCGTCGCCATCATCGGCGGCACCTACGGGCGTCACGGCCACGGCGGCGAGGCTGTCGAGAAAGGAGAATTCCAGCACCACCACGCGCTTGGGCGCATCCGGCAGATGCACGGCGTGTTGGCCGTCATTGAGGTCGATGGGCGCAGCGCTGAGCACGCTTGAAGAAAACGCCAGGAGGCAGGCGGCCAGGATGGGGATGGAGCGCAGCATTCGCATGAAGAGGACCTCGGCGTTGAAACACCCAGGCTAGACAGGCCTGGGAAAACGGCGGGTACTATTCCATATTGGGGCGGTGTGATCAAAAAACATTCTCATTGCCGCCGCAAAATGTGTGTGGCTTGTGTGGGAGCTGGCTTGCCTGCGATAGCATCACCTCAGTGCATCTGATACACCGAGGTGTCTGCATCGCAGGCAAGCCAGCTCCCACATGGGCCAGTTCCCACCCAAGCCCGCGCCCGCATGTTGATCCGTGTTTAGAAATCGACAGTGGCCGACAGCAGGTAGGTGCGTGGTGTTGCCAAAGTCAGACCCGGCTCGCTGTCATCCGACGCACCAGCCGAACTCCAGTAGCGTTTATCCGCGACGTTTTCCACATTGGCACGCAAGGTCACGTGCTTGTCGTCCACCTTGAAGGCATACCGCGCGCCCACGTCGATGCGGTTCCAGGCGTCGATTTCCTTGACGTTGGACTGGTCCAGGTACTGCGAGCTGGAATGGATGCCACGGCTGGTCAGGGTCACGCCTTCCAGGCCCGGCACGTCCCATTCGGCGCCGAGGTTGACGTTGTACTTGGGCGTGGCCGGGGCGCGGTTGCCGTCCCAGGTGCCGTTGGTGGTGTCTTTGAGTTTGCTGTCGATGTACATCACGCCGCCGAGCAAACGCACACCCTTGAGCGGTTCGCCGAACACACTCAACTCGGCACCGGCGTTCTCGCGTTTGCCGTTGGGCCCGAACAGCTTCGTGGTGGCGTTGGTTTCGTAGGCGGGTTGCTTGATGCGGAACACCGCCGCCGTCACGGCGAAGGCGCCGGCGTCGTACTTGGCGCCGACTTCAACCTGACGGCTGATGAACGGCGGGAAGATTTCGTCGCTGTTGCTTGAGGTGGTCGGCGCGATCTTGCCCTGGCTCAGGCCTTCCATGTAGTTGGCGTACAGCGACAGCCGGTCGGTGGCCTTGAACAGCAGCCCGCCGGAGGGCGAGAGTTTTTCTTCGTCGTAGGCGGTCTTGCCTTTGACGCCATTGCTCCAGTCGTCCACCTTGACCCGCTGCCAGCGTGCGCCGAGGGTCAGCAGCAGGCGGTCGTCGAAGAAGCCCAGGGTGTCGGACAGGGCCACGCCGCTGAATTTGTTTTCGGTGTAGACCTTGGCGTCCTGGCGCGTGGCAATGGATGGCGTCGGGGTTTGCACCGGGTTGTAGAGGTTGCTCGACGACTCGCCATAACGCGCGCCGCCGTTGGTGAAGTCCATGTAGAAATAGCTGGCCGCCAGGTTGACCTCATGGCTCACCGGCCCGGTGTGGAACCAGTTGCGCACGCCGGCCGTGTAGGTGCGCACGTTTTCATCGCGGGTGAAGTCACGGGGCTGCACTTTGAAATCGCCGGCGGCGTTGCTGACGGAGACGGCGTGACGCAGGAAGTCGTGGTTGCTTTTACGCGCGCCGACGCCGCCGTAGAGCATCACGTTGTCGCTGAGGTCGTACTCGCCGTTGAAGGTGCCGAAGGTGTCGTTGGTGCGGGCCTTGCTCCAGGCTTGCGCATAGTTGCGGCGTACGTCGCTGGCCTTCGGCACGGGTGCGGCGGCGGCCACCTGGACACGCTCCTGGGGTGAATCGGTGTCACGCTCGGTGTGGCCGATGTCGGTGGAAAGGCGCAGGCGTTCGCCGCGAAAGTCCAGGCCGAGCACGGCCATTTCGCGGTCTACGCTCTGGTGATCCCAGGCGGTATTGCCGGCTTGCTTCACGCCGTTGAAGCGGATGCCGAACTTGTTGTCTTCGCCGAAGCGTCGGCCCACATCCACTGCGCCGCCCGCTTGGCTTTCCGAGGCCCAGGTGCCGGTGAATGAGGTGATGTCCTTGTCGGTGGCGCGCTTGGGCACCACGTTGATCCCGCCGCCCACGCTGCCACGGGGCGAGATGCCGTTGATCAACTGGGTCGGGCCTTTGAAGATGTCGACGCGGTCGGCCATTTCCATATCGATAGTGTAGGTCGGCAGCACGCCGTAGAGGCCGTTGTAGGACACATCACTGTTGAACAGGCTGAAGCCGCGAATGGTGAATTGCTCGTAACGCCCACCGGCCGGGTTGGTGGCGCGGACCGAGGGGTCGCTGGCGATCAGTTTGCCGAGGGTGCGCGCTTGCTGGTTTTTCACCGCGTCGGCGGTGTAGGTGGTGATGCTGAACGGGGTTTCCATAAAGTCCCGCGTGCCCAGCATGCCCTGGGCGCCACGGCGTGCCACTTGGCCGCCGGCGTAGGTATCGCCGTCGTACAGGCCGGTGGTGCCGAGAATCGAGGTCGGCGCCAGCTCCAACGTGCTGCCGTCCGGCACCGGCACCAGCATGTAGGCGTGCTCGCCCATGGCTTGCAGTTGCAGGCCGGAGCCTTGCAGCAGCCGCGCGAAGCCCTCCTCCACGCCATATTCACCGGCCAGGCCGCTGCTGCTGCGGCCGCTGACCAGCGCCGGGTCCACAGACAGGTTGACCCCTGCCAACCCGGCAAACCGGGTCAGCGCCGCACTCAGGCTGCCGGCCGGCACCTGGTAACTGCGGCGGGCGTCGTCGGCGTAGCTGACGGTGGCGAATAACGGGCTGGCGCTGAGGCTCAGCAGCAGGCTCAGTTTCAGCAAGGGGCGGACTACAGGCATTGGCGCAAGCTCTCGATAATGTGTACTTACCTGGAATGACCGCCGACGCGAAAAAAAGGGACAGGTGATTTGCATTATTTTTCAGCGCCCGCCAAATACCTCGCTGTGTTGCTCGGCCATGGCCAGCAGCGCGTCCACCACCACCCGCACTTTGGGTTGCACATAACGGGTGTGTGGCCAGATCACGTGAATCGGCATGGTCGCTCCCGCACAGTCGTCGAGCACCGTGACCAACGCGCCGCTGCGCAGGTGTTCGGCCACCAGCCAAGTGGGCAATTGGCACAAGCCGGCGCCGTCGAGGGTCGCCTGCAGCATCACTTCACCGTCGCCGAACTCATGGCGCACCCGCACTTCCTGTTCTTCCACCACGCCCTTGGCGTTCGTCAGCAGCCAGGTCTTACGCAGCCCGCTGCGCCAGCCAATGATGCAGTCGTGCACCAGCAGGTCGGCCTTGCTCTGCAACGGCGCGGCCGCTTGTAGATACTGCGGCGCGGCGCAAATCACCAGGCGTTGCTCGCCCAGGCGCCGGGCGACCAGTTCCGGGTCGTCGCGCAGGTCGCCGATGCGTACCGCGAGGTCGATGCCGTCGTTGACCATGTCCACTTTGCGCTCGCCGAAAGTTATGGTCAGGTCCAGTTGGGCATAACGCCGGGCCAGCGCGATCAACATCGGCGCGATATGCCGGCGGCCGAACGCTGCGGGCAGGTCGATGCGCAAACGCCCCTTGGGCTCGGCGACGCCGCTGAGAAAGCTGCCTTCGACCCCGCGCAATTCCTCCATGATCCGCAGGCAACTGGCCAGGTACACCTCGCCTTCATGGGTCAGGTTCAACTTGCGCGTGGTGCGGTGCAGCAACTTGATGCCCAGGCGTTTCTCCAGGCGGCTCACGCTTTTGCCCACGGCCGAGCTGGTCACGCCCAACTGCAAGGCTGCGGCGGTGAAGCTGCCCAGTTGCGCCGCGAGGATAAATTCGGGGATGCCGTCGAATTGCAGGGTGTCCATGGGCGCCTCTACCTGGGAAAGCCTGGATTCTATCCTGACAGGATCAACTGAGCGTATTTATCGGGGATTAATCCAACCGCCACGCTGGAATAAGCTGGTCATCATTGTTCAATGACCACCCCAGCGAGGTCCCATGCACGCCGATCTGAACCGTCTCGTCACCCTGGAAGCCATTCGCACCCTGCGCCTGCGCTACTGCCATCACCTCGACACCCACGACATGGAGGCGCTGGCGCAGTTGTTTACCGAAGACGCGGTATGCCACGTCGCCGGAGCCGGCTGGACCGGCCGCGACGCGATCAAGGCCGGGCTGTCCCAGGCCTTTCGCGACTTTGATACGCAGCAGCGCGGCCGTTATCCGTTCCTGCATGCCGTGTCCAACCACTGGGTCGAGATCCTCGACGAGGACCGCGCGGAAGGCCGTTGCTACCTGACCGACTTCGTCACCCAGCGCCCGACCGGGGACAGCCCATTGCTGCTGCTCGGCGTGTACGTCGATGAATACCGCCGCGTGCAGGGCGAGTGGTTGATCAGCAGCACACGCCTGGACGTGGTGTGGCCACAGGCGTCCTGAACCTTCATCACTTGCGGAGAATTCCCATGAGCAACCTGTTCCAACCCTACAACCTTGCCGGCACCGTGCTGGCCAACCGCGTGGTGATGGCGCCGATGACCCGCGCCCGTGCGCTGGACGACATCCCGGATGAACACACGGTGCTGTACTACGCACAACGCGCCAGCGCCGGGTTGATCATCAGCGAAGGGGCACCGATTTCCCGCGAGGGCTGCGGTTACCTGTTCAACCCTGGGTTGTACAACGATGCGCAAGTCCAAGGCTGGCGCCGGGTCACCGATGCGGTGCATGCCAAGGGCGGCAAGATTTTTGCGCAGTTGTGGCATGTGGGGCGCGTGTCCCATGTGTCGATCCAGCCGGACGCGGGTGCGCCTGTGTCATCGGTGGCGGTGCCTGCCGCTCGGTCGAATGCTTATGCGTGGGTCGCTGAAGGCCAGCCGGGGCCGGTGCAGGCCAGTCTGCCGCGAGCCCTTGAGGCCGATGAAGTGCGGCGCGTGACAGCCGACTTTGTCAGCGCCGCACGCCGCGCGATGGACGCCGGTTTCGACGGCGTCGAATTGCACGGTGCCAATGGCTATTTGTTCGAACAGTTCCACAACGGCGCGCTGAATACCCGCACCGACGAATACGGTGGTTCCATCGCCAATCGCCAGCGCTTCCTGCTGGAAACCCTTGATGCGTTGGCCGCCGAGATTGGCAGCGCGCAGGTCGGCGTGCGCCTTTCGCCGTTCGGTCGGCTGTTCGATATGCACCCGTACGCGCAAGAAGCCGAGGCTTGGCTAAGCCTCGCCGAGGCACTGAATACGCGCAGCCTGGCCTATGTGCATTTGAGCGATCAACTGACGATTGGCGCAGAAGCGATTCCCGCCGGGTTTGCCACGCAATGGCGCCAGGCCTACCAGGGCACGCTGATCGCGGCGGGCGGTTTCACGCGCGCCCTGGCCGAAGCCGTCTTGGCAAAAGGCGATCTGGACCTGGTGGCATTCGGGCGACCCTTCATTGCCAACCCGGACCTGGTGGAGCGCATGCAGCACGACTGGCCGCTGGCCGAAGGTGATCGCGCCACGTTCTACGGCATCGACGGTAACCCGACGCGGGGCTACACCGACTATCCGCCCGCCAGCGTTACGCCGGCACCTGCAAGCCAACCTTGACCCGATCCAGCGCGACCAGGGTCTTGAACCACTTCACATTGGGGTTCTCGGCAAACAGCTGCCCGGCGAGGTCCTGGTATTCCTGCATGCTCGCCACGTTGAGCACCAGCACGAAATCCGCCTCGCCGGTGACGTAGTAACACTGCTGCACCTGAGGTACGCAGAAGCTGGCTTTGGTCGCCGCCAGCGCTTCGGCGCTGGTGCGCTCCACGGAAACCTCGGCAATGATGGTGATCGGCTTGCCGGCTTTGGCCGGGTCGACCACCGCGACATTCGCGATGATCACCCCGCCCTCTTCCAGGCGCTTGATCCGCCGCTGCACCGCGGCGGTGGAGAGGTTGACCTTTTCGGCCAGGGTACGCAGGGGCACGGCGTTGTCATGCTGGACCAGGGCCAGGATCGACCAGTCGAAACCGTCCAGGTCCAGCGTGGAAGATGCGGGTTTGGCCATCGGGGGACGTGCTCGACAGGGTGAGGGGGTTTGTCGAACACCGCCTCGATTTGGAGAGCGGTGACGAGTTGGGCGCCAATACTAGCCCAAGTGTGCTGTTGTACGGGTGCAAGGCTGGGTGCGATGTTGCCTGGGCTGGCGTCTTCGCAGCGATGCGGCGACCCGACAAGCCAGCTCCCACATTTGAACGGTGTGCACCTGACACAGCCTGTAAACCCAATCCCATGTGGGAGTTGTCGAGCTTTAGCGAGGCTACGAAGGCGGTGGGTCAGGCAATAGAGGATGTTGCCTGTGCCGCCGCTTTCGCAGGCAAGCCAGCTCCCACATTTGAACGGTGTACACCTGACACAGCCTGCAAACCCAATCCCCTGTGGGAGTTGTCGAGCT
>NZ_QAJM01000008.1:39775-50012 GCF_003852405.1 Pseudomonas sp. KBW05
AGTTGTCGAGCTTTAGCGAGGCTACGAAGGCGGTGGGTCTGGCAATAGAGGATGTTGCCTGTGCCGCCGCTTTCGCAGCCAAGCCAGCTCCCACATTTTGAACGGTGTGCACCTGACACAGCCTGTAAACCCAATACCCTGTGGGAGCAACTGTGTTGATGGGGTTTACAGGTCAAAATCGCCTTTACCACACGGCGATGTGGGCGTCCGCTCGCGGCTCTGTGCCGCCGCACAACACGCCGCTGACCGGGTCGCGCAGGATGATTTGCCCGCGGCCGTAGTCGGTGAGGTCGCTGGCGATTTGCACTTGGTGGCCGCGGCGCGCCAGGGCGTTGGCCAGGTCGCGCGAGGCGCCTTGCTCGATGCCGACCTTCATCTCGCCCAGCCATTGCCAGCGCGGCGCGTCCAGGGCGGCTTGCGGGTTGAGGCCGAAATCCACCAGGTTCATCACCATCTGCACATGGCCCTGGGGCTGCATGTAGCCGCCCATCACGCCGAACGGGCCAAGGGCCTGGCCGTCTTTGGTGAGGAAGCCGGGGATGATGGTGTGGAAGGTTTTCTTGCCGGGCGCCAGGCAGTTGGCGTGGGTGGGGTCGAGGCTGAATTCCTGCCCACGGTTCTGCAGGGCGATGCCGCTGTCGGGCAGCACCACGCCGGAGCCGAAGCCGTGGTAGTTGCTCTGGATGAACGAGACCATGTTGCCTTCGGCGTCCGCCGTGGCCAGGTACACCGTGCCGCTGGCGTGGGGGTCGCCGGGTTTGGGTGGCTGGGCCTGTTCGCCGATCTGCGCGCGGCGACGGCTGCTGTAGTCGTCACTCAACAAATCGGCGACGGCCACGCGCATGTGCAGCGGGTCGGTGATGTAGTGCAAGCCGTCGCTGTAGGCGAGCTTCATGGCTTCCAGTTGGCGGTGCCAGGTTTGTTGGCTGTCGCGGTGATCGAAGCTGAAGCCTTCGAGGATTTTCAGCGCCATCAGGGCGACGAGGCCCTGGCCGCTGGGGGGGATTTCCCAGACGTCGACGCCACGGTAGTTGACGTGGATCGGCGCCACCCACTGCGCACGATAATCCTTGAGGTCAGTGGCGCGCAGGTAGCCGCCGCTGGCCCGGGAGTGGGCATCCAGGCGCTCGGCGAGGGCGCCGCGATACAGGCTTTCACAGCGGGTTTGCGCGAGTTCTTCGAGGGTGCGAGCCTGGGCCGGGTTGCGGAATAACTCCCCGGCCCGAGGCGCGCGGCCGTCGATCAAGAAGGTAGCGAACCAGGCGTCCAGCACCGGGTCGCGATGGGGGCTGAATTCATCCAGGGCGATCTGCCATTGATGGGCAACCACCGGCGACAGCGGAAAACCATCCCGTGCCAGGCGGATGGCCGGTTGCAGCAACTCGGCAAACGACAGCTTGCCGAAGCGTTGCGACAACTCGGCCCAGGCTGATGGGCAACCGGGCACGGTGACGGGGGTCCAGCCATACAGCGGCATCTGTTCATGCCCCGCTGCCTTGACCGCCTCGACACTCAAGGCCGCCGGCGCATGGCCGTTGCCGTTCAGGCCGTGCAACTGGCCCTTGCACCAGACCAACGCGAACGCGTCACCGCCCAGGCCGCAGCCAGTGGGCTCGACCACCGTCAACGCAGCAGCCGTGGCGATGGCAGCGTCGATGGCGTTGCCGCCCTGTTGCATGATCTCGATACCGGCCTGCGCAGCCAGCGGTTGGGACGCCGCGACCATGCCGCGCTGGGCAAACACGCTCTGGCGCTGCGACGGATAAGGGTACTCGTGAGCCGAAAATTTCAACATGGCAAAGGGTCTTCCACACTAGGTTTCAGGTCATAACACGCGGCTGAGAAACGCACGGGTACGTGGGTGGCTGGGGTGGCTGAAAATCTGTTCCGGCGGCCCCTGTTCGATCAGTTCGCCCTGGTCGAGCACCACCACACGGTCGGCCACTTCACGGGCAAAGCCCATTTCGTGGGTGACCACCACCATGGTCATGCCCTCCTCGGCCAACTCCTTCATCACTTGCAGCACTTCGCCGACGGTCTCCGGGTCGAGGGCGCTGGTGGGTTCGTCGAACAGCATGGCCTGGGGTTTCATCGCCAGGGCGCGGGCAATCGCCACCCGTTGTTGCTGACCGCCGGAAAGCATCGACGGGTAGTGGTTGGCCTTGTCCGCCAGGCCGACCCGCGCGAGCAAGCCACGGGCCTGCTCCAGAGCTTCGGCACGCGGGGTGCCGAGCACGTGGATCGGCGCTTCGATGATGTTTTCCAGGGCAGTCATGTGCGGGAACAGGTTGAAGCGCTGGAACACCATGCCGATGTCGCGGCGCTGGCGGGCGATGTTGCGCTCCGAATCACGCACCAGGCTGCCGTCGCTGCGTTCGCGGTAGCCCATGGCACGGCCGTTGACGCGGATGCGTCCGCCCTGGATGTCTTCCAGCAGGTTGATGCAGCGAATGAAGGTGGTCTTGCCCGAGCCCGAGGCGCCGATCAGCACCACCACTTCGCCGCGCCGCACTTGCAGGGAGATGCCCTTGAGGATCTGCAAGTCGCCGAACGACTTGTGCAGGTCTTGGGCGTCGATGATCAGTTCGTCACTTTTGTGCGCCATGGTTAGCGTCCCCTCAGCAGTTTCAAGGTGCTGCGCCCGAACATGCGGCTGGAGGCCGGTGGCGGCGCCGAAGGCCGGTCGGACTGGCCGAAACGCGCTTCCAGCCAACGCTGGAAAAAGCCCCACAGCGTGGTGAGCATCAGGAAGTAGATCGCCACCACCAGGTACAACTCGAACACGCGGAACGTCGCCGAGGTGACCATCTGCGTGCTGAGCAACAACCCCTGCACACCGATCACGCTGACCAAGGTGGTGTTCTTGAGCATCACGTTGAACTCATTGCCCAATGGCGGCACGATCACGCGGAACGCCTGGGGCAACACGATGCGCCGCATCAGCTTGGCGAAGCCCATGCCCAGGGAACGCCCGGCCTCGTATTGGCCCTTGTCCACCGCACCGATACCGGCGCGGATGATCTCGGCCATATACGCGCCTTCGTTGAGGCCCAGGGCGATGATGGCCGCCTGGATATTGCCGGGCACAATCAGGCCGAACAGCTCGATGTCCTCGAAACGAAACAGCCCGCCCGCCGCCAGCGCCGTGTACAGAAACACGATCTGCACCAGCAGCGGCGTGCCGCGCATCAACCACACATAAAACCGCACCGGCAGGTGCAACAGCGGGTTCTTCGACAGGCGCAACAGCGCCGCCGCCAGCCCCAGCGCGCACCCCAACAGCATGGCCAGCACGCTGATCAGGCACGTCAGCCAGAGCCCGTTGAGGTAAACCCCGCTAGGCTGTAACAGGTACTGCCAGAACACATCCCAATTGAAATTCATCGCCGCCCTGCCTCAGTCGAGTGTGTCGCTGCTGACATGCCATTTGTTCAACAACTGCACGTAGCTGCCGTCGCTGCGCATATCGCTGATCACCTGCTGCACGGCGGCAGTCAGTTGTGGATCGTCCTTACGCATGCCCAGACCGGTGAGGATGCGGCTGAACGCCGGCACACCTTCCTCGAACAGATCCGGGGCCATTGCCGCGTAATAACCGGCGGTTTCCACTGTAGTGCCGTAGGCGTCCACCTGACTGATGCGCAGGGCCTGGAAGGCGTCGGTGTCGGTGTTGTACACCACCAGTTTCATCGGTGGTTTGCCGGCCTTGGCCAGGCTTTCGTTCTGGGTGTCGAGCAGGGTCTTGATGGTGGAACCGTTGAGCACCGCGACCTTGTGCGCGGACAAATCATCCAGGGTCTTGATGCCCTTGGGGTTGCCCTTGGGCACCACCACCGACTGGCTGGAATACATGTAGTTGACGATATCGATCACCTGGCGCCGTTCGGGCTTGTCGAACAGTTGGTCGACGATCATGTCGCACTGCTGCGCGAGCAAGGCCGGCACCAGGCCAGAGAACGGGATCACCCGCCACTGCACCTGTTTGTCGCCCAGGCGCTTGGCGATTTCCAGGCCCAGGTCGACGGTCAAACCGCGCGGTTTCTGCGCTTCATCGAAGGACACCAGGGGCGGTGAGTCCATCCCCGAGCAGTAGGTGAGTTTGTCGACTTTCTGCAAGCGCTCCGGCACTTGGAGTGCCGCAACGGCTCCTTGTGCGCAGAGCCCGAGGGAGACAGCCACCAGCAAGGCGCGGCGTTTATGCATGACCAGACACTCCAGTTCGTTGGTTAACGGGGCAGGACTCAAAGTCAAAACACGGGCGGGCTTGGGCCCACCTCTGATTATTTTTCCGATTGCAAAAACTGGATCAGCGCCGGCACGGTGCCTTCGATGTGTTCACGCACCACGGCTTCGGCGCGGGCTGCGTCGCCGGCGCGTATGGCATCCAGGATCACCGCGTGTTCCTGGCGGGCGCTGAGGGGTTTGTCGCCGTGCTGCAACCACAGGCGCATGGGCGCTTCCACCAGCGAGTACAGCGCCGAAATCTGCTTCATCAAACGCGGGCGGCCACTGAGGCTGCACAGGTATTCGTGGAACGCGCGGTGACGGCTGACCCACGCGGCGCTTTCGTCGCGGTAGTCATCCATTTCGTCGAGCATGCGTTCCAGGGCGGCCAGTTGGCGCTCGCCGATCCGCCCCACTGCGACACGCACCGCCAGGCCTTCGAGAGCGCTGCGCATCTCGAACACTTCGTGCAACTCGTCGATATCCAGGCCGCTGACGATGGCGCCGCGATTGGGCCGCAGCGTCACCAGGCCCTGGGCATCCAGGCGGCGAAACGCTTCGCGCACCGGCATGCGGCTCATGCCGATTTCGCTGGCGATGTCTTCGGCAATCAGCCGGTCGCCCTTGCGGTAACGGCCGTTGCAAATGGCGTCGAGCAGGAAGTTGTAGGCCTCCTCCTCGGCAGTGAGGGGCTGGCGGTCAACGTAAGCGGGGGCAAATTGCATCGGCAGCACCTTTTGTATTTTTGTATCCAATTATCCACGAATACAAAAAAGCAGGATGCGTGCCAACTGATCTGGGGATGAACCAAGTGATTGATTCGCATGGAGTACCAGGAAAATCTCGGTAGTCGAGCCAAGAGCTCGTGCAGGAAATTGCTACCAAATGGCTCAGAAAGCGCACCGTCTGTGGGCTGAAGTAACGGTGAGTGCCCATGAATGCTGCCAACTCCGGGAATAGCCCACACAAAAATAGGCGTTCAGGCTGATGAACTTTGTTTTAAGAAGGAACTCAGCGATGCCCCGTCGGGTCGGGTGATGTAGGTACTTTCTTCTAACTTCAAGGTTGGGCCCGATGAAACAGACATCCTTCGTCGCCATGGAGCATGCCGGTAGCACTCAGCAAGCTTTACACGCCCCCTTCACCGCCAGCTGGCTCTCGACCCAATACCCTCTGGACCTGAGCGATTTTGAAGCCTGCCGGAACACCGAGTCGGGCGCAGTCTTCATCATTGCCTCCGGACCATCAGCCAAGTCGTTTCCCATCGGGCAATTTGCGCACGTGCCAATGATCACGATGAATGGCGCCATCTCGATGTTTCTGGACACTGACATCAAGCCGTACTTTTACGCCTGCACGGACAGAAGTTTCTCCGAACAGCAGCCCGATTTATTCAAACACGCCATGGCAATCAGCCAGAGGGTTGCGCTGTGGGAAGACCACGCGCGATCTGCACATGTTCGCCCCACGGGTCGGCTTTACCCGTTGTCCAAAGCCAAGCGGCCTTCCTGGCTGGAATCTGTGCTGGGCAAACACAACGCATTGGTCGTCAATCATCCCTTGCTGCCCAGCCGCGAAAGACCGCTGGGGTTCAGCAAAGACATGAGCGAGGGCTTTTTTGATGCGCGAACCGTGGCCTATCTGGCCATACAGCTGGCGTTCCATGTGGGGTTCACCCAAGTCTTTCTGGTGGGCGTTGATCTGGACGAGCGCTCAGGCAGGTTTTACGAGAACGCAGAATCCACTCACTCACCCTGCGGGCTCGATCAACACTACTTCACGCGCATATTGCCGTCGTTCGAATTGATGTCCGACAAGGTTATCGGTGATGACTTCAGGGTTTACAACCTGTCTGACATCTCGAGAATTCCTGACAGTGTTGTCCCTCATGCCACCCTGGCAGATGTTGAGGACATGCTCGCGTAAAACAGCGGAGCCAGAAACGAGAAGCCCGGCGCTGGGCCGGGCTTCAATGCAACAACGTCAGGCGCTAACGATGCTTGTTCTTGTGTTTATGCTTGTTGTTGCCTTTGTGCTTCTTACCATCCGATCTATGACTACTCTCATCATCTGCCAGGTTATTCCCCAGCGCGCCGCCGGCTGCACCCCCTACACCAGCGCCGATAGTCGATCCCGTTGTGCCTCCGAGACGATTACCAATGAGTGAGCCGCCGGCTGAGCCGATACCGCCACCTATTGCGGCTTCCGCTCTGTTGCCTCGTTGAGCGCCGACAGCACTACCGGCGGCACCACCAACACCTGCGCCTACCGCTGCGCCCGTTGAGCCACCGAGCTGTTGACCTACGATATTGCCAAGTGCACCACCAACGCCGCCTCCAAGGGCGGCGGTGCCATCTCCGGCAGCCATCGCTCCTTGCGAAATGAGGGCGCCCAAGACCAGGGCGGGTAGTGTCATTTTCATTTTGTGAACCTCTATGGGTTGTCAGCAGGCGCTCACGGTTTCAAGCACGCCTAGCATTAGGATTAGAACAAAAGGCCGAAGTTCTATACCGACTATGCCCAGGGGCGAATGGTTGTAACAAGGTATGCCGTGATGGAGGCGGCGATGCAGTCACTATAATTGGGGCAGGAGCCCCAGATACGACAAACCCCGCGTTGGGCGGGGCTGTGAGTGAACAGCTTTCTTCTGGATTTGCTTCAGCTTCTTTGGCGTGGGCTCGCATCCGGCCGCAGACTGCATGGAGCAGGCGTGAAGTCCCGCAAAAATCACGCGCATGAAAAAGGCCAATGCTGTGAGCATTGGCCTAAATCACTGAAAAATATGGTCGGGACGGAGTGATTCGAACACTCGACCCCTAGCACCCCATGCTAGTGCGCTACCGGACTGCGCTACGCCCCGACTAGGCGTGTTACTGGGTTTGCTTCATAACGAAGCGACCCGAAATATACCGCAAGCTTTTGAAATGTGGAAGTATTTTAAAAGCTTGAATCACTTCTTCAAAACCACCAGCACATCTTCCAGTTCGGCGATCATCTGGCGGATCATTTGCTTGTATTGGGTGGTGTCGTCTTTGGCTTCATCACCGGACATGCGCTGACGCGCACCGCTGATGGTGAACCCCTGGTCGTACAACAACGCGCGGATCTGTCGGATCATCAGCACGTCCTGGCGCTGATAATACCGACGGTTCCCGGTGCGTTTGACGGGGTTGAGTTGAGGAAACTCCTGCTCCCAATAGCGCAGCACGTGCGGTTTTACCGCACAGAGCTCGCTGACTTCACCAATGGTGAAGTAGCGTTTGCCTGGGATGACGGGTAGCTCGTCGTTATGACTTGGTTCCAGCATAAGCCTCAACTCGGGCCTTCAACTTCTGCCCTGGACGAAAGGTGACCACACGGCGAGCCGTGATCGGGATTTCTTCTCCCGTTTTTGGATTGCGGCCAGGCCGCTGGCGTTTGTCCCGCAGGTCAAAATTGCCGAAACCGGACAATTTGACCTGCTCGTTGTCTTCCAGAGCGTGTCTGATTTCTTCAAAAAACAGCTCGACCAATTCCTTGGCCTCGCGCTTGTTCAGACCCAGCTCTTCGTACAGACGTTCCGCCATCTCAGCTTTCGTCAAAGCCCCCATACGTCACTTCCTTAACGTGGCGTTCAACCTTTGTTCGAGCGAGGTGAGGATATTTTGTGTCGTGCTATTCACCTCATCGTCATTAAGAGTGCGCGATGGATGCTGCCAGGTCAAGCCAACTGCAAGGCTTTTTCTATGCGGATCAATACCTTTACCCTGATAGACGTCAAATAGCCTGAGGTCTGTCAGCCATTCCCCTGCATTTTCACGGATTACATCCAGAACGGCAGTGGCGGCCACTTCACGGTCGGCGATCAAGGCCAGGTCGCGGCGCACTTCAGGGAAGCGCGACAGCTCGCTGAATTTAGGCATCTTGCCAGAAGCCACTTCAGCCAGGACCAGCTCGAACACAAACACCGGACGGTCAAGACCGAGGGTTTTCGACAGTTCCGGGTGAATGGCGCCCACAAAACCGACCAAACGCCCTTCACGCTCGATGCGCGCAGTCTGGCCCGGGTGCAACGCCGGGTGGCTGCCTGGCAGGAAGGTGAAGGCATCCAGTGCACCCGCGAAGCCCAGTACCGCTTCCACGTCAGCCTTGACGTCGAAGAAGTCCACGGCATCGCGGCCCTGTGCCCAGCCTTCCGGCAGACGGCTACCGCACACCACGCCAGCCAGCATCGGCTCTTGTTTCAGGCCATCGAGCTGGCCGACAAAACGCAGGCCGCTTTCGAACATGCGCACGCGGTCTTGCTGACGGTTCAGGTTGTGGGAAAGTGCTTTCACCAGGCCTGGCCACAGGGACGAACGCATGGCCGCCATGTCGTTGGAAATCGGGTTGGCCAGCAACAGCGGCTCGACGCCCGGGTTGAACAGTTCGAACTGCTTCGGGTCGATGAAGCTGTAGGTCACCGCTTCCTGGTAACCACGAGCAACCAGCAGGCGACGCAGCTCAGGCAGGTGCGCACGCGCCTCAGCCTTGGGTTGTGGCGCCAGACGCGCTTGCGGGTAACGAACCGGCAGGCGGTTGTAGCCGTACAGGCGCGCCAGTTCTTCGATCAGGTCAACTTCGAGGCTGATGTCAAAACGATGGCTTGGCACTTCAACGTGCCACTGCCCTTCTCCACTCACGGAGATCGCCAGGCCCAGGGCCGACAACAGTTGCTCGATTTCAGCCGGTTCGATCACCAGGCCCAGCATCTGCTCGACGCTTTTGGCACGCAGGGTGATCGGCGCAACGGACGGCAAGAACTGTTCGTTGACGGTTTCGGTGATCGGGCCGGCTTCGCCGCCGGTGATTTCCAGCAGCAGGCCGGTGGCGCGCTCCATGGCTTCACGGGCCAGCTGCCAGTCCACGCCACGCTCGTAGCGATGCGAAGCATCGGTGTGCAGGCCATAGGAACGGGCCTTGCCAGCGATAGCGATCTGGTCGAAGAACGCGCTTTCAAGGAAAACGTCGCGAGTGGTAGCGGACACACCGCTGTGCTCGCCCCCCATCACGCCGGCGATTGCCAGGGCGCGGGAGTGGTCGGCGATGACCAGGGTGTCGGCGCGCAGGCTGACTTCCTGACCGTCGAGCAGCACCAGCTTCTCGCCTTCTTCGGCCATGCGTACGCGGATGCCACCGTTGATCTCGGCGAGATCGAAGGCGTGCAGCGGTTGACCCAGCTCCAGCATCACGTAGTTGGTGATATCGACGGCAGCGTCGATGCTGCGTACGTCGGCGCGACGCAGACGCTCAACCATCCACAGCGGCGTTGGCTTGGACAGGTCAACGTTACGGATCACACGGCCCAGGTAACGCGGGCAGGCGTGTGGCGCCAGCACTTCGATCGGACGGACTTCGTCGTGTACAGCCGGCACGCTGGCAACCACTGGACGGGTGACCGGCGCGTTGTACAGCGCGCCCACTTCACGGGCCAGGCCGGCCAGGGACAGGCAGTCGCCGCGGTTCGGGGTCAGGTCGACCTCGATGCTCGCGTCTTCCAGCTCCAGGTAAACACGGATGTCCTGGCCTACTGGTGCATCAGCCGGCAGTTCCATCAGGCCATCATTGCCCTCGCCTACTTGCAGTTCGGCTTGGGAGCACAGCATGCCGTTGGACTCGACGCCACGCAGCTTGGCCTTCTTGATCTTGAAGTCGCCCGGCAACTCGGCGCCGATCATCGCGAACGGGATCTTCAGGCCCGGGCGCACATTGGGCGCTCCGCACACGACCTGGAAGGTTTCCGCGCCGCTGCTGACCTGGCACACACGCAATTTGTCGGCATCCGGGTGCTGCTCGGTGCTCAGCACCTCGCCCACGACCACACCGCTGAAAACACCGGCGGCCGGCGTAACGCTATCGACCTCAAGACCGGCCATCGACAGACGGGCAACCAGCTCGTCGCGACCTACCTGCGGGCTTACCCAGCCACGCAGCCATTGTTCACTGAATTTCATCCTGCTCTCCTAAAGATTCGTTACGACTAGCGAAATTGCGC
>NZ_QAJM01000008.1:50186-50369 GCF_003852405.1 Pseudomonas sp. KBW05
GCCGGTCTGCTTGCACACGCGGCAACCTTTACCGCTGCACATCACGCATTCCATGTCGACTTCAGCGGACGGCTCGGTGAACGGGAAGAACGATGGACGGAAACGTACCGCCAGCTCTTTCTCGAAGAACACGCGAAGGAACTCTTCGATGGTGCCCTTGAGGTCAGCGAAGTTGATATCGCG
>NZ_QAJM01000008.1:50617-72404 GCF_003852405.1 Pseudomonas sp. KBW05
CCTCAGGGCCTTCGGCAATGCCGTAGCCGATATGGGTGAAGAACTGCTCGATACGTTCCAGAGTCCGGGTGATCGGATGCAGGCCGCCCGAGGCCTGGCCACGGCCAGGCAAGGTGACGTCAATGGATTCGGCGGCGAGTTTGGCCGCAAGATCGGCCTCCTCCATCGTCGCCTTGCGCGCATTGAGCACCTCTGTAACACGCTCCTTGGCGACGTTGATCAGCGCACCGACTTGCGGACGCTCTTCAGCCGGCAAATTCCCCAGGGTCTTCATCACCTGAGTCAATTCACCCTTTTTGCCAAGGTAGTGAACCCGGATTTGCTCCAGGGCATTGATATCTTCAGCGCTTTGCACAGCCTCAAGAGCTTGAGCGACGAGCGCGTCCAGGTTTTCCATGTACAGACTCCAGATACAAAATAGGGGAAGAGCTTGAAGGCTCTTCCCCTATTTAAGACGTTTACCACCTTGGGCTACAGGAGCAGCCCAGGGTGATTGTCGGGGGTACTTAAGCCAGAGTGGCTTTAGCTTTCTCGACAATCGCAGCAAACACCGCTTTTTCGTTCACTGCCAGTTCGGCCAGAACCTTACGGTCGATCTCGATGGAAGCTTTTTTCAGGCCAGCGATGAAACGGCTGTAGGACAGACCGTTAACACGTGCACCAGCGTTGATACGAGCGATCCACAGAGCGCGGAACTGACGTTTTTTCTGACGACGGTCGCGGTAGGCGTATTGGCCTGCCTTGATTACCGCTTGCTTGGCAACACGGAATACGCGTGAACGCGCGCCGTAGTAGCCTTTAGCAAGTTTCAGAATTTTTTTGTGACGTTTACGGGCAATGACGCCACGCTTTACACGAGCCATGAGTTACTTCCTCTAGTCTTGATCCAAAAATTAACGAAGGCGCAGCATGCGCTCGACTTTTGCCACGTCAGACGGATGCAGCAAGCTGCTACCGCGCAGTTGACGCTTACGCTTGGTCGACATTTTGGTCAGGATGTGGCTCTTGAAAGCGTGCTTGTGCTTGATACCGTTAGCAGTTTTCAGAAACCGCTTAGCAGCACCACTTTTAGTCTTCATCTTTGGCATGTTCGGATACTCCGCATTCAGTTGATAAACATAATCAGAAGGCCTGCCGTGCCCTGTTGATTACTTCTTCTTTTTCGGGGCGATGACCATGATCAGTTGGCGTCCTTCCATCTTAGGATGCTGTTCGACCGAACCGTACTCGAGCAGGTCAGCTTCAACCCGCTTGAGGAGTTCCATCCCCAGCTCCTGGTGGGCCATCTCACGGCCGCGGAATCGCAAGGATACCTTGGCCCTGTCCCCATCACTCAGGAAACGTACCAGGTTGCGCAGTTTTACCTGGTAATCCCCTTCCTCCGTCCCTGGACGAAACTTGATTTCTTTTACTTGAATCTGCTTTTGGTTCTTCTTCGCCGCAGCAATCTGCTTCTTCTTTTCGAAGATCGATTTGCCGTAGTCCATCACCCGGCAAACAGGCGGGATTGCGTCGGCGGAGATTTCCACCAGGTCCAATTTGGACTCTTCAGCGATACGAAGCGCTTCATCAATCGAGACGATGCCAATCTGCTCGCCGTCAGCGCCAATTAACCGAACCTCGCGTGCCGAGATATTCTCGTTGATCGGGGCTTTCGGTGCAGCTCGTTTATCTTGTCTCATTTCACGCTTAATAATAATTACTCCGAATCTGGGCGACCACGCCGGGAAACCGCTTGCGCGAGGAACTCAGCGAACTGGGCGACGGGCATCGAGCCCAGGTCAGCACCTTCACGAGTACGCACAGCGACAGTCTGCATCTCGACTTCCCGATCTCCGATAACCAAAAGATAGGGAACCTTGAGCAAAGTATGCTCGCGGATTTTAAAGCCGATCTTTTCATTTCTCAAGTCGGACTTGGCACGAAACCCGCTTTCGTTGAGAGTTTTTTCAACTTCAGCGGCAAAATCTGCCTGTTTATCAGTGATATTCATGATCACTGCCTGGGTCGGCGCCAGCCACGCAGGGAATGCACCCTCGTAGTGCTCGATCAGGATCCCGACGAACCGTTCGAACGAGCCGAGGATCGCCCGGTGCAGCATAACCGGGTGTTTACGGCTGTTGTCTTCGGAGACGTATTCGGCTCCCAGACGGATCGGCAGGTTAAAATCGAGCTGCAGGGTACCACACTGCCAGACGCGGCCAAGGCAATCTTTCAGCGAGAACTCGATCTTCGGACCGTAGAAAGCGCCCTCGCCCGGCTGCAGATCGTACGCAAGGCCCGCACTGTCCAGCGCTGCGGCCAATGCTGCTTCGGCGCGATCCCACAGCTCGTCGGAGCCGACGCGTTTTTCCGGACGAGTGGACAGTTTCATTTCGACGTCGGTGAAACCGAAATCGCGATAAACGTCCATGGTCAGCTTGATGAACGCAGCGGATTCAGCCTGCATCTGCTCTTCGGTGCAGAAGATGTGGGCGTCGTCCTGGGTGAAGCCGCGCACACGCATGATGCCGTGCAACGCACCCGATGGCTCGTTACGGTGGCAAGCACCAAACTCGGCCAGGCGCATCGGCAACTCGCGGTAGCTCTTCAGGCCCTGGTTGAACACCTGCACGTGGCAAGGGCAGTTCATTGGCTTGATGGCGTAGTCGCGGTTTTCCGACTGGGTGGTGAACATGTTGTCGGCGTAGTTGGCCCAGTGCCCGGATTTCTCCCAGAGACTGCGGTCAACGACCTGGGGAGTCTTGATCTCCAGGTAGCCGTTGTCGCGCTGCACCTTGCGCATGTACTGCTCAAGCACCTGGTACAGGGTCCAGCCGTTCGGGTGCCAGAACACCATGCCCGGCGCTTCTTCCTGGAGGTGGAAGAGGTTCAGGCGCTTGCCGATCTTGCGGTGGTCGCGTTTTTCGGCTTCTTCGATGCGCTGGATGTAGGCAGCCAGCTGCTTCTTGTCAGCCCAGGCAGTACCGTAGATCCGCTGCAGTTGCTCGTTCTTTGCGTCGCCGCGCCAGTAGGCACCGGACAGCTTGGTCAGCTTGAACGACTTCAGGAAGCGTGTGTTCGGCACGTGCGGGCCGCGGCACATGTCGACGTATTCTTCGTGGTAGTACAGGCCCATGGCCTGCTCGTCCGGCATGTCTTCCACCAGGCGCAGCTTGTAGTCTTCGCCACGGGCGGTGAATACGTCGATCACTTCGGCGCGCGGCGTGACCTTTTTGATCACGTCATAATCTTTTTCGATCAGGGCGTGCATGCGCTGTTCGATAGCGGCCAGGTCGTCCGGAGTGAAAGGACGCTCGTAGGCGATGTCGTAATAGAAGCCTTCATCGATGACCGGGCCGATCACCATTTTCGCCGTAGGGTACAGCTGCTTGACCGCGTGGCCAATCAGGTGAGCGCAAGAGTGGCGAATGATCTCCAGCCCTTCTTGATCCTTGGGGGTGATGATTTGCAGGCTGGCATCGGAGGTGATCAGATCACTGGCATCAACCAGTTTGCCGTCGACCTTGCCGGCCACGGTGGCCTTGGCCAGGCCAGCACCAATGGATGCGGCGACCTCGGCTACGGAAACCGGATGATCGAATGAACGTTGACTGCCGTCGGGAAGAGTAATAGTTGGCATGGCGCCTCCTCTCCTAGTGGTGACCCCTACCAAAGGTCACGTGGGTTGGGATGAGCCAGTACAAGATCCAACACCAGGCCGTTCAGGGATGAACGCCTGCCTTACAGCGGCAGGAGCCTTTCGGCCAACCGATAATCGAACCAGAGTGACTGGAGTGAGCTAAAAAGAACATGGCAAGGCGGCAAATGGCGCGCCTGGAAATAGCCAGGGCACCGATGCTAGCACAGATGAACGGTCATCGCGCCGACGCCATGCCAGGTAATGACAAATTCCAGGCTTTGTAGCTGCAAAACGGAACTTGAGCTGTACGCAACGCCTCAAACCCACTGAGAATCGCCGTTCGTCCCCGACCCAAAGGAGCATCCCATGATGCGTTTCACCTCGACCCTCGCTCTCGCTGCCTCCCTGACCCTCCTGTCCCTCGGCGCACAGGCAGCGGCCCCGTCGAACTGGCCGGCCGGCGCCCGCGACAGTTTCGTCAACGACTGCAGCGCCGCAGCCAGCCAGAACGTGGATGCCAAAACCGCCAAAGACCACTGCGAATGCGGCGCTGACAAGATCAATGCCGAATTGACCACTGCAGAAATCACCGAACTGATGAAAAACCCGAACGCCAAGCCCGAGCTTAAAAACAAAGCGGTCGCGGCTATTTCGTCGTGCAAAGTTGTGAAGAAAAAGTAAGAAAGACCAATGATCAGACCGACGTTTCGCTGAAAAAACAGCGCAAAAACTGCCATTTCACACAAATTACGCAGCTTTTACGGCTTTTTTTACCAGCTGATATTTCGCACCAAAGCCCCGTAGATCGGGGCTTTCAGCGAAACCAGGCATTAAACGCAACGCTATTGATTAGCAAACAATGCCTTGGGGGGGCTCCCAAGCCGAACATTTCGACTATGATAGCCCGGTGTGCCCAGTTGGCCTGAGCAGCACAGCACTACTGAAAATATATGTTTCTTGGAGATACACCATGTCTAATCGCCAAACCGGCACCGTTAAATGGTTCAACGATGAAAAAGGCTTCGGCTTCATCACTCCTCAAGGTGGCGGTGACGACCTGTTCGTACACTTCAAAGCTATCGAAAGCGACGGTTTCAAAAGCCTGAAAGAAGGCCAAACCGTTTCCTTCGTGGCTGAGAAAGGCCAAAAGGGTATGCAAGCTGCACAGGTTCGCGGCGAGTAATTCTCCGCTGAGCTAAAAAAAACCCCGTCCATGTGACGGGGTTTTTTATGGGCGCTGCAAAAGCTGGAAACGATCAGCCGCAGTTGACGCGCGTAATCACCAGGTTGTCATCGGTGTTCAGGTTCAGGCGGTCGGAGCGGTATTCCAGGGTGATCATGTCGTTGGGCTTGAGAATCCGCGCGTTCTGCGCACCGGCGCGGGTACGGGCCTGCTCCAGCAACTGAGGTGAGGCTTTCTGGCCGATCGTGAACTCAGCGGCTTTCGATTCACAGCGGCTATGACCAGCATCGGCCACGGCGGCGTCTTTGGCTGGCTCAGAGGCACCCGGGGTGCTGCAACCCGCCAACGCGAGTGCTGCCAACAAAGTGCCGAATGATGCGAGCTTCCAAGGCATGAAGCCTCCTATGATTAAAAATGGACAGAGATCGTGCGACAGCTGTGAGGCGGATTGGTTTCAAGACGTAAACCGCCGGACGGCAAGTCTGCCTGACTCTCGATCGGCATACGCCCGATCAATCGTCACCAGATATGAACGTACTCAGTAGACGTCAATGTAGTCAAACGGCGGCTTCGGCCAGTTCTGCTTCAGTGCATTGAAAATCTGCATGACCCAGACTTCGTCGCTGGCAGCCACATTACCGACATAGCCCGCCCCCTTGGCCCAGGTCTCAAGGCGAAACAACAAGCCGTCGATGTCCACGCCCCCCACTGCTTTACCGCAAGAGATATAGGCAATACCGGCCTTGGTGACCCGCAATTGGGTGTGTTCATCGTCGCTGGCGCTGGCGATCAGTTGGCGCACGGCGGCCAAGGTCAAGTTCGCGGGGTTGTTCAAATCGATCTGCACGCGGTGTTCCCCGGCAATTAAACAGGCGGACAGTGTCGCACAGCACTTCACTCATCCCGAAGCGCCTTATGCCTAAGTATCAGTGCCAAAGACGATACAAAATGGTTAACTGCCGGCGTAAGAGCTGCGCTCCAGCGCACTGCCCAGTATTTCAGCCCCGTGAGACCTTCATGACCACCGTAACGCTGCAAGCCGACATCAAAGCCAAGTGGCCCCAAGGGCAGAGTTCCTATAGCCCCGGAAGCACAGAGGAGTTGGCGATCATCGGCATCGACCTATTGGTCAAGGAATTGGGCACCCAGGCGGCGCAAGCGTTCATCGCCCAGGTATTTGCAAAATACCCGGCCGACCACATGGGCGCACACGACCCCGAGCGCGAATAAGAGCCGGCCGGCGAACGCCGACCGGCAAGGGTATTACTTGAGACGCGCGAGGCGCTCGGTCAGCAGATCGAAGAAGCCCTGAGCGTCGCCGTTTTCAACCCAGAACACGTTCTTTTCCTGCTTGAGACCGTCATACCAATCGACGATGGTCTGGCCGAAAGTCGGACCTTCGCGGCTATCCACCACCATATTGGCCTGGCGACCGCTGAACAGTGACGGTTTGAGCAGGTAGGCAATGACGGTGGCGTCATGCACCGGGCCGCCCGGGATGCCATAGTGCTCCATGTCACCCTTGACGTATTCGTTGAGAATATTGCTCACGACCTTGCTGGCATTGCTGTTCAGGTCGGCAATCTTCTTCAGCCGTGCGTCACTGGTCAGCACCTTGTGAGTCACGTCCAGTGGCAGGTACGTCAACTTCACACCGCTCTTGAGCACGATCTCTGCCGCCGCCGGGTCGGCAAACAGGTTGAACTCCGCCACCGGCGTGATATTGCCGCCGTTGAAGTGCGCACCGCCCATGACTACCACTTCCTTGATGCCCTGGGTAATTTCCGGGGCCTGGGTCAATGCCAGCGCCAGGTTGGTCTGCGGGCCCAGCATGGCAATGGTGATGCTGTGGGGTTTGGCGGTGCTCAAGGTCTTGATCAGATAGTCAACGGCATTGCCGTCGGCCAGGCCTTTTTTCGGCTCGTGCACGGTAACGCCGGAGATGCCTTCCTTGCCATGGATGTTCTCGGCGTAGATCGGTGTGCGCAGCAGCGGCTTGGGCGCACCGGCGTACACCGGAATATCCTCGCGCCCTGCCCATTCGCGGGCCAGGCGTGCGTTGCGCGAAGTCTTGTCCAGCCGCACGTTGCCGGCAACGGTGGTCAGCGCACGAATATTCAACTCGTCCGGGGAGGCCATGGCGAACAGCAACGCCACCACATCGTCGGCACCGGGATCGGTATCAATGATCAGGTCGATTTTTTCCGCCGCGTGGGCGCTTGCTGCAGTGAGTGCGGACAAGAGCAGAACACTCCGAAACAGATTTCTCAGGGTTGGAAGACCACGGTGCATAAAACACTCCTTGTTGTTGGGACACTCTAGAAGGTTACGCCGGACACCAGCGCGATATTGCAATAAGGCTGGCACTCACCCGTACGCACCACGGCACGCGCCTTGCGGCTGAGTTGCTTGAACTCTTCGTGGCTGAGCAGACGCCGCTCACCGAGCGCCGCCTGCTCGGCGAGCGTGTTCAGGTCAGTCAGCGCCGGCGGTTGCTTGTGCAGGATTTCTTGCGCCAACACATGGCTTTCCACCTGCATTTCACTGAGCACAATGCGCAAGGTGCTGATGAAATCAGGAATGCCCTGGGTCAGCGCCAGGTCGATCAACTCGACACCCGGCGGTACGGGCAAACCGGCATCGCCGATGACCAGGATGTCGCCGTGCCCCAGGGAGGCGATCACGCGCGACAGGGCGATATTGAGCAATGGGGTCTTTTTCATGAGGGCACAAAACCTTGTACGTCGTGCAGCGTAGGAATAGAGGGTTGCGCACCGGCGCGGGTCACCGACAGCGCGGCCGCGACCTGGCCGAAACGGATGGCCTCGGCCTCGCTTTTGCCGTTGGCCAGCGCCGCGGCAAAACCACCGACAAAGGTGTCGCCCGCTGCGGTGGTATCCACCGCCTTGACCCTGGGCGCCAGAAGATGCTCAAAAGCCTGGCCGTCGGCAAACAGCGCGCCCTGGGAACCCAGGGTGATGATGACTTTGCCGGCCCCCGCCTTGATCAGTTGCGTCGCGGCCAGCTTGGCGCTCTCCAGGGAATCGACGGTCACACCGCTCAGCGCCGTGGCTTCGCTTTCATTGGGGATCAGGTAATCAATCGAGGCATACCACTGCGCAGGCAATGGGCCGCTGGCCGGCGCTGGATTGAGGATCACGGTCTTACCCAACTCGCGACCACGCTTTAACGCATAGCCCACGGTCGCCATCGGCACTTCGAGCTGGCAGATGATCACATCGGCCGCCTGCAACACCGCGTCAGCCGCCTGCAACGAGGCGGGCGTCAATTCACCGTTGCTGCCGGCGACGATCACAATCGCATTCTGGCTGCTGTCATCCACCACGATCAGCGCCACGCCGCTGGAGCCGTCCACGCGGCTGACGGCCTGACAGTCGATGCCCTCCACCAGCAGCGCATCACGCAGCTGGACACCATAGGCATCGCTGCCGACGCAGCCAACCATCGCCACCTCGGCGCCCAGCCGCGCCGACGCCACTGCCTGGTTGGCACCCTTGCCACCAGGCACCGTGGAGAACGTCTGGCCAATCAGGGTCTCTCCGGCACGCGGCAACCGGCTGGCGCGGGTGACCAGGTCCATATTCAAGCTGCCTACTACCACTACGTTTGCGCACATACATCAATACTCATCAATTCGGTTCAGCGGTATTGGGCAAACACACCGGCGACGGGTGCCGTGGACTCGCGCAACACAATGCTCGGCTTCACGATGCGTTGATCGATCGGCAGTTGGGGTGTCGCAATTCGTCGCAATAAAAGCTCTGCCGCCGTCTCGCCCAGTTGCACGATCGACTGCCCGACCGTGGTCAGCGCCGGGTACACGTAGCGGCCCATTTGAATGTCATCGAAACCAATCACCGACAGCTCGCCAGGCACGCGAATATTGCGCTCGGCGGCCGCACGCAACACGCCGAAACCAATCATGTCGTTGCTGGCAAAAATGGCGCTGGGCGGATTTTGCGCCAGTAATTGCACAGCGGCAGCATAACCGCCGGTACTGGTGAAATCGCTTTCCTGGGTGCGAGTGGCCGCCACCTCCACTCCCGCCTCACGCAGCGCGCGGTGATAGCCCGCCAGGCGCATCTGCGCGACGCGGGTGTGAGCCGGGCCGCCAATGCAGGCGATGTCGCGGTGGCCCAACTCAAGCAAGTGCTGGGTCGCCAGGTAACCGCCCTCCTCGTGATCGATACGCACCAGATCGACATCAATGCCGTCCAGCGCCCGGTCGACAATGACCATCGGCGTGCGCACGGCGCTCAAGCCAGCGGCAAGGCCACTGTCATCGCCCCCTACGGAAGTCACGATCAAGCCATCGATGCGCTTTTCCAGCAGTACCCGCAAATAGTTACGCTGTTTTTCCGCATTATCGTCGGAGTTGCACAGGATCACGCAGTAGCCGTTACGCTCGCAATAATCTTCGATACCCCTGGCCAGTTCGGCAAAGTACGGGTTGAGGCTGTTGGGCACCAGCAAGCCAATGGTGGCCGTGGTCTTGGCCTTGAGCGAGCGCGCGACAGCACTGGGCACGTAGTCGAGCTGCTTGATCGCCGCTTCGACTTTGATGCGCACTGGCTCACTCACCGGGCGCGTCTTGTTCACCACATGGGACACCGTGGTGTAGGAAATACCTGCAAGCGCTGCCACATCCTTGATCGTCGCCATGGCTCAGCCCCGCCGACTGGCGCGCTGGCTGCGGTAGGTATCGAGAACCACCGCAATCACAATCACCGCACCGGTGATGATGCGTTTGGTCGGCTCCGTAGCACCGATCTGCGCCAATCCAGCGGCCAATACCGAAATAATCAACACACCAAAAAAGGTGCTGATCACCGAACCACGCCCACCCATCAGGCTAGTCCCGCCGATAACCACCGCCGCGATCACTTGCAGCTCCAGGCCGGAGCCGGCGTTCGGGTCTGCCGCTTCCAATCGCGAAATCTGGAACAGCGCCGCCACACCCGCCAGCAGCCCCATCAGGCTGAACACCAGGATCTTGTAGGGTTTTGGATTGATACCTGCCAGACGCACCGCTTCTTCGTTGGTACCAATACCGATCAGGTAGCGACCAAACACCGTGCGGGTCAACACCAATTGCGCCGCGATGATGACCAGCAACGCAATGATGAACGAAGGCGAAATACCAAAGGCCACTGGGTTGGACAGCCAGGCAAAAGAATCACCGATGTAGGCCGTGCGCGAGCCGGTCATCTGGTACGCCACGCCACGGGCCATTTCGAGCACGCCGAGGGACACGATGAACGACGGGATGCGCCAAGCCACGGTGATCGAACCGGTAATGGTACCCGCGAGCGCAGCGCATGCCATACCGAGTATGGCGGCAGGCACAACGCTCCAGCCCCACCCCAGGATTGCCACGCTGACCGCCGACGCAGCCAATGCCAGCACCGAGCCCACCGACAAGTCGATGCCGCCGATGATCAGGATAAAGGTCATGCCGACCGCGAGCACCATCAGGTCCGGGATCTGGTTGGCCAGTGTGCTGAAGGTGTCGTAGGACAGAAAGTGATCGCTGAGTACCGAAAACAGCGCGATCATCGCCAACAAGGCGCCCGCCAGGCCCAGATAGGTGCCAAGCCCGTAGAAGTTGCCGCCCGCTTTACCGGGGGAGGTGGTGGTTTTCATGGGGTATCCCTAAGCACTGCGTCATTGAGCAGCGCATCACGTTTCTGATAGCCAGCAAAGGCGGCGGCAAGCAATTCGTCCTGGGTCCAACTGTCACGCTCGAAGGTCTCTATCAGGCGCCCGGCGGACAACACACCGATGCGATCGCAGATCAGCATGAGCTCACGCAGGTCGCTGGACACGACAACCAGCGCTTTGCCCTGGCGGGTCAATTCGCCCAGCAAGGCATAGATGTCGAACTTTGCTCCCACGTCGATGCCGCGGGTTGGCTCATCGAACAGCATTACCGAGCAGTCGCGCTCCAGCCAGCGGCCAATCACCACTTTCTGCTGGTTGCCGCCGGACAATTCGGACACCAACTGCGCCGGGCTGGAACTGCGGATGCGCATGGCATCGATCTGACGCTTGGCCAACGCGGTTTCATCACGGCCGTTGACTACGCCACCGCCGGAAATTTCCGGCATGTTGCCCAGGGCGATATTGGCGCTGATGGATTGTGTCAGCAGCAGGCCCTCACCCTTGCGGTCCTCAGTGATCAGGGCAATGCCGTGGCCAACCGCGTCAACCGGCGAGCGGATACTCACCACCTGGGCCGGCGAGCCGAGCGCCACGGTGCCACTGTCGGCGAGGTCAGCGCCGAAGATCAGGCGCAACAGCTCTGTACGGCCTGCGCCGATCAGGCCGGAAATGCCGTAGATCTCACCGGCACGCACTTCAAAGGACACATCTCGAACCTTATCCGAGCGTGTCAGGCCTTTAACCGTTAGCGCAGGCGCGCCAAGGGTACGCGGGCCCAGGTCGATCTGTTCACCCAGCTCGCGGCCGACCATCAAGGTGACCAGTTGCTCGCTGTTGTAGTTGGCCATCGGCTCGACGCACACCAGCTTGCCGTCACGCAGTACCGCAATGCGCTGGGCAACCCGGGCCAGTTCTTCCAGCCGGTGCGAAATATAAATGATCGCCACGCCACGGGCCTGCAGGCGGGTGATTTGTTCAAAAAGCATCTCGACCTCACGGGCGGTCAACATCGCCGTCGGTTCGTCGAGGATCAGTACATGGCAGTCACCGATCAGGTTGCGCGCGATCTCGACCATCTGCTGATGGCCAATGCCCAGGCTGCCAACCAACGTGTCCGGATCGATGGCGTCCAGGCCGACTTGAGCCATGGCTTCGATAGCAGCCTTGCGCAGTTGCTTGCGGCTGATCCAACCACAATGGCTGGGCAGGTTATCCAGGAACAGGTTTTCGGCCACGGTCAGCGTCGGCAGCAGGTTGAGCTCCTGCATGACCATGCGCACACCCAGCTCTTCAGCTTGGGTGCGACTGCCCGGGCGATAGTCTTGCCCATTGAATTGCATGTGCCCGGTGGTCGGCGTGACCAGCCCGCCGATGATCTTCGACAAGGTACTTTTACCTGCGCCGTTCTCACCGGTCAGCGCCAGCACTTCACCGCGATTGAGCGTCAGGGTGATGTCGGACAGAACCGGCTGGGCATAGGTCTTGCCGATACCGCTGACCGAGAGGACAGCGTTCGGGGCGGAAGATGACATAGGAAAATCTCCAGGCGTCCGCTCACGATGAGCGGACGCTGTTGGGTGCTGCCAGGATTACTTCTTGAGGACGAGTTCGACCGGGGTTTCGATCACGCCATCTTTGGCATCGACTTTCTCACCCTTGACCAGCTTGAGCGCGTTCTGGATACCGAACACAGCCTGCTGGGCTGCAGCCTGGTCGGCGGTCGCCAGGACGCGACCGTCTTGCAGCATCGGCTTGATGGCTTCGATGTTGTCATAGCCGACGACCAGCACTTTGCCGGCCTTGCCCGCCGCGCGGACAGCGGAGACTGCGCCCAGGGCCATATTGTCGTTACCGGCCAGCAGGGCCTTGAGATCCGGGTATTCACTCAGCATGGCGGAAGCCACTTTACGGCCCTCGTCAATTTCCCAGTTACCCGATTGGGTGGAAACGATCTTCAAGCCCGCCGCGTCCATCGCATCCTTGAAGCCGGCCGTGCGCTGCTGGGCGTTGGTGGTGGTCGGTACGCCTTCGATGATGCCGACCTTGTCACCCGCTGCCAGTTGCTTGGCCAGGTAGTCGCCCACCAGCTTGGAGCCCTTGCGGTTGTCCGGGCCGACGAAAGGAATATCGAGGTTTTTGCTTTTGAGTACATCCGGGTCGAGGCGGTTATCGATGTTGACGATTTTGATCCCGGCCTTGGAAGCGTCTTCCAGCACTTTAACCAGTGCCTTGGAGTCCGCCGGCGCGATAACGATGGCATTGACCTTGGAGAGGATCATCTGCTTGACGATATCAATCTGTGCGCTGGTATCGGTTTCGTTCTTGATGCCGTTAGTGATCATGTCGAAATCGGCGGCGTGGGACTTCTGGTAGTCCTTTGCACCGTCTTGCATGGTGACGAAAAATTCGTTGGCGAGGGACTTCATCACCAGACCAATCTTTGGCTTGGCGGCGTCATCGGCAAATGCCGAGGAGAGAGGTAGAGCAGCGGATGCGGCAGCAAGCACAGCGACAGCAAGAAGACGTCCAGCGAATGGCAGCTTCATGGGTTCACTCCGATCTTATGATTATTGTAAGCAACGCCTGCAACGATACATCTCGCAAACGTTTGCGTTATTGAAACTATGAGAACCTTGTCGAGATTTGTCAACGGTCTCCAACACGCTTTCATGCGACCCCTCTAGCCTCCGCCTTCACGTGACGGCAAGGCACTCCTAAACATCGCCGGCGCCTGGTCGTTCTCTAAAACGACAGGCTGCGAGGCTGGTGTCGCACACCCCCGAGGAAGATTCGATCATTTTTTCGGACAACCGAACGCGCTACTACCCAATTGTTCGGAAAGCCGGACAGCGTATCGCTGAAGACATTCAAAAAAACGAATTTATTCCATATAAATCAATATCTTATTTTATGAATGAAAACTTGGTGAGGCTGGTACAGATCCTGCTCTTTCCCTGCACCTCGCGGCGTTCAGAACCGCCCGGGCGCTCTAGATGAACCTGCACCAGCACTCATCAAAAACCAGAGAGAAAAATAATGAAATCTGCATTGAAGAACATTGTTCCGGGCGCGCTGGCCCTCCTGCTGCTGTTCCCCGTTGCCGCCCAGGCAAAGGACGTTGAAACCAAGACCAAACTCTCCAACGTGGTGATCCTCGCCACCGGCGGCACCATCGCCGGCGCTGGCGCCAGCTCGGCCAACAGTGCCACCTACCAGGCAGCCAAGGTCGGTATCGAACAATTGATCGCCGGTATTCCTGAGCTTAGCCAGATCGCCAACGTGCGCGGCGAACAAGTGATGCAAATTGCATCCGAGAGCATCAACAACGACAACCTGCTGCAACTGGGTCGTCGCGTCGCCGAACTGGCCGACAGCAAGGACGTGGACGGCATCGTGATCACCCACGGCACCGACACCCTGGAAGAGACCGCCTACTTCCTGAACCTGGTAGAAAAAACCGACAAGCCAATCATCGTGGTCGGTTCCATGCGCCCAGGCACCGCCATGTCGGCAGACGGCATGCTCAACCTGTACAACGCCGTGGCCGTGGCCGGTAGCAAAGATGCACGCGGCAAAGGCGTGCTGGTGACCATGAACGACGAAATCCAATCGGGTCGCGACGTAAGCAAGATGGTCAACATCAAGACCGAAGCGTTCAAGAGCCCATGGGGCCCGCTGGGCATGGTGGTTGAGGGCAAATCCTATTGGTTCCGCCTGCCAGCCAAGCGCCACACCATGGATTCTGAATTCGACATCAAGAACATCAAGAGCCTGCCCGACGTTGAAATCGCCTACGGCTACGGTAACGTGAGCGACACAGCCTATAAGGCCCTGGCCCAGGCTGGCGCCAAAGCCATCATCCATGCCGGCACCGGCAATGGCTCGGTGTCTTCCAAGGTTGTCCCTGCCCTGCAGGAACTGCGTAAACAAGGCGTGCAGATCATTCGCTCGTCCCACGTGAATGCTGGCGGTTTCGTTCTGCGCAACGCCGAACAACCTGACGACAAGTACGACTGGGTGGTCGCCCATGACCTGAACCCGCAAAAAGCCCGCATCCTCGCGATGGTCGCCCTGACCAAGACCCAGGACAGCAAAGAGCTGCAACGGATGTTCTGGGAATATTGATTCCTGGTGACACCCCGGCAGGGGCGGCCTACCCGCCCCTGCCTCCCTTCGCAAATGCCCACCATTAGAACCGCCCCTTCCTACACCAAACCGCCCAAGTCGGTATCAGAAGAACTTCCTGAATTTTAAGCAGTTGCGAAATTGCTCGCAGTTAAATACTGTATGCACGTACAGCTTATCTAAGGAGCCCTCCGTGGCAAAGTCCTCTTCCGCAGCACAAACCCCACCTGGTGCTTACGAACGCCTGGCCATTCGTGTGCAAAAGATCATCAATTCGACCAATGCCCAGAAAGCCAAGGCAGCCTTGATCTTCCGCTTGCCGGATGAACCTGAGGATGAGTGGCAGCGCCTGCTGGAGGAAATCGCAGAGAACGACAACGTCACCCTTGCCTACCGGGATGATGGCGGCGTGCAGATTTTCTGGGTTGTGCCGAAGGAAGATTGATTCAATGAGTGCCCGCTTTATTGCTATGTGCTGCCTGTTTTTTTCCATCACCGCCCACGCACAAGCGCCTCGCACGTTCAGCGAAGCCAAGAAAGTCGCCTGGAAGCTTTACGCACCGCAATCCACCGAGTTTTATTGCGGCTGCAAATACACGGGCAACCGCGTGGACCTGAAAGCCTGCGGCTACATCCCACGCAAAAACGCCAGCCGCGCTGCGCGTATCGAGTGGGAGCATATTGTCCCGGCCTGGCAGATCGGGCATCAGCGCCAATGCTGGCAAAACGGCGGGCGCAAAAACTGCACGCGTCATGACGATGTATTCAAGCGCGCCGAAGCCGACCTGCACAACCTGGTGCCAAGCATCGGCGAGGTCAACGGGGACCGTAACAACTTCAGTTTTGGCTGGCTGCCCGTGCAACGCGGGCAGTACGGATCATGCTTGACCCAGGTGGACTTCAAGGCCAAGAAAGTCATGCCGCGCCCCTCGGTTCGCGGGATGATTGCGCGCACTTACTTCTACATGAGCAAGCAATACGGCTTGCGCCTGTCGAAACAGGACCGTCAGTTGTACGAAGCCTGGAACAAGACCTACCCGGTGCAGACCTGGGAGCGCCAGCGTAACCAGACCGTGGCCTGCGTGATGGGGCGCGGCAATGAATTTGTCGGCCCGGTAAACCTCAAGGCCTGCGGTTGAACGTGGGCGGGACTCCCGCCCAACCAGCCCTTATTGCGCAGCCTTGTGCTCGACAACCTCGGACTCGGTGTCGGTTTTCTTGGCGCGGGCCATCTTCTCGTTAAGCAAGGCCTGCTTGGCTTCAGCCTCGGCCTTGCTTGCGAAAGGCCCCATAAACACTTCGTCCTTGCCGTCGACCTTCACGATATAAAAATTGAAACCATGTTCCAGCAACCACGCTGTCAGGTCGGTAATGGCCTGCAACTTGTGGTCCGGCGGGCCTACGCGCACATCCCATTCCTGGGCGGCAATCGTACCGGTTTGTGGCTGGCTTTCGGTCACGGCAGGCTTGGCCTTGGGGGCATCGACACGCTTGCCTTCACCGCAACCGGCCAATGCCAACACCGCAATTGCCATCGCTACTTTACGCACTGCCCTGCTCCTTTAAAGGATAAAGAGGCAACTTTATCATTCACTGTCTATTCTGGCCGTCATAAACGTTGGCTTAAACAATGCGAATCATGTATCGCAGACCTGTATGATGCCGCCATGGGAATTAATGTCGCCTCTATGCGTCCTAAAAGAGGCAGTCACAGGGAAGCGCTTAGCAGTAAGCTACACACATCCGACACCTGCCCTGTCTGAAACATGTGTCCTTAAAAGTAATCAAGGAGAAGTCCATGCTTATACTCACCCGCAAAGTCGGTGAAAGCATAAACATCGGTGATGACATCACGATCACCATCCTGGGCGTTAGCGGCCAGCAAGTACGAATCGGCATCAACGCACCAAAGGACGTTGCCGTGCATCGCGAGGAGATTTACCAACGCATCCAGGCTGGCCTGACCGCTCCAGACAAAAACCAGACGCCTTGACGCGCACTCAGTAGCCAGCCTTTTCGTTCACTGTAACGGCTGGCGAAAACCCCAAGTCCTGCTCAGGTTTTTCCGTGAGTTCGCATGCCTCGCCTGTTCATCCCTGCAAAGATGAAACTATGTCGGCGCCTGGAACTTGTCGACAAACTCACAGCCGAATCTCCTGACCCTTTCCCGCCATCAGAGTGCAGTCAGGAGCACGTCGATGAGGCGCATAGCAACACAACCCTTTGCCATTCGTGCCTGGATAATCGCTCTGTTGATTGGGCTTGCCTTCGCAGGGCTGGAATATGGCCTGAGCCTGGGAGCCCAACAAGCCGCCAGCCCTGAAACCCGTTCGTGGCTGGACCTTGGCCTATTCCTGTGCGCCTATCTGTTTGCGTTCTGCCTCAAGCCCATCCAGGCGGCCATCCGGCGTAGGTTGTGCCGCAACGCGACTCAACAGCTGCAACGCAAAGCCGCAAGTTGATGACCTTCGTATCATTCGTCCCTGCTCTGCACGCACAACAAGCCGTCAGTGCTACGCCGGACCTGTAATTTTTCATATCCGTTTATCGAAGGATGCTTCGTCACCATGGGATTGAGGTGCGTCGAGGTCACGACCATCACATCCGCACCAGCAGCCTCGCCCGCACGAATGCCCACTGTCGCATCCTCAAACACCAGGCACTCCTGAACCGGCACGCCCAACCGCTGCGCCCCCAAAACGTAGCAGGCGGGGTCAGGCTTGCCGATGGCGACATCTTCGGCTGTCACCAACACAGCAGGCGGCGTAATTCCCGCGGCCTGAAGACGACGCAGGGCCAGCGTCCGAGGGGCAGACGTGACCAGCGCCCATTGATCGCCCGGCAATTCGTTCAGGAATGCAATGGCGCCTGGTATCGCGACAACACCTTCGACATCATTGATTTCGGCTTCGGTAATCCACTGTGCCTCGGCCTCTGGATCGACGCCGGGCAATGCCTGGCGCGTGATCGTATCAATCGCACGTGCGCCGTGAATGGTGGCCAGGAACGCCGCTACGTCCAGGCCATGGCGTTGCGCCCAAATGCTCCACACCCGCTCGGCGGCGGCGATGGAGTTGAGTAGGGTCCCGTCCATATCGAACAGAAAGGCGCGGTAATGTTGAGCTGCTGGGATGGACACTGCGTGGCTTCCTCATGGGCGGTAACAAATAATCGGCCCGAAGCAATCTACGGATGCCATCGATGCTTGTAAACGCTGGCTGCTCCCCGAGCGGGGGGACTGAAAACCACGGGCCAGAGCCACGGTGTTATTTTGCAAAAATTTGCCCACCCTCACTGGCTCGCACTCCTACTATTCTTGGTTCCGAAGCACTCACTCACATTGTTTGAAACGGATGTCACACAGTGGAAAAAAGACAACATCAGGTCGATGGCGCGAACACTCTGAATACTCTGGCTCAAGGCAGAACCGCTGGAGGCAACGACGGAGGCTCCGGCCTGGAAAAACGCGTGGGCTTACTGGAAAAGGGGTTAACAGAAATGAAAGAGAAGCTATTAACCGTCTCGAACAAGGCTGATTCCATTGAAAAACACTTCGCCACCCGGGCAGACCTGGCGACGACGGAAATGAACATCATCAAATGCTTCATAGCTACCACGCTCGCAATAGCCGGCCTTGCATGCGCTATCGCCTTCGGGTTGATCCGAGTGCATTCCAGCTAGGGCCAATCGGACAGGTCAACTGACCTGTCCGCCGGCCTCCACAACATCCATGGGCGTAAGCCACGCCGTCCGTACCGCAACCTGCAAGCCGTCAACCAAGATCCCCAAAGCCATCGAAGGCTGACCCGATCCAACGACCTGCTCCGGCAAGGCGGGCACATGAATAAACCCACTGCGCACAGCTGTCCCGGCCAGCAGGTGCTGCAACCGATAAAACACTTGATTGCATACAAACGTACCTGCGGTCTGCGAAACCGAAGCCGCGACCCCTGCCTGGCGCACGGCCTTGACCATCGCCTTGATAGGCAGTGTGGTGAAGTACGCTGCGGGACCACCCACAACCACCGCAGTGTCGATCGGTTGCGCGCCCAAGTTATCGGGAATCCGCGCATCGTTAACGTTAATCGCCACCCGCTCGATGGAAATATCGCTGCGACCCGGGCCGAGGCCAGTGGCAATGACCATCACCGGGGACAGTTCAGCGATCAGTTGGGTCAGGTACTCGCCCGCCGTGGCAAACGCGCAAGGCAACCGGCGCGCAACAATCTGCACATCGTCGTCCAGTTGCATGCCGTCCAGTTGGCGCACCGCCTCCCAGGACGGATTCACCAGGTCTTGATCGAAAGGTTCAAACCCCGTCAGCAGTATCGTTGGCATCTTGATCTCACATCAGCAGGTAAAGCAGGACGATATTGACCACCAACATCATCAGCGCCGTAGGTAACTGTGCCTTGATCACCGCGTTCTTGTCCGGCAGTTCCAGCAGCGCTGCCGGCACGATATTGAAGTTCGCCGCCATAGGCGTCATCAATGTGCCGCAGTAGCCGGAGAACATGCCAATGGCCGCCATCACCGCCGGGTTGCCACCGTAGATCCCCACCAGTACCGGCACGCCGACACCGCCGGTCATCACCGGGAAGGCCGCGAAACCGTTCCCCATGATCACCGTGAACAATGCCATGCCCAGCACATAGACCATGACCGCCACCAACTTGTAATCCAGGTTGATATAGGTGGTGGTGACATGGGCGACGGCCGTACCGACCCCCGCCTCATTGAACAACAACCCGAGCATCGCCAACATTTGCGGCAGCACCATGGCCCAGCCCAAGGCTTCTGTCAGGCGCCGGGATTCGCGCAGGGCTTGCACCGGCGTATCGCGCGTCAGCCAACAGGCCAGGCCGAGGGCGATCAGACAACCGATGCCGAGGGACACAAAGGTGGTGTTTTTCGGGTCCAGCAGCGGCACTCCACCGATTTCGGTGTGTTTGAGCAATACCGAGCCAATCACCGTGGTCAGGGGAATGGCCAGCGCAGGGATAAACAGCTTGTGCCCCAAGCGACCAGCGCTGGCACGAGAGGCCTTGTCATGCAATTCGGCATGCTGGCCACGACCAACACCGCCCATCCCGGCGATCAATGCCATCACGACGACCCCGGCACCGATAACCACCGACGGCAAGCGCTCACCAACCAGAAAGGGGATAGCAAACAGCAGCCAGAACAGCGCGCTGGACCAGCGCTTGGGATGGCTGCGATCCAACACGATCATGCCTGCCGTGATCAGCAGCAGCACACCGGCCAACCAGTACAGATATTGAATGGAGATAATCATTGCACGGCCTCCACAGGCGTAGCGGCCGGCGTCAGCTCGCGGGTGAGCCTGCGGTCAAACCGATGCAAACGGATCGCGTGGATGATAAAGGCGCAGATCGCCGTGGGAATGCCCCACACCGCAATGTGCAGCGGCTCCACATCAATGCCCGAGCCGAGCAGGAAGGTGTGCATCAGTGCAATCGCGCCAAAGGCGACAAAGATGTCCTCACCAAAAAACAAACCCACGTTGTCAGTCGCCGCACACATCGCCAGAACCTTGTGTCGTACTTTGTCTGGCAGCTTGCCGTAGCGCTTTTCCGCCGCACCTTCGGCCATCGGCGCCAGTAACGGGCGCACCATCTGCGGATGCCCGCCCAGGCTGGTCAAGCCCATGGCCGCCGTGGATTCACGCACAAACAGGTAAATGATCAACAGGCGCCCAACCGTCGCTCGTTCGAACCGTGCGATCCAGTTCTGCGCATGCAGGCGCAAACCATGGCGCTCCAGCAAGCCGATGACGGCCAGGGGTAACAGAAGGATCAATTGCAGAGCGCGGGTCTGAAGGAAACCATCACCCATGGTGGCGAGGATTTTTTCCAAGGGAAAATGGGCAGCAAGCCCGGTAGCGATGGCGGCAGCGGTGACCACCAACAGCGGATTGAAGCGCAAGACAAAGCCAACCACGATGACAAGTACGCCGATCAACGGCCATAGGTTCACAACAGTTTGCATGACGGTGAAGTCCTTAAATGCGCGCTGCGGCGCCATTACAGCAGGATGTGAACAAAGGGTTCACAGCAAGAAGTGGCGTGCAGTCGGCTCGGTTTTTTATTGTTGACCCGGAAGGTCGAGCGTCAGTGGCGGCAACTTTGCTGCCTGGGGCGGGAGGTGTCCAACAAGAAAAATTGTTGCTGCAAACCAATAAATTTTGTCAGTGATTGGAGGCTGCGCTGAAGCCGGCTGGCGATCATCAGCGCCCAGGGTTTTACGCGAAACGCTTCTGAAAAAAGAAGCGCTGATGACCCGGCGGGTATTCGGCAACGTGACCAAACTCGCTGAAACCCAGCTTTCGATAAAATCCGGGGGCCTGAAAGCTGAACGTATCCAGCCAGATCCCAACGCACCCTCGTTGACGCGCCAAGTCCTCAGCGGTACGCATCAATCGCGTGCCCGTACCTTGGGTACGCATCTGATCCGGGACGCTCAACAACTCAACAAACAGCCAGCCGTAGGAAATTTTCCCGTAAAGCCCACCAACAACCTCTTGGCTGTCTGGGTCACGCAGTAAAATCCCGACGGTTTCGAAAGGCATTTCCCCGGTAATAGTGAGGTTGTAAGCGCGTAGCGGCTTAAGGATTGCCTCGCGCTCCCGTTCGGACACGTTGAACGACACTTCCATTGCCAACTCCATTGCGACCTCCTGTATAAGACGAAAACGTCGATCAGTATGGCTGCCAACGGGAGCGGGAGAAAGCGTGCCAAATCGCGTCTGGTCGGCGTAACAATGAAGAATCTCACACAGCACCTATACTCATTCATGCGATAGCGCATTTCTGCGCATCGCTTCGCTGACGAAGAGGTAGTCCACTATGTACGCCGGACAAATGGGTATGGCGACAACAAATGGTGAGATTCGCTGCCAGATGGTTGTACAGATCATCTGCCTGCTATCGGTGGCTCAGCTTTTTTGCTGATTGATCAGTACGCCCAGGCTATATATTCCCCGAGGGAGTCGTTGCGACTCTGCCTCTGTTTGCCCAGGGTATTCCCAATGCCTCGTGCCAGCCTGCCGGCGAAGCACCTGCGTGCCGTTTGTAAATTCCAGGCAACAAAAAAAGGCCCACCTTTCGGTGAGCCTTTCTAGACCGCCCAGCAGAGCGGATTTTGTTTGGTAGGCG
>NZ_QAJM01000008.1:72467-74487 GCF_003852405.1 Pseudomonas sp. KBW05
TGCCTGCTGTGAGGCGGCATTCTACGGAATTCCGGAGGGGTGTCAACATCTTTTTTGCAGCTAACCCTATGAATATGCGAATTATTTATTTGAGCCGGGGATACCCGTGGTTTTCGGGTAGCTGGCGGGCAATTTTCAACTGAGGTAGGATCGGGACACTCGTAAAAAATATAAAACAGAGGTTCCAGGATGGCGAACACCCCCTACCCCCAGTCGTATTACGCCGCGTCCGCGAATGCAGTCCCGCCCCGTCCGGTACTGCAAGGTGATGTCGAAACCGATGTGTGCGTGATTGGCGCTGGCTATACCGGCCTCTCCAGTGCGCTGTTCCTGCTGGAGAACGGTTTTCGCGTGACGGTACTGGAAGCCGCCAAGGTAGGGTTTGGCGCGTCGGGCCGTAACGGTGGGCAGATCGTCAACAGCTATAGCCGAGATATTGATGTCATCGAGCGCAGCATCGGCCCCCAGCAGGCACAATTGCTCGGGCAGATGGCGTTTGAAGGTGGCCGGATCATTCGCGAGCGGGTCGCCAAATATCAGATCCAGTGCGATTTGAAGGACGGCGGCGTGTTCGCCGCACTCAACAGCAAGCACATGGGCCACCTGGAGTCGCAAAAACGCCTGTGGGAGCGCTACGGCCACACACAGCTGGAACTGCTGGACGAACGCCGCATCCGTGAAGTCGTGGCGTGTGACAACTATGTGGGCGGCCTGCTGGACATGAGCGGCGGACACATCCACCCACTCAACCTGGCACTGGGTGAAGCGGCGGCAGTGGAGTCCCTGGGCGGCACGATCTACGAGCAATCGGCGGCGCTGCGTATCGAGCGTGGCGCCAATCCGGTGGTGCACACCGCCGAGGGCAAGGTCAGGGCCAAGTTCATCATTGTCGCGGGCAACGCTTACCTGGGGAACCTGGTGCCGGAGCTGGCGGCCAAGTCGATGCCGTGCGGAACCCAGGTCATCACCACGGCACCACTGGGCGATGAGCTGGCGAAGACATTGCTGCCACAGGATTACTGCGTCGAAGACTGCAACTACCTTCTGGATTACTACCGCCTCACCAGCGACAAACGCCTGATCTTCGGCGGTGGCGTGGTGTATGGCGCGCGTGACCCGGCGAACATTGAAGCAATCATCCGCCCGAAAATGCTCAAGGCATTCCCGCAGCTCAAGGACGTGAAGATCGACTACGCCTGGACCGGCAATTTCCTGCTGACCCTGTCGCGCTTGCCGCAGGTTGGCCGGCTGGGCGACAACATCTATTACTCCCAGGGCTGTAGCGGCCATGGCGTGACGTACACGCATTTGGCGGGCAAGGTGCTGGCTGAAGCGCTGCGAGGCCAGGCAGAGCGTTTTGATGCGTTTGCCGACCTGCCGCACTACCCGTTCCCAGGCGGGCAATTGTTGCGCACGCCGTTTGCAGCGCTGGGGGCTTGGTACTACGGGCTGCGGGACAAGCTAGGGTTCTGACCCAATCTAATTGTGGGAGCGGGCTTGTGTGGGAGCGGGCTTGCTCGCGAAAGCGGTGGATCAGTCAATAAATCTGGTGACTGACACACTGCATTCGCGAGCAAGCCCGCTCCCACAAAAAACAAAATCGCAGACACAAAAAACCCCGGTCTTTCGACCAGGGTCTTTGCTATCGGATCAAAGCAGCCAGAGGCTTTCTTTGTGCTTCAAGGCGTTCAGTGGGCCTTGAAGCAGATATGGCGCAGCGGACGGGACTCGAACCCGCGACCCCCGGCGTGACAGGCCGGTATTCTAACCGACTGAACTACCGCTGCGTATCGCTTGACCGGCTCGGAGCAAACTCCCAACCGTCTTTAAACATCTGACCAACCAGCCTTGGCTGTTCGATCTCAAGCCCGACAAGTCAGACCTGGAAAATATGGCGCAGCGGACGGGACTCGAACCCGCGACCCCCGGCGTGACAGGCCGGTATTCTAACCGACTGAACTACCGCTGCGCGTCGGTGCAACCTTTAACGTTGCGTCTTGCCCTAAGGCAAAACTCTCAA
>NZ_QAJM01000008.1:74567-102049 GCF_003852405.1 Pseudomonas sp. KBW05
TTTGCTTCGTTGAGGCCGCGAAATTTACGCAGGTAACGGACCTAAGTCAATAGCCTGCTTGAAGTTTTTCTGAAAAAGACAAAATTACTTCAAGACAGCTACCTGCCCTACTCGCTGTAAATCATCTTCTTGCTCATGCCACCGTCCACGACAAACTCTTGCCCGGTGACAAACCCGGCCTGGCGCGACAACAACCACGCCACCATTGCCGCCACATCCTCCACTGTGCCGACCCTGCCCGCAGGATGCTGGGCGTGGTCGACGTCGGTCAAAGGCTCGGCACGCCGTGCGGCCGGATCACGCGCATCGATCCAGCCAGGGCTTACAGCGTTGACCCGCACTTCCGGGCCAAGGCTCATGGCCAGCGCGTGAGTGAGCGCCAGCAGACCACCCTTGCTCGCCGCATAGGCTTCAGTATCGGGTTCGGACTGACGAGCGCGGGTCGATGCCAGGTTGACGATGGCACCGCCATGGGCGCGCAGGTAAGGCGCACAATGCTTGGCCAGCAACATCGGCCCACTGAGATTCACCGCGAGCACGCGGTTCCAGTAGGCCAGGTCGAGGCTTTCCAGAGTGATATTGCGCGGATCTGCCACCGCCGCGTTGCACACCAAGGCATCCAGGCGGCCAAATTGCCCGAGCACCTCGGCAACGCCCTGGGCGACCTGCTTCTCATCAGCCACATCCATGGTGATAAACCAGGCGTTTTCCCCCAGCACCTTGGACACCTTGGAACCACGTTCACGGTCCAGGTCGGTCAACACCACCTGCCAGCCTTCGCTGATCAGCCAGGCAGCAATGCCAAGGCCGATACCACGGGCAGCACCCGTCACCAACGCAACGCGCCCGTTAGTGGCCGCCGCCGCCTCCAGGGACCACTCGATCACAAGGCCGCCAGCCCGCGAGCCAGGTCAGCCTGCAAGTCAGCCACATCTTCCAGGCCCACCGCGATGCGGATCAGGCTGTCACGAATGCCCGCTGCTTCACGCTCTTGCGGCGCCAGGCGCCCGTGAGACGTGGTGCTCGGGTGGGTGATGGTGGTCTTGCTGTCGCCCAGGTTGGCGGTAATGGAGATCAGGCGCGTGGAATCGATAAAACGCCAGGCGCCGTCTTTGCCGCCCTTCACTTCAAAGCTCACCACCGCACCGAAACCACGCTGCTGGCGCTGGGCCAACTCGTGTTGCGGGTGGCTCTTGAGGCCGGCGTAGTGCACTTTCTCGATACCGTCCTGCTGCTCCAGCCACTCAGCCAGTGCCTGCGCGTTGGCGCAATGGGCTTTCATGCGCAGGCTGAGGGTTTCCAGGCCTTTGAGGAAGATCCAGGCGTTGAACGGACTCAGAGTCGGGCCAGCGGTACGCAGGAAACCGACGATCTCTTTCATCTGCTCACTGCGACCCGCCACCACGCCACCCATGCAACGACCCTGGCCGTCGATGAACTTGGTGGCCGAGTGCACGACAATGTCCGCACCCAGCTTCAACGGCTGCTGCAACGCCGGGGTGCAGAAGCAGTTATCCACCACCAGCATCGCGCCCTTGGCGTGAGCCACTTCGGACAACGCCGCGATATCCACCAATTCCGCCAGCGGGTTGGACGGCGACTCGACGAACAACAGCTTGGTATTGGCCTTGATCGCTGCATCCCAACCGGAAAGATCCGCCAGCGGCACGTAGTCCACTTCGATACCGAAGCGCTTGAAATACTTCTCGAACAGGCTGATGGTCGAGCCAAACACACTGCGCGACACCAACACATGGTCGCCGGCGCTGCACAGGCTCATTACCACCGCCAGGATCGCCGCCATGCCGGTCGCCGTGGCCACCGCCTGCTCAGCGCCTTCCAGGGCCGCGATGCGCTCTTCAAACGCGCGCACGGTCGGGTTGGTGTAGCGCGAATAAACGTTGCCCGGCACTTCGCCTGCGAAGCGCGCAGCCGCATCACCAGCCGTACGGAATACATAGCTGGAAGTGAAGAACATCGGGTCACCGTGCTCACCTTCCGGCGTGCGGTGCTGACCGGCGCGCACAGCCAGGGTATCGAAAGCTACGCCATCGAGGTCGCTGTCCAACCGACCGGCATCCCATTCCTGACTCATGCTGCCACTCCTTACTCAATTCTTTATTTAAGATACAAAACCGGCCCCTCAGGGCCGGTGTCTACTCAGTTGTTGTACAGATCGATGATCGCGCTGACCGCCTGGGTCTTGATCTTCGACGAGTCGTTACGCGCCTGCTCGATCTTGTTCAGGTAGGCCTCATCGACATCACCGGTCACGTACTTGCCGTCGAACACGGCGCAGTCGAACTGCTCGATCTTGATCTTGCCACCGCCAACCGCTTCGATCAGGTCCGGCAGATCCTGGTAGATCAGCCAATCGGCGCCGATCAGGTCGGCAACGTCCTGGGTCGTGCGATTGTGGGCGATCAGCTCGTGGGCGCTCGGCATGTCGATACCGTACACGTTCGGGTAACGCACCGCTGGGGCTGCGGAACAGAAGTACACGTTCTTCGCACCGGCTTCGCGGGCCATCTGGATGATCTGCTTGCAGGTGGTGCCGCGCACGATGGAGTCATCCACCAGCATCACGTTCTTGCCGCGAAATTCCAGCTCGATGGCGTTGAGCTTCTGGCGCACCGACTTCTTGCGTGCTGCCTGGCCCGGCATGATGAAGGTACGGCCGATATAGCGGTTCTTCACGAAGCCTTCGCGGAACTTCACACCCAGGTGGTTGGCCAGTTCCAGCGCAGCGGTACGGCTGGTGTCCGGGATAGGGATCACCACGTCGATGTCGTGCTCAGGACGCTCGCGCAGGATCTTCTCGGCCAGCTTCTCGCCCATGCGCAGGCGCGCCTTGTACACCGAAACGCCGTCGATGATCGAATCCGGGCGCGCCAGGTAGACGTGCTCGAAAATGCACGGGGTGAGTTTCGGCGCCACGGCACACTGACGGGTGTGCAGCTTGCCATCTTCGGTGATGTACACCGCTTCGCCCGGCGCGAGGTCGCGGATCAGGGTGAAGCCCAGCACGTCCAGGGACACGCTTTCGGAAGCGATCATGTACTCGACGCCTTCGTCGGTGTGACGCTGGCCGAACACGATCGGGCGGATGCCGTGCGGGTCACGGAAACCGACGATGCCGTAACCGGTGACCATGGCCACCACCGCATAACCACCAACACAACGGTTGTGCACGTCGGTGACGGCCGCGAACACGTCCTCTTCGGTAGGCTGCAGCTTGCCGCGCTGGGCCAGCTCGTGAGCGAACACGTTCAGCAGTACTTCCGAATCGGAGCTGGTGTTGACGTGGCGCAGGTCAGATTCGTAAATCTCCTTGGCCAGCTGTTCAACGTTGGTCAGGTTGCCGTTATGCGCCAAGGTAATGCCGTAAGGCGAGTTGACGTAGAACGGTTGAGCTTCGGCCGAAGTCGAGCTACCGGCAGTCGGGTAACGCACATGGCCAATGCCCATGTGCCCGACGAGGCGCTGCATGTGACGCTGATGGAACACGTCACGTACCAGGCCATTGTCCTTGCGCAGGAATAACCGGCCGTCGTGGCTGGTCACAATACCGGCAGCGTCCTGGCCGCGGTGCTGGAGGACGGTTAGCGCGTCATACAGCGCCTGATTGACGTTCGACTTACCGACGATACCGACGATGCCACACATGCGACGCAACCCCTACTTAATGAATCTTGACTGAACACAGCTTACTGCGGCGTTTTGGCCGGCAAGAGGTGTTCCTTGAACGGAAGATCAGCGGGTACGCTGATTCCGCTGGCCAGCCACTGACTGCTCCACCCCAGAATGAGGTTTTTGGACCAATCGGCAACCAATAGAAATTTTGGCACGAGTACCGACTCCTGCCACCACGAATCCTGCTGTACTGGCCCCAGGCTCAACAGCCCGACCGCCACAACCACCAGCAACGCGCCACGCGCGGCGCCAAAGGCCATGCCGAGAAATCGATCGGTCCCGGAGAGGCCGGTGACACGTATCAACTCGCCAATAAGATAATTGACCATTGCCCCCACCAGCAGCGTGGCGATGAACATGATGGCGCAGCCCGCGATGACGCGAGCCGAAGGTGTCTCGATGTATCCGGCCAGGTAGACCGACAGTGAACCACCGAACATCCAGGCTACGACTCCTGCGATGATCCAGGTCAGCAACGACAGAGCTTCTTTTACGAAGCCGCGGCTTAGACTGATCAAAGCGGAGATGGCGACGATTGCAACGATCGCCCAATCAACCCAGGTAAATGGCACAGTGCAGCCTACAGACAGATAAGGCGGCGCATTTTAGCAGAGCGCTGGGCTATCGGTAAGCGGTGATTGTGCGTGCTTTGCAAATCAGTAGTTTGTGATGGATTGATGCCATTTCAACCCCACCCCAAAAACAATGTGGGAGCTGGCTTGCCTGCGATGAGGCCGGCACATTCAACATCACTGTTGACTGCCCCACCGCTATCGCAGGCAAGCCAGCTCCCACACTTGGCCTGCATTTCACTCAAAAACTGGCGCTGATCAACCGCGCTCTGGCTGGAAACGCACCACAAAACCATTGAGGTTCTGCTGGCGCCCCAACAAATCGCGCAGGCGATCCGCCTCGGCACGCTCGATCAGCGGCCCGATAAACACCCGGTTCTTGCCATCAGCGCTGCGGATGTAGGCGTTGTAGCCCTGGGCACGCAGTTTTTTCTGCAAGGCGTCGGCGCTCTCGCGGTTGGCCAGGCTGGCCAGCTGGATCGACCAACTGATCGGCAGGCCATTCGGATCGATACGGCTCTGCCCCACATCCGGCTTGCCCGGCGCGGCGGGTTGCGGCGCTACAGGCTTGGGCGCGGGTGCCGGAGCGGCAGGTTTGGCCGCCACGACAGGCGCCGGCGCTGGCTTGACCACCGGCACGCTTGGCTGCACCGGCATCGACGGTGCGGTTTGCGCGGCGACTTCAGCATCGGTCGGCACCGGCTCTTCTTCAGGCAAGGCCTGCGGCTCTGGCACCACCACCGGCTCTACCTGCACCTGAGGCACCACAGGCACCTGCGGCGCAACAGGCGCTTCAACCACGACCTGGCGTTGCTCATCCTCACGGGAAAACAGCATCGGCAGAAAAATCACCGCCAACGCCACCAGAACCAGGGCTCCAACCATTCGCTGCTTGTATGCGCTATCCAGTAATGCCATGTGCAGCTTCCTCCGTGGAGCGCCGGGCCAACCACTCAAGCGCCTCGGCAACACAATAAAATGATCCGAACAACAGAATTTCGTCGTCAGGCGTGGCAACCGCGCACTGCGCCTCGAGGGCGGCGGTGACGCTTGCATACGACGCCACGGACGCACCAAGGTTCTGCAACGCCGCTTCCAGCTCAACAGCCGGTCGGCTACGCGGCGAATCCAGCGGCGCCACAGCCCAAACCTGCACGCCGTCCAGTAATGGCGCAACCACGCCCTCCAGATCCTTATCGGCCAGCAAGCCGAATACCGCAAGGCGACGACCGACCGGCGGCGTACGCGACAGGCGCCGCGCCAGGTATTGCGCCGCATGCGGGTTATGCCCCACATCCAGCAGCAGGTTCAGGCGCTTGCCTTCCCACTCGAACGCACGGCGATCCAGGCGTCCTACCACCCGAGTGGCCTGCAAGGTCGCCGCAATCTGCCCGGCATCCCACGGTAGATCCAGCAACAAGTAGGCCTGCAACGCTAGCGCGGCGTTTTCCATCGGCAGGTTCAGCAGCGGCAGGTCGCGCAACTCCACCACCTGGCCGCGCGCATCACGCCCACACCATTGCCAGAGCTGCTCACCGACTTCAAGATTGAATTCGCGGCCACGCAGGAAGAATGGGCAGTCCAGCTCGCGCACCTTGTCCAGCAAGGTGTGCGGCGGATCAATGTCACCACACAGTGCAGGCTTGCCCTGACGGAAGATCCCGGCCTTTTCATAGGCCACGGACTCACGGGTATCACCCAGGTAATCAGCATGGTCCACGCCAATGCTGGTCACCAACGCCAGGTCGGCATCCACCACATTGACCGTGTCCAGGCGACCGCCCAGGCCGACTTCCAGCACGACCACGTCCAGCTGCGCACGCTCGAACAGCCAGAACGCCGCCAGGGTGCCCATCTCGAAGTAAGTCAGGGAAATCTCGCCTCGCCCAGTGTCGAGCGCGGCGAAGGCTTCGCAGAGTTGCTCATCCGTGGCTTCGACGCCATTGAGCTGCACCCGCTCGTTGTAGCGCAGCAGGTGCGGAGAATTGTACACGCCGACTTTCAGGCCTTGAGCCTGCAGCAGCGCGGCGACAAAGGCACAGGTAGAGCCTTTGCCGTTGGTGCCGGTCACCGTGATCACGCGCGGTGCCGGCCGGCCCAACCCGAGGCGGGCCGCTACCTGTTGCGAGCGCTCCAGGCCCATGTCGATGGCGGACGGATGCAACTGCTCAAGGTAGGCGAGCCATTCGCCCAGGGTACGTTGGGTCATAGGTTTGCTGGCACCGGCGGCACGACAATCGGTTCTACTTTAGGCGCGACGTACACAGGCGTCGGCAGGCCCATCATTTGTGCCAGCAGGTTGCCCAGCCGTGGACGCAGTTCACCGCGCGGGATGATCAGGTCGATTGCGCCGTGCTCCAGCAGGAACTCGCTGCGCTGGAAGCCTTCCGGCAGCTTTTCACGCACGGTCTGCTCGATCACACGCGGGCCGGCAAAACCGATCAGGGCCTTTGGCTCGCCGACGATCACGTCACCCAGCATCGCCAGGCTGGCGGAAACGCCGCCGTAGACCGGGTCGGTCAGTACGGAGATGAACGGGATGCCTTCTTCACGCAGACGCGCCAGCACCGCAGAGGTCTTGGCCATTTGCATCAGGGAGATCAGCGCTTCCTGCATGCGCGCACCACCGGAGGCGGCGAAGCAGATCATCGGGCAGCGGTTTTCCAGGGCGTAGTTGGCAGCGCGAACAAAACGCTCACCGACGATGGCACCCATGGAGCCGCCCATGAAGGAGAACTCGAACGCCGAGACCACGACGGGCATGCCCAGCAGCTTGCCGCTGACGGAGATCAGCGCGTCTTTCTCGCCGGTCTGCTTTTGCGCGCCGGTCAGGCGGTCCTTGTACTTCTTGCTGTCGCGGAACTTGAGACGGTCAACCGGCTCCAGGTCAGCGCCCAGTTCGGCACGGCCGTCGGCATCCAGGAAGATGTCGATGCGGGCGCGGGCGCCGATACGCATGTGGTGGTTGCACTTGGGGCAAACGTCCAGGGTCTTTTCCAGCTCCGGGCGGTACAGCACCGCGTCGCAGGATGGGCACTTGTGCCACAGACCTTCAGGAACCGAGCTTTTCTTCACCTCGGAACGCATGATCGAAGGGATCAGTTTGTCTACTAACCAGTTGCTCATGCTTTCTTTCTCCAGTACCGGTGGCTTGAACACAGCCCCGCGTATGCCCTTGAGCTAAATTCATATGTGGCGATGACACATGCTGGACGGGGTCAGACGTTCGACCAGCCATTTCCCGCATGCATCCTCAGCCTTCCAGACAACCTGCCAGTGCAAGGTTGCCACTTCATTTCCGGGCCACCCACAGGCGGCACCGGGCTGTTTTACACAGTGGTAGTTATGGACGGCGGCAGACTGCCAGCCGTCACATCCCGCGCACAGCCTGCATGAATGCGCGAATCTTGCTGTGATCCTTGATGCCCTTGCCCTGCTCCACCCCACCGCTGACGTCCACCGCATACGGGCGCACTTGCTCGATAGCTGCCGCGACATTCACCGGATTGAGCCCACCCGCCAGGATGATCGGCTTGCTCAGCCCTTCGGGGATCAGCGTCCAGTCGAACGCCTCGCCCGTACCACCGGGGACGCCTTCGACATAGGTGTCCAGCAAGATCCCGCGAGCGCCCGTATAGGCAGCGCACGCGGCGGCGATATCGTCCCCGGCCTTGACCCGCAACGCCTTGATATACGGGCGCTGGTAGCTTTCGCATTCGTCAGGGCTTTCGTCGCCATGGAACTGCAGCATATCCAGCGGTACGGCATCCAGGGTTTCGTTGAGTTCGCAGCGGCTGGCGTTGACGAACAAGCCCACGGTGGTGACGAACGGCGGCAGCGCAGCGATGATTGCCCGCGCCTGCAGCACATTCACCGCCCGCGGGCTCTTGGCATAAAACACAAAACCGATGGCATCCGCCCCCGCCTCGACTGCCGCCAGCGCGTCTTCTATGCGGGTAATCCCGCAAATCTTGCTGCGAACGGCTGGCATGTCGTGGAAACCTCAGGGTTGGGCCGAGAAAGTCCCGGATGGTAACAAAAGCTTTTCCGGGCGTCAGCCGCCAAGTTCGCTGAAACCTGTGAGGAAGTGTGGCCCGATGAAACGCTCCGGCAGCTCGAACTCGTCGCGATACTCCACGTCCACCAGATACAGGCCAAATGGATGGGCTGTGACACCGCCCGTTCGGCGAACACGGCTTTCCAGCACTTCCTTGGCCCACTCCACCGGCCGCTCGCCGGTGCCAATGGTCATCAGCACACCTGCAATGTTGCGCACCATATGGTGCAGGAACGCGCCGGCGCGGATATCCAGCACGATCATCTTGCCGTGGCGCGTCACCCGCAGGTGGTGGACTTCCTTGATCGGCGACTTGGCCTGGCACTGGCCGGCGCGGAATGCGCTGAAGTCATGCACGCCAACCAGATGCTGCGCGGCCTCGGCCATGCGCTCGGCGTCCAGTGGGCGGTGGTTCCAGGTGATTTCTTCGTTGAGGTGCGCCGGGCGGATCTGATCGTTGTAGATCACGTAACGATAGCGGCGGGCGATGGCCTTGAAGCGCGCATGAAAGTGCGCCGGCATGACCTTGGCCCAACTGACACTGACGTCATGGGGCAAGTTGATATTAGCGCCCATCACCCATGCCTTCATCGTACGCTCGGCCTGGGTATCGAAGTGCACCACCTGGCCGCAGGCATGCACACCGGCGTCGGTACGCCCGGCGCACATCAGCGAAACCGGTGAGTCAGCGACTTTCGACAGGGCCTTTTCCAGGGTTTCCTGCACCGTCAGCACGCCCGACGCCTGGCGCTGCCAGCCGCGATAGCGCGAACCTTTGTATTCCACGCCCAGGGCGATGCGGTAAAAGCCTGCGGCCGCCATTTCGGCGGCCGCGTTATCTATATTTGCCAAGAACTGAGAGCCTGATGAGTTGCGCAAAGGCGGCCATTATAAAGATGGCCGCCCAAATGTGGGAACGGGCTTGCTGTGGCGAGGGAGCTTGCTCCCGCTGGGCTGCGTAGCGGCCCCAAAATCTTGGGAGCGCTTCGCACTCCAGCGGGAGCAAGCTCCCTCGCCACAAAGCCCGCTCCCGCAGGGGAATGTCGTTGCCTTTTAAATGCGGCCGAGCATTTCCTTGGCCTCACCGCGCTGGGATTCGTCGCCCTCGGTCAGCACTTCGGACAGGATGTCCCGCGCGCCATCCGCATCGCCCATGTCGATATAGGCCTGGGCCAGATCCAGCTTGGTTGCCACCTCATCGGTGCCCGACAGGAAGTCGAATTCCGGCTCATCCCCCCCCAGCGCCGCGTCTTCTGCGGTAAAGGACGGCTCGATAGACGGATGCTCCAGGCTCTGGGACAGACGGTCCAGCTCGGCATTGACGTCGTCCAGCTCGGACGCGAAGGCGTCAGGCTTGGCAGCTGTCTCTGGCTCATCGGCCAGGGACAGGTCGAAGTCTTCCGGCAGGTCGAAATCATCCAGTGCGGCAGGCGCCAGCGTTGGCGGCTCGACCACAGGTACATCCTGCATCTGCGCTTCAAGACCGGACAGGAAATCGTCATCGGACTGCGCAGACGCCGGGGCATCCAATTGCAGGTCCAGGTCGAAGTCCGACAGGTCGTCCGGGCTGGCTGTCGCTTCAACTTGTTGCTGCAACGCAGATTCGAAGCTCAGCACGTCTTCAGGATTGACCACGGCAGGCGATGCCGCCTCCAGATCATCCAGGCTCAGGTCGAAATCAGTGTCGAAGGCCTCTGGCTCCGGTGTCGGCGCTGCTGGTTTGTCTTCCAGCAGGTCCTTGACGTATTGCGCATCCAGGGCAGCGGCGGCCACTGCGGCGCTCACGCCCGCCGCCAGCACGGCCATCGCAGGGAAACGCGACTTCAGCAGCTCGACCTGGGCATGGTTGTCACCATTGGCCACCAGCTGGCGCTCCTGGGTGACGAAGCCATCCTTGTCGTTTTGAAGGCCGTAGACTTCCATCAGTTTCAAGCGCAGGTCGCCGCGCTTGGGCTCTTGCTTGATCGCTTGCTCCAACACATCGGCGGCCTGGTTCAGGTGGCCGCGATCGAGAAGGGATTGCGCCTGGGCCAACGCATCATTGGCGTTGGCCGGAGCCACGGCCACCGCCAGCGGCGCGAGCACCGAGGCAACAGTCGGCACCACGACGGCCGGCTCAACCACTGGAGCCGGCACTGGAGCCGCCGCCAGCTTGACGCTCGGTGCCGGCACTTCCAGGCCTTCGAAGCTATCCGGTGGCAGGTCTTGGTCGAGGTTCGAGGTGAACTCCGGCTCTTCGGCCAGGGCACGGGCCATACGCAGGTGCTTTTCTTCTTCACGACGGGCGTTGCGATGACGCAACACCAGCAGCAGCAACAACAATGCCACCAGAGCGGCCGCGCCACCCACCACGCCGAGGACCACCGGATTGGTCAGCAGCTCATTGAATTTGCCATCGGTACTGGCCGGGGCCGCTTCAGGCTTGATCGGCTCCGGGGCCGTCGGCGCAGGCGTGGCTGCCGGTGCTGCGGGCGCAGATGGAGTTGCGGGAGCTGCCGCCGCCGGATCACCGGCCAACTGCGCGGGAATCACCGCAGGCACTGCCGCCGGGTCGCCTTTTTCAGCTTGCAGGCGCGCCAGTTGATCGTTCTTCAGTTGAATCAGTTTTTGCAGCTTGTCCAACTGACTTTGCAGGTCCGCCGCACGGCTTTTCAGCTCAGCGTTATCACGGCGAGTGGTGTCCAGTTCTTCCTGGGTCATCGCCAGCTTGTCGCTCAGGGCCCGGCCATCAGCGGCCTTGCCTTTCGCGCCCTTCTTGGCGGACTCGGCCGAGACCAGGCTCAAGTTGTCCTTGGCGTTGGTGCTCGACGGTGCATTGCCCGCCTGGGTGCGCTTGGTGGCATCCAGTTGCTGCTTGCCGGCGACCTGGTTGGTCGCCCCGCGACGGCCCTGGCGCCAGGCGGCGTTTTGCGCCGTCACTTCGGCAATCGCCTGGGGTTGCGCCAGGGCGGTGCTTTGTACGGTGTCCGGCAGGCGCAGGACCTGACCGGTTTTCAGGCGGTTGATATTGCCGTCGATAAAGGCATCGGGGTTAAGTGCCTGGATGGCCAGCATGGTCTGCTGGATCGAGCCGCCATTGCGGTTCTTCGCGGCAATTTCCCACAAGGTATCGCGGGAAGTGGTGGTGTGCTGCGCCGCTTTGCTCGCGGCAGGCGCGGGGCTGGCCGCCGCGGGACTGGCTGGCGAAGACACACGCGGTGCCGGCGCTGTTACGGCCGGCTGGTCAAACTTGGCCGGGTCCAGCAGCACGCTGTAGTCGCGCATCAGGCGGCCGTTGGGCCACTGCACTTGCAACAGGAAACGTACGTAGGATTCAGGCAACGGCTTGCTGGAGGTGACACGCACCACACTGCGACCGCTGGGATTGATCACCGGTGTAAACACCAGATCATTCAGAAACGCTTGGCGATCGACGCCCGCATCCACAAACGCCTGGGACGAAGCCAGGCTCGGCGTGATCTCGGACGCCGTGAGGCCGCCGACATCGAGCAATTCGATTTCCACCGACAACGGCTGGTTCAACTGCGACTTGAGGGTCATTTCCCCCAGTTGCAGCGCCTGCGCCATACCGGAGGACAGCGCCGAGGCGGCCGCTATTGCTAACACCAGTTTGCGAACTTGAACCATAGCCTCATCCTTTGTTTGAACACTCCCCGGCCTGCGAGAAGGTTGGTAACCGCTGCCATTAGGCATGGCGAGCCGATAGGTCACCGACGCGCAACTTTTCCAGCTTGGGGCCAAGCATAGCGCTTGGTTAGAATCAATCTACAAATTGCCGCCAAGTATCTTTTACACAAGGTCTTTTATCAACAACTGCGCCAGCTGTACGGCATTCAGTGCCGCGCCTTTGCGTACATTATCTGACGTCAACCACAGATTTAGTTCCGCCGGATCGTCCACCCCGGCGCGAACTCGTCCTACGTACACAACGTCTTGTCCTACTGCATCGCCAACGGCAGTTGGGTAGTCACCCTCCTCCACCCGCTCTATACCCGGCGCCGCGTCGAGTGCGCGGTTAACGGCGGCGAGATCCACCGGCGCAGCCAATTGCAAAGACACAGTCAAGCTATCGCCAAAAAACACCGGGGCTTGAACGCAAGTTGCGGAAATCTTTAGTAAAGGAGATTCCAGCACGGCGCGCAGTTCGTGTACGAGACGTTTCTCCAAGGCGGTATGACCTTGGGCATCTGGCGTACCGACTTGTGCCAGCAGGTTGAAGGCCATTTGCCGATCAAAAAACTTCGGTTCCAGCGGACGCACATTCAGCAGTTCAGCAGTTTGTCGCGCCAGCTCGCTCACGGCTTCACGCCCCTGGGCAGACACCGCCAGGTTGGCGGTAACGCTGACGCGCTGAATATCCAGCAAGCCGCGCAAGGGCGCCAGGACCACCGCCAGGTTGGTGGCGGACGGGCTTGGGCTGGCGAGCTGGAAAGGTTTTTTCAGGCCGTTCAATACGTGCGCATTGGCTTCCGGCACCACCGGTGGCACCTGCTCAGCCGGCAAGGCGCCCGACAGGTCGATCACCGCACAACCGGCCGCTGTGGCGCGGGGGGCGAAACTCAAGGTCACTGCCGGCCCCGCGGCAAAAAATGCCAGTTGCACCTTTTTAAAGTCGAACTCGTCAACTTCCTTGACCCGCAGGTTCTTGCCGCGAAACGGCACCGAGGCACCGGCCGAGTTATTGCCGGCCAGCAGATACAGGGTGCCCACCGGGAAATCCAGTTCTTCGAGGATCTGCACCAGGGTTTCACCGACGGTGCCGGTGGCGCCGATCACGGCGATTTCAAAGGTCTGGGTCATGGGGGCTGCCTCGGGCATTGCGGGGGGAGCGGCACTTTACCGGGTGGCGGGGTAATTGGGCCAGTTTTTGTGGTGGGGCTGAGGGCCTCATCGCAGGCAAGCCAGCTCCCACACTTGAATGTATTCACACATCAAAATGTGGGAGCTGGCTTGCCTGCGATGAGGCCCGAAAGCACAACAAAAAACCCGCGCCTGTCACCAGAACGCGGGTTTCTTGATTGCCTCAAGCGATCAACGCTCCAGCAAGATCCGCAGCATGCGACGCAGCGGTTCAGCCGCGCCCCACAACAGTTGGTCGCCAACCGTGAACGCGCCGAGGAACTGGCTGCCCATGTTCAGCTTGCGCAGACGGCCCACCGGTACATTCAGGGTGCCGGTGACCTTCGTCGGGCTCAGCTCCTGCATGCTGATCTCGCGGTTGTTCGGCACCAGCTTGACCCACGGGTTGTGCGAGCTGATCAACGATTCGATATCGGCGATCGGCACGTCTTTGTTCAGCTTGATGGTCAGCGCCTGGCTGTGGCAGCGCATGGCGCCGATGCGCACGCAGATGCCGTCAACCGGGATCGGGCTCTTGAAGCGACCGAGGATCTTGTTGGTCTCGGCCTGGGCCTTCCACTCTTCGCGGCTCTGGCCGTTCGGCAGTTCTTTGTCGATCCACGGGATCAGGCTACCGGCCAATGGCACGCCGAAGTTCTCGGTCGGGTACGCATCGCTGCGCATGGCTTCTGCCACACGACGGTCGATGTCGAGGATCGCGCTGGCCGGGTCGGCCAGTTGATCGGCGACAGCGGCGTGGGTCGCGCCCATCTGCTTGATCAGCTCACGCATGTTCTGCGCGCCGGCACCGGAGGCCGCCTGATACGTCATGGCGCTCATCCACTCCACCAGGCCGGCTTCAAACAAGCCGCCCAGACCCATCAGCATCAGGCTGACGGTGCAGTTGCCGCCGACGTAGTTCTTGGTGCCGGCATCCAGCTGCTGGTCAATGACCTTGCGGTTCACCGGGTCGAGGATGATCACGGCATCGTCCTGCATGCGCAGGCTCGACGCGGCGTCGATCCAGTAACCCTGCCAGCCCGCTTCACGCAGCTTGGGGAAGACTTCACTGGTGTAGTCGCCACCCTGACAGGTCACGATCACGTCGAGGGTCTTCAACTCTTCAATGCTGTAGGCGTCCTTGAGCGGGGCAATATCCTTGCCCACGGACGGCCCTTGGCCACCAACGTTCGAAGTGGTGAAAAACACCGGCTCAATAAGATCGAAATCCTGCTCTTCCAGCATCCGCTGCATGAGCACGGAACCGACCATACCGCGCCAACCGATCAGACCTACACGTTTCATCGCAACTACACCTTGTTAAAAAGTGGGCCGCCTTGCAGCAACAACTGCAAGCGGGCCCGAGAGATTACAGATTCCGCAGCGCGGCGACTACTGCGTCGCCCATTTCTTGCGTCCCTACCTTGGTGCAACCCTGCGACCAGATGTCGCCGGTGCGCAAACCCTGGTCCAGCACCAGGCTCACAGCTTGCTCGATGGCATCGGCCGCGTCGCTCAGGTTGAAGCTGTAACGCAGCATCATCGACACCGACAGAATCGTCGCCAGCGGGTTGGCAATGCCTTGGCCCGCGATGTCCGGCGCCGAACCGTGGCAAGGCTCGTACATGCCTTTGTTGTTGGTGTCCAGGGACGCCGACGGCAGCATGCCGATGGAGCCGGTGAGCATCGACGCCTGGTCGGACAGGATGTCGCCGAACAGGTTGTCGGTGACGATCACGTCGAACTGCTTCGGTGCACGCACCAACTGCATGGCGGCGTTATCGACGTACATGTGGCTCAGTTCAACGTCCGGGTAGTCCTTGGCCACTTCTTCGACGATTTCGCGCCACAGTTGGCTGGAGGCCAGCACGTTGGCTTTATCCACCGAGCAGACTTTCTTGCCACGCACGCGGGCCATGTCGAAACCAACACGGGCAATACGGCGGATTTCACTCTCGCTGTACGGCAGTGTGTCGTAGGCCTGGCGCTCGCCGTTTTCCAGCTCGCGCACGCCCCGTGGCGAGCCAAAGTAGATGCCGCCGGTCAGCTCGCGCACGATGAGGATGTCGAGGCCCGCCACCACTTCCGGCTTGAGGCTCGACGCGTCGGCCAGCTGCGGGTAGAGGATCGCCGGGCGCAGGTTGCCGAACAGGCCCAGTTGGGCACGGATTTTCAGCAGGCCGCGCTCAGGGCGGATGTCACGCTCGATCTTGTCCCACTTCGGGCCACCCACGGCGCCGAGCAGTACGGCGTCGGCCGCGCGGGCGCGGTCCAGGGTTTCATCGGCCAGCGGTACGCCGTGCTTGTCGATGGCCGCGCCGCCGATCACGTCGTGGCTCAGCTCGAAGCCCAGGCTGTACTTGCTGTTGGCGAGTTCCAGGACCTTGACCGCTTCGGCCATGATTTCCGGACCAATACCGTCGCCAGGGAGAATCAGAATCTGCTTGCTCATGCGTTCCTCATTTCATCAAGCGACCCGCCCGCGGGCAGGTCGGGAAAAATCAATCAGCGTTCGGCGAAGACCACCAGCACGTCAGTGCTGAAGGTGCCGTCGGCTTGAATTTCGTAGTAGTCGCGTACTTCCTGGCCCATCGCCTGTTGCAACGCCAGGATGGCAGCGCGCAATACTTCGGGTGTGCGCATGCGCTCGACCCACGAGCTGTACTCCAGGCGCAGGCGCTGGCGGCTGCTGGTGCGTACGTGCAAACCGGACTCGCTGAGCTGTTGCATCCACTCGGCGGCGGAATAATCGCGCACATGGCTGGTGTCGCGCAGCACCTCGACGGTTTGCAGGTAAGTGTCCAACAACGGGCTGCCCGGTGACAAGACGTCGACAAAGGCCGCCACGCCGCCCGGCTTGAGCACGCGGCGCACTTCACGCAAGGCCAGGCCGAGGTCGCTCCAGTGGTGGGCCGAGTAGCGGCTGAACACGAAGTCGAACTCGCCGTCGGCGAACGGCAGACGTTCGGCGGCGCCGTGGACGGTGCGGATGTTGCCCAGGCCACGGTCGCTGGCAGCGGTTGCGACGACATCGAGCATCTGTTGGGACAGGTCGTAGGCGACCACTTCTTTCACCAGTGGCGCCACATGGAAGCTGACATGACCAGCACCGCAACCCAGATCCAGCAGTCGCGCACCGCCCTGCCCGGCCAGCTCGGCCTGGAGCAGCGCGAATTCGGTGCCTTGGGCGTGCACGGCACTGCTCAGGTAGGCCGAGGCTTGCTCGCCGAATTGTTTTTGCACGACTTGGGTGTGGGCGGTGCTGGTCATGGTGGTTTTCCTTGGGACTTGTGTTGTTTGTGCTGCCGCTTTCGCGAGCAAGCCCGCTCCCACATTCGACCGAGTTCCTTCAGTTGAAATGCAGTCAAGTGTGGGAGCGGGCTTGCTCGCGAAGGGGCCAGTCCTGCTTACATCAAATCAGGCATCGCGAAACAACCAAGGCTGACTCGCCCGGTGCTTGGCCTCAAACGCCGCAATCGCATCCCCGTCCTGCAAGGTCAGGCCGATATCGTCCAGCCCGTTGATCAGGCAATGCTTACGGAACGCATCCACCTCAAAGTGATACACCTTGCCATCCGGGCGGGTCACGGTTTGCGCTGCCAGATCGACGGTCAACTGGTAGCCCACATCGGCTTCCACCTGCTTGAACAACTCATCGACTTCCTCGTCGGTCAAGATGATCGGCAGCAAGCCGTTCTTGAAGCTGTTGTTGAAGAAGATGTCGGCATAGCTCGGCGCAATGATGCTGCGAAAACCATATTCTTCCAGGGCCCACGGCGCGTGTTCACGGCTTGAACCGCAACCGAAGTTCTCGCGGGCGAGCAACACGCTGGCCCCCTGGTAACGCTCGGCGTTGAGCACGAAGTCCTTGTTCAACGGGCGCTTGGAGTTGTCCTGGTAGGCGTAGCCCACGTCCAGGTAGCGCCACTCGTCGAACAGGTTCGGGCCGAAACCGGTGCGCTTGATCGACTTCAAGAACTGCTTGGGGATGATCTGGTCGGTGTCCACGTTGGCACGGTCCAACGGCGCGACTAAACCTGTGTGTTGTGTAAAAGCACGCATCGGGTATTCCTCAGATCAATTCGCGAACGTCGATGAAACGACCGTTGACGGCAGCCGCAGCGGCCATGGCCGGGCTGACCAAGTGGGTACGCCCACCAGCGCCCTGACGCCCTTCGAAGTTACGGTTGGAGGTGGACGCGCAATGCTCGCCCGACTCCAGGCGGTCTGGGTTCATTGCCAGGCACATCGAGCAGCCCGGCTCACGCCATTCAAAACCGGCTTCAAGGAAGATCTTGTCCAGGCCCTCGGCTTCGGCTTGCGCTTTGACCAGGCCCGAGCCCGGCACCACGATGGCTTGCTTGATAGTCGAAGCCACCTTGCGGCCCTTGGCGATGACCGCCGCGGCGCGCAGGTCTTCGATCCGCGAGTTGGTGCAGGAACCGATGAATACGCGATCCAACTGGATGTCGGTGATCGCCTGGTTGGCCTGCAAGCCCATGTACTTCAAGGCGCGCTCGATGGAGCCGCGCTTGACCAGGTCGGCTTCCTTGGCCGGGTCCGGCACGTTCTGATCAACGGCCAAGACCATTTCCGGCGAGGTGCCCCAGCTGACTTGCGGCTTGATCTGGGCAGCGTCGAGCTCAACCACGGTGTCGAACACCGCGTCGGCGTCGGAGACCAGGTCTTTCCAGGCTTCGACCGCGGCATCCCAATCGGCACCGGCCGGTGCAAAAGGACGCCCCTTGACGTACTCAACGGTCTTTTCATCCGCCGCCACCATGCCCACGCGGGCACCGGCTTCGATGGACATGTTGCAGATGGTCATGCGCCCTTCGATGGACAGGTCGCGAATCGCACTGCCGGCGAACTCGATGGCGTGGCCGTTACCGCCGGCGGTGCCGATCTTGCCGATCACAGCAAGGACGATGTCCTTGGCGGTCACGCCGAACGGCAATTGGCCTTCGACCTTGACCAACATGTTCTTCATTTTCTTGGCGACAAGGCACTGGGTGGCGAACACATGCTCCACCTCGGACGTGCCGATGCCGTGGGCCAAGGCGCCGAACGCACCGTGGGTCGACGTGTGGGAGTCGCCGCAGACCACCGTCATGCCCGGCAAGGTTGCACCCTGCTCCGGGCCGATCACGTGGACGATCCCTTGACGCACGTCATTCATCTTGAATTCGGTGATGCCATATTCGTCGCAGTAGTCGTCGAGGGTCTGCACTTGCAAGCGCGACACGGTATCAACGATGGCGTCGATGCCGCCCTTGCGCTCAGGAGTGGTCGGTACGTTGTGGTCCGGGGTGGCGATGATGGAGTCGACGCGCCAAGGCTTGCGCCCGGCCAGTCGCAGGCCTTCGAACGCTTGGGGCGAGGTCACTTCATGGATGATGTGACGGTCGATATAGATCAGCGACGAGCCATCGTCGCGCCGTTTCACTTCATGGGAATCCCAAAGCTTGTCGTAAAGCGTTTTGCCGGCCATCAGTCGGTCCTCATCATCGGTCTTTCTATGCCCTGGGCATTTCAATAACCCTTTGGCTTGTGAGGCTGATGGTATGGCGCTACATTAAATAACTCAAATTCATATTTTTTATGCTTTGGATTACCAACTGGAATACCACAATGGACCTGGCCAACCTCAATGCCTTTATTGCCATCGCCGAGACCGGCAGCTTCTCCGGCGCCGGCGAGCGCCTGCACCTGACCCAACCGGCCATCAGCAAACGCATCGCCGGCCTGGAGCAACAATTGAATGTGCGCCTGTTTGACCGCCTGGGCCGCGAAGTCGGCCTGACCGAAGCCGGACGGGCCCTGCTGCCACGGGCTTATCAGATCCTCAACGTGCTGGACGACACCCGCCGCGCCCTGACCAACCTCACCGGCGAAGTCAGTGGGCGCCTGACCCTGGCCACCAGTCACCATATCGGCCTGCACCGCCTGCCGCCCATATTGCGTACCTTTACCCGGGAATACCCGAACGTGGCGCTGGATATTCAGTTCCTGGACTCGGAAGTGGCCTACGAAGAAATCCTCCACGGCCGCGCCGAAGTGGCGGTGATCACTTTGGCGCCCGATCCCCACCATCTGGTACGCGCCACCCCGGTATGGGATGACCCGCTGGATTTTGTCGTGGCCCCCGAGCACAGCCTGATCAACAACGGCCACGTCAGCCTGGCCGATATTGCCGGCCACCCGGCGGTTTTCCCCGGCGGCAACACCTTTACACATCATATTGTCAGCCGACTGTTCGAAGCCCAGGGCCTGACGCCGAATATCGCGATGAGCACTAACTACCTGGAAACTATCAAGATGATGGTGTCCATCGGCCTGGCCTGGAGCGTTTTGCCGCGCACCATGCTCGATGATCAGGTGGCAAGTATCGCTTTGCCAGGCATACAACTCAGTCGCCAGCTAGGCTATATCGTGCACACCGAAAGGACGCTGTCGAACGCTGCGCGGGCTTTCATGAGCCTATTGGATGCACAGGTCGATCTGCCAGGGATACCGGCATGAAGCTGTGCGGCCTCAAGGTTTACGTAAAACCGCGCCTTACGCCCATCGAGCCAAGGCCCTTTGATAATGCGCAACCCTGTCGATTCCGTGCCACCGTTGCCCCGCATCTACGCCCTTGACCCCCAAGAGGCGGAACAAAGTTGGGACAGTGCGCCGCAATTGCTGGCCGCCCTGAATGCGGCTCGGCTGGGCGCATGGTGCTGGGAAATCGACACGGGAAAAATCAGCTGGTCACGGGGCACCCAGGCGCTGTTCGGCTTCGATCCCCGCGCGCCCCTACCCAAGGACCTGGATTACCTCGACCTGCTCGCCCCGGCTGACCGCGTCAAAGTCGTCCGCGCCTTCCATGCAGTGCTGGCGGGCGAGCCGTTTGAACAGGCGATGCGCCACCGCATCCAGTGGCCCGACGGCACCTTCCATTGGCTGGAAATCAACGGCAGCCTGGCGCCGGACAAGAGCGGGCGCCGCCGAATGATCGGGGTGATCCGTGAGATCACCCGCCAGCGTGAGCGGGAAAACGCCCTCGGCCATTCCGAAAAACGCTTCGCCACGCTGTTTCACCTGTGCCCGAACATGGTGCTGCTGACCCGCCAGGCCGATGGCCTGATCAGCGAAGCCAACCAGTATTTCGAGATCCACTTCGGCTGGCCGGTCGCCGATGTCATCGGCCGTACCACCCTGGACCTCGGCCTGTGGCGCCACCCTGAACAACGCGCGCAACTGGTCAAGGCCACCCAGCGCAAGGGCGAACCCATCACCATGGACGTGCAGTTCTGCGCCAGCAATGGTCAGATCCACGATGGCACCCTCAGTGCGCAGAAGGTCGAGCTGGACGGAGAGGCCTACCTGATCAGCACCTTTCTCGACACCACCGAACGCAAGAACGCCGAACAAGCCCTCAAGGACAGCCAGGAACGTCTGGACCTGGCCCTGGACTCCGCGCAGCTGGGCACCTGGGACTGGCACATCCCCACCGGCATGCTCTATGGCTCGGCCCGCGCCGCCCAACTGCACGGCCTGCCGCCCGAGCCGTTCCACGAATCCTTCGATGCGTTTTTCGAGGGCATGTCCGATGAAGACCGCGAAGGCATGCGCAACGCCTACCGCAGCCTGCGCGAAGGCCCGGACGGCAACTACCAGTTGACCTACCGCGTGCAGGTCGAAGACGGCAGCCCGCGCTATCTGGAAAGCCGTGCACGCCTCTATCGTGATGAGGCCGGCAAGCCGCTGCGCATGGCCGGCACCTTGCTGGACATCACCGATCAGGTCGAACGCGAACAACGCCTGAGCGCTTCCGAAGAGAAATTCGCCAGCCTGTTCCAGGCCAGTCCCGACCCCATCTGTGTCACCGCCCTGGACAGCGGTATGTTTATCGAGATCAACCCTGCCTTTACCCAGACCTTTGGCTGGACCGCCGCCGAGGTCATCGACAAAAGCGCCGAGCAGATCGGCCTGTGGGACGACTCCAGCAAGCGCCTGCAACGTATCGAACGAGTGATCCGCGAACAGTCATTGAGCAATGTCGCCATCGTGGTCCACCACAAGGACGGCCAAAGCCTGACCTGCGTGATCTCCAGCCGATTGATCAAGGTCAGCGACCAGCCGTGCATCGTCACCACCCTGCGCGATATTACCCAGCAGCAACGCTCGGAAGCGGCGCTCAAGGCCAGCGAAGAGAAATTCGCCAAGGCGTTCCACTCCAGCCCTGATGCGATCTCCATTACCGAGCGCGACACCGGCCGTTATGTCGAGGTCAACGACGGTTTTTGCCGCCTGACCGGTTATCGCGCCGAAGAGGCCATCGGGCTCACGCTGTACCAGATCGGCATCTGGGCCGACGAAAACCAGCGCGCCGCACTGCTGGCCGAGTTGCAGATCAAGGGCCGCATCCATCACCTGGAAATGCTCTGGCACAACAAGCGCGGCGACGTGCTGGCGGTGGAGGTCTCGGTCGAACCGATCACCCTCAATGAAATGCCCTGCCTGCTGCTGACGGCCCGCGATGTCAGCCTGCTGAAAAACGCCCAGGCGCAGATCCGCCACCTGGCGTATCACGACCCGCTGACCAACCTGCCCAACCGTGCCCTGCTGATGGACCGCCTGAGCCAGCAGATCGCCCTGCTCAAGCGCCACAACCTGCGCGGTGCGCTGCTGTTCCTCGACCTCGACCACTTCAAGCACATCAACGACTCCCTCGGTCACCCGGTGGGCGACACCGTGCTGAAAATCGTCACCGCGCGCCTGGAAGCCAGCGTGCGCATGGAGGACACCGTGGCACGCCTGGGCGGCGATGAATTTGTGGTGCTGCTCAGCGGGCTGGATGGCACGCGCAACGAAGTCAGCGGCCAGGTGCAGGAGTTGGCCGATACCCTGCGTGAATTGCTCTCGGAGCCGATGTTCCTCGACGGCCATCGCTTGCAGGTCACGCCGAGTATCGGTGTGGCGCTGATCCCCGACCACGGCTCTACCCCGGCCGACCTGCTCAAGCGCGCCGACATCGCCCTGTACCGCGCCAAGGATTCCGGGCGCAACACCACGCAGATGTTCCACAACAGCATGCAGAAAACCGCCAGCGAGCGGCTGCGCATGGAGACCGACCTGCGCCTGGCCCTCTCGCGCGGTGAGTTCAGCGTGCATTACCAACCCCAGGTGGATGCGCGCGGCAATCAGATCATCGGCGCCGAAGCCCTGGTGCGCTGGCAGCATCCGCAGCTGGGGGCGCAGTCGCCCACGGAATTTATCAAGGTATTGGAGGACAGCGGGTTGATCCTGGAGGTGGGCACCTGGATCCTCGACGAAGCCTGCGCGGCGTTCCAGCAATTGATTGCGGACGGCCTGATCGACCCGCTCAAGTTCAGCCTGTGCGTGAACATCAGCCCCCGGCAGTTTCGCCAGAACGACTTCGTCGAACGGGTGGAGCGCAGCCTGAAACACCACGACCTGCCCTACAGCCTGCTGAAACTGGAGATAACCGAAGGCATCGTGATCCAGAACCTGGACGACACCGTGGCCAAGATGCGTCGCCTGAAAAAACTCGGCGTCAGCTTTGCGATGGATGATTTTGGTACCGGCTACTCATCGCTGACCTACCTCAAGCGCCTGCCGGTGGACGCGCTGAAGATCGACCAGTCGTTTGTGCGCGATGCGACCCACGACCCCAACGACGCGGAAATCATCCGCGCCATTGTGGCCATGGCCCGGAGCTTGAACCTGGAAGTGATTGCCGAAGGTGTGGAGACCCCGGAGCAACTGGCGTTCCTGCAAATGCTGGGGTGCCATGTGTTTCAGGGGTACCTGCATAGCAGGCCACTGCCGATAGAGGCGTTCAGGCAGTTGCTGGAGTAGCCATCACACCAACTTTTGCGCCCACAAACTATTGTTCATCCAACGCGACGAAAGGAGACTTTCCTTCTTCCCAAACAGGTCGAGGGCGCCATCAATCACTGCCACTGAATGCCCATTACCGGCCAAGGTGCCAATGGCGCCTTTGGCCAGCTCCTCCGCACTGCTTTCGCGTACGTAGGCAAGCAAGCCCAATCGGCGCAGTGCATTGCCAGGGAAATCACCGTCGTTGAGCGTCTGCATGGCCACTTCAAAACCCTGCCTGGCGCGAAAGTCGTTGTTCTTCAATTGCGCTCGCTTTGCGCTCACCGCATACAAGAAGTTGGCATCTTCCAGCAACACCGGATCAGCCCCCATCAGTTGCGACACCTGCCTGGCCTTGGCCAACTCTTCATGAGTAAGCGTCAAGGGGAAACCGTCGCGCATACTGACTTCAAAACCCTCAGGGCGCTCTGTCACCTTGCGTAAAATATCCTGCGGTTTCTGCCCAAACCTCATCATCGCCGCCTTGATCGCCGAGACTGTCGCGCAATTGCCATTGGCGCCCTGATAAAAGCCGCTCCAGACATCGCTGGGCTTTTCAGTCACCGTCTTGGCCAACCGCGCCCGTGTATTGCTGGGAAACAATCGGTAGCCATAGCTATTGCCGACCTGCCGAGGAAAGCCGTCGTGATGACCGACCCCATCCACGACCAGCGTGCTGCCAAAGTTGTGGGTGCCCATTACCGCCACCACGCCCTCACCGACCATTTCGCTCGGCGGGACATACTGTGAGAGGCCATACACGCCCATTCCCTGCAAGCACCGCAACGTGGTTTCACCCTGCAGAGTCTTGGCCAGCGCAGCCTCAAAACCGGCATAGCCGCCTACGCTTTGCTTGCGCTTCACAAAGACCGCCAGCGCGAAGTTGGCAGCCTTGACCACTTCGGTGTCATCACCACCAAACCTCGATGCCTGCGCCACTTGCCGCAATTCATCCTGCGAGACATGCACTTTGAATTCATCTTTCATCGTCACGTCGTAACCCCTGTCAGAAGGCGTGACTTGATCGAACATATCGGTCGGCGTGGGACCCAGTGTCGCCATCATCATTTTGATCACGGCGGCATGGCTCGTGCCGTCAAAGTTCTCACCAAACCGTCGCTCGCCGACATTGAAAGCGTTAGCCCAGTTTTTGGCTTTCTCTACCATCGGCGCTGTAGGCTGCTCGGCTGGGGCCGGGCACAGGAGAGGGGATACTGAGACAGAGGCGCTTAAGATCGGAGCGTTCATGGGCCATGATTCCTTAGGTATTGACCCTGAGGTTCGTGGGCTCCAGCGCTATTCGGTTCCGAGCATCCCATTTCACAATAAGAAAAGGGCGCCAATGGCGCCCTTCCTGGTGGTATCTATACGTTACGCGGCGACCGCGGGATGGGGCATGCCCAGCAAGCGACTGACCTGTTCCAGGTCTGTCTCGCGGCGCATGGCCGTAAACAACTCGACCGCTTCCGGGTAATTGCGCGTCAACATTGCCAGCCATTGTTTCAAGCGGCCGGGCGCTTGGCGCTCAGTGAGCTGGACGACTGATTGGGTCCAGAACTCCTGGAGCATGGGCTGCATTTGCAGCCAAGTCATCTCAACCACTTCTTCGCCGGCGCGCGCGGCGGCAATCTGCCGCGCCAGGTCGGGACGCGCCACCAGGCCGCGACCGAGCATGATGTCTTCGGCACCGCTGACTTCGCGGCAGCGCTTCCAGTCTTCGACGCTCCAGATATCGCCGTTCGCAAAGACAGGCACCTTGACCACGTCCTGCACCCGCGGAATCCACTCCCAGTGGGCTGGCGGCTTGTAACCGTCGGTCTTGGTGCGTGCATGCACCACGATATGCGCCGCACCGCCTTCGGCCAGCGCCGTGGCGCAGACCAGCGCGCCGTCCGGGCTGTCGAAACCCAGGCGCATCTTGGCGGTGACCGGGATATGCGCCGGCACCGCACGGCGCACATGCTCGACGATCTGGTTGAGCAACTCCGGTTCCTTGAGCAGCACCGCGCCACCCCGGGATTTATTCACCGTCTTCGCCGGGCAGCCGAAGTTCAGGTCGATCACCTCGGAGCCCAACTCGGCGGCCAGCGCGGCGTTTTCCGCCAGGCACACCGGGTCGGAGCCCAGCAACTGCACGCGCAACGGCACGCCCGCAGCGGTGTGGGCACCGTGCAGCAGTTCCGGGGCGAGCTTGTGGAAATACGCCGGGGTGAGCAGGCGGTCGTTGACGCGGATGAACTCGGTCACGCACCAATCGATCCCGCCCACGCGGGTCAACACGTCCCGCAGGATGTTGTCGACCAACCCCTCCATGGGCGCCAAAGCAATTTGCATGGGAAACACTCAACAAAAATCGTTGCGCAGTTTACTGGGTTTCCTGTGGCAACCGTTAACCCCCTGTCAGGGCGGGGCCGTAACCGTCAAGAAACTCGGCGGGCATGCGTTTGGGCTTGCCGCTGGACAGCTCGATACAGACAAAGGTGGTTTGCGCCCGCAGCAAGGTCGCGCCGTCGTGGGGGCGGACCAACTGGAAGCGCCGGGTCATTTTCAGGCGCTGGTCCCAATCGACGATCCAGGTGGCCAGTTGCAGCTCATCACCTTCGTAGCCAGCGGCGATGTAGTCGATCTCGTGACGCACCACCGCCATGGCGCGGTCCAGGCGGCGGTACTCGGTGAGGTCCAGGCCCAGGCGCTGGGAATGGCGCCAGGCGCAACGCTCCAGCCAGGATACGTAGACGGCGTTGTTGGCGTGGCCCAGGCCGTCGATGTCCTCGGCGCCGACCTGCAGGTCGACGATAAACGGCGTTGCCAAATCCCAGGCCATGCCTTGCTCCAGTCGATTGATCTCGGCCGGGCAGTGTATCAGGCGCTTTGTCGCGCCTGTAGACGACGGCCGGCCAGCAGCGCCAGCACGCCCTCGATCACCCGGGGATCGGCCAGCACTTTCTGGTGGCCGCCCTGCTCCAGGCGCAGCAGGCGGCTGTCGAACCAGGCTTCGTGGATGGCCTGCGAGGCTTTGACCGGGACGAAGGTGTCGTCTTCGGCATGTACGATCAGGCCGGGCATATTCATCTGATAGTGGGCAACGTCCAGATGCTTCAGCGGCATGCCGAAGGTCTGTTCAACCTCGTGGATAAACGCCGAACGAGCCCGCGCTGGCAGACCGACCATTTTGGTAAAGCCGCGCAATACATCAAGGAAACGCGACGGCGCAGCGATACTCACCAGCGCTTCGGTGCGCAACCCCAGTTGCACCGCCAGCATCGCACTGGCACCGCCCATGGAGTGCCCGACCACCGCATTCAGCGGCGGCAATTCGGCGGCCGCTTCCAGCATCGCCCGTGCGAATAGCAGCACATGCGCCTCACGCCCCGGCGAACGGCCATGGGCCGGGCCATCCAGGGCAATCACTGAATAACCGTCATTGACCAGGGCAGTGATCAGGCTGGCAAACTGAGTTGGCCGCCCTTCCCAGCCGTGCATCAGCAAGACCGCCGGCCCTTGGCCCCAGCGCAGGGCCGACAGGCCGAAACGCAAGGTGATGCGCTCTGACTGCGCCAGCAGCGGCAACTCCCAGTCGCGTGGCGGAAGATCTCGCGGGGTCATAAAGGCACGCCGCATCTTGTTGGCCACGGTGTGCGGCGCCAGATGCCCCAGGGTGCCGTTGAAGCGACGAATCCAGGTTAACGTGCCCATCCTTAGAGCCCTCTTCTAGCGCACGGCCGACTTGGCGGCGCGCAACACGCGGTCAGACAATTCACCGGGGCCCAGCGCACGCGCCAGGGCCAGGCCACCGATCATCAGCGCCATGTCGGCCAGGGCCTTGTCGGTGTCTTCGGGGCTGGCGGCCAGTTGGGCGGCCATCAGCTCGCAGTGTTCGTTCAGCGCGTGGCGGAACTCATCGGGCAAGCGGCTCATCTCGCCGACGGTCGCCGGGATCGGGCAGGCCTGAACGGTAGAGTCGCGATGTTTGCGCGACAGGTAGAACGCTGCCACAAGGCCTCGGCGCTCTTCACCCGTCAACAGTGCATCCATATCGTCAATGGCCGCACGACGCTTGGCCAACAGTTCAGTGAACGCCTCCAGCATCAGCGCGTCCTTGCTTTCAAAATGCGCGTAGAAACCGCCGACGGTCAGCCCCGCCGCGCCCATGACTTCGCCGACACTCGGCTCTGCCGGACCACGCTGGATCAACGCCGCGCTGGCAGCCTGCAAAATGCGTTCGCGGGTTTGCGCTTTTTTATCGCTCATCAAAGCCTCCGGTTCTCATGGGTTGAATATTATTACCATAATAATATTTGGCAAGCGACTAACACGACCATTGGTCTGAAGAGAAAACAGGAAGGGAAGAAAAGAATTGGCCAAACGCCAGACAAACAAAAGGGCCATTCAATAATTGAATGACCCTTAAAAATCCCGCAGAGCGGGTAATC
>NZ_QAJM01000008.1:102566-185940 GCF_003852405.1 Pseudomonas sp. KBW05
TCGGTGAGGACGGGGCGAATCTTAATGGCGCTTTGGAAGTGTGTCAAATTTATTTTCAACATTTTCCAAAGTTTTTTGCCGGGATAACAATCACTTACCGGCGAAACCCCGGAAAACCGGGGTTTCGCCGTTGCAGCAGGCTTATTAGGCGATAGCGCCCAACAGCTTTTCCCACTCTTTGTTTTCTTTCTTCGAGACACCACCAAGCAAATCAAGGGCTTGGCGCAGACGGAAACGGGTGAGGTCCGGGCCGAGAATTTCCATCGCATCGAGCACCGACACCGAACTGGCCTGCCCGGTGATCGCGGCAAACATCAGCGGCATGGCATCGCGCAGCTTCAACTCCAGGGATTCCACCACCGCCTGGATCGTCGCGGTGATCGCATCCTTCTCCCACTGGCGCAGGCTTTCCAGCTTCCACAGGATCAACTGCATCAACTGGCGCACCTGGTCGCCCGAGAGTTTCTTGGATTCGAACAGCTTGGCATCCGGGTTCACCCCCCCGGCAAAGAAGAAGCTGGCCAACGGCGCGACCTGGCTGAACGTCTCCACCCTGCCCTGCACCAGCGGCGCGATCTTCATCATGTACTCAGGGTTCAGCGCCCACTGCTGCACACGGCTGGCGAACTCTTCCACCGGCAGGTCACGCAGCCACTGGCCGTTGAGCCACGACAGTTTCTCGATGTCGAAGATCGGCCCACCCAGGGAAACGCGAGACAGGTCGAAGTTGTCGACCATTTCCTGCAACGAGAACTTCTCGCGCTCGTCCGGCATCGACCAACCCATGCGGCCCAGGTAGTTGAGCATCGCTTCCGGCATAAAGCCCATGCGCTCGTAGAACGTCACCGAGGTCGGGTTCTTGCGCTTGGACAGCTTGCTCTTGTCCGGATTACGCAACAGCGGCATGTAGCACAGCTGCGGTTGTTCCCAGCCGAAGTATTCGTAGAGCAGGATCAGCTTCGGCGCCGATGGCAGCCATTCTTCGCCGCGCAGCACGTGGGTGATGCCCATCAGGTGATCGTCGACCACGTTGGCCAGGAAGTACGTCGGCAGGCCGTCGGTCTTCATCAGCACTTGCATGTCCATACGATCCCACGGGATCTCGACGTCACCGCGCAGCATGTCCGGCACCACGCACACGCCTTCGCTCGGCACTTTCATGCGGATCACGTGGGGCTCGCCGGCCGCCAGGCGCTGCGCCACTTCTTCCTTGGACAGCAGCAGCGCGCGGCCATCGTAACGCGGGGTTTCGCCGCGGGCCTGTTGCTCGGCGCGCATCTGGTCCAGTTCTTCAGCAGTGCAGAAGCACGGGAACGCATGGCCCATGTCGACCAGTTGCTGGGTGTACTGCTTGTAGATGTCGCTGCGCTCGCTCTGGCGATACGGGCCGTGTGGGCCGCCGACGTCCGGGCCTTCGGCCCAGGTAATGCCCAACCAGCGCAGGGCATCGAAAATCTGCTGCTCCGACTCGCGGGTCGAGCGCACCTGGTCGGTGTCTTCGATCCGCAAGATGAATTCACCACCGTGCTGCTTGGCAAAGCAGTAGTTGAACAAGGCGATGTAGGCAGTGCCGACGTGGGGATCCCCAGTAGGCGATGGCGCGATGCGCGTGCGGACGGTGGTCATGGCGGGTCTCGAATGGGCGATAAAACTAGAATTGAAACAAGGGGCGAATGGTAACAGCCCTCGGCACTTGGGCTCCAGCACCCACCTTATCGAGCATGGCATTTAGGCCAAGCTTCGGTCTCAACGTCAGTCATGGCTATTGGACAGATGCTTGGGTGGCTATATTCCATTACCTCTTGTTACAGACACTGCCCCCATGCCAGCCCCACTCAAGCGCCGCCTGTTTATCTTCGTGTTTATCGTGATCCTGATCGGCCTGGGTTTCTTCGCCCACTGGTTCTTCAAGGGCCGCTTTTATGAAAGCACCGACAATGCCTACGTGCAGGGCGAAATCACCCGCGTCTCCAGCCAGCTCGGCGCACGCATCGTCGACGTGAAGGTGGGCGACAACGAACACGTACAAAAAGGCCAGCTCCTGGTGCAGCTCGAAGGCGACGACTTCCACCTCGCCGTCGACCGCGCCAACGCCGCCCTGGCCATGCGCGAAGCCGAACGCACCCAGGCCCAGAGCAAGCTCACCCAACAAGCCAGCCTGATCGCCGCCGGCGCGGCCAAAGTGGCGTCGAGCCAGGCCAGCCTGGGCCGCTCGCAGATCGACTTGTCCCGCGCACAAACCCTGCGCAAACCGGGCTATGTCTCGGAAGAACGCGTGACCACCCTGTCCGCCGACAACCACATCGCCCGCTCCCAGGTGACCATGGCCGAGGCCGATTTGCAGGGCCAGCGCCAGCAGGTCAACGCCCTCAACGCCGAAATCAAGCGCCTCGACGCGCTGATTTCCAACGCCAGGACCGACCTGGCCCAGGCCGAACTCAACCTCACCCGCAGCGAAATCCACGCACCCATCAGCGGCCTCGTCGGCCAGCGCGCCGCGCGCAACGGCCAGTACGTGCAGGCCGGCGCCTACCTTCTGTCCATCGTTCCCGACCAGGACATCTGGATCCAGGCCAACTTCAAGGAGACCCAGATCGGCCACATGCAGCCCGGGCAAAAAGCCCAACTGACCTTCGACGCCTACGCCGACACGCCCATCGACGCGCGGGTAGACAGCCTTTTCGCCGCTTCCGGCGCACAGTTCAGCCTGCTGCCACCAGACAATGCCACGGGCAACTTCACCAAAGTCGTACAACGGATTCCGGTAAAACTCACTTTCGCGGCGGATAACCCCCTTCACGGCAAGATCCGTCCCGGCATGTCCGTGACCGTCAAAGTGAACATCCAAGACCAGCCTGATGGCCGGTGATCAACTGCTGCGCCCGGTCGGCGAACCGACCCGGCGCGACTGGATCGCGGTGATGAGCGTGATGCTCGGCGCGTTCATGGCGGTGCTCGACATCCAGATCACCAACTCGTCGCTCAAGGACATCCAGGGCGCGCTGTCAGCCACCCTGGAAGAAGGCTCGTGGATTTCCACCTCCTACCTTGTCGCCGAAATCATCATGATCCCCCTCACCGCCTGGCTGGTGCAGCTGCTCTCGGCGCGGCGGCTGGCGGTGTGGGTGTCGGTGGGGTTCCTGATCGCCTCGCTGATGTGCTCCATGGCCTGGAGCCTGGAAAGCATGATCGTGTTCCGCGCCCTGCAAGGCTTCACCGGCGGCGCGCTGATCCCGCTGGCGTTCACCCTCACCCTGATCAAGCTGCCCGAACACCACCGTGCCAAAGGCATGGCTATGTTCGCCATGACCGCCACCTTCGCCCCGTCCATCGGCCCGACCATCGGCGGTTGGCTCACCGAGAACTGGGGCTGGGAGTACATCTTCTACATCAACGTGCCACCGGGCCTCCTGATGATCGCCGGGCTGCTTTACGGCCTGGAGAAAAAGGCGTCGAACTGGGACCTGCTGAAAAGCACCGACTACCTGGGCATCGTCACCCTCGCGGTGGGCCTTGGCTGCTTGCAGGTGTTTCTCGAAGAAGGCCACCGCAAGGACTGGCTCGAATCCAGCCTGATCGTCAGCCTCGGCAGCATCGCCCTGCTCAGCCTGATCACCTTTGTCATCGTGCAGCTCTCCAAGCCCAACCCGCTGATCAACCTGGGCATCCTGGCCAACCGCAATTTCGGCCTGTCGAGCATCGCCAGCCTGGGCATGGGCGTGGGCCTGTACGGCTCGATCTACCTGTTGCCGCTGTACCTGGCGCAGATCCAGAACTACAACGCGCTGCAGATCGGCGAAGTGATCATGTGGATGGGCGTGCCCCAGCTGTTTCTGATCCCGCTGGTGCCGAAGCTGATGAAGTACGTGTCGCCGAAATGGCTATGCACCGTGGGATTCGGCCTGTTCGGCCTGGCGAGTTTTTCCTCGGGGGTGCTCAACCCGGACTTCGCCGGCAGCCAGTTCAACCAGATCCAGATCATCCGCGCCCTTGGCCAGCCGCTGATCATGGTCACCATCTCGTTGATCGCCACCGCGTACATCCTGCCCCAGGACGCGGGTTCGGCGTCGAGCCTGTTCAACATCCTGCGCAACCTCGGCGGCGCCATCGGCATTGCGCTGCTGGCGACCTTGCTGGATGCGCGCACCAAGACCTACTTCGATTATTTACGCGAGGCGCTGGTACCGACCAACCCGCAGGTGGCGGAACGCTTGGCGACGCTGGCGCAGACGTTCGGCAGCGACACGGCGGCGCTGGGCAAGCTCAGTGAGATCACGCACCAGCAGGCGCAGATCATGGCCTACAACGATGCGTTTCACTTTGTCGGGTTGGCGCTGGGGATCAGTATGGTTGCGGTGTTGCTGACCAAGGCCTTGCCGGCGGGATTGAAGGCTGGGGAGAGTCATTGAGACCGTGGAGCCCCATTCGCGAGCAAGCCCGCTCCCACATTTGACTGCATTTCAAAGTTGGAACACGGTCAAGAGTGGGAGCGGGCTTGCTCGCGAAGAGGCCCGCCCAGTCACTACAAATCAAACAGCCAGCAATCGCTCGCGCAACTTGCCAATCTCATCCCGCGTCTGCGCCGCCGCCTCAAACTCCAGATCCCGCGCCAACTGGTACATCTTCTCTTCCAACTGACGAATCCGCTTGGTGATCTCACTCGGCGAGCGCAGTTCGTTCTCGTACTTGGCGCTTTCCTCGGCGGCCTTGGCCATGCCTTTGCGCTTCTTGCTACGCGAGCCCGGCACGACGGCGCCTTCCATGATGTCAGCGACATCCTTGAACACGCCCTTGGGCGTAATGCCGTTGGCCAGGTTAAAGGCAATCTGCTTGTCGCGACGACGCTCAGTCTCGCCAATCGCGCGCTCCATGGAGCCGGTGATGCGGTCGGCGTAGAGAATCGCCCGGCCATTGAGGTTACGCGCGGCGCGGCCGATGGTCTGGATCAGCGAGCGCTCGGAGCGCAAGAAGCCCTCCTTGTCGGCATCGAGGATCGCCACCAGCGACACTTCCGGCATGTCCAGGCCTTCACGCAGCAGGTTGATCCCCACCAGCACATCAAAGGTGCCCAGGCGCAGGTCGCGGATGATTTCCACACGCTCCACGGTGTCGATGTCCGAGTGCAGGTAGCGCACGCGCACGCCGTGGTCGGCCAGGTAGTCGGTCAAGTCTTCGGACATGCGCTTGGTCAGCGTGGTGACCAGCACCCGCTCTTCCAGGGCCACGCGCTTGTTGATTTCGGAGAGCAAATCGTCGACTTGGGTCAGCGCCGGGCGGATTTCGATCTGCGGGTCCACCAGACCGGTCGGGCGCACCAGCTGCTCGATCACCCGGCCGGCATGCTCGGCCTCGTAGTTGCCCGGCGTGGCGGACACGAAGATGGTCTGCGGGCTGATGCTTTCCCATTCGTCAAAACGCATCGGCCGGTTATCCAGCGCCGAGGGCAGGCGGAAACCGTATTCCACCAGCGTCTCTTTACGCGAACGGTCGCCCTTATACATCGCGCCGACCTGCGGCACGCTGACGTGGGATTCGTCGATCACCAGCAACGCGTCGGCGGGCAGGTAGTCATACAAGGTCGGCGGCGGCGCGCCGGATTCGCGGCCCGAGAGGTAGCGCGAGTAGTTTTCGATGCCGTTGCAGTAACCCAGCTCCAGGATCATCTCCAGGTCGAAACGGGTGCGCTGCTCCAGGCGCTGGGCTTCCACCAGCTTATTGTTGGCGCGCAGGTATTCGAGACGCTCGGCCAGTTCGACCTTGATGTGCTCGATGGCATCCAACAGGGTTTCACGCGGGGTGACGTAGTGGCTTTTCGGATAGAACGTGAAGCGCGGCAACTTGCGGATCACCTCGCCGGTCAACGGGTCGAAGGCCGACAGGCTCTCGACTTCATCGTCGAACAGTTCGATGCGGATCGCTTCCAGGTCGGATTCGGCCGGGTACACATCGATCACATCGCCGCGCACGCGGAAGGTGGCGCGGGCAAAGTCCATGTCATTGCGGGTGTATTGCAAATCCGCCAGGCGGCGCAGCACTTCACGCTGGTCGAGTTTGTCGCCGCGATCAACGTGCAGCACCATCTTCAGATAGCTTTCCGGGCTGCCCAGGCCGTAGATGCACGACACCGTGGTGACGATGATCGCGTCCTTGCGCTCCAGCAGCGCCTTGGTCGCCGACAGCCGCATCTGCTCGATGTGGTCGTTGATCGACGCATCCTTCTCGATAAAGGTATCGGAGGACGGCACATAGGCTTCGGGCTGGTAGTAGTCGTAGTAGGAAACGAAGTACTCGACGGCGTTGTTCGGGAAGAACGACTTGAACTCGCCGTACAACTGCGCGGCCAGGGTCTTGTTCGGCGCCAACACCAGGGTGGGCCGGTTGACCTGGGCGATCACGTTGGCAATGCTGAAGGTCTTGCCCGAACCGGTCACCCCGAGCAGCGTCTGGTGGGCCAGGCCGGCCTCGATGCCTTCGACCATCAGGCGAATCGCCTCGGGTTGGTCGCCGGCGGGTTCAAAGCGGGTGACGAGTTGGAAATCCGACATAACGTACCTCTTGAAGTCACCCCAGACTGTAAACCCGTCGGGAACGAAAAAGACCGCCACCCACGAAAAATCAGAGCGGGCAGCAGGAAAAAACCATGATAGCCGTAGAAGTGGTGGCGAATGTGACGGGTTTCAAGGCAATCGTCTTACACGCCTTGCCCGGCCAATGTTGCAATAAGACTAACGGTCAGCAAATAAACCGAAAAACTTGGCCGAAAAGCCGTTTCGGTTGTCGCCTCAGGCGGTGATGGCCTCTATACTAGCTCCCCGTTTGTGCACCGCTCTAGTGCATTCGGCTGGAGCGCGACACGTCCCTCCATTCCCCCATAGAGCTGCCGCAAAAATGAGCCTGTTCTCCGCTGTCGAAATGGCACCACGCGATCCTATCCTGGGCCTCAACGAAGCATTCAACGCCGATACACGAACCACCAAGGTCAACCTTGGCGTAGGCGTTTACTGCAACGAGGAGGGGAAGATTCCACTCTTGCGTGCCGTTGCCGAAGCGGAAGCCATTCGCGTGGCGCAACATGCCGCCCGTGGCTACTTGCCAATCGACGGCATCGCGGCCTACGACAAGGCCGTACAAACCCTGCTGTTTGGCGCTGAATCGCCGCTGCTGGCCGCTGGCCGCGTCACCACCGTGCAAGCGGTTGGCGGCACCGGCGCGCTGAAAATCGGCGCTGACTTCCTCAAGCAACTGCTGCCAGACGCCGTCGTCGCCATCAGCGACCCAAGCTGGGAAAACCACCGCGCGCTGTTCGAAACCGCCGGTTTCCCGGTGCAGAACTACCGCTACTACGACGCCGCCACCCACGACGTCAACCGTGCCGGCCTGCTCGAAGACCTCAACGCCCTGCCGCCACAGTCCATCGTGGTGCTGCACGCTTGCTGCCACAACCCGACCGGCGTCGACCTGAGCCCGGCCGACTGGCAGAACGTGCTGGACGTGGTCAAGGCCAAGAACCTCGTGCCGTTCCTCGACATGGCCTACCAGGGCTTTGGCGACGGCATCGACGAAGACGCCGCCGCTGTGCGCCTGTTCGCTGAGTCGGGCCTGACCTTCTTTGTGTCCAGCTCGTTCTCCAAGTCGTTCTCGCTGTACGGCGAACGCGTCGGCGCACTGTCCATCGTCGGCGAGTCCAAGGAAGAAAGCGCGCGCATCCTGTCCCAGGTCAAACGCGTGATCCGCACCAACTACTCCAACCCACCGACCCATGGCGCGGCGATTGTAGCCGCTGTGCTGAACAGCCCTGAGCTGCGCGCCCAGTGGGAAGCCGAACTGGCAGAAATGCGCCTGCGCATTCGTGGCATGCGTGAGCAAATGGTGTCGGAATTGGCCAAGGCCGCTCCGGGCCACGACTTCAGCTTCGTCGGGCGCCAGCGTGGGATGTTCTCCTACTCCGGCCTGAGCGTTGAGCAAGTCACCCGCCTGCGCACCGAGTTCGGCATCTACGCCCTCGACACTGGCCGTATCTGTGTGGCGGCGTTGAACCAGTCGAACATCAACGCGGTCACAAAGGCAATCGTTCAGGTGCTGTAAGCCTGTAGCTGTTGCACAGGAGGGGAAGCCAATGGCTTCCCCTTTTTTGTCGCCAGCCCCTAGACTGAACCTTGCCCGCCCCTTTGCTGTGAGATCCTTATGAGAAACGACGACCTGGACCTGCGTGCCGACCGTGACGAGCTGGATGATTACGCGCCGCGTGCGCCGCAGGTCAAGCGGCAGAAAAGCCTGGTGTTGCAGGTGGCGCTGGGTGTGTTCCTCGGTGGACTGGCGTTGTGGCTGGTGCAACTGGGTGCGACGGCGCTGATGACCAAACTTGCGATGGGCACCCTGCAGTTCGGCGGCTGATGAAGATCAAAAATGTGGGAGCGGGCTTGCTCGCGAATGCAGTGTGTCAGACGATACATGTGTAACTGAAACACCGCATTCGCGAGCAAGCCCGCTCCCACATTGGATCTAGGTCGCTACTAGATTGCGTTCCTCCAGCAGCTTTACGAAGCTATTCAAACTCTGCGACACCGTGCCCCGCCGCCAGATCAGCCACGTGTGCAACACCCGAAAGCTGTCCATCAGCGGCCACACGCTCACCGCCGCAAACCCCGGCATGCTTTCCAGCATGCTGCGCGGCATCAGGGCCAGGCCCGCGCCGGCGCTGACGCAGGCGAGCATGCCGTGGTACGACTCGATCTCGAAAATCTTGCCCGGCACCGCGCCGTCCTGGGAGAACCAGCGTTCAAAGTGGTGCCGGTAGGAGCAGTTCGAGCGAAAGGTGTAGATGTTCTCGCCGTTAACATCCTGCCCCCGGGTGATCGGCGCGTGATGCAACGGCGCGATCACCACCATCTCTTCTTCAAACACCGCCACGCCTTCCAGCGTGGCGTGCAACACCGGCCCATCGACAAACGCCGCCGCCAGGCGCCCCGACAGTACGCCTTCGATCATCGTGCCCGACGGCCCGGTGCTCAGGTCCAGTTCGACTTTGGTGTGTTTCTGGTTATACGCCGCCAGCAGCGCCGGGATGCGCACCGCCGCCGTGCTTTCCAGTGACCCGAGGGCAAACGCGCCCTGGGGCTCCTCCCCCGCCACCGTCGCGCGGGCTTCCTGCACCAGGTCGAGGATGCGCCGCGCATAGCCGAGGAAGTTCCAGCCCGCCGGCGACAGGCGCAGGCGGCTCTTCTCGCGGATAAACAATTCCACGCCCAGGTCCTGCTCCAGTTGCTTGATGCGGGTGGTCAAGTTCGACGGCACCCGATGAATCAACTGCGCGGCGGCGCTGATGCTGCCTTGTTCGGCAACGGCCTTGAAAATTTCCAGCTGCACCAAGTCCAAGTCATTCTCCAATCGTGAATGTATTGCTTAATATTATTCAGTTTCCAGAAAACAACCAGCCCCGTAACCTGAACTCAACTTACCCATTCAGCAGGACGGTGCCATGAACGCGACCACTCACGCCCTCTCGATCAACCCGGCCAACGGCGAAACAGTCGGCAGCTACCCGTACGAATCCGAAGCGCAGCTGGACGCCGCCCTCGACCGCGCCACCGCCGCCTTCGGCACCTGGCGCCGCCAGCCGGTCAGCCAGCGCGCCGAGCTGTTGCTGGCCCTGGCCGCCGCCCTGCGTGAGCAAGCCGAAGACATGGCACAGATGATCACCCGGGAAATGGGCAAACCCATCGCCCAGGCCCGTGCCGAAATCGAAAAATGCGCCCTGCTCAGCGAATGGTATGCGGCCCAAGGCCCGGCCATGCTTGCACCGGAACCGACCCTGGTGGACAACGGCAGCGCCCGTATCGAATACCGCCCACTGGGCCCGATCCTCGCCGTGATGCCGTGGAACTTCCCGGTCTGGCAAGTGCTGCGCGGCGCCGTGCCGACTATGCTCGCCGGCAACACCTACGTGCTCAAACACGCACCGAACGTGATGGGCAGCGCCTACCTGATCCAGCAAGCGTTCAAAAAGGCCGGCTTCGCTGACGGCCTGTTCGAAGTGCTCAACGTGACCCCGGACGGCGTGTCCAAAGCCATCGCCGACCCACGTATCGCCGCCGTCACCCTCACCGGCAGCGTACGCGCCGGTATCGCCATCGGCTCCCAGGCCGGGGCCGCGCTGAAAAAATGCGTGCTGGAACTGGGCGGCTCCGACCCGTTCATCGTGCTCAACGACGCCGACCTCGACGCCGCTGTGCAAGCTGCGTTGATCGGTCGCTTCCAGAACAGCGGCCAAGTCTGCGCCGCCGCCAAGCGCCTGATCATCGAAGCCGGCGTGGTAGAGGCGTTTACCGCCAAGTTCCTCGAGGCCAGCCGTGCCTTGGTGATGGGCGACCCGACTTCGACCGCTACCTACATCGGCCCGATGGCCCGCTTCGACCTGCGCGACGAGCTGCACGGCCAAGTCCAGGCCACCCTGGAAGAAGGCGCGACCCTGCTGTTGGGCGGCCATAAAGTCGCAGGCACAGGCAACTACTATGAGCCGACCGTACTGGCCAACGTTACCGACCAGATGACCTCGTTCAAACAGGAACTGTTCGGCCCTGTCGCCTCGATCATTACCGCCCGTGACGCCGACCACGCCGTGGCACTGGCGAATGATAGCGAGTTCGGCCTCACGGCCAGCATCTTCACCACCGATGCGGCGAAAGCGCGCGATATCGCCAACAGGCTGGAAACTGGTGGGATCTTCGTCAACTCGTTCAGTGTTTCCGACCCTCGGGTGGCGTTTGGCGGGATCAAGAAGAGTGGCTTTGGCCGTGAGCTGTCGCACTTTGGCGTGCGGGAATTCTGCAATGCGCAGACCGTGTGGCTGGATCGCAAATAACCCACTGACAGGACGAACGCTGTACCGGTGGCGAGGGAGCTTGCTCCCGTTGGACTGCGCAGCAGTCCCAGCCCTTAAAAGCTGGGGCCGCTTCGCGGCCCAACGGGAGCAAGCTCCCTCGCCACAGGTTGCTTTTTACGCTTGCCAATTCCTGGCTGACTAGCCCCCTTGCACAGTTGATTTCCGGTGTTTTCACGGGCCCGATCGACTACCATGGCGCGCCGGTTCCCGAAGGGGACTAACAGGGAATCCGAAGCGCGGCCCGTCGCGCCAATCGGAACTGCCCCCGCAACTGTAGGTGCCGAGCCTGCTCCCCACTGCCACTGGACACTGTCCGGGAAGGCCGGAGCGAGGCGATGACGCACGAGTCAGGAGACCTGCCGGCCCAGCGTTATCACCAACCGGCGGGGTGTCCGGGAAGGACATCCTTGCGCGGCCCCGGCGGCCGTATCCGTGGGTGTATTTCCACTACCGTACCTCCCCAGTCCACTGTACGGTCCAAACGGAGATTGCCCCATGCTGCCACGCGTTACCGCCCTGCTCACCGGCCTGGGTTTCTGTGCCCTGGCCCACGCCGCGCCGACCCACTACCCGCTGACGCTGGAAAACTGCGGCAGCACCCTCACCTTCCAACAAGCCCCGGCGCGCAGCGTGACCATCGGCCAGGCCGCCACCGAGATGCTCTACGCCTTGGGCGTGGGCGATAAAGTGGTCGGCACGTCGCTGTGGTTCAACAACGTATTGCCGCAGTTCAAGACATTGAACGACGGCATCGAGCGCCTGGCCAATAACGAGCCGAGCTTCGAAGCAGTGATCGCCAAGCGCCCGCAACTGGTGGCCGCCGAACTGGAATGGGTGGTCGGTGCGCAAGGCGTGGTGGGCACCCGCGAGCAGTTTCACGAGCTGAAAATCCCCACCTACCTGCTGCCCTCCGACTGCGAAGGCAAAGACAACCTGGTGGGCGCCGACGGCACGCGGCTGGAGCCGTTCCGCATCGACACCATCTATAAAAGCATCAGCCAGTTGGCGGCGATTTTCGACGTACAGGATCGAGGCCAACAGCTGAACGACGAGCTCAAGGCACGCCTGGCCAAGTCCGTCGCCACCGTGCAGAGCAAAGGCCTCAAGCAGGCCAGCGCGCTGGTGTGGTTCTCCAGCGCCGAGATGGCCAGCGATCCGTACGTGGCCGGGCACAAGGGTATCCCCGAATTCATGCTGCAAACCCTCGGCTTGCACAACGTGGTGCAGTCCGATGAAGAATGGCCCGCCGTTGGCTGGGAAACCATCGCCAAGGCCAACCCGACCTTCCTCGTCATCGCCCGCATGGACCGCCGCCGCTACCCCGCCGACGACCATGAAAAGAAACTCGCCTTCCTGCGCAGCGACCCGGTCACGCGCAATATGGACGCGGTGAAAAACAACCGCATCATCATCCTCGATGCCCTGGCGTTGCAGGCCAGCATCCGCATGTTCGATGGCCTTGAACAACTGGCGACGGCCATCGACGGCTACGATCTGCCGCGATGATGCGTGCCCTCCTCGCCCTGGCCCTGCTCCTGGCCGCCGTGCTCGCCGGCGTGGCCATCGGTGAAACCGCCATCTCGCCGCAGGTCGTGCTTCAGGTGCTGGCCAATAAACTGTGGGGCGCCGGCTACGTGCTGGACCCCATCGACGAAGGCGTGGTGTGGAACTACCGCCTGACCCGCGCCCTGGTCGCCGCCGCGTGCGGTGCCGGGCTGGCGACCTGTGGGGTGATCTTGCAGTCGCTGCTGCGCAACCCATTGGCCGACCCGTACCTGCTGGGCATCAGCGCCGGTGCCTCGACCGGTGCGGTGTTGGTGGCGTTGATCGGCGTGGGTGGTGGTTTGATTTCGTTGTCGGCAGGCGCATTTGTCGGCGCCATGGCCGCGTTCGCCCTGGTGATTTTGCTCGCGCGGGCCAGCGGTTCGTCCAGCGGCACCGGGCAGATCATCCTCGCCGGCATTGCCGGTTCACAGCTATTCAATGCGCTGACCGCGTTCCTCATCACCAAATCCGCCAGCTCCGAACAGGCGCGCGGCATCATGTTCTGGCTGCTGGGTAACCTAAGCGGCGTGCGCTGGCCGTCGGTATGGCTGGCCGTGCCGGTGGCGCTCGTGGGCTTGGCGGTGTGCCTGTGGCACCGTCGCGCGCTGGATGCGTTCACCTTTGGCAGCGACTCGGCGGCGTCCCTCGGCATCCCGGTGCGGCGCGTGCAGTTTGTGCTGGTAGGCTGCGCGGCGCTGGTGACGGCGGTGATGGTGTCGATTGTCGGCTCCATCGGCTTTGTCGGGCTGGTGATTCCCCACGCGGTGCGCCTGTTGCTGGGCACTGGGCATTCGCGCTTGCTGCCAGCCAGTGCGCTGGGCGGTGCGCTGTTTTTGATTGCGGCGGATGTGCTGTCGCGCAGCTTGATCAAGGGCCAGGTGATTCCGGTCGGTGTTGTCACCGCATTGGTCGGCGCGCCGGTGTTTGCGCTGATTCTGATCGGGCGGAGGAACGCACGATGAGCATGCTCAGTTGCCGCGGCCTGGGCTTCAAGGTGCGTGACGCCGAGTTGCTGCGCGATATTCATCTGGACGTCGCGCAGGGAGAAACCCTCGGCATTGTCGGGCCGAACGGCTCCGGCAAATCCACCTTGCTCAAGTTGCTGGCCGGGTTGCGCACACCTGCGACTGGTGAGGTGTGGCTGGGCGGCCAACGCCTGGGGCAGTTATCTCGCCGCGTGATTGCGCAGCAACTGGCGGTGGTGGAGCAACAAGCCGACACCGACGACGCCATCCGCGTGTTCGACGCCGTGGCCTTGGGCCGCACGCCGTGGCTGTCGGCGCTGAGCCCGTGGTCCGTCGACGACGACAGCATCGTGCGCCAGGCCTTGCATGACGTGGACGCCACCCACCTGAGCCAACGCGCGTGGCGCAGCCTCTCCGGCGGCGAGCGCCAACGCGTACACATCGCCCGCGCCTTGGCGCAGCGGCCGCAGATCTTGTTGCTGGATGAACCGACCAACCACCTGGATATCCAGCATCAGCTTGGCATTTTGAAGGGCGTGCAAGCGCTGCCGGTGACGACGTTGATTGCGCTGCATGACCTGAACCAGGCGCTGACCTGTGACCGCTTGGCCGTGCTGGATCGCGGGCGGTTGGTGGCGCTGGGCAAGCCGTTGGACGTGCTGACGCCGCAGCGGTTGCAGGAGACGTTCGGGGTGCAGGCGCATTACCTGACGGACCCGTTTGATGGGGCGCAGATCTTGCGACTGCGCTCGAACTAGAGGCTTAAGCGCGGACGCCCAAACAACACAATTCAACTGTGGGAGCTGGCTTGCCTGCGATAGCGGTCTGTCAGTTGAAGAGATGCAAGCTGACCCGCCGCCATCGCAGGCAAGCCAGCTCCCACATGATCATTTCCACATTAGATCTGCGGTGTTCGCTGCATATGCGTTGTCTGCCACACCGGGTCCGCCTCGACATCAATCACTTCAAACCCCTGCCGAAGCCAAAAATCAATCGCCCCCGGCAAAAACGGATGGGTATGCAGGTACATCACCTCCACCCCATCCGCCTGCGCCGTTGCCTCCAGCGCGCGATACAACGCCCCCGCCAAACCAAAGCGCCGAAACGCCGGCAGCACAAACAAGCGCACCACTTCCACCGTCTTGCGGCCCTGATAACTCAGCTGGGGGAACCGGTTGTCATACGGCAGGTAGCCAATGGCAGCGACGATTTGACCGGCATTGCAGGCGATCAGAAAGCGCCCGTCACCTTGAAGGTAGGTCGCCTCAAATTGCGCCAGATCATTCGGCACACCGGCATCGCTGAGCTTGGGAAACATCTCGGCGCGGGCCTGTTGTACAAAGGCCAGCACCTGTGAAATATCATCCGCAGCAACCAGGCGGATACTGAAAGGGTCTTCAAGGGCCGTCTTGCCCACTATCCACTGGCGGCCATAGGCCAACACCTTACCCGCCATCCCCACCGAAAAATGAATAAACCCATGGGCCGCCCCCGGCACCAAATGCACCTGCGCATCCGGCCATCGCTCTGCGATCAACAGCGTGTCGTCCTTGAGCGGGTCCAGTTCCCCTACAAACATCAACGCCGGCGGCAAGCCGGTGAAGTCGCCATACAGCGGTGACAACGGCGGCTGCCGGCGCTCGTCGTCACTCAGCCCCGGCGTGAGCATTTGTAGCGCTTCAACCATGCCGGGCCCGTCCAGCAGCAACGTGCCTGGGCCTGCGGCGCGTACGCTAGGAGTGCCCGTAAGGTCGTAGACGCCGTAATACAGCAGCGCGCCGCTGACCCGCTTGAGCAGTTCCGGCCATTGCTTCAACGCCAGCAACGTCGCCGCCGCCAAGTGCCCGCCGGCCGATTCGCCAACGATGATCACCGGCAGGCCCGCAAACTCATCGGCGGTCAGCAACCAACGCGCAGCCGTGAGGCAATCGTCCATCAGGCCTTGCACCGGCGTATCGACCGCCAGCCGATAATCCACCGACACCACCGCCACATCGCAGGCATTGACCATGCCCAGGTTGAGGTCGTCATCCATCTGCGCATTACCGATCACCCAGCCGCCGCCGTGGATATCCAGCACCACGCCCTTGGGTTTGCCGCTGGGACGCAGGATGCGCACGGGCACCGAACCGGCGTACCGGGTTTCAGCCGCAGGGGCGCGTTTCAACCGTTGACCGGCACGCAGCAACGCCTGGATCACACGCGGCGTGACGCGATTGCGGATCTTGAAGCGCGGCAACCAGGCGAGCTTCTTGTTGAAGCGGCGCATTTCGGCCAGTTCGGTGTCGCTGGCGGGCCAGAGGTGGTGTGTCATGCGCGGTTATTGCGCAAAATGGAAAAATTCAACGCCGCAGCCACACACAGCCACGCCAGGTACGGGAACAGGATCAACCCGGTGATCAAGTCCAGGCGCACCGCCAACACCACCATCGTCGCCACGGTCAGCCACAGCACCGCCAGAATCACCATCCCCGCGAGGATGCGGTGCGCGCCGAAAAACACCGGCGTCCATAACGTGTTCAAGGCAATCTGCGCCGCCCACAGCGCCAGCACCACTTGGCTGCCCGGGATCAGGCTGAGGCGGTAACCGGCCCAGGCCAGCAGCAGGTAGATCAGCGTCCACGCCACCGGGAACAACCAGTTGGGCGGGGTGAAGCTTGGCTTGACGAGGGATTCATACCAGGCGCCGGGTTTGAAGAGCATACCGGTGCTGGCGGCGGCGGCGCAGGCGAGCAGGAAGATGAAGAAGGTCATGGTCGGTCCTTGGCTGGGCGTTTCAACTTGGACGGGGGGTGGGCGGGTAAAAGTTCACTGCCGATTGGGTCTGGGGCGGGTTGTGATGTTGCCTGGGCTGGCGTCATCGCAGGCAAGCCAGCTCCCACATTTAATGGTGTTCACAAATCAACATGTGGGAGTTGTCGAGCTTTAGCGAGGCTACGAAGGGATCGCCGCGCACTGCCTGCCGCCCCGCCCCATCCGCATCGCCCTCGGTGCTAAGTGGCCCCCACAATCCTGAGCCAAGGCCACCGCTCCTGATAACTCCTGGCCTTGCGCGCAAACAATTCCGGCTCCGGGTGCAGCGGGTTGATGCGCAGCACACCCTGCTCCACATCCGCCAAACCATACGGCGCATACACCTCGCCCGTCGCCACTTCCAGGCCAATACAGGTGCCCGCCACCAGGTAGCGATCAATCCCCTGCCGAGCCGTGTGCAATTGCGGATACGGCCGGCCGAACCGCTGGCCATACCAAAGATGCACCCGCGCTTGGTTCTTCACTTCAACGTTGACGCCCAGGTCCTCGAACAATCCCTCAGCCGCGCGAATCACGGCGTCCTCGGCTTCGTAGGACAGGTCTGTGTCGAAGTAGAAAACGTCGTAGTCCTTTACGCCCTGGGCAGCAGGCAGGTTCGACTGATGATTCCACACCGCCTGGAACAGGCAGCCTGCGGTGAGAAAACACTGGTCCAGGCCGAGGGCCGGCAGACGCGCAGTGATCTCGGCGTTGATCGGGTTGGCCATGGCCAGGTCGAGCAGGGTTTTGACGGTCAATGTCATGTGTACTCCTTGGACACTTTATGTGTTGGAGCCTGCGACGCTACACCACCGTGTGGTGGTTTTCGTTACGGTAGAACGCCGCAGCTTCCCCTGTGGCGAGGGAGCTTGCTCCCGCTGGGGTGCGAAGCGCCCCCATCGGCCACTGAGTTTTACCTGATTCTGCGCGCTGGCAGGTTTTGGGGCTGCTGCGCAGCCCAGCGGGAGCAAGCTCCCTCGCCACAGGTGTTGGTGTATCAGCCCTTCAACTCACTGGCCCGATGCGCCGCCGCATCGTCATACGCCACATACAACGCCTCTGCGATCTGGCTTTTGATGGCCTTGGTCGATTCCAGGCCGAGCACAAACCCTTCGGCCTTGCCGCCCGCGCGGTTGAGTTCTTCATGGGTGGAAGCGCCGGTAATGGCGTCCAGCAGCTTGCTGGCGTGCGGGCCAACACCTTTGGGAAGACTGATTTGCTCGATGGACATGGGCAGTACCTGTAAAAGAAGAATCGGTAGCGCGTGGAACCACTGCCGGGGTGGCATGGTAGACCGATATAGGCCTCAAGGGGCTGTTTTCATGAGATCCCGGCCAAACGCGCCTTTCACAAAATCGACAAAACTGCGCACCTTCGGCGTCAGCCGCCGATCCGCCGCATACAGCAGGTTCATCGGTGAGGCCGGCACGGTGTACTCCGGCAACAACGCCAGCAGCGTGCCTTTGCGCAGCGCGTCATGCACCAGTTCCTGGGGCAACAACACCACACCCAACCCGGCCACCGCCGCCGACAGCAGCGGGTCACCCTGATTAATCGTCAAACGGCTTGTAATCGGCACCTCCACCCGCCCCTGCGGGCCTTCGAAGTGCAGGTGCGAGCGCCCGTCCGAATAGGCAAACGCCAGGCATTCATGCTCCTGCAAATCCCAAGGGCTGCTGATCACTGGGCGACGGGCCAGGTAGGCCGGCGCCGCGCAGAGCACCATCTGATAGGGCTTGAGGGGCAAGGCCTTCAAGCCGCTGTCAGCCAATTCGCCGATGCGGAACACCACGTCATAGCCATCCTCCACCAGGTCGACCAGCTCATTGGACAAGGTCAGGTCCACCGCCACTTGGGGGAACTTGACCATATACTCCAGCAAACGCGGGGCCAACGAACTCACGCCAAATGTCACCGGCGCGTTGATGCGCAAGCGCCCGCTGGGTACGCCACGGGTGACGGCGGCCATTTCTTCGGCGGCGTCCATGTCTGCCAGGATCAGCTTGGCGCGTTGGTAGAACGTGCGGCCAAAGTCGGTCAGGCTCTGCTTGCGCGTGGTGCGGTGCAGCAGCGACACACCCAAGTGCTGCTCCAGCATCTTCACCTGCTTGCCGATCAGTTGCGGCGACAGGTTCAGCTCATCCGCCACCGCACTGAACGAGCCCAGCTCCACGGCTTTGACGAACGTGGCCATCAAGGTAAGACGATCCATTGGAAACCCATTGTTTCTAGTGTTGCGCCATCCTAGGCCTTTATCCCGCGCCGTCCCACGCCTAAATTGAACGCCACATTGATAAACATCGAGGATCAACCCCATGGCCCGTATTGTCAGGATTCACGCCTACGGCGACGCAAGCGTCTTGCAACTGGAAAACATCGACGTCCCGGCACCGGCGGCCGATGAAGTGCAAATCCAGGTCAAGGCCTTCGGCCTCAACCGCGCCGAAGTGATGTTCCGCAACCACGCCTACCTGCAAGAAGCCGAGTTCCCCAGCCGCCTGGGCTATGAAGCGGCTGGCGTGGTGAGCGCCGTCGGCGCCGACGTCCGCGACTTCCTGGTGGGCGATGCCGTCAGCGTCATCCCACCGCTCGATATCGCCCGCTGGGGCACCTACGGCGAAGTGGCCAACGTGCCCGCCTACCTCACCGTCAAACACCCGCAAAACCTCAGCTTCGTCCAGGCCGCCGCATCGTGGATGCAATACGTCACCGCCTGGGGCGCCTTGGTGGAACAAGCCAAACTGACCCAAGGCGACTTCGTGTTGGTCACCGCCGCCTCCAGCAGCGTCGGCCTCGCCGCCTTCCAGATCGCCCGCAGCGTCGGCGCCACCGCCATCGCCGTGACCCGCACCCGCGCGAAAAAACAGGCATTGCTGGAAGCCGGCGCCGCGCACGTGATCGTCAGCGATGAAGAAGACCTGGTGGAACGCGTGATGGCACTCACCAACGGCCAAGGCGCCCGCGTGGTGTTCGACCCCATTGGCGGGCCGGGCTTTGAGGCACTCACCCAGAGCATGGCCCAGGGCGGGATATTGCTGGAGTACGGCGCGTTGAGTTCGGAGCCGACGCCGTTTCCGTTGTTTACGGTGCTAGGCAAATGTTTGACGCTGAAGGGGTATTTGTACGCGGAGATTGTGGCCGACCCGGCTGCGTTGGTGCGGGCCAAGGCGTTTATCTTGGATGGGCTGGCTTCGGGGGCGTTGGCGCCGGTGATTGCCAAGACGTTTGGGTTGGATGAGGTGCAGGAGGCGCATCGGTTTTTGGAGGCGAATCAGCAGATCGGCAAGATTGTGGTGACGGTGTGAGGGCGATGTCCTAGGACGATTCCCAAACTTGGGTAGCGGCTTGCCCGATTGCCTACGCATGCTCCAGAATCCGCCGGCTTGTGTGCTTGGGGTGGTGGAATCTAAGGTTGCGCGGTCGCTGAATTTCTCGGTGATCGGGTTTAGTAGCCCACGGTTTAACCTAACAATTGCACGAGCTTCACCTGTCAGACGTTCCCGTTTGAGCTTGATGGTGGCTGTGCGCAGGGCGCCCTCGGGCGCGCCGGTTTTGTTAGGTTCCACCGGTCTACTAACCTGCGTACAGCTACCGCCCTTTGGTTTAGTAGCGACGGGGTGGTGGCATCAGGTAAGGAACTTAACGATGGTTAACGATTCAACCACGCTCTTCACCGTCTCTACCGACGCCAGCAACGAAACTCTCATCACCAACAGCTATGAGACATTCACGTCAGTCAGCACACTGCTGCTTGATCTATCCGAAGATTTGAACGGAAAACATCGCGACATCGCGCTGGCAATTCACCAATTGAGTGAGTTGGGAGTGCTACTGACAGCCAAGCTCCTAGACCGTGAAGCACCTTGCACTAGCTGATCACTAGCCAGCCAGAACGCGACCCGGCCTGATCGCTGGGTCGTAGTATGGGAAAAGAGGACGGACTGATTTTTATAAAATAAATCCGTCACCTTTTTTCCGCCGCACGAGCTATTGCAGCATGGTCGTGTCGCACACGGTGATAACCTAACAAAATCAGCTAACAATCAAAAATACGGACAATAGATGAACTCAGTTCAGATGTATCACAATCTCATGCAACGGATACGCGCTCGGTTTGACGTAATAGAGCTACTTCATATCTCGGAAGGCGAGTCTTTCACCCGCGCAGAGTCAGCCGCGTTCCAGGGGCGAAAAATAGTCGAAGGGATAGCGTATGCCTGCCTTATCGCAATCGAACATGGCGCTCAGCAGATACCTCGCGATGCAAAAAAGCAGTGGAACGCTGAAAAGATACTCAAGAATCTGAAATCCAAGGGTTTTGAAACTCTTCCAAGTCCAAGCACTATCCGTTCGGCAACCGAACAAGAGCGGGCAGACGGGTACGCCATTGTCGTCGAAGGCATACCTAAAAACCGCCTCACTCATGATCAAATTTCTGAAATTTACCAACGGCTACATGCTTGGCTTCATGAGGCGAATCCGTATGTATACGGCAGCTCTGACGCTTTCGGCACTGATAAGGCCGCAGTATTGTGGAAAGACCTGAGCGATTTAAAAACATTTTTGAAGCAACACTTAATCTCAGTACAAGGCGAAGCCATGTACTGCACATTATGGGACGTAAACGATGATCAAACGAAAATACTACCTCTGAGCAAATTTAATCTTGGTCCCTAACTAGGTATCAGCTCTGGCTCGGGAACGGACAATCATCCATGACAGCTTGTGCCCCCTTCGTGGCAAACAACTAGCCCCCTACCTCCCCAACAACTCCCTAACCCTCCCCCCCAACACCTCCACCGCAAACGGCTTCGTCAACACCCCCATCCCCGCCCCCAACTGCCCATACCCCATCACCGCATTCTCCGCATACCCCGTAATAAACAACGTCTTCAACCCCGGCCGCAGCGCCATCCCCGCCTCCGCCATCTGCCGCCCATTCATCCCGCCCGGCAAGCCCACGTCCGTCACCAGCAAATCAATATGCACATCCGAGCGCAGCAGTTTCAGCCCCGCCGCGCTGTCAGCCGCTTCGATGACGGTGTAGCCCAGTTCCCCGAGCACATCCGCGAGGAGCATGCGCACGGTGGATTCGTCGTCCACCAGCAACACGGTTTCGCCGTGTTGGGCGACTTCAATCGGGGTCTGCCCTGGCGTCAGTTCATCCCCCGGCGCCGCGCCGTGGTGGCGTGGGAGGTAGAGGGACACGCAGGTGCCCTCGCCCACGGCGGACTGGATGTGCACCTGCCCGCCCGATTGTTGGGCAAACCCGTAGATCATGGACAGGCCCAAGCCCGTGCCTTGGCCGATGGGTTTGGTGGTGAAGAAGGGTTCGAACACGTGGGCCATGACGTCTGGCGACATGCCAGTGCCGGTGTCGGTCACGCTCAGGCGCAGGTAGGGGCCTTCGGTGAGGTCGTGGGCGCGGGCGGTGTTTGGGTCGAGCCAGAGGTTGGCGGTTTCCAGTTGGATGCGGCCGCCTTCGGGCATGGCGTCGCGGGCGTTGATGCACAGGTTGAGCAGGGCATTTTCCAGTTGGCTGACGTCGACGAAGGCGGTCCAGGCGTCAACGGCGCCCAGGGTTTCGATCTGGATGCCGGGGCCGGCGGTGCGTTGGATGAGTTCGGCCATGCCGTACATCAGGGTGTTGACGTTGGTGGCGCGCGGTTCCAGGGTTTGCCGGCGGGAGAAGGCCAGCAGGCGTTGGGTGAGGACGGCGGCGCGCTTGGCCGAGCCTTGGGCGGCGACCATGTATTTGTCGACGTCGCTGAGGCGGCCCTGGTGAATACGCCGGTTCATCAGTTCGAGGGCGCCGGAGATGCCGGCGAGCAGGTTGTTGAAGTCGTGGGCCAGGCCGCCGGTGAGTTGGCCGACGGCTTCCATTTTCTGCGATTGGCGCAGTTTTTCTTCGGCCTGCATCAGCATGGCGGTGCGTTCGGCCACGCGCTGCTCAAGGGTTTCGTTGAGGGCGCGCAGTTGGGCTTCGGCGTCGCGCAGGGCCTCGTCGGCGATGGTGCGTTCGAGCAGGTCGGCGGCTTGGCGGGCGAGGATGTCGAGCAGGCGCAGGTCGCGTTCGGACGGTTGGTGCGGCGTGCTCCAGTGGGTGGAGATCATGCCGAGCAGGCGCCCGTCGCGCGAGCGCAAGGGCGTGGTCTGGGCCGAACGGATGCCCGCGCGGCGGAAGGCGATCAGGTCTTCGGTGCCGGCGATGTCGGCCCATTCTTCGAAGTCGGGGATGATGGCGCGCTGGCCCAACTGCAGGGCCATGGTGCAGCTGCTGTAGGCCATTGGACTCACCCATTGCCAGAATCCTACGGCCTCGGGCGGCAAGCCCCGTGAGCACAGCAGTTGCAGTTCGCCGCCATGGCCGGACGGATGGCCTTGAGGGCAGAGCAGCTGCATAGTGCCGAATTGCGAGCCGGTGATGGACACGGCGGCATCGACGATCTTGCCGTAGAGGGCTTCGAGGTCTTGCTCGCCGATCAGGTCCAGGCTGATGCGGTGCAGGAACTCGATGTCCGACAGCGCGGTTTCCGAGTCGCGGGAAGATCCACGGGGGAAGGCGGCCGGGAAGGCGGTGCGTAGGGTTTTCATGGGGGCTCCGGGGAGCTGGCATTGAGCTATTAGCAGGTTATCAGCAAAGCTGTGACCACGCGAAACAGGGAGACGTTCGGTGGTGAAAGCTTTCTTTTACCCCCTGCTCAACTGTGGATCGGCAACGCCAACCCGAACACCACAAAAAACCCACCACACACCTTATTGAACCGCCGCCCAGTCCGCGCCAACCACGGCCGCACCCGATGCGCAGCGCTGGCCACCATGTATTCAACGCAAAACTCCACCACGGCGTAGGTCAGCGCAATCGCCGCCGTCTGCGCGATAAGGTTCCTGTGGGGGTCGAGAAAAGGCGGAATAAACGCCGTAAACAACAGCAGCGCCTTGGGATTTGAAAGGGCCGACACCAACCCTTGGCGGAACAACGACCAGCGCCGCAGGCTTGGCACCCCGGCCATCTCCAGGCTAACGGGCGCAGACCGCCACAGCCCGAACCCCAACCACACCAGATACAGCCCGCCCCCAATCTTCAAGGCCGTGAACCAGCCGGCCGAAGCCTGGATCAGCGCCCCCAACCCCAACGCGCACAGCGACAGCACCAGGGCAAAGCCGAGCACGCCGCCGCTGATGGTGAACAGCGTCCGGCGGCGCCCGTGAATCGCGCCGTGGGTCAGCGCCAACAAGGCATTGGGCCCCGGCACGACCGCGATGCCGCAGCAGGTAATCAGGTACAGCAACCAGGTTTCGAAGGGCATGTTCAGGTCCGGCAGAGGTTGATTGATGGCTGCATCTTGCGAGGGAACAACTATCCTGAAAAGCGCATAATTCACAGCATAGTCATTCGATTAACGAATAGAGGTCAGTGCGATGCCTTCCAGCGATTTGCAGATTGATTGGCTCAAGTGTTTTGTCGCGGTGGTGGACGCCGGTTCGCTGTCGGGCGCGGCTCATGAGGTCAACCGATCGCAGTCGGCCGTGAGCATGCAGATGAAAAAACTCGAAACGGCGCTGGGGCGGCCCTTGTTGAACCGTGGCCCACGCCACCTGCAACTGACCGATGACGGCCAGACGCTGCTGGGCTACGCACGGCGCATGCTGGCGCTGCACGCCGAGACCCAGGCGGCGTTTCACGGGGAGGCGTTGACGGGACGCATACGCCTGGGCGTCGCCGAGGACTACGCCGCCAAATACCTCACGCCGCTGCTCAAACGCTTTGCGCCACGCCACGCAGGGGTGGACATCGAACTGACCTGCGAACAATCGACCGCACTAATCCCTCGGCTACGCAGCGGTGACCTTGACCTGGCGCTGGTATCCAGGGACTCGCCGCAAAGTGGCACGTTTCTGTTTCATGAGCCGATGGTCTGGGTCGGCTCGCCGCAGTTCGAACTGTGGCGGCGCGACCCGCTGCCGATCGCCGTGTACGAAAGCGCCAGCCTGGCGCGGCGTTATGCGGTGAACTCACTGGCCCAGCAGGGCCGCCAGTTCAAGGTGGTGTACAACAGCTCCAGCCTGGCGGGCCAAGTGGCGGCCGTTGAAGGCGGACTGGCGATCGCCGCAATCACGCAGTGCACGGTGCAGCCATCGCTGCAGGTCTTGGGCAGTGAGCACGGCTTGGGAAATATCGAGCCTATGGAGGTATCGATTCTACGCAGCCGGGCCTCGCGGGGGTCCAAGGCGGTCAACAGCCTGCACGCGTTTATCATTAGTGCGCTGAGGCATCAGGCGTGATGTGCAGGCAAATGCGTCAACTCCCCGACGGCTATTCCAAATCCATCTATAGAACTGTCAAACATGACAGTGCCCGCCTTGGCCATTGGCGTTCAGAGTGAATACACGCCAACCGAGGACCTCATCATGTCCAACTCCCAATCACATACGCTGCTTTGCACAGCCCTCATGACGGTGCTGACCAGCCTGGTAGCCTGCACGCCAAGCGTTATTGCTCCAACTGCCGCCAACATGTGCCCAGCCATTGGGAGTATTGAGCAGAGAAAGGAGGCACAAGGTTATAGCTATTTCGCCATTGCACCGGGCAACGGATGGAAAGGTGAAAATCCACTGGCAGAGGAACACTACCTCAAGGGGATGAAGTTCGAGTCAGCTGCAATCCGAACAGGTCAGGCAGGCCCGGGTGAGCGCGAGTATTACTTCGTGGCCTGTGATTATGAGGGGCCGGAGCAATTTGCATTTTTGAGAATGTCTCAGCGGTTTCCTGTGCGCCCTAAAGCACAGGGCTCGAACTGGACCCCGGAAGACTTCTGCCGGGCAAGCTCGGTGGGCGACTGCCCGTTCACCGTGTTCAGCGCGACGCGGTGACAATCAGGCCGCAAGCCCCACACTGGATTTTCGCCACGGCTGAAACTGTGCCCGCACCCTGCTAACCTGCGGCCCTTGCCTTTTACTGGAGCCTCCCGTGGCCCTATCAAAACGCGACAGCGCCCGTATCGAACGCGGCTTGGTCGCCGCGCTCACTGAGGCCTGCGAAACCGCCAAGGCGGAAATCCCGGGCTTCGATTGGCTGACCCACACCGTCAACTACGCCGACTTCCCCCAGAGCCTTGTCATCACCTGGGTGTTCGACACGCGGGCCAATAAGAATCACGCCCTGGCCACAGGTTTGGACGCACGCATCCACGAACTCACCGCCATCGCCCTGCACGCCGCCGATATCCCGCCCGTGCCGTTGAAGCGTTGCGTGCACCTTGACAGTGAAGAAGCGTGCCAAACCCGGCACGGCGGCAACTGGCGCTTGCGCCTGACCCGCGCAGCCAACTAGAGCCCGCCGCCCAACTGCTGGATAATGCCCTGCCCTGTCTCTCGCCTTTTTGATACGGAAATCCCGCCCCATGAAGTTGCCGTTTTCCGCCGCCGCTCTAACCACCGCTCTGCTGCTGCCCACCCTCGCCCACGCCGATGATGCCGCGCTGACCGACACGCTCAAGGCCTTCACCCGCTGCGATGCGAGTTTCTTCAGCAGCCTGAACACCCACCGTGACGCCTGGCAGGCCTACGCGCCGCTCAAGCAGGAAAAAAACTTCACCTGGATCGCGGTTAAAAATCGCATCGACCACAATGCCAACCAGGTACCGGTCAGCGCGCCGCCCATCGCCGGTTTGAAGCTGTTGTCTTACAGCGACGAAGTCACCGACCTCGGGCCGCTGGGGCTGTTTTATTACTGGGGCTTTATTGTCGACGGCGGCGTGGACGAGGTGGCCAAGCGCCTCGCGCCGCTGCTGGAACAACCGGGGGCGCTGCAAAAAGGCGACGGCGAATACACCCGCAGCGAGCTCAAGGTGGGCGACGGCTGGCAGTTCATCAAACCGCAACCGGGCAAGGCGCCGGGCATACGCCAGGTGGAACGTGTGCTGATCGTCGAGCCGGAGGGCAAGCAAGGCACGCAGTCACGGGTGAGTTGTTCGGTACAGGGTGGGGTCAACGCCGGGCTGCTGGCGCGGTTGCGGCCAGACATCGCGCCGGTGGACTACCCGCGCACGCAGGCCGAAATGAACATCAGCGATGTCGAGGTGCCGGCCAACGTGCTCCAGCAGCTTGGCGCACCGCTGTTGCAGCCGAAATTCAAAACGCTGAGCTACACCTACCTGTCGAAGAAAGGCGACGGCAGCAAGGACCTGCCGACGTCGGTCACGTTCAAGGCCGAGGGTGGTTTGCTGGTGAAGAACGAGGTCTACGGCCAGACCTTCAACGTGGACCGCCTGACTCAAGCGGACCTGATCCAGTTGAAATCGAAAATGAACGGCGTCGGCGATGGCCGGGTGCTGCAAACCCGTGAAGCCGAACTGAAGGTGCCGGCCAGCTGGGCGCCGGGCCAGACGCTGACCGCTCGACTGCGCATGGTCAACGTGCCCGCCCGCTCCACCGACAAATCCATCGAGACGTCGTTGACCTGCACCGTCGGCGCGCGCATTCCCGCACGCCAGGTGTTTGCCGCGCTAACGGGCGACGCGATCAAACTGGCCTGCGACCAGGGTGACTACACGACCTCACGCGTGTTCATCGAAGACCTGGGCGTTGCCCTGACCCTGGAATCGACGTCGAGCCAGACGCACTATGTGAACGAATACACGGCGTTTGATGTGGTTCGCTGACGCGCAGCGAATGGGGGCAAATCCTGCCCCCATGAGTCGCCCTATTTGGCGAACGCGTACTCGCCGCCCTGCTCCACCGCCTTGCGGTACGCTGGTCGGGCCTGGAACTTCTGCACCCAGGCGGCCAGGTTCGGATAGGCCGGCAACTTGCCCTGGGCCCCGGCGACTTCGCCGATAAAGCTCATCTGGATATCCGCACCGCTCAACTCATCTCCCACCAGATACGGCGTGCGCCCCAGCACGTCGTTGAGGTAGCCCAGGTAATTGGCCACTTCCGACTCGATCCGCGGATGCAACGGCGCACCCGCCTCGCCCAGGCGGCCGACGTAGAGGTTGAGCATCAACGGCAGCATGGCCGAGCCTTCGGCGAAGTGCAGCCATTGCACGTACTGATCGTACGTGGCAGTGGCCGGATCGGGTTGCAGGCGACCTGCGCCATGGCGGCGGATCAGGTAGTCGATGATCGCGGCGGACTCGATCAGTACCTGGCCACCGTCTTCAATCACCGGGGACTTGCCCAGCGGGTGGATGGCTTTGAGTTCCGGTGGGGCGAGGTTGGTTTTCGGGTCGCGTTGGTAGCGCTTGATCTGGTACGGCAGGCCGAGCTCCTCGAGCAGCCAGAGGATGCGTTGCGAGCGGGAGTTGTTGAGATGATGGACGGTGATCATGGCAGGGCTCCGCAGGGCGAGAGAAATGGAGTGCAGCAGGAGACTACGCTATCTACTGGACATTGAAGATCTAAATGTGGGAGCACGCTTGTGTGGGAGCGGGCTTGCTCGCGAAGGCGGTGGTTCAGTCACCCGATGTATTGACTGACACACCGCATTCGCGAGCAAGCCCGCTCCCACAGGAGATCTCAGCCCAGCCGGAATTTCGCGGTGTGGTCACTCAACGCCCAGCGGCCCTTACTCAAGGTATCCGAACAACGAAGATCAACTGTGGGAGCTGGCTTGCCTGCGATAGCGCCGGGTCAGGCGACATTTTTATCAGCAATGCCGCCGCCATCGCAGGCAAGCCAGCTCCCACAAGGAATCACACCAGCCGGAATCGTGCGGTGTTGTCACTCAAGGCCTGGCTGCCCTTGCTCAGGGTATCCGCCGCACGGTTCACCGCCCGTGCACCATCAAGCAAGCGCCCCGCCGCCTGGTCCACTTGCTGGATATTGCCGCTCACTTCGTCCGCAGTCGCGGCCTGTTCTTCGACCGCCGTGGCGATCTGCGCCAGGGTGTCGGTGACGTTCTGCACCGCGCCGGCGATTTCGCCCAGGCGGGTGCCGAGCCCGGTGACCGACGCCGCATCGGTCAACGCTTGCTCACATGCGACGCCCATCAGGTTGACCGCCTGGCTCACCGTGGCACGCAGGCTGTCCACCGTGCTGGCGATCTGTGCGGTGGAGGCCTGGGTGCGTTGCGACAGGCTGCGCACTTCATCCGCCACCACCGCGAAGCCACGCCCCTGCTCGCCGGCGCGGGCGGCTTCGATGGCCGCGTTGAGCGCCAGCAGGTTGGTCTGCTCGGCGATGCCCCGAATGGTGTCCACCACCGATTGAATCTGCTGGCCCTGGTGGCTGACTTGCTCCAGGGCGTTGGCGGTGTCCGTCAGGCGCTGGTTGAGTTGCTGGATGCTGGCCGTGGTGCGTTGGCTATCACGGCTGCTGTCTTCGGCGATGCGCCGGGTCTGCTGGGCGCTGCCCGACGCTTGTTCGCAGCTACGGGCGACGCCCAGGGAGGTCGCGGCCAGTTGGGTGGCAGCGGCGGCGATCTGGCTGATTTGTTGTTGCTGGTCTTCGACTTCGTTGAGGGTGCTGCCCGATTGCGCATTGAGGGTGACCACCGCCGAGCCCAACTGCTGCGTCTCGTGGTTGACCCCCAGCAAGCTGGTGCGCAACTGCACCACCGCGACGTTCAGCGCAATGCTGATGGCCGCCAGTTCGTCACGCCCCTGCACCGCCACTTCCACGCAGAGGTTGCCGTCACGCAGCGACTCCGCCAGCGTGGTGATGCCACTGGCGCTGCGGCGGATCGAGGCTTGCAGGCACATGAACAGGTACAGCGCCGCCAACGCCAGCAGGCTGAACGTCGCCGCCACCGGCACGATCTGCTGGAGGGAACGATCGTGGTAGTGGCCGAGGCGCGCGTCCAGGGACGTCAGCGACTGGTTGCGCAGGGCGCCCAGGCTGCCGAGCATGACATCGACACTGCCTTCGAAGGCGGAGGTGTCGAGTTTGATGGTGCCACCGAACACGCCATCGTCGAGAATCTTGAGCTGGTTATCGAGGGTTTGCAGGCTGTTGTCATACTGCGCGGTCCACGCCTCCATGCCTGCGTACTGCTTGGCCTTGAGCGACGCGGCGGCCTTGACCAACTGGTCGCGCGCGTCGCCGATGCGGCCGCGCAGGTCGCGCATCTGCAAGCGGCTTTGCAAGGTGAACTGCCCGGACGCGATAGACGATTGCCCCACACTGGCCATGCGCCCGACACGCTCGATCAGGTCAGGGGTGTGCTGGGTGGAAATCTGCATCAGCAGGTAGGTTTCCAGCCAGGGATCGAGGATCAGGCCAGTGTCCAGCGTCACCTGCTCGCGCAGGGTTTGCATGGCGGTCAGGGCCGAGGTGAAGCGGTCATAGCCGTCCGGCCACCAACCTACGGTGCGCAGGGATTGGGAGTCCATGCCTTTGACGGTGGCCTGCAACGCCTCGAAGCGCGCGAGGGTGTCGGCGCTGGCGTGCTGGGCTTTCAGCGACTCGCCCAGGGTTTGCAGGTTTTGCAACAGCAGCGGGTAATTGGCATCGACCTTGTCCATCGCCGCCTTCGCCGCCGGGGTGGGTGCGTGCAGGATGTCGGCGGCTTTCCAGCGCGCGGCCAGGTTGCGCTGGGCGGTCAATTGGCCGTCCAGTGCATCCAGGGCCAGCAGTTGGCGAACGCCGGACTGCTCGCTGGAGATCACCGCCAATTTGGCGCGATAGTCCTGCCCGATCATCCACAGGCTGCCGGCCAAAGGCAGCATGAACAGGAGGAACAGGATCTGGAACTTGCGTGCAAAACCAAAACGGCCGAGCAGGCGGATACCGGGTGATAAAAAGCTGTGCATGTCGGACCACTCCCCAAAAACGACCCATGCGGTGCACCGCTGGGCAAAGCCTTGAAATGACTAACGGCAAAACGCCATGTCATTGATTAGCTTGGCTCTAGCAAGATACGGGCCGATGGCAGGACGCTGGAATCAGGCGGGGTGGCACGCTAAAAGTGCACGCGTCGTGCGCGAAAATGGGGCAAAAGCACTCAGTATCGAGGGCGCATCTGTAACTAATGGCGCAACGCGTACCTGCAGTGGAATCACTTCCTGCTGATCACGCCTTTTGCACCCGCTCAGACTGAAATCTCCTAACACCACTGGAGATTCATCATGCCTCGTCAACTGACCAGCTCCGAAGCAAGAACCTATCGTGCAGCACGCTGGGCTGCACTGCGCTCCCTCAACTACACCATCGGCCAACTGAATGCGGGCAATGCCGCCGTCGCTCAGGTCTGGATGGGTGTCAACCACCCTATGGACCTGCGCGAGCTGGCACGGCGCCTAGGCATTATCCATGCGGCGCTGGCCGGTATTCATCAAGCTCAGATCGTTTTTGACGACAGCACAAACTCACACACCAATTGGTACGCCGAGGTCAATGTGAACCTGCGCGGCGCCGCACACTCCATCACACTGGCACAGCCCTTCTTCGACGCTTCAACGTACGGTAATGACTCGCGCGCCAGCACCTTGATTCATGAAGTCAGTCATTTCCGCGATGTGCTGGACACCGACGACAACGCTGACGGGCGCGCCGCCTGCCTGCGATTGGTGCAGCAGGCGCAGCAACATGACGGTGATCTCAACAGCGTCATCACCAATGCCGATAGCTGGGCGTACCTAGTAGAAGACAGCTATTGAGCTATTACTGATGCTGCAAGGCAAAAAGCCTGTTTTCGAACAGGCTTTTTCATCACCCAGGAAAAGGAGTTGATCATGGACCGTCGTTTTTTGACCGCCGCTTCACTGGCCGCACTTTATTTGTTAGCCACCCCCGCGCACGCATTGAACACTGAAGAAGTTGAACCCCAAACGCTGAAAGACTATGCCATCACATTGAATGCCAGTGCTGGTAACTTTCAGTGGCAGCAATTATGGAAAACCACGCGCACGGCTGGATACTTTAGCGAGCAATCGTCCACTCACTTCACCGCGCCGATGAAGCAAGTTCCCGATCTCGTATCCACCGTACTTAGCAGCGCAACCAGTGTTAAGCCCTTCGCCTCCACTCGCGCAACCTACCGCTATGACTTCGCGGAAAAAGTGGGCCAGGTCAACAAGGTCACCGTCACCGCACTATGCGTCGATGTGGACTGGCGTTCCCTCCCCAACGGAACCGCCGTTGATGATACAGAGAAGATGAAGACGGTCAGTTTATTGCTGGCCAAACCCTGCCCATGATGCAAACAGCCACCCGAGGCAATCTCGGGTGGCTGTATCTTTACCGTTACAACGCACTCGCCAACAAATCCGCTTCCTTGCAACGGCGGGTGGAATAGCGGTCACCAAAATTGCGCAAATTACTTTCTGCGGCCTTCCAGTCCCCCGCCACCACTTGCGCCCAGAACTTTGGAGTGCGAATGGCGAGGTTGCCATATTGGAAGGCAACTGAAGCGATCACCGTCTGCATCGGTGCCGGCAATGCATCAAACGGGCGCCCGGCAGCTTTGCTGTAGTCGCTGCTCAAGCGTGCGATAAAGGGCGCCTTGTAAGCCTCGTCAATCCTGCATGCATCGTCTGCGCTGACGTTCAGCGGCAGCGTTTGCAAGCGCGCTACGGCCTTCGCACCGATCAGGCCAAGGTAAGGTGCAAGTCGCTCAGCAAGGTCTTTGGGCAGCATATCCAGATTTTTCTGCTGCCCCAGATCAAAGCCTGTGCCTATGGTGACCCCGCTCCTGCTGTGTTCCGGGTCCGGCACATAACCGCGTGTGGCCGGCCCACCTTCGAGCCTGGCAATAAATGCCATATCAATCGAATGACTGGACATGGGTAGTTCCCTCTTGGTTTAGGAAACTCAAGTCCATCACTCAGGCGGGATCATCTTCAGAAGGTAAAACTTCCCTACTTTCATAGGTAAAGTTTCCTACTTATTGTCGGCGTTCATTACTTCCTAAGCTCTGACCAGCTCTCACGCCAAGGAGGTAAGACCGATGGAACCGATCGACCTGGGACACATTGATGTCCACCAACTCCCCCACTCCCTTCAGGTGTTGGTTGCCTGTATCGGTTTGGAAGATGCTTTCCGCCTGACGTGCGTGTATGGCGGCCGCCCTAAATACATTCCAAAACAGGTTCAACGCACTTCGTTGGCGCTGATCTTGTCAACGGAATCACTACAAGCGCTGATCAATGATTTCGCGGGTATTGCTTTGGAAATACCGAAGTCCGACCATTTTTTTCGGCAGATCCGTAATCAACATATTCAAATGGGTATTTCCAACGGTGTATCGCGAAGTGTATTGGCCGAAAAGTATGGGTTGAGCCTGCGGCAGATCGCCAATATCCGGCGCCAGGAAACTTGTCTTCATCGGTAATTACTTCCTACTGAATCAGAAAGTTCAGCATGGATAGATTGAAGTTGCGCACTTTCGCGCACTCACGATAAGGAAATTAGACATGGCAGATATTGATAAAGGTCTCATTGGAGGCGTGATAGCCGCCCTTCCTCTGGACAAGATGATCACTGGCCCGCTGATGGCAATGATTCAGGCACAAGTCGCTGCGAGCAAAGCCTATGCGGACTTCCTCATGGGCGTGTGCATCCAGGACGGCAAGGCCGTTTCGGTGCAGTTCGACTACGACGAAACCCTGGTTGATGAACAAGGTGTCTACAAGGGCACAGTCAGCAAGTCCATGCGCATTCCGCTGCTGGCCGCCATCAGCCACCCCAACATCACCATCCAAGAAGGCAGCATCGAGTTCGAGCTGACCATCACCCAGATGGCCGAGGACAAAAGCTCCACTGATGTTTCCGGTGGCTTTGACGCCAAAATGGGCTGGGGCCCGTTCAGCGTGACCGTGAAAGGCTCCGCCAGCCACAAGTCCAGCCAGACCCGCAAGACCGACACCCGCGCACGCTACGAAATCAAGACCAAAATCGTGCGTCAGGACCCACCGGAAGCGCTGATGCGCGTCATCGACTTCCTCACCGATGCAGCGACCAAACCGGTCATGCTGCCAAACGCCACTGCAACCAGCCCGACGGAACTGCCAAAAGCAGGGGTACTGCCTTTGCCTGACGCCAAGCCTGCGGAAAAAACCAAGTAACGCCAACCGCCCCGCCTCACGGCGGGGCAACCCACTCGACCTGAAAGGAATCCACCATGGCATTTTTCTCACGCCCCAAGGAACCCATGTCGGCCAGTGACTTGAGCCACATCACCCGCGGGTTGCACCAGGCAGCAGCGGCCACGCACAACCTGATCGCCCAGCAATACATCGCCTTGTTCGACCAATTCTTCGATTACAACGTTGAAGACCTGGGCACGCCGATGAAGGCCAAGATGGTCGATATCGCCCTGACCGAGGGCCATACCATCACCGTACCGCTGATCGCACTGGTGGCCCCCAAGGGTTTGGCGCTGCACAAAATGGATGTAGACCTGTCGGTAAAGATGCACAGCACCGAAGTGCAGAAGGCCAGCCACGACTTGGAAAATGGCGACCTGCAGAGTGAGAAGTTTTTTGTGACCTTCGGCACCACCAAGCGCGAAGGCCAGGAGCGTGATCCCGACGAAGTGCAGATCCGCATCGAATTCAAGGCCTGCGAACCACCGGAGGCGATCAACCGCATCATCGAGGAATACACCAACCTGATCAGCCCACTGGCTCACGCCCCCGCCAAACCGCCCACTGCCGAACAGGAGCCTTCAGACTTCGCGCCCTGACGGCAATCCTGAGGGCTTATTTGCCCATCTTGTACCGGTCAAAATTGTTGATGTGATCATCCAGATTATCCTCAAGCATCATCCGGTACTGATCGCAGAAATACTTCAACATCGCCTCCCGCGCCTCGGCCATTTCCGCGCCGGACTTGAAGTTGCGCGCACTGGCCCAGGCATTGAAGCGGGTGGTGCCAAACATCATCGAGGCGCTGACCTGGCCGAGGTTTTCCTCAGCCTTGAGCTGCTCGTTGGACAGTTCGATGTGCGCATCTGCGCGGTCGTAAAAAGCTTGGTCGGTGGCATCTGCCATTGCGGGAATCCTTATTGAATAACGGTCTGTCAGGCCAGCAGCGCGGTGATCCAGCGGGCCTGTTGGGCGATCTCTTGTAGCGTCGCCTCGGGCACCGCCTGGCGCGCCTGTTCAAGGCTGGCAAGGGTCTTCTGTTTCTGGCGCAGCATGCGTTGCCACTTGGCCAAAAATGCCGGGCTGCGCGCCTGCATTTGCAGTGGGCCAAAGTACAGTTGCTCGGCACTGTACTGCACCGGCTCGCTGCGCTCAGCGACGATGATTTCGTAGTAGAAACGGTTTTCGTGCAGCAACTCTTCAGTGAGGATGGCGTAGCCGTTGTCCATCAACCATTGGCGCAACGGTTGCTCGCCGCCGTTGGGTTGCAGGATCAGGCGCTCCTGGCCACTGAGGTACGCCTTGCCGCTGTCGAGGATATCGCGGATGGTCTCGCCGCCCATGCCGCAGATGCTGATTGCACTGATGCGGTCTTGCGCTTCGATGGCCGCCAAGCCGTTGGCCAGGCGCACCGTGACGTGCTGCTCCAGGCCGTTGTCACGCACCGTGCGTAGGGCCGCATGAAACGGCGTGGTCGCCACCTCACCGGCCACCGCCGCGCTGATCGCGCCCCGGCGCAGCAAGGCCACCGGCAAGTAGCCGTGATCGGAGCCAATATCGGCCAGGCGCGCGCCCAGAGGCACGTTTGCCGCCACGCGCTCCAGGCGCGCGGATAAAGTGTGTTCGTTCAACTGCCCTACTCTCCCGAAAAACGATCGCGGCTATTGGTCAAGTGCAGCACCATCGCGGCGCGTGCAGCGTCCGGGTCCTGGCGCTTGATCGCGTTGAAGATCGCCTCATGCTCCAGGTGCGCCAGTTGCCCCAATTGGGCGAAGTCCGCGCCACCCCGTTCGGCGGCCTTGACCTGAGTGCGCGGAATCATCGCAGTTCCCAGGTGCAGCATGATTTCGCTGAAGAAAGTATTGCCGGTGGCTTCGGCGATCAATTGGTGGAAGCGTTTGTCTGCTTCCACGCAACTGTCGTTGTTGGCCAGGGAGGCCTGGTAGTCGCTCAGCACTTCGCGCATTCGCGCCAATTGCGCGTCGCTGCGGCGTTGGGCGGCCAGCGCCACGGCCTGCACCTCCAGGCCCAGGCGCAACTCCAGCATGCTGCGCACGCTGGCGAGCGTGTCCACATGCAGGCGCAGCCCGGACTGCGCTTGCGGCGCCAGCACAAAGGTGCCGATGCCGTGGCGCGTCTCCACCAACCCCGACGCCTGCAACTTGGACAGTGCCTCGCGCACCACGGTGCGGCTGACACCATGCTCGGCCACGATGGTGGATTCGGACGGCAATTTTTCACCGGGCTGCAACTGCCCGAGCAGGATGCGCTGGGTCAGCACTTCAACCACACCTTGGGCGAGGTTGCTGGAGCGTTTACGCACAGGAGGCGCGCTTTCAATGGGCATCGTGACGGGTCCACGGGGTTGGGCTGGGAGGGAGCTTAACACCCTGCCCGGAGGTGACGCTGGGTTGATTGAAAAAGCGACCTACTTGTATGACAACCAACCTTAAAACCTGTCATGCCGATTTTCAGACCCATCACTTACTCGCGAATCGCCAACCTGCTGAAAATCAAAAAAACCCAGTAAAAACAACGTAAATAACCAAAACAAGCAATCATCTTCTGGCCTTATAAGAACAAATCGCCTACCACCGCATTGCAGACCGCAGAAAACCACTTGTATGATGTCTATCAACAAGGCACCCAAACCCGCATAAAAATAATCAGGGGGAGTTTTGAATTGTGAACAATTCAAACCATGCATCTGCCGCACCAGACAATGATTCCACCCTCACGCGTGCCGTGAGCAAAGTGAAGAGCCATGTGCTCCCACTGTTCGTGATCATGTTCATCCTCAACTACATCGACCGGGTCAATATCGGCTTTGTGCGCACGCACATGGAACACGACCTGGGCATCGGCGCGGCGGCGTACGGTTTCGGCGCCGGGCTATTCTTCATTGGCTACGCGCTCTTCGAAGTGCCTTCCAATATGCTGCTGCAAAAGGTCGGTGCACGGATCTGGCTGACCCGCATCATGTTCACCTGGGGCATCGTCGCCACGCTGATGGCGTTCATCCAGAACGAAACCCACTTCTACATCCTGCGCTTCCTGCTGGGCGTGGCCGAGGCGGGTTTCTTCCCCGGCGTGATCTATTACTTCACCCGCTGGCTGCCCGCTGCCGAGCGCGGCAAGGCCATCGCGATTTTCCTCAGCGGCTCGGCGGTTGCGTCGCTGATTTCCGGGCCGTTGTCGGGGGCGCTGTTGCAGATCGAGGGCTTCGGCTTTCACGGCTGGCAGTGGATGTTTGCCATCGAAGGTTTGGCCTCTGTGGCGCTGGGGTTCTTTGTGTGGTTCTGGCTGGACTCCAAGCCCCACGACGCCAAATGGATGACCCGCGAGGAACAGGACGCGCTGGTCAACGCCATCGACCGCGAACAACGCGAGCGTGAGGCGCTGATCACGGTCAAACCGACCATCGGCAAGCTGCTCAAGGATCGCCAGATCCTGCTGTTCTGCGCCCTGTACTTCTGCATCCAACTGACGATCTACGCCGCCACGTTCTGGCTGCCGAGCATCATCAAGAAGATGGGCGACTTGAGTGATGTGCAGGTGGGGTTCTTCAACTCGATCCCGTGGCTGATCTCGATCATCGCCATGTACGCCTTCGCATCGCTGTCGGGCAAGTTCAAGTTCCAGCAGGCCTGGGTTGCGGCGGCGTTGTTGATTGCGGCGGCAGGCATGTTCATGTCCACCACTGGCGGGCCGGTGTTTGCCTTTGTGGCGATCTGCTTTGCGGCCATCGGTTTCAAGTCGGCGTCGTCGCTGTTCTGGCCGATCCCCCAGGGCTACCTGGATGTGCGCATCGCGGCGGCGGTGATCGCGCTGATCAATTCCATCGGCAACCTCGGCGGTTTTGTCGCGCCGACCACCTTTGGTTTCCTGGAACAAACCACCGGCTCGATCCAGGGCGGCCTCTACGGCCTGGCCGGCACTTCGGTGCTTGCCGCGATCCTGGTGTTTTTTGCCAAGACTTCGCCCTCTGCCGTGCTGGCGGCGCCAAGCGCCGTGCCCACCGGCGCTGCCATCAGCAAACCTCTCTGAGCCCAATTAGGAACCTGCCATGAACACGCCAGTAGTCACACACTTTCAAGTCATTCCCGTCGCCGGCCACGACAGCATGCTGCTCAATCTCAGCGGCGCCCACGGCCCGTATTTCACGCGCAATATCGTCATTCTCAAGGACAGCAGCGGCCACACCGGCGTCGGCGAAGTGCCCGGCGGCGAACGTATCCGCGAAACCCTGGAAGACGCGCGCAGCCTGGTGATCGGCCAACCCATCGGCCAGTACCAGCGCATCCTCAACCAGATGCGCAGCACCTTTGCCTCGCGGGACTCGGCCGGGCGCGGCCTGCAGACCTTTGACCTGCGCATCACCATTCATGCCGTCACCGCCATGGAGGCGGCGTTGCTCGACCTGCTGGGGCAGTTCCTCGAAGTGCCCGTGGCCGCTTTGCTCGGCGAAGGGCAGCAGCGCGATGCGGTCAAAATGCTCGGCTACCTGTTCTACGTCGGCGACCGCAACGCCACCGACCTGGCCTACCGCAACGAAGCGGATGCCGATGACGACTGGTTCCGCCTGCGCCACGAACAGGCGCTGACCAGCGACGCCGTGGTGCGCCTGGCCGAAGCCGCCAAGGCCAAGTACGGCTTCAACGACTTCAAACTCAAAGGGGGTGTATTGAGCGGCGACGCCGAAATCGAAGCCGTCACCGCCCTGGCCGAACGCTTCCCCGATGCGCGCATCACCCTCGACCCGAACGGTGCCTGGTCATTGAAAGAAGCCATCCGCCTGTGCCGCGATCAGCACCATGTACTCGCTTACGCCGAAGACCCATGCGGTGCGGAGAACGGTTATTCCGGCCGCGAAGTCATGGCCGAATTCCGCCGTGCCACCGGCCTGAAAACCGCCACCAACATGATCGCCACCGACTGGCGCGAGATGGGCCACGCGATCCAACTGCAATCGGTGGACATCCCACTGGCTGACCCACACTTTTGGACGATGCAGGGCTCGGTACGCGTCGCGCAGATGTGCCATGAGTGGGGCCTGACCTGGGGCTCGCACTCCAACAACCATTTCGATATTTCCCTGGCGATGTTCACCCAGGTCGCCGCCGCCGCGCCGGGCGACATCACCGCCATCGACACCCACTGGATCTGGCAGGACGGCCAGCGCCTGACCCGCGAACCGTTGAAAATCGAAGGGGGTTACGTGCAGATGCCGAGCAAGCCCGGGCTGGGGGTCGACATCGACATGGACGCCGTGGCCAAGGCGCACGAGCTGTACAAAGGCATGGGCCTCGGTGCGCGAGATGACAGCGTGGCGATGCAGTTTCTGATTCCGGGGTGGACGTTCAACAACAAGCAGCCGTGCCTGGTGCGATGAGCTAGAGAACAGAGATCAAAAATGTGGGAGCGGGCTTGCTCGCGAATGCGGTGGGCCAGTCACCTGATGAGTTGGCTGATCCAGCGCCTTCGCGAGCAAGCCCGCTCCCACATTTCGATCGCGTCGCTCTGAAGTCAGGGCTTGCGGGTGACGACGGGCGCTTTCTTGATCGCAATCGGCTGCACGGTAAGCTCAACGCCCAACGCCAACATCAGCTTCTGGATCGTCTCATAGCGCGTTTTCGAGCCGCCTTTGAGCGTCTTGTACAGGCTCTCCCGATTAACTCCCGCCGCCTCGGCCACCTTGTTCACCCCCTGGGCCTTGGCGACTTCGGCGAGTGCCTTCATCAGTATCTGCGGGTCCTGGGACTTCATGCTTTGTGCCAGATAAGCACTGATCACTTCCGGGCTGTCCAGGAAGCGCGAGGCTTCGTAGACGCTGGTGCCGGAGGTATCCAGATCGAGGATCGGCATGTCCTCGGGTTTGAATGTCGATTCGCTCATTTCATTGACCTCTCAGGGCATCGAGGATCTCTTTTGCCCGTTTGATTCCTCGTTTTTGGTCGGTTTTATCGCTGCCCCACACCATCAGGTAGGCCGTGATTCCCGTGCGCACAAAGTAGATTCTGTAGCCGGGCCCGACAAACACGCGCATCTCACTCAGCCCTTCGCCTGCCGGCTCGCAATCGCCGAAGTTGTTTTCTTCGGCGCGGTCCAGCCGGGTGAGCACCGCCGTTTTTCCGCAAACATCCCGCATACCGTCGAGCCATGTATCAAACTCCGGCGTCCTGCCGATCAGGTTAGTCACACAATCACCTGTAGCCTACTGGCTACTCCTTGCCAATGCTAGTGGATTTTTAAGTCTGGTGCGCTCCAGATAAAAAACCCTAGTCCAGCGCCCGCAGGAGCGGCCTGGCAATTCTATGAGCGCGTGTTTCTCTGGTGAATCAGGTGACATCTCCCACCATTGATCTTCACACCCGCGCGCCCCTCGCTTTGCGTAGAATGCGACGCCTCGTCATCAGGACCGTCTCAACCCAGGAGGGGTAACGCATGCAACCCGACACCACGATCAAAAAACTCCAGCTCAAGGACCAACTGCGCAGCGAGCCTTCCAAGGCCTGGGCGCCGGTAGAACAAGCCCTCGCTTATCTTGCGCTGATGACCCCCATACTGCTGCTTGCCGAGTACTTTGGTATCACCGACACGTTCAAGATGAACTTGCTCGTTGGCGGGGCCATAGGTGCAGTCATAGGCTCGACTTTCAACTTCTTCAGCAGCATGGCACTGTCCCAATGGACCGTGCCCGGCCAGGTCGATCCAGAGGCCGTACGCAGCGCCATGCTCGCCCTGAAATACGTCGAACCACAGCCCGGCGTGTACCAGCCGAAAAGGCCGCTGTTCAGCCTGTTTCATCGCTACCAGTCCGAGCGCATCACCCTGCAAGCCATGGGCGGTAATACGCTCATCAGCGGCCCTTACAAACAGCTGAAACTGCTCTCGGCCTTCATGCTCCCCGACGCGCAATCCCCAGCATCCGATCACACGCCGCCCACAGTGCAAGGCTGATAGGTTGTCGGAGATCAACAGCGCTCAGGACATGAAATTTCGCATCAACTTGAACAAGTTGCCGGGCATGAGCCAGCGCGTGCCTGGCTGGTCAGGGCGGTCCGCGCTGTAGTCCATGACGGTATGATTGGGCGACTCGCGACCAAAGGTCGCCGGCGCCTGATCGTCAGGACGAGCGGCTGGCTCGATCAGCCGGCCGGTTGCTTTGTCCAGCACATAGCCCGCGGCTTTGCCTTCTTCGGTAAGCGTCCAAACGCCATCGACGTTCGTGACATGCGCTTTGAAAGGGGGAAGTTTCACGTTCTTGTGGGTGGTAACCACAACATTGTCGTTGATGCTGATTGACTTGTAGGACGCGAACTTGCGGTCAAGTGAGGTTTGCGTAGTGCCTTCGGCTGAGAACTTGATCACCATCTGCTCAAGAAAAGCCAGATCACTGGTGTTTTGCAGCGCACCGTAACCAGGATCGAGAAAGTGGCGTAGAAAGCCCCGGTCGATAAGCGTGCTGTTGATCGCCGTGCCGTTCAAGATGCGTGAAGCGGTGGCTGCATCCTCTGCCTGGAAGTCTACCGTAACCATGTACCCCTCCAGGTCGTAACCCTTGCCGTTGTTGGCATTCAGGAGCTGGCGGCCATCGTTGTGATGGCGATAGTCAGCCAGTAAACCGGCCACGTTATCGACATTGCGCAAATCTGCACCTTGCTCCTGCGCATACGCGTACATTTGCGACAGTAATTCACGATCATCTCGGGTGAGAAAGTCATAAGCACTTTGACTCATGTTGAGCATGGTCATTGGAGCTTTGGCAACTGGGGGCTCGATGCCGAGAAACAAGCGGGAGACCATGATCTCCCGCCCACTGGCAGATACATCGGCAGTATTTGCAGTGCCAGACGCGGCGGAAGCCTGCAACTCCTTCCACGCGGCGCACCGCTCGTTGATGGTAAAGGAGCCCCCCTCATCGTGGGCAATCAGATTCAACTGGTCGCGCGCGAGGCCTTTGAACGGATTGCTATCAGCGCCGTCGATGAAGCAGGTAGCTTGCCGAGCCCGAGCTAGAAGCTCCGCCCCCTCGGAATCAGATTGTGCTTTGTTGGCGAGATAGGCTTCTGCGGCAAGTGTGTCGCGCCCGTCCTTATGAGTGTCGCGGGCTTTAGCCCGTTCTGCCGCCTCGCTAAGTTGGCGGGCCAGCGTTGACAACGTGCTGATCGTACCAGTGTCGCCCTCGGTGTTTGAGGTATTGCTTTCACCGTCCACAGGCATAACCGATGGCGCGTGGACAGCGCTAGAGGGAACGCTTGCCAAGCGACTGTCCGCTAAAGAAAACCGCGTCACAATAGTATTCATGACCATCCTCCATACCCCACACACACGAGAATTTAAAGCAACTAACTAATAGCTATAGTGATAAGTCACCGAGTCAGTACCGGCGGGATAAGCAAGTCGTGCACCACCATCTTTTACATGATGTTTTATTGTGACCGATGCGCCCCTGCCGAATGGCAGATCATCAAAATCATGCAACGTACCCGACATACTCGGCCAGATTGGCCTGCAATTGTTTTCCAACCCCTGGAAGGGCCGGAAATAGCAAAGTTCTACTTTTTCGTCGAGCGTTTGAGGGTACGACGTTGTTCGCCACTCAATACCCCGCAACTTCATCGATCGCCCGACTGTCGCATCCGGAAAATCCGTATTGCTCAGACCAAAAAAAGATAAACCCGTACCACCAATTGATATCACGGTAATAACATCCGGCGCATCGGTCTTAGTGATCGTCGCGTCCACCGCGTAAACGGCACCGCTGAAGGATAGCAACGCAGCAACCAGAAAACCGACCCGATAGTTACATGGAAAAAACATTAGCCTCTTCATAATTATCACCCTAGCGTCAGGAGTTAATACAAAAGAATCAAACCAATCAACCTGTAAGAACCACGCCACCACTCTTGCACGAATTAACAATCACCAACATCCACCCACTTCCTAAAATAATGAACGACAACTCCGTCATACTTAAAAGTAGGATCACGCCAGAAACTTCCTAGTCCCCTGCCCCCTCTACCAAAACCGCCGATTTCCAGTCATGATCCGCGCCTCACTTTCAAGGACGATAACAACAGTGAAAAACGCCCTCCGCGCCTTGCTCTTGATTGGCCTCACCACACCCGCATTCGCCGACAACGCCCCTATCGGTTTCCAGAACACCACCCTCCCCGACGCGCAGAACAACCGCCCGTTGCAGATGGTCGTCTGGTACCCCGCCAACACCAAAGCCAAACCGGAATTGATCCGCGACGATGCCGTGTTCTACGGCGCCCTCGCCGTACCCGACGCGCCGCCTGCCAGTGGTAAACATCCGCTGGTGGTGATGTCCCATGGCAACGGCGGCAATTGGGGCAACCAGCTGTGGCTGGCCAGTGCGCTGGCCCACAAGGGCTACATCGTTGCGGCGGTCAACCACCCCGGCACCACCAGCAAAGACCGCAGCCCGGAAGCCGCCGCGCAATTGTGGCAGCGGCCCAAGGACCTGAGCCGGGCCATCGATGCGGTGCTCGCGCAGCCGCAGCAGTTTGGCGCAGTCGCCCCGCAGCGGATTGCCGCCATCGGGCACTCCCTCGGTGGCTGGACCGTGCTGGAGCTCGCCGGCGCGCGCTTCGACCCCGCGCTGTTCGCCAAGGATTGCGCGGCCCACGTGCAGCTGTCCGGCTGCATCGCCTATCAGAAGACGAACCCCGACAGCACCCAGATGGCGGCCGACTTGCGCGACAAGCGCGTCACCGCCGTGGTGTCCCTGGACCTGGGCCTGTCACGCGGCATGACCGACGCCAGCCTCGCCGCACTGCCGGTGCCGGTATTGGTGCTGGCGGCAGCGGCGAACGGGCCGGATCTGCCCGCTGAATTGGAGTCTACGGACCTGGCCAAGCGTCTGCCCAAGGCAACGGCACAGTATTTGAAGATCGACGACGCCACCCACTTCAGCTTTATGGCGATCTGCAAACCCACGGGCGAGGCGCTGATCGAAGAAAGCTCGCCCGGTGACGGGATGATTTGTCACGATGCCAAGGGCGCGCGGCCACGGGAAGTGATCCAGCAGCAGGTGGTAGGATTGATCACCGATTTCCTGGCGCGGCCTGCAGCCAAGTAGCAGCGGTTCGGCTTGATCGGCAGGAGGATCCATGGACAAGACCACCACCACGCCCTTCGCCTACCAAGCCGTCTACCGTTACCTCGTCGAGTTGATCGAGACCGCCCCGGCGCAAGGCGTGCACAAGCTGCCATCTCTGCGCCAACTGGCCCAGCGCCTGGGGGTGTCGGTCTCGACCACCAAGTACGCCTATGCATTGCTCGAAGATGAAGGACGCATCTGCGCCAGACCCAAGCAGGGTTATTTCACTCGGTTGATGCCAGTTGTTGCAGTGAATGAACGCTTACCCAACCTGCTTGACCAGGTTTTCGCCAGCGCCCGCCAACCGGGCATGCTGGCCCTGAGCAGCGACGCACCGGCCATGTTGCTGTCGCTGGAAAACCCATTGCTGATGATCGAGCGCGAACTGGCTCGCCACTACCCACGCTCGCCCACCCCGCTCTTCCTGCCGTTCGGTGAAGCCGAATTACGCGCGGCACTGGCCGAACGCTACACCCGTTCCACTGACGACTATTGGCAGGCGGATCAGGTGTACATCGGCGCGGACCTGCACAGTGTACTGGCGTTGTCGTTGCGCGCACTGGACCTGGAAGGCAGCGTGGCGCTGGTGGAATCACCCTGTTCGTGGGCGATCCTGCGCCAGTTGCAGGCGGCCCGGATCCGCGTGATCGAAGTGCCGCTCGACGCCGACGGGCGCTTTGACCTCGGTGCACTGAATGACGTGCTCAACCACGAACCCATCCGCCTGGCCGTACTGTCCTCGACGGTGAACACGCCCCACGGCAGCGTGACACCGGCCCAGGACAAGCAACAGATCTGTCAGTGGCTGGCGCAAAGGGCGATCTGGCTGTTCGAAAACGACACGTACGGCGAGCTGTACTTCGCCGCGCAACCGGCCCGTTACCGCGACTTTGCCGACCCACAGAAGCTGCTGGTGTTCTCCACCTTCGACAAGGTCATCGGTGCGGAAGCGCCCTACGGTTACGTGCTGTGTCGCGGCCACGCGGCGCAGTTGCAGCAGCAGTTCCGGGAGCGGGCATTCCGCCTCTCGCCGAGCCGCCAGAAAGCCATCGCCAAACTGTTCGGCACCCGGCGTTTCGACCTGCATCTACAGGCCCTGCGCGCCCTGCTGATGGAGCACATGACGCGCCTGCGCAGCCTGCTGGATGAACACGGCGCAGGCCAGTTCCACGTGACCTCCCCGCAAGGTGGTGCGTGCTTCTGGCTGGCGGCCACGCACCCAACCGACATGCGCCAAGTGTTCGAACGCCTGCTGGCCCAGCGAATCGTCATCGCCCCGGGGGAGCTGTTCAGCCAGCAAGGTGCCTGGAAACATCACCTGCGCCTGAGCTTCACCCTCGACTGGAGCAAGGATATTGCCCAAGCCGTGCAGCAACTGGCCCAGGCCATCCGTCACAGCCCATAGCAATGCCGCGCCTCGGGGAAACGACCGTGGCGCACGTCGTCGGCATACCGCGCGCAGGCATCGCGGATCACTGCGCCCACGTCGGCGTACTGTTTGACGAAGCGCGGCAAATGCGCACCGCCCAGGCCCAGCACATCTTCAGTGACCAGCACCTGGCCGTCGCAAGCCGGTGAAGCGCCAATGCCAATGGTGGGCATTTTCGAGTCCAGGGTGATCTGCCGGGCCACGCCTTCGGCAACCCCTTCCAGCAGCAGGCTGAAGGCCCCGGCTTGCAGATTTGCGCGCGCATCCTCGGCAATCACCGCGCCGGTCTCGGCCGTGAGGCCCTGGGCCTTGAACCCGCCCATCACGTTGACGAACTGCGGCATCAACCCCACATGCGCCATCACCGGAATGCCGCGTGCCACCAGAAACTCGACGGTGCCCGCCAACGCCTGGTTGGCTTCCAGCTTGACCGCATCGCAACCCGTACGCGCCAGCACCTGGGCGCAATTGCGAAAAGCTTGCTCGTTGGACTCCTGGTAACTGCCAAACGGCATGTCAGCAATGACACAGGCCAGCCGCGTGCTATCGACCACCGCACGGGTGTGGCCGATGATTTCTTCGAGCTGCATGCTCAGGGTCGATGGCCGGCCGTAACCGACCATGGCCGTGGAGTCGCCGATCAGGATGAAGTCCACCAGTGGGTCGATCAGCGTGGCAATGGCGCTGGAATAGGCGGTCAGGGAGACGATTTTCTGCTGGCCCTTCATCGCCACCAGTTGCGGGACGGTCATGCGTTTGGTGCGGGTGTGGATGCTCATCAATGTCTTCCGTTAGCGCTGGATGCTCGGGTATTGCACGGCCCGATTATTGGCGAAACGCGAGGCGATTCAATGCACAGATCGGCGCTAAAAAGCGACCCAGGGAAACGGTCACGGTTTTTTAAACTGGTATCATTCACCCATTCACCCGTCGGATAAAAACCCATGAATCGCCAGAAAAAACTGCAGCAACTGTTCAAGGCCAAAGCAAAGAAGGCCAACGCCAAACTGGCGCCCAAACCCAAAGACAAATACATCAGCAAAGCCGACCGCCTGAAGCTGGCTGAAGAAGCCGCCCCGGCTGCGGAACAGGAGTGACCCAAGCCGCTTGGCACCGCGCCTTGTTATAGGGGGGCGGGGTATGCAATGATCGCCCCCATCATAGGTAGGGGGGGTATATCCATGGGCCACGTATCCGCAAACAAAGACAGCTTGATCAAACGCGTAAAACGCATCGCCGGGCAGATCCAGGCCCTTGAGCGCGAGCTGGAAGCGGACGCCGACTGCGCCAAGACCCTGCACCTGGTCGCCGCCACACGCGGCGCGATCAACGGCCTGATGGAAGAAATCATCGAAGACCATGCCAGGGCGCACGTGGCCGACCCGACCCTCTCCGAGGAAGCGCGCAGCAGGGGCGTCGAAGAGCTGCTTGAAGCCATCCGGCGCTACTCCAAATGAGCCTCGCCAATAGCCATACCCACGAACACGTGTTCCTCGGCTCATCCCACGATGAAAACGCCCGGCGCACCTTGTGGGTCGTGTTGCTGACGGTGGCGATGATGGTGGTGGAAATCGCCGCCGGCGCAATCACCGGCTCCATGGCCCTGCTCGCTGACGGCTTTCACATGGCCACCCATGCGGGTGCGTTGGGTATTGCTGCCGCTGCGTACGCCTATGCCAAACGGCATGCGAACAGTCCGCGCTACAGCTTTGGCACAGGCAAGGTCGGCGACCTCGGTGGCTTTGCCTCGGCGTTGATCCTGGCGTTGGTGTCGCTGGGGATTGGCGTGGAGTCGGTGATGCGCCTGCTCGACCCTGCCGAGGTGCAATTCGGCACCGCCACCTTGATCGCCGTGGTTGGCCTGGTCGTCAATATCGTCAGTGCGCTGCTCTTGGGCCACGGTCATAGCCACGATCACGACCATCACCACGGCCATGACAACAACCTGCGCTCTGCCTACGTCCACGTCATCGCCGACGCACTGACCTCCGTGCTCGCCATTGCCGCGTTGCTGGCCGGGCGCTACTTGGGCTGGGTGTGGCTGGACCCGGTGATGGGCATTGTCGGCGCCATCGTCATTGCGCGCTGGGCCTGGAGCTTGATGGGGGTGACCGCTGGCGTGCTGCTGGACCGCACTGACGAGCACGTCGCCGCCGAGATCCGCGAGCGGGTTGAACAACCTGGCGATGCACGGATCACCGACTTGCACGTCTGGCGTGTCGGGCCAGACGCCCATGCGGCGATTGTCAGCGTGGTGGGCAGTGCGACGACGGATGCCGAGGGCATTCGCGAGCGCCTCAAGCCGGTTCACGAAGTGAGCCACCTCACCGTCGAGTTTCGTGCCGTGTAACCACGGCCACTTCTTCCAACCCCGGGTGAACCCTTGGCTAAAGATATCGAGAATCCCTGCATCTCCACCTGTCAGCTCAGCGGCGATCTTTGCGTCAGCTGCGGGCGCAACAAGGACGACATCCGTAAATGGAAAAAGATGAAACGCCCGGAGAAAATGGCCGCCGTGCAACGGGCGACCCAGCGTTTGAAGGCGCTGAAAAAGGCCAAGTAGCCGTCAGGTACGTCCCACCGAGCCCGACACGGGAAGGTTGCCGAGCAACTTGAGCCCGGTACTTTTCACAAAGGTGTCGTAGTCCATCGGCTTCTGGATGCGGGTTTCGGTGTTGGGCAACACGTATGCCCAGGCGCGCTTGGACGAGGCGTCATACACCAACTTGAACAGCCGTGTCGGCACCCACACCCGGTTGTCGCCGATGGTGCTGTAGCCGGCGTCGAACAGCGGGCCGGTGAACACATACACATCGCCGCCGGCACGCACGGCAAACTTGCGCACATCCGCCTCGACCTTGCTCCAGATCTTGCGGTTGTTGGTAGGGTCTTGCGGCACCATGTTCGACAACGCAAACGACTGGGCCATGGCATTGGCGTTGGGCGCGTCGGCGGCTGGGGATTGGTGGCCACGGTCCACGGCCGGGTGCTGGCTGCGGTAGTCGCTCAACTCGGCGCGGCCACTTTTAGGAATGCGCGGGTCGGCGTAGAACTGGTTGGTACGCTCCTCGCCCTTGGCGTCTTTCAATTGCGCGGCATTCAGGCGTTCAACTACCACCAGCGGGGTCTTGCTGGTTTGCGAATAGAGCACTGCAAAGTGATCGGAGCACAGCGCCAGGGGTTTCATGGCGGCAGGCACCGTGGCGGTGTTGATCGGTTTTGCGGTGGGAAACAGCTCGGCGCAACTGTCGAATGACAGCTGTTTTTGTTGCTGGGTATAGAGGTCTGACTGACTGCGGGCATTCGCCCCGGCGGAAAGCAAAACAAGGGCTGACAGCCCAACGGCAATTTTGCGTAGGTACATGGGTTAAATCTTCAGAAGAGAGTCAAGCGACAGGCTCCGGCGAGCGGAGCCAAGTGGATGATATTGCAGGGATTACTGACTACAGGATGTCAGATTAGTGCCCGACGGCTGCAGGTTTTCCCGCACCCCGCGCTCCCGGCTTGAACCCATGGCTGCGAGCGCCCCAGGCCAGCGCAAATGACAGCGCGATCAGCACCAGCATCGCCCACGGAAACGACGCCGCTCCCCAGGTCTCCAGCAACACCCCGCCGGCCACGCCGCTGGCGGCAATCGCGCTATTCCACGCCACCACATTCAGCGACAGCGCGACGTCAGCGCCCTCTCCCGCCGCGTCGGCCAGGGCGGTTTGCAACAGTGTCGCGGCGCCGCCGAAGCTCAGGCCCCACACGGCGACACCGAGGTAAATCACCAGGGGCAAGTTTCCGACAAAACCAAACACCACGCTGACCCCCGCGAACGTCGCGAGGCTGACTAAAACGGTTTGGCGCAGTAACGGCTCGACCAATCTGGCCGTCAGCCAAATCCCCGCCAACGCGGCCACCCCAAACACCAGCAGCACCCCATCCACTCGCGCCGCCAGGCCTGCTTGCGCCACAAACGGGGCGATGTAGGTGTACAGAATGTTGTGCGCCAGCATCCAACTGATCACCACCGCCAGCACCGGCCGCACGCCCGGCGTGGTCAGCACCTGGCCCAGGGACACACGCTGATGCGCGGCCTGCGGTGGATAGTCCGGGACCTTCACCAACACCCAGACGATCAGCCCCAACGTCAGCGCCGACATCAGGCCGAACGTGGTGCGCCAACCCATCAACCCGCCCAGCCACGTGCCCAGCGGCACACCCAGCGACAATGCGATCGGCGTGCCGACCATCGCCAATGCCAGCGCCCTACCCTGCTGGTGCGGCGCGACCATGCGCCGGGCGTAACCGGCCAACAGGCTCCAGGCCAATCCGGCTGCGACACCGGCAAAAAAACGCGCGACCAGGGTCACGCCAAAGTGGGACGACAGCGCCGTAATGGAGTTGAACAACAGGAAGCCGACGATGGTGAGCAGCAGCACATTACGTCGGCGCCAACCACGGGTCGCAATGGTCATGGGGATCACCGCGAGCACCGAGCCCAGCGCATACGCGGTGACCATCTGCCCAGCCATCGACGGCGAGATCGCCAGGCCCTCGCTGATCAATGGCAGCAGGCCCGCAGGCAAGGTTTCGGTGACGATGCAGATAAAACCGGTCATGGCCAGGGCGAGCAAGGCGCCGATGGGCAGGCGTTCGGATGACGCGGATAAGCTGAGTGAGGGGGTCACGGGAAACTCCTTGGAGGCACTTAAATACTGATCGATACAAATGTTGCAGGCGCCGACAGCACGTTGTCAACGACTTATGTATCGACTAGTATTTATCTCGCTTCCCCACCGGAGACCACAGATGGCACAAATGGGCCGCCCCCGTAACTTCGACCGCGACCACGCCGTGGAACAGGCCATGCACCTGTTCTGGCAACACGGCTACGACGCCACTTCCCTCGCCCAGCTCAAAACCGGCCTGGGTGGCGGCATCTCCGCGCCGAGTTTTTACGCCGCGTTCGGCTCCAAAGAAGCCTTGTTCAACGAATGCGTGCAGCGCTACCTGGCGACCTACGCCCAAGTCACCGAATGCCTGTGGGACGAAACCCTGCTGCCGCGCCAAGCCATCGAGACCGCACTGCGCCAGTCGGCGCGCATGCAGTGTGAAGACGGGCATCCCAAGGGCTGCATGGTGGCGCTTGGTGTCATGAGTGCACCGAGCCCCGAGAATGCGCGGGTGGCGGATGCGCTGACGCAATCCCGGGTGCGCACGCGGGCGGGAATCGTGGCCTGTGTCGAGCGGGCGATCCGCGCAGGGCAATTGCCCGATATGCCGAGCGGCGCAGCGATGGCCGCGGTGTTCGACAGCTTTTTGCAGGGCGTTTCGATCCTCGCGCGCGATAACGTGCCCCATGCCGTCATCGACGCGGCGATTACCCAACTGCTGCTGACGTGGGACGTCGCTGCCTCGGTTGTAGCGCCACGTATCAAGCACTACTGATGGGCTGACAATCCATAAAAAGCCAGCAGGCCCTTTGCCACCTCTATATAGTAACGCTTCGCATTAGCGGATTACCCAAGGAGCGCGCACCCTCTTGAAGACGGTGCGCGTCATCGTTCAGAAGGATCTTTATGCAAGGCTTTACTCTCCTCCCGGCACGCCTGTTCGGCGTGCTGGCCGTGGTCGTTTGCGGGCTGTTCACTGCACACGTGCAGGCCGATGACACCGACCACTCACTCACCATTGAAAAAAACACCCAGTCTTATGTGGTCAACGCCGACGGCAGCTTTGTGCTCGACGTGGAAATGATCGCCAAGGTCAATGAAGAGCGCGCAATCAAATTGCACGCCCAGCGTCCCCTGGCCTTCAACCGCACACTGGAAACCCTGAAGGTCGTCGAGGCCTACACCCAGAAAGCCAGCGGCCGCAAAATCCGCGTGCAACCCAAGCAGATCAAGGAACAGCAGGAGCAGGCTTCGGCGGATGCGCCGATGTTCCAGGATTCGCGGGTCAAAGTGGTGATCTTCCCGGATGTGGCCGTGGGCGACCGCCTGGTCCTGCGGTATCAGCGTCAGCGCAACAAGCCGTTGTTTCCCCAGCAGTTCGAAGACATGAACGCGCCGGACTTCTACCACACCGAGCAGACCAGCTATTCCTACGATATGCCGGCGAACATGCCGCTGTACGCGGACGCCAAAGGCTACAAGGCGTCCACGCCTGCGGCGGCGCCCGGCCGCAAGATCTATCGCTGGGACCTGCAACCCACCGAGAAATCCCGCATAGAGAACGGCGCTGTCGCCTACACCGACTACGGGCAATTCATGGCCGTCTCGACGTTCGCCGACTACACGCAATTTGCCCAAGCCTACGCTGCCCGGGCCCAGGTTGAAGTGACACCCGCCATCACGCAGCTGGCCAAGGAACTCACCGCCCAGCTCGACACGCCCCACAGCAAAGCCCTGGCGCTAAGTGACTGGGTGCGCAAGAACATTCGCTACGTCGCCGTGTACGTCGGCGCCGGCGGCGTGGTGCCACACCCGGCACAGGCCGTACTGGACAACCGCTACGGCGACTGCAAAGACCATGTCGCCCTGCTCGAAGCCCTGCTCAAGGCCGTGGCCATCGAAAGCTCGCCCGCGCTGATCAACTTCGGCAACGCCTACGCCCTGCCAACCGTGCCAACGCTGGGGCTGCTCAACCATGCCATCACCTACGTGCCAAGCCTGGACCTGTACCTGGACTCCACCGCCACACCGCTTGCGGCCGGCTACCTGCCGATCCCGGAACTGGGCAAACCGGTGCTGCTGACCCAGACCGGCGTACTGGAACGCACGCCGATCAGCCAACTGAACAAGGTCGATAACACACTGACATTCAACGTCGCAGACAGCGGTGCCGCCGACTTCAACAACATCTCCACCGTGGAAGGCTGGAGCGCAGAGTTCAATCGTTTCGTATTCAAATCGCTGCCCCCTGCCGACATGAAACAACTGACGCAGAAAATCCTCAGCCTGTACGGCCAGTCCGGTGGTGGCGAGGTCGAAAGCGACTCGCTGGAAGGCAACGCGCCGACCTTCAAGTCTGTGATCAAGGGCCACACCGACAACCTGGTCAACCTCCCTGGACCCACCGGCGTACCGACCCTCTCCAGCCTCGCCGGCGGCATCTCCCAGAACGTGTTTGCGTTTATGGCCGAGAAGGAACGCACCCAGAACTTCACCTGCCTCTCTGGCGAAATCTCGGAGCAGGCCCGCTTCGACTTCCCCAAGACGGTAAACATTCTGGCAGTGCCCAAGGCGGTGTCGCTCAAACAAGGCGGCTTCGATTACCAGGCCACCTACGCCCAGGATGGCAACGGCGTGGTGGTCACCCGCCACTACCAGTTCAACCACACCGACGCGCAATGCAGCCCGCAGGATTTCATTGCGATGAAGCCGGCGATTGAAGGGATGGTCAATGATCTGAAAAGTCAGGTGATTGTGCAGACGTTGTAAGGGCAAGGTTCACGCGCGATAGACGTCGCGCGTGAACGGCCGGGCCAAATCCAAGGCAAAAAAAAGCCTGCATCTCTGCAGGCTTTTCTCTATCTGGCTCCACGACCTGGACTCGAACCAGGGACCCAATGATTAACAGTCATTTGCTCTACCAACTGAGCTATCGCGGAATTCGCCGTATGTTACTGATTAAAAAGAAGAAGTCAAGCTTCTTAAGCCATTAAAGCGGATGAGCGGTCAGAAGTGCCTGCTCTTTGGCCAGATCCAACCAGGCCCGTGCTGCTGGCGGCAGGTGGGCGCTGCCGCGCCAGGCCAGGGCGATGTGCCAGTCGGTGTGGGGCTCGTCCAGGGGGATCAGGGCGATGCCGGCGTGTTGGTGCTTGTGCGCCAACATGCGCGGCAGGAAGGCGACGCCCAGACCTGCAGAGACCAGATCGACGATAAAGTCGATCTGTCCGCTGCGGGCGGCGACGCGTGGGGTCACGCCTTTGCGCTCGCAGGCGGCGAGGATCTTGGCATTCAGGGCGAAGCCGGCCTCGAACAGGATGAACGGTGAGTCGGCAAGATCAGTGAAATCGATGCGGGTGCGTTGTGCCAACGGATGGTCCACCGGCAACACGGCCATCAAGGGTTCGTTGCGCACCGGCTGGTAATCAAAGTCTTCATCCACCGGTAACAGCAGGGCTGCCAGGTCCACCTCCCCCGCTTCCAGGCATTCGCGCAGTTTTTTGCTGCCGTATTCGGTGAGTTCGATTTCGATGTCGGGATAGCGGCGGCGGTAGGTCGCAAACATCGCGGCGAACAGCACGCCGCACCCTACCGGTGGCAAGCCGATGCGCAGCACGCCGCGCTTGAGGCCGCGCAAGTCGTTGATCTCGGCCACCAGGTCGTTGTGTTCGGCGAGCAGCACCAGGGCACGCCGGTAGGTCATTTCACCGGCGGCGGTCAGTTCGTTGCGGTGCCCGAGACGATTGAGCAACGGCATGCCCAGCTCGTCCTCCAGAGTCTTGACCGCCTTACTGACCGTGGATTGGGTCAGGGACACCACCTCAGCCGCCTGGGAGAAACCGCCCTGGCGCACCACTTCGACAAAGGTACGCAGCGTTCTGAGGTTCATCGGTATTCCTTTAGCGACTGGGTTCTAGTTGAAAAAGTTGTTTTTATCATGCCAGAGCTTTGCTTATCGTGAACCCCCTTTGACCTGTGGAGTTTACGCTGATGATCATTTCGTCCGCTTCCGATTACCGTGAAGCCGCCCGACGCAAGCTGCCGCGCTTTCTGTTCGATTACATCGACGGTGGTGCCAACGCTGAGCACACGATGCGCGCCAACGGTTCGGACTTGGCGAATATCAGCCTGCGTCAACGCATTCTGCGCAATGTCGACAACCTGAGCCTCAAGACCACGCTGTTTGGCCAGGAGCTGGCGCTGCCGGTGATCCTCAGCCCTGTCGGCCTGACGGGCATGTATGCGCGTCGCGGTGAGGTGCAAGCGGCCAAGGCGGCGGCGAACAAGGGCATTCCCTTCTGCCTGTCCACGGTGTCGGTGTGCCCGATTGAAGAGGTCGCGTCACAAAGCCCGCAGGCGATCTGGTTCCAACTCTATGTGCTCAAGGACCGCGGCTTCATGCGCAACGCCCTGGAGCGTGCGCAAGCTGCCGGGGTCACCACGCTGGTGTTCACCGTGGACATGCCCACCCCTGGGTCACGCTACCGGGATGCGCATTCGGGCATGTCCGGCCCCTTCGCCGCGTCGCGGCGCATGCTGCAGGCGGTCACCAAGCCACAGTGGGCCTTGGATGTCGGGTTGCTGGGCCGCCCCCATGACTTGGGCAACATCTCCAGGTACCTGGGCAAACCCACCCATCTGGAAGACTACATCGGCTGGCTGGCCAACAACTTCGACCCGTCGATCAGCTGGAACGACTTGGAGTGGATCCGCGATTTCTGGAAGGGCCCGATGATCATCAAGGGCATCCTCGACCCACAGGACGCCAAGGACGCCGTGAGTTTCGGCGCGGATGGCATCGTGGTCTCCAACCATGGCGGCCGGCAACTGGACGGCGTGCTGTCCACCGCCAAGGCGTTGCCGCCGATTGCCGAGGCCGTCGGTGATGACCTGACGGTATTGGTAGACTCGGGCGTACGCTCCGGGCTCGACGTGGTGCGCATGCTCGCCCTCGGGGCCAAGGCGTGCCTGCTGGGACGTTCCACCGTCTACGCACTGGCCGCCGACGGCCAGCACGGGGTGGAAAACCTGCTGGATATCTTCGCCAAGGAAATGCGCGTGGCCATGACATTGACCGGCGTGACCTCAATCGACCAGATCGACCACACGACGTTGGTGGGCCAATAGCCAAATAACCGGCGCCACTCTTTACATTCGCACGGGCGTGCCAATTACAGTCGATTGATTTAAAAGAAGTTTTATAAAAACAAACTATTTGGCATGAATCTCGCTCTAACTCTTTTCAAGCAGGTTAGGCGATGACAAGACGTGTGGCAGTGCCCAGGGGTTATAACCCACTGCAAAGCGGTTTAAACTGTTTCCAATGTTTTACGGAACTGAGGGAACAGTACTACGCATGGCACTCGCCACTCTTATCGAGCCTGTAAGACAGTTAAGTGCTTAGAGGCTGATAGTTTATGAAAACACCGACCCAGACCCACGCAATCGACTTCGACAGTGCCAAGTTGCAACGCCTGGGTTTCGGTCAACCGTCCGTTCTGGCACGCCGCCCCACCACGGTCGCCCAGCTGCGTCAGCAGTTGAGCATGCACTTGCAGACCAGCCTGGAGCCCGAACGCATCCTCGGCCTGTTCTTCCGCGAGATCCAGCGCCTGGTCCCCCTCGACGCCCTCCAGTACCGCCACGAAGCCAGCGACCTGCGCCTGGAGTTCGGCCATCGCGGTCATCATTCGGTGAGCTACGCGTTGAGCCATGAAGGTGAGCACCTGGGTGAGCTGGTGTTCCGCCGCAACCAGCGCTTGCAGGAAGAAGAACTGAGCCAGCTCGAATCCCTGCTGGCCACCCTGCTCTACCCAATGCGCAACGCCCTGCTCTATCGCGCAGCGACCCGCAGCGCCCTGCTCGATCCCCTGACAGAAACCGGTAACCGCATTGCCATGGACCAGACCCTGCAACGGGAAATCGACATGGCACGCCGGCACCTGACCCCGCTGTCACTGCTGATGCTGGACATCGATCACTTCAAGGTCATCAACGATACCCACGGCCATACCGCCGGCGACAGCGTGCTGCGCGCCGTGGCCCAGGCCATCAAGAACCAGTTGCGCAACGTCGATATGGTGTTCAGGTTTGGCGGGGAAGAGTTTCTGATCCTGCTGTCCAACACCGGCCGGGATGCGGCGGCGATGGTCGGCGAGCGCCTGCGCCAGGCGACACAAGCCCAGGATTATTGGGCGGACGGTGAAAGAATCGAATTGACCGTCAGCCTTGGCTGCTCGACCCTGCTGGCCGCAGAATCGGCCGAAAGCCTGTTGCGCCGGGCCGACAGCGCCTTGTACGTGGCCAAGCGCGAAGGTCGCAACCGCTTGGCAATGGCGGGGTAGACCCCGCCATCACGGGTCACATCACGCTTCGCTGGCGACGCGCACCTGGCGCTCACGCACTGGCGCTTTCTCTTTCTCCAGGCGCATGCAGCTTTCCAGGAACAGGTACATGTAGTCGTAGCTCTTGCACACGGCCTGGCGCAGCTCTGCCTGCAAAGCCTTGGTCGGGTTCATGCCGGCCAGGGTGCAGATGATTTCCAGCGCTTCCCACGGGTGGGCGTCATCGTACTGGGCATGCATCTTCAGCCACTTCATGGCGCGCTTGCGCTCTTCCTCGGGGAAGGCGGCCGCGTAGACACCGGTAGAACACACCACGGCGGACCACTCCCCCGTCGCCCCCTCAATGGCGTAGTTGGTCGCGGCCACGGCCACGATCAGCGAGTCGGCTGAGCTGGTGTGCCAGCACCAGTGGCTCAAGGCGTGCAGTTCCGGCGGGACGTTCTGCGCCTGCAACTCCTCGAGGCTGACGCCATGGGCACGGGCCCAATGCACCCAATAATCGGCGTGGTTCAACTCCACGCGAATATTGCGCATCAGCCAACGCCGCGCCATATCCTCCCCAGGATGGCGGGCAAACTTGGTCTTGGTGAGGTTCTGTGCCATGTACAAGGCAAACTGTTCAACCACGGGCCAGCCACCGATCAGGTAGTGACGCAGGGTCTTGGCGCTGAGCGTGTTATCGCGCATGCGCTGGTACAGTTCGTGTTCGACAACGCGACGCTTGCTCTCGCTACAGTCCTGGATCAATTGCTGCGCCCAGGCGGGGTAACTCGAGGCTTCCATTAGCGGGCCGGTTCTGTTGAATGTGTCGATCACTATAAGGCTCCTTTTTAAGTGTGATAGTACAGACCAGCAGAGGTTTCAGCGGAATGTGCCGGGCGCCTTGAACAGCAGAGGCTGCGGCCGCACAGGTCGACACTGCAAGCTGTCAAAGGTAAACAATTGCGGGCGCTCGATCAGATAGCCCTGAGCGTAGTCAACACCTATCTCAAGTAGAGCCTGTTCGATATGGGGTGTTTCAACAAATTCGGCAATTGTGCGCTTACCCATGACGTGGCCGATGTGGTTGATCACTTCGACCATGGCGCGGTTAATCGGGTCGTCCAGCATATCCTTTACGAAACTTCCATCGATCTTCAGGAAGTCTACAGGTAAATGTTTGAGATAAGCGAATGAGGACATTCCGGCACAAAAGTCGTCGAGCGAGAAGTGACAACCTAACGCTTTGAGTTCATTAATAAAGCGAATAGCGCTGCCCAGATTGGCAATGGCGCTGGTTTCAGTTATTTCAAAACAGATCATCGCTGGCGGAATACTGTAAGCCGCGAATTTCTCACGTAAAAAACCAAGAAAGTCGTCATCGCCAATCGTAATACCTGACAGATTGATCGCACACATCGCCATCGGCCGGCCCGGCCGCTCACGCATGCAGTTGGCGATGATCTTGAACACGTTCTCCACCACCCAACGGTCCAGCGACGTCATCAGGCCGTAACGCTCAGCGGCCGGAATAAAGCTGTCGGGCAGAATAATGCGGCCCGCCTCATCGTGCAGGCGCAGGAGGATTTCAACATGGCCAGTGCCCCCATCGGTATGCCCCAAGGGTGAGATTTCCTGGGCGTACAGGCAGAAGCGGTTTTCTTCCAGGGCCATGTGCAAGCGTTGCACCCAAGCCATCTCGCCAAAACGCAGGGACAGCTCCGAGTCATCGGCATGGTAGACCTGCACCCGGTTGCGCCCCTTCTCCTTGGCCATGTAGCAGGCCATGTCCGCCGCACGCAGCGAGGTTTCGAGGGTGGTCGGCACGTGCGAAATATGCACCAGGCCAATGCTCACGGTGGTCATGAACGGCCGGCCCTTCCACACAAAATGCAGGCTTTGCACGGTATGGCGCAGGCTCTCGGCGATTTTTTCCGCCACGGGCGCCGGGCAGTTTTCCAGCAGGATGCCGAACTCATCGCCCCCCAACCGGGCCAAGGTGTCGCCTTCGCGCAGGTCCGATTGCAACAGCGCACAGATATGGCGCAGCAACTCATCGCCGGCCGCATGCCCGCAGGTGTCGTTGACCAGCTTGAATTGGTCCAGGTCGAGGAACATCAACGCGTGCCGTGGGTTTTGCTGACGGCCAACGTGGTGCAACACCTGCTCCAGGCGGAACTCGAACTCACGGCGGTTGGCCAGGCCAGTCAAGGCGTCGTGGGTGGCCTGCCATGAGAGGTTGGCGATGTACTGGCGTTCCTGCGTCATGTCGTGCAGCACCAGCACCGCACCGCTGACCTTGCCGGCGCTGCGGATCGGCGCTCCGACCAGCGTCACCGAGACCGTGCTGCCATCCAGGCGCTGGATCAGCTTGGAATGCTCGCTGCCGCCACTGAGCTGGCCCTTGATGATGTGTTCGATCAGGGTAAAACCGTCGGGCTCGGCGTTTTCATCGAGCAGATTGAACAGCGCAGCCAGGGGCAGGCCTTGGGCCTGGGCGGACTTCCAGTGGGTCAACGCCTCGGCGGCCGGGTTCATGTAGGCGATGGCGCCGTCAACGTCGGTAGTAATGACGCCATCGCCAATCGACTCCAGCGTAATCTGCGCACGCTCCTTTTCCGCCTGCAACGCGTCGGCGAAGGCATGGCGCTGGGTCAGCAGTTTGCGCGTACGCAACAGGGCCAGCGCGATCAGGCCCAGGGCGGTGGCCAGGTTGGTGGTCAACAGCAGCCGCAGGATCATCCGCGAGCCTTCGCCCAAGGCATCGCTGAAGGCCTTGGCGGCCGGGGTCACGCCGTCATTGATGGCAATGATGCGCGCCTTCCACTGCCGCACGTCGTTGGCGCTGACGTGATCCGAGCGGATAGCGCGGTGCATCTCCTGGGCCAGGTCATCCAATTGCACCAGGTAACCGTCGCCTACCGTCCACAGTTCGATGGCTTTTTCCAGATAGCTGAAATGACGGAAGTTGAGGTACAGCCAGATCAGGCTGGAGACATCATCGGGATGGTTGCCGCCCTTGAGGATGCCCTGGCGGGCCGCGGCGATATCCGGGGTGGAATGGTCGAGGGCGATGCGCAATTCATGCCCGCCCTGGGGCACGGCGATGGCCTGCTGGTACTTGAGGAACGTGGCTTCGTCGCGGTTATCGGCGTAGAGGGTGAGGTAGTAGATGGCGTCCTTCTGGCCCTTGGACCACAAGCTTTCGCCTGCTACGTAGCCGCGCACTGCTGAAAGCACGTAGAGACTGACACAGCCCAACAATGCCTGGAACAGCACGACGGCGATAAAGGGCCACACAATGCCCAACAGCCGAGGCGTTCCGAGAGTCCGCTTTTGCTTCATGAAGTCCCTTGCACATGCACTGCTTGATACGCACGCGAACATCCGCTTCCGTTAGCACAGCCCAGTTCAAATCAACGTACTTGTTGCAAATGCCCATAGAGCTTGGCGTACAACCCACCCTCGGCAATCAGCTGCTGATGGTCGCCGTCCTCGGCAATGTGACCGCCGTCAAACACTAAAACTCGATCTGCCTGCTTAACCGCCGACAAGCGGTGGGCGATGATCAGTGTAGTACGCCCACTGAGAAACCGCGCCAGCGCCTGGTGCAGGTTGTACTCAGTGGCCGCATCGAGGGCCGAGGTCGCCTCATCGAGGATCACCACTTTCGGCTCCGCCAACACCATGCGCGCAATCGCCAGGCGTTGCCGCTGCCCACCGGAAAAACGCACCCCGGAACGCCCCACCACACTGTCCAAACCCATCGGCAGAGCCTTGACGGTAGCATCCAGCTGGGCAATTTCCAGTGCCTGCCAGCAGGCTTGATCGCTGCGGGTACGGCCCATCGTGAGGTTGGCGCGCACGGTGTCGTTGAACAAGGCAGGATGTTGCAGCACCACGGCGACGTTCTCGCGGATGGTCTCCAGGCCGATTTCCTGCTGGGTTGCACCGCCAAAACGGATGCTGCCGGCCTGCGGCGTGTAAAGCCCGAGCAACAGTTGCACCAGGGTACTTTTGCCGCCGCCGCTGGCACCGACAATCGCGACCTTTTCCCCCGGCGCAATGGCCAGGTTCAACTGGTCGAGCACCAGGTCTTCGCCGTAGCCGAAATCAAGGCCGCGCACTTCAATACCGACGGTTTCATGCCCGACAAATGGGTCTTCGCCACCGGCGTATTGCGGCTCGTCAGCCCGCGCCAGCAGCTCGTTGATCCGCGTCAGCGCACCGCCCGCCGCGTAGTAGGCGTATTGCAGGTTGAGCAGCTGCTCCACCGGGCCGATCATGAACCACAGGTAGCTGAACACCGCGAGCATCTGGCCGATGGACAGGTCGGAAAACAACACCGTGAGCATCGCCGCCGCGCGGAAGATGTCGATGCCGAACTGGAACAGCAAGCCACTGGCACGGCTGGAGGCGTCGGTTTTCCACTGCGAATGGATCGCGTAGTCACGCACTTCCTGGGCACGCTGGCCCAGGCGCCCAAGGAAAAAGCCCTGGCGGTTGCCGGCGCGCACTTCCTGGATGGCATCGAGGGTTTCGGTCAGCGCCTGGGTAAACCGCGAGGTGCTGTCGTTTTCCAGTTTTTTCAGGTGTTTGACGCGCTTGCCCAACTGCACCGTGGCGTAGATCACCAACGGGTTGAACAACAGGATCAGCAACGCCAGCTGCCAATGCATCCACACCAGGATCGCCGAGGTGCCGACCAGGGTGAGCATGGCCACCAGGAAGCGGCTGAGGGTTTCACCGACGAACTTGTCGAGGGTGTCCAGGTCGGTGACCAGGTGCGTGGTGACTGTGCCGCTGCCCAGGCTTTCGTATTCACCGAGGGAAATGCGCTTGAGCCGTTCGATCAGCCGCACGCGGATGCGATACACGATGTCCTTGGCCAACCGCGCAAACAACCGCGCCTGCACCACGTTGAACACCAGCGCGCCGCAGCGCAACAGCAGGGTCACCAACAGCATCAGGCCGATGTAACCGGCGGCTTTCTGCCAGCCCAGGGGCAGCGCGTGGTTCATCACCTTGAGCGCGGCATCGCCGTGGCCCAGGAGGACTTCGTCCACCAGCAAGGGCAATAACAGCGGAATGGGCACGCTGCACAGCGTCGCCAGCACGGCAACGCCATTGGCGATCCACAGGGATTTCTTGTGACGCAGGGCCAGGCGGCGAATTTCCGCCCAGGTCAGTCGATCAGTGCGTTGAGCGGGTTCATGCACAGGCTGCTCGCTCCAGCCATCGACCCAACAGCGGCGAGAGCTCGGCCAGCGGCTGATAACCGTTGGTCAGCAAGGCCAGTTGACCATTGCGCTCAGCCAGCAGCGTCGGGAAACCGGCGATGCCCAAGTCCTGCACCCAGGTAAAATCGGCGGCGGTTGCGGCGTGCTGCTCGGCACGGTCGAACGCGCCGGCAAACTCGATACGCGGGATGCCCGCCTGCTCGGCCAGCTCCACCAGCACGCTGGCGAGGGTCACGTCACGGCCCTCGACATAAAACGCGCGCTGGATCAGCCCCAGCAAGGTCCACGCACAATCCGGCGCCAGGCTGCGCGCGGTGACGATGGCACGGCACGCAGGCTCGGTGTCGTAGACAAAACCGTCGGGCAATGCACCCTCGCGCTTGAACGGCTGGCCAGTGGCGTCGGTGACGGCCTGCCAGTGTTCAAGGATGTAGCGCCGGGTCGTCGGCTCCAGTGCCGCACCGCTGCCGGTGCGCAAGCCGCCCACCACCAGGTGCACTTCCACACCGGTAGCGCGGGCCTGCTCCACCAGCGCTTCGGCCACCGGGGCAAACCCCCAGCACCAGGAACACATCGGGTCCATTACATAGAGCAGGCGCGCGGACATGGCTCAGGCCTCGGAAGGTGATTGCTTATAGTTGAAGCCAATCGGGTGCGGCATATTGCGGGCCTTGGCCAGTTCAATCTGCTTCTGCCGGTCGATTGCGCTACGGCGGGTCTTCTCCGGCAGCTTATCCCAGCAATGTGGACAGCTGATGCCAGCCGCGTAGTGTTCGGATGCGCGGTCTTCGGCGCTGATCGGTGTGCGGCAGGCATGACATTGATCGTAGTCGCCTTCGCTCAAGTCGTGGCGCACGGTCACGCGATTGTCGAAAACAAAGCAGTCGCCCTGCCACTTGGTTTCTTCCTGCGGCACCTCTTCGAGGTACTTCAGGATGCCGCCCTTGAGGTGGTAGACCTCGTCGAAGCCTTCGCTGAGCATGTAGCTCGACGCTTTCTCGCAACGAATGCCGCCGGTGCAGAACATGGCGACTTTCTTGTGCTTGGCCGGGTCGAAGTTAGCTTTGATATAGTCAGGAAATTCGCGAAAACTGGTGGTTTTCGGGTCGATCGCACCTTCAAACGTACCGATCGACACTTCGTAGTCGTTGCGGGTGTCGATCAACAGCACTTCCGGGTCGCTGATCAACGCGTTCCAATCCTGCGGATCAACGTAGGTGCCGACTTTTTTGTTCGGATCGACGCCTTCGACGCCCAGGGTCACGATCTCTTTCTTCAGCTTGACCTTGGTGCGGTAGAACGGCTGGTCGTCGCAGTACGACTCTTTGTGGTCGATATCGACCATGCGTGGGTCGTTTTTCAGCCAGGCCATCAGGCCATCAATGCCTTCGCGGCTGCCGGAAACGGTGCCATTGATGCCTTCTTCGGCGATCAGCAAGGTGCCTTTGATGCCGTTGTCGACCATCGCCTGCAGCAGGGGCTCGCGCAGGGCGACGTAATCTTCGAGGGTGACGAACTTATACAGTGCCGCCACGACAATCGGTTGAGTCATGGGTGTTCTCTCCAGGTGGCTACCCTCGTAAAGGGTGAACCGGATGCAAAAAAAACGCGCCGGCTAAGCGGCGCGTTGCGGATTCTATCAGGGATAACCCGTCAATGTCCGCCAGCGCAGGTCGGCGAGGCCGGGGCTGCGTCGATTTTCGCCCATTCTTCAGGCGTGTAGGTATGCAGCGCCAGCGCATGAAACTCGCTCATCAGGTCACCCAGGGTGGCGTAGACCGTCTGGTGGCGCTTGACGCAGTTAAGCCCTTCGAACTGCGGGCTGACCAGCACGGCCTTGAAGTGGGTCTGCAACCCACGGCTGTGCATGTGGCTTTCGTCCAGCACGCTCAAGTGCTCCGGGCTCAAGGCGGCGAGCGCCGTTTCGATACGCTGTTGCATGGTCATTCCTGCTTACTTCTTCTTGGCCGGTGCGGCGGCTTTGGGTGCCAGCTCGTTGGTCATGTCGTCCAACAGCTTGTTCACCACCGGCACGGCGCTTTCCAGCTTTTGCTGGGTCATCTGGGCCGATTGCTGGGTCAGTTGCGGCATTTTTTCCAGGACTTTCTTGCCCAGTGGCGACTGGTAGAAGGCAACCAGGTCCTTGAGTTCGGATTCGCTGAAGTTGGTGGTGTAGAGCTTGACCATGTCCGGCTTCAGCTTCGGCCAGCCGATCGCCTGGTCCAGGGCAGCGTTGGCCTTGGCCTGGTAGCTGTCCAGTACGGATTGCTTGGCGGCGGGCGCCTTGGTTTGTTCGAAACGCTGGGCGAACATTTGCTGCACTTGCATGTACACCGGGGTACCCAGCTTGTCGGCATGGGCCAGGGTAAGGAAGGCTTCGGCACTGGCGTTGTGGCTGGCGGTATCGGCAAGAACCTGGCCGCTGGCGCAAACCAGAGCAACCGCGGTACAGATGGCACGAAGACGAGTCATCGAGTTTCCTTTTCTAGCAGGCGAGGTAAGACCCCAAGGGCGCCCATTCTGCGCCTAAAAAACCTCGCGGCTCAACCCCGAGCCTTGCCGGGCAAGGATTCTCGAGGGATGAACCCGATGAAACGTCTTTTGGGGAACCCCACAGGCCAATCACGGCCTAAACTGCGCAAACCGCTATCAAGGAGAGTGCCCGATGAGCCGTATCGAAACCGACAGCCTGGGAGAAGTCCAAGTCCCGGATGACGCTTACTGGGGCGCGCAGACCCAACGCTCGCTGGTGAATTTCGCCATCGGCGAGCAACGCATGCCCCTGGCGGTATTGCACGCCCTGGCCCTGATCAAAAAGGCCGCCGCCCGGGTCAACAGCCGCAACGGCGACTTGCCCGCCGATATCGCCCGCCTGATCGAGCAGGCTGCCAACGAAGTGCTCGCAGGCCAGCATGACGACCAGTTCCCCCTGGTGGTGTGGCAGACCGGCAGCGGCACCCAGAGCAACATGAACGCCAATGAAGTGATTGCCGGCCGCGCCAACGAACTGTCGGGCAAACCCCGTGGCGGCAAGAGCCCGGTGCATCCCAATGACCATGTGAACCGCTCCCAGAGTTCCAACGACTGCTTTCCCACCGCCATGAGCATTGCCGCCGTGCAAGCGGTGCACCAGCGCCTGTTGCCGGCGATTGCCACACTCTCCGGCGGCCTCGCCGAACAGGCAGCGCAGCACATGAAGCTGGTGAAGACCGGCCGCACCCATATGATGGACGCCACGCCGATCACCTTCGGCCAGGAACTCTCGGCCTTCATCGCCCAGCTTGACTACGCCGAACGCGCCGTGCGCAGCGCCCTGCCCGCCGTGTACGAGCTGGCCCAGGGCGGCACCGCGGTGGGCACCGGCCTTAACGCGCCCCATGGCTTCAGCGAGGCGATTGCCTCCGAGCTGGCGGCGTTGTCCGGCCTTCCTTTCGTCACCGCGCCGAATAAATTTGCCGCCCTCTCCGGCCATGAGCCGCTGGTGACGCTGCACGGCGCGCTGAAAACCCTGGCGGTGGCGCTGATGAAAATCGCCAACGACCTGCGCCTGCTGGGCTCCGGCCCGCGGGCCGGGTTCGCCGAGGTCAAGTTGCCGGCCAACGAGCCCGGCAGTTCGATCATGCCGGGCAAGGTCAACCCGACCCAATGCGAAGCTCTGTCGATGCTGGCCTGCCAGGTGCTGGGCAATGACGTGACCATCGGCATTGCCGCCAGCCAGGGGCACTTGCAGTTGAACGTGTACAAGCCGGTGATCATCCACAACCTGCTGGAATCGATCCGCTTGTTGGCCGACGGCTGCAATAACTTCCAGGAACACTGCGTGGCCGGGCTTGAGCCCGACGCCGTGCAGATGGCCGAGCACCTGGAGCGCGGGCTGATGCTGGTGACGGCGCTCAACCCGCATATCGGCTACGACAAATCCGCCGAGATCGCCAAGAAGGCCTACGCCGAAGGGCTGACGCTACGGGAAGCGGCGCTGGCGCTGGGCTACCTCACCGATGCCGAGTTCGACCAGTGGGTACGCCCGGAAGACATGCTGGGCGCTTAAGACGCCATGCGTAACCGCCGGGCCTTGAGCCCGGCAATCAACGACGGCGCCAGCGCCACGGTCGCCGACCCCAGCACCACCACCAACGCCCCGGCATAGCCCAGGGCGTTGATGTCTTCGGCCTGCACAAAGTCTGGCCACCACCACGCCGCCAAGGCCACCGCGACAAAAGTCACCAACGGCGTGAGCGCCAGGGTCGCGCTGACCCGCGAGGCTTCCCAATGCGCCAGCGCTTCGGCAAACGCGCCGTAGGCCACCAGGGTGTTCATGCAACATGCCAGCAACAGCCAGCCTTGCAGCGGGCTCAAGTCCAGGGCTTCCAGCGGATGTGCCCACGGCGTAAGCAACACCGCGCAACACAGGTAGATCACCATCATCACTTGCAGCGAATTCCACACCGTCAGCAACTGCTTCTGGCCCAAGGCGTAGAACACCCAAATGGTCGTGGCCAGGAGGATGGTCAGCACGCCGGCGGTGTAAGCGCCCAGGGACGTCAGCAACTCCTCCAAACGTTGATTGAAGAACAAGCCAAAGCCGCAGATCAGCACGATCAGGCCGACAACCTGCCCCAGGCTGAAACGCTCCTTGAACACGAACACGCTGGCGATCATCAGAAAGATCGGGCCCATCTGCACCACCAGTTGTGCGGTGCCGGGGCTGAGCATTTTCAGGCCCACCAGGTACAGCACATAGTTGCCCACCAGGCCGCACACGGCCATGCCCACCAGCCAGCCGCCCTTGGGCCCGAGCACGTTGAGACGGGGCAAGCGTTTGCTCAACGCCAGGTAAATGAACAGGCAACCGCCGGCGACGGTCAGGCGAAACCAGGTGACGGTGATCGGGTCCATCACCTGCAGCACCTGCTTGAGTTTGATCGGCAGGATGCCCCAGAGCAGCGCGGTCAACAGGGTCAGGAGAAAACCATAGACCCAGCGGCCGGAAGAGATGTGCATGAGTGCCCCAGAAGCCAGAGGAAGTGGAGCGGGCATTCTAGGGGCAAGTGAGCGGATTGGGATACGACACAGTTCAAATGTGGGAGCTGGCTTGCCTGCGATGCAGACACCTCGGTGAGTCAGATGTACCGAGGTGATGCTATCGCAGGCAAGCCAGCTCCCACACAAGCCCGCTCCCACAGTTTGATCCGGTTTCTTCAGTGGGGTTTAGCGTACGGCTTCGAACAGGCCCGTGGCGCCCATGCCGCCACCGACGCACATGGTGACAATGCCGTAACGCAACTTGCGCCGCTGCAACTCCCGCACCAAATGCCCCACCTGCCGCGAACCGGTCATGCCGAACGGATGCCCGATGGAGATCGAGCCACCGTTGACGTTGTACTTCGCGTTATCGATCTCCAACCGATTGCGCGCATACAGGCACTGCGACGCAAACGCTTCATTCAACTCCCACAAATCAATGTCCGCCACCTGCAAGCCCTTGGCCTTGAGCAGCTTGGGCACCGAGAACACCGGGCCGATGCCCATCTCGTCAGGCTCGCAACCGGCCACGGTAAAGCCACGGAAAAACGCCTTCGGCTTGAGCCCCAGTTCCAGGGCTTTCTCCAGGCTCATCACCAGGGTCATCGAGGCGCCGTCGGACAGTTGCGACGAGTTACCCGCCGTCACCGAACCGTCTTCGGCGAACACCGGCTTCAAGCCTTGCAGGCTGGCCAAGGTCGTGTCCGGGCGGTTGCAGTCATCACGATCCACCACCCCATCGAGGATCTGCACCGCGCCGGTATTCTTGTCCTCGACCTTGTACTTGACCGTCATCGGCACGATTTCATCGTTGAACAAGCCATCAGCCTGGGCCTGGGCCGTGCGTTGCTGGCTTTGCAGGGCGTACAGGTCCTGTTCTTCGCGGCTGACGTGGTAGCGCCGCGCAACGATTTCGGCGGTCTGGCCCATGGGGAAATAGATGCCCGGCACCTGCTCCTTGAGCAGCGGGTTGATCAGGTTATCGGTGTTGACGCTTTTCATGGTCAGGCTGATGGACTCGACACCGCCAGCCACGATGATGTCGCTGCATCCCGAGGCAATCTGGTTGGCCGCAATCGCGATCGCCTGCAAGCCCGACGAACAGAAACGGTTAAGCGTCATGCCTGCCGTGCCAGTACCCAACTGCGACAACACCGCCACATTGCGCCCAATGTTGTAGCCCTGGGCGCCCTCGTTGGAACCGGCGCCGACAATGCAATCCTCCACCGTCGCCGGGTCGATGCCGTTACGGCTGAGCAGCGCGTTGACGCAATGGGCCGCCATGTCATCCGGGCGGGTCTGGTTGAACTTGCCGCGAAAGGATTTGGCCAGGCCGGTTCGCACGCTGTCGACGATCACTACTTCACGCATGGGCTACCTCGATCTTGTCGTTGTTGGGAGATGGATCGAGCATAGATCCAGCTGATTCCAACCGCGACGATCATTCACCCCATAGATAGGCCTACTTCTTCTTGCCTTTCTTATCGTGTTTGTCGGACTTCTCGAACGCCTCCTCCAGCGCCAGGTTGATGGTGCGCAACACCTTGACCCGTGCCCAACGCTTGTCGTTGGCCTCCACCAACGTCCACGGCGCGATCTCAGTGCTGGTGCGGTCAACCATATCGCCGACCGCCGCACGGTAGTCGTCCCACTTGTCGCGGTTGCGCCAGTCGTCTTCGGTGATCTTGAAACGCTTGAACGGGATTTCCTCACGGGCCTGGAAGCGTTCCAGTTGGGTCTGCTTGTCGATGGCCAGCCAGAACTTGACCACGATCACGCCGGCGTCGCGCAGTTGCTCTTCGAAGTCATTGATCTCGCCATAGGCGCGCATCCAGTCGGCCGGCGTGCAGAAGCCTTCAATGCGTTCCACCAGCACGCGGCCGTACCAGGAGCGGTCGAACACGGTGAACATGCCGCGCGCCGGGATCTTCTGCCAGAAGCGCCACAGGTACGGCTGGGCGCGCTCGTCTTCACTGGGCGCGGCAATCGGCACGATGTGGTACTGACGCGGGTCCAGCGCCGCCGCCACCCGGCGGATCGCACCGCCCTTGCCCGCCGCATCGTTGCCTTCAAACACCGTGACCAGCGCGTGTTTGCGCATGCGTTTGTCGCGCATCAGGCCGGACAGCCGCGCCTGCTCGGTGATCAGCTGTTCTTCGTAATCGTCCTTCTCCAGGCGCTGGCTCAAGTCGAGGCTGTCGAGCAGGCTTTTCTTGTCCACCGACGCAATCAGCGGCGCCGGGTTCATGCCGCTGGCCTTGCCCTTGGGCAGTTTCAGGGCATTTTGGATGCCTTCCAGCAGCAGCTTGCCCACGGTGAGGCTGCGGTAATGCGCATCCACGCCTTCGATCACATGCCACGGTGCATAGTCGCGGCTGGTGCGGCGCAGGATGCGCTCGCCGAAATGCACGAACTTGTCGTAGGTCTCGGACTGCTGCCAGTCCAGCGGGCTGATGCGCCAGCTGTGCAGCGGGTCGTCGGCCAAGGCCTTGAGCCGCGCCTTCATCTGCTTCTTGGAGAGGTGGAACCAGAACTTGAAGATCAGCGCGCCTTCATCGCAGAGCATCTTTTCCAGGCGCTCGGCACCGGCGATGGCCTGGTCCAGGCGGGCGTCCTTGATCTGCCCATGCACGCGGCTTTGCAGCATCTGGCTGTACCAGTTGCCGAAGAACACCCCCATGCGGCCCTTGGCGGGCAACTGGCGCCAGTAACGCCAGGCCGGTGGCCGGGCCAGTTCTTCGTCGGTCTGCTGGTCGAAGGTGCGCACTTCGATCAGGCGCGGGTCCATCCACTCGTTCAACAGCTTGACGGTCTCGCCCTTGCCGGCGCCTTCGATGCCGTTGATCAGGATAATCACCGGGAAACGCTTCTGCTGTTGCAGCTCGTACTGCACTTCCAGCAGGGCTTCGCGCAGGGCGGGCACTTCGGCGTCGTAGGTGTCTTTGTCGATGGCGTGACCGATTTCGGCGGATTCGAACATGGGCAGCTCCGTTTCAAGATGGCTCAAGACTAGCGGATTGGGCAGCAACACGCGGGAGGAAATTCCACCGGCGCTTGCCATGGGTCAATTCATTGCCCATTGATCGGCTAGAATGGCGGCCTTGTCTTTACCTGCTTCAAACTATGAGCCGCCCATGACCCCCATCACCCACGCCCAGCTCGACTGGGACGAACAAGGTCGCCCGCACTCGCGGGTCTTCGACGACGTGTATTTCTCCGACCAGTCGGGCCTTGAAGAAACCCGCTACGTGTTCCTCGAACAGAACCGCCTGCAGGAACGCTTTGCGGCCCTGCCGGTGGGTGGGCGGCTGGTGATTGGCGAGACCGGCTTCGGCACGGGCCTGAATTTCCTGTGCGCCTGGCAGTTGTTCGAACAGCACGCGGTGGCCGGGGCGCGGCTGCATTTTGTCAGCGTGGAAAAATACCCGCTGAGCCATGCCGACCTGCAACGCGCCCTCGCCCTCTGGCCCGAGCTGGCAGCATTGACTGAGCAACTGCTGGCCCAGTACATCGCCATCCACCAAGGCTTTCAACGCATCGTGCTGGACAACGGCCGCGTGACCCTGACTCTGTTGATCGGCGACGTGCTGGAGCAACTTCCCCAGCTCGATGCACAGATCGACGCATGGTTTCTCGACGGCTTCGCGCCGGCGAAAAACCCTGAGATGTGGACCGCTGAGCTGTTCGCCGAACTGGCCCGGTTGGCAGCGCCAGGCTCGACCATCAGCACGTTCACCAGCACCGGTTGGGTAAGGCGGCTGATCAACGCCGCCGGGTTCAAAATGAAGCGCACGCCGGGCATCGGCCATAAATGGGAAATTTTGCGCGGCGAGTTCCTCGGTTGGCCCGAAGAGGCGACGCCGCCAACCGTTGCGAAGCCCTGGTTCGCCCGGCCTCCAGAGCCCAGGGGCGAGCGTCGGGCCTTGGTGATCGGGGGCGGCCTGGCTGGCTGCGCAACGGCGGCCAGCCTGGCAACACGAGGTTGGCAGGTCAGTTTACTGGAGCGCCACACCGCCCTCGCCCAGGAAGCATCAGGTAACCCCCAAGGCGTGCTGTACCTCAAGCTTTCGGCCCATGGCACGGCGTTGTCGCAGATGATCGTCGCCGGTTTCGGCCACACGCGGCGCCTGCTCGAACACTTGCACCGCGGCGTCGACTGGGACGGCTGCGGCGTACTGCAATTGGCTTTCGACGCGAAGGAGGCACAGCGCCAGGCGCAGCTCACAGAGGCCTTTGCCCCCCAACTGCTGCACCTGCTGGACCGCGACCACGCCCAGTTAAAAGCCGGTATTGCCCTTGAACACGGTGGGCTGTTTTTCCCCGAGGGCGGCTGGGTGCATCCACCCGCATTGTGCCAATGGCAAGCCAGCCACCCCGGGATCACCGTGCTGCCCCATCACAACGTACTCGATCTGCGCAAAACCGATGATCGCTGGCAGGCCTGGGACGGCGAGCGCCTGCTCGCCAGCGCGCCGGTGGTGATACTGGCAGGCGCCGCCGAGGTCCAGCGTTTCGCCGACCTGCCCCTCAAGCGCATTCGTGGGCAAATTACCCGGCTGCCACAGACTGCGCAAAGCCAGGCCCTGGCCACCGTGGTGTGCGCCGAAGGCTACGTCGCCCCACCGCGCCTGGGCGAACACACCCTTGGGGCCAGCTTTGATTTCAAGAACGAAGACCTCACGCCCACCACCGCTGACCATGCCGGCAACCTGGCCATGCTCCGGGACATCTCGCCAGACCTTTCCCAACGCCTGCATGCCGACACCGTCGACCCCGCCACCCTGCAAGGTCGCGCCGCGTTCCGCTGCACCAGCCCGGACTACTTGCCGATTGTGGGCCCGCTGGCCGACAGTGCGGCCTTTACCCAAACCTATGCCGCGCTGAGCAAGGATGCACGCTGCGTTCCGGACACGCCGTGCCCCTGGCAGGACGGACTGTATGTCAACAGCGGCCATGGCTCCCGGGGCCTGATCACCGCGCCGCTGTCTGCCGAACTGCTGGCGGCCTGGCTCGACAACGAGCCCTTGCCGGTGCCGCGCAGTGTGGCCGAAGCCTGCCACCCTAACCGATTCGCGGTGCGCAAACTGGTGCGCAGCACGGCCAAAAAAACCTAGGGCATCAAGCACCCACCCAGGTCTTGCTGTCTCAACGCCTCCTGGGTCAGGCGCTCCAGCTCTCTGTTTTCAGCCGTCACCTGTTCTTGAAGAATGGCCCCCATCTGTTCACGGTAGGCCGTGTCGTCCAGCGTCAGGCTCTGGTCGAACACCGCACTCATGCGCTCGTCGAATGGCTCATTCAAAGCCTCGAAACTGGCAGAGTGCCTGCGCTTGAGGTATTGCTGCCAGAACGGCAACTCCACCAGGTATCGCAATAAGCGTGGCGAAAGCTCCGCCGCCTTGATCTGGAACTCCGCTTCATTCAAGTCGCTGGCTGTCACCCCACCGAGTGCCGCGAAGCGCATGTGCCGAGGCTGCCCAGGCAAATGAAAGCGGTCCACCAGCCCAGTGCGAAACGCCAGGTGGACCTCCAATGGATCGGCCAGCGGGTGTTCAAGGCTATGGTTATGCGCAAGCCGTTCCAGTTGATCGAGGCGAAACAGGCCACGGGCCAGCTTCAATAATGGCGTGGCCGTCAATTGCCCTGTGGCGGCAAGCTGCTCGGCCTGGCGAATTTGCGTCAATACCTCCAGCGCACCGAAACTGACTGCCGCCGCATCATCGCAATTGAGCGGAGTGGCCGCTCGCTGGAACACCCCTTCACGCAATTCACTGTCGCCAGCAGTCGCTTCCAGCACAGTCCAGACGCGGCGGTCCATGTCTTCGTGCACTTGGGAGGTGTCTGCCGCGCCACCGAGCTCGGCCAGCAGATTGAACAAGCCATCGGAGCCCGGCTCGTCCCTGAGGCCGGCCCAGATGCGGCCTTTCTCGGCAAACCCTTCAACTCGGTCATCGGCCAACCACAAATCGCGGGCCTTTTGTTCGGTCAAACGGGCAATATCATCCTCCAGATACCCCATGCCTACCCCGTGGTTGCGGCGGTAATCGCGCAGCAGCAACTGGCTGGGCACATCCAGCGGGTTATGCCGCAAATTAACGGCCTGGGCGTAGCTGCGAGGCACCTGGAACAACCACTCGGGCAGAGTGGTGATGTCATTCTCCCGCAGGTCGAGATTCTCCAGATATGGCAAGCGGGCCACGCCCTTGGGAAACTCCTTGAGTCGGCAATTGCGCAGGTTCAGCTCGCGCAAGACAAACATGCGGCCCACATCCGGCGGGTCCAGCAGCAGGTTATTGCTCAGATTCAGCATCTGAAGGCTGCGCAGCCCGGCCAGCGTCGCCCGCGTGTGCTCGGTCAATTGCAGGGCGTTATTGGCCAGGCACAGGTATTCCAACTGCTTCATGTGCGAGAGCACCTCCGGGAACCGCGTGATCTTGTTGTCTCCCAGATTCAAAAACATCACGTTCTTGAAGTGCTTGAGGAAATACGCGACGGCGTCGTCCAGGCCCATGTTCCCCAATGACAACAGTTTCACATGATCAAAACCAACCTGCGCCGGCAGGATCGGCAAAGGATCGTGAAGCATGCCATCGAGGGACAGACTTTCCACGCTTCGATGGTGATGATCAAGCCGTTGGGTCATGCGCCTCCACCCCTGCTCGATGGTCTTGAGCACTTGGTGTCGACTCAAGCGATAGCCCCAGAGCGGCGAACCCTGAGATGTGTAGGTGGAGCGGTCACTGCGCCAGGTTTTCAACGTGCGGTGCAATGTCTCAAACTGCTGCTGCAACACTTCGATGGCTTTGGCCCGACTCAGATGATCGACACCCGCATCCTGGATAATGTTGGCCAGCTCGCTGTCATCGAGCCGTGGGTAGAGCTTTCGCACCTTGCGCAACAGCGCGGGCTCCGTCGCCCCTGCCCTGGCAGGCGCGGCCTGAACGCAGGACAAGGCTGGCGCCTCGATATCCTCAGCCTCCCCGCGCAGATACGCCGCTACGCGCGGCCGATGCTCCTGCGTGTGCTGGCGAATCCGGCTGAGCAGGCGCTGTGACGCCCGCTCTTCAAGGAGCTCAAGGGGGATGCGGGAACGCTGGGGCAAGGCATCCACCAATGCCTGATAAAAACCCAGGGAGCCGCCGGCCACTGTATCCAGTGGCTGAGAGGCCTCATCAAACGCCTGGAAACCATCAGCCGTCTGCACCAGCGTGCGGCGTAAACTGGCCTGGGGGTCACCCATCGCGCCAAGCACTTCGCCACGTAGCGTGCCTTCGCGCAATTGCATGAACAGGTCGCGAGGCCAGCCCGGTACATCCCGCAACACGCCCAAGGCAAGACGTCGAGTGTCCGGCACGGCCTGCTCTGGCCAGTACAGGCCGGCAATCGCGATGTCTTCACGCTGGCGCGCCAAGGCGCCTGATGCGCGCTCTGCCAAGCTCAGGGGCACACGTCCGGTCAGGTCCAGGGCGCGGCGCTGACTGTCGGTGGCCTGACTTAGCAACTCCCAGGCGACGCGGTTGGACAGCTGCGGATAAGCGTTCCTGAATGCAACCAGCGCCCCCTGAGCGTCGCCCTCCTGCTCTTCGTAGAGCTTCTGCGTCAGTGATTGCCGGCGGTTTTTGAGCGTCGCCAGCAATCGACGCTGCAACACCGCCGCAGCCTTGTCCAAGGCGACCGTTTCGCCCAGTAGCCCTTTGCGTTCCTCGGCGGTGAGTGCCTGCAACACCGTCTCCATGACTTGACCCTCCTGGAGATGACGCTGCGTAAGATGAACGCTAAGGTCCTCATAATCGAAGGGACTCACATCCGGATAACTTTCCAGCAAATAATCTTCGTCATCGAGCAGTTCGATAAACCGCCCCTTGGGCCACCCCGACATCAACGGAATCGCCAGCATCTGCGTGCGTGCGGTGTCGGCTGTGGGCGTTTCACCAAGCTCTAGCTGACCAATCAAGCGGGCGACTTTTTGATGCTGCCTGAAGCGCACCCACACATCCTCGAACCGTTGCGACAAAGCACCCTGCTCCATCGCCAGGCGTTGCGCCTGGGTGTGGCTTGTATCGCTGATCGCGGCTATCGCCCGTGTGTCTTCCGGCACCAGAGAGCCCAATTCAGGGTCGAGTCGAGTCAAGGCATAGCGCAGGTCTCGCCAGTGCTCGGGCTGCTCGAACACATGTTGCCACCCGCCCCGGCTGTTGTGCCTCAGCGCCGGGCGATAAGCCTGCGCACGTGTCGGATGGTTGATACGCCACTGACCAATGCCCGGGTCGTAGCCAATTGAATAGACCGAACCGTCGATTTTGATCCACGACTGGCCCTTCGCCTGGCAAATGCCCTTGCTGTTGGTTGCCCACGGCGTGTCGATGGGCAACGTTTGACGGTAAGGCGCCAACCGCGGTCGCCACAGTGCCGGGCGGTGATCGGAACGGGCAATCGCCTCAACCTTGCCGAAAAAATCTGCCGACGTCAGCCTGGCCTTGAGCGTCCCCACCACCCGGCCCGCTGCTGCGAACGCCACCATGGCGGCCAGGCTGTCGCCAATATTGACCAGGTGCCGCAACGCCTCTGCGTTGTCATCGTGCAGCCAGTCTTCGACGCCGTCGAACACCTCCCCCAGCAGTTGCCCGACGGCGACGCCCAACATCAATTCGCCCAGTACCGGCACCACAAAGGACGCCACGTTGAGCAGGTCCAGCCCTGCGTCGAAGTAAGCCTGCCAGCGCGCCTGGTCGGCATCCTCATCGACCTGCGCCGTGGGCACCGCAAGGGCCAGGGCGTCACGCTGGATCTTCCCGGTGAAGGCATTGAAAAAGAACTCGGAAAAACTGCTCGTGACCGGCACGGGCTCCAGTTGACCCAATGTGCGCCCCTTGTCGAAGCGCTGGAAAAAACCCAGGCGTTCGTGCTCATCCAGGTAGCGGGCAAACGCGGTGCGGTAGGAAGTGACTTGCAGTTTCAAGGTCAGGTAGCGCTTGAAATCTTCCAGCGTCTCATACTCGTACCAGGGCCGGACGGGCTCGTTGGGCATATACACCAGGATCGTCCCCCCGCCCAACTGGCCGGGCTCATCGTCGCAGACCACCAACACCCCCCAGAGGCAGGCATCGTCGATGTTCATCCCCTGCCAGATCAGCGGTTTTTCCAGCGGGCTCAAATACGCCAGGTCGTTGGCGGGGCGATCGGCCTTGATCAACTTGAGCAACCGTTTACCCAGCGCTTCGTTGACGTGTCCCTGCGCACAGGCGATGTGCAGGTCCATCTGCATGTCGAGCATTTTCGCGTGCCCTATCTGCACGCACGTGGCGTTGTACCCCAACCCCGCCTGGGGGGCTTCTCCCCAAGGGGTAGGCAAGTCAAAGACCTGCCGTATATGGCGCTGGTAGGCCTCTCCCAGGTCCAGTTCACGGCAATATTCGACAAACTGCGCGGCGCTCAGCCCCGTTACCTCTTTGCGCGTGGCCGCCGAACGAACGACGGTTCCCGCAGCCATCCCTCCACCGCGGGCCTTGGCAGCATCGAAGTTGTGCATGGCCGCTAGCACCAGGCTGGTTTTTTCCCAGCTCACCGTTTCGATCAAGGGGCCGGTCAGCGGTGGCATCAAGCCAGTGAGTTGACGCGTGGTCACCTCCAGCTGATCGCGCTCCACATCAACAGTGGCAACTCCCTTGCTGAGCAAAAATGTGTGCAGGCGCTCCACACAGAACTGATGCAGAGGTTGCAGGCGCGACAGCAACGCCTTGACCTGTTTGCGCGGTTGCTCACTGTCGCGATGGGCTTGTTCGAGGGCCGCAAGCGTGGCGGGCTCGGCCTCGACCAACCAGGTGGGCAAGGTCTTTCGCAGCACCCGGGCTTTGTCCAGGTCACCGGTCATGTCCAGCAGTACGGCCAGCAGTTCATCTTCAGTCACAGGCTCTGTGACTGCACTCAAATCACGTTTATCCGTCATCGAAAAGCGTCCTTGTCGCGTAGCTAAACAAAGGTCCACCCTAAGGCCACGGACAGAAAATACGCATCCGAATATCGGCGCGATCAGCCTCATGATCGACCAGCGTTTTGCATGCATCCTGCATCTATATAACGCCCCCTGTGGCCAGCCCACGCGGCGCCTGAAGCTCCCCTGAAGAGGTTAAGGCCAACTGCCTTATAACTTATTGTTCTAAAACTCCCACTATAGCCCCGTGTCAGTTTCTGGGTACGCGCCCTTTGGGCGTATTGAGTGTTCCCCCTCCCCAACGGAAAAACCGGTAAGGAATTTATGTGCGGATTAGCTGGCGAGTTACGTTTTGATCAACAACCTGCCGACCTGGCAGCGATAGAACGAATTACCCATCATCTGGCCCCCCGTGGCCCGGACGCCTGGGGCTTCCATGCCCAGGGCCCAATTGCCCTGGGCCACCGTCGCCTGAAAATCATGGACTTGTCGGACGGCTCGGCCCAACCGATGGTTGACGCCCAACTGGGCCTGTCCCTGGCCTTCAATGGCGCCATCTACAATTTCCCGGAACTGCGTGAAGAGCTGGAAGCCTTGGGCTACGCCTTCTATTCCGGCGGTGACACTGAGGTGCTGCTCAAGGGTTATCACGCCTGGGGTGAAGCATTGCTGCCCAAGCTCAACGGCATGTTTGCGTTTGCCATCTGGGAGCGCGACGCCCAGCGCCTGTTTATCGCCCGCGACCGTCTCGGCGTGAAGCCGCTGTACCTGTCGCGCACCGGCCAGCGCCTGCGCTTTGCCTCGGCGCTACCAGCGCTGCTCAAAGGTGGCGACATCAACCCGATTCTCGATCCGGTCGCCCTCAACCACTATCTGAACTTCCACGCCGTGGTCCCGGCGCCGCGCACCTTGCTGGCGGGCATTGAAAAACTGCCACCGGCGAGCTGGATGCGCATCGACGCCAGCGGCAAGACCGAGCAGAAAACCTGGTGGACCCTGCCCTACGGCCCACATGAGGATGAAAAAAACCTCACGCTGGAAGACTGGACCGACCGCGTCCTCGACAGCACCCGCGAAGCCGTGGCCATCCGCCAACGTGCCGCGGTGGATGTAGGCGTATTGCTCTCCGGTGGCGTCGATTCGAGCATGCTCGTCGGCCTGCTCCGTGAAGCCGGGGTAAAGGACTTGTCGACCTTCTCCATCGGCTTTGAAGACGCCGGCGGCGAGGCCGGCAACGAGTTCCAGTACTCGGACCTGATCGCCAAGCATTACGGCACCCGTCACCACCAACTGCGCATCGCCGAAAGCGAGATCATCGAGCAGCTGCCAGCAGCGTTCCGCGCCATGAGCGAGCCGATGGTCAGCCACGACTGCATCGCCTTCTACTTGCTGTCGCGGGAAGTGGCCAAGCATTGCAAGGTGGTACAAAGCGGCCAAGGCGCCGACGAGTTGTTCGCCGGTTACCACTGGTATCCGCAGGTGGACGGCGCAAGTGACCCTTACGCCGCCTATCGAGAGGCGTTTTTCGACCGCAGCTACGCCGACTATGCAGCCACTGTCGCACCGCAATGGCTGACCGCCAATGACGCCGCCGGCGACTTCGTGCGCGAACACTTCGCCATGCCCGGCGCCACTGCCGCCGTGGACAAGGCCTTGCGCCTGGACAGCACGGTGATGCTGGTGGATGACCCGGTCAAACGCGTCGACAACATGACCATGGCCTGGGGCCTGGAAGCGCGGACGCCGTTCCTCGACTATCGACTGGTGGAACTTTCGGCCCGGGTGCCGGGCAAATTCAAACTGCCCGACGGCGGCAAGCAAGTGCTCAAGGAAGCCGCGCGCCGGGTGATTCCAAGTGAAGTCATCGACCGCAAGAAAGGCTACTTCCCAGTTCCCGGCCTCAAGCACTTGCAGGGCGACACCTTGAACTGGGTGCGCGACCTGCTGCTGGACCCGAGCCAGGATCGTGGCCTGTTCAACCCGGCCATGCTCGACCGCCTGCTCACCGACCCGCAGGGCCAACTGACCCCGTTGCGCGGCTCCAAGCTGTGGCAACTGGCGGCGCTGAACCTGTGGCTCAGTGAACAAGGAATCTGATTGATGAAACCTCATGCAGCGGCTTACAGCCAACGCCTACTGAGGGGCCAGGCGCCATCCTACGAGCGCCTGCAAGCCCGACTGGCGGAAGATGGTAGCCCGCAGAGCCCTGGCCCCATCGTCGTGCATTGCGGCTGGGGACGCCTGTTGATCGGGCACACCTTCGCCGACCCGTCGAGCCTGGCCCTGGAGTTGCTCAATGAGCAGGCCGGTGAACGGGACATCGCCCTGTACGTGGCCGCGCCCCAGCAGATCCTCGGGATCGACCCGCAGCAGCTGTTCCTCGACCCGTCTGACACCCTGCGCCTGTGGTTCACCGACTATCGCCCGGCGACCCGTGTGTTTCGCGGCTTTCGCATCCGCCGCGTGCAGACCGAGGCCGATTGGCTGGCGGTCAACCAGCTCTATCAAGGGCGCGGCATGCTGCCCGTCGATGCCGACCGCCTGACGCCGCGCCATCAAGGTGGCCCGGTGTATTGGCTGGCGGAGGATGAAGACAGCGGCGCGGTGATCGGCAGCGTGATGGGCCTGAATCACCAGAAGGCGTTTCACGACCCGGAGAACGGCAGCAGCCTGTGGTGCCTGGCAGTCGACCCGCACTGCACGCGCCCCGGCGTCGGCGAAGTGCTGGTGCGCCACTTGATCGAGCATTTCATGAGCCGTGGCCTGAGTTACCTGGACCTGTCGGTGTTGCACGACAACCGCCAGGCCAAAAACCTCTACGCCAAGCTGGGGTTTCGCGCGCTGACCACCTTTGCGATCAAGCGCAAGAACGGCATCAACCAACCGCTGTTCCTCGGCCCTGGCCCGCAGGCAGGGTTCAATCCCTACGCGCGGATCATTGTCGAGGAAGCCCACCGGCGCGGCATTGATGTGCAGGTGGATGATGCCGACGCGGGCCTGTTCACCCTCAGCCACGGCGGGCGCCGCGTGCGCTGTCGCGAGTCGTTGAGCGACCTGACCAGCGCCATCAGCATGACCTTGTGCCAGGACAAGAGCCTGACCCACAAAACGCTCAAGGCTGCCGGTTTGAAACTGCCGTCGCAGCAATTGGCCGGCAGTGCCGATGACAACCTGGAGTTCCTCGACGAACACCAGCGCATCGTCGTCAAGCCGCTGGATGGCGAGCAAGGCCAGGGCGTCGCGGTGGATTTGCAGAGCATCGAGGAGGTGCAGCAGGCGATTGAAGCGGCACGCCAGTTCGACAGCCGCGTGCTGCTGGAGAGCTTTCACGAGGGGCTGGACCTGCGCATCCTGGTGATCGGCTTTGAAGTGGTCGCCGCGGCGATCCGACGCCCCGCTGAAGTGACCGGTGACGGTCATCACAGCGTCGGCGCGCTGATCGAAGCCCAGAGCCGTCGCCGTCAGGCAGCGACCGATGGTGAAAGCAAAATCCCTCTGGACGCCGAAACCGAGCGCACCCTGCACGCGGCGGGCTACGACTACAGCAGCATCCTGCCCCGCGGCCAGACCCTGGCTGTGCGCCGCACCGCCAACCTGCATACCGGCGGCTGCCTGGAAGACGTCACCGCGATCCTGCACCCCACGCTGGTGGACGCCGCCGTGCGTGCGGCCCGCGCCCTGGACATCCCCATGGTGGGCCTGGACCTGATGGTGCCCGCCGCCGACCAACCCGAGTATGTCTTTATCGAAGCCAACGAACGGGCCGGACTGGCCAATCATGAACCGCAGCCGACGGCTGAGCGGTTTGTGGATTTGTTGTTTCCTCACAGTTAGCTGACGGTTTGAGAGATGTGTTGCCTGACCCGGCGCCTTCGCGAGCAAGCCCGCTCCCACATTTAGAACGCATTCCAATGTGGGAGCGGGCTTGCTCGCGAAGGCGTCAGTACTGGCGACATCTACCCTTGAACCAACAGGAGTCTTTATGAGCCAAACCATCCCCGAACCCGACCTCAACTACCTGCAAAAAGTCCTCCTGGAAATGCTCGCCATTCCCAGCCCCACCGGGTTTACCGACACCATCGTGCGTTACGTCGCCGAGCGCCTGGAGGAGCTGGGTATCCCCTTTGAGATGACCCGGCGCGGCACCATTCGCGCCACCCTCAAGGGCCAGAAAAACAGCCCCGACCGCGCCGTGTCCGCCCACCTCGACACCATCGGTGCCGCCGTGCGGGCGATCAAGGACAACGGCCGCCTGACCCTGGCGCCGGTGGGCTGCTGGTCGAGCCGTTTTGCCGAAGGCAGCCGCGTCAGCCTGTTTACCGACAACGGCGTGATCCGTGGCAGCGTGCTGCCGCTGATGGCCTCCGGGCACGCGTTCAACACCGCTGTAGATGAAATGCCGGTGAGTTGGGACCACGTGGAGCTGCGCCTGGACGCCTACTGCGCGACCCGCGCCGATTGCGATTCCCTGGGGATCAGCGTCGGTGACTATGTGGCCTTCGACCCGCTGCCCGAGTTCACTGAAAGCGGGCACATCAGCGCCCGTCACCTCGACGACAAGGCCGGCGTGGCCGCCCTGCTCGCGGCGCTCAAAGCCATCGTCGACAGCGGCGCGCCATTGCTGATCGACTGCCACCCGCTGTTCACCATCACCGAAGAAACCGGCAGTGGCGCAGCGGCCGCCCTGCCCTGGGATGTCAGCGAGTTTGTCGGCATTGATATCGCCCCGGTTGCCCCCGGCCAGCACTCCAGTGAGCATGCGGTGAGCGTGGCGATGCAGGATTCCGGTGGGCCGTATGACTATCACCTGTCCCGGCACCTGCTGCGCCTGGCGGCGGACAACGAACTGCCGGTGCGCCGCGACCTGTTCCGTTACTACTTCAGTGACGCGCACTCGGCCGTGACCGCCGGCCACGATATCCGCACGGCACTGCTGGCGTTTGGTTGTGATGCGACCCACGGCTACGAGCGCACCCATATCGATAGCCTCGCGGCCTTGAGCCGCCTGTTGGGGGCGTACATTCTCAGCCCGCCGGTGTTCGCCAGCGATGCGCAACCGGCCCAGGGTTCACTGGACCGCTTCAGTCATCAGCTGGAACACGAGACGCAGATGGAGAGCGACACACGGGTGCCGTCCGTGGACAGCCTGGTCGGCCAGAAAACCTGAGGCTGGCAACTGCTGGTAACAAAGGCCCCGGCGCAGTAGCATCGCCGGGATTCTAAAGCCGAGGCTTGTATGCTGATTCCCTACGACGCACTTGAAGTCGACACCCTGACCCGCCTCATTGAAGATTTCGTCACCCGCGACGGCACCGACAATGGCGACGACACGCCCCTGGAAACCCGCGTATTGCGCGTACGCCAGGCGCTGACCAAGGGCCAGGCACTGATCGTGTTCGACCCCGAAAGCGAGCAATGCCAGTTGATGCTCAAGCACGACGTGCCCAAGCATCTGTTCGACTGAGGGTTTACGGGTTAGCGGCGGCCGGGGTTTCTGCGGCTTGGCGCTCGAGGATTTTCTGATACACCTCGGCGCGGTGCACATTGACCCCCACCGGCGCCTCGACCCCGAACTTCACCTGGGAGCCGTTCAGCTCGATGATGTGCAAGGCGATGTCATCGCCGATGGAAATGCTTTCGCCTACAGCACGGCTAAGTACCAGCATGGCGGTAGTCCTTTAAGAGTGACAGGACCTTGACCATGCGCGATTGCGCGGGAGTACAGCAATGGCTTGCGGCAAAATCAGGCCTGACCTACATCCACCGGTAATTTCCCTGACAGACCACACCCCAAACTGTGGGAGCGGGCTTGCTCGCGAAAGCGGTGTTCCAGTCGCCTAATATATTGGCTGACACACTGTCTTCGCGAGCAAGCCCGCTCCCACATTAGTACCGGTGTGCAACCTGAGATTGTGCTCAGGCTTTGCTCGCCTGCGCCTTGGCCCGCATCTTATCGGCCATGGTGGTCATTTCGTCATACAGCAGCTGCGGATTCTTCTGCTTCAACGCCCACGCCATCCGCCCCTGTTCGTGGGGCAAAATCATAAATTCGCCTGCAGCCACACGCTGGTAGATGTAGTCGGCAATATCCGCCGCCGAAATTGGCGAGCTTTCCAGCAATTTGCCGACCTGCGCTTTCATCGCGGGCGTCGGCCCGCGGAACGAATCCAGCAGGTTGGTCTGGAAAAACGACGGGCACACCACGTGTACGCCGACTTCCTGTTGCTTGAGCTCCACCAGCAGGCTTTCCGACAAGGCCACCACGCCGGCCTTGGCCACGTTGTAGTTGCTCATGGCCGGCCCTTGCATCAGCGCGGCCATCGAGGCGATGTTGATGATGCGGCCCTTGCTCTTTTCCAGCAGCGGCAGGAACGCTTTGCAGCCCTTGACCACGCCCATCAGGTTGATCGCGATCTGCCAGTCCCAATCCTCCAGGGACAGTTCAGCGAAGAAACCGCCCGAGGCCACGCCGGCATTGTTAACGATCACATCGATACCGCCGAGCTTCACTTCGCAGGCCTGGGCAAACGCGGTGAGCTGGCTGTAGTCGCGCACGTCGCAACGCTGGACGAAACCATCGCCACCCGCCTCGCGCACGAGCTTGAGGGTTTCTTGCAGGCCCGGCTCGCTGACGTCCGACAAGGCCAACTGCCAACCCTCGCGGGCCCAGCGCAGAGCGATTTCGCGACCCAGGCCGGACCCGGCGCCAGTGATCATCATGCGATTTTGCATAGGAAGTTGCCTTGTGGTTCACGGAAGAAGTGATCGGCAGTGTAGCGAAGGTTTTTCCCACACCCACGCCCCATAAAGTTGCTGAATGCCCCAGGCAAACCCGCGGCCGGGTCGGAGCATGGCGCACTGCACAAGTTCAATAACTTTCAACTAAGGCTGCGTATTAAAAGAAATAAGCCGGTGTGCAAAATGCTTTAAAAAAACTTGGAATTTTCCACGCAGGGCACCAGTCGGAGTTATTAAGCCGTCTGTGATTAAACCTGCAGACCTATTGCTCAATAACCAGAAGGTACAAAACCATGAGCCTCATTCTGATCATTATCCTGATCCTCCTGCTGGTCGGTGGCCTGCCCGTATTCCCACACTCACGCAATTGGGGTTATGGCCCGTCGGGTATCCTTGGTGTGGTTCTGGTGGTGTTGCTGGTGTTGTTGTTGCTCGGCCGGATATAAACGGCAGGCAAAAAAAGAGGCCCTCTAGAGGGCCTCTTTTTTATGGCCGGTTAGTTAGTCCGGCTTACCATCAACCACACCTGCGGTGTTATCCAGCAGGCTCTTGGTGGCGGTCTGCAGGAACGACTCAAGCTTCTGCTTCAGTGCAGCCTCGTCCGGCGATTCCGGGATGACTTTACCGCTTGGGTTGGCACCCAGTTCGAATTCCCACAACTTCGGTGGCATTTCCTTAGGGATGCTCCGATCAAC
>NZ_QAJM01000009.1:0-298562 GCF_003852405.1 Pseudomonas sp. KBW05
GCCCGCTCCCACATAAGCCCACTCCCACATTGGGATCTGCGGTGTCAGGACGATTGTGCCTCACTGACCAACCAATCCATTAAAGCCTCAAGCCCCACCGAAGGTTCGATCCCCGGCGGATACACCAGGAAATACCCCATCCCCGTCGGCACCCTCAACTCAAACGGCATCACCAACCGCCCCGCCTTCACATCCTCGCCAATCAGCGCACTGTCGCCTATCGCCACGCCAGAGCCTTGGGACGCCACCGTCATTGCCAAATCCAGGGTTTCAAAATGATGCCCCTGGGCCAGGTTGCTCAGCTGCGTGTTCGCGGCTTTCAGCCACAGCGCCCAATCCCGCTCGTCTCGCGTAGGGTGCAACAGCACCTGTTGCTGCAAAGCCAGCGGGCGCTGCAAGTCGCCCAGCAGCGTGGGCGCGCAGACCGGTGTGAGTTGCTCATCGAATAAATGCCGCGCGTCGGGTGGTTGCTCGGCGATGGGCGCGTAGATCAGCGCCGCATCGAATTGTTCGCGGCGAAAGTCCACGCTGTAAGCCACGGTGGTGGTGAGTTCCACCGGCACGTCCGGGCGTTCTTTTTGCCATTGCATCAGGCGCGGCAGCAGCCAGCGCATCACGCAGGTGGACGCCTTGAGTTGCAGGGTCTGGCGACGGCGGCCGATCTGCTCCACGGCGTCACCGATCAGGCCGAATACCTGCTGCGCGCGCAGCGACCATTCGCGGCCTTCGTCGGTGAGGCTCAAGCCGCGCGCCTGGCGTTGGAACAGCGCGTAACCCAAATGGCTTTCCAGCCCGGCGATCTGCCGGCTCACCGCGCCTTGGGTGATATGCAGTTGCTCGGCGGCGCGGGTGAAGTTGCAGCACTGGGCGGTGACCCAGAATGTGTGCAGCGCGGGCAGCGGTGGCAGGCGTTTCATCGCGGTTCAGCCATGACGTGAGGACATGGCTAGTATGACTTTTTATCGATTGTTGCCGCTACCGGCCAGCCGCTCCAATACCGCCTCGAATCCATAACAAGAGCGACCTCAATGGCGACCTGCGGCGAAGTATTGGTCAACCTCCTCGAAGGCTACGGCGTGGACCAGGTGTTTGGCATCCCCGGCGTGCACACCGTGGAGTTGTATCGCGGCCTGGCCCGCTCGGGCATCCGTCACGTCACCCCGCGCCACGAACAGGGCGCCGGTTTTATGGCCGACGGCTACGCGCGCACCAGCGGCAAGCCCGGTGTGTGTTTCATCATCACCGGCCCAGGTATGACCAATATCACCACGGCCATGGGCCAGGCCTATGCCGACTCGATCCCGATGCTGGTGATTTCCAGCGTGCAATCGCGCAGCCAATTGGGCGGCGGGCGTGGCAAGTTGCATGAGCTGCCGAACCAGGGCGCGATGATGGCCGGTGTCGCCGCGTTCTCCCATACCTTGATGTCAGCAGCGGAGCTGCCCGACGTGTTGGCGCGGGCATTCGCATTGTTCCAGGCCGGGCGGCCACGGCCGGTGCATATCGAGATTCCGCTGGATGTGCTGGTGGAAAACGCCGACGCCCTGCTGGGCAGCGAGCCGGTCAGCGTGGCGCGCGCAGGGGCCGCGCCGGCGGCGGTGAAGCAGATGAGCCAGTTGCTGGCGGCAGCCAAGCGGCCATTGATCCTGGCCGGTGGCGGCGCCATCGATGCGGCGCCCGAGTTGGCCCAGCTTGCAGAAGCGCTGGGCGCGCCGGTCGCGCTGACCATCAACGCCAAAGGCCTGCTGCCTTCAACGCATCCGCTGCTGATCGGCTCGACCCAAACCCTGGTCGCCACCCGCTCCCTGGTGGCCGAAGCGGACGTGGTGCTGGCCATCGGCACCGAGCTGGCCGAGACCGACTATGACGTCACCTTCGCCGGCGGCTTCAAGATCCCCGGCGCCTTGCTACGCATTGATATCGACGCCGACCAGACCGTGCGCAACTACCCGCCGCAGGTGGCGCTGGTGGCCGACGCCCAGATCGCCGCCGAAGCACTGCTACAGGCATTGAACAGTCAGCCACTGGCACCACGCGATGCCAGCTGGGGCGTGCAACGCGTCGCCCAACTGTGGGCCGAACTGGCGCCCACCTGGGACGCCGCCACCCGCGCGCAGACCCTGTTCCTCGACACCGTCCTGCAAGCACTGCCCGGCGCCGTCATCGTCGGCGACTCCACCCAACCGGTATACAGCGCCAACCTCACGCTGAACCTCGACCACCCGCGCCGCTGGTTCAACTCGTCCACCGGCTACGGCACCCTGGGCTACGCGTTGCCCGCCGCCATCGGCGCCTGGCTGGGGCGTGGCGACGGGCAACCGGTGGTGTGCCTGATCGGCGACGGCGGCCTGCAATTCACCCTGCCGGAACTGGCCAGTGCCGTGGAGGCACGCACGCCCATCATCGTGCTGCTGTGGAATAACCAGGGCTACGAAGAGATCAAGAAATACATGGTCAACCGCGCGATCGAACCGGTCGGCGTGGACATCTACACCCCGGACTTTATCGGCGTGGCCAAGGCACTCGGTTGCGCCGCCGAACGCATCCAAGGCATTGAACAGTTGCGCAGCGCCTTGCGCGCTGCGACGGATCGCCAGGGGCCGACGCTGATTGAAATCGACCAGACACTTTGGATGCAGGAGGTTGCGCAATGAACGGTGTATACATCAACGGTGAGTGGCGTGAAGGCAGCCAGGTGTTGGAGGTCATCAACCCGGCCACCGAAGCGCTGCTGGCGCACGTCAGCGTGGGCGATGCTACGGCAGTGACACTGGCGGTGGATGCCGCCAGCGCAGCCTTTGCCGACTGGTCAAAAAGCACCGGCCGTGATCGCGGCGCGCTGTTGCGCAAGATCGCCGAGGGCGTGGGCGCGCAGCGTGAACAGCTGATGCACCTGCAGTCGAGCAACAACGGCAAGCCGCTGTTCGAGGCGGGCATCGATGTGGATGACGTGATCGCCACGTTCGAGTACTACGCCGCAATCGCCGAAGGCCTGGACGCCGGACAAGACCGCCCGGTCGAACTGCCCAGCACTGACTTCAGCGCGCGTCTGCGCCGTGAACCCTGCGGCGTGGTCGGGCTGATCGTGCCGTGGAATTTCCCGATGGTGACCACCGCCTGGAAACTCGCTCCGGCCCTTGCCGCGGGTTGCTGCGTGGTGCTCAAACCCTCGGAAGTCACGCCGCTGGCCGAGCTTCGATTGGCGCAGATCATCGCTGATGCGGGCTTGCCGGCGGGCGTGTTCAACCTGGTGTGCGGCACCGGTTTGGCGGTGGGTGCACCGCTGGCGGCGGACCCTCGGGTGGCGAAGATTTCCTTCACCGGCAGCAACGCGGTGGGCGTGCAGGTGATGCAACGCGCGGCCGAAACCATCAAGGGCGTGAGCCTGGAATTGGGCGGTAAATCGTCGCTGCTGGTACTGGCGGATGCCGACCTCGACCTGGCCGTGGAGCTGGCGTGTGGCGGTGGCTTTTTCAACGCCGGGCAGATCTGTTCGGCGACCAGTCGCGTGCTGGTAGCTGACAATTTGGCCGACGAATTCCTGCGACGCTTGCAGCTGCGCGCTGAAGGCATCCGCGTGGCTGATCCGTTTAGCGACGACGTGGAAATGGGCGCGCTGATCAACCGCGCGCAGTACCAGCGGGTGCTCGGGCATATCCAGCGTGGCATCGAGGATGGCGCGCGGTTGCTGTGTGGCGGTGAGCGTCCTGCGGGGTTGGAGAAAGGCTTTTTCATTCGGCCGACGGTGTTTACCGAGGTGCCGCTCGACAGTGCGCTATGGAACGAAGAGATCTTCGGCCCGGTGTTGTGTGTAAGACGTTTTGCCACTGAAGACGAGGCTATTGCCTTGGCCAACGACAGCGATTTCGGCCTGGTGGCCAGCGTGGTCAGCGCCAATGCCCAAACCGCCGAGCGCGTGGCCAATGCCTTGCAGGCCGGGCTGGTGTGGATCAACGCGCCGCAGGTGATCTTCCCGCAGACGGCGTGGGGCGGCTACAAGCAGAGCAGCATCGGCCGCGAGCTGGGGCCGTGGGGGTTGGCGGCGTTTCAGGAGGTCAAGCATGTGATTCGCGCTAACTGACGCTGAAAATTTCCCTGTGAAATGAGGACAACTGTGGGAGCGGGCTTGCTCGCGAATGCAGTGTGTCAGTCACTAAAGGTGTTGACTGATGCACCGCTTTCGCGAGCAAGCCCGCTCCCACATAAACCAGTCTCCACATTTAGAGAGGTGGTGTGTCGGTCACCCGCAATTTTTAGATAGCGCCTGCGACTTTCTCATTTGCCCCCCTGCCCTGCCCGTGGCCTGATTCGCCCTCGCTCATTCAAGGCAGGCCCATGGAAAACGTTCAGGCAAAACCCACCACCGCCGTTTGGCTGATGATCAGCGTGGTGCTGGTCGCCCTTAACCTGCGTCCGTCGATGGCGGCCGTGGGCCCGTTACTGTCGTCGATTCGCGGCGAGGTGCCGCTGAGTTTCAGCAGCGCCGCGTTACTGACCATGTTGCCGGTGATGGCCATGGGGCTGGCGATGTTTTTCGGCATGGGTGTGGCCAAGCGCCTTGGTGAGCACCGCAGCATTGTGCTGTCGCTGGTGGTGATTGGCTTGGCGACGCTGTCGCGATTGTTTCTGGATTCGGCGCTGGAGTTGATCGTCAGCGCGATTGCCGCCGGGGTCGGAATTGCCTTGATCCAGGCGTTGATGCCGGCGCTGATCAAGTCGCGGTTCAGCGACAACGTTTCACTGTTCATGGGGTTGTACGTCACCGCCATTATGGGCGGCGCGGCGTTGGCGGCGTCGTTCGCGCCGTTCGTGCAGGTGCAGACCGGCAGTTGGCGTATCGGCCTGGCGGTGTGGGCCGTGCTCGCCGGGTTGGCGCTGGTGTTCTGGTACGCCCAGCGCGCGGCATTGCCGCCGTTGGCGCAGGCTGGCTCCACTCAACAGGCGTCGTTTTTCGGCAACCGTCGCGCCTGGCTGCTGGCGATCTTTTTTGGTCTCGGTACGGCGTCCTACACCTGCGTACTCGCCTGGCTGGCGCCGTACTACGTGGAGCAAGGCTGGAGTGAACAGAACGCCGGTTTGTTGCTGGGCTTTTTGACCGCGATGGAAGTGGTCTCAGGCTTGGTCACCCCGGCCATCGCCAACCGGCGCCAGGATAAACGCGGCGTGGTCGCGGTGTTGCTGGTGCTGATTATCCTCGGCTTCTGCGGCCTGATCCTCAGCCCACAACACCTCAGCCTGTTGTGGCCTTGCCTGCTGGGCCTGGGCATTGGCGGCTTGTTCCCGATGAGCCTGATCCTGTCCCTCGACCACCTGGACAACCCGCGCCGCGCCGGTGGCCTGACGGCCTTTGTGCAAGGTATCGGCTACCTGATCGCAGGCTTGTCACCGCTGATTGCAGGGATAATCCGTGACCAGTTGGGCAGCTTCGAATGGGCCTGGTGGTCGCTGACGGCGGTGGTCGTGGTGATGCTGCTGATCGTCACGCGCTTCAATCCCCAGCATTACGCGCGGCATATCCGCTGACGTCGTGTTGCTAACAGTATTTGTCCCACGCCAAACATAGAATCGCCCTACAGAGCTTTCTAATGGCACGGCCGTTCCGTTAAGCTTTTGCGCTGTCTTGTACTGAGTTCGGTACAACGGGTTTACGGACGAAACCGATGTTAAACAGTAACTTGCTCAGAAAGCTCGATATGCAGGACCTGATGGTGTTTATCGCCGTCTACGACCAGAGCAGCGTTACCGACGTGTCCGAAACGTTGTTCGTCAGCCAGTCCACCGTGAGCTACAGCCTGAAGAAACTGCGCACCAGTTTTGAAGATGAGCTGTTTATCAACACGCGGGCGGGCATGCGTCCGACGTACAAGGCCACCAGCATGTATGGCCATGTGCAGAAGATTCTTGAAAGCATCAACCTGTGCCACGCCGGTGGCCAGGCGTTCGACCCGACGCAAAAGGCGGTGACCTTCAATGTGTGCGCGCCGGAATACTTCGAACAGTTGATCCTGCCGCGCCTGCTGAAGACCTTCGACCGCGCCGACCTGCCGGTGATCGTCAATGTGCAGAAGCTGGAGACGGACATCCCCGCCGACGACCTGCGCGAAGGTCGCCTGGACCTGGTGATCTGCTTCGGCCCGAACTTTCACCGCGCCCACAAAGACTTCAAGACGCAGATGCTGCTGGAAGACGACCTGGTGTGTGTGTTCGACAAGCGCTCAGCGCCGAGGGAGCCCGCTTTCAGCCTGCAATCCTTCGTCGAACGGCGCCATGTGTTCCCCACGCCGTGGACCTCCGACACCAACATGATCGACGGCTGGCTGGGGCGCCAAGCCCACAAGCGCCAGGTGATCGCCCGCGCCAACAGCTACGGCGCGGCACTGAAGATGATCACCGGCACCGACTTCATCGTGACCCTGCCGCGCCGCGTGCAAAAACTGCTGGCACCGGCCAGTGTGTTTGGCCATTGCGAAGCGCCCAACGGCTTGCCGGGATTCACCCTGGATATGCAGTGGAATGAAACCAGTGAACAGGACAGTGCCAATACCTGGTTTCGTGAGCAGGTGGTAAAAGTCTGCGCGGACCAAGGCTTGCTGTAACACCCCTGTGGCGAGGGAGCTTGCTCCCGCTGGAGTGCGAAGCGCTCCCAAAATCCTGGGGGCCGCTACGCAGCCCAGCGGGAGCAAGCTCCCTCGCCACAATGAATGGGGTGTGGGTCAGCCGATGGCGACTTTGCTGTAAGTGTCGCGATCCATATCCCGCACTTCGACGCTCAGTTGCACTTGCACGCCTTCCGGCCAGTCGCCCAGATCTTGCAGCACGGCCAGCAGGCTCTCCGACAGTTGCTTCTTGATCTGTGGCGAGCGCCCGCTGAGCAACGCCAGGCGCACCGCGACAAACCCACGCTCGTTCAGGCCGGTGCCGACGCGAAAGCTGTCGATCTTGATTGCACGGCTTTTGATATCGAACTCGGCGCCGAACTGACCGGAGGCCACCAACGCATGGTTCAGGCGCAACAGGGCCTTGTCGGTGTCCAGTTGCATCAGGTTGGCGGTGTATTCCAGGTGCAGGTGTGGCATGGGTGGCTCCGAGACAAACGTAGGAAGATTCCTAGATATATCACGGATAAAACCCTCAGGCTTGAGTTGCCTGCCCCCGGTCACTCATAAACGCTTCCAGCCGTGAGCGCACCCAGCGCTCGGCCGGGTCGGTGTCCACGTGGCTGAGCCAGACCATGGACAAATCCAGGGTCGGCGTCTCGAAAGGAAACGGCTCACAAAACAGGTGGCCCGACACGGCCATGGCCTCGGCGGTGTAGTCCGGCAGGCTGGCGATCAGATCGGTACCGGCCAGCAGTGCCGGCAATGCGCTGTATTGCGGCACCGACAACACCACCTGGCGCTTGCGGCCGATTTCTGCCAGCCACTCATCGGCAAACCCCGACACGTTGGCGGTGTGGGACACCAGCACATGGGGGCGTGAGCAATATTCATCGAGGGTCAGCGGTGTGTCGGACGCGTCGGCACGCAGGATGCGCGGGAGGATATGCCGCAACAGCTTGCGTTTGGCATTCGCCGGCAGGCCACGGGTCTGGGTGATGCCCACGGTGATGTCGCCGGACGCGAGCAGGTCGGGAATGCGCCAGTAGTCCACGTGCTGCACCACGAACACCACGTTCGGCGCTTCCCGGCGCAAGCTGCGCAGCAACGGTGGCAACAGGCCAAACTCAACATCATCGGATAGGCCGATGCGAAAGGTCATGGTGCTGATGGACGGGTCGAAGTCGTGGGTCAGGCTCAAGGCCGACGACAGCGAATCCAGGGCTGGCGACAGGTGCTGGATGATTTCCTCGGCGCGCGCCGTGGGTTCCATGCGGTGGCCGACGCGAATGAACAGCGGGTCGTTGAATAATGTACGCAGGCGGTTGAGGGCCGAACTGATGGTGGGCTGGCCGAGAAACAGCTTTTCGGCAACCCGCGTGACGTTGCGCTCCAGCATCAGTGCTTCGAAGACCACCATCAGGTTGATGTCGGCCTTGCGTAATTCATTGCGATTCATCGGCGCCTGCCCCTTCCCCAAGACAAGCCGCAGTTTAGAAAGCCCGTGGGGCTGCGTCTATGTGCACACTGTTCATCGGCAGGCTTTGGGACTATAAATCAGCTTTCCAGGGTCGCAGGAACACCATCGTGCTGGTTATTCTCGCCTTGGCCATTGTCGTGGCCGGGTTCTGCCTATGGATTGTCCGGTTTGTCGCACACCCCACGGTGAGGACGTTGCTGCGGGTGTTTGTCGGTTTGTGCCTGGCGGCGGCGGTGGCTTTCCTGGTGCTGGCCTCGGGGTTTCCCATTGCGCTGCTGGTCTCGTAATCCAACGTACAGTCATTCTTTGAGCAAGGACCGCTGAATCATGAAATTTGCCTACACCATCATCTACGTGCCCGACGTGGCCGCCTCCCTGGAGTTCTTCGAAAAGGCCTTCGGTTTCAGTCGCCGTTTCCTGCATGAATCGGGGACGTACGGTGAGCTGGAAACCGGTGAGACCACCCTTTCGTTTGCTGCGCATGAATTGGGCGAGATGAATTTCCAGGGTGGGCATGTGCAGGCGCATGCGTCCAAACAACCCTTGGGCATGGAAGTTGGGTTTGTGACTGAAGATGTGCTCGTCGCCCATGCCAACGCCCTTGCGCAGGGTGCGACTGAATTGTCGGCGCCGAGCGCCAAGCCTTGGGGGCAAGTGGTGTCTTATGTGCGCTGCCCGGATGGGACGCTCGTCGAGTTGTGCACGCCGATTTCGGGCTGAGTATTGAACCAATGTGGGAGCGGGCTTGCTCGCGAATGCGGTGGGGCAGATGCAAATTTGCTGACTGACCCACCGCATTCGCGAGCAAGCCCGCTCCCACACAAGCCCGCTCCCACAGTTGATCTTCACCGTCTGACGGATCAGGGCTTGAGCGGCCGCTCCTGATCCCGCTCGGAAAGCTCTGTACCGTCATCTGGATGCTTCCAGGTCTGTGGCTTTTCTTCCTCACGTCGCCGGGGTTGCTCACCCTTTGGCGCTTCCCGTGGTTTCTGTTCGTCAGTCATGTCCACCTCCTGTCCTTAAGAATGGGTCGCACCTTCAAGCATAGAACAGTGTCGGCATTTTCGACGGGGTCGCCAATTGATAGCCAACGCGCATCAATCCATCCAAATTTGTCACTTATCATTTCTAAATGTGTCAGCCACTATTCTAGGTCTTAGGCGAAACAAGCACTTTAAAAAGAACGCTGGAGACACAAAACCATGACTAGCCCTACCAGGCCCGACGCTGCCCGCTCGAAAGTTGGCGCGGTTTTTCGCGTTACTTCGGGCAACTTCCTCGAACAGTTCGACTTCTTCCTGTTCGGTTTCTACGCCACCTACATCGCTGCCGCGTTCTTCCCCGCCGCTAATGAGTTTGCGTCATTAATGATGACCTTCGCCGTGTTCGGCGCGGGCTTCCTGATGCGTCCACTGGGCGCGATCATTTTGGGTGCCTACATCGATGACGTCGGCCGCCGCAAAGGCTTGATCGTGACCCTGTCGATCATGGCCAGCGGTACGCTGCTGATCGTGCTGGTGCCGGGTTATCACACCATTGGCTTGTGGGCACCGTTGCTGGTGCTGCTGGGGCGCTTGCTGCAAGGCTTCTCGGCCGGTGCGGAACTGGGCGGTGTGTCGGTGTACCTGGCAGAAATGGCCACCCCGGGCCGCAAAGGCTTCTACACCAGCTGGCAATCGGGCAGCCAACAGATCTCCATCGTGGTCGCCGCCGCGCTGGGTTATGGCCTGAACGTGTGGATGGAACCTGCCGTGGTCGCCGATTGGGGCTGGCGCATTCCGTTTGCCGTCGGTTGTGTGATCATTCCGTTTATCTTTGTACTGCGACGCAACCTGCAGGAAACCGAAGAGTTCGCCAACCGCAAGCATCGCCCGACCATGCGCGAAGTGCTGGCCACCCTGGTGAAGAACTGGACCGTGGTCATCGGCGGCATGCTCATGGTGGCGATGACCACCACCGCGTTCTACTTGATCACCGTATACGCGCCGACCTTCGGCAAGACCGTGCTGCAACTGAGTACCTCCGACGCGCTGCTGGTGACGTTGCTGGTGGCCGTGTCGAACTTTGTCTGGCTGCCCATCGGCGGCACCCTGAGCGACCGCTTCGGCCGCAAGCCGGTGCTGATCGCCATGACGACGCTGACCGTTCTGACGGCTTATCCAGCACTGTCCTACGTGGTCAACGCGCCCAGCTTCGCCCATATGCTGGAAACCCTGCTGTGGTTCTCCTTCCTCTACGGCATGTACAACGGCGCGATGATCCCGGCGCTTACCGAGATCATGCCGGTGGAAGTGCGCGTGGCGGGCTTCTCCCTGGCCTATAGCCTGGCGACTGCGATCTTCGGCGGGTTCACCCCGGCGATCTCCACCTGGTTCATCCACATCACCGAAGACAAGGCCTCGCCGGCGTACTGGATGATGTTCGCGGCGGCATGCGCCCTGTGTTCGACCCTGGCGCTGTATCGCCGCGCCAACACGCGCGGGCAGGTGATGCAGGAGGCTGCGTAATGAAGCCGCTGCTGAACACCCTGACGGCCCTGGCTCTCGGCGCGTTGGCGCTGACGGCCCAGGCCGAAGAGCTCAAGGTGATGACCTCTGGCGGCTTCACCGCTGCCTATAAACTGCTGGGCCCGCAATACGCCCAGCAGAGTGGCGACACCCTGAACACCATCCTCGGCCCGTCGATGGGCAAGGCGCCGGAAGCGATTCCCAACCGCCTGGCCCGTGGCGAACATGCGGACGTGGTGATCATGGTCGGCTATGCCCTCGATGAGTTGATCAAGCAAGGCAAGGTCGACAAGGCCTCCCGCGTGGAACTGGCGGACTCGCGCATCGGCCTGGTGGTGAAGGCCGGCGCGGCCAAACCGGCAATCAGCACCGATGCCGAGCTTAAGGCCGTGCTGAGCCAGGCCAAGTCCGTGGCGTATTCGGACAGTGCCAGCGGCGTATATGTGGAGAAGGAGTTGTTCCACAAACTCGGCATGCCGGCCAAGGGCAACATGATCGAACGCATCCCGGTGGCCTCCGTGGTGGCCAAGGGGGACTACGAAGTCGGTCTGCAGCAGGTCGCGGAATTGTTACCGGTGCCGGGGGTGACTTACGTCGGCAAAATCCCGGAAGACGTGCAGTCCGTGACGCGTTTTGCGGCGGGTATTCCGGTCAACGCCGAACACCCGGCCGAAGCCAAGGCGCTGCTGCAATTCCTCGCCTCGCCCGCGGCGCAACCGGTGGTGCAAGCCACCGGCCTGGACTCGGTGTCACGCTGACCGAAACGGCATCTCCCGCACCAACCGCTCCAACTCCAGCGCCGCCGGTGGCAATGTCCGCCCGCGGCGCTTGATCAAGCCCACGTTGCGCATCACCTGCGGCTCCACCAGCGGCACACTGACCAGAATCGGGTGTTCGTTCGCCGGCATCGCAATCGATGGCACCATCGCCACCCCCAGCCCCGCCTCCACCAGCCCGATCATGGTGGTCACGTGGTGCGTCTCGCAGATGCTCGGTTTTTTCACCCGCACGCCACGCAGCGCCTGGTCCAGCAGGAAACGGTTGCCGGAGGTCTTGTCCACGGTGATGTAGTCGTGCTCGTAGGCTTCGGCCCAAGGCACACTCTCGCGCCCCGCCAGCGGATGATCGCGGCGACAGGCCAGCACGTAGCGCTCCTGCAACAGCAACTCGAACTCCACTTCGTCGGCCAGGCTGCCGCTGAAACTCACGCCGAAATCCGCCTCGCCACTTTCCACCGCATTGCACACCTCACCGGCACTGGCATCCAGCACCCGCAGGCGAATCTTCGGATACAGCTTGTGGAATTCGGAAATCACGTGGGGCATGAAGTAGTACGCGGTAGACGGCACACAGGCGATGGTGACATTACCCATGCGCGTGGAGGCCACGTTGCTGATGCCCATCAGCGCGATGTCGAGGTCGTCGAGCATGCGCTCCACCTGCGGCAGGAACGCGCGACCGACCATGGTCAGGCTGACTCGCCGCGTGGTGCGCTCGAACAGCTTGACGTCGAGGGCGGACTCCAGCTTTTCGATGCGCCGGCTGAGGGCTGGCTGCGAAATACGGATGGCCTCGGCGGCGCCGCGAAAACTGCCTTTGTCTACCACAGCGCGGAAGGCTTGGAGGTCGTTGAGATCGAAGTTGATGATCACGAGGATGGGCCAGTGAGGTCGATTTGCCGAACATTATCGTACGAATGTAACGGCAACAGGCCTACACGCATTTAAAAAACACCCTCACCTGCGTAGTCTGCATGCCGAATCCAATCGACTGAGCGATCAATGACCACCCCATCCAATAACAAAAACCCATTGCGTTTCTGGCGCCTCGGAGCCTGCCTCGTAGGCGCTCCGGTGATCGCCGCCCTCGGTTTCTTCGCCTGGCAAAGCTTCTACCCCGTAAGTGCCGCGACCGGTTGGAGCGTGCAAGTGGTACACCGCGACGTGGCGAAAGCGGCATCGCTGATGCCGTTGTCGGACGGTTCGCTGGTGGTCAGCCAGGAACTCGACAAGGGCAAGGGCAGCATCGTGCGCATCCACTCCGACGGCTCGCGTGAGGTGGTGGTGGCCAACCTGTCAAAACCCGACGGCATAGTGCCAACCCGTGGCGGTTGGGTGTTCAGCCAGGAGTCAGACGGCTTACCCGTCAGCTTCTACAAGGACGGCGTGGTTACCGAACTGTTCAAGGGTGACAGCGTGCAAGGCTTGTGGGTTGAGGGCGACGACCTCTACGCCATCGAGGATCGCAAGCCGGCCGGTCGCCTGCTGCGTTACCGCTGGAGCGACCAGTCGCTGACCGTGTTGCGCGACCAGGTGCAGGAAGGTGAAGCCATCGTGCGCTGCACGGACGGGCGCCTGCTCTACAACGAGAAGCAAAAGGGCGTGGTGCGCGAGCTGACCGCCGACGGCAGCGACCCGGTGGTGCTGAGCAATTTGAACCAGCCGACCTTCCTGATGTGCGACGAGCGCGGGCTGTGGATCAATGAGGATGCCACGCATCGGGCGCGGTTGTTGCTGATCGATAAGCAGGGGCGCCAGCAGACCATTTTGTCGTTCCTCAAAGCCCCCCAGTCGATTGTGCCGAGCGGGCGCGGGACTTATTTGGTGGCTGAGGGTGGGAGAAGTCGGGTGTTGGAGCTGACGCCGGAGTAGCGTCTATCCCGACGCAGATCACGGCGGCTGACATTGCGACGCTGGCGAACGACAATATTGAGAACGCTAAAACATTCCCCCAAGTCGGTTTGAAATGGAAAAAATTCTAATCGCCTGCGTAATGATCGCCTGCCTGGCCGGCTGTGTCGGTGCGCAACTTTCACTGCCAGATGAAAAACACGAGACTGTTTCAGATCAGCGGGATTCAACCGCGAAAGAAGCTGAACGCGAATGGTGTGGGATGACGCTTTGGGTTGGGTTGCCACTGCCGCTGAAACTTCCCGTCTGCCAGTCACGTCCTCCTCCGTCATACCTTTATGCATGCGGTCCTTTCATGTTCCTGGGACCGATCATGCATAGCTACGAGGGGAATGCCTTATGTGGGAAGTTTCTTTAATCGCCACTGGCGTACAAGAAAACTAACGGTTGCACGGGGCAAGCCCTATGCCAGACGCTTCGCATCGATAGCACTGATGATTACTATCGAAACGAGCGCCTGCTCGATATTCGCAACCGGTTCATATAATCCTCGCCTGACTCCCTCCCCTCGCCTGGCTTCAGGCGACATGCACCTTGGAACCCCAACACCATGCCAAGCGCCAGCCAGGCCTCCAGTGGCCTTCCCGAACATAATCAGCAAAGCGTCAAACAGCAGTGGCTGGCCATTCTCTCGGTAGCCGTGGGCGCCTTCGCCCTGGTCACCAGTGAATTTCTACCGGTAGGCGTGCTCAACGACGTCGCCAGCGACCTCGGCATCAGCGCCGGCCACGCCGGCCTGATGGTGACCCTGCCCGGCATCATGGCCGCCCTCGCCGCGCCTTTGCTGTCGGTGTTTATTGGCACCATGGACCGTCGCTACCTGCTGATCAGCCTGACGCTGATCATGATCATCGCCAACTCGGTCGTGGCCTTCGCCAGCGACTTCAACCTGCTGCTGTTCGGACGCGTGCTGCTGGGCATCAGTATCGGCGGTTTCTGGGCCACGGCGATCGCCCTCAGCGGCCGCCTGGCGCCCAAGGGCGTGGGTGTCGCGAAGGCCACCTCGATCATCATGATGGGCGTGACCCTGGCCACCGTACTGGGCGTGCCCGTCGGCACCTGGCTGAGCGGCCTGATGGGTTGGCGCATGACCTTCCTGGTCACCGCGCTGGTGGGTGTGCCGGTGCTGCTGGCGCAGGTGTTCCTGCTGCCCCGGCTCACCCCGGAAAAGGCCATTCGCGTCAGTGACCTGCCCGCGTTGTTTATCAACCCACAAGCGCGGGTAGGATTGATCGCGGTGTTGCTGATCGGTCTGGCGCACTTTGCCGCCTACACCTACGTTGCGCCGTTCTTCAAACAGAGCGCCGGCTTCGATGGCCCAACGATTGGCTCGCTGCTGCTGCTCTACGGCGTGGCCGGGGTATTGGGCAATATCTTTGCAGGTTTCGCCGCCAACCGCAGCGTGCGCAACACCTTGCTGCTGGTGGCCCTGATGATCGGCACCAGCACCGCCCTGTTCCCCCACTTCGCCACCGGCATGACCGGCGCCGCGATGCTGATCGCGCTCTGGGGCTTTGCCTTCGGCGCCTTCCCGGCGTGCGCCAGCATCTGGATGTTTGTCGTCGCGCCCAAGGACGTCGAACGCGGCATGCCGCTGTTCGTCGCCCTGTTCCAGGTGATTATTGCCTTGGGCTCGTTCTTTGGCGGGCGCATCGTCGACCAGATGGGCAGCGCGGTGCTGCTGAGCCTGGCCACGATGTTGGTGGGCGCGGGCTTTGTGACGGTGCTGGTGTTGGGGCGCAAGGTGAGTAATAGCTTGGTGGCTCAGCCGGCCTGAGCAGAACGTTATCGTCCAAAAAAGCCTGCTGAGCATTGAGCCCAGCAGGCTTTTTCAGTTTTAGGCCGGAGCATCATTTCGGCAATCGCAGTTTCGGCAAATCATTCGTAATGAGCCCTCACACAATGGAACGTGTAAGCCCAAGCGCCTGAACTAGCCTTGAAAAGGTCGCCGACGTGGCGACAGGCTGATAAGGAGCTTATATGCCAACGAAGTATCGTGATGCGGTCACCGGGGAGTACGTGACAGAGGGTGAAGCAAAGAAAAGACCGAGGGAGACGGTAAGGGAGACGGATAAAAAACCTTCGCCAAAGCCGAAGGGTAAGAAGTAGGTTCGCGCGGGAGACGTGGACGCCATATGTCGAATCAGACTTGAAACCCTGACACTCTTGATCCAATGTAATGACAAACGTCATTACATGAGGAGTCTTCCATGGCATCCATAAACATTCGAATCGACGACGACCTGAAAGCTCGCGCCTATCTGGAGCTTGAGAGACTCGGCGTCACGCCTTCCGAACTGATGCGCCAGGCCCTGCAATACGTGGCAGATCGCGGTCAATTGCCTTTCAAGCCGGTCCTCATGACTGAAGACGATGAAGCCTTGATGGCCACCGTGCGGGAACGTTTGGCATCCCCCCAACGAGTAAGGGTTTCGATAGATGACCTATAGCCTTGATTTTGATGCGCGCGCATTGAAGGAATGGCAGAAACTCGGCAACACCATCCGTCAGCAGTTGAAGAAGAAGTTAGTGGAGATACTGAACAATCCACGGATTGAAGCCAATCGCCTGCATGGGCTGCCGGACTGCTACAAGATCAAGCTGCGCAGCAGCGGTTACCGGTTGGTCTATCAAGTCATTGATCAGGAAATCACGGTGGTAGTGGTGGCCGTTGATAAGCGCGAGCGTGATCAGGCTTATCAAAAGGCGGCAGAGCGTTTGAGCTAGTCATGCAATGGGTGGCCAATTACAAAAATCACCAAAACAAAAAAGCCCCGTAGCTTATTCAGCTACGGGGCTTTTTCTATGTAATGGCGGAGAGATAGGGATTCGAACCCTAGGTACCGGTGAAGGTACAACGGATTTCGAATCCGTCCCATTCGGCCACTCTGGCATCTCTCCAACGGCGCGCATCATAACAGTGTGTCTCAGGAAAGCAAAGCTCGAAACGAGATTTTTTTCCGTGCTATCAGATGCTTGCGTCGATTAAAGCGGTACGCCGAGACGATTGGCGACTTCTTCGTAAGCTTCGATGACGTCACCGAGGCCTTGGCGGAAGCGGTCTTTGTCCATCTTCTTCTTGGTGTCCTTGTCCCACAGGCGGCAGCCGTCCGGGCTGAATTCGTCGCCCAGGACGATGGAGCCGTCGTGGAATACGCCGAATTCGAGCTTGAAGTCCACCAACAGCAGGCCGGCGTCGTCGAACAGCTTGTTCAGCACGTCGTTGACCTTGAGGGACAACTCCTTCATGCGCGCCAGTTGCTCAGCGGTGCCCCAGCCGAACGCCACGACGTGGGATTCGTTGATGAACGGGTCGCCCTTGGCGTCGTCCTTCAGGAACAGTTCGAACGTGTAAGGATTGAGCTTGAGGCCCTCTTCCACGCCCAGGCGCTTGACCAGGCTGCCGGCGGCGTAGTTACGCACGACGCATTCGACCGGGATCATGTCGAGCTTCTTCACCAGGCACTCGTTGTCGCCCAGCAGTTTGTCGAATTGGGTCGGAATACCGGCCTCTTCGAGTTTCTGCATGATGAAGGCGTTGAACTTGTTGTTCACCATGCCCTTGCGGTCCAGCTGTTCGATGCGCTTGCCGTCGAACGCCGAGGTGTCGTTGCGAAACAGCAGGATCAGGCGGTTGGCGTCGTCGGTCTTGTACACCGACTTGGCTTTGCCGCGGTAGAGTTCTTCACGTTTTTCCATGATGGGCTCCGCTTTGAGTGAGGTGGGCTAGGCGATGTGTCGCCAGTCGAGCCCTGAATCTTGATCGGCCAGTTGCAGCCAGTCCGGGTCGCACCCGAGGGTGTCGACAAAACATTGCCGGGCAAGCGTCGGCAGGTTGTTCTTGCTGCTCAAGTGGGCCAGGACCAGGTGTTGCAGGTCTTGCCAGCCCAACTCGTACACCAGGTACGCCGCCTGGTGGTTGTTCAAATGTCCCAGTTCGCCGCCCACCCGCTGCTTGAGAAAGCGAGGGTAATGACCACGCGCCAGCAGGTCTCGGCAGTGGTTGGACTCGATCATCAACGCATCGAGGTCGCGGTAACCGTCCAGTACCTTGGAGCAGTAGGAACCCAGGTCGGTGAGCACGCCGAAACGTCGCTCGCCACCACTGAAGACATACTGCGTCGGTTCGTGGGCATCGTGGGCGACGGCAATCACATCGATGCCCAGGGCACCGATTTGCAGCTGCTCACCACCGGCCAGGAAACCTGCGGGCTCTATGGGTTTGCGCATCCCGCGCAAGGTGCCGCGACTGAGGTACACCGGAAGATTGTAGCGCCGAGACAGCAAACCCACGCCATGCACGTGGTCGGCATGTTCGTGGGTCACCAGTATCGCGCTCAGCTGCGCGGGGTGAACCCCCAGGCGCAGCAGGCGTCGCTCGGTTTCTTTTAACGAGAAACCACAATCCACCAGCACATACGTGTCGTCATGTGCGACCAGCGTGCCGTTCCCTTGGCTACCGCTGCCGAGAACGGCAAAACGCATCGGATCAGCCCAGGTTGTCCTGAATCACGCCCAACACTTTGCGCGCTGTTTCAGCTGGCGCAACGGTGTTGATGTTCTTCTCGACGGTGACTTGCACGCTTTCGCCAACCTTGCTCAAACGAACCTGGTAACGCTCGGCACGGGTCTCGATCTCTTCTTTGGTCGGCGCACTGCCAAACAATTTGCTGAAGAAACCTGGCTCTTCATCTTTACGCTCGGCCTTTTCAGCCACGTTGATGTAGTAGAGGCCCAGGCTGCGGTTGATGTCTTCAACACGCCAAGGGCCCTGCTCCAGGGCACGACCAACGCTGGCCCATGCACGGTCCAGGTCTTCGCCGAGGTTCAGCACCACGTTGCCGCTGCCGTCTTCGGTGAGGCTGACACGGCTCGGAGTGTCGTAATCACGTGCCGCGAGAAGGGAAACCGAACCGCCCTTCTCGGAGATACGGCTCATGCTGGCCAGCATCTCGTCGACCAATGCCGAGTCGACACCGGTGTTGACCGAACGGTTGGTGAAATCAACGTTGGCCGTGCTGCCGGCAGGACGCTCGGCGCTGACCACATAGACTTCACTGGTATTACGCTGCACGCCTGGCTCGATGCGCACACGCACACGGGCTTCGCTATCGGCGGCTACACCACCGGCTTGCAGGCGCTTGGCCATGGTGGCGGACAGTTCGCTGCCCTGCTGCCATGCCGTGGTGAATTCACCAGTCTGCGGGCGCTGCTGGTCGATGCGGAAACCGTTGTCCTGGAAGAACTGCACGGCCACCGGCCAGACTTCGGCAGGTGGGCGCTGCGCTACGATCCAGCGCGAATCACCGCTTTTTTGCAGGCTGTAGTCGCTGGCATCCGCCACGGCCGAGATCGGCTGTGGACGTGGCACGACGTACTCACCCTTGGTGGTGTCGTCGGCAACGTTGCGCGGGATCGGCAGCAACGGGTCAAGGCGCTTGGCGACGTTGACGTCCGGCGGCAGTTGCATCGGTTTGGTTGCTTGTGCTTCCAGGTAATCGCTGCCGCGGTCACGGAAGTAGCCTTCCGGGCCCCAGATCCAACCGCAGCCACTGGTGCTGGAGATAATCAAGGCAAGTGCGGAAAGTCCGGCCAATCGCTTCATGCGTAGTGCTTCCTCAATTAAACCAGGACGCCGGACTGGCGCAGGGCCTGTCGCAGCGGTTCGTGACAGGCTTCGCTGAGACGGGTGAGCGGCAGACGGATACCGTCCGGCATCATGCCCATTTCAGTCAGCGCCCATTTCACGGGAATAGGGTTGGATTCGATAAACAGTGTCTTGTTGAGCGGCATCAGCTTCTCGTGGATCGCACGCGCGGTCACGGCGTCACCGGCGATGGCGGCGGCGCACATTTCGCTCATGGCACGCGGGGCCACGTTGGCGGTCACGGAGATGTTGCCCTTGCCGCCCAGCAGGATCAGCTCGACCGCAGTAGCGTCGTCACCGGAATACAGCAGGAAATCGCTGCTCACGCCGGCCAGGATGTCCTTGGCGCGCTGCAGATCGCCGGTGGCTTCCTTGATACCGATGATGTTCGGCACGGTGGACAGGCGGATCACGGTCGCGGCCTGCATGTCGCAAGCGGTGCGGCCCGGCACGTTGTAGAGGATCTGCGGGATATCAACCGCTTCGGCAATGGTGCGGAAGTGTTGGTACAGGCCTTCCTGGGTCGGCTTGTTGTAGTACGGGGTCACCAGCAGGCAGGCATCGGCGCCGGCCTTCTTGGCGTTCTTGGTCAGCTCGATCGCTTCACGCGTCGAGTTGGCGCCCGTACCGGCGATCACGGCAATACGGCCCGCAACGCGCTTGACCACGAATTCGATGACCTGGATGTGTTCTTCCACATCGAGGGTGGCCGACTCACCAGTGGTGCCGACGGCCACAATGGCGTTGGTGCCTTCTTGCAGGTGGAAGTCCACCAGTTTGCCCAGGCTGTCCCAGTCGAGATGACCTTGTGCATCCATGGGTGTGACCAGTGCCACCATACTGCCCGCAATCATGCAACCGCTCCTGCCGGAAAAAGAGAGCCGTAATGGTACTGGCGCCAAGATGCTTGCACAAGCGAAGTACCGCCTGAGGATGCGTTCTGGCGCAACTAAACGACGGGCAATGCCATCATTGGGCCAAAGCCTGCCTTCAAGCGGGGCAAAAACCAGCCGTTCACGCAATGAAAACGCCACCTCCTAGCCCTTGGCTGCGCTTTTCGCTACCCTTCAGCCTTTGATCGATACAGCCCACGCGGTATCGACCGCTCATCGCTTTAGGAAGGCTGCATGTCCACCCCCACAGTTCGCGAACAATTCCTTGTTATCAGTGCCCTCGGCGCCAACCCCATGGAGCTGACCAACGTCCTGTGCCGCGCCAGCCATGAGAACCGCTGCGCCGTCGTGACCTCCCGCCTGACCCGCCACGGCGAGTGCAGTGCACTGGTCCTGCAGATCTCCGGTTCCTGGGACGCCCTGGCGCGCCTGGAAACCGGTCTGCCTGGCCTGGCCAAGAAACACAATTTCACCGTCAACGTGGTGCGCAGCGCCGCCCTGGAAAACCGCCCGCAGGCCCTGCCCTATGTGGCCTATGTCAGCTCGGCCTACCGCTCGGACATCGTCAACGAGCTGTGCCAGTTCTTTATCGACCACAACGTCGAGCTGGAGAACCTGACCTGCGACACCTACCAGGCGCCACAAACCGGCGGCACCATGCTCAACGCCACGTTCACCGTAACCTTGCCGGCCGGCGTGCAGATCAGCTGGTTGCGCGATCAGTTCCTGGACTTCGCCGATGCATTGAACCTCGACGCACTGATCGAGCCTTGGCGCCCACAGAACCCAATGTAAGGAACGCTCCATGCCGGTTGTCATCGACACACCCGTAGCCGATTTCGAAGCCCAGGCCACCAGCGGCCAGACCTTCAGCCTCGCCGCCCTCAAGGGCAAGCAAGTGGTGATCTACTTCTACCCGAAGGACAGCACGCCGGGCTGCACCACCGAAGGCCAGGGTTTCCGCGACCAGTACGCGGCGTTCAAGGCCGCCAACACCGAAGTGTTTGGCGTATCGCGAGACAGCGTGAAGTCCCACGAGAACTTCAAGGCCAAGCAGGAATTCCCCTTCGAGCTGATCAGCGACAAGGACGAGGCGGTTTGCCAGCTGTTTGATGTGATCAAACTGAAGAAACTGTATGGCAAGGAATACCTGGGTGTGGATCGCAGCACATTCCTGATCGACAAGGACGGCGTGCTGCGTCAGGAGTGGCGCGGCGTGAAAGTGCCTGGGCATGTGGATGCCGTCTTGGCGGCAGCCCAGGCGTTGAACAAGGCATAAATTGTGGTGAGGGAGCTTGCTCCCTCACCACAGAAGGCCCTACAGCTACAACAGCGGTGCTACCACTGGCTCTTGCCGAGGCCACGCATCCAGCACCGCCTTGAACAGCGTCGCCAGGGGAATCGCAAAGAACACGCCCCAGAATCCCCACAACCCGCCAAACAACAACACCGCACAGATGATCGCTACCGGATGCAGGTTGACCGCCTCCGAGAACAGCAGCGGCACGAGCACGTTGCCGTCCAGGGTCTGGATAATCCCGTAGACCGCCATCAGGTAGATGAACTGGTCGCTCCAGCCCCACTGGAACAACGCGATCAACGTCACCGGCACCGTCACCACCACGGCGCCGACATAGGGCACCACCACCGACAACCCCACCAGCAAGGCCAGCAGCGCGGCGTAGTTCAGGTCCAGGGCGATGAAGGCGATGTAGGTCACGCCGCCGCAGATGATGATTTCGATGACCTTGCCACGGATGTAGTTGGCGATCTGCCGATTCATTTCCTCTGCCACGCGAGTGATCAACGCCCGTTCGCGCGGCAGGTAGCCACGCACCCAGCGGCCGATCATGGCGCGGTCCTTGAGGAAGAAAAACACCAGGATCGGCACCAGCACCAGGTAGATCATGATGTTGACCAGCAACGGCAGGCTGGACAGGGAAAAGGTCAGCGCCCATTGCCCGAACTTTCCGATCTCGCCGCGCGCCACTTCAATGGCCTGCAACACCTGCTCATCCGACACCAGGTGCGGGTAACGCTCCGGCAACAACAGCAACAACGACTGCCACTTGGCGAGCATGCCGGGCAGTTCGTTGAACAAGGTGATCAGTTGGTGCCACAGCAACGGCAGCACCACCACGATAAACAGCACCAGCAGCCCCATGAACAACGCGAACACCAACCCCACCGCCGCGCCGCCCGGCAAGCGCAAACGCTCCAGGGTGGTGACCAGGCCCTGCATCAGGTAGGCCAGCACCATCCCCGCCAATACCGGCGCCAGCATGCCGCCCAAGGTGAGCACCGCCGTAAAGGCGAGAAACAGCAGGACCGCCAGCACCACCGCTTCTTCATCGGAGAAATAGCGCTGAATCCAGTCTCGTAACACTTTGAACATCAATCAACCTCGGCGTGGTGGGGCTATTTTTTCAGGCCTTGCGCAACCAGTAGCGGTACACACCGGCGGCGTCTTCTTCGTGCAACAGGGTATGACCGGCCAACCTGGCAAACGTCCGGAAATCCCGCTGGGAGCCTGCGTCCGTGGCGATGACCTTGAGCACTGCGCCGCTGGCCAATCGGTTGAGTTCCAGCTTGGCCTTGAGCAAGGGCAACGGGCAATTGAGGCCGCTGGCATCGAGTTCGGCATCGAAGGCTACAGCGTCGGTCATGGTTTTACTCCGGGCATCCGTTTGGGCTGCTTAGAATATCTGGTCCGAAGCTCAGTGTCCGGCTACAGTAAGCTCTTTGTCGAAAGGCTCTGTGCATGACTTTTTTGCGCCCCACCCTGCTGACGCTGGCTTGCCTGCTGGCCTCCCCAGGCTTCGCTGACGACCTGCCGTCACTTGGCGACGCCAGTTCTGCCATTGTCTCGCCTCAACAGGAATACCAGCTGGGCCGTGCGTGGCTGGCCTACCTGCGCGGCCAGGTCTCACAGCTCAATGATCCGCAGCTCAAGGATTACGTCGAAACCAGCGTGTACAAACTGGTGGAGACCAGCCAGGTCAATGACCGGCGCCTGGAGTTCATCCTGATCAACAGCCCGCAGCTCAACGCCTTTGCAGCGCCAGGCGGGATCGTCGGGGTCAACGGCGGCCTGTTCCTCAACGCGCAGACCGAAGGCGAGTACGCCTCGGTACTGGCCCACGAATTGGCGCACTTGTCGCAACGCCATTTCGCACGGGGCGTTGAAGCCCAGCAACGCATGCAGATCCCGATGATGGCCGCCCTGCTCGGCGGCATCATCGCTGCTGCTGCCGGTGCAGGCGACGCCGGCATTGCCGCAATTGCCGGCACCCAGGCTGCCGCCATCCAGGAGCAACGCCGATTCTCGCGCCAGAACGAACAAGAGGCGGACCGCATTGGCATCCTCAACCTGGAAAAAGCCGGCTACGACCCACGCTCCATGCCGTCCATGTTCGAACGTTTGGGGCGCCAATACCGCTTTGACGCCAAGCCGCCGGAATTCCTGCTGACGCACCCGGTGACCGAATCGCGGATCGCCGACACCCGCAACCGCGCCGAGCAAGCCAAACCTGGTGGCAAGGAAGACAGCCTGCGCTATCAATTGATTCGTGCACGGGTGCAGCTGCAATACGAAGACACTTCAGGCCTCGCCGCCAAACGGTTCCAGGCGCAATTGGACGAGAACCCCAAGAACGATGTGGCGCGCTACGGCCTGGCCATTGCGCAGATCAAAGGCTCCCAGTTCAAACAAGCGCGAGAGAACCTGACGGCGCTGCTTGCCAAGGCGCCGAACGACATCACTTACAACCTGGCGCTGATCCAGCTGGAAATCGACAACAACCATCTGCCCGATGCCCAGCAGCGTACCGATCGAATGCTGACCCAGTATCCCGGCAATTACCCGCTGAATCAGATCCGGGTAGACCTGCTGCTCAAGCAAAACCGCACCGCCGAGGCGGAGAAGGCCTTGGACGGCCTGCTTAAATCCCGCCCTGATGATCCCGATGTCTGGTATCAAGTCGCCGAGACGCGCGGCTTGTCCGGCAACATCATTGGCCTGCACCAGGCACGCGCCGAGTATTTCGCGTTGGTGGGCGACTTCCAGCAGGCCATTCAGCAACTGGACTTCGCCAAACGCCGGGCGGGCAGCAACTTCCCGCTGTCGTCACGCATCGACGCGCGCCAGCGTGAGCTGATCGAACAGGAACGCTTGGTGAAAGGGATGATGAGCTAAACCCATCGCCCACAAAAAAGCCCCGCCTTCATTAACCGAAGGCGGGGCTTTTTATTGAGCTAGCGGATTACTCGGCCAGCTTGAAGGTGATGAAGCTGGCACGTCCCTGACGCAACACACGCATCGACACCGAGCGATTCTTCGGCAGCGCCTTGGCGATGTCGGTGAACTGCTTGGTGCTGTCGATCGCCTGATTGTTCAGGTGGGTGATGACGTCACCTGGTTGCAGGCCAATCAGGGACGCAGGACCGTCCTGCACTTCCTTGATCACCACGCCACTCTTGAGGTCGAAGCTCTTTTTCTGCTCATCGGTCAGCTCGACCACGGCAATGCCCAGGCGATTGCTGCTGCGCTCGGCGCCCGACTTGGCGTTGCCCAGGGCATCCAGCGTGGCGCCCTCTTCCGGGATGGCACCGACTGTCAGCTCAACGTTCTGGCGCTTGCCTTCGCGGATCACTTCCAGCTTGGCCTTGCTGCCGGCCTTGAGTGCGCCGACCAGGTGCGGCAGATCCGCCGACATGACGATCGGCTGACCGTTCATGGTCAAGATCACGTCACCCACCTGCAGACCACCTTTGGCCGCTGGGCCGTCGTCCTGGATCTGTGCAACCAGGGCACCCGCCGGTTTGTCGAGACCAAACGACTCAGCCAGATCCTTGTTCACTTCCTGGATCACCACGCCCAACCAGCCACGGCTGACCTTGCCACCGCTTTTCAGCTGATTGGAAACGTCCATGGCCACATCGATCGGGATGGCGAACGACACGCCCATGAAACCACCGGAACGGGTGTAGATCTGTGAGTTGATGCCCACGACTTCGCCGGCCAGGTTGAACAGCGGACCACCGGAGTTGCCCGGGTTGATCGGCACGTCGGTCTGGATGAACGGCACGTAGTTCTCGTTCGGCAAGCTGCGGCCAATGGCGCTGACGATGCCTTGGGTCACAGTGTGGTCAAAGCCGAACGGTGAACCGATGGCGACAACCCACTGCCCGGCTTTCAAGTCCTGGGATTTACCCAGCTTCAGCACTGGCAGGTCTTTGCCTTCGATCTTCAGCAAGGCCACGTCGGAGCGCGGATCCGTGCCCACCAGCTTGGCTTTCAGCTCACTGCGATCCGCCAGGCGTACGAGGATCTCGTCAGCGTCGGCAATCACGTGGTTGTTGGTGAGGATGTAGCCATCCGGCGAGATGATGAAACCCGACCCCAGGGACTGGGCCTCACGCTGGCCACCGCCACCGCGCGGGGAACGCTGTTGCGGCATGCCGCGCTCGAAGAACTCGCGCAGCATCGGCGGCAAGCCTTCCAGGTCTGGCATCTGCTGGTTGGAGACTTTGCGATCCGGCAGTTTCTGCGTGGTACTGATGTTCACCACCGCAGGCGAGGCCTGTTCAACCAATTGGGTGAAGTCAGGCAGCTCGGCCGCTTGCGCAGGCAAGGCCTGGCCCAGCACCAATACCGTGGCGACTATGGATAGATAAGACTTCAAACGTGGTATCGACATACAGCTCCCGTTACGACGAGCAGGGTTGAGCGACAGGGTTCAAGAAACGTCGGAAACTGCGACCGACATTTTTGTTCCGCGAACAAAACAAGGCCAGGGCCGACAAGCCCTGACCTATAAAAAACATGGGGGATTTTTGCAAGTGAAAATGCTGATCCATTCATTTCATGCTCTCGGCAACCGACCCGGCATGGGCTTCACAGTGAAAGCTCAGGATGAACATAGGATTAACAACTCACGGCTGGGCGGTGGTCTTTTTTTCACCGCGCACGGACAGCGCGATACGTTCGGCGGTACCAATGGGGATTTCGCCAACAACCGTCACCATCATCTCACCGTCCACCGTATTCAGGCGGCGCGAGACGGCAACCGTAGGGCCCAGCTGGGTGCGGGTCTCAGTCACGCTTGCGTCGTTTATCGGCTCAAGGAACACCGAGAAACGCGCCAGGCCGTCTTCATACATCAGGCTGTCGACGGTGGCTTTTGTCTGGGTGTCTTTGCGGGCACTGCTGTTGGTCAGTTGAAAACCCGGGGGCAACCATTCCAGATGCCAGTGATCGGTTGACGCGACTTCTGGCGCGTTACCGTTGACTGCGGCAATAGCCTTGCATTCGCTGCTGGGCTGCAAATCGCGATCATCGGGCACGGCCGACGTGTTCAAGCGCGTGAACTGGAAACGCTCCAGCAACTGCCCCTGGTCATTGAGCAACAGGGACTTGAGCGGCAAGGCGGTTTCACGGTCCAGGTGCAGCTCAAAGCCGTAACGGTATTGATCACGCGGCGTGATTGAAACGATCACCGCATGACGACCGGCCACGCGGGATTTACCGATGACGGCCAGTTCATAGAATTCATTGAGTTTTTGCGGATCGAGCGCACGTGATGGTGCATCACGCGAATTACCAAGGCCTGCGACAAGGGCGCCGCTGACACACTGGGTGCGGCCATCCAACCGCACGACTTCCTGGGCAGAGCCATCGAGCTGCAAGAGCCGCTCACGGACCTGACCGTCCTGGACGCGATGCCAGATGTCATGGGTAGAAAAACTGCCGTTACGCTCGTAGACGAACGTACCTTGAAAGCTTTGCTGCTGCTCTGCACGCCCAAGTCGAGTCAGCCAGTCTTGGGCTTCATCGGCGTGGGCGGGGAGTGCAAACCAACTACTGAGCAAAAGCGTAAGGAGCGGTATGGCGCGCATAAAGCTCCTTACGGATTAGCGGTTTTCCAGGCTTGCTGCGCGAGCATAGGGCAGAGCGGTTTCAGTGCCTTTCAGAGCTGATTCCTGAGCGTGTTGGCGCAGGTAGCCTGGAAGACGCTGGTCCTGCCAGCCGGATTGCCCTTGCAGAACACCATTGGCCATCGGGCCGGTGGTGTCAGAGCTTTCCTTGTAGCCGGCCAGTACCGCTGGGCCTTTGACCTGGGGTCCAGCCATCACCGGTTGCTGAGTCTGCTGGGCCAGTTCGGCGCCGGCGATTTCGTCCTGGTTGTACAGGCGAACACCTGCCAATACCGCAACGGTCACCGAGGCTGCGACTGCCAGGCGACCCAGGCTACGCCATGGACCACGAGCAGCTTTTGCCGGAACGGCTTCATCAGCCAGAGCGGCAGAAACGGCCGCAGCAATATCCAGACGAGGGATTAGTAGATCCTTGTGCATCACCGCCCGAGCGACTTGGTAACGAGACCAGGTGTCACGGGTTTCGGCGTCGTCAAATGCGTTGAGCACTCGACGAAGTTCCAGTTCATCCGCTTCGTTATCCATCACTGCGGACAGCGATTCCTGCAGGGCATCACGACTCATGGCGGTTCCTCTCTTGGCTGTCGCCGCTGTCTTTAGTTTTCCTGCAACAACGGTTGCAAGGCTTTATCGATGGCTTCCCGGGCCCGGAAAATCCGTGACCGTACAGTCCCCACCGGACACTGCATGACGCTCGCAATGTCTTCGTAACTCAGACCGTCAAATTCACGTAAAGTTAACGCTGTACGCAAATCTTCTGGCAGTTGCTGAATAGTGCGATGAACGGTGCCTTCGATCTCGTCGCGCAGCAATGCACGCTCCGGCGACTCGAGATCTTTGAGGCCGTGATCACCATCGTAGAATTCAGCATCTTCTGAACTAACATCGCTATCCGGTGGGCGGCGTCCGCGAGACACCAGATAGTTCTTCGCCGTGTTGATGGCGATGCGGTACAGCCACGTATAAAACGCACTGTCACCGCGGAAATTGCCAAGTGCACGGTACGCCTTGATAAAGGCTTCCTGTGCAACGTCCTGCGCTTCATGGGTGTCGTGCACAAACCGCACGATCAACCCGAGAATTTTGTGCTGGTATTTCAGCACTAGCAGATCAAATGCGCGCTTGTCGCCGCGTTGAACGCGCTCGACCAGCTGCTGATCCTCTTCCTGGGTTAGCATGAACACTCCTCGTTGTACTTGAAGGAGGCTTGCATAACTAAACGATCAGGCTTGCAAACATAGACTAGGACTTTTCGCAAAAGTTCTCCCCCTTCAAGCAAGTTTCCGGCATGCACTGATTTGGCACACACGAAAAACGCAGCACGGGCAACGCCGACTGCGCGAATAATCTTGTCGCCGGTTTTCTGACGCGTCCAATGCTCCCGACGGGCCAATAAACTCAACGTTTTCCCAGCTTTCGGGCAACCTGCTATTGAGTCGGGGCTTATGCAAAAAGTTCCCAATTCAATAACCGGCCGATTTACCCACGCCGTGCACCGTAATCTCACATTGCCACGAATGCCCGGCTATTGTGCCGCTCCCCCCCTCTATATACTAGTAGCCCGTGTGACCCTTTGATTCGCCGATCCAGGCGTCCTGTTTGCGCCAGCCCTTTGGATCGCTTTTTGCGGAATCCTTCAAATGAGCCAACAGTTTCAACACGATGTTCTAGTGATCGGTAGCGGCGCGGCCGGCTTGAGCCTGGCGCTGACCCTCCCCGGCCACCTGCGAATTGCCGTACTGAGCAAAGGCAACCTGGCCAACGGCTCGACATTCTGGGCCCAGGGCGGTGTCGCCGCCGTGCTGGACGACACCGACACGGTGCAATCCCACGTCGAAGACACCCTTAACGCCGGCGGCGGCCTGTGCGACGAAGACGCAGTACGCTTCACCGTCGAGCATAGCCGCGAGGCCATCCAATGGCTGATCGACCAGGGCGTGCCGTTCACCCGCGATGAACACGCGGGCAGCGACGACGGCGGTTTCGAGTTCCACCTGACCCGCGAGGGCGGCCACAGCCACCGTCGCATCATCCACGCCGCCGACGCCACCGGCGCCGCGATCTTCACGACCCTGCTCGAACAAGCGCGCCAACGCCCCAACATCGAACTGCTGGAGCAACGCGTCGCCGTCGACCTGATCACCGAAAAACGCCTGGGCCTGGACGGCGAGCGCTGCCTCGGCGCCTACGTGCTCAACCGCGCCAGCGGCGAAGTCGATACCTACGGCGCACGTTTCACCATCCTGGCCTCAGGCGGCGCCGCCAAGGTCTACCTCTATACCAGCAACCCCGACGGCGCCTGCGGCGACGGCATCGCCATGGCCTGGCGCTCGGGCTGCCGGGTGGCCAATCTGGAATTCAATCAGTTCCACCCAACCTGCCTGTATCACCCGCAGGCCAAGAGCTTCCTGATCACCGAAGCCCTGCGCGGCGAAGGCGCCCACCTGAAACTGCCGAACGGCGAGCGTTTCATGCAACGCTTCGATCCCCGCGCCGAACTCGCGCCACGGGACATCGTCGCCCGCGCCATCGACCATGAAATGAAGCGCCTGGGCATCGACTGCGTCTACCTGGACATCAGCCACAAGCCCGAAGCCTTCATCAAGACGCACTTCCCAACCGTCTACGAGCGTTGCCTGACGTTCAACATCGACATCACCAAAGGCCCGATCCCCGTGGTCCCGGCCGCGCACTACACCTGCGGCGGCGTGATGGTCGACCAACACGGCCGTACCGACGTGCCCGGCCTGTATGCCATTGGTGAAACCAGCTTCACCGGCCTGCACGGTGCCAACCGCATGGCCAGCAATTCGCTGCTCGAATGCTTCGTCTACGCCCGCTCGGCGGCGGCGGACATCCTTGAACAACTGCCGCGCATCGCCGTGCCAGACGCCCTGCCCCGCTGGGATGCAAGCCAGGTCACCGATTCGGACGAAGACGTGATCATCGCCCACAACTGGGACGAGTTGCGCCGCTTCATGTGGGACTACGTGGGGATTGTGCGTACCAACAAGCGCCTGCAACGCGCGCAACACCGCGTGCGGCTGCTGCTGGATGAGATCGACGAGTTCTACAGCAACTACCGAGTAAGCAGAGACCTGATTGAACTGAGGAACCTTGCCCAGGTAGCGGAACTGATGATCAGGTCTGCCATGGAACGTAAGGAATCTCGGGGCCTGCACTACACGCTGGACTATCCAGAGATGCTGCCAGAGGCGAAGGATACGATCCTTACACCGACCTTTTGAGGCACGTTAGGAGCCCATAGCGTAGCACCATAGGACCCCGATTTGTAACAGCTTTGGCTCACATTTGTCCCAACGCTGGGGTCCCTATCGCCTGCCCGCAAGGGTCCTTATCGTGCGCCTGAGCGAGCGTGCGAGGGCCTACGGGGGTAAGCGCGCCCAGAGAGTATTAAAGGTGATCGCTCAGCTTTTTCTCTCAAATTCTAAAGGGACCTCAAGGAGTTCCTGTGTGAAATCTGAATAACCTGCGAGCCAATGGCCCACGAGATTTCACACAGGCCCCCTACATGGCTGTCATTACATCGCTTAACAGATCGTGGGTAAGCTCAATGAGACCCTCAGGCACGGCGACCCCGCTGACTATGGCAATCATGGCGACTACCTTCCAGAAGCTGGGAGATTTAACGATAGCCTTGAGGACAGCTAACCGAACATCTTTCGCATGGTCATAGGGCCCTCCTTGAATCAGCCAATTAACGTAATGAAATAACGTATCACTGAAAGAACCCAAGACTCCTCATAGGGAGCCTCAGGACTTCATCCATCTATTCGCCCAGCGTCACACGAGTGACCATTGGGAAATCTACCAGCTCAACTTGGAGCTTCTCGGCTGGGTCGGCTGGGTTTGCCAGCTTGAGTTGCACCTTGGCCTGAGCCATTACATCAGCCACACCAATGATCTCTACGTCCCATGCTGCTGCATTGGCGTTACGGGTCGCATGGATCTGCCACACATCGCCATCACCATCTTGGCGGAAGCTCAAAGAGGCCATGTCTTTAGGAAGCATAAAGATGCCGAGGTCTTCACCAGAATAGAACTGCGTACCACAACCCAATAGCTCCTCTACATCCGACAAACCAGCTCGTTGAGCAGCACGCTCAAGACCAGCGACTTCCTTTGCAGGAATCAGCAACACAAAGTCAGACAGCGAAGTGCCAACGGCTTGGTTGATGTTCATGGTCAGGCCGTCAATGATGTCCTCTGCGCGTTCGCGTGGGTTCTTCGATAAGCCAGTCAGTGCCTTGGTCTCGGTGGATGCAGCACTGGTCAGGATCTTCGCAATGGTCGCCCCACAAGACAGCTCAAAGTCTTTCAACATCTTCTCGGCCATCTGACCCATGCCATTGGCAGTGAAACCAGCAATCATGTGGTGGTCGAAGAACGTTTGACGGAAAGAGAACAGAGCGGCGTGCGGGGTCGCCTCACAGAACAGGAAGTCACCAGCGGCTGCCTCACCCTTCTCAAAGGTCGAGTCATCGTAGATGGATTTACGGGGATCGAACTCAACGCTACGGTCTTGCATCAGCATAATCTGCTGTGTGGTTGGCTCAGTGCCCTTAGGGCGGAACTCACAGGGGATTGCGTCCTCTGCCGCCGCTTCCCAGTCACCGCCGTTAAAGTAGTCGTCAAGGCCCTCTGTAAGGATCTCAACGAACGTCTCAGCGCCAGTTGCGCCGTTGTCCTTTACCTCAGCCGAGGAGTTAAAACGGATGATGCCGCCTTGCTCAGTGATAGCGGTAGACCAGTTGGTGGGCTTGATGTATTCGTTAGTTTTCATGTGGGATCTCCTTGAGTTGTTCGAAGTGATGTTCTTTGTGGCCCGCTTAGCTGTTGTCAGTTACGACGAGCTGCGCGAATGGCCGCACCGTGTGCCCGGATGTCTGCTGCTCGTTTCTCTTTGGCTTCACGAGCCCGAGCCACTTCAAGGCGTGTAGGTGCCTGATAGGAAGCGCATCGGTCTGCGTGGAACTGAGCGTCACGGAGCTGAGCTGCTCGAAGGTCTTCACCTGCTTTGATCTCTTGGCGGGCCAGCGAGGTCTGCTCAGGGAATGCTGAGGTACTGAGACCAGCTTCGATGTACTGGCGCACGATGGCCGTGATCGAACTGTGATTCTTACCAGCAGCAGCGATAAGACCTGCGAGCATTACGCCCTCGGCATAAGCCTTGGTCACGGGTTGGCCTTGAACGGTCAAGGAGTTGTCACTGAGTTGGATGTCGAGCTTCATATTGGGGTTCTCCTTTGAGAGACCCTTAAGCCAAACCTTGCCGCCATGATCGCGTGACCAATGGGGAAAGGAGACCCGCACGGGATCAACAAGGTTTGCTTAAAGGTATTGGATTGAAGGTGGTTTCACAGTCCTGTGGGGTTAACTTGGCGGGGACTGTAGGAGCGCCTCTGTGCTGAATGGCGGACAGCGAGGAGGTTCCGGTGTGGTGCATAGATTGCCCACTACTGACGCTTAGGGCGCATCGTGGGACCTTGAGGAGACCATGGGTGATTGATTCCCGTGGCCGTAGTGAGGTTTTTTACGACAGTTCTCAGGCCAGCATTATCGGCTGACTGCTCATCGGAATGGACAAGTCACAGCGAACAAGCGTCTTCAAACTGAGACCGTCTTCAAGAGCTTCCTTGAGCGCTTCCATACATCGCTGGTTTGTTATGAGGCCAATGTAGGGAAGCGTCACCGAGAGGTCGTAAACGGTGCCCAATTCGGGGTCACGCGAACGGCCTGGAGCATTCACCTTAGAGACCAAGGCGCGGATCGTAATAAGCGATGTCCGGCGTGGCTTGGTGAACACCCTGTTAATCAAGGCGAGCTCAGCGGTTGTCGGAATGGTTTTCTTAAAGTTGCTCATTTAGCGAATCCTCTTAGGCCGTCTCTGGCTGCAAGGGCGGCTGCTTGAGCCTCTGTAAGGTTGCCTTTAGCGATAGCTGAGCGTAGGCCCTGTACGGTGTTACGGTGCCCCAGAGAGCTCCATTGGCACTTATTATTGAATGTCATGCGCTTGAGGATGGATGCACTGTGATCGTTTCCCAAAGAGGCCATCTTGTCAGCAACGATCAAAGCTACTTCTGGTAGCTCAAGGATCGCCTCGAAGGCGTCATAGACAAGATCTTTGAATTCATCCGAGACCCAGCCCGCATATTCAAGGGTTGCGCGTTTGGTCGCCCATGAGCCTGCACCATTGGAGCTGTGCAAATTTTGCATAGCTTCCATTCGTTTAGCCTGCTTGGTCCGCCACTGCGCAGGTCCGTTCTTTACTGGTAACTTTAAGGTTCGCCAGATATCAGTTAGGTCCCACTGCCCTGCATTATTGGCCTTGAATGCTTGACCTTCTATAATGATGACGTGCCCAGCGTGCTTATGTTTGATGTCAGTGATCATTTGTCTATTCCTCTTGTTTGCTTCCTCAGGTTCGCTCCCACAGCCCAGCGCAGAGACCCGACAAAGGTTCTGGACGGTGGCATGAAGAAGCAAACAGGAAGACTCTGCGATTATCTGTGTGATGCCCAGCGATGGGCGTGGTGTGTCTGTAGCCTTAGTGAGGGTTTTTACGACCACTTGCTTCACATGGCCCGAGAGAACCTCTTAAAGTAAACCAAGCACCACTGGTGTAAACGATCACTTGCAGCCCTGCTTAATCTTACTCTCGGCAAGCAGGGGTAATTATTGCCGCAAGACAAATCCCTTCCAAGAGAAACCTATAAGTCCTTTCTTAAAGACAAAAGAATAGATTTATATAAAGATAATTATTAGATAGTTCTCAATGAGTAATCTTTAAGATCTTTAAGTTAAGGTCCCCGTGAACATTGAGCAATACACGGTGGCCCCAATCCCGTGCAAGGCTTCTCAGCGATGCCCTAAAAGGCACCGACTTACGATCAGCAATATCAATGTTCGCTCCTCCCTACTGGAGCCAGACGCTTAGTCTGCTTACCGGGGACGGTTGAGCGTTGGCGTGTCACCCTGTGGGTGATCGCTCTTGGCACTCTGTAGTCTCAGGTCAAATGGTAGGAATCTGAATGTACAGGCAGGATTTATTTCTGTGTGTCTGCCTACCTGTACCCTTAGTGAGGGTTTTTAAATAGTTCTTGACAAGTGACAAGAAGAAATATTTTAGATATGACAACTTTCATGAAATCAGATGTGGCACAATGACATCTTTTGGCAACCTAACCAAGGAGACTCAATGCCTTACACACTCCTCATCCTCAAACTGATGGGTGCCCAATTGGTAATCAACTTCGTAGCAACGCTAATCACCTCAGGCATGCGACCGTCAATCAATGTGGCACGGCGCAAAATCATGCAGGCTCTATGGGCAATCTCTGGGTTTGCATTCATTGGAGCTGTCGTGTGGGACGTTTTCAAGATGTTCAAATAATCCCCATTGCGATTGGGTTTGTGGACTCACCTGCGCTGTAGGGGCCAGTCTTGCGAATGGTCTGTAGGACTTCCTCTGTGACCCACTTTCGGAACGGCTCAGAGGCTGGTGCGCGTCCCCCGTAGGAGCATCTGATAGGCCGCAGCCTCAGTAAAAACTCAGCTCCTTGACTGCACGTTAGGGAGCTTTGGTAAGGTATCTACATTTGGTATAGACCCTAATGTGATAGCTCCAGATGTCCCTGAGTACCCGGCGTGACGGCTGACCTGCTGACTTGGTTTCTTCAAGCCAGCGGCGCGGGCAACCTGAACAGCCACAAACAGCAGTTCATGCTCAGGGTGGCCGACAAGAACGTCCAGTTCGACACCCATAAAGTTGCGCTTAAAAATCCTGCCTAACTTTATAAGTAATTGTCCTCGGGGTTGTTTTAGGAATGTGTTCCATCAGCACCACACATTCACCAACAACATATTTTATTGCTTTGACAGCCTCCCACCCCTGACAGGCCGAGCTATTTATTTTGAATGTTCCGAGCTTGTGCACTCCCCCTTTAGCACCGACATGCAACTTGCTATTTAACTTAAGGTGATAACTGGTCACTTCAACAATTAACGACTTGTCATCGACAAGTATTAGTTCAAGCGTAGGCTTAGACTTAACGGGATTAGTTTCCATACAAGTATCTCTCAATTGTTGTCTGTCAGCTTAAAGGATTTGCTCAACGCCTCAGCCATCCGTTCTACCTGAACGGCGCTGCCAGATCCATACAGATCATAACTAATCGACCCCGACGAATGCCCCAAGATTGCCTCAGCGGTCCCCACAGGCACCTCAGCGGCCTTCAAGGCACCGGCCAGCGAGTGACGTAACGAGTGGAAGGTCTGGGTCCGATCAGTGTTCAGGCTCAAGACATCTCGCAACGCCCCATTAAGCACGTTTGAGAACTGACCAGCGCCTAACGTGAACAGCCGAGAGTCAGAGCTATCGACAAACGCAAGGAACGCTTTTAGGTCAAACCCATAGGCCGCATCGGTCAACGGTATGACACGCAGAGCATTCTTGGTCTTGGCTGTCTTGCCATCGTTCCTATTGATATCGATGACCCAAACGCCCCCAACCTGCTTAACGTCCGCCTTGGTCAACTGCCTGAGTTCTTCAATGCGGGTCCCAGTGATGACCCCAAGGGACAACGCCCAGCGCTGCCATACATCAGCAGATAGGCCGTTAGCGTAGGACATAAGCAACTGGACCTGATCCTGAGAGAACGCCTCACGCGAGCTGTCAGCATCCTTGGATAGCTTCAACCCCTTATCGAAGCTCTTGTCGATGTAGCCATTATGAACAGCCCAATCCATGACAGTTGATAGCCGGGTGAGTAGCTTGTTCACAGTGGAACCTTTGCGGTCCTCAAGGAGTTTTGCCTTGAGTGCCACCATGTCAGCCCGAGTGTGCCCTTTAAGGTCGAGCTCTCCCAGAGCAGCGCTAATAGCAGCACAAGACGACTTAACGTCTCGCATAGTGCTGGCCTGTACGTTGTCCTTTTGCTCCGCCATATAGAGCCCAGAGAGATGCTCGAACGTCAGTGCGTCAGAAGCGTTTACAGATAGGGACAGACAAGGGGCTACAGGCGTGCCACCAGGGATACCTCTGAGTTCCTCAACGATCCCGATCAGCTTACCCGGCCTGCCCTTCAAACGTTCCTGAGCAGCCTCCAGAATGTCCTCAGCTTTGCTCGCGGCCCTTTGTTGATCAACGGTCATTGGCCCTTTAGCTGATGCCTCGCGAAGCGATAGACGTAACTCGTCGTAGATTATTTCGTAGGCCACCAGTGAGTCATCACCATGAGCCATAGTCAGGCACTCCTCAGCGATGTCTGCCAACCGTTCTCTGAGCTCATCCCACGTCGCCTCTGGGTTATCCAAGTGGAAAGCAGCCAGCGTCTTGAGGATGTCCTTGGAGATGGTCATAGCAGTAGCCTTGTCTGTGGTCCTGAGCGATAGCGTGTAGAAGCCCTTAGCGGTTCCTTGAGGGCGAAGGCGAAGGTAATAGCGACCAGACCGGCGATAGTGGTACGGCTTGGCGAGCGCAGTTTGTAACAGGTTTGTCCCACTTTGGGAGCGGCGGTTGACGGTCATCGGCTGAAACCCCTGTATCCATTGGGTTTAGCCTCAAAGGGTCGAGTTCTACAGCAACTATAAAGTCAGCCGCGACCTGATCGAGTTGCGCAACCTGGCCCAAGTGGCGGAACTGATGATTCGCTCCGCCATGGAACGCAAGGAAAGCCGCGGCCTGCATTACACCCTCGACTACCCCGACCTGCTGCCCGAGGCCCGCGACACTATTCTGGTGCCAACCACCTACGGCGACTGAACTTCAAGCGCACCCGCAGGCGTCGATGCAGATCGGCGGCCTGCGAATCGGCAGGCACACAGATCGAGCGCACCCACCACTGCCCCGGCACCCGGTAACGCAGCACCACGATCAACGGCAACGCCAGGCTGTCGGGACGCAACTGCACGCCGTGCCAGCCACGTGCGGCGCTCCACAACTGCCAGCCGCCTTCATCGCGGCGCAGGCCACGAACCGACGAACGGTGGGTCAGCAGCACATGGCGCGGTAAAACCCAGGCAGCATGCGCCAGGCACACCAGCACGCCGAGGCTTGAGTAAGGCAGGTCGAGGGACAACAGCGCACCCAGCGCGAACAGCTGGGCAAGGAGATACGCCGCCAGCAACAGCCGTGAGGCCTGCCAGCGGCATTCAAACGTATTACTTGGGCTGGACACGATCCAGAATCATCCGAACCATGCGCTGCAGCTCCGGGTCTTCAGATTCGGCGCGTTCCATGAACCAGCCGAACATGTCCTGGTCTTCGCATGTCAGCAGCCGGACGTAGAGGTCGCGGTCCACCTTGTCGAGCGTCGCGTAGACCTCTTTGGTGAAAGGCACCAACAACACATCCAACTCCAGCATGCCGCGACGGCTGTGCCAGTAGAGGCGATTGATTTCTACATCTTCGACCATGGAGCGCTCCTCAAATAGGCGGCAAGTATACAGGCCCGGCCGCACCGGAACAGTCGGCTTTGGTCGCCCCATACGGAAACTATCCATTTGCCGGGCGCCCCTCTATGATGCACCCATGACTTTTTGACCTGCGATGACCCATGGCTGACTCCGCTTTCTTCTGCCCCCTGTCCCACGAAGGCGTCCTCGCCGTCCGCGGCGCCGACGCTGCCAAGTTCCTGCAAGGGCAACTGACCTGCAACCTCAATTACCTGAGCGACACCCAGGCCAGCCTCGGCGCGCGCTGCACGCAAAAAGGGCGCATGCAGTCGAGCTTCCGGATCCTGCTGCAAGGTGACGGCGTGTTACTGGCCATGGCCAGCGAACTGCTGGAACCGCAACTGGCCGACCTGAAGAAGTACGCCGTATTCTCCAAATCCAAACTCACCGACGAAAGCGCCGCCTGGGTTCGATTCGGCCTCATCGGTGCGGATCAGGCACTCGCCGCTCTCGGCCTTGAACTGCCCGCCGACACCGACAGCGTTGCACGCACTGAACGCTTGATCGCCATTCGGGTTTCGCCCGACCGCGCCGAACTCTGGGTGCCCGTCGAACAGGCCGATACCGTACGCAGCCAATTGGCGGCACAGCTTAAAGAAACCGATCTGAACGAATGGCTGCTGGGGCAGATCCGCGCCGGCATCGGCCAGGTCATGCCGCAAACCCGCGAGCTGTTCATCCCGCAGATGCTCAACCTGCAGGCCGTCGGTGGCGTCAGCTTCAAGAAAGGCTGCTACACCGGCCAGGAAATCGTCGCGCGCATGCAGTACCTGGGCAAGCTCAAGCGTCGCCTGTATCGCTTGCGCCTTGATGAGGCCGAGATGCCCGAGCCAGGCACCCCACTGTTTTCCCCCAGCCATAACAGTTCGATCGGCGAAGTGGTGATTGCAGCAAAAGCTGACCAGGCGGTTGAACTTTTGGCCGTGTTGCAAGCCGAAGCAGCCGACAGTGGCGATGTGCGCCTCGGCACCCTGGAAGGTCCCGGTTTGCACCTGCTTGACCTGCCTTACACACTCGACCGTGATCGAGAGATCCAGCGTTAGTCGCCGTACCTTTTTGCAACACCCTAGAGATCATGAATGAACAAGCTGGCGGAAAAAGTCCAACAGGCTTTGATTACGGCCATCGATAACGATGACCTGGTTCTGCCGACATTACCGGAAGTGGCGCTGAAAATTCGTCAGGCCGCTGAAGACCCGGAAATCAGCATCAGCCACTTGAGCAAAGTGATCGGGCGCGACACCGCGCTGTCGGCGCGCCTGATCAAAGTGGTCAACAGCCCGTTGTTGCGCGCGACCCAGGAAGTCACCGACCTGCACACCGCCATCACCCGGCTGGGCACCAACTACAGCAGCAACCTGGCCATTGGCCTGGTGATGGAACAGATCTTCCACGCCCGCTCCGAAGCGGTCGAGCAGAAGATGCGCGATGTCTGGCGCCGCAGCCTGGAAGTGGCGGGCGTCAGCTATGCGTTGTGCCGCAGCCACAGCCAGCTCAAGCCGGACCAGGCTGCCCTGGGCGGCCTGGTGCATCAGATTGGCGTGCTGCCGATCCTGACCTATGCCGAAGACCATTACGAACTGCTGTCGGACCCGGTGGCACTCAACCATGTGATCGATAGCATCCACCCGCTGCTCGGCGACAAGCTGCTGCGCGGCTGGGATTTCCCGGAGATGCTGGCCAACCTGCCGGGACAGTACCTGGATATGGAGCGTGACTCCCCTACCCTCGACTACATCGACCTGGTGCAAATCGCCGTGTTGTATTGCTATCGCGGCACTGACCATCCCTTGGCGAATGTCTCGGCCGCCACCCTGCCGGCACTCAAGAAGCTGCGGATCGACCCCTACAGCGAAGCCCTGCGCGCCGAGCTGGATGAAGCACGCTCGATGTTCTACTGATCAGCCGGCGATAAAGCTCACCCGTACCTTCAAGCCCGCCCGCTCGCCATCGTGCAGGCTGATCTGCGCCAGGTGCGCGCGGCAGATCTCGCCGACAATCGCCAGCCCCAGGCCAGACCCCAGGCCCTGCTGGCTGCGTCGGTAGAAGCGCTCGAACACTCGGTCGCGCTCATCCAGCGGGATGCCCGGGCCATCATCTTCCACTTCCAGCACCGCCGGCGCCGTGACCCGCAAGATCACATTGCCACCCGGTGGCGTGTGCGCCAGAGCGTTGTCCACCAGGTTGCTCAACAGCTCGTTCAACAACGTCGGCTCGCCACGCAGCCACACCGGCTCATCGGCTTCCAACGCCAACGCCACGCCACGCGCATGGGCCAAGGGCGCCATGGCCATGCCCAATTCCCGCGCGAGCTGGCTGAGGTCGAGCAACTGCGCACCGCCCTCGGCAATCGCCCGCGCGCCGTTTTCGATACGCGCCAGGGACAACAGTTGATTGGCCAGATGGGTCAGGCGATCGGTACCCTGGGCGGCGCTTTCCAGGGTGCTGCGCCAGGTCGGCGGGTCTTCGGCACGCAGGCCCAGTTCGAGACGGGCCTTCAGCGCGGCCAACGGTGTGCGCAGTTCGTGGGCGGCGTCGGCAATAAACTGCGCCTGGCGCTCGAACTGACCGCGCAGGCGTTCGGTAAAGTGATTGAGGGAACGCACCAGCGGGCCGAGCTCATGCTGCACTTCCACCAGCGGCAACGGCCGCAGGTCGTCGGGTTGGCGCTCTTCCACGGCGGTGCGCAAGCGCTCCAGCGGGCGCAACGCCGCGCTCACGGCGAACCACACCAGCAGCAACGCGCCCACCGCGAGCATGCCCAGGCGCAGCAAAGTGTCGGCCATCAGGCTGCGGGCCATGCTGACGCGCGCTTCATCGGTTTCAGCCACGCGAATTTCCGCCATGCCGTTCATGTTCGGCTCGGAAACCGCCTTGAGCAGGCTCACCACACGCACCGGTTGCCCCTGATACACCGCGTCGTAAAAGCGCGCCAGGGCCGGATAATCGTCGGTGCGCGGCGTACCGGGCGGCGGGCCGGGAAGGTTTTCGTAGCCGGAAATCAGCTTCTGATCAATGTCATTGACCTGGTAATAAATGCGCCCGGCGCTGTCGTAGGCGAAGGTATCCAGCGCCACATAGGGCACGTTGGCGCTGAGGGTGCCGTCGACCTGGGTCAACCCGGCGGCGATGGTCCGCGCCGAGGCGAGCAAGGTGCGGTCGTAGGCAGTGTCCGCCGCCTCGCGCCCGTTCCAATAGGCACTCATACCGCTGGCGAGCATCAACAACACCAGCAATAGCGCCAGATTCCACAGCAGGCGCCAGCGCAGACTGCTGGGTTTATGCATCACGCGCTTCCAGCAAATAGCCGAGGCCACGGAAGGTCACGATGGCGATCGGTTGGCCGTCGAGTTTCTTGCGCAAGCGGTGCACGTAGATTTCGATCGCATCGGGGCTGGCTTCTTCATCCAGGCCGAACACTTGGGACGCCAGTTGCTCTTTACTCATGACCCGCCCCGGACGCGCAATCAGCGCTTCCAGCACTGCTTGCTCGCGGGACGTCAATGTCATCAGCTCGCCACCCACCGTGAAACGGCGAGTGTCGAGGTCGTAGACCAGCACCCCGCACGTCTGCTGGCGCTCGCCGCCCAACACGCTGCGCCGCAGCAGAGCCTTGACCCGGGCCTCCAGCTCAGTCAGCTCGAACGGTTTGGCGAGATAATCGTCCGCACCAAGATTCAGGCCATGCACACGGTCTTTCACGTCACTGCGCGCGGTCAACATCAACACCGGCAGATTTTTCCCACGCGCCCGCAAGCGCGCCAGCACCTCGAAACCGTCCATGCGCGGCAAGCCCACATCCAGGATCGCTGCGGCGTACTCCTCGCTGCTCAAGGCCAGGTCCGCGGCCACCCCATCGTGCAACACATCGACGGTCAAACCCGTGCTCTTGAGCGCCTGGGCGACACTTTCGGCGAGTTGCAGGTGGTCTTCAACCAACAGGACACGCATGGATTTGTACCTCGTTCAGGGGTGGGCGACGCCACGCTTTGGCGGGCAGTTTACAGGCGCCGCCTGCCCTGTGAAGCCCGAAAACATTGAAAGGCCATTGAAAGGTTAGTGAAAGCTTCGCCCTTTAGCATCCAGTCACGGTGGTCTATGCCCACCGAGCTGCCTTCGCGCCGCGCCCGAAAAACGCCTTGAAGCGTTTTCGTCAAAATAAGAACAATAACGGAGTACACCACGATGCTGTCGACACAGCCCCAGGCATTCTCGCCTGTGCGTTTTTCCCGCCTGACCCAGACCGCCCTCGCCAGTGCCGCTGCCCTTGCCGGCTTTTCGCCGCTTAGCCAGGCTGCCTTCTTCGAAGACAGTAGCGGTACCCTGGAAACCCGCAACATGTACTTCAACCGCGACTTCCGCGACGGCACCAGCGCGCAGCAATCCAAGCGCGACGAATGGGCCCAGGGCTTCATGCTCAACCTGCAATCAGGCTACACCGACGGCACCGTCGGCTTTGGCGTGGATGCGCTGGGCATGCTCGGGGTCAAGCTCGACTCCAGCCCCGACCGCACCGGCACCGGCCTGCTGCCGACCCACGATGATGGCCGCGCCGCCAACGAGTACTCCAAGCTGGGCCTGACCGGCAAAGTAAAAATCTCCGCTACTGAACTGAAGATTGGCTCACTGGCCCCCGAACTGCCGATCCTCAAGCCCAACGACGGGCGCATCCTGCCGCAGACCTTCAACGGCGGCCTGATCACCTCCAAGGAATTCAAGAACCTGGTGTTCACCGGTGGCCGCCTGGACAAAGCCAAGGACCGCGACGACAGCAACTACGAAGACATCGCCCTCAACAACAAGAACAGCCGCTTCGTCAGCGGCGCCACCGGCAAGCACTTCAACTTCGGTGGCGTGGACTACAAGTTCGCCGACAAGATCACCGGCAGCTACCACTTCGCCCAACTCGACGACGTGTACCGCCAGCACTTCCTCGGCCTGGTCGCCGCCCGCCCGATGGGCCCCGGCACCTTCGCCACCGACCTGCGCCTGGCGATCAGCGATGACACCGGCAGCGCCCGTGGTGGCAAGATCGACAACAAATCCCTCAACGGCCTGTTCAGCTATGCCCTCAATGGCCATAAGCTCAGCGCCGGCTACCAGCACATGTCCGGCGACAACGCATTTCCGTACGTGGATGGCAGCGACCCGTACCTCGTCAACTTCGTACAGATCAACGACTTTGCCGGCGCCGAAGAACGCTCCTGGCAGGCGCGCTACGACTTCGACTTCGTCAAACTGGGCATCCCCGGCCTGAGCTTCATGAGCCGTTACATCTCGGGTGACAATATCAAGCTCAAGAACGGCGACACCGGCAAAGAGTGGGAACGCAACAGCGAGATCAAGTACGTGGTGCAAAGCGGCACGTTCAAGGATGTGGCCGTGCGCCTGCGCAATGCCACCTACCGCTCCAACTACTCAGCCCGTGATGCGGATGAAATGCGCGTGCTGGTCAGCTACAGCGTCGCCCTTTGGTAAGTAGCCACTCATAACAACAAAGACGGAGATAAAACATGACCCTTTCACTGCGTAAATTGGCCCTCGCCGCCGGCTGCGTACTGTTCGCTGGCCAACTGCTGGCCGCCGAAGAACCCAAGCGCCCGGAATGCATCGCCCCGGCCTCCCCTGGCGGTGGTTTTGACCTGACCTGCAAACTGGCGCAAAGCGCGCTGGTCAACGAGAAGTTGCTGAGCAAGCCGATGCGCGTGACCTACATGCCCGGCGGCGTCGGTGCGGTGGCCTACAACGCCGTGGTCGCCCAGCGCCCTGCGGATGCCGGCACCTTGGTGGCGTGGTCCAGCGGTTCGCTGCTGAACCTGGCCCAGGGCAAATTCGGCCGCTTCGATGAAAGCGCCGTGCGTTGGTTGGCAGCGGTCGGCACCAGCTACGGTGCTATCGCGGTGAAAGCCGACTCGCCCTACAAGACCCTCGACGATCTCGTCAAAGCCCTGAAGAAAGATCCGGGCAGCGTAGTGATCGGTTCCGGCGGCACCGTTGGCAGCCAGGACTGGATGCAAACCGCACTGATCGCCAAGGCCGCCGGGATCAACCCGCGTGAGCTGCGCTACGTGGCGCTTGAAGGCGGCGGCGAAATCGCCACCGCCCTGCTCGGTGGTCACATCCAGGTGGGCAGTACCGACATCTCCGACTCCATGCCACACATCCTCAGCGGTGACATGCGCCTGCTGGCGGTGTTCTCCGAAGAGCGCCTGGACGAGCCGGAAATGAAGAATATTCCTACCGCCAAAGAACAAGGCTACGACATCGTTTGGCCTGTAGTACGTGGCTTCTACCTCGGGCCAAAAGTCAGCGACGCCGACTACGCCTGGTGGAAAGACGCGTTCGACAAACTGCTGGCCTCCGACGAGTTCGCCAAGCTGCGTGACCAGCGCGAGCTGTTCCCGTTCGCCATGACCGGCCCGGAGCTGGACACCTACGTGAAGAAACAGGTGGCTGACTACAAAGTGCTGGCCAAAGAGTTCGGCCTGATCCAGTAACCGCCCCTGCCTGTCACATGGCCACGCCCTCTTCAACCAGGCGGCGTGGCCCAGGAGTTTCACATGCTCTTACAACGCATTTTCGCCAGCATCATGCTGCTGGTCTGTGCCGGTCTCGCGCTGATGGCGTGGCCGTACCAAGCCGCATTTTCCTACGAGCCGGTCGGGCCACGTGCCTACCCGCTGCTGATGCTCGGGCTGATGAGCCTGGGCCTGATCTACATGATCATCCGCCCACAGCCGACCAAACACACCGAAGAAGAACCGGCGCTGGACCGCGAAACCTTGATCAAGATCGGCATCTGCGTCGGCCTGTTGATCGTGTTCGCCGGCACCTTCGAGCCCCTGGGTTTCATCCTCAGCAGCATGCTGATCGGCATCCCCATGGCGCGCCTATATGGCGGCCGCTGGTTGCCGAGCGTGGTGATCGTCAGCCTCATGGCCATCGGCCTGTACCTGCTGTTCGATAAAGCCATGGATGTACCGCTGCCCCTGGGCCTGCTCGACGTTCTGGAGAACTGATATGGATACTTTCAGCTATTTGGGCCAGGGCTTCGGCGTTGCACTGTCCCCTTATAACCTGGTGACCGCGTTGTGCGGCACCTTGATCGGCACCGTGGTCGGCCTGTTACCGGGCCTGGGCCCGATCAACGGCGTGGCGCTGTTGATCCCCATCGCGTTCGCCCTGGGCCTGCCGCCGGAGTCCGCGCTGATCCTGCTGGCGGCCGTGTACCTGGGCTGCGAATACGGCGGCCGGATCAGCTCGATCCTGCTCAACATCCCGGGCGAAGCCTCCACCGTGATGACTACCCTCGACGGTTACCCAATGGCCCGCAAAGGCCTGGCTGGTGTGGCGCTGTCGTTGTCGGCATGGAGTTCGTTCATCGGCGCGTTTATCGCCACCTGCGGCATGGTGTTGTTTGCGCCGTTGCTGGCCAAATGGGCGATTGCCTTCGGCCCTGCGGAATATTTCGTACTGATGGTGTTCGCGATTGTCTGCCTCGGCGGCATGGCCGGTGACAAGCCGTTGAAGACGTTTGTCGCGGCGCTGATCGGACTGTTCCTCTCGGCGGTGGGCATCGACGCCAACAGCGGCGTGTACCGCTTTACTGGCGACAACATCCACCTCACCGACGGCATCCAGTTTGTCGTACTGGTGCTGGGCCTGTTCTCCATCAGCGAGATCCTGTTGCTGCTGGAAAAAACCCACCGTGGCCAGGAAGCGGTGAAAGCTACCGGACGGATGATGTTCAACTTGAAGGAAGCGTCCGCTGTCTTCGTGGTGAATATCCGCTGCGGCCTGCTCGGTTTCATCATGGGCGTGTTGCCGGGTGCCGGCGCCACCTTGGCCTCGGCCGTTGCCTACATGACCGAAAAACGCCTGGCCGGTGCCAGCGGTAAATTCGGCCAGGGCGACATGCGCGGCCTCGCCGCCCCGGAAACCGCGATTGGTGCTTCTGCCTGCGGCGCCCTGGTGCCGATGCTGACCCTCGGCGTACCCGGCTCGGGCACCACGGCGGTGATGATCGGCGCGCTGTCGCTGTACAACATCACCCCCGGCCCGCTGCTGTTCCAACAGCAACCCGACATCGTCTGGGGCCTGATCGCGTCGTTGTTTATCGCCAACATCATGCTGGTGATCCTCAACATCCCGATGATCCGCATCTTCACGCGCATCCTTGCCGTGCCGAACTGGGCGCTGGTGCCAGTGATCGCGATCATCACCGCGATTGGTGTATACGCGGTTCACGCCACCACCTTCGACCTGTTCCTGATGGTCGGCATCGGCATCTTCGGCTACATCCTGCGCAAGCTCGACTTCCCGCTGTCGCCGGTGCTGCTGGGCTTTATCCTCGGTGGCCTGATGGAGCAGAACCTGCGCCGGGCGCTGTCGATTTCCAACGGTGCGCTGGACATCCTCTGGTCGAGCCCGATCACCTTTGGGGTGTGGGTCCTGACCGCGCTGATGCTGGCCTTCCCACTGGTGCGCATCTATCGCAAACGTGCCTTGCAGCGTCGTGCCGTGGCCGATGTCTGAGGTCACCTTTAAACATTGGTGGGGAACACCGCTGGTCGGCCTGGCCGGCGGTTACCTGGCCAGCCTCGTCGGCTGGCCTTTGCCGTACATGGTCGGCTCGTTGCTGGCGATCATCCTGGTGCGTTGCCTCACGCCGTGGCAGTTGGCGGAAATTCCCGGCGGGCGCAAATGCGGCCAATGGGTAGTGGGCATCGGCATCGGCCTGCACTTCACCCCCGTGGTGATCGAGCAAGTGATGAGCCACTTCGGGCTGATCTTCTTTGGCGCGCTGGTCACCAGCCTGTCGAGCGTGGTCGGCGTGTGGCTGATGCGGCGCAGCGGAGAAGACCGCGCCACCGCGTTTTTCTCCAGCATGCCCGGCGGTTCCGGCGAGATGGTCAACCTCGGCGCACGCAATGGCGCGGTGCTCAGCCGTGTCGCGGCGGGGCAGAGTCTGCGGGTGTTGGTGGTGGTGTTGTGTGTGCCGGCGATCTTCAAGTATGTGCTTGAAGGCGGCGCGCCGCAGTTTCATCCGGCGCCGGTGAGTTGGCCTTGGCTGTTGGCGTTGTTTCCACTTGGCGCGTTGGTGGCCTGGGGTTGGCAGCGTTTACGTCAGCCGAATCCGTGGTTGTTCGGACCGTTGCTGGTGAGTGCGACGGCCAGTGTTGTGTGGGATCTGCATATCGGCCTGCCCGATGGCGGCAGCCAGATCGGCCAATGGTTGATCGGCAGCGGTTTGGGCTGCCACTTCAATCGGCAGTTCTTTCGCCGGGCGCCGTCGTTCATGGGCCGCACCTTGATCGGCACTGCGCTGACCATGGCGCTGGCGACGTTGGCGGCGGTGGGGCTGAGCGCGCTGACTCATCTGGACTTGCGCTCGTTGACCCTGGGCATGATGCCCGGCGGGATTGCCGAGATGAGCCTTACGGCAGAGACCCTGCAATTGTCGGTGCCGTTGGTGACGGCGATGCAGGTGATGCGCTTGTTGTTTGTGTTGTTTCTGGCTGAACCACTATTCCGACACTGGAACCGCCAGCCGGAAAAGCTTTAAAAACGTCACACCGTTCAAATGTGGGAGCGGGCTTGCTCGCGAATGCAGTGTGTCAGTCACTGAAAATGTTGACTGATGCACCGCTTTCGCGAGCAAGCCCGCTCCCACATTCGATTGCGGTTAACTGTTATACCGACGGCAACCGCCACTCAATCGCCGTCTCGCCATTCTGCTCAAGAAACTTGTTGGTACGGCTGAAATGCCCGCAACCCAAAAACCCGCGATACGCCGACAACGGTGACGGATGCACCGAGGTCAGCACCAGGTGCTTGGTGGCATCGATCAGCTTCTGCTTGCCTTGGGCATGGGCGCCCCACAGCAAAAATACCAGGTGCGGCTGATGCGCGCTGACCACTTCGATAATCCGATCAGTAAAGAACTGCCAGCCCTTGCCCGCATGGGCGTTGGCGTTGGCGCGTTCCACGGTCATGGTGGTGTTGAGCAGCAACACGCCCTGGTCGGCCCAGCTTTGCAGGCAACCGTGGTTGGGGATGTCGATGTTCAGGTCGCGTTTGAGTTCTTTATAGATATTGAGCAGCGACGGCGGCGTTGGGATGCCCGGTTGCACAGAGAAGCAAAGACCATGGGCCTGGCCGGGGCCGTGGTACGGGTCCTGGCCGAGGATCACCACCTTGACCTTGTCCAGCGGCGTGGAGTTGAGCGCGTTGAAAATCAGCGGGCCGGGCGGATAGATCTCTTTGCCGGCCGCATGTTCATCGCGCAGGAACTCGCGTAACTGGTTCATATATGGTTGCTCGAACTCATCGCGCAGGGCGTGCTTCCAGGTGGGTTCGAGTTTGATACGGTCGCCTTCGGTCATGTTGGAATGGTCTTGTCAAAAAGAATGAGGCGAACCCTAGGAAAGCCGACCCCGCTTGTCAATTGATCTGACACACCACCAGCACTTTCCTACGAAGCGATCATACTCATCCTCTACCTTCCCGAATGAGGTCACGATGAACCTGCACTTCGAAGAGCTGACCGGCAGCGACGGTGCCCGCATCGGTATCGCCAGCCTGGACGCAGAAAAATCCCTCAACGCCCTTTCCTTGCCGATGATCCTGGCCCTGGACGAGCGCCTGGACAGTTGGGCGAAAGACCCGAATATCGTTTGCGTACTGCTGCGCGGCAATGGGCCCAAGGCCTTTTGCGCCGGAGGCGAAGTGCGCAGCCTCGCGATGGAATGCCGTGAGCAACCCGGTGTTGTACCGGCGCTTGCTGCACAATTTTTTGCGGCGGAATATCGCCTCGACTATCGCCTGCATACCTACCCAAAACCGGTGATCTGCTGGGGCCACGGCTACGTGCTCGGTGGAGGCATGGGCCTGTTGCAAAGTGCATCGGTACGCATCGTCACGCCGAGCAGCCGCCTGGCCATGCCCGAGATCAGCATCGGCCTGTACCCGGATGTGGGCGCCAGTTGGTTTTTGTCGCGCCTGCCGGGCAAGCTCGGGTTGTTCCTCGGCCTGACCGGTGCGCATATCAACGGTCGTGATGCCTTGGACCTGGGCCTGGCCGACCGCTTCCTAGGCGATGACCAGCAAGATGAGTTGATCGACGGTTTGCTGCAATTGAACTGGCAGGAACAAACGCCGATGCAGCTCAACAGCCTGCTCAAGGCCCTGGCCCAGGAGGCGCTCAGCCAGCAACCCGAAGCGCAGTGGCTGCCGCGTCGGGCACAGATCGACGAATGGCTGGATGTCGGCGATGTACGCTGCGCCTGGCGCGCCTTGAGCCAGTTGCGCGACCACAACGACCCGCTGTTCAGCCGCGCCGGCAAGACCCTGAGCGAAGGCTGCCAGTTGACCGCGCACCTGGTGTGGGAACAGCTCCAGCGTGGCCGTCAGTTGTCCCTCGCCCAGGTGTTCCAGATGGAATACACCGTGAGCCTGAACTGCTGCCGCCACCCGGAATTTGCCGAAGGGGTACGCGCGCGGCTGATCGACAAGGATCAGCAGCCCCATTGGCATTGGCCGGATGTGAATACGGTGCCCCAAGCGGTGGTGCAGGCGCATTTCCACAAAGCGTGGGAAGGCCGGCACCCCCTGGCGGATTTATCTGAGCGTTAACGGTGCCCGCGATGGCCGCCGTCACCACGCCCGCCTCGGTCGTGACCACCGCGATTGTCCCAACCCTGGTTCGGGTAAGGCCGGTAACCGGGCCGTGGATAATAACGCGGCGCTGGCTGGTAATAACGCGGTGCCGCTTGATAGTAGCGTGGCGCAGAATAGTAGCGCGGAGCAGGATAGTAGCGCGGTGCTGGCGTGTAATAGCTGCGCCCATAGTAGGAAGAACCGCCGCCGTAGTAATACGCTGGCGCCGGGGTGGTGTAGACCTCGGAGCGATAGTAGGTGCCGCCACCGTCGTAATAGGGCACACACGCGGACAAGGTCAGGCCGAGCAAGGCAGTGAGTAGCAGTCGTCGATACATGGCGGCCTCCTGGACCGCGGAAGAGCTCCTCCAGCGACGCTGGGGGGCGGCATTCAGCTTTCACCGAATGACGAAATATCTGACATCAAAAACCGAATCTGGTGCGTTTTTGACACAGCTTGAAACACGTAGATCGGACGACCGGAGGGCCTTGGTTTTCCCGCCCGTTTGGCACCTGACGCGGCGACGCTGTATCGTGCCACCCCACCGAGATCCAGCCTGAACCGAGCCATGACCACGCCAACCCTCTGCCCCGCCTGCGGCGCCCGCAACGACTGCACCCTGGCCGACCCACGCACGGCCGACCAAGCGTGTTGGTGCTACGGCGTCAGCATCGACCCGGCCGTGCTTGAGGCGTTGCCCGATGCGTTGCGCAACCAGGCTTGCCTGTGCCCACGGTGTGCTCAAGTGGACGCGCAATTGCGCGGCGATGAACAGCCGTAATGCGTGTTGATCGGTTCCTCAGCAACCTGCCGCGTTTCAATCGCCAGCAGGTGCGCGTATTGCTGGTTGAACGGCGTGTGACGGTGGATGGCGTGGCGGTCAGCGATCCCCATCACGAGGTGCGCGAATTCAGCCGTGTGTGTGTCGACGATGAGGTGTTGCAGGCCGGCAAACCGGCGCGCTACTTCATGCTGCACAAGCCGCAGGGGTGTGTGAGCGCCACGTCGGACCCACAACACCCGACCGTCCTCGACCTGCTGGATGTGCCGGACAAAGGTGAGCTGCACATCGCCGGCCGTCTGGATTTCAACACCACCGGTCTGATGCTGATCACCAATGACGGCCAGTGGTCGCGGCGCCTGACGCAACCGCAGACCAAACTGCCCAAGGTTTACCTGGTGGAGACCGAGCAAACGATCGGCCCCGAATATGCCGCGACATTTGCCGCCGGCCTGTACTTTGCCTTTGAAGACCTCACCACCCAACCTGCCACCCTGGAGCTGCTGGGGCCAAGGGCGGCGCGATTGGGCATTGTCGAAGGGCGCTACCATCAGGTGAAGCGCATGTTCGGGCATTTCGACAACAAGGTGATCGGCCTGCATCGCGAACGGATGGGGCCTCTGGTGTTGGATGCGAACCTTGCGCCGGGGGAGTATCGGGCACTGACCGACGACGAGATCCGACAGGTCTGACGACCGTTCAGCCGGTGATGGCAAAAAACCAGTTTGGCGCCTTGCGAGGTGGCGCCTGTGCTGCTTGAATCAAACCGTCAGCCGAAATATGACTGGCGAGTCGCCTATAACCTCCAAGAAACACTTTGCCCCCGCCCGCGCTTGATCTACGGGCCTTCCAGGCAAAACCGCCCGCCATAACAACAGCCGTCGACCAGCCGTCATCGGATCGACATGGGCCTCCCTTTTCCAGGCGTATGCCTACCTGTCACAAAGCTCGTGCAGAGTTATCTGCGCGCCCTACCCGCTTGCCAGGAGTCTTACGACATGAGGCCAGAAATCGCTGTGTTGGATATACAGGGTCAGTATCGGGTTTACACGGAGTTCTATCGCGCGGACGCTGCTGCAAAGACCATCATCATGGTCAATGGCTCCATGGCCACCACGGCATCCTTCGCCCAAACCGTGAAAAGCCTGCACCCGCAATTCAATGTGGTTTTGTACGACCAGCCCTACGCTGGCCGTTCCAAAATCCATAACCGCCATGAGCAAATGCTGACGAAGGACATCGAAGGCCAGATCCTCCTGGAACTCATCGACCACTTCGCCGCCGAACACGTGCTGTCGTTCTCCTGGGGCGGCGCCGCCACCCTGGTCGCCCTCGCCCACCGCCCGCGGCGCGTGGAGAAAGCGGTGATCAGCTCGTTCTCACCGGTCATCAACACGCCCATGCGTGACTACCTTGAACGTGGCGTTGACTACCTCGGCAACCTCGACCGCGACCGCGTCGGGCACCTCGTCAACAACACCATCGGCAAACACCTGCCGTCGTTGTTCAAGCGCTTCAACTACAAGCATGTGAGCAGCCTGGCCGAGCACGAATATGGGCAGATGCACTTCCACATCAGCCAAGTGCTCAACAGCGATCGGCTGTGCTACCTCAAGGCGGCCAAGCAGATCGACATTCCGGTGCTGTTCTTGAACGGCGAATGGGACGAATACACCAGCGCCCAGGACGCCAAGCTGTTCGGCCAGCATGTGGCCCACAGCAGCTTCAGCACCATCCAGGCAACGGGGCACTTCCTGGACATGGAGCACAAGGCCGCGTGCCGGGACAGCCGGGAGGCCGTTGTTGGGTTTCTGAAGTCGCAGCGGCCGGTCAGTCGATTGCGTTATCACCAAGGTCAGACTCAACATGCCTTTGCGATCTAATTGTGTGGGAGCTGGCTTGCCTGCTCCCACATAGGCATGTAACCCACACATTTTTGAAGAAAAACTTCAAATCCGGGTGAACATCTGGTACAAAGTCAGCCGCTCTGAGCGGGTATAGTTTAATGGTAGAACAGTAGCTTCCCAAGCTTCCGACGAGGGTTCGATTCCCTCTACCCGCTCCACCTTTTCAATCCCTCGTTATCCCTCCCCCTCCCGAAACGCCCCAATCCCCCGAAAACACTGAACAAACTCAACTCCCCGCTGATCCCTTCTATTCCCATCCATACCCCCATTGCCCTTGATTCCGTGTATGGCGAGATGTATGGTGCCGAACACTTCGAACCAAACCATACAAAAACCAACCATGAAACGATCCGAAATCAAGCGTCGGCCATTGGCTGATACGGTGCTGGCCTCCCTGGAGCCAGAGGAAAAGGAATACCGCGAGAACTATGGAATTGACCGGCTTTATTTCGTGGTCAGCAGCACCGGCCGCAAGCGCTGGGAGCTGCGATTCAAGAAGCCCGACGGCAAGTGGGGCTGGCACGGCCTGGGTTCGTATCCTGATGTCACTGCCAAAAAGGCCAGGGACAAGGCTCAGGAAGCCCAGCGACTGAACGCCGATGGCGTTGATCCCATCACCCACAAGGCAAACATCAAGGCGTCCAGAGATGCAGCCCAGGCGAACACGTTCAAGGCTGCCGCCGATCTGTGGTTGGAAAAGAAGGTCAAGGACGGCCGGGCCGAGAAGACGCTCGCCGGGATCAACGGTGCTCTGACCAACGACATACTCCCCGCCCTGGGCAGTAAGCCGCTGAACAAGATCACACGCGCCGACTGCGCCAACCTCCAGGCGAGTATCGAGAGCCGTGGTGCCCACAACACCGCCGAGAAGGTGCGCGTGTGGGTCAACCAGATATTCGGCCTGGCCATCGCCAGGGGCATGACTGAGAACAACCCGGCCAGCAACCTGATAGACATTGCCGAGAAGGCGCCAGCGGAAACGCAGTACCCACACCTGGTGGAAGCTGAGCTGCCGGAATTTCTGTGTGCCCTTGAGGCGTCGAGTAGCGGCACGATTGTACGCACGGCGTCATGGCTCACCCTGCTGACGGCTTCGCGCCCGGGCATGACGCGCTGGGCGGAATGGAGCGAGGTGGATATAGAGGGTGCATTGTGGACCGTGCCAGCCGTGAAGATGAAGATGCGCCGCGACCACGTCGTGCCGCTCCCCGTCCAGGCGGTCGAGATGATCAAGGACCTCCAGCGGCTTACCGGACGATCCCGCTACCTGTTCCCCTCCAGCGGCGAAAAGGTTCCGGTCATCTCTGATGCATCGATCAACAAGTGCTTCGCGCTGATCGGCTACAAAGGCCGCATGACCGGCCACGGCAGCCGGCACACCTGCGAAACACTGCTGTCCGAATTCGGATGGGACGAGAATTGGCGCGACATGCACCTGGCTCATAAGAAGGCGGGACTCAAGGGCGTCTACGACAAGGCGACGTATCTACCCCAGAGGCGGAAGATGGTGCAGTGGTACGCCGATTACCTCGACGCACTGCGGGAAGGCATGACAGACAGCAAACGGGCCGAGTTCAAAAGCAAGGTGAACGCCGGGTAATCCGGCGCCACCTCCCCTGCGCTACCCCCTCGCCGGCGGGCGTGTAGCATTCCGCCATCCAACAAACTACAGTTCACCCCTATGAAAATTCGCAAGGAGCATGCAATGACCTCTTTCATCACTCGTGTCATCACCGCGCTAAAGAACTCGCCTAAGAAAACCGACGAAGCCATGCGCGCCGAGTTCATGGATGAGCAGGTAAATCGAGACGGCGCGAGCACGATCAATTTCACCCGAGACAAAGACGGCGCCTTTGCAGACGCCGCCATCGAGGCTGATTATCGAAATTGGGTACGGCTCTACATGTCGGTGTAACGATATCTAAACCAACTAACCGATTCGCTCAATCGTCAACCTTGAGTCGTATGTTGCGTGCCCAAAGTTAGCTGTCGTGGCGAAGATGAACCCTACAAACGAAATAGTGTTCGCCGCATTCAGCTCAACTTCGTAATCGAAGTTGAACACCATCACGTTAGAAGAGAACCCAGCAGCCGCCTGAAGCACCACAGCAACGTTGTTAATGCGCAACTCGGCATAGCTGCTGGTAGCGCTGTAGCCAGGCGCCGTAAACACCAGTACGGCCTTGATTCGATACAGCCCCTGCTGTGTAGCGGGAACAGTAAAGACGCCGCTTGGCACGTCGTAAGCGAGATGGTCATCCCGCACCACCGTAGCAAACATGATCGGGGTACCCGTGTTGACCGCAAGCACCTGAAGAGCCCCCACCCTTCTTACGCTGGTATAAATCGGGCCTGGGTTGTTGATGTTCTTGAAGTTGCGCCTAATACCTGCGCCAGTGCAGTCATGGACCCACAGTAGCGCTGGCTGCTTGTCGGCTTCATCCGAAAGAACCATCGGGCCATAATCGCCAGGGCAGTACATGTCGCGTAGAACGTTTTGCCCAACCGCGCCATACACATAAACGCGGCAATCAATGATTCCGTCCGAAATGTTTACGCCTTTCGTGCGCTCAAGAAAGATAGCGCCGCCACCGGTAGTGTTGTTCGCATAGAAGTTGGTGCCCGTGATCGACAGGCCGTTTATCACATCGCTCATGTACAGGTTGTACTGGACGTTGTGATTGATGTTGCCGCCAGCGATACCGCCGTGGGCGTGATTGACGCCGCCAAAGGACTGCAACCCGTCTTTGTCGTTATCAACGATCTGAGGATTCACAATCCGAACGTTGCCAGCAGTGGTTTTCATGCCGAATTCAGAGCACTGCGTAAAGTGCGGATTGGTGATGGTCATGTACTCGGCGCCCGGAAGATCTTCGTACCCCTTGTAGCAACGGTGCCCACCACAGTCGATCATCCGGCCACCCTCGTAGCGCTGAACACCGACGTTCCCGGACATGTAGAAGCCATGGCCCGGCATATCGAAGGCGGTGATCCCATGCACCAAGAACCGTTTGGACGAATTGACCTCAATGCCTTTCTGGGTTCCTACCGCCTTCCCTGTACCCTGAATGACTGCCGGGCCGATAACTCCCGTATCGTGCGACTGGTACATAAAGCACATGGTTCCGCCATAGGTGCCGGGGTAAAGCTTCGACCCGGCAAGCAACCAGATCTGCCCTGGCCCTGGGATGAACTGCCCCTGCACAAGGCAAGTCACGCCGCGCGCGTCGATGATGCCAGGGCCCGAAGCAGACGCGGCCTGAAAGGCTGCAAGGTTGTTTGTAGTCAGATCTTCAACGATTGCACCGTACATGCGGATGTTGCGGCTACGACGCATGGCCAGGGCCAGGCTATTGGGAACGCCTGGTGCGGCCCAGTCAAAACCAATCGCCGCCGCACCGGCAGGACTGGAAAGATACTGAACCGTTTTGACATCGTTATTTGGGTCCAGGTAGGCGATATTTGATGCGCTGTTGATCGGCCCTTGGCCGCTCGATAGCACCAATGCAATCTGGTCCTTGACGTCTTTCCAGTTCGTGGCAGCGTTATCAACCTTATTGGCCGAAGCCAGGTTGATGATCCCGTTACCCTTGGCCCGGTAAAAGCCATTGCCGTCCACGTCGAAAAAGCCCAGCGATAGAGCCCTGGCGCTGTATCGCAACAACTGTTTGAGGGCCTGCCAGATCCTGTCGAAGTCACGGTTGACGGTGCTCGACAGGAAGTCGCCGTTTTCCTGATAGTCGTTCAGGCGCTGAAACGGGACGTCCAATTGCAGCAGCAGGGCCCCCAGGGGCGCGACAGTAAATGTGATTGTGCTTTGGGGGGCGCCAATTCCTGAAACGGTGAAGCCTGACGTCACCTCAACGTCGTTCAGGTAGACCTTGAGGTCGGCAGCCCCCAGCAGCAGGAACGGAATGGTATAGACGGTTGCGATCCCGTTGGCGGCATAACGCTTTTCGGTTGGCCCTTCTGGAACTGCCATGACTTGCCCCTTTGGTGGTGGCGGGCTAGTAGTCCACTTGAACCTCATGAACACCCGCATCTGGGCGCCAATCGTCACGCCGGGTCTCTGTCGGTTTCCCGACTATTCGGCCAATGCGCACAGGGGTTTGGGCTATGCCGCCAGCACCGGAGTCGATGTAGTCGTCTTCCTGGGTGGTCAGTGCTGGGTTGAAGTCGCGCATCTGGTCCCAGATGATTTTCAGCACCTCGACGTGCGCCCACAGGAAGCGCGCTGACAGCGGTGATTCGAAGGCGTCGAGGATGCGTTTCTGTTTGTTGGTGCTGGAGTGTTCCTCTCCTATCCCGCAACCTGTGCCCTTGAGTGCCTGCTTAAGGATCGCGGGAGCGAACCCGCCAGGGCCGTTTGTCTCGATGATCACGCGCGGAATTTGATACCTGACCACCAATTCGCGGATCTGGTGAACCTGGCCCCCGCAGATCCTTTCCCTCTTATCGAACTCCGCAATTTCCCCTGTAAGCCCCACGGCCAAGTGCCAATAAAGCTGCCCGCGCGCGTCGGTGAGGATCAGCGAGAAAGCCGATGCGTCGGACTTGATCTTACCCAGCGAGCAATCCCAATAGGCCACGGCCCCCACGATCTGCGTGGCGCCTAGGTACATCGCCGCGGCGTTGTTGGCGTAGCGCATGACCGGCTGAACGTCGTACGGGATGATGCGCGCGGGGTCTAGGCGAACCTCTGTGACGGGTTTCGAGTGGAGCTGATACTGCGAGTCCCATTCGTTGATGGTACGGGTTTCACGGCGCCGGGTTTCCAAGGTGGCCATGTCGAAGCGTTCAGGCCAGGCGCTACCGGCGTAGCAATCCACAAGTGTGCCGGGCGGCGCAAAGAAGGCGATGCCGGTTTTGGTGGCTTGGTAATCCCTGCCCAGCACCAGCACGCGGGCGTGCTTGCCGATGCCGGAGAACACAACTTCGGGCACGAACGGAACGTCATAAGCGTTCTGCTTGGCGTCCTCTATCCGGTGCTCCTGGGCGAACATGCGAATGGTCAGGCAGTCGGCCCCCATGCTTTCAAGTTCGTCGTACAGGCTGTCGTGGGTGTGCGGCGTGCCGATATAGAGCTTGCTGCCACCCGGCACCAGAATGTGCGTCTGCTCGCCCAGGCGATAGCGCAGCTTCTCCCGCGCCTCGGGCGTCTGGATGTTGCGCGGCACCTCCACGTCATCGTTCTGGCACTCGTCCGCACGGGCCGAAGTAACGTTGGACAGGATGCCCTTGGCGAACATGCTGGCGTTACGGAAGTCGGTGGCACCTTCAACCCACCATTGCTCGACCGTGCCCTGGTTGGGTGGCAACAGGTGGCGGGTCAGTGGGTGGTTGCGGATAACGTTCTGCGTATCGCGGCTGGTCTTGTAGGCCGTGGGGTCCGACTCCGACTGGTGCAGAATTCGATAGGTCGGGTCTTTGTAATACAGCCACGCGTTGTAAATCGCCAACAGCGTCGATTTGCCGAAGCCCCGGAAGCAACGCAAAACGGCCAGAGGTCCTTTGGCCTCCAGCCATATCAGCGCTTGTACGTGGATGAACGGCACATCCCATCGCATGCGCCGCGCCCACAGCATGAAAAAAATCAGTAGGCTGACTTTCTTTTCAGGCTCAGTGGACATGACCACCCTTCTGCATCCGGTCGATGATGGCCTGGGCCTCACGCTCGGCAGCAGCTAGTTCGCCGTCCAGTTCATCAGCAGCATCACCATCGTCCTTGCCTGGCTTCTGCTTATTCAGGACGCCGGTAATGTTCACCACCTTGAGCAGCAGCGTCATGGTGGCGGCGGCGTTCTTCTTGCTCCAATAGCGATCACCCCGTTCCTGCTGGGTGAGGTCGGAGGGGTCTTTCTTTGCCCCGGGCCAATTCGCTGGGTCTACCTCATGAATAACAACTTCGCCGAGGCTTTCGCTCAAGGCCTGCAACCGGGTTATTTGATCGTCGCGCATTACTTCGCTCCTACTGCGGCGCCCAGGTTCGGCGCGCGATCTGGTGTCGAATCGCCCGGCTCCCACCAGTACGACTGCTTGAATTCCTTGCGGGCGCGCTGCTTCATCCGGCGCAGGTAGCCCGGCGAGAAGTAATCCTGCAGTTGGTTGAAGATCAGGTGGTCGGTGGCGGCTTTGGTGTACCAGAGGTTTGCACCGGGTATGTGGGACTTGGCCAGGCGCACCAGCTTGCCCCCGGTTTGGTTGACCTCGCCGTCTGCGGCGTTGTCCTTCAACTTGAAGATGGATTCCAAATCCCCGGCAATGGGGCCGCTCAGGGCTGCAAGCGGGGAACTACCACCCTGCGACGTGTCGGAGAACAGGAAGTCGCCGTACAGACCCATGGCGCCACCCTTGAGAAATGAGGCAAGGCCGAAGCGCAGGCCCGGTACGCCCCATTTCTTATCATCGGTGATGTCCTTTGGATCGCGGCCGGCAGCAATCTCGCCCAACTGGATGGCCATTCCGCCCAGCACCGTGGTGGATGCGACTAATGCAGCCAGATACCCAGCCTTGCCCCATCCTTCCTGAGCCATGCCGCGCGCGCCGTGGCGCATGATCATGCCGATGGAAAAGCTCTTGAACTGCCAGAACGAGCGGACCAGCTCGCCTTTCATGGTTCCGCGCTCTACGCCGCCGTGCATCATGGCTTTCTCGCGGGCGCCGGGTTCAATGATTGCCATGTTGGTTTCATCCAGTACGGCGCCCAGCAGCTTGGTGGCGGCCTGATCCTTGAGGCGCTGCGGGGTTGTCTTGAGTTGCTGAGCCATCGCCGTCAGATCGGCGTCCGGGATGCGGTAGATGCTGTTCGCCGTCAGTACGGTGTCACCCACGCCGCGCCAGTCCTCGGGCTGGGCCATGCGCCACACAGACCAATCCGTCTCGGTGACACCCTGGCCCGCCAGGCGCTTGGCGTCGGCTGGGTCCATGGCTGCAAGGGTCGGATGGCGTCGGGACATATCGCCAATCGTGTCCAGCATGGTCGCGCCGAACGCGCGCTGGGAGCCGGCGGTCAATGCGTTCAAGCCTGACGCCTGCATAACCTTGCTGGCAGCGGTCTGGGAGAACTTGGCGATACGCCCAGCCACCTGTTCGTTGGTGCCAAGGCCGTCGGCGCCGAAGCGGTTCAGGCTGCCGATCAGTTGATTCAGGCCCAGGCCCGCGCGCTGCGCAAGGCGGCGGTCCCCGGCGCTGGCCGGGTTGAGCATGCGGATTTCGTTGGCGAACACCTTCATCACCGGCATTCCGTTCATGGACGCGGTGAGGCCCAGCGTTCCCTGGTCAGTGACCGACGTCAGTACGGCGGAGCCCAGGCGGCTGGCGACGTTGAGCGCGCGGTAGGTGTCGAAGCCATTCGCCAGCGCGGCAGACACTGGCGGTTCGCGGGTGGCGGCCACTTCCTCGTAAAGGTGTTCGATCTTCTTGCGCTGCTTGGCAGTCTTGGCCAGGTCGTTGGGCTTGGCGGTGTCCATGGCCTTTTGCCCGGAATCCAAGAAGTAACGCATTTGGTTGGATGGGTTGGGGCCAAGGGTTTCCACCAGGGCAATATCCCGCGATGCACGGTCGATGTGCCCGATAAGCAGCTCCAGCAGGTTATGGTCTCCATATGCCTTCTGGGCGGCGATGAAGCTTTCGGCGTCCTTGTAATGGATCTGCCGCGACTCACTCCCGCGGTTGGCGCGCATGCCGTTACCAGCTGCCTGCCCGGGCTGCATCTTGTTGGCGCCACCCGTGGCCAACGTGGTCCAGGCATGCCCGAGGAAGTCGGCCAGCTCGGCGTCGTTCATCGGCGTCCCATCTTCCTTGAGGTACTTGCCACGGTTCGCCCACTTCACATGATCGGCGACCCACTTGGCCTGGTCCTTGGCCACCTTCACCTGGGAGTGGTCGCGCGGCATGGACCAGTCGTCCAGCAAGCCCACATCACCACCGGCACGGTTGAAGCGCTGGCGCAGTTGCTCGGCGGTGTCCTTGAATTGCTTCGCTGCGGTCTTGGCCACTGCGCTGCCGGAGTCCTCGCCGTGCAGCTCTCGCACCAACGCCAGGTTGCCGGCTTCGTTCTGGAACAGGCCCAGGAACTTGCCCTTAGTCTGGTCGATCACGTCAAGCATGCGGCTCATAGAGTCGTCGCGGATTGCCCGCGCAGATGATTCAATCGACAGAATCCCGCTTTTGCCGTCGGCGGAAAACGCCAGTACCCGGTCGAGGCCTTCAAGTGGTTGATCCGGGAAGCGCTTCATATAACTGTCGATGCGGTCGTGGGCCAGGATGGTCAGGGCCACACGCTTTTTCTTGAGGTTCGCCTCTTCCACCAGATCCTTGGCGGACTTGGCGGCAGCTTCGTTGAGCCGGTCAGCGGCGGTTTTGGATTGCCAGGTGGTGTCGGTCTGCGCCAGTTGCTTCATATTGCGGCGCACGCGGTTCTCGATGCCCTGGATTTCCTGCTGGTTGAGGGGGCGGCCAATTGCCTGGGTTACGGCCTTGATGCATTCGGGGCGCATGGGCTTGCTCCTGTTTGAATGGGAGCAAGCCTATGGTTGCGGGATAGACGGTTTCCCGACTATTTAAAGCCCTCGTTGCAAGAAGCAGGCGGCGGCGGCGGCAAAGCCTTTGGCGTCCTGGGTGGCCTGGGCGATGTCTGCGTCTGCGCTGGCGAGCAGTTCACGGGCTGACACGGTGATGGGGTTGCCGTCGGCGTCCATGGCGCCCGTGCCAATGCGCATATCCTCGACGCGGGCCAGGATTTCGTCAGCGACCTGCACGACCGGGTCAGATACGGCAACCTCACCTTTCGGTGCTACGGCTGGATCGTTTTCAGCTGGTGCATTTTTTGCACCAGTTGGCTTTCCACCTGGTACGGAATCTGCCTTGGGCGCTGCGCCTTCCGGTTTTGGGGCCGCTTTGGGGGCCGGAATATCCAGCGGCTTGGGCTGCAACGTTGGGTCGGCGCGCTCGATGTCATCGAGGATGCGGGTTATTTCCTGGCGGGCGATCTGCGCCATGGTCAGCTTGGTGTTGGCCTCGGCAATACCAGACGATAGCGGGCTCTTGTCGAAGCCCTTCACGATGGCGTCGGCGCGCTGGCTCAGTCGATCCTGAAACCGCTGCGGAACCTCGCCACGATCCATGGCGTTCAGGTCTGCACGGGCTTGCTCGGCGCTGCGGTTGCCGCCGAGGGCCTCATTCAACGAGGCTTGGCGGTCGGCCAGATCCAGGCGATCCGCCTCGATTGCCTGGCGCGCTGACTGCTCGGCCTGTTTTCGCCCCTGGCCCTGCCGCTGGAACTCTTTGGCTCGGGCCTTGAACGAGTCATCAAGGGCGGCAATGCTTTGTGCCACGGTGGATAGTTCGGCCTTCACGTCCTTAACGTTGGGCAATATGCCGGATGCCTCTTGCTCCAGTTCGACACGCAACTTCGGCTCCAGATCCTGGCGCGCGGTGACCAGCGCCGAATCACGCGACGGAGCAACTACCGAGGATTCCTCGGCTGTTCGCAGGAACTGTGCACTGTGGATGTTATCGGGCAGCACCACCGGCTCGCCTCGCTGCAACTGGTCGATGACCGAACGGATTGCATCCTGGTGGGCCATGGCCGACTTGGGATCAACCGGCGCACCCGGCGCGGTGTCGATATCGGCATGCTGATTGGTGCGCTCGGTTAGCGCGGCGTCGACCTGGGCAGCCGTCGGGCGGCGGAAGTTGGCCCGGCCAATACCGAAGAACGCCAACCCCATGATGGCGTCAGTCGCCAGGGCCGTTCCGTCCATGACTTTGTACTGGGCGGCCTGCGTGTGATAGCCGTTGCTCTCCAGTAGTGAAGCAGTGGCGCCGCGCCCAGCCATACCCAACCCAACGTTCGCTCCCACAGCGATTGCAGCATCACCCAATATCGGTTTAACGAACTTTGCGGCGGGCAGCGCAACGCCAATGCCCGTGACTGCGGCGTCGATCAAGCCCTTTTTGGTCGCGGTGGATTCGTCCAGGCCTTCAGCCATACCCACTTGCTTGCTGGCAAAGCCAGCAGGCGCACCAGCAGCCAACGCAGCACCAGCCGGGCCGGCAACTACAGCGCCAGCAATGGTGCGCGGCAGTACGGCAGCGGCTTCGCCCAGGATCTGGCCGACAACGCCAACCTCTGTTGGGTCGGGGCGCAGGCTCATGACTGACTTGGCGGTGGACTCGCCGATGTCGCGGGCCTGGGTTTCCCGGAACTGCTGCTGATCAGCCACCTGGCCGTCATCGGGGAAGTAGGACGAACCGATGTTCAAATCAGATTCAACCGCCAGGCTGCCCAGTTGCAGCGCGGTGGATTGCATGCTGCGTCCGCCTTCGATGGCGCCACGCAGAAGGTTGGGCCCGATAGTACCGAGCGCGCCGGTGAACACGCCGGGGGCGAGCTTATCGGCCGTGCGGTCAAGGCGCTGGTCCTGGCTGCGCGCCTCGCTGTCTTCGATCATTCCGTCTAGCCAGCTCATTTGACGATCACCATGATTGGTTGCTTGGTGTCCGGGTCGATCTGCACCCGGCCGGCGTTCAACAGGTAATAGGAGCCCTCTTTGCCTGGCACCGGTGACAGCGGCATATCCTCCAACTGGCTGACCGGGATTTTGCTGGTCTTGGCCATGCCCTCGATCTGCATATCGACGGACTTGTTGAAGGCGTCGTCGTCCATGCCGTAAGGCTTGATCACCCGGGCGCCCGCTCGCTCAGCAACACCGCCGGTTGCCATGTCGAACGCGGACTGGGATGTCTTGCTGTCGAGGTCGTCGCCTTCGTCGTACTTCAAACCCTTCGACGCCGCGGTGCCTGCATACAGCGACTTGAACGCCAGGTAGGCCTGTTCGCGCTGCGGCGTGCCCGGTACAAGCGATGCGCCTGCATGCTCGTCGAAGGCTTCGCGGAATAACTTGTCCTTCGGCAGTGGCACCGACTTGTCAGCAAGCACCTTGGCGCCCGACAGCAGCGTGCGGGGAACGTCCGTGCCGTCGGCGCCCTTGAGCCCACGGAACTGGGCCATTCCGGCAAGCGTGGCGATAGGGTCGTCAGCCACCAACGGCTTGAGCGCGGCGGAGAAGTCAGCGCCTGACGGGGACGATGCAGCGATAGCGCCGAACAGTTGCAGCTTTGTCCCGTCGTCGGCCTGCTTGATCAGCGATGACAGCATGGTCTGCTCTTCCGGCTTCCACGGGTTGCGGGCAACCTCGGGGCCGTACGCCTTGCGCACAGAGTTGACCACGTCGAATCGGTCGGCGATCTGCTCACCCAACTTTTGCTGGCCTTCCGGAGTGGCGATGCCGGACACATCAAGCGGCGCCACATCGGCGCCAGTGCGCAATGCGTTGAAGGTCAGCGGGTTTTCCCGCATCAGTTTGATGTTGTTGTCCACGGCGGTCTGCAACCGGTTCAGGTTGGCTTGCTGGGCAACGCTGCCGCCATTCGCCTGCATCTGCTGGCGCTGCTGGTCAATGAACTGCTGGGCGACCGCTGGCGGCTGCCGTAGCAGGCCCTGCACCTGGGTCATTTCCCTCATGCGGGTATTGAACTCGCCAGCGGCTGACGTGCCGGACAGTGCCGACTTCCACCGCTGCTGGTCTGCCGGGGTTGGCGGAACGCCCGTGGAGGCCTGCCGGTCCATCTGGGTCAACACTCGTTCGGCCTTCATTTCCCGCATTTCGGCCTGGCGCTGCTGGTGTTCCTTCACCTGGAAGATTCGACCGCTCACGGTGTTGAGCAACTGGTTGCGTTTCTCCGGGTCCAGCTTGTGGGCGTAGAAACCGTCCTCGGCGGTCAGGTCATGTTCAACCTTTTGCAGGCTGCCCAGGCTTTCCCGCGATTCGATAACGCGCTGTGTCGCGTGTGTGGTCCAGTTGCCGTCCTTGAATTCCTGCTTCTTGCTGGCCCAGGACTCGCCGAACGCCAGGCGCCCAGCAACGTCGATGTCCTCGGCGTCCATGCGGGCATTGATCTGCTCGACGTTCGCCCCCGGCATTGCCGCGTCTTTGCCCAGCATATCCATGCGGGACGTCAGATCGCTCTGTGCCGACTGAATGCGGCCCTTTGCGGCTGATGCACGGATGCTATCCAGGCCGCCCAACTGCATGCGCTTTAGAGAGTTACCAATTTCACCCTGCTGTGCTTGGTCAAGCCCAGGCGTTTCCAATGGGTCAAGCTTCGACACTGCGCTATTGAAGGCCTCTTCGGACTTCTCGTACGGCAGTTTGCCGGTGCGCATTTGTTCATCAAGATCCGTAGCAATGGTCTTGATTTGAGACTCGCGATCGATCAAAGCGTTGCTGGCCTTAACTCGCGCAAGTGCTTGATTTTCCTTGTTTATATTATCAAGAACACCAAGCGCGGCGTTTTGCACGGTGCTTGCTGCCTGTTGCGCGGCCTGGGCCTCCCCACGAGTATCCACGGTGATGACGCGGTTCTGTGGCGCTTCGGGTACAGCACGGGCCTGCGCGAAGTTGCCCAGTGGAATCTGTGCCATCAGGAAGCCCCCCCAACTTTCGGAACAGTTGCATTGGTGCCAGCAGCCGAAGCCTTCCAGGCCATGCCCGCCTGGGCGCCGGCCGACAACACAGTGCTGATGGACTGCGAGTTAGCCGCGCCGCGCGCCTGGGTGCCCGCCAGGCTGTAGTTGCTGGCATCGGTGTAGCCACGGGTTTTCTGGTTTTGCCCGTTGAAGATGGTCAGCGCCGCGTCTTCCTCGGCATTGCCGATGATTTCCTCGTTGATGTTGATGGCCGTACCCGCGCCAGTCTCAACGCCCGAGGCGGCGAGGGAGGCGTTGGCCTCGCTGGCCTGATTGCGCGCCAGGCGTCGAATGCGGTCAGCCTGCACCACGGCAGCGCTGGCGGCCGCGTCTGCATCGCTCTGGGCCTGATCCGACTGGGCGTTGGCGTTGAGCTGGGCCTGCTTGCCCGACTGCTGGGTGGTGTAAACCGAATACACGGTCGCCGCCGCGACTGCGGCATAAGCGGCGTATGCTGCTGCTCCTACTGCCATGTCAGATCTCCATCATCAAAAGCGGGCCGATGTTGCGCAGCCCCTGGGATTCATAAAGCCGGGTGGTTCCCTCAACGCTTACACCGGTGCCGATGCCCATGTAGATTTGCTTCGCGCCCTTGAGCTTTGCCCACTCCTTGAACGTCTGGATCAGGCGAACAGCGATCACCCCATTGCGCTTGGATGGCTCAACGAATAGCGAATAGTCGTAGGCGATCATGTCGTCACTGAACCACTGATCAATGACGCCACCGGCCATGCCACCCACCACCTCCCCGCGAACCTCGGCGACAAACACAACGCCCTGCCCATTGATCAGGTCATGAAGAAAACGGGCCGACTTGTCCGGGCAAAAGTTCATGGTGGAATAGCTGGTGGTAGCGTGCAGCAGCGTGCCCAGCTCGATCAGCCGGGGTACGTCGGAGTGCTTGGCGGGCCGGATCATGGGTACACCTCAATCATTGATGGTTATTTTTTTGATGACGTTCAGCAGGTGGAACGGCAAAGGCTGGTCCTGCATGATTTCCAGTGACGCCTCGCCACGCTCCCACCCAAGGTTCTCCAGGCGCTTGACGCCGATGAAGCTCTCGGGGGGCTGGTCAAGCACGTTCTCTCCGAGATTTCGAAAGCTGATGGTCTGGGTGATGCCCTTGCCTTTCACCTTGCATCCGATGGTGTCGAGGAAACGCAGGGTGATTTCGCCAATTCGCATGCTGTTGCCTTGCGCGCTGCCGGTGTTGCCTGCGGCCTCGGGCGTCAGCGTCTTGATCAGCGTCTTGAAGTTCAGGCCGATTGAGGTGGTGAACGCCTTTCGCTCAATCGTGACCTGGCCGCCTGTGACGAGCTGCTGCTGCATTACAACGCCGTCGGCGACGATATCCACCATCTTGCCTTCCAAGTGCGCCAGGCCGCCCCACACGGTGGCCCCGCCAACGCTTGTGGCGTTCACGCCGGAATCAACGCGAACACCAGAGGTGAACCGCTCGATGTAGCGAAGGTTTTGCCCGTTGATGTTGCGACGGACCACCACCCACACCTGATCACCGGTCTCGGTGGGAATGGACGCGGCCGACTCGTAAGCACCGTCGGTGATCTGCCTGGCCCAGCCAATAACGTCTTGGTCACGGTCCACGGTCATGGTGGCCAGCACGCCGTCGGCCCGGACCATGTACAGGATGGATTCCGGCTCTTGCTGATAGGCCATATCAACGATGCCAGACTTGGTTGCATGCTCCGACAGCACGGACATATCGGGAGAGCCGAACGTGTCGGAGTCGTACTTGTAGGCCATGGCGCGCAGCTTGCGGCCGGCGCGCTGGATGAAATACAGCTCATTGCCGATCCGAACCGGGCGGACCTTGTTGCAGCCGTACACGGATGGGTTCTTGGCGCGGATGTTGGTCGGGGTAATGGCCTTCTCAACACCGCCGCTCACGGTGAACTCGCCGCCGTAGGTCAGCGGGATCAGGGCGTTGATCTGGCCGATGTGCAGGATTGGATTGATCTGGTCCGACGACAGGTTGTAGGAGATTGCATCGTCGTCCTTGGTGCCCAACTCGAAGTTCAGGTACTCGCCTGTGCGCGATTCCCAAATGGTCTGCGGGAAGTTTGGCGAACCGCCCAGGGCAAGGCGTTGTTCGTACAGCGTGCCCGCGCCAGGGTAGCCGTCGATGTCATTCCATACCGAAGCCTCAAGCGACCAGGCGTTGGCCGGGGATGCGACGGCCGATGTCGGCGCCGACCGGATGATGCCCGACACCACCGTGGAACTGGTGAACGTGATGATTTCCAACAGCCCGCCGTTGATCTTGACGAACTTGCCGATGTCATTGGCGCGCCAGCCTGCAACACCGAGGGTCATGCTCACAGAGCCGCCAACGGGCGTTGCTGCGCTCAGGGTGTTGGTGGTTTGCGGCGAGCCCTTGAGCGACCAGGTTGGGCGCGTGGTGGCGCTGAATGCATTGGTAACTTCAACGGTGGCCACCGTGGCGCTGGTTACTGCTGTGACCTTTGCCACGCCGCCGCCCGCCCAGATTTCGCGGCCAACATCGGCAGCCAGGAAAGCAGATTCAGCAGCAGTAACGGTTCGACCGGTGCCCACGGTTGGATCGCTGATAGTGAACAGGGTCAGGAAGTCGATACCCTTTTCATCGAACGGCTTGGTCACAAACGGCGCCGGGGCCAGGGTCCACTCGGTATTGGTGATACGGCGCAGGCGCCCCACTGGCACCTTGTTGTGGAAGATGAACATGGTGTCGGCGCCCTGCACGTAATCCATTCGGTCAAGGATGTCGTGGGCGTATGGGCTGACCAGTTCAATCCCGCTGTATGCGCCGGTAGGAAGGTGGATCCTGACGTACAGGTCGCCAAACTCAATCATGAACGCCTGGGAGGCGTTGAACACGTAAGGGATAAGGCGGCAGTTCTTGTCCGGGAACTTGGCCGGCGAACACATCAGCGTGCCGTCACGGCGAACACATCCGCCATGGATCACCGGCCAGGCGTTCTGGATGATCTCGGCGCCGTTCTGGTAGCGGGCGATATCGACGCGACCGAGCATGCGCGGGGAGACCTCCCCCGCGGTGAAGTTGGTTTGGTTCAGCGTCAGGCGAGGCATTACCAGTGACTCCCGAAACGCGCGGCATACAGGCGCTCATCACCCAGGGTCTGCGGCGGATCTTCCTGGCCATCCACGGCCTTGGCCCGGCGCAACATCGTTTCGAGCTTCTGCTCTTCGCCTGCCTGCTTGGCAGTTGATTGAGTGACTGGGTACGCCAGCGCCGCGCACATCGCCTGGGTGGCCAGCGCCACAAGGTGAGAGTCCCAGGTGCTTTCTACCTCGTTACGGAAAACGTAGCGCAGTTCCAGAACCGTGGTGTCAGCCTGGATGGACCGGCCCTCAACCAGGTAATCGATCTGCTGCCCGCTGCTTCCGACCTCCAGAACCCGCGAGCAATCGGCCGGCAGCTCAAACGCATGGGAGTAACCAAAGATCGGAGCGGCAGCATCAGGCGCGAGCACTGCCCGCTTGATGCAGCAGTTCCAAGGGTGGGCACGCAACAGGTCGTCACGGACAGTCGGGTATAGGTTGGCGCACAACTTCGCCCGGTCAAGGTTCTGCTGGTCGGCAAAGTCATTGATGGTCTGCGAGCCGAGTAGCAGCAGAGCGTTGGAACAGATCGAAACACCAGTGGCCATTGCCAACCTCCAGATAAAAAGACCGGGGCGCGCGGCCCCGGTAAATGATTTGCCATCCTTGGCGGCCCGTGAAATCAGTTTTGACCGGCGTACTGACCTACCAAGGTGATGACCTGACCAGCCTGGAGAGCAGCACCAGCCACGGTGGAGAGCAGTTCACTTTGATCAGTGGCCAGACCCTGCTGGGCCACGGTCACTTCGAACAGCGCACCGTTGGCGAGGTGTGCCTCGGCGACCGCGTTACCGGCAGCAGCGACCGAGGTAGCAGCCAGGTAGCGGGCTTGCGACACGGTGTCGCCCAGGTTGAGGGTCGAGGATGCCGCGCCGGCGCCGAAGTACAGCTTGGTGCCAGGCATCAGTCGGGAGCCGAACGGCAGAAGGCCCCAGCTGATTTTGTCGCCGATGGCAGTACCACCAGCGGGAACGGTGAAGGTGCTGACGAGGATCTGAATGTCAGCGCCTTGCAGGTTGGGTTTCACCAACTGCTGAGGGAGCGCCACGCGTGCGGCGGATACAGAAGCGTTTACGGTTGCCATGGTTTGAAACTCCTAAGTCGGGAAAGGGGCAAAGCCGAAGCCGCTTACGCGGCCTCAGTTACTGCGATCTCAACCACCTTTTCTTCCTCGACCCGCACGGAGCCGATGGACATTTTGGCGTAGACGCGGACGTTGAAGCCCTTGCCTGGATCTTCACCAACCTTGGTGGTGATGTCGGCGCCCTTGCCGAGGGTGACGCCCGACTTGGCCCAGGCGTACAGGCGGCGGGTGCTGCCGTCGTACGGGGTGCGCTCGGACGGAATCCAGGTGAAGCCCATCCACTTGCCTTCTACGTCGCCTTCCTGGAGGAACTTGCCGGCCATGTAGTCAGCGCTGGTCAGGGTGGCGTCCGCGAGGATGTCGGCGGCAGCGGCAGCGGTGTAGGTGATGAACAGCTCTTCACCGTTGTGGTTGTCGGCCTCGTTGCGTCGGAACAGCTTCCGGGCCTGGATGATCTTGGCCTTGGTCAAGCCGGTGCCGCCCACAACGATCTTTTGGGAGGCTGGCAAGATGATGTTGCCGGTGGTGGCGCGGGAGTTGCCGCCCATGGACGCGATGACCACGTCATCCTTGGCACGGTTCAGCGAGCTGACCATGGCCTTGACGTAGTCCGACGTCGGGTCAACCAACATGCGGATCTTGTCTTGGTCGTCGATCATGTCGCCGTCGTCCCAGTCGAACAGGTCAACAAAGCGCGTGCTGTGCGGTTGATCGTTGATCGGGGTGTCCGCATGGCGCTGGGTGCGGCGCTGCGCGGTACGCTGGCCGAGACGGTTGATCGACTTCGACATGCCCACGATGTTGGGCTCGATGGTTACGTGCGGCTCGAAACGGGACTGCATTTGTTGGGCAACGTGGCGGAAGTTATCCGCGAACTGCTGAACAAACGCTTCGGTGATTTGCTGAGACATGCGGTGCACTCCAATGCAGATAAGGGATTGCCTGCCGGGTATCCGCATCGCGGGCCGGTATTACCTGGCGTGCATCGGCTTTGCTGCGCCTCGGGGCTTTCTCGGGTATCTGCGTGCCATCGCAGGCCGGCCCATTGCTGGGATGCCTGCGATGTTTGTGCATGGGGGGTGTCGGTTTCCCGACTATTTGACGCGGGGATCAGCCAAGGCGGGATTGCTGCTTGCTGTACTTGCTGTTGTATAGGGCGTCCAGCTGAGCCTGGATGCCTTGTCGCTTTGGATCGTGCGCCGGCAACGCCTGCAACTGGCTGCGCAGCTCGGATGTCTTCACGGCGAAGTCAGCTTCGTTGATCTGGGCACCGCCATTGATGGCGTTGTCTTCCTTGAGTTCGCGGCCAATGTTGGCGGTGAACGCGATGAAGTCCGGGTCTCTGCCGAACTTACGGTTCAATGCCTCGTAGCTGCCAAGCCCTTCCTCGTTTGCAAAGGTGGACGAGGCCAGGTAGGAGGCGCGCACGTTCTGTGTCATTGCCTTGTCGTCGCCCCATACGGCCTTCAGCGCATCTGTGCAACCCTGCAAGTCGAGCGTTTCAGCGCCACCAACCAGGGCAGGCGCCGCCTTCATGTACTCGCCAATCACGTATTCGACCTGGTCATTGGTCAGGCCCTTGGCATGGGCGCCCTTGAGGAAGGACTGGGTGTCGGGGTCAGCCTTGAACTCGTTCCAGTCGAAACCCTCGACGCCTTCCAGCTTGACCGTGTATTCATCGACGGTCTTGGGCGGCACGTCGCCGGAACCCATGCGGGTTTCGAGGTGCTTGTACGCTTCGGCCATCTTGCGGCTGGACTGCTCCAGGTCGAGCGAGCCGTCTTCCTTGTTGGTCCGGTACTTCTCGGGGATGTAGTCGGTGGTGTTGGCGCCGCTATCCAGCACGGAGCCTGTGGGAGCGGGGGCTGGCGTGGTCGCTGCTGGGGTGGATGGGTCGCCGCCCTCACCAGCTTCGGCCATGTAGAAGTGGCCCAGGCGGCCATGGATAAACATGTTCATCGTTATTCCTCTTGCTCGTTGGGATCGGCTTGGACGCCGTTGGCGCGGTTGATGCGGTTTACAACGTGGTCGAGGACTTCACGGGCCCCGGCCTGCTTGTACGTGGTGAGGATGGCGTCGATACCACCGACGGTGCAGGCGTTCTTGGCGAAGCGCTGAATCAGCAGCTCCAGCACGATGCGACCTTCGTGGTGATCCTCGAATACGCGCTTGAACATCGCGTCGATCTGTTCGGGGGTCATGCGGCTGCTCCCTGTTGTTTCAATGCAGCTTCACCGGCCTGCTGCATCATTGCTTGCTGCTGCTCCTGCTCCATGGCGGCCTGTTGAGCCTGGGCGCGGTCGGCGCGGATCTTGTCCCGGTCGGCTGAGCTGCGGATGACAGAGCCAGGCACGCCCAAAGCCTCACCCTTGAAGCGCTGGGCTGCATCCATGTCAATGTTGTCCATAACGGTTGGGTCGGTTGCAGCGACGACCAGAGCGCCTTGGATGAACGTGTCGATAGCCGTCACTTCCTCCAGCTTCTGCGACCTGGCCAGCGGCGACAGGTAGCGCACGGTGAAGTTGCGGCCGGCCAGCGACTCAGGTGCAGCACCCAGCACGCCCGCGCGGTAAGCAATGCCAAAGCACCGTTCGATCATCGGTTGCAGGTACTCGGTTTGCAGCCGGCCATACACCGGGCCGAGCAACTGACGGATCAGGTTGACCCGCACATGCACCTCGGTGGCGGTCATCGCCGGGCCATCCTGGGCCTGGAGCTGGTCGGCCATCAGGATCTTGCGGATAGAGCCCTGCAAGCGGGCGATCTTGGTCTCGGCGTATTGGAAGTTGGACCCGCTCTGTAGCGGCTTCATGCTGTCCACGGAGTTGGCCACGATGATCTTGCGCGGGCCTACCTTGATGGTGCGCGGGTTCAGCACGCCGTCGTCTTCGGCAATCCACATGCCCGCGATAGCCAAGTCACCGGCTGCCAGGTCCATTCGGCACAGTTCGTTCAGGGTGCGCGCATCAGGCAAGGCATCGAACACCGGGCCAATCGCGTACACGCTGTCCGGGATCATCATCCAGCGCGGAACAACCACCGGCATTTCGTGATAGCCCGACTCGCTCACCAGATGCTTGGCATCTACCTCGACCTTGCACGATGCAATGGGCATGTTCTTCGCCAGCTTGGCGTTGACCATGTGGGTGGTGCGCGGGTAGATGGCGTGGACGAACCGAACCATCTCCTGCGGCTTGTCCTTGGACAGCTTACGGGTGGCATCGCTGACGTTCTGTTCGCCGAACTCGTTGACCGCCTGTTCAGCCGTCAGCTTGTATTCGCGATACACGGTGTCGATCTTGCCCCCGGCCTTGGATGCGGATGCATACACGCTCGCGATGGGCCACAGATCGAAGGTGAAGCCGCCCCTCTCCATGTCCTGATCGATGTACAAGGCAAACCAGCCAGCGCACACAACGTCAATCAGCCCCTCAAAGGCGGCCGCGTCGAAGTTGGATGCGTGGATGTTCTGCCACAGGATGTCGGCCGAGTCGTCCAGCCAGCGGCGCTCTTCCTCGGTCTCCTGGCCAACGTCCATGCCGAACCACAGCGAGTTGGCCGGGGTCAGGCCCGACATGATCCCAGACGACAGAATCCGTGCTGCGTCCGTGGTGGTGCCGTCGATCATCCGCGCCTTACGCATCTGCGCTTCGATGGCGGTGATCTGTTCAGTGCAAAAGCCACTACCCCGAATCGGGTAGCTGTGATCGAAGCAATCGCGCCAGACCGACTCATGCGGCGAGCGGAGAGACTTCAATGTGCTCAGCGTTTTGGCGATCTGGTCTGCATTCATGCGCCGAGTGTCCTTTTGCCCTGGTCAAGGACGCTACCCGCCGCGCCGCCAGTAGAGAGCAAGCTGCTCTCCTGCTTGCGCTTCTTGCGGGTGGCCGTTTCTTCGTTGGCCTTCTGGGCTGCCAGGTCGGCGGCTTTCTGCGCCTCGATAGCAGGATCAGGCGTGGCAACGGTCTTTGGTGCCTTTGGCTTGCTTCCCATGGTGTCAGTCCTTTGCTTTTGGCTCAGGGCACAACCAGCCTTCGGGCGTCATGACCGCCTGAGCGAGCGTGGTTGCGTCGATGCTGGTGGTGGTCGTGGTGGCGGGCTTCGGCTCGTTCAGCCGCTGCGGGTCCAGCACCAGTGGTTCGCCACCAGCGTTCAGGCGCTCGACCTCGGGAATGACCGTGGCCTTGTCGCCAACGAAGTCACCGACCTGCTCGGCCTTCTCGTCGTTGGTGACGGCAATCCACTTGCCCGCGCCCTTGTGCTTGGCGACGTAGAGCGGCGGCGCGGCGGTGTCGGTCGCCGTATCCGTGCTGCTGGTGGTGGTCGTGGTGGTGTTGGCGAGCGGATCGCCTGGGGTTTGAACGGTGAGTTCTGGAGCTGGCATTGGACTGGCCTCGGGCTGGTTGGTGATCAACGAGGAGGCCAGAATCAATGGGGTGGGCTGTCGGGTTCCCGACTATTTGCGAGGGAGGCAGGCGGTGTTGACCCAATCAATCAGGCTGTTCAGGGCAATGATTGCTTCGTCTCCGTCTGTGGCGACGGCGACAATTCGTTGACCAGCCGCTGGGTCAAGTTCGGCGCGCGCTTCTGCATCATCCACGCGGCCGGCACTTGGTCCGGTACGCACGACGGGGCACTTGGCTGGGACTGACAGCCGCTGAGCGCCAGTGCCAACACGAGCAAGCAGGTCTTTGTTCTGGGCTTGAGCATCAGTGAGTACCTTGGTGTTATCGGTGTCGAGCTGGGTCAGCAGCTTCTGGGTGGCCTTGCGTGATGCTGCGGCGCGCTCCAGGGTGCCGACCTGCTCCGTCGCGGTGTCGAGGCGTGTGCTGATGTGATCGAGACGCCAAAGCGCCAGGACAAGCGCCATGGCAAGGCCTGCAACGAGATAGCGAGCCATGGCGCCCATGCTCAGGACTCGACGTGCAGGCGCTGAGTCAGCTCGTAACCCATCAACGGCCAAATCTTGGTGATTGCGTTCTGGCGAGCGACCTTCTTGCCAATCTCGGCGTCGAAGTTCGCCTTGGTCACGCACGCGCTCTCACCGGTGACAGTGAAGCCGTTAGCCAGCACCAGGACGCAGAAGGTCAGGCGATTCAGGCTGTCGGCATTACCGGCAGGCTTGGTGCCCATCTGGCTTTGGCCCAGCACCCCTTCGCCGGCGGTGAAGTAGAACTCGCTGCGGATGTTGCGCTCTACGTCGCCAGGGGTCACACGCGGCGCGGTCAGTCCTTTGTCTTGAATCTCTTGCTCAATCGCTTGGTCGTTCATGGATATTGCCTCGGGGTTGGGGTTGGGGGATTACTGCGCAGCCATGCACTTGGCATGGCGTTCAAGCTGTCGAGCCCAGACGCCCCAGCACCGTTTGTTGCGCGGCGTGGAGCAGTCGAAGCCAGCGGCATAGCGATACTTGAGCAGGTCATGGCATGCCTGGGCGTAGTTGCCGGCCAGCAGGTCGCGACGCGGGGATCCGGCGCGCCAGGTGCCAATGCCGTACTGGCCCACGAAGTCCATGTAGATATCGAATTCGTCCTGATACAGCTTCACGCCCGGGAGGGACGCGGCGAATTGCTTCTCGGCTTGGCTGTTCAGGTTGCGGGCCAGGATCTCGGCGCGCTGCGGGGTGATGGTGTCGCCCATGCGGACTGGCGAGCCATCTTCGTAGCGGGTCGAGCCGTGGCCGATGGTGGGTACGTCGCCCTTGGTGGGGATGACGGCGGTGGTGGTCAGGCCTTCGCTGGTCTGCCATGCAGCGAACCCGGCAGCGCTCAGACTGAGCAGGCCCACGGCGATGCGCTGACGCAGTTGGGGGCTCATACCTTGCACTGATCGCGCAGGGCCTGAAGCCTGGCTTGGCTTTCGGCGTGTTCGCGGCGGTCCTTGCGGATCTGGAAGTACGTGCTGATCACCAGGCCCAGCACTGCAACTGCCACACCGGTCATGCCTATCCAGTTCACCTGGGACAACCAACCAACGAAGCCAACGGCCCCGCCGGTGATCATGCCCTTGCTGGCAACTGATGCGCCGACTACCTCAACGATGCTTTCCGGCGCAGGGTTGGCCATGCTGTTACTCCTGACTGGATGCTTCATGTCGCCTCCAGGGTCAAAAAAAGCCCAGCGCTAGTTGGCTGGGCTGCGATGACCGTAAGAGTCGTCGGGGTCAGGTGTCGGAATCCCGACTATTTCTCCGCTCCAAACTCGGCAGCGGCCAGCACGATGGCGCGGCGAACGTCTGCGTTTGGATCAGCAAGCACCAACTGTTCGACCGTACACAGCCTGCCCTGGGCGTCCACATAGTTCACGCGCACGCCTCTCGGGCCTTCGAACTCAATGTCCAGCTTGAGCGCAACCATCAGGCGGAACGCATCGCCGTCGTCAGTGAGCGGGTTCCAGTATTCATGCGATTCAGGCATCACGTAATGCGTTGAGCCTTTGTGGTCAATCGTTTCGCGCGCACCAGCAGCCTTTGCCGCCAGCTCCAGCAATTCCTGATCAGTCACTTCGAATCCTCCAGCGCTTTCATCAGCGTGTCATGCGTGAGCTGCGCCATGGCTTGGGCGTAGTTCGCGGTCTCTTGCATGAAACGCATTAGGGTCACATCCTGCCGCGTCCCCTGCACGTAGTAGTGATCGTCAAACGATCTGCCGTTGTGCGTATCAGCAAACCACTCTTCAAAGCTCGGTAGCTTCACGGTAACCCCTCCCACTCAAGTCGCCAGATGGTACGCCAGCAGTCCCATGGCGAACATGCATACACAGCTCAAGCCGATGACGTGCGCCAGCAACAGACCGCGATGCAGGCGCATCACGTTGCTCCGGTACTTGGCCAACTGCTCCGGCGTCATGCGGCTGAACTTCTTCATACTGATGCCCATTACGCCACCGCCTGCCCGCCAGCAGTCACCCACAGGTCGTACAGCTCCTGCGTCATCTTGCTGACGTAGCCCCCCTCGTAACGCTCAAGGTTGTAGTGGCGGGGCACGCACCACTCTTCAAAGGTTACGCCGGCGCCAAGCTTCAACAACTTCTCGGCCTCGGCGGTCAGCTTGTCTGCCAGTGCGTGCTGGCCGTTGTTTATTGCACGCCCAGCAGCATCGGACAGGTTGATGGCGCGGTTTTGGTTTTCAATGGTAAGCATCGGTATTCCCTCAAGCCTTGGAGTGATAAGCCCACCAGTCACCGACGGCGACCATGGGCAGCTTTGAACGGTCCCGGCCAGTGACCTGGGACCAAAACGACACAAGGCGCTCACCCTCGGTGTATCGAGGTTCGGCGCCCTGCTTCCAGCCAATCAGCGTTGTGCGTGCAACACCGACAGCGGCTGACACAGTGTTCAGTGAGTAACCCGTCTTGGTCAGGCCGGTGATGACCTTGAACCAATCGACGCGCTTTTCCGTCTTGGGCTGCGACCTGGCTGTCTGTCGAACAGGAATGACCAGGCGAGCAACCACAACCCCTTCCCGCGCAGACACGACAGGCTCTGGTGGTGGAAGGTACAAATCCAATTGGTTGGGGTGGGCCTGGGTTCGCATGGTTAGCCTCCAAACGCGTGCGCGCGCGAGACAGAGTGAGTTGTCGCACCCTCCCCCAGCTCTTTCATCATCGCTTTGTACTTGGCCCTGATCGCCTTCAAGTCGTCGATGGTGTAGCGCTGCGGCTCGTGCGGACCTTCCAGCCAATCGACTTGGGCCTGACCAATGCGGTGCACCAGGTTGATTCGGTAGTTCACGATGTCGCCGGACTTGTGTTGATTGCACGGGACGCACTGCTTGTGGCAGTTGAGTGGCTCGAAGCGGAGAGCGGGATTGCTGCCCACGGTGCGGTAATGGCCAGCGTCGTACTTGCCCTCATGGTGGCGACCACAACTGATGCACGGACGGGCTGCGTCTCTGGTGCGTATCCAGGCGTTAAACGCGGCCTGAGCCTCACGCATGTACTGGCCCTTTGGCTTTAAGCGCTCCTTGGCCGCTCGTAGCTCCTTCCTGCCTACCTCTGCCAGGGCCTTTCGGGACTTCTCTTGGCGTGCACGGGCGATCACCACGGCGCAATCGGGTTTGCACCAGCTCTGGAAGCTGATGGCGGGCACGAACTTCTCGCCGCATGCGGGGTTCTTGCACTTCTTCGGGCGGGGCTTTTTGGTGATCACGCGGCCACCTCGCCCAGCAGGTCGGAGAAGAACACGCCCTTGGCGGTGAACTCGGCCACGATCTGATCCGTGTAGGCAATGCCCTGGGCACGGTTGAACAGGCGGGTCACCGGGAAGCCATCCGGGCCGAAGATCGAGCAAGGGCCCATCAGCTCCAGCTTGGTCTCGTACTCCAGGTGCAGGAACATCCGGTTCCAGCCGTTGCGGAAGTCGGCGTCGGCATTGCGCATGATCGGCACGCCGAAGTGCAGCTTGCAGTACTTGCGGGCGTCTTCCACGTCGCCGATCTGGGTCATCTGGGCGATACGCTGGTACAGGGCGAACCACAGGGCGTTCTGGTCAAGGGTGCGGTCCTTGCCCGGGCGCAGGGTGATGACCACGAACTTCTTCGCCTTGTACATGGCTGTCAGGGCGTTGATGGCCTCGGAGAGCTTGGTGGAGCTGTTGACGCTGATCTTGTCGGTCATTGCCCGCCACCCTTCGACCCTTCTGGATCGGCGCTTTGAGACGTTTTTGAGGTCGATTGCCCGCCACGGTCTCCCTGGCCCAGGGCGGCGCCAACCTGTCCGGATCGAGTCTCTGGAAGATCAGCCTGAGCCGTGATGCGCATGTTCGGGCACGGAAGCCCACCCATGCCGTAGTGGATCTCGCCGCATAAAAGGCACTTGGATGGACCGGTAAGAGGAGCCCTAGGGGGCGCATAGCGGTTGCCTGTACCACGGCGAAGTGCTTCAACCTCAGCCTTCAGCTCAGCATTCACCCGCTCGTAGGCTTCGTAGCCGGTGCGTAGGCCTGCGATTTCTGCCTTGAGCTCAGCAATAACTGCTGATTTGGTATCGCGAGTGGCTTCTGCGTCGCGCTTACCACGCCACAGGTCTGCTCGTTCGCTCTCAAGCCGCTCGTTCTCGGCGATCAGGGCCAGGACTGCGGCAGGCTCGACCAGCATCACGCGCTTCGACTCAATCGGGTCGGCGATATCTTTTTGAGCGTGCGCCTCGGCCAGCCGCTTCAGTTCGGTGTTGTCGGTCATGTCCGTTGCTCCGTGGGTTTCTTGCCGAACTTCGCCAGCAGCAGTGCGCGGGCTGACTTGCCGTCGGCCGGGATGCCCTGCTGAAGGATTCGGTCTTGGGTTTGCTGGTCGGCCAGCTCGTTGGCGAGTTCGAATTCGGACTTCTGGCTGTCGTGACCGATGCCGGTGGCAATCTTCCCGTCGAGTGGCTGGCCCATCTGGGCGCGGCGCAGGATGATTTCGTAGCTGCGGTCAAAGCGGGCGCGCAGGCCCTTGTCTTCCTGCTTGGCGCTGCGCAGGTCGAAAATGCCCGTGGCTTCGGCGGCGAGCTTTACCGCGTCGTGGCTGTACACGCCCATCAGCGCCTCGATCCAAGCGTCAGCCGGAGCAGGCATGCCGAAGTCTTCCGGGCCGGGGATGCACATGGCGATGAACTCACCCACGCTCGGGGCGAAGGGCTTCTTGAGCTTGCGGCTCTTCTGGATGCCGAACTCGATCTGCTCCAGGGAGCGAATACCGGCGTCGGCGAATTCCTTGATCCACTCGGCCTTGGCGGCGTCGAGCGCTTCGGTGGATGGCCAGGCCTGGCGCCATGCTGGGAAGATCCCGCGCAGTCGGCGGAAAAGCTCGTTGACCACTTCGGCGGTCTGCGGCGTGACCTGAATCGGTTCCGACTGGATGGCTGGCGGCAGGTTGCCGAGGGTCGCCATCAGCTCGCTGGCTCGTTTCATGGGTTCACCAACAGGCCGTTGGCCCAGGCCGTGCTGTCGAAGTCCGGTTCGTTACCGTTTCGGCGCGGCGGGAGCTGGTGGACGTTGTTGACCTTGTCCGGAAATATCCCCGTCCAGCCGTTGGAAATCGAGGTGGCAAGGACTTGGTCCGGGTCTGCGTGCCCCTCCAGCGCCTTGGCCTGCTGTTCGCAGCTTTTGGCGGTCAGGGGCTTGTGGATTTCGCGGCGGTGCTGGCACCAGTCGGCCCAGGTCTTTTCGGTGACGTTGGCGGGCTTGACGGTGAGCGGGTCGAACTTTCGAGACTTCTCCGGCGCGGGAGCGGGAGCGACAGGCTTTTGATCTTGTATGTTCTCTTCTCTTCTCTTCTCTTCTTTATTCGTTGAGTTTTCGTTCAACGGAATTTCAACGGGCGTTGAACGGGCGTTGCGGGAGGCTTTAGGACGGGACTTTGCGGCGTTCTTGCGAGCCTCTGCGGACGCCCTTCCAGCAGCAATACGTTGTGCCTGCGTTGCGTGCAATGCTTCAAGATCGCGCTCAATTCGCTCATGCACCCACTCGCCATCACGCTCGTTGAAGAACTCGTTCAACGAGCGTTCAACGTCCGTCCAGCGGTCGTTGGTTAGGCGTGCGATTCGGGCAAGGCGAGACACCGGGATAGGCTTCCCGGTTTGCCAGTAATTGAATATCAGCAACAGGTACGCGCCATGTTCCTCGGTGGTGAGGTGCATGGTGTCTGCCAGGTAATCGGCCACGTACAGCTGCATGTATGGGAGTGCGGCCATGGTTATTCCTCCTGCAACTGATCAACGCTCTGGATCAGCTCCATGTACCGCCTGGCCTGATGCAGAAGGGTTTCAATGTCCCGCTTGTCGAAGCACTGCATAGCCTTCGGCACAACCTTCAAATCCAGCACGGCCAGGATCTGGCAGAACTGTTCGAACTTCTCGGGCTTCATGCGGCTTATGGTCGCTTCATCGCAACCCACTGCAAACGCGACAGGTGCATTGCCGACAGACGCAAGCTGCTGCATGAGAACGCTGTAGTTCTTGCGGGCCCTTACGGTCTGCTCTTGGCTTAATGGGCTCGTGGACATGGTCAAGCCGCCTTCTGATCAGCCTTCAGCTTGTTCTTGCTGATGACCTGGATCTGAAATTGGCGGACAGGCGGGATGTCGATCCCCCACTGCGTAACAGCGCTGGGGCGAATCCCCAAGGCATCGGCAAGCTTCTTTTTGGAGCCGAAATGCTTGATGGCGTCATTGATGTTCATTGCGAATCCTCGCTTGGTAATGCGCAGATTTAAGCACCCTTAAAACATGCGCGCAACAAGGCAGCGAGATTTTCACCCACTTAAATTAAGCTGACTTAACATACGACGATGAATAGAAACGAACGCATCGCCCGCGCCATACAGGTCAGCGGGAAATCAAAGAGCGAAATAGCCAAACTTTGCGACGTTGCACCTTCGGCGGTCACTCAGTGGATCAATGGGGATAGCAAGGCGCTGAAGGCTGAGAGCGTTTTTGCTTTGGCGAAAGCGACCGGATTCACAGCTGAGTGGCTTACCTTTGGTACCGGGCCCGAAAAAATCGATAGCGAGGAGCTGGGCACGCCAAGCGAGAAGGACTACGCATTGATACCTCAATACAGTGCTCACGGATCGTCGGGCGATGGATACCTTAACGATCATGTCGAGGTGACCGGTGGGCTGGCGTTCAAACGAGACTGGTTGAAGCGTATGTCCATGCGCGAAGAAAACCTGCGAGTGCTCTACAACGAAGGGGATAGCAACTGGCCAACACTTAGCGATGGCGAAGTGCTGCTTGTGGATGTTTCGCGCACCGACCCCACTAACGGCAATATGTACGCGATCCTTAACCAAGATCATGAGTTGATCATCAAGCGGCTGATTCGCGACCTTGCTGGCGGGTGGATCATTCGATCAGACAACCAGGACAAGGCGAGGTATCCAGACATGCCAATCAGCGACGAAGGAATGCGCGGGGTTGAGGTCGTGGGGCGCGTAGTCTGGCGAGGCGGCGGAATATAGGGAATACGGCATGAGCTGGCTAGACGCGTTTTCAAGCGAAGCTGACATCCAAAACCAGATGAACCAACTTAAGTTCACGACAGAACTGCCGCAGCCGAAACCGGCATTCAGTTACACCACGGGCTTGGTCTGCTGCTACAGCGTTGCGGTCAGCTTGATGGTCTTCATCCTATTTCGTCGGCTATGGAGAATAGCTCGCCATGGCGCTAACATCGGGTTCGGACGAAGTCGAACAGTAAGCTTTTTCCTTCGACAGGTCCCTTTGACTATCGCAGTAGCCATCTGGTCTGGATTCCTTTTGGGGTCTGTCATGGCTGCCATCGTTTCAGGTCTGCTCTGGATTACTACCTAGCTTTCCCTGCCGCCTAAAAGGCCCGCCGCGCGCGGGCTTTTTTATTTCCGCGCGCCTGCCAAATTCAGCTCACTTAAATAATTTACTTAAGCGCACTTGACCTCTGCTTTTCAGTGCGCTTAAATTCGCCCATGCAAATGCAACACAACACCGCTCTTTAGTTCCACCGCAACACAACAGGCAGCAATGGTCAGGCCTAAACAGACCAGATGGGGGGCCTCCACCCAAGGCGCGAAGCGTAAAGCGCCAAAACTGGAGAGGTTGCGGCCTGCATGGGCGTGGCGACCTGTTGGGCCCTCAGGGCTCCCGAACAAGTAATCGCCCAGTCCGCAGGTGGCGTGTAACAGCGGCCAGCAATACCGGAACCTTTCACTGATGCACCTGGCGACGGGTGCATTGGGAAAATCACCGGGAGTCACAAATGAGCGAGTTTAACTACGACCTGGCCAAGGCATCGTTCCCCAGCTTTGGCGATTACGCACTGATCGAAATGAAGCGTCATGGCGTGCCGAACGAGGTATTCACCCACAAGGTTATCGGCACTTACCAGTCGAACACCTGGGTGGACGTTCCAATCCAGTCGCCGCCCACCGAAACCATTCACAAGGGTGAAATGCAGGCTGTAGCCCGCGTGATTGTCTGCGGGATCAGCGAAGACAAGGTTTACACGGTCCGGGTGGCAGACATGAAACCCCGAGCCTTGCCAATGCCTGACGCCGAGGTTCAACAGCTGATGGCGTTCTATGAGGTAAAGGACATTCGCAGCCTGATCGACCAACAGGCCGACCACGTAAAGGTTCTCCAGCTTCGGCTGTCTCCGTTCCTCAACGAGCCAAACCCAATTAATCGAGTACGCGAAGGTTGACCGCATCACCTCTGCCCATTCCACCGAGTGGGCAGACGGATGCGGACGAAATCGCGGCCTACAACAACCCACCTGCATCAAGTCGGGAATCGCTGCGTCAGTTCGACGCTAAAGCACAGGCAGCGTGACAGCCGGGAAAGACCGGCACGCAGGTAGCCAGCGCCTAGCCGGTGAAATCCCAGACAGATCTGATCGTGGATCAGCGCCGGGCACCTGCACCTATTCAATATGCCCCTGGAGGCGACCATGGAACACGAAATAGTTGTTGAGGGGTTTGTCCTCCAGGTGGAGGTGAACATTCTGGTGGATGACCCGCCCTGCCCCGGTAGCTGGAACAGCGACTGGGACGCCCAGGGCGAACGGGAGCTGGAATTCAAGATTATCTCGGCCGTCTGCTACGACGATGACGGCGTGCGTATGACTTGCAGCCGTCAGTGGTCCACGGCATCACTGGCCCACCACTACTGCCCGCAGATCACCGCGGCGTTGTGGGTCGAGATCGACGCCCTCAAGCGTCGGCAACGGTGGGCAGCATGAGCCGTAACCACCGGGTCGCCCTGGAAATCATCGACTCCCGCTTCACCAAATTGCAGGCCGGTGATTCATCGGCCCAGCTCCACGCCGAAACGAGCATGGCCGTTGAAATGGCCCACTCGCTCGGCGCCATCGACACGCAAGAACACAGCCACTACGTCCAGCGCCTGCATCGTCTCTACGAGATTCAGGCCGAAGGGTTCCTGGCTGACATTCGGAGGGCTGCACCGTGAACACCATGACCCTGGCATTTACCCACACGTCCTGGCTCGGCGCTCTGTCGCTGGCCTATGACGCTGGTATCGAAAACGTCCACGCCTGGAGCCGTCGGGCCTGCCTGTGCGGTGAGTGGACTGTCGCGTACGAGGTGAAAGCATGAAGTGCTGGATGGTTCACGACGGCGAGCCTGCATACGGCTGCCAAATGGTGTTCGCGGAGACCAGAAGCCGCTCCAAGCTGGTAGGCATCAATAACTACCCGGGCGACATGGGCGACTGGATCGGAGTTGTTGCGTGGAGAAAGCCTGATTTTGACGGTATTCGTGATCATGAGTGCGCGGTCATGGATAACGATGAATTGCCGCCGGACAAGCCGTTTTATAGCGAGGTTATTGGATGACCACCCACCAGCGGCACCGGCTCCGCGCCATCCGCTGGACCTCGGCCATCGTTGGCCTGACCTTCCTCACCATCGTTCTACTGGGCCCAGCCATTGGCGGCCTGATCACCAACTAAAAACATTACACAGCGCCCCGCAAGGATGGCGCGGGAGCATTGCCATGTCCGCGAAACAGCAAGTAATCACCATCGACGACATCAGCGCCGACAACGCGCCGGCCATTTACGTTGCCGGTGGCCTGGGCCAGTTCTTCGACGCGGTGAAGGCCGAGGTAACCGGCGAGGTGCCTGATCTGACTACCCGCAAGGGCCGCGAGCGCATCGCCTCCCTGGCCGCAACGGTCAGCAAGTCCAAAAAGGCAGTCGAAACACCTGGTCGCGACTACCTGAAGCGCCTCAAGGAAATGCCCAAGGTGGTGGAAGCCGAGCTGCGCGACTTCGTGACCAAGATGGACAACCTGCGCGATACCACCCGCCAGCCGCTGACGGACTGGGAAAAGGCCGAGCAGGCCCGCAAAGACAAGCACGTCGACGGTATCCAGGCCATCAAGGATCTGGCCGTTTTCGAAGCGACCCCGGCCGCCGCCCATGTCGCCCAGATCATTGCGGACCTTGAGTTGGTCGAAATCAGCGATGCATGGGAAGAGTTCCTGGCCGAAGCCGCCCAGGTAAAGGACCAGACCCTTGCGAAGCTGCGTGCCCTGCACGCCGAACGCGCTCAGTACGAAGCCGAACAGGCCGAATTGACCCGCCTGCGCCTTGAGAAGGAGGCCCGCGACAAGAAGGACAACGAGGATCGCATTGCCCGCGAAGCTGCCGAGCAGGCCACCCGCGAAGCGGAAGCGAAGGCCCTACGTGATCGTGAAGCCGAATCGCAGCGTGTGCGTGATGACCAGGCCGCCGCCGAGAAGCGCGAGAGCGACCTGAAATTGCAGGCCGCCGAAGCTGAGCGCCAAGCCGAACAAGCGAAGCGCGAGAAGATTGAGGCCGAACAGAAAGCCGAGCGCGACCGCCTGCAAGGCATCGAAGATCAGAAGCGGGCCGTTGAGCAGGCTCGCCTGGACGAGAAGGCCCGTGCCGATGCAGCAGCAGACGAAATCCTGCGCCAGCAGCGGGAACGCCAGGCCGACGTAGCACACAAGTCGAAAATCCTCGGCGAAGCCAAGCAGGCCTTGATCGGCATGAACATCAGCGAAGAGCTGGCCAAGGCCATCGTCCTCAAGATCGCGCGCGGCGAAGTGCCGAACGTCACCATTCAATTCTGAGGTATTCAGCATGTCCACCGACATCATCATGCCGGAAGAACGGCACCAATCAGTCGCACTCCACCAGCAAGGGCAAGAAATCAGCATGCTATCGACGATCAGTCGGCTTGCTCTCGACCCTCGCTGCGACATGGATAAGCTGGAGCGCCTGATCGCGCTTCAAGACCGCATGGAAGCCAAAAGCGCACTTGAGGCCTTCAACGCTTCGTTCGCCGAAATGCAATGCGAAATGCCTTCGGTAGAGAAGCGAACCGAAAACACGCACACCAAGAAGATGTACGCCGACTTGGACGACATCAACTTCGCGGTGCGCCCGGTCATGGCCAAGTTTGGTTTTGGCGTGTCGTTCAAGATCATCAATCAGGCCGCCGGAGTCAGCATTACCGGAATCCTGATGCACAAGGCTGGTCACCGCGAAGAAACGACCATGATCCTCCCGCTTGATACCGGCGCCGGTCGTAGCGCTGTTCAATCGGTAGGCTCAACCACCACATACGGCAAGCGCTACGTCATGTGCGCCCTGCTGAACATCACCAGCGGCGACGACAACGACAACGATGGCTATGTAGAGGCCACTGATCAGCTGGTAACTCCCGCCCAGGCGCGGCAGGTGCAAGCCCTTCTGGATAAATGCAGCGAGGCTGTCCACGCCAACTTCGAAAAGAAGTACGGCGACCCGGGCCAGATTGCGAAGTCAGCGTTTGACGGCGTAGTGGCCGGCCTCAACAACTCAATCTCAAAGGCCGCCAAGGCGGCGCAGCAGGGGAATTGAACATGGCCATGCAAATCATCACAGAGGTCGAGCAGGGTTCGCCGGAATGGCTGGCCCTGCGCCTAGGTATCGTCACTTGCTCCGAGCTGGAATGCCTGCTTACCAACGGTAAGGGCGAAGCCGGGTTTGGTGTCGGCGCATTCACCTACATGCATACCCTGATCGGCGAGCGCATCACAGGCGAGGCTGCCGACCCCTTCACGGGCAACCGACACACCGAGCGCGGCCACGAGCTGGAAGGTGTCGCCCGCAAGCTGTACGAGCAGCGCGAGGAAGTCGAAACCAACCAGGTGGCAATCATCCTCAACCACGGAGCCGGCTATTCGCCTGACTCGCTGGTGGGGGCCAAGGGCCTGACGGAAATCAAAACCAAGCTGCCGAAGTTTCAGGTCGAAGTGATCCTTTCGGGCGAGATTCCAAAGGAACACGTCGCCCAGTGCCAGGGTGGCCTGTGGGTCTCGGAGCGCGAGTGGATCGACTTCGTTTGCTACTGGCCCGGCATGCCGATGTTCGTCAAGCGCGCTTACCGGGACGAAGCGATGATCCGCAAGATCGCCGAGCGGGTTAAGACCTTCTACGAAATTCTCGACGAGCGCATGAATCAAGTTCTGGGGATCGCAGCATGATCAGCAATCACCTAAGCATGGTAGAGGCTTTACGGCCCGCATCGAACGAACTGGCCGCCGCTGTCGAGCAGTACCTGGCGGCCGGCGGCAAGATCGAAGTAGCCGAGCCCATCGGCTACAAGCCAAAGCCCATCACCTACAGCAACCAGATGCCTCCGGCGCCGAAGCCATTCGTGCGGCGCCGGGTTCAAGCCGCGTCCCTGCCGGTCGCGCCCCTCGACGTGCGAAACGAAAAGCGCGCAGAGAAGGCTGAAATGGTAAGGGCCCTTGCCCCAAATCACACACAGGCGGAAGTATCGGGCATCACCGGCATGACACCAAGAACGCTCAGAGACCTCGCCAAGGATTTTGGGTTTTCGTTCAAGCGGTCCGCCCACGGCGGCCACTACGGCGATAAGTGGAAAGCGGAAACGGTAGTTCGTGATGCCAAGTACGCCGAGCGCATCAGGGCGTTCAAGGAGCTGGGTATTTCCCGGCGCCGGATCTGCGGCATGTTGGCGATATCACACAGGACGCTTGATCGCATTCTGGAAGATCACGATATCGATTACCCGAAGGCACGCCAGGGCAAGACCTCATGCGCCGCATAGTCCGCGTCCAGCAACGCAAACGCCAAACCTGGCTGGCACTGCCGGCCAGCGGAATACAAGAGGCAGTCCATGGCAGCCCAACCCAAAGAGCGATCGGCAAAGACTGCGGCGAGGCGAAAGACTCGCGGCGAGGAAGAGTTGCGACTTCACACCATGGCCGGCACCCGCCAGGCCTTAGCTGACCTGATGGCCTGGCACAGCATCGAGGAGCAGGGCGAGGCGATGACCCTGATGATTCACCACCTGCACGGCCTCGGCCCAGCAGGGTCAGCGCAGTTCCTCGCACCGCCGCGACACGAATACGTGATACCCGAAAACGTGTCGGCAAAACTGCAGCTCGCCTTCAACCGCGAATCGCTGCGCGTCTGTCACGACGAATAACCCCTCCCCCTTCAAAGTCAGCCGCTATAGCGGCAAGGATGCGTTCGCCCCATGAAAGTTACCGACGCAGAAATCCTGCAGGCCATCTGGCGCGCGCAGGTCAAAAAAACAGCCCGCGGTGTGATCGACAACTACATCGGCGGCACCAAGGGCCTGAAACGGGATAGCGAGCAGGACCGACACTTTGCCCAGTACCAATACATGATCGGGCGCGGGGACCTGGGCATTGCGCTTGGCAAGGGTCAGCTCGCTCGGCGCTTAAAGGTGTTGATCGGCGGGGACAACCTTCAATGGCAGGGGTCGCCGGGGCATGTCTACGAGTTCCGTACTGAAGCAGCCATGGACGTGTTCCGGTTTGCGCGTAACTGGTGGGCAGACCATGGAGTGCCTAGCGGTTGGGACGCGGATAACCAGTGCATGCGCACCATGCGCCTCGACAATTACGACGATCTGGCCGCCCAGCTCGAGAAAGTGCTGCTGGAACGCTTCGGAAATCAGGCGGTGACGCAATGATCGCCACCATCTGGTTCGCCTACGTGTTCATCTACAAGGGGCCTAGGCCATGAGCCAGATGATCAACGTTCGAACCGAAGACCTGGCCGGCCCCGCGCTTGGCTGGGCCATCGAGTCAATCGAAGGCGCCGCGCCGCCGGCGGAGGGCCAACTACAACTGGCCTTCTGTGCGCCACCGGTGGACGACGCCCAATGCGACCACCTGATCGCCAAGTACGCTGTTTGGGTTGAGCCCGGCCACCGCGAGAGCTGGGTGGCTGACGCGAAGTGCGATCCATTCCAGCGTGTGGCCGGTGATACCAGAGCGATTGCGGTATGCCGCGCCGTCCTACTGAAACTTTCAGGCAGCACCGTAAGCGTCCCCGCCGAATTCATCTAACCCAATCCCCCTACATGCCTGCCGGTGAACGGCGGGCGAGGTATTTCTATGCAACAGCAAAACACCGCCCTGGTGGGCAACGCAGAAGTAATCAAGATGCTCGGCATGCAGAGCGTTTCCGGGCTGAACAAACTGCGGGTACGTGACAAGACGTTCCCCACGCCGATCAAAACCAGTGAGGCGCGCGGCGCCCGGGTTCGCTTCGATCCCGTCGAGGTCGAACAGTGGATCGCCGACAAGAAAGCAGCACGCAACCAAGCCAGCAGCGACGAACAATAACTGCCGGCGATTGATCACCAAGGGGCCGAGCAATCCGCGACAGCCCCAAGTGAACTGTATGGCGGCGTGTATGGTGAAACGCACAAGTGCCTTGCAGGCCCCGTAAAACGTGAACAGTCACAAGTCCTCTACCCGCTCCACCTAATTGTTGGTCCCGCGTCTGGATGGTTTTGACGGGGGATTCATGAAAAAACCGGCCCTGGTGGCCGGTTTTTTTATGTCTGGGATTCGGTGGTTCGACACATGTGGCAACTTCGCACAGGCACAACCCAGGCGATTCAGATGGCCGCGTAGGCGGTTTCGCTTAATTCAACACTGCGCCTACGAGCCCATTCTCCTGGCAAATTCTGGCAACAGAAATCGTCTTTGAAACCGAAGTGTTCCCGCCCCATCCTCCGCAACCTTTGCGATCAGTCATTCCTGTTGCCAGATAGTATCCACATGGATACAGTTGGCGCCTGCGAGGTCCTGTGTATTATTCAATCCAGCAAACCCAAGTCTTCGCAGACTGGCATTCAGGTGTTCGCGACCTGAGAGCAAAGATTGCGATTGGCCGGCGTATTGAGAGAGCAAGCATGGGTAACCTGGGTGATATCAAGGCGCTAGGAAACGGCATCTCAGAAATGCGAGTCGATGTAGGTGTCGGTTCATGCCGCAAACACTGACGACATTCGATATGGCCGAGCTGCTCGACAGTGACGAGGCCATCAGCGAGTACCTCTCTCAGGTGCTGGCCGACGGCGATAACGAAGAGTTTCTGCGTGCCATCGGCTACGTGGCCAAAGCCCGAGGAATGACAAAGATCGCCACTGAGACGGGTATGGGTCGCGAGAGTCTTTACAAGGCGTTCTCCCCCGGCGCAAAACCGCGCTTTGAAACAGTCCTCAAAGTACTCCACTCGCTAGGCATTGATCTGTTTGCACGGCCTGGACATGTCACCAATCACCCAATTATTTGAGCACGCGGCCCGGCCGGCACTGCGACGACGCCCGTCAAGGCACTGAAACCAGCGCGGGTTTAACAGGCTTCCAACCGACCAAGGCGATGAGCAACGTCATCAACTGAAAGACGACAATCAACCCCACACACCCCGCCCAGCCCCACCGTTCCCAGATCAATGCCGGGACGATCGCCCCGCAGCTACCACCCAGGTAATAGCAGGTGAGGTAAATACCGATAGCGCCCGCCTTGTTGTCGCCGGCATTGGCCGTGGTGAACGCATTGGCGGCGGCCTGGGCGAGGAATACGCCGGTGGAGCTGAGGGCCAACCCCAACACGATGCACCACAGCGTTGGCACCAGGGTCAGCAGCGTGCCCGTGATGCCCAGCATGACGGCAACGGTCAGCAGTTCGCCATGGGGCCGGGCTTTGCTGAGGCGCCCCGCGATGGGGATCACGATCAACGCCAGCAGGAACACCATGTAAAGCGTGCCCAAAGCCGCAGGCCCCAGATTGAATGGCGGCAGGCCAAGGTAAAAACCCACGTAGGTAAACGCCGCGACCTGGGAAAACAACACGCAAAAACCTACGGCATAAGCCGCCAGCAATGGCTGACGAAAAGTCCCCGATGAACCCGATGAAACGGTTGCAAGCGGCACCGTACGCGCCCGGCTAACCGGCAACAGAAACTGAATGAACCCGCCCACCATCAGGCTCAGCGCCGCGAGCAACTCGAAGGCTTCGCGCCAGCCCACATACTCCGTCATCACACCAGTGACGAACCGCCCGGCAAACCCTCCCAGCACGGTGCCCGCCACGTACAGGCTGGTGACTTCGGTGACCGTGCCACCACTCCAACGGTCGCCGATATAGGCCACACTGGTGGCGAACACCACCGGAATCACCATGCCTTCGACAAACCGCCACACCAGCACTTCGGTAAAACTGTCGGCATACGCCGTCATCAACGCTGGCACGGCCAACAGCAGCGCCGCCACGCAGATCACCGTGCGTTGCTCGAAACGGCCTGTCAGTCGGCCGACAAACGGCGCCGTGATCGCGACAGCCAACGTCGTCACGGTAATACTCCACCCCGCCGCCTTGGCGCTGATCTGAAATTGCGCGGCAAAGGTCTGGAGGATGCTCTGGGTCGCATAAAGGTTGAGAAACGCCGCGCAGCCACACAGGAACAGGGCAAGACGGGCACAATGCAGGCGCGGTTTCATGAAACCTCTCGTTTTATGTTGAGCGGTCTTTATAGAATGCCCGGCAGGTCTTGAACCAATACCGAATCAGGACCGATCAATACCCGAGGGCCAGGATGCTCGACCTACGCAAGCTGCGATACTTTCTGATGGTCGCCGAAGAATTGCACTTCGGCCGCGCCGCCCTTCGCCTGCACCTGGCCCAGCCGCCGCTGACCCGACAGATCTCGGCGCTGGAAGCTGAGCTGGGTTTCAAGCTGTTCGATCGCACCAGCCGCACGGTGACACTTACGGCACAAGGGCGGTCGTTTCTACCTTATGCGCGTGGCGTGCTGGAGCAGGTGGAGCTGGCTCAAGTCATCGCCGGCAAACTCGCAGCAGGCACCGCCGGGCAACTGACGCTGGGGTATGTCAGTTCGATTGCTTTGTCAGACCTGTTCAGCCAGGCAATCCAGGCGTTTGCCCAACGCTTTCCCGATGTGCAACTGACCCTGGTGGAATGTGCCTCCGGCAGCCTGGGTGCGCAGGTGGCAGACGGGCGCCTGGACGTCGGGCTGAGTCGTTTGTTGCCACAGGGCAAGGCGGTGCAAGCGCTGTCGCTGGGCGAGGAACGGCTGGTGGCGGCCTTATCCACTGACAACCCATTGGCGAGCCACGCGCAAGTCAGCTTGGCGCAGCTCAGTGCTTATCCGCTGATCCTTTTCCCGGCAGATTACGGATCGGGACTGAACCAATCCATCGAGCAGCTTTACCGCCACCACGGCCAGCCTCTGCGACCAGGGCCGACCGGGCGGCAGATCACCTCGATCATCGCTCTGGTCGCCGCCGGGCAAGGCGTGGCGCTGGTGCCACAATGCACGCAAAGCTTGATGAACAAAGGCGTGACCTACCGGCCGTTGGTGGAAGTGGATGCGTGTGCCCAGTTGTTGGTGCTGAAGCCAACTGAATCAAAAAGTGTACTGGTTGATGCGTTTCTCAGCGTGATGACGCAGGCCCTACACACCCGGTAATACCTGCGCAAAACCTCGCAATACCTCTCTCTGGCGCCGTTGCGGCGTGCTCATACACTTCAGTCACTGCCTGGCGAAATACCGGTCATCGACCGTCGGTGGGTAGAGTGTTGATAACTTTTTATTTGTGGTTATAGTCACCACCAACACACACCACAAGGAGGTGTTGTGGATAGCCGATATTTGATAGGTCACATCGTCGCAGACGGTTGGTATCTGGTGCGTACCCGAGGCAGCCATCACCACTTCAAGCACCCGACCAAACCGGGGCTGGTGACCATCCCTCATCCACAAAAGGACCTGTTGGACAAGACCGCCAAGAGCATATTGAAACAAGCTCTGCTGAGTTGACCGTCCCTGGAGGACAACAGACATGCTTTATCCCATCGCAATTTCAACCGGTGACGAAAACCACGCCTGGGGTGTGGAAGTACCGGACATTCCCGGCTGCTACTCCGCCGGCGACGACCTGGACGACGCCATGGCCATGGCCCGTGAAGCCATCGAAGGGCACTTCGAGATCCTCGCGGAAGACGGTGCGCCGATCCCCAGCGCGCAGAAAGTCACCCTGCATGCCGCCAACCCGCAATACGCAGGTTGCACGTGGGCAGTGGTCGACATCGATATCACCAAGTACTTGGGCAAGGCGCAGAAACTCAACATCACCCTGCCGGGCTACCTGTTGAAGCGCATCGATGAATATGTGCTGCACCATCCTGAAGAAAAAAGCCGCTCGGGTTTCCTCGCATCAGCGGCGCTCAAGGTGTTGCAACAAGGCCACTGACCCACCTCAGCAAAGTCTGACTGCGGCGACACGCTAGTCTCTTGATGATGTCAGCTCTTTCAGCCCGAGATCGAGGCAATGCCAAAGTCCAAACAACGCACCTCCAAACCCATGCTGCACCAAGTGGTGGGCTGGGTGCTGGTTTTGCCACTGCTGCTTTCGTTCGTGAAGCTGCCGTTTCTCCTCGGGTCGGTCATCGCGGCTGGCTCGATCGTGGGTTCGGTTTATGGCGTGCTGTTGGCGAGACGCCACGCCAGCCGACGCGTGGTCGTGTTCGCCGCTATCGTTACCCTGCTCAACATCATTTCGTTCGTAGTGTTCAGCACGGGCTCACTGCTCATGGCGCTCTACTTCACGTTCAGGCTTTTTGGTTATCCGTATCTTTACGAGTGGGTCTACTGGAATTTCTAAACGCAGGAAAAATTCAACCGCAAGAAACGTAGTTTGTGGGCGGGCGTATGAAACTACCCTTGCATGGTAACGTTTGCACACTCTCAAGGAGGCCGCCCATGCCCTACGAATACAAACTCATGCCCTCCCCCGTCGGCCAACTTACTCTGGTGGCGCGTAACGGCAAACTCTGCGCGATCCTGTGGGAAACAGAACGAGCCAACCGTGTGCGCCTGGGTGAACTGCGCGAAGCCAACGACAGCCTGGTGCTGCTGGAGGCAGAGCGTCAGTTGCAGGAGTACTTCGCCGGCACCCGCAATCTATTCGCGCTGGAGCTGGACTTCGCCGGCACCGACTTCCAGAAGCAAGTCTGGCAGGCACTGCTGACCATTCCCTTCGGCGAAACCCGCAGCTACAGCCAGATCGCGCAGCAAATCGGCAACCCCAAAGCCGTACGCGCCGTGGGCGCAGCCAACGGGCGCAATCCAATCTCGATCATCGCGCCCTGCCATCGGGTGATTGGCGCCTCGGGTGAGCTGACCGGGTTTGCCGGTGGCCTGCAAGCCAAGCAGTATTTGCTTGCGCTGGAAGGTACCGGCCAGGCGGAATTGGCCTTCTAAACAAGCAACAAAAAACGGCGGTTGGATTTACTCCAACCGCCGTTTCGCGTTTCAGATGCTCGATTCAACCGTCACCCTGATGGTCTTTACCGTAGGTCGATGCCAGGGCGCGGGCCTTCTGCAAGCGCTCTTGCAACTTGGGCAGCGTCTCATCCACCAGCGCTTTTATTTCCGGCACATCCGACGCGGCGCCTTCCTGTTTGAACAGGGCAATGGCCTCTTCGTTTTCCTTGACCTGTTGCGCGGTGTAGGCAGCGTCAAAGGAGTCGCCGTCCTTGAGTTCGGGCATCAGGGTTTCGGCTTTGTCGACGATCTTTTCCCGCGGAGCCACCGGCAGCTCCAGCTTCTTGGCGATGGCCGCCAGATGTTGGTTGGCCAGGGTGCGCTCGTTGATCACCTCAATGGTGTAATCCTTGATTTCCTGGGACGAGGTCTTGGCGTGGGCCATGCGACTGGTTTCGATATCGGCCATGCCTTTGGCCGACGCCTGTTCGATGAATTCAGCAGGCGACTGGGCGAAAGCATTGCTGGCGCCGAGGCCCAGCAGCATCGCGAAACTGGCGGTGCGTAACCGGATAGCCATGCGGCTCATGATGGGTTCCTCCAGGGCAAAAATAAGCGCGGGGGAACACTCCCCGCCCTGAATTCGAATTTTCAAGGCGGCAAAGGTTTAGAAAATACTTGTCAGTGCGACGAACGGTCGTGTGGCAGCTTCAGCCCCTCCACCCGCCCCATCAACCACTGCAACCCCGAATCCCCACCCCGCCGCACATTCCACGCCAACTCCACCGCAAACGAGGGGATATGAAACGGTGGCGGCACCGCCAACAGGTGTGGGTGATCAATATTGAGCAATCCCCGCGACGACACCGTCAAGATCAAATCCGTGCCCTGGATCAACTGCGGTGCCACGCCCCAATGCGGCAGGCTGACCGCCACATGTCGGCGCTCACGAATCGCGGTCAACGCCCGCTCGATTTCCGGCGTTCCACTGCCGCGCATTTCCAGCAACACATGCGGACGCGACAGGTAAGTGGGCAGGTCCAGCACGCCGTCAGCCGGCAAGCTGTCGCGATCGACCAGACAGGTGTAGTGCTCTTCAAACAGCGGCGTAGTACGCAGTTCCGCAGGCATGTCAGGAAAGACTCCAGCAGCCAGGTCGAGATCGCCATTGAGCACGCCCTCCACCATGCCCTCGCGGCTGGCCTGGATGATTTGCAGGTCGATACCGGGCGCTTCACGGCGCAGCATGCGGACCAAGTCCGGTAGGAAAATAGCCGCACTGTAGTCCGACATCGCCACCCGAAAGCGGCGCTTGGCCGAGGCCGGATCAAACCGGTTGGGCGCCAACAGCGCCTGCACCTGGGCCAGCGCCTCGGCGAGCGGTGCCGCCAATTCCAACGCGCGTGCGGTGGGCACCAACGTGCCGCCCTGGCGCACCAGCAACGGGTCGCCGAGCAAGTCCCGCAACCGTGCCAGCGCATGGCTGACCGCCGGCTGGCTCAGGTGCACGCGTTCAGCGGCGCGGGTGACGTGTTGTTCGGCGAGCAAGGCGTCGAGGATCACCAGCAGGTTGAGGTCAATGCGGCGCAGATCATTCATTAACTGCATGCTCGGCATAAGAATTTGGAATTTAAATTTGCGCGACGAATACCTTAGAGTCCAGCAAAACCTCTGGGAGATTCACGATGACAACGTTGCATTGGCTGGGTTTATTGGCGCTGGCAGTGATCGCCGGGGCGGTGGTGCCGTTTCAAAGTGCGATCAACGCCAACCTCGGGCGCGGGCTCGGGCACCCGTTATGGGCCACCTTGGCGTCGCTGCTGGTAAGCATTGTCGTGTTGCTGCCGGTTATTCTGGCGCTGCGTTTGCCCCTGCCGAGCCTGGGTTTTATCAGCAAGGCGCCGTTGTGGATGTGGGCCGGTGGTGCATTTGGCGTGTGCTTTATTTCCCTGGCGTTGATGCTGCTGCCCAAGCTCGGTGCGTCAGGCTTCATTGCGCTGGCCATGGCCGGGCAGATTCTCGCCTCGCTGCTGCTTGATCACTTTGGCCTGTTCGGCCTGGCTGAGCGCCAACTGACAACGCCCCGAGTGCTGGGGGCGTTGTTGTTGATTGGCGGGGTGGCGTTGATTCAGTTCAGCGCCACGCCAGCCAAGGCCTTGGCCGCAGCGTGATAATTCGTCAACGCTTGTCGGATGTACGCAGTTTTTGCGGCAGCCCCCACAGCAACAGCGCAGCGGCGATCAATGCACATACACCAATCACGTAGAGCGCCGGGGTGGTGCTGCCGCTGATGTCCTTGATCCGCCCAACCATTACCGGGCTGACGATACCGCCCAGTTGTCCCAGGGTGTTGATCAAGGCAATCCCGCCCGCCGCACCGGCGCCCGCGCCGGCCAGCAATTTGGGCGGCAAGGTCCAGAAGGTCGGGATGGCGGCGATGATCCCCGCCCCCAACAGGCCCAGCGCAACGATCAGGAACGTGGTGTGGTCGTCAAAGATACCGGCACAGAAAAAACCTACCGCGCCCAATGCCACCAGCCCACTGACAAACTTGCGGCGTTCACCGGTAGCATCCGACCAGCGTCCTACCAGCACCATGGTGATCGCACCACAGATGTAGGGGATGGCAGTCAACAAGCCGATCACCACCGAGCTTTCGATACCGGTGCTGCGGATCAATTGCGGAGCCCAGAAGTTAAGGCCGTAGGACGCCACCTGGATCAGGAAGTAGATCAACCCCAACATCAGGAAACCGGGAATTCGCAGGGCCTGGAGCAGCGAGCCCTTCTTGTGCACCTCATGCACGGCGATGCGGCTGGACAGCAAGGTTTTCTCTTCGGCGCTCAGCCACGGCGCATCTTCGATGCGGTCCTTGAACTGCGTCAGCACCATCCACGCCAAGACCACGCACGGCATGCCGCCGAGCAGGAACAGCCAGTGCCAGCCACGCATTTGCAGCACCCCGTCCATGTGCTCCAGCACCAGCCCGGAAAACGGCGCCCCCACTAGCCCGGCAAACGCCGAAGCGAGGAACAGCATCGAGGTAATACGCCCACGGAAGTCCTGGGGAAACCACAGCGTCAGGTAATACAGCACGCCCGGCGCAAAGCCTGCCTCCATGGCGCCAATCAAAAAGCGCAGCGCATAGAACTGCCACTCGGCCGTGACAAACACCATGGCCGCCGTCGCCAGCCCCCAGGACACCATGATCCGCGCGATCCACCGACGCGCCCCAACCTTGTAGAGCATCATGTTGCTCGGCACTTCGAAAATCACATAGCCCACCACAAACAGCCCAGCCCCCAGGCCATACGCGGTGTTGCTCAGGCCAAGGTCGGCCTGCAGTTGGAACTTGGCGAAACTGATGTTGATACGGTCAAAAAAGGCGAACAGGTAGCAGACCATGATCAATGGCATCAGGCGCCAGGCGACCTTGTTGACCACGGCTTTGATCGGATCGACTTCAACTGCCGGGCGCGCGCCGGCCTCTAACGGATTAGTGCTCATGCTTTCTCTCCAGCGGGCTGCTCACAGGCGCCCGATTGTTTTTGTTGTCTGGTGCGGGGTTACAGCGTGGCGATGTACGCCGGTGGTGGATGCAGGTCGCAATTGCGCCCGGCCTTGGCCACCTGACCGGACAACTCATGCCCCAGCAGGGCCGGCAATTGGCGGGACAGGTGCAGCAGGTGCGGCAAGTCGATCCCGGTGTGAATCCCCACTTCTTCACACAGGTTGACCAGGTCTTCGGTGCAGATATTGCCCGACGCCCCCGGCGCAAACGGGCAACCACCGAGGCCGCCGAGGGCCGCGTCAAACCGCCGGGCCCCAGCCTCGTAGGCCGCCAGCACATTGCACAAACCCAGGCCACGGGTGTTGTGGAAATGCAAGGTCAGGTCACTGGCGGGCACACGCTCCAGCACACGTTTGACCATACGCGCCACCTGACGCGGATTGGCCATCCCGGTGGTGTCGGCAAGGCTGATGCCCTGGATGCCCAGTTCGCGATAAGCGTCGACTATTTGCAGGACGCGGTCTTCATCAATCTTGCCCTCGAACGGGCAACCAAACGTGGTGGCGATGCTGCCGTTGAGGCGCACCGGGTGGTCGGCGGCAAAGCTGACAATGTCACCGAACGCCGCCAACGAAGCCTCGCAACGCATGCGCATATTGGCCAGGTTGTGGGTCTGGCTGGCGGACATCACCAGGTTCAATTCATCGGCGCGGGACTCGATGGCACGTTGGGCGCCCTTGAGGTTGGGGATCAACGCCACGTAAATCACACCGGCTTGGCGCCTGATGCCCTGGAACACCTGCTCGCCATCACGCAGTGCAGGAATGGCCTTCGGTGACACGAACGAACCGGCTTCGATCCGCGAAAATCCGGCCAGTGAAAGCTGGTCGATCAGGCCGATCTTGTCGTCGGTCTCGACCCAGGTCGGTTCGATCTGCAGGCCATCACGCGGGGAGACTTCCTGCACGATCAGCGGGTCTGAATAGTCGTGAATCATTGCACCACTCCCGAAGTTTTCAGGCGTTGTATGTCGGCGCCGGTAAGACCCAGGCTGCCAAGGATGTCATCCGTATGTTGGCCGAGGGCCGGACCCGACCAGTTCACCCCGCCAGGCGTTTGCGAGAGCTTGGGCACGATGCCGGGCATTTTCACCGACACGCCGCCGGGCAGCTCGGCGCTGAGCAACATGTCCCGCGCCTGATAGTGCGGATCGCTGACGATGTCCGCCACGGAATAGATGCGCCCGGCCGGCACTTCGGCGGCCTCCAGCGCGTTGAGTACCTGGTCGATGGGCAGGCTGCTGGTCCAGTGGGTGATCGCCGCATCGAGCAGCCCGCTCTTGGCGGCACGGCCATCGTTATGGGCGAACTCGGGCGCATCGCCCAGGTCGGCGCGGCCGATGGCGGTCATCAGGCGCTTGTAGATCGGGTCGCTGTTGCCGGCAATCACCACGTAGGCGCCATCGGCGGTCAGGTAGGTGTTGGACGGCGCGATACCGGGCAAGGCGCCGCCACTGCGTTCACGCACATGACCGAGCATGTCGTATTCCGGCACCAGGCTTTCCATCAGGTTGAACACGCTTTCGGCCAACGACACATCGACAATCTGCCCATCGCCCTGCCCGGTCTTGACCCGCAGCAACGACATCAGTGCGCCGATCACGCCGTGCAATGACGCGAGGGAATCCCCCAGGCTCACGCCCACCCGCGCCGGTGGCGAGTCCGGGTTGCCGGTGGTGTAGCGGATGCCGCCCATGGCCTCGCCAATGGCACCGAAGCCTGGGCGGTCACGGTACGGCCCAGTCTGGCCATAACCGGAGATGCGCACCAGGGTCAGCTTGGGGTTGAGGGCGTGCAACACTTCCCAGCCCAGGCCGAGTTTTTCCAGGCCGCCGGGGCGCAGGTTTTCAATGAGGACGTCGGCATCGCCGAGTAGCTGTTTGATCAGGTCCAGGCCTTCAGGGGACTTGAGATCCAACGCCAAGGACTTCTTGTTACGCGATTGCAGGTACCACCACAGCGACGTACCTTCATGCAGCTTTCGCCATTTGCGAAGCGGATCGCCCTGGCCCATGGCCTCGATCTTGATCACCTCGGCGCCAAACTCGGCCATCAACCGGGCGGCGAACGGCGCGGCAATCAGGGTGCCGATCTCAATCACCTTGATACCGCTCAGGGGACCCGTCATGGGATGTACCTCTCGTTCTTGGAATGTGGTGCCAAGACTAGAGGGCCGACGCGGGAGAAATCCAACCGTCAGTTGGCAAGGAGCGTTCGCGAAACGCGAACGACCAGAGAATTATCTGTAGGAATCCGTGGTCTTGCTCAGGTAATCAAAGAGCAAACAGCTTACGGGCGACAACTGTGCCTCATCACGTACCACCAGGATCAGGCTGCGATCCGACCAAGCGTCCGTTAGCGGTACGGCATGCAAACCCAAGGCACGACCGAACAATTCATACGCCTTGTGAGGCAGGATTCCGATGCCCATGTTCGCCTGGACCATCCGGCACATCGCATCAAACCCCGGCACATGAATGCGCAGGCGCAACATCTTCCCCGCCTCGCGAGCGGCGGCGTGGGTGCGCATATTGATGGAGCTGGCGGCATGCAGGCCGACGTAATCGCTGTCCAGGGTCTCGGCAAACGCCAGGCTCGTGCGCGTCGCCAAAGGATGATCCGCTGGCATCAACACCACCAGTTTATCCAGGCGATAAATCACGCTGGGCAGCCCTTTGGTATCTGTATCGCTGGAGCAGATCCCCAGGTCCGCCACGCCATCCAGCACGCCCTGGACCACGCCGTTGCTGGGACGTTCTTCCAAGTCGGTTTTGACCTGAGGGTGCAGCTCGGAAAAATCCCTCAGGTCTTCGGGAAGGAACTGAATGATCGCCGATAGATTAGCCAGCATCCGCACATAACCGCGCACACCATGGCTGTGCTCGCCCAGTTCCAGGCCCATTTTTTCGACGTTGAACAGCATCTGCCGCGCATGGTGCAGCAAGGTTTCACCGGCGGCTGTCAGGTTCATGCCCTTGGCGCGCCGCACAAACAGACTGAGGCCCAGCACCTGCTCCAACTCCATCAAACGCTTGCTGGCAGCCGACACCGCAATCGCTTCGCGCGCAGCGGCGCGGGTCAGCGTGCCTTCTTCGAACACCGCGACAAACAGCTGCAGAGTGATCAGATCCAGGCGGCGCACCAGGCCCTTGTGCAACATCAGCGGCGCTCGCCGGCCAGTCGATTGATCTCAGCCTGCTCCACCACCGGCTGCGGCGCACCATGACTCGCCGCCTGCAACATCGCCCGGCCAACCGTTTCGGTGCTCACCACCCAACCCGGTTTGACCCGGCGCAGCAACGTCAGCAGCGGCCCCAGCACGGAATAAAACGCCTGGTACAACGGCGTCTTCGAGCGCACGCCGTGCAACGGTTGGATCACTCCCGGCCGGAACAGGTACACCGCCTTGAACGGCAAGCGCAGCAAGGCATTCTCGGTCTTGCCCTTGACCCGTGCCCACATCGACTTGCCCGCCTCGGAACTGTCGGTACCGGCGCCAGACACGTAGATAAAGGTCATCTGCGGATTAAGCCGCGCCAAGGTGCTGGCCGCGACCAGGGTCAGATCGTAGGTGAGGTGAGTGTACTGGGTTTCGTTCATGCCCGCCGAAGACACGCCGAGGCAGAAGAAGCAGGCATCAAAGCCTTGCAGCAGGTTTTCCAGGGGTTGGAAATCGAGCATGTCGCTGTGCAGCACCTGATGCAGCTTGCCGTGTTCCTGGGTCAGTGGCGTGCGGCCGACGGCGACGACTTCCTGCACGTCGGCGGCCAGCAGGCATTCACGCAGAACACCCTGGCCGACCATGCCGGTGGCGCCGAATAACAGAACTCTCATAGGGGGACCTCAGCGGCAAGCCGCAAGCTTCAAGCGACAAGTTGAATGCAGTTCAGCTTGTAGCTTAACGCTTGCAGCGTGTCAGTGCCCCGTTAGAAAGCGCTGCGAAAGATCTCTTCTATTTGTCTTTGATCGGCGCGCCGTGGGTTGGTCAGCCCACACGCATCCTTCAACGCATTGCTGGCGAGTAATGGAATGTCCTGCAACTTGGCGCCAAGCTCACGCAGGCCGGCCGGGATATCTACGTCCTGAGACAGGCTGCGAATCGCCGCGATCGCCGCCTGGGCCCCCTCTTCCACGGTGACGCCTTTGACATCGGCACCCAACGCGCGGCCCACGTCGCTCAAGCGTTTGGCGCTGACGCTGGCGTTGAAGCTCTGCACATGGGGCAACAACACGGCGTTGCACACGCCGTGGGGCAAGTCGTACAGGCCGCCCAACTGGTGCGCCATGGCATGGACAAAGCCCAGGGACGCGTTGTTGAACGCCATGCCGGCGAGGAATTGCGCGTAGGCCATGTTTTCCCGCGCGGCCTTGTCGCTGCCGTCGCGCACTGCCAGGCGCAGGTTGGCGCTGATCAGTTCGATGGCCTTGATCGCGCAGGCGTCGGTGATTGGCGTGGCAGCGGTGGACACGTAGGCTTCGATGGCGTGAGTCAGTGCGTCCATGCCGGTGGCCGCGGTGAGGCCCTTGGGCATGCCGACCATCAGCGCCGGGTCATTGACCGACAGCAGCGGCGTGACGTTGCGATCGACGATGGCCATTTTCACGTGGCGGCTTTCGTCGGTGATGATGCAGAACCGGGTCATCTCGCTGGCGGTGCCGGCGGTGGTGTTGATGGCCACCAGCGGCAGTTGCGGTTTACTCGACTGGTCAACGCCTTCGTAGTCGCCAATATGCCCGCCGTTGGTGGCACACAGCGCGATGCCCTTGGCACAGTCATGGGGCGAACCGCCGCCCAGGGACACCACGAAATCACAGGCGCTTTCCTGCAACAGCGCCAGGCCTTTCTCGACGTTTTCCACATTGGGGTTGGGCTTGGCGCCGTCGTAGATCACCGAGTCGATGTCCTGCATCGCCAGTTTCTCGGCGATCATGCTGGCCACGCCGGCTTTGGCCAGGCCCACGTCGGTGACAATCAATGCCTTGCGAAAGCCATAGTTGCGGATGGCGGTCATCGCTTCGTCGAGGCAGTCGGTGCCCATGATGTTGACGGCGGGAATAAAGAAAGTGCTGCTCATGGCTAATCCTCGTAGGCTTTATGCCTACAGAATCAACCGCTGACGGTCATAGCATCTTGATCAGGATCAACGCCCGCTCGTGATAAAGTCACCGCCCAGCCGAATTCGAGTAGACCCGCCGCAATGAAGGATTTCCAGGATATTGACGCCCACCTTGAAGACTGGAGCGCCCTGCGCAGCGCCATCGACTTCAGCGGGATTCTGATCGGCAACGGCGCCAGCCGTACGATTTGGGAAGACTTTGCCTACGACTCGCTGTTCGAAAACGCGCGCACCGTCGAAGAAAAACCCCTGAGCCCATCCGAACTCAGCGTGTTCGACGCCCTGCAAACCCGCAGTTTCGAGCAGGCCCTGGGCGCCCTGAAAACCACCAGCCGGGTCAACAAGGCGCTGGCGGTCAGCTCGGCGGCGCCGCGCAATCGCTACTACGCGATCAAGGAAGCGCTGATCAACACCATCCACGCCCTGCATATCCCGTGGCGCCTGGTGCAGCCGTCGACACTGGAGACGATCAACCGCGAACTGGCGAGCTACACCACGGTATTCACGAGCAACTACGACTTGCTCAACTACTGGGCGATCCTGCACACACCGGGCATCGACGACCTGTTCCGCAGCGCCGACGCCAGCTTCGACCTGCGCAATACCCACACCGACGCCACGCGCATCCTCTACCTGCACGGCGGCCTGCACCTGGTACGCAACCTCGACGGCACCGCGCGTAAATTGCCGACCACCGACAGCACCTTGCTCAGCAGTTTTGCGATCAACAACACGATCAAGACCCTGGATGATGTGCCGCTGTTTGTCAGCGAAGGCAAGGTGGAAGAGAAACTGAAGACCATCCGCAGCTCGGATTATCTGTCGTTCTGCTATGAGCAGTTGCTTGGCCATCAGGGCGCGCTGTGCATCTTTGGCCACGATTTGGGCACGCAGGATAAACACTTGGTGGATGCGATTCGCCAGGCCAGGTTGAGCACCCTGGCGATTTCGGTGTCGGGGCGCAGTGATGGGTTTATTCGCCAGCAGAAGCGGCGGTATTCGGAGATGTTCGAGGGGACGGGCGTGGAGCTGAAATTCTTCGCTGCGCGCACTCACCCACTGGGCAATCCCGCACTGTCCGTCCCCGTCGAACACTGATCTCCAGAACAAAGGAGATCCCCTGTGGGAGCTGGCTTGCCTGCGATGCAGACACCTCGGTGTATCAGGCAGACCAGGGTGATGCTATCGCAGGCAAGCCAGCTCCCACAGTAGATTGCATTTCAAACAGGCATCGCGGTCAGTCTTCCGGGCTGTGCACCACCACCAACAACTGCGCCTGCACCGCCCCCACCGACCTCAGCCGATGCGGCTTCTGCGCATTGAAATGCAGCGCATCACCGCGCTCCAGAATCACCCGTTCATTCATGAAATCCACTTCCACCTGGCCTTCATGCACGAACAGAAACTCCTCCCCCAGGTGCTCCTTGAAGGTCTTGTCGGTGAACTCCGCCGGCGGATAGATGATGAACGGCAGCAGGCTGCGCTCACTGACCTGATGGGCCAACACCGCATAACCCGGCGCGGTGTCGGGCCGTTCATGGCTGCGCACCAGGCTGTAGCTGTCGAGGCTGACGTTGTCTTCGCTGAACAGCTCTTCGACCTTCACGTTCAACGCCTTGGCCAGTTTCAGCGCGGCCGCAATCGACGGTGTATTGAGCCCGCGTTCAACCTTGGACAGGTAACTCTTGGTCATTCCGGACTTTTCGGCCAGCACGTCCAACGTCACGCCAAGTTTTTTTCTCAATAATTTCAAACGGATAGACATGTGCTGCGGTTAGTCCATGCAGAAAACGATAAGCTGCGCTTGCCAATGACACTTTGTGTCATATAGCATCTTTAGTGTCATTTGCGTTCACCCAACGACCTTGCGAGCAGCGGGAGACCAGCAAACCAGACGTCCATTGAACCACCCAAAGGACACCGATATGGCCAAGACATTAGCACTCCCCAAAGACCAACTGGTCAAGCAAGCGCTGATCCAGATGCAAAACACCCTGGCGGATAATACGTGGACCGACCGGCAAAAGCTGGCGCTCACGTGCCGCATCCTGTTCGAGAACGGCCACGACTCCGGCCTGGCCGGGCAGATCACCGCCCGTGGGCCAACACCTGGCACCTATTACACTCAGCAACTGGGCTTGGGCTTTGACGAAATCACCGCCAGCAACCTGCTGCTGGTCAACGAGGACCTTGAAGTGCTGGAAGGCCATGGCATCCCCAACCCGGCCAACCGTTTCCACAGTTGGGTGTACCGTGGGCGGCCGGATGTGAATTGCATCATCCATACGCACCCCACGCACATCGCTGCGTTGTCGATGCTGGAAGTGCCGTTGCAGGTGTCCCACATGGACCTCTGCCCGCTGTACGAAGACTGTGCATTCCTGGAAGCCTGGCCGGGGGTGCCGGTGGGCAATGAAGAAGGTGAAATTATCACGGCAGCCCTGGGCGACAAGCGCGCGATCCTGCTGTCGCACCACGGCCAACTGTCCACTGGGGCGAGCATCGAGGAAGCCTGTGTGATCGCGCAGTTGATCGAACGTGCGGCCAAGTTGCAGTTGCTGGCGATGGCGGCGGGCACCATCAAACCGATCCTGCCGGAACTGGGTCGTGAAGCCCACGACTGGATCTCCCGGCCCAAGCGCCACGGCGCCGCGTTCAACTACTACGCCCGGCAGAACCTGCGCCAACACGCCGATTGCCTGAACTGATTGCCCTTTTTCGACCGGAGACCTCTCATGTCCAGCCCAACTATTCACGGCATCATCGGCTACACCATCACCCCTTTCAGCGCCGACGGTTCGCGCATTGACCTCGACGCCCTGGGCCGCTCCATCGACCGTTTGATCGCCAGCGGCGTGCATGCCATCGCACCCTTGGGCAGCACCGGCGAAGGCGCCTACTTGAGCGACGCCGAATGGGATGAAGTGAGCGCCTACAGCCTGGCAAAAATCGCCCGGCGCGTGCCCACCGTCGTCAGCGTGTCCGACCTGACCACCGCCAAGGCCGTGCGCCGTGCCCGTTACGCCGAAGCCAATGGCGCCGACGTGGTGATGGTGCTGCCCGCCTCGTACTGGAAGCTCAGCGAAGCGGAAATCCTCGCCCACTACGCCGCGATTGGCGACAGCATCGGCGTGCCGATCATGCTTTACAACAACCCGGCCACCAGCGGCACCGACATGTCGGTGGAGCTGATCGTGCGCATCATCAAGCAGGTCGCCAACGTGACGATGGTCAAGGAGAGCACCGGGGATATCCAACGCATGCACCAGTTGCATCGCCAGAGTGACGTGCCGTTCTACAACGGTTGCAACCCGCTGGCACTGGAAGCGTTCGCGGCCGGTGCCAAGGGTTGGTGCACGGCGGCACCGAACCTTATTCCACAGCTCAACCTGGATTTGTATGACGCCGTGTTGGCCAATGACCTGACAAAGGCGCGGGCACTGTTTTATCGCCAGTTGCCGCTGCTGGAGTTCATTCTCAAGGGTGGCTTGCCGGCGACGATCAAGGCCGGGTTGCGCTTGACCGGGCTGGAGGCGGGCGATCCGCGGTTGCCGGTATTCCCGCTGGGTGAAGCGGCAATCGAACAGCTGAAAACATTACTGAAATAAAGCCACAGTCCCCCTGTGGGAGCGGGCTTGCTCGCGAATGCGGTACATCAGTGACAGATACATTGACTGACACAGCGCCTTCGCGAGCAAGCCCGCTCCCACATTTTTGATCACGAGCGTTCGTAATTTATAGAGACAAATAGCAATGGTTCTCGATACCATTCGCGACTTTCCTACGTCGTGCTTCGTCAAGAAGGATATCCATGTCTCGTCCCAAGCCCGACCCGTTGGCGGCCGATGCCTTTCGCGGTTTTTATACAGATATCCTGTATTTCCTGCGCAAACGCACGGACAACGCCAGCGACGCGGCGGACATGACCCAGGATGTCTTCACTCAATGGCTGGACTACCGCGACCGCGCCAACGTCGAGCAGCCACGGGCGTTTCTGTTCCAGATGGCGCGCAACCTGCTGCGCGATCACTGGCGTAAACAGAAGGTACGGCAGACCGTCCACCAGGATCAGGCCGAAAGGGACGTGGAGCCTGCCACCGACGAGCAAAACGAACCCATGGCCGCCGCGCAACGCTTGCAACGCCTGGAACAGTTGAAAGAAGTCCTCGCCGAACTCTCGCCCCGCCGACGAGAAGCCCTTATGCTGCACCGCTTCGAAGGCCTGAGCCAGGCGCAGATCGCCGAACGCATGGGCATTTCCACCAGCATGGTGGAAAAGCACATCGCCTTGGCCCTGCTGCATTGCAAGCGACGCCTTCAACCTGAACCCGGCACGGAGCAGCCAGAATGAACCGCCTGAGCGACATCGACATCGAGGACAGCGACTCCATCGACGCCCAAGCCGCCAGCTGGTTTGCACGCAACCACAGCGACACCGACCGCGCCGACCGCAAGGCCTTTGCCGCCTGGCAGGCCGAGCCGGCCCATGCCCGCGCCTATGCCGAATTCGAGCAGCTGTGGGCGGACCTCGCCCAGTTGCAGCAACTGAACAAACCCGTGGCGCTGCCGCCGCGCAAACCGTCCGTGTGGCGCCCGGCCCTGGCCGTGGCGGCCGCCTTGCTGTGCGCAATCATGGCCACGCATATCGGCGCGCCCCGCGAGCTGTATCACACCCAGGTCGCAGCCCACGCCAAAGGCATGCACACCCTCAATCTGCCCGATGGCAGCACCTTGTATGTGAATGCCAATACCCGCGTGCGGGTGGAGTTCACCGCGTACCAGCGCATCGTGCACCTGGACAAAGGCCAGTTGTACCTCGAAGTGGCCGCCGACAAGGAACGCCCGCTGTTCGTGCAAGCGGGCGAGGCCAATGTGCGCGTGGTCGGCACCGGCTTCGATGTGCGGCGCAGCCAGCAGCAACTGGTGGTCAGCGTCGCCCATGGCCAGGTCGCGTTCGAGCCGGATGCCAAAAGCCCCGTCACCCTATTGGGTGCACAGCAGCGCGCGATCTTCAGCTACGCCAAGGGCACGTTGCAGCAACAGACCCTCACCGCCGAAGAGGTGGCCGACTGGCGCAGCGGTCACCTGTCGTTTCGCAACCGCGAGCTGGTCAGCCTGATCGATGAATTGAGTCTGTACCGCCCACAGGCACCGTTGCAGGTCAGTAACGCCGTGGCGCACTTGAAGGTCTCGGGCAACCTGGATGTGAATGATCCCGACGCCCTGCTCAACGCCCTGCCCGCCCTGTTACCGGTGAAAACCGTGGCGTCGGCCGATGGCATCGTACGCATCGAACCGAGCAAATAACCCTGCAAGATTCTTATTTGAGAATATTTTGCATTCGCAGGTGTGGTTTTTTCGAGCAGCCGCGTCTTCCCCCGGTCTGCGTTTGATACGCACACCTTTTCGGCCACTTGGCCACACCGGGGGATTTCATGTTTCGCGCGCCTTGCCACGCTTCGCACCTGTTTCTTCGACCGACGCTCATCGCCAGTTGCCTGGTATTCAGCCTCAGTGCACAGGCCGATTCGCTCACGCTGCAACTGCCAGCGCAGTCACTGGCGACGTCCCTCAGCCAGGTGGCGCAACAGGCACAGATCCAGTTGCTGTTCGATGAAGAGCTGCTCAAGAACGTGCAAGCCCCCGCGCTCAACGGCGACTTCACGCCGGAAGTAGCGATTCGCACCCTGTTGAAAAACGGCGAGTTCACCCTGATCAAGGTCGGCAGCACCTACGTCGTGCGCCCCGATGAGGGCAAGACCACCAACAGCGGCGTTGTTCAACTGGATGCACTGAGCGTGATCGGCACCGGTAGCCAGGTCGACTCCAGCACAGTGGGCCGCTCCACGCTGAGCCAGGCGGATATCAACCGCTACCAGCCCGATAACATTCCTTCGCTGTTGCAGACCCTGCCCGGGGTATCCATGGGTGGTTCACCCAAGCCGGGCGGCCAGACCATGAACATCCGCGGCATGGGCGATGCCGAGGATGTGCCAATGACCGTGGACGGGGCGGCCAAAAGCGGTTTCGAGCGTTATCAACAAGGCACTATCTTCATTGAACCCGAGCTGATCAAAAGCATTGAGGTGGAGAAAGGCCCTTACTCGCCATTTACCGGTAATGGCGGTTTTGGCGGCACGGTCAACATGATCACCAAGGACGCACCCGACCTGCTCAAGGACGGGCAAAATGCCGGGGCGATGGTCAAATACGGCTACGCCAGCAACACCCACGAGCAGGTCTACACCGGCGCCGTGTATGGCCGCACCGACGACGGCCGCATGGACGGCCTGGCCTACCTGACCAAGCGCGACGGCGACGACCTCAAGCTTGCCGGCACGCCGCCCGACCCGCGCAATGAATACCCGATCAACCCCAAACGCTTGCCCAACAGCGCGCAGGATGTCGAAGGCCAGCTGTTCAAGTTCAACGCGTATTTCACCGATGAACACAGCATGGGCGTGTCTTACTCTCGCGCCCAAAGCCAACGTATGACGCCGTTCTCGGCTAAGTCCTACCCATCACCCCCGAAACAACCTGCCATCGACCGTTATGGCTACGCAACGGCGGTGTCTCGCTTCCTGGCCGACCGCGACACAGTGGACACCACCTGGTCGAGCAAGTACGAGTACCACCCACTGAACAACCCGCTGATCGACCTGAAGCTGAGCTACTCGGAGTCCAATACCGACCAGACCGATGAGCGCGCCGAGAATGCCGTCATTAGCCTGGCTACCGGTGGACGCAAGATGGATACGTCCTACAAAGACCGCATCCTCGAACTGCGCAATACCAGCTTGCTGACCACTGGTCCGCTGGAGCACGCGGTGACCACGGGCGTGCAGATCCGCAAGCACAAGCGCGAAACCGAAAGCTGGATGCCAGGTGCGGCCTACAACACCGCCAGATACAACTATGGGCATTTCCAGCCGTATTTCATGCCCCACGGCAAGGTCGATAGCAACGCGTTCTACATCCAGGACGCGATTACCCTGGGCGACGTGACCCTCACGCCGTCCCTGCGTTACGACCACGTGCGTAATCGCGGCGAAGCCAACGATGCGCCGTACTACAGCAACCCGGACCCGAAAGTGGGCCACGACTATAGCGACCGCACCTACACCGGTTGGTCACCACGCCTGGCGGCGTTCTGGAACGTGACCCCGGATGTGGCCTTCTTCGCCAGTTGGAACCGCACCTGGCGTGCGCCGGTGATCGATGAACAGTACGAAGTCCAGGGCGGCCTCAGCACCCGCAGCGCCACCAGCCTGAACCTCGACCCGGAGCGCATTACGGCGATTACCGCAGGCAACGTCACCAACTTCTCGGGGCTATTCACCCGCGAGGACAACCTGCAACTGCGCACCACGCTGTTCCACAACCGTATTGAAGACGAAATCATGAAAGCCACCGGCGTCGGCTGCGAACGGCAACTGACAGTATCGGGCAGTATCGATGCGGTATGCAGTGACGCGGCGTCCAGGACCAACTATCGCAATGTGGGTGGCATGACCATCAAGGGCGTCGAGCTGGAAAGCTACTACGACTCGACCTACCTGTTCGGCTCCCTGACTTACTCCTGGGCCACAGGCAAGCGCGACAACCCCTACACCAACCCCTGGGCGACAGACCTGCACGTATGGGCGCGGGATATCCCACCGGCCAAATGGGTGGTGGTGCTGGGTACCAAGATCCCGAGCTGGGATGCGCAGGTGGGCTGGCAGGGCCAGTTCGTACGCAAGACCGATCGCGTGCCTACCGATGTTTACGCGGGCGGTTTGAACTCCAGCATCGGCGACTTCATCTACGACCAGACGGAGAACGCCAGCTACGACACACAAGGCCTGTTCGCCAATTGGAAACCGCAGCAGGCAGGTCTCAAGGGCACCGAGATCAACTTCACTGTCGACAACCTGTTCAACCGCTTCTACCAACCGGCACTCAGCGGTGAAGGTGTCTACAGCCAAGGCCGCAACGCCAAGATCAGCATCACGCGCTTCTTCTGAAAAAACTGTACGGATAAATCCGCACCCAGCTGTAGGCCCTTGATTGGCGGGGGGTGTGGCTAGATGGGCTTCCCTTGAAGCCCTCTAGATTCTGGTTGCCTTCCATGAGCTCGCGCGAAAACACCGGCATGGCCCTCGGCCTGCTGGGCGTCATCATCTTCAGCCTGACCCTGCCCTTCACCCGCATCGTGGTGCAGGAAATCCACCCGCTGCTCAACGGCCTCGGCCGTGCGCTGTTCGCGGCGGTCCCGGCGGCGGCGTTGTTGCTGTGGCGCCGTGAGCAATGGCCGACCTGGCGCCAGGTACGTGGGTTGTGCCTGGTGATTGCCGGGGTGATCCTCGGCTTCCCGGTGCTGTCGGCGTGGGCCATGCAAACCCTGCCGGCGTCCCATGGCGCGCTGGTCAACGGCCTGCAACCGCTGTGCGTGGCGTTGTATGCGGCGTGGCTGTCCCACGAGCGGCCGTCCAAAGCCTTCTGGGCCTGCGCGGCGCTGGGCAGTGGCTTGGTGTTGAGTTATGCGTTGATCACCGGCGCCGGCAGCATTCAGGCGGGCGATTTGTTGATGCTCGGCGCCATCGCCGTGGGCGGCCTGGGTTATGCCGAAGGTGGCCGACTGGCCAAGGAGATGGGTGGCTGGCAGGTGATCTGCTGGGCGCTGGTGCTCTCGACGCCGGTATTGATCGGCCCGGTGTGGTACCTGGCGGCGCAGCATCAAGGGGCGATTTCCATGGGCACCTGGTGGGCGTTTGGCTATGTGTCGCTGTTCTCCCAGTTCCTCGGGTTCTTTGCCTGGTATGCCGGGTTGGCCATGGGCGGGATCGCGCGGGTGAGCCAGATCCAGTTGTTGCAGATCTTCTTTACCATCGCGTTTTCGGCGTTGTTCTTTGGTGAACAGATCGAGCCGATTACCTGGGTGTTTGCCTGTGGGGTGATTGTGACGGTGATGCTGGGGCGCAAGACCTCGGTGCAGCCTGCGCCCAAGCCTAGCGCGGTCTGACAGTGGAAGGAGGTTAGTGTGGGAGCGGGCTTGTGTGGGAGCGGGCTTGCTCGCGAAGGCGGTGGATCAGTTGAAATTCCTGTGACTGACACACCGCATTCGCGAGCAAGCCCGCTCCCACACAAGCCCGATCACACAGGGGGTCTGTGTTCAGCTTAAGTAGCCATCCGCCCGCAGCAGGGTTTCCAGGCAATGTTCAGTGATGTGGTAGAACGCCTTCAGTTCCTGGATCTTCTCCAGCAACTGCGCATTGTCCATCGGTTCCGCACGCTTCACCGCCAGGATCATCTTGTTCTTGTTGGTGTGATCCAACGAGATGAACTCGAACACCTTGGTCTCATAACCACAGGCTTCCAGAAACAGCGCACGCAAACTGTCGGTGACCATCTCGGCCTGCTGGCCCAGGTGCAAACCGTATTGCAACATCGGTTTCAACAGCGCCGGGCTCTGGATCTGCAGGCGGATCTGTTTGTGGCAGCACGGCGAGCACATGATGATCGACGCGCCGGAGCGGATGCCGGTGTGGATCGCATAGTCGGTGGCAACGTCACAGGCATGCAGGGCGATCATCACGTCCAGCTCGCTCGGCGCCACGCTGCGCACGTCGCCGCACTTGAACACCAGCCCAGGATGCTCCAGGCGCGCGGCGGCGGTGTTGCACAGGGTCACCATGTCTTCACGCAGCTCGACGCCCGTCACTTCGCCCTCGGCCTTGAGGGTGTTGCGCAGGTAATCGTGAATGGCAAACGTCAGGTAGCCCTTGCCCGAACCGAAATCAGCGACACGCACCGGCTGGTCCAACTTGAGCGGTGAAGTGGTCAACGCATGGCTGAACACTTCGATGAACTTGTTGATCTGCTTCCACTTGCGCGACATCGACGGGATCAGCGCCTGCTTGGCGTCGGTCACACCGAGGTCGGCGAGGAATGGCCGGCTCAGGTCGAGGAAGCGATTCTTCTCGCGGTTGTGCTCGGCGCTCGGCGCCTCACGCAATTGCTGCGGCTTGCTTTTGAACAGCGAGCTTTTGTTCTTCTTGCTGTATTCCAGCTGGGCTTCGTCGGTCAGCGACAGCAGGTGCGCGTTCTTGAACTGCGCCGGCAGCAACGCGGCAATCGTCGCCACGCCCTCGGCCACGGGGAAGTTCTTGGTGATGTCACGGGTTTTATAGCGATAGACGAAGGACAGGCACGCCTGCTCCTTGACCGTCACCGCCTTGATGATCAGGCGTTGCAACTCGGCTTCGTCACCGACGTACTTGGCCAGCACCAGCTTGATAAAGGCGTTCTGCGCGAGGCTGGTGCCCAGCAGTTCGATGAACTGGGCGTGGTGGTCGCTGACGGGTTGAGCGGTGACAGACATGAACAAAAACGCCTCGGGCAGGGAATGCCGGGCATTTTAGGGGGGATGGCTCGCCAGGGCACGGAGTTATTTGATCAACGGTCAGTGTATTGACTCACACAAAACCAAATGTGGGAGCGGGCTTGCTCGCGAATGCGGTGTGTCAGTCAAAGATATTTCAACTGATCCACCGCATTCGCGAGCAAGCCCGCTCCCACATTTAGAACTGCATTGTCTGGATTACTTGAGTACGACCAAGCGATTGGGTAGTTCGTTACGGGTCTGCGTCACCGGCACATGCACCTTCAACAACTCGCCACACGCCTCGATGCAGTCGATAAACCCCGCCAGCGTCTGCCCCTGCTTCACTTGCTGGGTAAACGCCTGCACGATGGCATCCCAACTGCCGTCATCCAAGCGCTTGGAAATCCCGTCATCCACCAGGATCTCCACATACCGCTCCGCCTCGCTGACAAAGATCAGCACGCCGGTGCTGCCCAAGGTGTGGTGCAGGTTCTGCTCCAGGAACTGCCGCCGAGCCAGGTTGGACGCGCGCCAGTGGCGTACCGACCGCGGGATCAGCCGTGTGGTGACCTTGGGTAGACGAAACACCAGGCACAACACGATAAACGTCGCCCATTGCGCCAGCAGCAAGGTGTACATGGTCAGGTAGCCCGACAGGTAATGCACCACACCCGGCACCACCAAGGCGATGAGGCTGGCCCACAGCAACGGAATATAGGCGTAGTCGTCGGCGCGGGCGGCGAGCACGGTCACCAGTTCCGCGTCGGTGGTTTTCTCCACGCGAGCAATCGCTTCGGCCACTTGGCGCTGCTCGTGTTCAGTCAGTAATGCCATGGTTGTAGATGCTCTTTTCTAGTTATTGTCATTACCAGCCACCCGATGCCCCGCCGCCGCCGAAGCCGCCACCGCCGCCCCGGAACCCCCCGCCGCCGCCACCTCCGCCACCGCGACCACTGCTGCTGAGGATCGCCAGCAGGATCGCGCCCACCGGCAGGCCCAGGCGATTGCACAGCCACAACACACCGATCAGCAGGATAAACAGGCCAATGGAAAACCCCGGATTATCCTTGGCAAAGTTGGCATCCGCCACATGCGCAGGCACGGCCAGCGGTTCACCGCCCACCACTTGCACCATTGCCGCGACACCATCGCTGATGCCCTGGCTGTAGTTGCCGGCCTTGAACTTGGGCGCGATCACCTGGTTGATGATCACCCACGACTGCGCATCGGTGAGCACGCCTTCCAGGCCATAGCCGACTTCGATGCGCAACTTGCGCTCATCGCGGGCGACGATCAACAGCGCGCCATTGTCCTTGCCCTTCTGACCGATGCCCCAGTGGCGGCCCAATTGATAACCGAAGTCTTCAATCGGCACGCCCTGCAGGTCGGGCACGGTGACCACCACGATCTGGTCGCCCGAGGTCTGCTCCAGCGCCTGCAATTGCTGGGTCAGTTGCTCGCGCGTGGCCGGGTCGATCATCTGGGCGGTGTCCACCACCCGCCCGCTCAGCGCCGGGAACGTCAGCGCAGCCTGGGCCACGCCCACGCAGGCCAACAGGCACAGCGCCAAGCCTATCCTTAATAAACGCATCGACACCTCAATGCAGTGTTATTTGAACTTCACTTGCGGTGCTTTATCGGCATCGGCGCTGGTGGCTTCAAACGTCGCGCGGATCGGCAAGTCGCTGTACATCACGCTGTGCCACAGACGGCCAGGGAAAGTGCGGATCTCGGTGTTGTAGGCCTGCACCGCCTGGATAAAGTCGCGGCGCGCCACGGCGATGCGGTTTTCGGTGCCTTCAAGTTGCGATTGCAGGGCCAGGAAGTTCTGGTTGGCCTTGAGGTCCGGGTAACGCTCGGACACCACCATCAAACGGCTGAGGGCACCGCTCAAGCCGTCCTGGGCTTGCTGGAACTGCTTGAGTTTTTCCGGGTTGTCGAGGGTGCTGGCATCCACCTGGATCGAGGTGGCCTTGGCCCGCGCTTCGATCACCGCGGTGAGGGTGTCCTGTTCATGGGCGGCGTAGCCCTTGACCACTTCCACCAGGTTGGGGATCAGGTCGGCGCGGCGCTGGTACTGGTTCTGCACCTGGCCCCAGGCGGCCTTGGCCTGTTCGTCCAGTGTCGGGATGTTGTTGATGCCGCAACCGCTCAGCACGCTGCTGATCAGTAGCAACGCCGCGGCTTTCAAGCCCCAACGGTAACCTTGTGCTGCTTGCATGGTGTTTCTCCTGGCGAACCTTGATGGAATTGGGCAGCCGTGAGGCATAATCCGCGACCACGACTGGATTGCATCGAATCAATCAGCTAAAAAGATGCCCACCGCTAATAAGAGTTCCGAAGTGTGCGGCATTTGTCGGTATAACACTCGAACAACAACATACGTCCCCCACATTTTGGCAGAGCAGCGCATTTTTGCTGTGCAGTGAGCCGAAAAAGGATATTCATGAAAAAGCTGTGTTTGCTCGGCCTTGTTGCCACTCTGGCCAGTCACCCCGTATGGGCAGAAACAAAGCCTGCTGCGCTTAAAGACAAGGACGCGTTTGTCAGCGACCTGCTCAAGCAGATGACCCTCGATGAAAAGATCGGCCAATTGCGCCTGATCAGCATCGGCCCCGAAATGCCCCGCGAGCTGATCCGCAAGGAAATCGCCGCCGGCCGCATCGGTGGCACGTTCAACTCCATCACCCGCCCGGAAAACCGTCCGATGCAGGACGCGGCCATGCGCAGCCGCTTGAAGATCCCGATGTTCTTCGCCTACGACGTGATCCACGGCCACCGCACGATCTTCCCGATCAGCCTGGCCCTGGCCTCCAGCTGGGACATGGACGCGATCCACCGCTCCGGGCGCATTGCCGCCCAGGAAGCTGCCGCCGACAGCCTCGACATCACCTTTGCGCCGATGGTCGATATCTCCCGTGATGCACGCTGGGGCCGCACGTCCGAAGGTTTCGGCGAAGACACCTACCTGGTCTCGCGCATTGCCGAAGTGATGGTCAAGGCGTTCCAGGGCACCAGCCCGGCGAATGCCGACAGCCTCATGGCCAGCGTCAAGCACTTCGCCCTGTATGGCGCCGTAGAAGGCGGCCGCGACTACAACGTGGTCGACATGAGCCCGGTGAAGATGTACCAGGACTACCTGCCGCCGTACCACGCGGCGATCAAGGCCGGTTCCGGCGGCGTGATGGTGGCGCTGAACTCGATCAACGGCGTGCCCGCCACCGCCAACACCTGGCTGATGAACGACCTGCTGCGCCGCGACTGGGGCTTCAAGGGCCTGACCGTCAGCGACCACGGCGCGATTTTCGAACTGATCAAGCACGGCGTGGCCAAGGACGGGCGTGAAGCCGCGAAACTGGCGATCAAGGCCGGTATCGACATGAGCATGAACGACTCGCTGTATGGCAAGGAATTGCCGGGGCTGCTCAAGTCTGGCGAGATCGAACAGAGCGACATCGACAACGCCGTGCGCGAAGTGCTCGGCGCCAAGTACGACATGGGCCTGTTCAAAGACCCGTACCTGCGTATCGGCAAGGCCGAGGATGACCCGGCCGACACCTATGCCGACAGCCGCCTGCACCGCGCCGAAGCCCGCGACGTCGCACGCCGCAGCCTGGTGTTGCTGAAAAACCAGAACGACACGTTGCCGCTGAAAAAGTCCGCAACCATCGCCCTGGTCGGCCCGTTGGCCAAGGCCCCGATCGACATGATGGGCAGTTGGGCCGCCGCTGGGCGCCCTGCGCAATCGGTCACCCTGCTGGACGGCCTGAACGCCGTGATCGGTGAAAAAGGCAAAGTGATCTATGCCCGTGGTGCCAACATCACCAACGACAAGGCCGTGGTCGATTACCTCAACTTCCTCAACTTCGATGCCCCGGAAGTGGTGGATGACAAACGCGCACCGCAGGTGTTGATCGACGAAGCGGTGAAAGCCGCCAAGAGTGCCGACGTGATCGTCGCGGCGGTGGGCGAGTCCCGTGGCATGTCCCACGAATCCTCCAGCCGCACCGACCTGAACATCCCGCAGAGCCAGCGCGACCTGATCAAGGCCCTGAAAGCCACCGGCAAGCCGTTGGTGCTGGTGCTGATGAACGGTCGCCCGCTGTCGATCCTCGAAGAGAACCAACAGGCCGACGCGATCCTGGAAACCTGGTTCGCCGGCACCGAAGGCGGCAACGCCATCGCCGACGTGCTGTTTGGCGACTACAACCCGTCGGGCAAGCTGCCGATCACCTTCCCACGTTCGGTGGGGCAGATTCCGACCTACTACAACCACCTGACCATTGGCCGGCCGTTCACACCGGGCAAGCCGGGCAACTACACCTCGCAGTACTTCGATGACACCACCGGACCGCTGTTCCCGTTTGGTTATGGCCTGAGCTACACCACGTTCAGTCTGTCGGACATGGCGTTGTCGTCCACCACCTTGAACAAGACCGGCAAGCTCGACGCCAGCGTCACCCTGAAAAACACCGGTAAGGTCGATGGCGAAACCGTGGTGCAGCTGTATATCCAGGACGTGGCCGGCTCGATGATCCGCCCGATCAAGGAGCTGAAGAACTTCCAGAAGATCATGCTCAAGGCCGGCGAGGAGCGCACAGTGCACTTCACCATCACCGAGGACGACTTGAAGTTCTACAACACCCAGCTCAAGTTCGCGGCGGAGCCGGGTGAGTTCAATGTGCAGATCGGGCTGGATTCCCAGGATGTGCAGCAGCAGACGTTCGAACTGCTCTAAAACCGTACGCGGTCAAAAAATGTGGGAGCGGGCTTGCTCGCGAATGCAGTGGATCAGTCAACATCTTCGGTGACTGACACTCCGCCTTCGCGAGCAAGCCCGCTCCCACATTTTGATCTCAGTAGTCTGGTTAGCCGCGTCGGTCGAGCAAGTTCACCACCAACCGATCAATCCACCCCCACACCCGCTGCTTCACCCGCCGCCACAGCGGCCGCGACTGCCACGCCTCCAGGCTCACGGCCAGGCTCTGGGAAAAATCCCGCGCGAAACTGCCCGCCACTGCCTGCGTCAATTCAGGGTCCAACGCCTCCAGGTTGGCGTCCAGGTTGAAGCGCAAATTCCAGTGATCGAAATTGCATGACCCCACACTGACCCAATCGTCCACCAGCACCATTTTCAGGTGCAAAAAGCACGGCTGGTATTCAAAAATCTGCACCCCCGAACGCAGCAGGCGCGGGTAATACCGGTGCCCGGCATACCGCACGGACGGGTGATCGGTGCGCGGCCCGGTGAGCAGCAAACGCACATCCACCCCACGCCCGGCGGCACGGCGCAAGGCGCGGCGCACGCCCCAGGTCGGCAGGAAATACGGGGTGGCCAGCCAGATACGCTGCTTGCCACCATTCAACGCGCGGATCAACGATTGCAAAATGTCGCGGTGCTGGCGGGCGTCGGCATAGGCGACACGGCCCAGGCCCGGCCCTGTGGCGGGCATCTTCGGCAAGCGCGGCAAACCGAAACGGGTGGCGGGCTTCCACTCCCGACGCGCAGCGTTGGCGTGCCATTGGCGGTCGAACAGCGCTTGCCAGTCCTGCACCAACGGGCCGTCCATCTGCACCATCACTTCATGCCAGTCGGCCGTATCATTGCCCGGGGTCCAGAACTCATCGGTAACGCCCGTACCGCCGACAAAAGCGCTGCCTTGGTCAATCAGCAACAGCTTGCGGTGATCGCGGTACAGGTTGCGCATCCAGCGCCGCCAGTTCAGGCGATTGTAGAAACGCAGCTCCACCCCGGCGTCGGTCAGGCGCTTGCGCAGCCCGAGGGTAAACGCCAGGCTGCCGTAGTCATCAAACAGGCAGCGCACCTGCACGCCACGCTCGGCGGCCAGCACCAGCGCTTGCACCAAGGCTTCGGCACAGGCGCCGGCTTCCACCAGGTACAACTCCAGATCGACCTGGCGCTCGGCGCGGGCAATGCCCACCAGCATCTGCGGGAAAAAAGCCGGCCCGTCGATCAACAACTCGAAGCGATTGGCGCTGCGCCACGGGAACACTGCGCCGCTCACGGTCAGCGCGCCGTGAAGATCAGCACCGCACCCACCGGCACCGACAAACTGATGGACGCCAAACCGGCCGCCTTGCGCAAGGCCGCGACACCGGGCATCAAATCAAAATCCTCGGCATGCAATACCACCGGCTCCAGGGTCACCACCTGGAAGCGCCGGTCATCCAGGCGCGTGGCCAGCAGCTCGGCGCTGTAGGTCTGGGTCTTGCCGTGCAGGGTCACGCTCAAGGGCAGGCGCAGTTCCAACTGCGCGCCGGCGGCCAGGTCGTTGATCGGTTGCAGGTTGATCTGCGCGCGGATCAGCGCGTCGGGGAAAGTCTTGATCTCGAACAGGTCATTGCGCATACGCTCGTCGCGCAGCGGGATACCACTGTTGACCGACTCCAGCTCCACTTCCACTTGCGCGGCGCCGTTACCGTCAACCTTGCCGTGCAACACCAAAAAGCGCTGCACCTCGGCGATGTCGGTGTTTTTGGTGGTGACGAAGGACAGGCGTGAGGACTCGTTATCCAGGTACCAGTCGGCATGGGCAGGCACGGCAGCGGCGGCCAGCAGGGCGAAGGCCAGGGGTTTGATCAGCATTAAGAACTCGCGGGGGAAAAACCTGCACGAACCTTAAGCGCAATATCATAAACGACGCAAATCCAATGTGGAGCGGGCTTGTGTGGGAGCGGGCTTGCTCGCGAAGGCGTAGTGTCAGACATTGAATAGTTGACTGACCCACCGCTTTCGCGAGCAAGCCCGCTCCCACAGGGGGTATGAGGTGTGTCAGGGGTTCAGGCGACAGCCCTGGCGGTCGCCGAGCCAGCGCGCCGTGTGGCTACGCCCCATGCCACTGGCCGTCACTTCGCTGCGCTCGGGGTTATCGCTGAATGCGCTGGTGGGCACGTACTGCTTCACGTAACCCCGGCAATACTCCGCCGGATTATTCGCCACATACCGGCACGAGCAATATTCCTTCGCCGTGTACGCCGCAATGATGTCGGGAAAGGCTTGCAGGTTGACCCGCTCGTGCCACACCCAGCCCAACAGGGCGAGCAGCAGCACAATCAACAGGCTGATGAACGGCCGACGTCGGATCATGGCTGCACCGCCGCAAGCACGCGCTTGAGCAATTCGTTGTGGCGGTAGCTGCCGTCGCGGTCATCGCCGTAGCGCACGATCACCAGGTGTTCGGCGGGCAGCACGTACAGCGCCTGGCCCCAATGGCCGAGGGCGGCGAAGGTGTCGGCGGGTGCATCGGGCCAGGGTCTCGATGGGCCTTTATTGAGCCACCAATGACCACCGGGCACGGCTTCGTCCTGTCCGGCTTTGTATTTATCGAAGGGCTGGCGGTTGAAGGCGACCCAGTCTTTGGGCAGCAACTGTTGCTCGCCCCAACGGCCGTCTCGCGCCATTAACAAACCGACACGCGCCAGGTCGCGGGCCGTGAGGTAGGCGTAGGAAGAAGCGACGAAGGTTTCATCCGCGTCGGTTTCCCAGGTCGCGTTTCGAATGCCCAGAGGCTTGAACAATGCATCCCACGGATAACTCATATAAGCCTTGTGCCCGAGCATCCCTTTGAGCGCAGCGGACAGGATATTGCTGTCGCCACTGGAGTAACGGAACACCTGGCCGGGGGCGCTGACGGCCTCGGTGTCGGCGGCGAACTCGGCCATGTCGCTGCGCCCCCGGGTGTAGAGCATCGCCACCACCGAGGATTTCAGCGGGGCGTATTCGTAGTCTTCCTGCCAGTCCAGACCCGAGGCCCAATGCAGCAGATCAGCCATGGTGACCGTGGGATGCTGCTTCATCGGCGGATAGAAACGGGCGGCGGGGTCGGTCAGCTTGAAGCGGTTTTCGCCGTAGGCCACGCCTAACACCGTCGCCATCAGGCTTTTGCTGATGGACCAGGTGAGGTGCGGGGTACTGGCCGTGGTTGGCGCGGCATAGCGCTCATAGATGATTTCGCCATCGCGGATCACCAACAGCGCATCGGTGCGAACGCCTTGGCGGGTGCTGTCGTCACGCGCGGGAAACGCGTAGGTATTCAAGGCATCGACAGCGGGGCCTGCGATCTGCGTGCCCTTGGCCCAGTCCTTGTCAGGCCAGGTTTCGGCGTGGGCGGCAACGGTGGCTAACAGCAGGACAACACACAACAGGCCTCTGACCATGGACGCAGACTCAAGGGGGGGCATTCAAGGCGGCGAGCCTAATCCAGAAACATGACAGGCTTGCGACAGACACGATGCAACGCAAGCCCATCCCCCATAGCTCCAATATCTAGCGCTTGAACGCGAACGCTTGATGAATCGAATGGGTAGGCGCCGCGTCACCTCTCTTTCCCCACCGCTCCTCATGCCCACCAACGGCGATTGCAATATGGCTGCCAGACTGGAATATGCCTGTCCTGCCATTCACCAGTTCATCGATGGATACTGGCTCAACCAGTTCCATTATCCCTAATCGCCGGAACGTGGACTCAGCACCACTGCCACCACCGTTTATAATTTTCAAAGCCTCCTCGAAGCTCCCCGCTCCTGTCTCTTGATAGCGCTTGGCGTTGACCGCTCCGATGAAGTTCGCATAGGTGATCGTAGTCGAGTCCTCACCTTTCAAGTCCGCCGCCATAGACGCCTGCTTGAACTCCGCCTTGGAAAGATACGTCGACTCGCCGTTTCTCAATACGATCTCATAGCCTTGAGGGGTTTCTTTAACCGACTTGAATATGTCGAGAGGACTTTTTCCAAGTTCCTGCATCGCCAACTTGATCACCGATACGCTCAAGCAGTTGTTGGCTCCCCACTGACTGAAGTCACCGAAAATATTCTCGGGTTTGCCTCTTGGGTGGTAATCGAGCTGTGTGTAGTGGCTGAAATCCGCACCAGCCAAGACCGGCCGATCGCTCATTTTTTCGCCATAGGTACGCCCATCCTTGGGATTTATGCCTGACTTTCCCTGGAGAGGGGAGTCATCCATGGATACCGGCAGGGAGGCTTGCTCCTGGGACTGGGCGCCCGGTGCAGGCGTTGGAGCCTGCCATTGAGGTTGACTCCCGAATGCGGGGAGCGAGTGTAGCCACTGAGATTGAGACCGACCCCCGTTGATAAAGTCCGGCATTTAATTTTCCCTTCATGAAACGTTTCTTTCGCCCTGCATCTTTCGACTTCAATATCAGTTCGCCATAAAGCTGCCCCCCTTATTGGCAAAGGGAAGGGTTCGGGTTCCATATATTTATCAATGGCTGCTCCCGAAGCCTGTCATCCAAGCGTCACCATAAGTTCATGGAGATGACACCGGGCCTCCATAGCCTGACTTTGGACAACAAAGTCGACCGGCCGAAATCGTGGCCGGCACTCGGAGACTCGCCATGACTCAGATCGCCCGCATCAGCGACACCGGCAATGAACGCCGTCTGCAAGCCGAACGCCTGGTTGGCGCACAGGCGTTGCAGGAAGCCCAGGCCTTGCGGTTCAACGTATTCAGCGGCGAGTTCAACGCCAAGCTGAAAGGCGCGGAACTGGGTCTGGACATGGATGACTATGATGTTCACTGCAGCCACATCGGCGTGCGGGACTTGAACAGCGGTCGCTTGGTGGCCACCACCCGTTTGCTCGACCACGCGGCCGCCAGCACCCTGGGCCGGTTCTACAGTGAAGAAGAGTTCAGCCTGCATGGCTTGCTGCACCTGCAAGGCCCGATCCTGGAAATCGGCCGCACCTGCGTCGACCCGGCCTACCGCAACGGCGGCACCATCGCCGTGTTGTGGGGCGAATTGGCCGAGGCCCTGAACCAGGGCGGCTACAGCTACCTGATGGGTTGCGCGAGCATCCCGATGCACGACGGCGGCATCCAGGCCCATGCGATCATGCAGCGCCTGCGCGAACGCTACCTGTGCAACGAGCACCTGCGCGCCGAACCGAAGAACCCCCTGCCAGCGTTGGACCTGCCATCCAACGTCATCGCGGAAATGCCGCCGCTGCTCAAGGCCTACATGCGCCTGGGTGCGAAGATCTGCGGCGAGCCGTGCTGGGACGAAGATTTCCAGGTGGCCGACGTGTTCATCCTGCTCAAGCGCGATGAGCTTTGCCCGCGTTACGCCCGCCACTTCAAGGCGGCCATGTAATGAGCCGCCTGCGGGTGTACGGGCGCATTGCCCGCGTGCTGGTGGTGGTAGGGCTGGGCTTGAGCATGGCCAGCGTGTTTGGCCTGTTCGAGCGCTTGGGCATTGCCAACTCGATGGTGCGGCGCCAGCGTTGGTCGCGGTTTTTCATGGCTCGACTGACCAATGCCCTGCCCTTTCGCGTGACCGTGCACGGTGAATTGCCACAACAGCCGATGCTGTGGGTGAGCAATCATGTGTCGTGGACGGATATCCCGTTGCTGGGAGCCGTGGCGCCGATGTCGTTTCTGTCCAAGGCCGAAGTGCGCACCTGGCCGGTGGCCGGCTGGCTGGCGGCGAAGGCCGGGAGCTTGTTCATTCGTCGCGGCTCGGGCGACAGCCAGTTGATCCGCAAACAGATGACCCGCCATCTGGAGCAACAGCACCCACTGCTGATGTTCCCCGAAGGCACCACCACCGACGGGCGCAGCCTGCGTACCTTCCACGGGCGCTTGCTGGCCAGCGCGATTGACGCGGATGTGGCGCTGCAACCCGTAGCGATCCGCTATCTACGCGAGGGCCAGGTCGACCCGCTCGCACCGTTTATTGGCGATGATGATTTGCTCTCGCACCTGATGCGCCTGTTTGCCAATGACCAGGGCGATGTGGAGATTCATCTGCTCAAGCCGATTGCCTGTGCCGGGCAGGAACGTGCGGCGTTGGCGTATCAGGCGCAGCAAGCGGTGCAGAAGGTGTTGTTTGGGCCGGTGCCGGAGGCTGAGCAGGTAGAGGCTCGTCCTGCATTTGCAGCATGAACACAGTTCAAAATGTGGGAGCTGGCTTGCCTGCTCCCACATTTAGATCTCAGTCGTCAGTTGGGTTTGTGCAAACACCTGCAACTCGGGGTAAAACACTCGGAAGTCTTCACTCAACGGCTCATACAGCTCGCGCAATTCCTGCATCGCAAACCCCAACTCCTCAGGCTGCGACAACCGCCGCGAAATCCCGCGCAACACCTGTTCCATCACCGCAAACTCGCGATAAGACCCCAACCAATCATCTGCCGCCATCCAGGGCGCAATCTGCGCCAGCCGCCCCGGTAACTGTGGCTCGGCCGCCAGCACGCGGTACACCTGCGAGGTGAAGCGCTCCAGCGGCTGGTCGGCGTACAGCGCCCAGTCCCGCGCCAGGCAGTGATCGAAAAACACATCGAGGACGATCCCGGCGTAACGCCTGCGGGTGAGGCTGAAGCGCGACAACGCCTCCCCCACCAACGGGTGGCTGTCGGTAAACCGGTCGATGGAACGGTGCAGCTGGATCGCCGCTTCGATTTGCGGGCTGTATTGGCCTTGCAGGCGGCCTTTGACGAAATCGCCATAGAGGCTGCCCAGCAGTTGTGCAGGAAGTTGGCCGCCCAGGTGCAGATGTGCGAGATAATTCATGGCGCGCAGTTTAGCACTGCCGTCAACGTATCGTTATAACCCGATATACCGATTTGATCTCGTTTAAGACCCAATTCATATTGGCATATCGGGATATAACGATTTAAGGTTCGCCTCATCGCGATATAACGTTTCAAGACACCGAGCACCTGCCATGTCCATCGACCTCGACGAAATAATAAAAGCCCTGGCGCACCCAGTACGGCGAGACATCCTCAACTGGCTGAAAGACCCGAAAGTGCAATTCCCCGAGCAACTGCACAACCACGAATACGGCATCTGTGCCGGGCAGATCGACCAACGCTGCGGCTTGTCCCAGTCCACCGTGTCGGCCCACCTGGCGACGTTGCAACGCGCGGGGTTGATCAGCAGCCAGAAGGCCGGGCAGTGGCACTTTTTCAAACGCAACGAGGAAACGATCCAAGCGTTCCTCGATGCGCTCATCACCGAACTCAGCGCACCGCTGTAACAAGGAAACGATAATGCCCCTCTCGCTACTCATACTGGCCCTGAGCGCCTTCGCCATCGGCACCACCGAGTTCGTCATCATGGGCTTGCTGCCCGATGTGGCGGCGGACCTCGGCGTGTCGATCCCCGGCGCCGGCTGGCTGGTCACCGGCTACGCCCTCGGCGTGGCCATCGGTGCGCCATTCATGGCACTGGCGACCGCCAAGCTGCCGCGCAAGGCTGCACTGGTAGCGTTGATGGGCATCTTTATCATCGGCAACCTGCTCTGCGCCCTGGCCAGTGACTACAACGTGCTGATGTTCGCCCGTGTGGTCACCGCGCTGTGCCACGGTGCGTTCTTCGGGATCGGTTCGGTGGTAGCCGCCAACCTGGTGCCGGCCAACAAGCGCGCATCGGCCGTGGCCTTGATGTTCACCGGCTTGACCCTGGCCAACGTCCTCGGCGTGCCGCTGGGTACGGCGTTGGGCCAGGCCGCAGGCTGGCGCTCGACGTTCTGGGCGGTCACCGTGATTGGTGTGGTGGCGCTGATCGGCTTGATCCGCTTCCTGCCGGCCAAGCGTGACGAAGAAAAACTCGACATGCGCGCCGAACTGGCGGCTCTTAAAGGCGCCGGTATCTGGTTGTCGCTGACCATGACCGCGCTGTTCTCCGCGTCGATGTTCACCCTCTTCACCTACGTCGCGCCGCTGCTGGGCGACGTCACCGGCATCTCGCCCAAAGGCGTGACCTGGACCCTGTTGCTGATCGGCCTGGGCCTGACCCTGGGCAACATCATCGGCGGCAAGCTGGCGGACAAGCGCCTGGCAGCCACCCTGATCGGCGTGTTTATCAGCATGGCGGTGATCTCCACCGCGCTGACCTGGACCAGCATCGCCGTGATCCCGACGGAAATCACCCTGTTCCTGTGGGCCACCGCCGCGTTCGCCGCCGTGCCGGCGTTGCAAATCAACGTGGTGACCTTTGGCAAGGCGGCGCCGAACCTGGTGTCCACCCTGAACATCGGCGCCTTCAACATCGGCAACGCCCTCGGTGCCTGGGTCGGCGGCAGTGTGATTGCCCACGGTTTCGGCCTGACCAGCGTGCCATTGGCCGCCGGTGCCCTGGCGATCCTCGCGCTGCTGGTGACCTTGATTACTTTCCGTCAGAACGGCGACGCCGACCTGGCCCCTGCGACCCACTGATCAACTTCAAAGAGAAGGTGTTATCCCATGACGACTATTTTCGACCCGATCAAACTGGGCGACCTGGAACTGTCCAACCGTATCATCATGGCGCCGCTGACCCGCTGCCGTGCCGACGCCGGTCGTGTGCCCAACGCGTTGATGGCCGAGTATTACGTGCAACGAGCTTCCGCCGGGCTGATCCTCAGCGAAGCCACCTCGGTGACGCCACTGGGCGTGGGTTACCCGGACACGCCGGGCATCTGGTCCAACGACCAGGTGCGTGGCTGGGCCAACGTGACCAAGGCGATCCACGGCGCGGGCGGCAAGATTTTCCTGCAACTGTGGCATGTGGGCCGTATCTCCCATGAGTCGTACCTGAACGGCGAAACCCCGGTAGCGCCAAGCGCGATCCAGCCCAAAGGCCACGTCAGTCTGGTGCGCCCATTGGCCGACTACCCGACGCCGCGCGCCCTGGAAACCGCGGAAATCGCCGACATCGTCGACGCCTACCGCACCGGTGCAGAGAACGCCAAGGCCGCCGGCTTCGACGGCGTGGAAATCCACGGCGCCAACGGCTACCTGCTGGACCAGTTCCTGCAAAGCAGCACCAACCAGCGCACCGACCAGTACGGCGGCTCCCTGGAAAACCGTGCGCGCCTGCTGCTGGAAGTGACCGATGCTGCCATCGAAGTCTGGGGCGCCGGCCGCGTGGGTGTGCACCTGGCACCGCGTGCCGACTCCCACGACATGGGTGATGACAACCTGGCGGAAACCTTTACCTACGTGGCCAGCGAACTGGGCAAGCGTGGCATCGCGTTCATCTGCTCCCGCGAGAAAGAAGCCGGCGACAGCCTCGGCCCGCAATTGAAGAAGGCATTTGGCGGCGTGTACATCGCCAACGAACGCTTCACCAAGGACAGCGCCAACGCGTGGCTGGCCGAAGGTAAAGCGGATGCCGTGGCCTGGGGCGTACCGTTCATTGCCAACCCGGATTTGCCGGCACGCTTGAAAGCCGATGCGCCGCTCAACGATGCACGCCCGGATACGTTCTATAGCAAGGGCCCGGTCGGTTACATCGACTACCCAACGCTGGCGATCTGATCGCCTGAAACGCAAAAAGCCCCGGTTCGCAAGAACCGGGGCTTTTTTATGCTGACCAGAGCCACACCCACCATCCCCTGTGGGAGCGGGCTTGTGTGGGAGCGGGCTTGCTCGCGAAGGCGGTGTGTCAGGCAACTCATCTGTTACTGACCCTCCGCATTCGCGAGCAAGCCCGCTCCCACAAAAAACCGCACATGTTTCTGAACCTGAGTGATGTGAGGGAAACACTCCTTCACACCCCTGCAACAAAATCCCTACAAAATACTTAGCCGGCTACCTATCAACCCCAGGCCAGCGCGTATATAAAGTCACCCCACAAATAAGGCAGAAGGACGATTGACCATCCTTAAGCTTTACTGTTGACACAACGTGATGCAATTACGCATTTTGTCTCAATTGCGCAGGCTGGGGCTCAGGCGCAGCATGTCCAATCCGGCATCGACCCAGCGCTCGGCGTCCTGGTGCAGTTGGAAGCTGTCGGGGACCAGCAGCCACTGGCCAATCAGCCCGTTGATATAGGCATGAATGCACACGGCACCACGGGTGGTGTCGAGGTTTTCCGGCAGTTGGCCACGATGCACTGCATTGCGCAGGGTCAAGCCGATACGCAGATTGCACTCCAGGCTGTGGGTCTGGCGTTGACGGCGCATGTCACACATTTCATCGGTGAATTCACACTTATGGAAGAGGATCTCATTGATGCGCCGGGTTTTCGGGTCCAGGGCCACTTGATGAAACAGATGGATCAACAGCTTGCGCATGCAGCCCAGCGGGTCGAGTTCGTCCTCGCTCTCACTGGCCCGGGCCAGCTCGTCCAACGGTTCGTGCAGCGTGTCGAGCAACGCTTGGAGCAAATCGGACTTGTTACTGAAATGCCAATAGATGGCGCCCCGCGTCACGCCCGCCAACGCGGCGATGTCGGCCAGGGTGGTGCGCGCCACACCGCGCTCATAGAAGGCCTGCTCGGCGGCTTGGAGAATCTGGCTGCGCGTTTCCTGAGCTTCCTCTTTGGTGCGACGAACCATGGCAGTAAAACCTCAATCAGGACACTTGGGACGATTGTTAACGCACAATTAATAGCGGCTAACGATCATCTGAATATTTGTGGGACGACACCATCGTGGGTGCCGAACGTAATGAAATCGAGGCTTTGGGCGTTGCTTTGTCAACATTCCGCGAAGCCTGTCAAGAGTTTACAAACAACCGTGAACGTAAGTATATTGCGTAGCAAGCTACTTATCTACTCACAGCTTGTTTTTTACCCTTCCACATTTCTTGTGCGCACCCTGCGCGCCTGACCCGAGGATCTTCATGCAACTTAAGCCAGCTGTTACCGCTCTGGTCACTGCCGTCGCCCTGGCATCGCTGCTCAGCGGATGTAAAAAGGAAGAAGCGGCTCCGCCCGCTCAAACCCCTCAGGTCGGCGTGGTCACCATTCAACCGCAAGCCTTTACCCTGACGTCCGAGCTGCCAGGCCGCACCACCGCCTACCGCATTGCGGAAGTTCGCCCACAGGTCAACGGCATCATTCTCAAGCGCCTGTTCAAGGAAGGCGGCGACGTGAAGGAAGGGCAACAGCTCTACCAGATCGACCCGTCGGTGTATGACGCCACCCTGAAAAGCGCACAAGCCAGCCTGACCCAGACCAAGTCCATCTCCGACCGCTACAAGCAGTTGGTCGATGAGCAAGCCGTCAGCCGCCAGGAATACGACACCGCCGTCGCCAATCGCATGACGGCCGAAGCCAACCTGCAAACCGCCCAGATCAATGTGCGCTACACCAAAGTGTTCGCGCCGATCTCCGGGCGTATCGGCCGTTCTTCGGTGACCGAAGGCGCACTGGTCAGCAATGGCCAGACCGATGCCATGGCCGTGATCCAGCAACTGGACCCGATCTACGTCGACGTCACCCAGTCTTCGGCAGAAATGCTGAAACTGCGCCGCGACCTGGAAAGCGGCCAGTTGGAAAAAGCCGGCGCCAATGCCGCCAAGGTCAAGCTGACCCTGGAAGACGGTACCGACTACAACCAGGACGGCAAACTGGAATTCTCCGAAGTCTCGGTTGACCAGACCACCGGTTCGGTCACCCTGCGCGCCGTGTTCCCCAACCCTGACCACACCCTGCTGCCGGGCATGTTCGTGCACGCCCAACTGCAAGCCGGTGTGAACAGCAAGGCCATCCTGGCGCCACAGCAAGGTGTGACCCGCGACATCAAGGGCATCCCGACCGCGCTGGTGGTGAACAAGGACAACAAAGTTGAGCAACGCACCCTGGTTGCCAACCGTACGTCCGGCGCCTACTGGCTGGTGGAAAAAGGCCTCGACGCCGGTGACCGCGTGATCACCGAAGGCCTGCAATTCATCAAGCCGGGCATCGAAGTCAAGGTCAAGGACGCCGACAACGCCAAGCCTGCCGGTTCTGCTGCTCCTGCTGCCGCTGCTGGCAAAGGGGAGTAATCCATGTCGAAATTTTTTATCGACCGTCCCATTTTTGCCTGGGTAATTGCCCTGGTGATCATGCTGGTCGGGGCACTGTCGATCCTGAAGTTGCCCATCAACCAATACCCGGCCATCGCGCCGACCGCCATCGACATCCAGGTGACCTACCCAGGCGCGTCCGCACAAACCGTGCAGGACACCGTGGTGCAGGTCATCGAGCAACAGCTCAACGGTATCGACAACCTGCGTTATGTCGCCTCGGACAGTAACTCCGACGGCAGCATGACCATCACCGCGACGTTCAACCAGGGTACCAACCCGGACATCGCCCAGGTTCAGGTACAGAACAAGCTGAACCTGGCGACCCCACTGCTGCCGCAAGAAGTGCAGCAGCAGGGTATCCGCGTGACCAAGTCGGTGAAGAACTTCCTGATGGTGATCGGTCTGGTGTCGGAAGACGGCAGCATGACCAAGGACGACCTGTCCAACTACATCGTGTCCAACATCCAGGACCCGATTTCCCGTACCGCGGGTGTGGGTGACTTCCAGGTCTTCGGTTCGCAGTACGCCATGCGTATCTGGCTCGACCCGGCCAAGCTGAACAACTACCAGTTGACCCCGGTAGACGTCAGCACCGCCATCGCCGCGCAGAACGTGCAGGTGGCCACCGGCCAACTGGGCGGCCTGCCTGCCCTGCCCGGCACTCAGCTGAACGCGACCATCATCGGCAAGACCCGTCTGCAAACCGCAGAAGAGTTCGGCAAGATCCTGATGAAGGTCAACGCCGATGGCTCGCAAGTTCGCCTGCGTGATGTTGCACGCATCGAACTGGGCGGCCAGAACTACAGCATCAGTGCACAGTTCAACGGCAAGCCGGCTTCCGGTATGGCGATCAAGCTCGCCTCGGGCGCCAACGCCCTGGACACCGCCAAGGCCATCCGCGCCACGGTTGCGTCCCTGGAACCGTTCTTCCCGCCAGGCATGAAGGCGGTGGTGCCGTATGACACCACCCCGGTTGTAACCGAATCGATCTCCGGTGTAGTGCACACCCTGGTCGAAGCGATCGTGCTGGTGTTCCTGGTGATGTTCCTGTTCCTGCAGAACTTCCGCGCCACCATCATCACCACCATGACTGTACCGGTGGTATTGCTGGGCACGTTCGGCATCCTTGCGGCGTTCGGTTTCACCATCAACACCCTGACCATGTTCGGCATGATCCTGGCCATCGGCTTGCTGGTGGATGACGCCATCGTCGTGGTGGAAAACGTCGAGCGGGTAATGGCCGAGGAACATCTGTCGCCCAAGGAAGCGACGGTCAAGTCCATGGGCCAGATCCAAGGCGCCCTGGTGGGTATCGCGCTGGTGCTGTCGGCGGTATTGCTGCCAATGGCCTTCTTCGGCGGCTCCACCGGTGTGATCTACAAACAGTTCTCCATCACCATTGTTTCGGCGATGGCGCTGTCGGTACTGGTTGCCCTGATCTTCACCCCGGCCTTGTGCGCCACCATGCTCAAGCCAATCGACCCGGAAAAGCACGGCCAACCCAAGCGTGGTTTCTTCGGCTGGTTCAACCGCACCTTCGACCGTGGCGTACTGAGCTACGAGCGCGGCGTGGGCAACATGATCAAGCACAAATTCCCAGCGTTTTTTGTGTACCTGGTCATCGTCGTCGGCATGGTCTGGTTGTTCACCCGTATTCCAAGCGCGTTCCTCCCGGAAGAAGACCAGGGCGTGATCTTTGCCCAGGTGCAGACCCCGGTCGGCTCGTCGGCGGAACGTACGCAGAAAGTCATCGACGACATGCGCGCATTCCTGCTGAACGACAAGGAAGGCGAGCCAGGCGAAGGCAAGGCTGTGAAGTCGGTGTTTACCGTGAACGGTTTCAACTTCGCCGGCCGTGGCCAGAGCTCGGGCCTTGCGTTCGTGATGCTCAAGCCATGGGATGAACGCGACGCCTCCATGTCGGTGTTCGAAGTGGCCAAGCGTGCCCAGGGTTACTTCTTTGGTGCCTTCAAGGACGCCATGGTGTTCGCCATCGTGCCGCCTTCGGTTCTCGAATTGGGTAACGCCACTGGTTTCGACGTGTTCCTGCAAGACCAGGGCGGCGTCGGCCACGAAAAACTGATGGAAGCGCGTAACCAGTTCCTTGGTATGGCCGCACAAAGCAAGATCCTTGCAGGCGTGCGTCCTAACGGCGTGAACGATGAGCCGCAATACGAGCTGACCGTTGACGACGAGAAAGCCAGTGCCCAAGGCATCACCCTGTCGAGCATCAACCAGACCCTGGCGATTGCCCTGGGTGGCAGCTACGTCAACGACTTCATCGACCGTGGTCGGGTGAAGAAGGTGTACGTGCAGGGCGAGGCCGCTGGCCGTATGTCCCCTGAAGACCTGGACAAGTGGTTCGTGCGCAGCGACTCCGGGAAGATGGTGCCGATGTCGGCCATTTCCTCGGGCAAGTGGATCTTCGGTTCGCCGAAACTCTCGCGCTACAACGGTGTAGCGGCGATGGAAATCCTCGGCACCCCGGCACCGGGCTACAGCACCGGTGACGCCATGGCCGAAGTCGAGCGCATCGCCAAGCAATTGCCGGCGGGTGTCGGCTATGCGTGGACCGGTCTGTCGTACGAAGAACGCCTGTCCGGCTCCCAGGCGCCGGCGCTGTACGCGCTGTCGCTGCTGGTGGTGTTCCTGTGCCTCGCGGCACTGTACGAAAGCTGGTCGATCCCGATTGCGGTGGTGCTGGTAGTGCCGCTGGGTGTGGTCGGGGCGTTGATCGCCACGAGCATGCGCGGGTTGTCCAACGACGTGTTCTTCCAGGTGGGCTTGTTGGTGACGGTGGGCCTGGCGGCGAAAAACGCCATCCTGATCGTCGAATTCGCCAAAGAGTTGCACGAGCAAGGCAAAGGCATTGTCGAGGCGGCCATCGAAGCGTCCCGCATGCGTCTGCGGCCGATCATCATGACGTCCATGGCGTTCATCCTCGGCGTATTGCCGCTGGCGATCTCCTCGGGCGCCGGCTCGGGCAGCCAGCACGCGATTGGTACCGGCGTTATCGGCGGTATGATCACGGCCACTGTCCTGGCGATCTTCTGGGTGCCACTGTTCTTTGCAACCGTGTCTGCCGCGGGCGAGCGCAAAAAGACTGAACCTACTGAAACCCCTAAAGAGGCTGGCCTATGAGCAAGTCGCTCCTTTCCTTAGCCGTCACGGCATTCGTGCTCAGTGGCTGCTCGCTGATACCTGACTATCAGCGCCCTGAAGCGCCGGTGGCCGCTCAGTTCCCGCAGGGGCCGGCGTATTCGTCGGCCCAGGCGCCGAACCAGGCCGCTGCCGAGCAGGGCTGGAAGCAGTTTTTCCATGACCCTGCCCTGCAACAGCTGATCCAGGTTGCCCTGGAAAACAACCGCGACCTGCGTGTCGCGGCGCTGAACATCGACGCCTATGCCGCGCAGTACCGCATCCAGCGCGCCGACCTGTTCCCGGCCGTCTCGGCCAATGGCAGCGGCAGCCGCCAGCGGGTGCCAGCGCGTGCCTCGCAGACCGGCGAGTCGAACATCACCAGCTCGTATTCGGCCACCCTCGGGATCAGTTCCTATGAGCTGGACCTGTTCGGCCGTGTGCGCAGCCTGAGCGAAGAAGCCCTGCAAAAGTACTTCGCTACCGAAGAAGCCCGACGCAGCACGCAGATCAGCCTGGTCGCCAACGTGGCCACGGCCTACGTGACCTGGCAGGCCGATAAAGAGCTGCTCAAGCTGACCCAGGACACCCTCGGTGCCTACGAGCAGAGCTTCAAGCTGACCTCGCGCAGCAATGAAGTCGGCGTGGCTTCGGCTCTCGACCTCAGCCAGGCGCGCACCTCGGTAGAAAACGCCCGGGTTGCCCTGGCGCGTTACACCCGCCAGGTGGCCCAGGACGAAAACAGCCTGACCCTGCTGCTGGGCACCGGCCTGCCGGCGAATATCGCCAGCCAGCCGCTGTCGGACAACCTGCTCAGCGAAGTGCCTGCCGGGTTGCCCTCGGACTTGCTGCAACGTCGTCCCGACATCCTGCAAGCCGAGTACAACCTCAAGGCCGCCAACGCCAACATCGGCGCCGCCCGTGCAGCGTTCTTCCCGAGCATCAGTTTGACGGCCAACGCCGGCACCCTGAGCCCGGACCTGAGCGGCCTGTTCAAAGGCGGCTCGGGCACCTGGTCGTTCGCCCCGCAGATCAACATCCCGATCTTCAACGCCGGCAGCCTGCGCGCCAGCCTGGACTACGCGAAGATCCAGAAAGAAATCAACGTGGCGACCTACGAGAAGGCCATCCAGACCGGCTTCCAGGAAGTTTCCGACGGCCTCGCCGCGCGTGAGACCTACAAGGAACAGCTGGAAGCACAGCGTGGTTTCGTCGCCGCCAACCAGGATTACTACCGCCTGGCCGAGCGTCGCTACCGCATTGGCGTGGACAGCAACCTGACGTTCCTCGACGCCCAGCGCCAACTGTTCAGTGCCCAGCAATCGCTGATCACCGACCGCCTGGCGCAGCTCACCAGCGAGGTCAACCTGTACAAGGCCCTCGGCGGTGGCTGGAACGCGCAGACCGCGAAGAACGAGCCGTTGAAAGAACAAGCGCCAGAACTGAAGTTGTTCTGATCGCGCTGATGTAAACAAAAAACCGCTTTCGTTACCGGAAGCGGTTTTTTTATGCCCACACATCCGATGTCATGAGGGGTAGATCTCATCGCCTGGACACATTCAGAGCTGACAACTCGCATCAAGAGTTGACACCTTGAAACGGTGTTAAAGGGGAGCTTCGATATCTAATTGGTACCCAAACACGCCCATCTCTCGAGCTGGAACCTGGCTATTTTCGACGAAGTGGAAGAAAAACTGCACGCTCAAATACAACCGTCCGTTAACTTCACTTAGCCTCATGACTTTCATTTCACCTGATTTAATATCCTCTTGCGGATAGCCAACGAATCCACGCATCGCAAATCCGCCTTCAACTTCTCCTTCGTCAGGAATGGTTTTGATCGGATAAACCCTCAGGTATTCCAGCGTGACCTCTCCACGCAAAACCAATTCATCTTCTGGGGAGTCCGACCCTGTCGGCACCAGTCTGATAAAAAAATAGTTGCTCGTGCGATAAAAGTAGATTTGTTGGAAATCAATCTTGGTCGCACGTTTTCCATTGATATCCAACTGGCCACTGAAACTCCCCTCAACAAGATCGAGTTTTTCGGAATTAGCGATGGGCCTACCTTTTTGATCATCCATCTCACACCTCTAACAGTTAAACCAAGATTCTATAAAATAGGTCTGTCGAAACACTGCCACAACTGTCAACTCTCACAGGTAGGCCGTTGTCACTGGCCGGCATTAGGGCTTGCCCCTCCCACATTTAAGCCCCCACTGTCGCCTTGCATTTGGCTCAACCTTTCAGGATAAAATTGGTCACAGATTCTTACAGACCACAGAGGGAGCTTGTCGTAATGATCGTAGGAATCGACCTGGGGACCACCAACAGCCTCGCCGCCGTCTGGCGCGGTGACGCAGCCGAAATGGTGCCCAATGCCCTTGGCCAGTTGCTCACCCCCAGCGTGGTGGGCCTGGATGACCAAGGCCGCATCCTGGTAGGCCAGGCCGCCAAGGAACGCCTGCACACCCACCCGCATCTGACCACCTCGCTGTTCAAGCGCTACATGGGCAGCGCCACCGAAGTGCGCCTGGGCGACCGCTCGTTCCGCCCCGAAGAACTCTCGGCACTGGTGCTCAAAAGCCTCAAGGAAGACATCGAACGCACCTACGGCCACACCGTCACCGACGCCGTGATCAGCGTGCCCGCCTACTTCAGCGACGGCCAACGCAAAGCCACGCGCATCGCCGGTGAGTTGGCCGGGCTCAACGTCGACAAACTGATCAACGAACCCACCGCTGCCGCCCTCGCCTACGGCCTGCATCAGCGCGACAAGGAAACCTCGTTCCTGGTGTTCGACCTTGGCGGCGGCACCTTTGACGTGTCGATCATCGAGCTGTTCGACGGCGTGATGGAAGTGCGCGCCAGCGCCGGCGACAACTTCCTCGGCGGCGAAGATTTCGACACCCTGCTGCTGGAACACTTCGTCGACAGCCAGCGCCACGCCGCAGGTTTCCCGCCCACCAGCAGCGTGTTGCACGCCCTGCGCCGTGAAGCCGAGCGCGTGCGCAAGGCCCTGGGCCAGGACGACAGCGCCGAATTCGCCCTGCGCGTCGACGGCCAGCAGTGGGTCACAACCATCACCCAGCAGGAACTCGCCAAGCTCTACACGCCCCTGCTGGAGCGCCTGCGTGCGCCCATCGAGCGAGCCCTGCGCGATGCGCGGATTCGCGTCGGCGACCTGGATGAAATCCTTCTGGTGGGCGGCACCACACGCATGCCGCTGGTGCGCAAGCTCGCCGCCGGTTTGTTCGGGCGCTTCCCGTCCATCAGCCTCGACCCGGACCAGGTGGTCGCCCACGGCGCCGCGATCCAGGCCGCGCTCAAGGCGCGCTCGGCAGCGCTGGAAGAAGTGGTACTGACCGACGTCTGCCCCTACACCCTGGGCATCGAAACCTCGCACCAATATGGCGGCCATATCGAAAGCGGCCACTACCTGCCGCTGATCGAACGCAACAGCAGCGTGCCGGTGAGCCGGGTCAAGAGCGTGGTCACCCTGCACGACAACCAGAGCCAGGTGCTGCTGAAGATCTACCAGGGCGAAAGTCGCCTGGTCAAAGACAACATCGAGCTGGGCCAACTGGACATTGCCGTGCCCAAGCGCAAGGCCGGTGAAGTCTCGCTGGAGGTGCGCTTCACCTACGACAACAACGGCCTGCTGGAGGCCCAGGTGAACATCCCGCTGACCGGCGAGCAGCACTCCCTGGTCATCGAGAACAACCCCGGCGTGTTGAGCCCGGACGAAATCCAGCAACGCCTGCAAGCCCTGGCGCAGTTGAAGGTCCACCCGCGCGACCAACAGGTCAACACCGTCCTCAGCGCCCGCCTCGAACGGCTCTACCAGGAAAACCTCGGTGAGCTGCGCGAACAACTCGGCCACTGGGCCGCACAGTTCCAGCAGGTGCTCGACACCCAGGACGAGCGGCGCATCCGCGAGGCCCGCAGCGAACTGACCCGTCAACTCGAACAGCTCGACAACGGGTTCTGGCGCTGAGGAAACACCCCATGGATTGTTGGACCGTACTGCAACTGCCGGAAGACACCGACGAACGCACCATCAAGCGCACCTACGCACGGCTGCTCAAAAGCTGCCGCCCGGACGATGACGCCGAAGGTTTCCAGCGCCTGCGCGAAGCCTACGAAGAAGCGCTGGCCTACGCACGCTGGCGCGCTGACTGGGAAGACGACGACACCCGCGTGGAAGAGCCCGTGGCCGCACAGACCTACGGCAACCTCAACGACCTCGCCGAGCTGATGGACGTCAGCGCCCTGCACCCGGCCCCGCTCGAAACGTCCCAGCCCGACCGGGCCCAGGCGCTGATCAGCGGCCTCAACCTGCATAATCTCGACGAGCGCTGGGCCCAGGCGCAGCAGCAAGGCTGTAGCGAAGCGTTCCAGGCCGGCCTGTTGCGCCATTGCTTCGACAGCCCCGGCGAGCGCGGTGCGATTGTCAGCTGGGCCGTGCACCACCTGGAATGGCTGACACCCTGGCAACAGGTGGCCATGACCCCGTGGCAACACGACGCGCTGACCGGCGAGCTGCTCCAGGAATACCGCCGCACCTTGCAGGAACTGCTGGAGCAAAAGGCCGAACGCGAGTTCATCACCCAGCTCAGCCAGTACAACAGCCAACCCTGGCTGCGGGTGTTCGACCTGCAACAGCAGTGGCAACGCATCGTCCTGCACTTGCTCCACGACACCACCTGGAGCGTGCCGCTGTTCGAACGCGTGTGCCAGGCGTTCGGCTGGGACGACCAGCAAGGCGTGTACCCGGAACCGGCCTGGATGTGGCGCGACCTGGTCGCGCGTTGCGAGCAGGAGAGTTTCTACGAGCACTTGCAGGCCAAAGCGCAGGACCCCACCTGGAAATCCGCCGATGCCATGGCCGCGCGCCTGCTGCTGACGCCGCTGTCCGAAACCCAGCAAAGCTGGATGACCGCGCAATTCAGTGACAACGACTGGCACGCCTGCCAACAGCTGGCCGAAACCCTCAACTGGCGTTATCCGCAACTGCTGGAACGCCTGCCCCAGGCCGACGTGTTTTTCTGGCGCAAATTCCTCCCGCGCCCCGTGTCCCATCGCAGCTGGATACGGCTGTGGGGCGCGCTCGCCTTGGCCACGGGACTGGCCGTCGCCCCCGAGACCAAAACACTGAGCACCGAGGCGGTCCTGGTGGTGCTGCTGACAGTCATTCCGGCCTTCCTCGCGATCCGTGCCACCCAACTGTGGGCCGCCGTGACCTCACGCTTGATCATCCCCGACTTGTGGCTGACCCAGCGCCTGCTGCCCGAACGGTTCAACCCGCATCAGCAGTGGCTGGTGCTGCGCCACGGCATCCCGCAACTGTGCCTGCTGGTGTTCTTCGGCATGCTGCTGGGGGTGATGGGCATGCTGGGGTACGCCGGGATGATCCTGATCCACTGGCTGCACCCCAAGCGCATCGGTCAGGTCAGCGAGCACGTCGAGCACTATTACCCGTGGTTCAGCGGCCTGCATTGGGCGCATTGGAGCCCGTTGCAAGTGGCGTTTCTGACGCTGATGGTGCCCGCCACCCTGCTGTGTCAGCGCTACTTGCCCGAGATCCCATGGACCAGCCTGGCACACGTTCTCTAGGCACAAACACGCCGGGCCCCAGCGCCCGGCAACTTGCGTGCGATCATCGCCCACAACCCGCCCTCCCCCGATTGAACCGCTCGCACCACGCCCCGCACCATGGCCCGCACCTGCACAACCCCCAATAACAATAGGTTCAACGCCATGAGCACATTCCATCCTCGCCAGCTATTGCTGGCTGCCGCCGTCACCAGCCTTGCCTTGCCCGTCGTCGCCGAAGAGCACGGCTTCCTGGAAGACGCCAGCGCCAACCTCAACCTGCGCAATTTCTTCTTCAACCGCAATTACACCAACCCCACCAAGACCCAGGGCGGCGCGCAGGAGTGGACGCAGAGTTTCATCCTCGACGCCAAGTCCGGCTTCACCCAGGGCACAGTCGGTTTCGGCGTGGATGTGTTGGGCATGTACTCGTTGAAGCTCGATGGCGGACGCGGCACCGGCGGCACCCAGTTGCTGCCGCTGGACCACGACGGCCGCCCGGCGGATGAGTTCGGGCGCCTGGGCGTGGCGTTCAAGGCGAAGATCTCCAAGACCGAATTGAAGGTCGGCGAATGGATGCCGGTGCTGCCGATCCTGCGCGCGGACGATGGCCGCTCCCTGCCGCAAACCCTGCGCGGCGGGCAGATCACCTCCAGGGAAATCGACGGCCTGACCCTCTACGGCGGCCAGTTCCGCGCCAACAGCCCGCGTGACGACAGCAGCATGAGCGACATGTCGATGGTCGGTAAAACCGCCTTCACCTCCGACCGCTTCAACTTCCAGGGCGGCGAATACGCGTTCAATGACAAGCGCACCCAGGTCGGCCTGTGGAACGCCCAGCTCAAGGACATCTACCGCCAGCAGTTCGTCAACCTGATCCACAGCCAGCCCCTGGGCGCCTGGACCCTGGGCGCCAACCTCGGCTTCTTCTACGGCAAGGACGACGGCAGCGCCCGCGCCGGCAGCCTCGACAACAAGACCTGGTCCGGCCTGTTCTCGGCCAAGTACGGCGGCAACACCTTCTACGTTGGCCTGCAAAAACTCACCGGCAACAACGCCTGGATGCGCGTCAACGGCACCAGCGGCGGCACCCTGGCCAACGACAGCTATAACTCCAGCTACGACAACGCCCAGGAAAAATCCTGGCAACTGCGCCACGACTACAACTTCGCCGCCCTCGGCGTGCCCGGCCTGACCCTGATGAACCGCTATATCAGCGGCAGCAACGTACACACCGGGACCATTACCGACGGCAAGGAATGGGGCCGCGAAAGCGAAGTGGGTTATACCGTGCAAAGCGGCGTAGCCAAGAACCTCACCGTGCGCCTGCGCAACTCCAGCATGCGCCGTGACTACAGCAATAACGAATTTGACGAAAACCGGTTGATCGTCAGCTATCCGATGAACCTGCTGTAAGACCCCATAACAACTCGCCGGGAACTGGTTGCCACGGAGGGCCACTTTCAGGAGACAGGCATATCGCCTGGCTCCTGGACAAGGACCTCAAATGGACGCCACCAAAAACGTTGCCCCTCAACCCCATCAACAGCCGGAAGGCCCGCACAGCTCACCACGCGATTGCGTGGCCACGTTTGACAACAGTCACTACGTGCCTTCTCGACCGCCACACTTGATGTTCACGCCCGACCATCAAATACAGGTCCATCTACAACCGTTCCTGGATGACGGAAATTTAAAAGCCGCCGGTCAATCCGTCTGGGAACAGGGCATCACCTACAGCCTGCAAAACAGCCTGGTTCTTGAAACCGGTGACAAAGCAGATCGGATTCATATAAGCCAACTCCATCCTGGTCAATTGGATGTGCGGGTCAATGGCAAGTTGTACCGCTTTGACAGCGAAGACAAGGAAAACGAGCCCGTTACCTTCCACCTCAAGAGCCAAGGCGGCAATGACAACATCATCATTGACGGCAATGTTACGGTGCCCATTACGGTGCATGCCGGCGACGGCGATGATCGGATACGCGCCGGGGGTGGTTATACCCGCCTGTTCGGCGGCAAGGGTAACGATGTGATGCGCCTTGGCAGTGGTCGCGGCTATGCCGAAGGCAATGATGGTGATGACCTGATCTTCGGCGGTCACGGCGATGACGTCATGTATGGCAACAACGGCAATGACCGGCTGTACGCCGGAGCAGGAACCTCCGGTAAAACCAGTTACCTCGATGGCGGTAACGGCAATGACCGCCTGTACGCAGGCAACGGGCATACCGTGCTGCACGGCGGCGCCGATGATGACTGGCTGTTAGGCCATGACCGCAGTACCTTCTACACCGGCAGCGGCCATGACACGGTGATCGCCAACCGCCCGGGTGACCTGATCTACGCTGAACCCGACGACACCATTGCCCACCTCAATGGCTCGGCACTCATCACCGTGTCGGCCTCCAGCAAAGAGCACAACGGTTTCGTGATCAGAGGGTCAGCCGAGTTCGTCCAGAGAGTCGAAGACGACTTGGCGTTGCTGCGCCAATCCCCTGTGGGCAAGCAAATGCTCGCCGAAATGGACGCTATCGTCCAACGCAACGGCGGGCCGGTGACCATTGTCGAAGATCTGCCTGACACCGGCAGTGGCTACGTCTACGGCAGCCTGGCACTCAAAGCGTCGATGGGTTACGAACGCCCGCGAGTGGTCGGCGACGATCCCAAGTGGGGCTTCATGGTCGATGGCGTGCCGGGGGCTCCAGCTGATCGTGCTGAAATCAATTACAACCTCTCCGCCTTAGACGTACTGGCAGGTGTTACCTACTCGCCCATCACGACGCTTTACCACGAGATGGTCCACGCCTGGAACGCCGCCAACGGCACCGCGCTGGCGGGGTCAACGGCGGGAGTGTTTGAGGGTGAAGCCCACAGTGTCCCCAATAGCGAGCGTCAAGCCCTGGGCTTGCCCACCACGGCAGAGCCATATGACTTCGACAACGACCCCGCCACGCCCGCGACCACCACCAACCCCAAGCCCTTCACTGAAAACGCCTTGAATGAAGAAATGGGCAAGCCGATACGCCAGCAATACGTGGACTGATGCTGATCAGCGCGCGTTTGTCAGCCTGTAAACTCACACTGGCCATCTTGCTGTATGGTGCGCGCCTGCCGCTGCTGAGCTGAATCAGCAGCGGCTTTTTATTCGAGCCCGTGCACACCATGAAATCCTTCGCTTTAGCGTGCGCCCTGTTTGCCCTGGCCTTGAGCCTCAGCGGCTGCATCGGCGCGCCCATCGCCCTCACGCCGCACACCGAGCAACGCCTGCAAGCCCAGGCGCCGATCCGTTTCCTGCTGACCTTCGATGACGGCCCCAGTGCTTCCGGCTACAACAACCCGAGCCGCTCGGTGGTCGCCGACCTGGCGCACAACCCGGTGTTGCCGGGGATCAAGGCGGTGTTCTTCCTGCAGACCGAGTCCTCACGCTCCGGTGGCAGCTCACGTGGGCGCAAGACCATGGAACGGGAGTACGCCGGCGGGCATATCCTGGCCTTCCACACGGCCACGACGTTCCACACCAACCATCGCTGGCTGAACGACACCGAGCTGGAAAGCACCCTCAGCCAAGGCGCGGCCGACATCGCTTCGATCACAGGCAACCCGCCCCTGCTGGTGCGCCCGCCGTTCTGGAACTACGACCGCCGCACCTTCGCCGCCTACCAGCGTCATGGCATGCACGTGCTGCTGACCGACTTGAGCGCCAACGACGGCAAGATCTGGGGGTTCAACGGCAGCCCGCGGCGCCGCGCGAATTTGTATCGCCAGCTGTCGGTGGTGCGCGAGCGCATCGCACTGGGTGAATTGCCGACGGTAGACGGAGTGATTCCGGTGGTGGTGACGTTTCACGACATCAACCGCTACACGGCGCGGCACATTCAGGAGTACCTGCAGATCCTGCTGGACAGCGCACGGATCAACGGCATGAAGACGGCGGCCGAGCCGTTCTACACCGACACGGCCCAACTCGAACGCGCCGCGCTGGCCCGCACGGTGAAGGATGTGAGTGAACCGGTGCACCTGCCGGGCGTGTGGAATTGGGTGTGGGATGCCGACTCCCACTGACACCCTGCAATCAATGTGGGAGCGGGCTTGCTCGCGAAGGCAGTGGGTCAGTTTGCACATGTATTGGCTGATCCACCGCATTCGCGAGCAAGCCCGCTCCCACATTTTTTACTGTATTTCAGGTTCAAGAGGGTTGGCGGGATTCCACGCCCAACTCATCCCACACCGACTCCGCCAGGTGGAATGTCGCATTCGCCGCCGGTATCCCGCAGTAGATCGCGCTCTGCATCAGCACTTCCTTGATCTCGGCACGGCTCACACCATTGCTGGCGGCGGCGCGCAGGTGCAGCTTCAGCTCTTCATTGCGGTTCATGCCAATCAACATTGCAATGGTGATCAGGCTGCGGGTGTGCCGGGGCAGGCCCGGGCGGGTCCAGATGTCACCCCAGGCGTGGCGGGTGATCATGTCCTGGAACTCGCCGTTGAACTCGGTCAAGGCATTGAGGCTGCGGTCGACATGGGCGTCGCCCAGCACTTCGCGGCGCACTTGCAGGCCGTCGGCGTAACGTTGTTTCTCGTCCACAAAAAACTCCTCAGTGGGCCAGCAAAAATTCGATAACCCGGTCGCTGAACGCAGCGCCGGCCTGGACATTGGACAGGTGCGCCGCATAGAACTCGGCGTATTCGGCGCCCTGCACATGGTTCTGGATAAAGTGGCTGCCCTCTGGTGGCGTAACAGCGTCGTCGGTCCCGGCAATCACCAGGGTCGGGGCCTTGATCGACGCCAGCTGCTCACGAAAATCCGCATCGCGCACGGCGGCGCAGTTGGCGGCATACCCCTCGGGGGATGTGGCGGCCAGCATGTCGGTGATCTGCTTGGCCTGGTGCGGATTGGCCACCGCAAAATCGGCGGTGAACCAGCGCGCAATCGACGCATCACGCAGGGCGACCATCGCCGCCGCGCCGTCGCGCAGGACCATCTCGATACGCGGGTCCCAAATCTGCGGCGTGCCGATCTTGGCGGCGGTGTTGCACACCACCAGGCGGTGCAGGCGCTCGCCCGCGTTGATGCCCAGCCACTGGCCGATCAAGCCACCCATGGACAAGCCACAGAAATGCGCGCGTTGGATGTCCAGCGCATCCAACAGCGCGATCACGTCGCGGCCCAGTTGCTCGATGCTGTAGGGCCCTGGGGTGACCAGGGATTTGCCATGGCCACGGGTATCAAAGCGCAACACACGGAAATGCTCGGTGAACGCCGGGATCTGGATGTCCCACATGTGCAGGTCGGTGCCCAGGGAGTTGGACAGCACCAAGACCGGCGCCCCCACAGGGCCGTCCAGTTGGTAGTGCAGTTCGCCATCGGCGAGTTGTACAAAGGCCACGGTGGTCTCCTCAAGCAAAGTGTTCGGTTACGGCGCGGCTGACCCAGGTGCGGGCCAGCCCCAGGTAATGGGCGGGATCGAGCAGGCGGTCGAGTTCGGCCGCGGACAGTTCGGCGGTGACCTGCGGTTCGTCCGCCAGCACCCCACGCAAGTGCCGCCCTTCGGCGACGGCGCGTTTGCAGCAGTGTTCCAGCAGATGGTGCGCGGTCTCACGGCCCAGGCGCTGGGCGAGCACGATGCTGACGGCTTCGGCCAACACCAGGCCTTGGGTCAGGTCGAGGTTGTGGGCCATGCGCTGCGCGTCCACTTCCAGGCCTTCGCTCACCAGCAACGCCTGTTGCAGCGCGCCGGACACCAGCCGGCAGATCTCCGGCAGGGTTTCCCATTCGGCATGCCACAGGCCCAGGCTACGCTCGTGCTCTTGCGGCATGGCGCTGAACATCGTCGCCACCAGGCCGGGCACGCGGGTAGCGGCGCTGATCAGCACGGCCGCGCCCACCGGGTTGCGTTTGTGCGGCATGGTGGACGAGCCACCTTTGCCCGGCGCGGAGGGTTCGAATACCTCCCCCGCTTCGGTCTGCATCAACAGGCTGATGTCGCGCCCCAGTTTGCCCAGGCTACCGGCGATCAGGCCAAGCACGCTGGCGAACTCCACCAGGCGATCGCGCTGGGTGTGCCAGGGCTGTTCCGGCAGGCTCAGTTGCAACTCATCGGCCAGGGCTTGTGCCACCGGCAGTGCTTGTTCGCCGAGCGCCGCCAACGTGCCGGAGGCGCCGCCGAATTGCAGCACCAGCAAACGCGGTTTCAACTCGGCCAGGCGTTGTCGGCTACGGGTCACCGCCCCCAGCCAACCGGCGATTTTCATGCCCAGGGTGACCGGCGTCGCATGCTGCAACCAGGTGCGTCCGGCCAGCGGCACGTCGGCATACCGCTGGGCCTGGGCGGCGAGCACATCGCCCAGGCGCGCCAGGTCCGTTTCGATCAGCACCACAGCCTGGCGCAGTTGCAGCACCAGGCCGGTGTCCATCACATCCTGGCTGGTGGCGCCCAGATGCACATAACGTTCAGCACCAGCGTCTTCACTGGCGATCAACTTGCCCAGCGCCTTCACCAGCGGAATCGCCGAGTTGCCCGCCGTGGCAATCGCCACGCCGAGGGCATCGACGTCGTACAGCGAGGCCAGGCAAGCCTGGGCAATCGGCGCGACGGCGGCTTGCGGGATCAAACCCACCCGCGCCCCGGCCCGCGCCAGCGCCGCTTCGAAATCCAGCATGCCCTGCAAGCGCCCCTGATCGCAGAACACCTCGGCCATGCTGCCCGCAGTGAAGTAAGCGTCGAACAGTTGATTGCTCGTGCGCAGTGTCATAACCCGTCCCTTACAAGTCGTGGTGCAAGTACGCCGCCTGTTTCGGCAGGCGCAAGCTGAACAGGAAAGCGATCGCCATCATCGCCGTCACGTACCAATAAAAACTGTTTTCCATGCCGATGGATTTGAGGCTCAACGCGACAAATTCCGCCGAGCCGCCAAAGATCGCATTGGCCACTGCATATGCCAGGCCCACACCCAAAGCGCGCACCTGAGGCGGGAACATTTCCGCTTTGACCAGGCCGCTGATGGAGGTGTAGAAGCTGACAATCGCCAGCGCCAGGGTGATCAACACAAAGGCCAGGAACGGGCTGCTGACGGTTTTCAAGGTAAGCAGGATCGGCACGGTGAACAACGTGCCAAGGCCGGCAAACCACAGCATCGAGTTACGGCGGCCGATCTTGTCCGCGAGCATGCCAAACACCGGCTGCATGCACATATACAGGAACAGCGCGCCGGTCATGATGTAGCTCGACGTCTTGGCGTGCATGCCGACCGTGTTCACCAGGTACTTCTGCATATAAGTGGTGAACGTGTAGAAAATCAGCGAGCCGCCAGCGGTGTAGCCCAGCACCGTGATAAACGCCGCCTTATGGTCGCGGAACAGCGCGGCAATGCTGCCGGCGTCCTTGTCTTCGCGCATTTCCTTGCTGGTGGTTTCTTTCAGGGTGCGGCGCAGCAACAGGGAGATCACTGCCGCAATGGCACCAATCACAAACGGAATCCGCCAGCCCCAGGCACGCAGTTCTTCCTCAGTGAGGATTTGCTGCAGGATCACCACCACCAGCACCGCTAGCAGTTGGCCGCCGATCAGGGTCACGTATTGGAAGGACGCAAAGAAGCCACGCTGGCCCTTGAGGGCCACTTCACTCATATAGGTCGCGGTGGTGCCGTATTCGCCGCCCACCGACAGGCCCTGGAACAGGCGCGCGATCAGCAGCAGGATCGGTGCCCAGACACCGATGTCGTTATAGGTCGGCAAAAATGCGATGACCAGGGAGCCGGCGCACATCATCAGCACCGAGATCATCATCGAGTTTTTACGGCCGTGTTTGTCGGCCACGCGCCCGAACAGCCAGCCGCCGATGGGCCGCATCAGGAAACCGGCGGCGAATACGCCCGCCGTATTCACCAGCTGCACGGTGGGGTTGTCCGACGGAAAGAAGGCCGGGGCGAAGTAGATGGCGCAGAAGGCGTAGACGTAGAAGTCGAACCATTCGACGAGGTTGCCGGAGGAAGCCCCGACAATCGCAAAAATCCGTTTGCGGCGTTCTTCTCCGGTGTAGTGACTGGTGGTTGTTGTCATGATTTTTTCACTCAGTGGGAACGGTTATAGCCTAGACATACTTTGCAACAAGCTCGTTCCGCAACCAGACTTTTGGAGGTGTGTTGCCTGGGAGGGCCTCTTCGCGAGCAAGCCCGCTCCCACAGTTGACTGCATTCCAGAGTTGGAACTCGATCAAATGTGGGAGCGGGCTTGCTCGCGAATGATCTCAAGCCAACTCAATAATCAAAGAACACTGTTTCCCGGTCTGCCCCCTGCAAAATCACATTCCACTGATGCACACCCGCTGCATCCTGCTTGGCAATCAAGGTCTCACGCCGCGCAGCCGGCACACATGCCAGCAACGGGTCATCCCCATTCATCGGTTCGCCGTCAAAATAAATGCGCGTGAGCAAGTGCTTCACCAGGCCCCGCGCAAACACCAGCACCACCAGGTGCGGCGCCTGGGTCGTGCCCTTCAACCCTGGCACGGCGCCCGGCTTGATGGTGGTAAAGCGAAACCGCCCTTCGGCATCCACCGGCACCCGGCCGAAACCTTCGAAGTTCGGGTCGAGCGCTTTGTCCTGCTCATCTTCCGGGTGGTCATATTTGCCGGCAGCGTTGGCCTGCCAGACTTCCAGCATGGCGTCATTGACGACATCACCATTGCCATCCACCACTTGCCCGCTGATCGCCACGCGTTCACCCAGGGTGGCGGCAGTGGTCAGGTCTTCGCGGTTCAGCCAGGTCAGGCCGATGTGGTAATACGGCCCGACGGTGTGGGACGTGGTCGCGTTGAGTGTCATCTCATTTCTCCATCGGCGTGGCGTCGCGGCCGCGCAGGACGATGTCCCAGCGGTAGCCGAGGGCATAGGAAGGAATGGTTTTTTCCAGGTCGAAACGGGCGATCAAGCGCTCCTTGGCGCTAGTGTCCGGCACGCAGTTGTAGATCGGGTCGTATTCCAGCAGCGGGTCGCCGGGGAAGTACATCTGCGTGACCAGCCGCGTCAGCACGCTGGGGCCGAACAGCGAAAAGTGGATATGCGCCGGGCGCCACGCGTTGTGGTGGTTGCCCCACGGGTAGGCGCCGGGCTTGATGGTCTGGAACTGATACCAACCGTCGGCGTCGGTGACGGTGCGGCCGGTGCCGGTGAAGTTCGGGTCCAGCGGCGCGTCGTGCAGGTCACGCTTGTGGTTGTAGCGACCGGCGGCGTTGGCCTGCCAGATCTCCACCAGGATGCCCGGCACCGGCAAGCCGTTTTCGTCGAGCACACGCCCGTGAATGATGATGCGTTCGCCCTGGGGCTCGCCGTCATGCTGGGCGGTCAGGTCGTTGTCCTTCGCGTTGATGCGCTCGGCGCCGATGGTCGGGCCGGTAATTTCCGACAAGGAATGGGGCAGAAACACCAACGGCTGCGACGGCGAACGGACATTCGTCGATTGGTAGGCCGGGTGCAGGTAATCAGGTTGAGTGCCCGCTTGCGGGCGCCGGTAACCGGGCTTGTCACTCATTGAGCAGTCCTCTCTTATTAGATGCGTTCAATCGCCAGGGCCAACCCTTGGCCGACGCCCACACACATGGTCGCCAGGCCTTTGCGGCCACCGGTTTTTTCCAATTGGTGCAGGGCCGTCAACACCAGCCGTGCGCCGCTCATGCCCAGCGGATGGCCGAGGGCGATGGCGCCGCCGTTCGGGTTGACCTGCGGCGCGTCGTCGGCGATGCCCAGTTCACGCAGCACCGCCAAGCCTTGGCTGGCGAAGGCCTCGTTGAGTTCGATGACGTCAAAGTCGGTGACCGCCAGGCCGAGGCGTTCCACCAGCTTGCGTACCGCTGGCACCGGGCCGATGCCCATCACTCGCGGCGCAACGCCGGCGCTGGCCATGCCCAGTACGCGGGCGCGGGCGGTCAGGCCGTGTTTTTTCACCGCTTCGGCGGACGCGAGGATCAACGCCGCAGCGCCGTCGTTCACGCCGGAAGCATTGCCGGCCGTCACGGTTTTGTCCGGGCCGTTCACCGGTTTGAGCTTGGCCAGGGCTTCCAGGGTGGTGTCCCGTGGATGCTCATCGTGCTCCACCACGGTCTCGCCTTTTTTATGGGCGACCCGTACCGGTACGATTTCCTCGGCGAAGAACCCAGCGGCTTGCGCGGCAGCGGTACGTTGCTGGCTGCGCAGGGCGAAGGCGTCCTGGTCGGCGCGGGATACCTGGTAATCGTCGGCAACGTTATCGGCGGTCTGCGGCATCGCATCCACACCGTATTGAGCCTTCATCAACGGGTTGATAAAACGCCAGCCGATGGTGGTGTCTTCCAGCTTCATGTCGCGCGAAAACGCCGCGCCGGCCTTGCCCATCACGAACGGTGCGCGGGACATCGACTCGACGCCGCCGGCAATCGCCAGTTCCATTTCGCCACTGGCAATGGCGCGAAAAGCCGTGCCAATGGCGTCCATGCCCGAAGCGCACAAGCGGTTAAGGGTCACGCCCGGAATACTTTCCGGCAGGCCCGCCAGCAACAGCGCCATGCGCGCGACGTTGCGGTTGTCTTCGCCCGCCTGGTTGGCGCAGCCGAGGAACACCTCATCCACCGCGGTCCAATCCACCGAGGGGTTGCGCTCGATCAGCGCCTTGATCGGCAAGGCCGCCAGGTCATCGGCGCGCACCGTGGCCAGACCACCGCCGAAACGGCCGATGGGGGTGCGGATGGCATCACAGATAAATACGTCGCGCATCAGGCTTCTCCTGGCGCTTGGCCGTGGGCGGCGGCGGTGCGTGCTTCCAGGTCACGCAGGGCTGTCAGCTCTTTCTCGGTAGGTTCAGCGGTGGTGCTGACCTGCTCGGCAAAACGAATCGCCCAGCCGGTGGCGGCCGTCACTTGCTCGCGGGTCACACCGGGGTGCAACGCGGTGACGACAAATTCATGGGTGCCCTCTTCCGGCTCCATGATGCACAGGTCGGTAATGATCCCTACAGGCCCGGCGCCCGGCAGGCCCAGACGTTTGCGTGAATCGCCGCCTTCGCCGTGGCCCACCGAGGTAATGAAATCCAGCTTGTCGACAAACGAACGCGCCGACTGCTTGAGGATGATCAGCACGCTCTTGGCAGAGCCGGCAATCTCCGGCGCGCCACCGGCACCCGGCAGGCGCACTTTAGGCTGGTGGTAATCACCGACCACGGTGGTGTTGATGTTGCCGAAGCGATCGACCTGGGCCGCGCCGAGAAAACCGACGTCGATGCGCCCGCCTTGCAGCCAGTAGCGAAAGATCTCACCGGTTGGCACGACGGTGTCGGCGGTTTCCGCCAGCTCGCCATCACCGATGGACAGCGGCAACACGCTCGGCTTGGCGCCGATCGGGCCGGACTCGTAGATCAGCACCACGTCCGGCGACGAGGTCAGGCGCGCCAGGTTGGCGGCCTTGGAGGGCAGGCCGATGCCGACAAAACACACGGAGCCATTCTTGAGGCGACGCGCGGCGGCGACGGTCATCATTTCATTGGTGGAGTAAGCCATCACTTGGCCTCCTGTGCAGTGGCCAGCTTGGCCTGGAATTCACTGAAGTCGGCGGTGCCGTGGATGTATTCGTCGATCCAGGCAGTAAAGGTCTCACGGTCGCGGGCGATGGGGTCCCACGCCTGATAGAAGCGGTTGTCGCGCTCGTTGTAGCCGTGGGCGTAGGACGGATGCGCGCCACCGGGCACATGGCACACCGCAGTCAGGGCCCAGGTCGGCAATACGCAGCTGTTCATCGGTGCATTCAAGTCATCGACGATTTCTTCGACGGTGACGATGCAGCGCTTGGCCGCCAGGGCCGCTTCCTTCTGTACACCCAGAATGCCCCAGAGCAGCACGTTGCCCTTGCAGTCGGCCTTTTGCGCGTGGATCACGGTCACGTCCGGGCGCACCGACGGCACGGCCGCCAGCACTTCACCGGTGAACGGGCAGGTCACGGTCTTGATCAGCGGGTTGACCTTTGGCAGGTCGGAACCGGCGTAGGCACGCAGTACCGCGAACGGCAGGCCGGAAGCGCCAGCGACGTAGGCGTTGGCCAGGTCGGCGTGGCTGTGTTCTTCGATCTCCAGCGGTTGCGGCCATTGCTTCTCGACCGCGTCGCGCAGGCGATGCAGGGAACCCACACCCGGGTTGCCGCCCCAGGAGAAAATCAGCTTGCGGGCGCAACCGGCACCGATCAATTGGTCGTAGACCAAGTCAGGCGTCATACGCACCAGCGTCAGGTCTTTCTTACCCTGACGAATGATTTCATGACCCGCCGCCGTGGGGATCAGGTGGGTGAAGCCTTCGAGCGCAACGGTATCGCCGTCGTTCACGAAACGCTTTACCGCGTCGGTCAGGGTGAGCATTTCAGCCATGGGGTTGGGCTCCCGGTGTGGATCGAAAAAGGCGCAGAGGTGGCGCCGAAGTGCCTTGAAGATTAAGTCGGGGAAATGGCTCTAACAATCCGATAATCGACTAAGTGTTCGATAATCGAACTGATTGTTGCCTGGCTAACTTTTCCTCCGTGCAGGACTTAAAGTGGGCACCGTCCCTTGTGGGAGCGGGCTTGCTCGCGAATGCGGTGGATCAGTTTAAATATCTGTGACTGACACACCGCATTCGCGAGCAAGCCCGCTCCCACACAAGCCCGGTAGCCACAAAATCAGCGCCGGACCCTAGGTCGCATCCGCATGGCTGACCATGCCCTTGATCACCACCGCAGTGGTGGCCAACGCCGCCGGAATCACCAACGCCGTCAGCACCTGCTCGAAATTCCAGCCCAGCCCCAGCAACGTTGCGCCCATCCACGCCCCGAGGATCGCGCCGAAACGCCCAATCCCAAGCATCCACGACACGCCAGTGGCACGCCCCTGAGTCGGATAAAACCGCGCCGCCAGCGAGGGCATCGCCGATTGCGCGCCGTTGACACACATCCCGGCGATCAACACCAAGGTCGCCAGCAGCGTGATATTGCCCAGGCTCTGGCCTACCGCGTAGGCAAACACCCCGGCCAGCAGGTAGAACGTGCCGATAACCTTGTGCGGATTGAAGCGGTCCATCGCCCAGCCCACGCCGACGGCGCTCAGCACCCCGCCAAACTGGAACAACGCGCCGATAAACGCGGCTTGCTCCATGCTTGCGCCACTGTCACGCATCAGGGTCGGCAGCCAGCTGGTCAGCAGGTAGACGATCACCAGGCCCATGAAGTAGGTGAGCCACAGCAACAAGGTGCCGGCGCTGTAGGTGCCGGAAAAGATCACCGCAAACACGTTGCGGGCCTTCACGGTTTTTTGCTCGGGCACGCTGAAGTCGCTGGCTTGGGCGACGATATTCGGCTCGATGGGTGCCAGGGTCTTGCGCACCTTGTCGGTGCCGCGATTGCGCACCACCAGGTAACGCGCCGACTCCGGCAGCCACACCAGCAGCACCACCGCGAGGATCAACGGCAGGATGCCGCCGATCAACAGCAGGCTGTGCCAGCCGAACGCCGGGATCAGCTTGGCCGAGATAAACCCGCCGCCGGCCATGCCCAGGTTGAAACCACAGAACATGCTGGTCACCAGCAGTGATTTGTGGCGCTCGGGGGTGTACTCGGAGAGCAACGTGGTGGCGTTCGGCATGCCTGCCCCCAGGCCAAGCCCGGTGAGAAAGCGCAGTACCAGCAACTGGTCGACGTTGGCGGCGTAGGCCGAGGCCAGGCTGAACGCACCAAACACCAGCACCGCGCCCACCAGCACCATTTTGCGGCCAAAGCGGTCGGCCAACGGGCCGGAGCCGAGGGCACCGAACACCATGCCGATCAGGGCGGCGCTCATCACCGGGCCGAGGCTGGCGCGGTCGATGCCCCAATCCTGGGACAGCGCAGGCGCAATAAAACCCATGGCCGCCGTGTCGAGGCCATCAAGGAAGACAATCAGGAAACACAGGATCACCACGCGCCATTGGTAGCGCGACAGTGGCTGGGCGTTGATGAAGGACTGGACGTCCAGGGTCGTACCAACAGACGGTTGATTCATTATTGTTATTTCCACACCGATGGGCGGGTTGACGACCTGGGGCCGTCATTATTATTGAGTGAGGCGGCGCCCTAGAGCGCTGCCGCACAGTAATAAGGCGGGGGAAACATCGTCAATTGATCAAACCGGGATCTGTGCGATCAGCGAACAGCTTAGGTAAACAACTGCGCGCTCAGCTCGCGGCTGGCGCTGAGCATGCTGGGCAGGAAACGCTGCTCCAGCTCGCTGCGGCTGACGCGGCCGGCGTGGGTGCTGACATTGAGCGCCGCCAGCACCTGGCCGGAGGCGTCATACACCGGCACCGCGATGGAGCGCAGGCCCTGCTCCAGTTCCTGATCGACAATGCACCAGCCCTGCTGACGCACTTGTTGCAGGCACTCAAGCAAGGCCGCCGGGGTGGTCAGGGTGCGGCTGGTCTTGGTTTGCAGGTCGGCGTGGTCGAGGTAGTCCTGCAGGGAGGCGTCATCCAGCGCGGCGAGCAAGATGCGGCCCATGGACGTGCAGTACGCCGGCAGGCGCCCGCCCACCGACAGGTCCACCGAGATCAGGCGCTGGGTCGTGGCGGAGCGGGCGATGTAGAGGATGTCATCGCCTTCGAGGGTGGCCATGTTGCAGGCTTCGTGGAGTTGCTCGCTCATGCGGTCCAGGTAAGGCTGCGCAGACACCGCCAATGGCGTGGACGACAGGTACGCATGGCCCAGGGTCAACACCTTGGGCAACAGCGAATACGTGCGCCCATCGGTGGTGGCGTAGCCGAGTTTGATCAGGGTATAGAGGCAACGGCGCACGGCGGCGCGGGGGATTTCCGTGCGATGGCTGATCTGGGCGATGGTCAGGTGGCGCTTGCGCTCCTGGAACGCCTGCACCACGGCCAGGCCGCGGGCCAGGGAAGTCATGAAATCGGGATCGCCGGTAAACGCCTGGATGCGCTTGGCCGGTGAGGCCACGATCGGTGGCGCCACTGATGCGAAGGAGTTGCGCAATTGATCGTTCATTTCATGAGTCCTTTTTCTTGTTTTCAACCGTCAGCAGGTTTGGCCGCTATTACAAGCCGCACGGGGCGCAATGCACAACGCCAGGCCAGTGACACTGGGCGATTATCGGACACTACTCCGATTATCGCAATTTGCGGCGCCCTGCTATTGCTCAAGCACTGAAAACTTTCTGGCGCCAGATTTTCCGCAATCGACTGACGCGCTTAAGTAACAAAACGCTCACACGAAGTTCGCATTTTTTAACTTTATGGTGATAGTGTTCTTAGAATGCGCCGCTATACTGCAACCTGTGCAGAGGTCAACCCGGTTTCACTATCGGGGCCAGAGCTCGCCAGGCGACACATTCAGTGTGCATCGCCGGTCACAAGTAACCGCTTAAAGTATCGACCTCAGGCCATTCACTCGAACTTGAACGTTAAACCGTTCAACTTTGAACAGTCTGAAGGCGACTTTCCGGTATGGCACTGCACAATAATCAAACTCAACTCATATTAGGTAATACAGTGACGAAAGATGAACTGCGCGCGGAACTTGAGCGCCAGGAACAACGTTACAAGGACGTTTACGGCGGGGAAGTCACCACCTACGCCGCGCAGCCTGAGCCCGAGCGTAAACCTTGGCGTAAACGCGCCAGCTTGCTCGATCAGGCGTTTGCCCAGGAAATCCAAAAGATTGAACAGGAACTCAAGGCTGAAGAGCCATAAGCCCTTCGACCTGAGCTGCGGCACTTGCCACCTCCGCTGGCGCATTGCCAGCCGAGGGCTGCGATGATTCGGCACGCGTCCTATCGTCGCAAACGAAATTTCATACAAATGTTTCAGATATGCCGTTTCAGTGGCATTTCCCCCCTGAAACACGCCCTCGCTTTATAAATCAAAGACTTGCCAAAGCCCCGGAAACCCTGGGATGGGCGCCTTTCGCCCCTGGCATTTCAATGAAGATTGTGACCGATGAGCAGCTAGTGCATCGATTACCGAGGTTTTCTGGCATAATCGCGCCCCCTTACGACCGGGTCAGAAAACCTTCATGATCGATTTATTCAGCGGACTGGATGCTTGGGTTCTAGTGAGCCTGCTGCTCGCCCTGGCCTTTGTCCTCGCCTTCGAGTTCATCAATGGCTTTCATGACACCGCTAACGCGGTGGCCACAGTCATCTATACCAAAGCCATGCCGCCGCACCTGGCCGTGTTCTTCTCCGGGGTGTTCAACTTCCTCGGCGTGTTGCTCGGTGGTGTCGGTGTCGCCTACGCCATCGTGCACTTGCTGCCCGTGGAGTTGCTGATCAATGTGAACACCGGCCACGGCCTGGCCATGGTCTTCTCTCTATTGGCAGCGGCGATCACCTGGAACCTGGGCACCTGGTACTTCGGTATCCCGGCCTCCAGCTCCCACACCCTGATCGGCTCGATCCTCGGTGTCGGCCTGGCCAATGCCCTGATCAACGATATCCCCCTGGCTGACGGTGTGAACTGGCAGAAAGCGATCGATATCGGTGCGTCCCTGGTGTTCTCGCCAATGGCCGGCTTCCTGGTCGCAGCCCTGGTGCTGATCGGCCTGAAATGGTGGCGCCCACTGTCGAAGATGCACAAGACGCCGGACCAGCGCCGCAAGCTTGATGACAAGAAGCACCCACCGTTCTGGAACCGCCTGGTCCTGGTGATCTCCGCCATGGCCGTGAGCTTCGTGCACGGTTCCAACGATGGCCAGAAAGGCATTGGCCTGATCATGCTGGTGCTGATCGGTATCGTGCCGGCGCAGTTCGTCCTCGACCTGGGCAGCACCACCTACCAGATCGAACGCACCCGTGATGCCACCCTGCACCTCAACCAGTTCTACCAGCGCAACCACGAGACCCTCGGTGAGTTCCTGGCCTTGGGCAAAAGCGTGAAGGATGACCTGCCGGGCAAGTTCCGTTGCAACCCGCAGCAGACCGAGCCGACCATCAACGCCCTGCTGGGTACGTTGAAAGGTGTGTCCGACTACCACTCGCTGACCGCCGACCACCGCATTGAAGTGCGTCGCTACCTGCTCTGCCTGGACGACACCGCGAAGAAAGTCGGCAAGCTGCCGGGCCTGGATGCGCGTGAGAAGTCCGACCTGGACAAGCTGCGCAAAGACCTGACCGCCACCACCGAGTACGCACCGTTCTGGGTGATCCTCGCCGTCGCACTGGCCCTGGGCCTGGGCACCATGGTGGGCTGGAAGCGTGTGGTACTGACCATTGGTGAGAAGATCGGCAAGCAAGGCATGACCTATGCCCAGGGCATGTCGGCGCAGATCACCACGGCCACCATGATTGGTTTCGCCAATATCTTTGCACTGCCGGTGTCCACGACCCACGTACTGTCGTCGGGTGTGGCCGGTACCATGGTTGCGAACAAAAGCGGCCTGCAAGGCGGGACGGTCAAGACCATCCTGATGGCGTGGGTACTGACCTTGCCAGCTACCGTTGGCCTGTCGGCCGGGTTGTTCTGGCTGGCGTCGAAGGCGCTGGGCAGCTGATAAGCCGCCTGCAATAAAAAAGGTGCGATCCGCGAGGGTCGCACCTTTTTTTATACCTGTACTTCGGCACAAATGTGGGAGCGGGCTTGCCCGCGATAGCGGTGGATCAGCACCTGATTCATCAACTGACAGACTGCTATCGCGGGCAAGCCCGCTCCCACACAATCCCACTCATATTGGAGAGCGGCGGTGTTAGTTAAATAGCAGGCAAAAAAAAGGGCGACCGAAGTCGCCCAAAATGCCTTGCGTGCTCATGTAATCCAGAAAGATCTATTTTTTCCGCTTATTGGCGTCTTTCCAGATAAAAAAACCAAACCCTACAAAAAACAGCACCATGAGGCTGACAGTCAGCACTCCGGCAAAAACCACATTATCGAAAAACATGACCGGCCTCCTGCACTTGCCCTGTTGCGATAGGGCTAAGTTAATCGAGAAGGCGGATTGGAAAATTGACGGGGATCAATGCCGCCCACAACGGGGCGTAAAGAAGGGCAATAACTGACCTGCATCAACAGATGCAGGCTGTTTCAACGCTTTTTCGGTTTGTTCTTGGGTTTCTTCTTGGCCTTGCCCAACGGCATGGCCTGCTCGAAGGCCTGGCGTACTTCATTCAGGCGCTTGTCGTTGAGGTCGTGCACGCGCTTGGCACGTTCGGCATTCAGGTCGATCAGCTTGTCATCATCACTCATGGCTTGGCTTACGTTGTGGCGGGAATGCCTCAATAATGCGGCCTGCCCCGCCCGACGGCAAATCAGCGGGCGACAAAATGCAGGTCATCGCCCAAAATCGGCACTTCTCTCAGGCAACGGAGCGCACTCACGTGGCACTGCACAAGGACCTTCCGCCCTTGCTGGCCCTGCGCGCCTTTGAGGCCGTGGCGCGGCACTTGAGTTTTATCAAGGCGGCGCATGAGTTGTCGGTGACCCAGAGCGCACTGAGCCATCACGTGCAAAAACTTGAGCAGCACTTGGGCAAACCGCTGTTTATCCGACGCACCCGTGCGATTGATCTGACTGGCGACGGCCAACGCTACTACGACGAAATCCGCCCAGCCCTCGACGCCATCGCTGCCGCCACCCGCACCCAACGCGCCGCCCCCAGCACCACGGTGCTGCGCATCGGCCTGCTCGCCTCCTTCGCCACCTTGTGGCTGGCGCCACGCCTGGCGGACTTTCTGCATCGCTACCCGCATATCCAGGTGGAGTTGTTACCGGCGATTCAACTGGCTGATGTCGCCGCCGCCGAAGTGGACCTGGCGATACGCTATGGCAAGGGCGATTGGCCCGATGTACAGGCCACACGCCTGATGGCGGAAGTGATCTCGCCGGTGTGCAGCCCGGCGTTCAAGGCACGGCATGACAGCCCGCTGCTGATGGCCACCTCCCACCGGCCGTTCGAATGGACCGATTGGTCCGCGCACTACCATGCCGATCTCACCGGCCACCCCCGCGTGATGCTGCACGACTACAACATCGTGGTCGAAGCCGCCGTGGCCGGCCAGGGCATCGCCATGGGCCGCCACCGCTTGATCGAGCGTCGGCTCAAGGACGGCAGCCTGGTGCAAGCCTTTGACTGGCCGCCGTATCACAGTGACATCGGTTACTGGCTGATCGCCCCCCAAGGCCCTGCCAGCGCGGCGGCCGCATGTTTCAGCCAATGGCTGAAGGACGCCTGTGGCGATGCGTGAGTTTTTTCGATTCATTGGGTGAGAACTATCCGTTTGTCGCCGGCCGGCCTGGCCGACATGCTCAAGCCTCTTTTACCGTTGAGGATTGATCATGAGCGACTCCCTGCGCCAACGCGTGCAAGCCCTTGGCCTCACGCTGCCGACACCCAGCCAGCCGGCGGCCAACTACCTCAACTATGTGATCAGCGCGAACCAGTTGTTCGTCTCCGGGCAGATTCCGCTGGTGGAAGGCAAACCGGCCTACATCGGCCGCCTGGGCGAATCCCTCAGCGATGAGGAAGGTACCCAGGCCGCCGAACTGGCGGCGCTGGGCCTGCTGGGGCAATTGAGCCATGCGCTGGGGGATGACCTGTCGCGCCTGGTGCGCACAGTGCGCCTGGGTGTTTTTATCGCCAGCAGCGGCGAATTCACGCACCAGAGCGCGGTCGCCAACGGTGCGTCGAACCTTTTGGTGAATGCCCTCGGCGACAAAGGTCGGCATGTGCGCACCGCCGTCGGGGTGGCCAGCCTTCCCGCCGGTGTCGCGGTGGAGGTGGACGGGATTTTCGAGCTGCAACCATGAACCTGCTCGACACCCAAGCGCTGCGCGACGCCACACCCGGCTGCCAATCCGGCATCGTCCACCTCAATCATGCCGGCGCCTCGCTGCCGAGCCAGGCCACCCTCGATGCAATCATCGCGCAACTGCACCGCGAAGCCCGCGACGGTCCGATGGAAGCCGGCGAGCATGGCGCCCTGCTATTGGAAAACGCCCGCCGCGCGGCCGCGCAATTGCTCAATGCGCCCGCCTCGTCGATTGCCTTCGCCAGCAGCGGCTCGGCGGCCTGGAATATGGCGTTCCAGGCACTGGCCCCGTGGCAGCCGGGCGACCGTATCCTGGTGGGCCGCCATGAATGGGGCGGCAACCTGGCGAGCATGCAGCTCGCGGTGCAAGCCGGCGCCCGCGTGGAGGTCATCCCCTGCGATGCAAGCGGCGCGGTGTGCCCGCTGGCGCTGGAAGCGATGATCGACGCCAACGTGAAGCTGATCGACCTCACCTGGTTGCCGGCCAACGGCGGCCTGATCAACCCGGTCCAGGCTATCGGCGAGGTCGCCAAAAAATACGCGATCCCTTATTTCATCGACGCCGGCCAAGCTGTCGGCCAGGTGCCGGTGGATGTCCAGGCGCTGCACTGCGATGTGCTCAAATCGGCGGGCCGCAAGCACCTGCGCGGGCCGCGCGGTACCGCGTTGCTGTATGTCCGGCCGGCGTTCCTTGCGCAGTTGAACCCGGCCCAGCGCGATGTGTTTTCCGCGCCGTGGACGGCCGACGGATTCGACCTGCGCAACGACGCCCGCCGCTTTGAAACCAGCGAAGTGTCCTACGCCTTATTGGCGGGATTGGGTAATGCATTGCAGGAGATAAATCGCCTGGGTATCGAGCAGGTGTGGGAAACCATCAGGCAGACCAGCCAGCAGAGTCGGGAAGCGCTGCGCCAGATCCCAGGCATTGCCTTGCATGATCTGGGCGCCAGCCAATCGGGCCTGATCGCCTTCAACCTGGCCGGTTGGGACGCCTTTGAACTGAAACGGCGGCTGGGCTTGCAGGGCATCAATATCGGCGCCAACGGCGTGGCCTACACCCCGCTGGATATGCAGGCGCGCGGCCTGGCCAGCGTGGCGCGGATTTCCGTCAGCCCGCTCAATAACGCGGACGACATCGAGCGGCTGCTGGCCGCCCTGCGGGCATTGTGCGGCTAGACTTCGACATCCACCCACAAGCCCTGGCGCGGTGCATCTTCAATCAGCGGGATCACCGGCACGGTATTGTCGGCATTGAGCACATCCCCCGGAATCGCCAGGTGCTGCTCCGGGTCTTCGTCGGCTTCACGCCGGCGCTTCTGTTGCTCTTGCTGGCGCCGCTGTTCTTCGCGCAGCAGCAGGGTCGATTGCTCGGCGTCACGGTTTTTCAGGTCGATGGTGCTTTCATTGGAGCCCGGTTGTACTGGCACCACGGGCGGGATGTCCGGCTTCTGGCGCACCGGATCGAGTTGTGACGTGACCGGCACAACGCTCACGGGCAGCATGGGTGGCAGCATAAGGTTTACTCTCCTGATCAACAGGCTGTCGGCACGCCGGATTGCGACTTGAGCGCGCACTCGCCAAGCTGTGACCCAGTCGACACTCCCAAGTGCCCGCCACCCGTCGATCCGACTTCCGCGCAGCCACGCAAACGGAGTAGTTTTTGTCAGGAGTCCTTTGGCTGAGGGCCGTGTTCCGTTAAGATAGTCGGCTTTTTCACGGCGGGAGTCAGGCAGCATGGCGCAGCAGTATCAACCGGGGCAACGCTGGATTAGTGACAGCGAAGCAGAGCTGGGGTTAGGCACCGTTCTGGCACAGGACGGGCGCTTGTTGACCGTGCTCTATCCGGCCACTGGCGACACCCGCCAGTATGCGCTACGGAATGCGCCCCTCACCCGCGTGCGGTTCTCGCCGGGTGACAGCATCACCCATTTCGAAGGCTGGAAAATGACCGTACAGGAAGTCGACGACGTCGATGGCCTGCTGGTCTACCACGGCCTCAATGGGCAGAACGAGCAGGTCACCCTGCCGGAAACCCAACTGTCCAACTTCATCCAGTTCCGCCTGGCCAGCGACCGTCTGTTTGCCGGGCAGATCGACCCGCTGGCCTGGTTCTCGCTGCGTTACCACACCCTGGAACACACCAGCCGCCAGTTGCAGTCCGCCCTGTGGGGCCTGGGTGGCGTGCGCGCACAACCGATTGCCCACCAATTGCACATTGCCCGTGAAGTCGCTGACCGTATCGCGCCGCGGGTATTGCTGGCCGACGAAGTAGGCCTGGGCAAGACCATCGAAGCCGGCCTGGTGATCCATCGCCAGCTGCTGTCGGGCCGCGCCAACCGCGTGCTGATCCTGGTCCCGGAAAACCTGCAACACCAGTGGCTGGTGGAAATGCGCCGCCGCTTCAACCTGCAGGTTGCGCTGTTCGACGAAGAACGCTTTATCGAAAGCGATGCCGCCAACCCGTTCGAAGACACCCAGCTTGCCCTGGTTGCGTTGGAATGGCTGGTGGACGACGAGAAGGCCCAGGATGCGCTGTTCGCAGCCGGCTGGGACTTGCTGGTGGTCGATGAAGCCCACCACCTGGTCTGGCACGAAGAAAAAGCCAGCGCCGAATACGCCCTGGTCGAGCAACTGGCCGAAGTGATTCCTGGCGTGCTGCTGCTGACCGCCACCCCGGAACAACTGGGCCAGGACAGCCACTTCGCGCGCCTGCGCCTGCTGGACCCGAACCGCTTCCACGACCTGGCCGCCTTCCGCGCCGAGAGCGAGAACTATCGCCCGGTGGCCGAAGCCGTGCAGGAGTTGATGGACAAGGGACGCCTGTCGCCCAAAGCGCATAAAACCATCCAGGGTTTCCTCGGTGACGAAGGCGAAGCCCTGCTCACCGCCGTCAACGATGGCGACACCGAAGCCAGCGCACGCCTGGTGCGTGAGCTGCTCGACCGCCACGGCACCGGCCGCGTGCTGTTCCGCAACACCCGCGCCGCCGTGCAGGGTTTCCCGGAGCGCAAGCTGCACGCCTACCCGCTGGCCAACCCGGACGAATACCTCGAACTGCCGCTGGGCGAGCACGCCGAGCTGTACCCGGAAGTCAGCTTCCAGGCACAACCGGACATCGAAGAAGAACACCGCTGGTGGCGCTTCGACCCACGGGTCGAGTGGCTGATCGACCAGCTGAAAATGCTCAAGCGCACCAAGGTCCTGGTGATCTGCGCCCACGCCGAAACCGCCATGGACCTGGAAGACGCCCTGCGCGTGCGTTCCGGTATTCCGGCCACGGTGTTCCACGAGGGCATGAACATCCTCGAACGTGACCGCGCCGCCGCCTACTTCGCCGATGAAGAATTCGGCGCCCAGGTGCTGATCTGCTCCGAGATCGGCAGCGAAGGCCGCAACTTCCAGTTCTCCCACCACCTGGTGCTGTTCGACCTGCCGTCCCACCCCGATCTGCTGGAACAGCGCATCGGCCGTCTGGACCGGATCGGCCAGAAACACGTGATCGAACTGCACGTGCCGTACCTGGAAACCAGCCCGCAAGAGCGCCTGTTCCAGTGGTACAACGAAGCGCTGAATGCCTTCCTCAACACCTGCCCGACCGGCAACGCCTTGCAGCATCAGTTCGGCCCTCGCCTGCTGCCGCTGCTGGAAGCCGCCGACGACGGCGAGTGGCAAGCCCTGATCGACGAAGCCCGCACCGAGCGCGAGCGCCTGGAGCAAGAGCTGCACACCGGTCGCGACCGCCTGCTGGAACTCAACTCCGGCGGTGCCGGCGAAGGCGATGCGTTGGTCGAGGACATCCTCGAGCAAGACGATCAGTTCGCCCTGCCGATCTACATGGAAACCCTGTTCGATGCGTTTGGCATCGACAGCGAAGACCATTCGGAAAACGCCCTGATCCTCAAGCCGAGCGAAAAAATGCTCGACGCCAGCTTCCCCCTGGGCGACGACGAAGGCGTGACCATCACCTACGACCGCAACCAGGCGCTGTCGCGCGAAGACATGCAGTTCATCACCTGGGAACACCCGATGGTGCAAGGCGGCATGGACCTGGTGCTGTCTGGCTCGATGGGCAACACCGCCGTGGCGCTGATCAAGAACAAGGCGCTCAAGCCGGGCACCGTGTTGCTGGAACTGCTCTACGTCAGCGAAGTGGTGGCACCGCGCGCCCTGCAACTGGGCCGTTACCTGCCGCCGGCGGCACTGCGCTGCTTGCTGGATGCCAATGGCAATGACCTGTCGGGCCGTGTGTCGTTCGTGACCCTCAACGACCAGCTGGAAAGCGTACCACGCGCCAGCGCCAACAAGTTTATCCAGGCTCAGCGCGACCAACTGACGCCACGGATCAACGCCGGTGAAGAGAAAATCACCCCGCAACATGCCGAACGCGTGGCCGAGGCCAAGCGTCGCCTGGCGGCGGACACCGACGAAGAACTGGCGCGCCTGACCGCGTTGCAGGCGGTCAACCCGACTGTGCGTGACAGTGAGTTGGTGGCGTTGCGCAATCAGCGCGAGCAAGGGTTGGCGATGCTGGATAAAGCGGCTTTGCGCCTGGAAGCGATTCGAGTGCTGGTCGCCGGCTAAACAAGAAGGCCCGCGCAATGCGGGCCTTCTTTATTTGCCTTTCGGGCCTCTTCGCGAGCAAGCCCGCTCCCACATTTGATTGCATTTCAACTGGAGAAACTCAGTCGAATGTGGGAGCGGGCTTGCTCGCGAAGGCGTCACCTAAGTCTCAAGCTGTCACCGCCGAACCCGGCACCTCCACCGCACTCAACCCCTCCTTCATCTTCTTGGCATCGCGCACAAAACACCGCGACGCCTGGAACAGAAACAGCATGGTCAAGAACAGCGCCACCGGAATCAGGTACATGGCGTCATGCAACCCCACCGCCTTATAAGCTTCCGTCATCTGCTCCGCCCCCGCCGCATACATCGCCGAATGGGCAAAATGGTCCGACAAGCCCCCCACCACGATCGGCCCCATGCCACCGCCCAGCAAGTACAGCCCGGCAAAAAACAGCGCCATCGCCGTGGCCCGCAGACGCGGCTCGACCACGTCCTGGATCGCCGTGTACACGCAGGTGTAGAAGTTATAGGCAAACAGCCAGCCCACACTGAATACCGCGACAAACACGCCAATCTCAATGCGCCCGGCGTGGAGCGCCCAGGCCGTGGTCACGGTGGAGATAATCAGGCTGAACGCAGCAAACAGCAGCCGGCCATTGGCGATGCGCTGATGGATCTTGTCGGCCACCCAGCCGCCCAGGGTCAGGCCCACCAAACCGGTCAGGCCAACGATCACCCCGGTGGCCACCGCCGCATCCTGCAACGGCATCAGAAAGTAACGCTGCAGCATCGGCACCAGGAACGAGTTGCACGCATAGGTAGCAAAGTTGAAGCACAGCCCAGCCAGTACCAACCACAGGAAGGTCGGCACCGCCAGGACGCGGCGGATCGGGCGGTCCACACGCTCCTGGGAGACTTGCACGGTTTCCGCCGCGCCGCGCTTGGGTTCCTTGATATAGAACATGAACACCGCCAGGATCATCCCCGGCACGGCGGCGATAAAGAACGGCGCGCGCCAGCTGTCGAACGCCTTGACCATCCAGCCGATGGTGAAAAAGGCCAGCAACAAGCCCAGGGGCAGGCCAAGCATAAAGATGCCCATGGCCCGGGCGCGGCGGTGGGCGGGAAACAGATCGCCGATCAGCGAGTTGGCGGCCGGTGCGTAGCTGGCCTCGCCGATACCGATGCCCATGCGCACCAGCAAGAAGGTCCAGAAACTGCCGACCAGGCCATTGACCGCCGTCAGCCCGCTCCAGGCGAACAGGCCCCAGCCCATCAGTTTGCTGCGCGAACCGGTGTCGGCCATGCGCCCGAGGGGCAGGCCGGCAATGGCGTAGACGATGGTAAAGGCGGTGCCGATGATGCCGAGCTGGAAGTCGCTCAGGTGCCATTCCATGCGGATTGGCTCGATGATGATCGCGGGAATGGTGCGGTCGAAGAAATTGAACAGGTTGGCGAGGAACAGCAGGAACAGAATGCGCCAGGCATTCGCCGCTTGGGTCGAGTTCTGCATGGGTCCGTCTCTTTTATTGTTATGAGAGCTGCGATGCCCGATGCATCCTGCCCGGTATCAGCAACATAGTCAGGCTGGCGGCGGTTGTCTGTAATGATTCGTAAAGCTGATAGGGCATGATTTCACCCACGATCCCGGGACTTTCCCTACGAAAATATATGTGTGCGCCCCTCTTCCCAACGGCCATGGCGCAGATAGAATGGCGAGCCTTCCGGTAGTACCCCCTCTTACTTTTCTTATCGATGACGTCCATGTCCGAAGCCAGTCCGTGCCTGAATTGTGGTGCCTGCTGTTCACACTTCCGTGTGTCTTTTTTCTGGGGCGAGTGCGCCTCATCCGGCGGGACGGTACCGGACGAATTGGTGGTGCAGATCAATCCGACGCGCGTGGCGATGATCGGCACCGACCAGAAACCCGTACGTTGCTGCAGCCTTGAAGGGGAAGTGGGCAAAGGCACCAGCTGCTCGATCTACGCGCAACGGTCGAGCACTTGCCGTGAGTTTGAAGCGTCCTGGCACGAGGGCGTGCAGAACGTCGATTGCGATGCCGCCCGCGCTGCCTTTGGCCTGGCGCCGCTGGAGATGCCCTTCGAGTTGGACCTGCCCATCAGCGCTTAGCATCAAACGCTATGGCAGGCATGCCAAAATCGTTGAGAGCAAAGTGCCATTATCCATGGCGAATTCCGCGGGGCTTCTATACTCGAGGTCGTAGGCCATTGCTGTAGGCAATGGCGCAATGACTTTAACGGGACATGCTATGGAATGGCTTGGTCTGCATTTCTTTACCGAGCTTCCAGAGAACGGGCACTTATTACTCAATTGCAGTCATAACCCCTTCCTGGTTCTGCTGGCCTACTTGGTCGCCTGTGCGGCGGGTTTTGGCACCCTTGATATGGCTGAGCGGGTTGGCCACGTCGAAGACCCTACCGCCCGACGCCGCTGGCGCTGGCTCGGCGCCGGTTGCCTGGCCGGCGGCATCTGGTCCACCCACTTCATCAGCATGCTGGCCTTCCAGGCCCCTATCGCTATTCATTACGAACTGATCATGACGTTCGCCTCGCTGCTGATCGCCATGATCGCATCGCTGTTCGCCATGCAAACCCTCAGCCACACCCATTTGCGCTTGCATCAGTACCTGCTGGCATCGGTATGGATGGGCCTGGGCATCGCCTTGATGCACTACGTGGGCATGTCGGCCATGCGTTCCCAGGCCCAGGTGTACTTCGAATCGGGGCTGTTCATGGCCTCGGTGGGTATTGCCATCGGTGCCAGCCTGGCGGCGCTGCTGCTGTCGAGCTACCTGCGCAATGGTGCCGGGGTGTTCCACCAATTACTCAAGTACGCCGCCAGCCTGGTGCTGGGCGCCGGCATCCTGAGCATGCACTTCACCGGCATGGCGGCGATGCGCATGATGGTGCCCACGGGCGCGGATCTGTCGTTGCCACTGGACAACAACCCCATCCAACTGGGCCTGTCCGTGGCGGTGATCACCCTGCTGGTGATCGGCAGCAGCGTCAGCGCGGCCCTCGCGGATAAAAAGCTGCAACATAAGGAACGCGATCTGCGCCGGGTCAACGCCTTGCTTACCGAACTGGATCAGGCGCGCGCCTCTCTGCAACAGGTGGCACATTTTGATGCGCTGACCAGCCTGCTCAATCGGCGTGGGTTCAATCAGATCTTTGCCGAGAAATTGGCGGAAAAAACCGCTTCAAACGGCATGATGGCGGTGATCTTCCTCGATATCGACCACTTCAAACGCATCAACGACAGCCTCGGCCACGATGCGGGCGACCAATTGCTCACCGTGCTCGCCGCGCACATCAAGGGTTCGGTGCGCAGCCATGAAGACGTGGTCGCACGGTTTGGCGGCGATGAGTTCTGCATTCTGATCAGCGTCCATCACCGGGATGAAGCCCGGCACATGGCACAGCGCATCATGCAAAAAATGAAAGAACCCATCGAACTGGCCGGGCGGCGCATGGTGATGACCACCAGTATTGGTATCAGCCTGTTTCCCGATGACGGCCTCACCGGTGAAGAGTTGTTGAAAACCGCCGACCTGGCGCTGTACCAATCCAAGGACGCCGGGCGCAACGGCCTGACCTTCTTCAGCTCCAACCTGAAAACCCGCGCCTTCCTCGAACTGCAACTGGAAGAAGAACTTCGCGGTGCCCTGCGCGCACGCAACCAACTGGTGCTGTTCTACCAGCCGATCTTCGACATGAAGCTGGGCAAGGTCACGCGCCTGGAAGCCCTGGTGCGCTGGCAGCATCCGGTGCATGGCCTGCTTGCCCCCGATCGCTTTATCGGCATCGCCGAAAGCAATGGGTTGATTGCCGAACTGGACCACTGGGTGTTGCGCCAGGCCTGTCATGAACTCAGCCTGCTGTCTGACCGCGGCTACACCGAACTGACCATGGCGGTGAACTGTTCTGCCCTCAACCTGGCCCGCGACGAACTGGCCGATGAGATCGAAGATGCCCTGCGTTTCAGCGGGATCGCAGCCCACCGCCTGGAACTGGAAGTCACCGAAAACGCACTGATGGGCAATATCAGCAGCACCCTCGCCCTGTTGCGGCAGATCCGTGCGCTGGGCGTTTCGCTGGCCATCGACGACTTCGGCACCGGGTATTCATCCCTCGCCTACCTCAAGCGTTTGCCGCTGAACACCTTGAAGATCGATCGCTCATTTATCCAGGACATCCCCAAGTCCACCGCCGACATCGAGATCGTCCAGGCAATTATCGGTATGGCCCACACCCTGCACCTGCAAGTGGTGACCGAAGGCGTGGAAACCCAGGCGCAATTCGAGCTGCTGCTCAAACATGGCTGTGATTACGTCCAGGGTTACCTGTTGAGCCCGGCCGTGTGTGCCGCTGACGTTATCGGTGTCATCCAGGGCATTCAGATGCGTAATCCGTTGTACCCGTTCAGCGTGGCGGGCACCAAGGACCCGCTGGCCCCCAGAGCCTCCGCCCCGGTCCGTATCGGACCGACTTCGGTGATCCGGCCAATTCGCTGACGCCGAAACTTTGGCATTTCGCCATCATTTGCTTAAAGAAACCCGACAGACGGCCGATTCATCAGAGTCCGGTCACGATTTCCCTTGAAAAAGCAGGGTTAAACCCGAGCGTCCCGGACTAAGACGCGCTGCAAAGTCGCGAACTTTCATTCAGTGATGGCTCCTTGAATTTTTGCAGCCATCCGCCCAGGTACATGGCGCCCAATGACTTCCAAAAATAACTCTGCCACCGTGGTCCCCGACGTGTTGCCGACAGCACCTGCGGAAAAATCCCCAGGCTCAAAGTCATTGAGCAGCGCCCGCCCGCTGGCGACCCAGCAGTACTTGTACTTCACCGAAACCAATACTGACCGCATCCTCGATAACCTCGACGGCCTGCGCGAAATGGTGTTCCCGCGCCTGCCCCAGCAGGAGGGCGACGGCGACCCGCGCAACGAGCAGGAATTTCCCTCGGTGTGCCTGATCGGCCTGGGCCGCTGCGGTTCGAACATCGCGCTGGACGTCGCCGAGCTGGTGTACAACGCGCGCAAGTTTTACCTGAACGAATTCAGCAACGAAGACAAGTCGGTGGACAAGGGCTACAGCCCGGCCCAGTGGATCCGCAACAACCTGCGCCTGGGCGGCGGCAAGGCCAGCAAACCGGTGTTCCTGGTGGAACCGCTGGTGATGCTGGGCGACTTGGACAAGGACATCGCCGGGCGCATCCGCTTCTCGCGCAAGGGCGAAAAAAGCGGCTTTTTGCGCGACTACAGCAAGATGAAAATCATGGACCTCTCGGAAGTCCATGCCGGTGGCGCCGGTAACGCGCCGATCCTCGGCCAGTACCTGGCCAAGATCATCCTCAACAAAGACACCCAGCGGTTCTCCAGCCCCGACTGGAAGATGATCCACTCGTACCTGATCGACTCCTGCGGCATCAAGGCCAACCAGTCGCGCCTGTACTTCTCGATCTTCAGCGCCGGCGGTGGTACCGGCTCGGGCATGGCTTCGGAATTCGGCCTGGCCCAGCAGCACTCCTACATGAACAAGACGTTCGACACCAAGCCCGCCGACGAGCACGACAGCAAGAGCGGCCATGCGTTTGTGTTCGAGCCGATCTTCACCAGCGGCATCTGCGTGCTGCCGAATATCTCCGACCACCGCAGCGAAATGTCCGAGGCGCTGCACATCAACGCCGGGCGTTTGCTCTGCAAGTATCTGTCGGAAGAATGGGATTTCTCGTACAACTTCGCCAACGAAGACAGCAGCGAAGCCAGCGTGAAGGGGCGCATCCGGCCGTGGAACGCGATGATGTTGATCTCCAACGACATCATGCGTTACGCCGAAGAAAGCGATGACGGCAATATCCAGAACATTGACGTCAATGCCATGGAAAAACACGCCAACCAGTACATCTCCCAGCAGATCTTCAACATCCTCACCGCCCAGGCGGTGACCACCGACTACGACCAGAACTACTTCCGTCGCGCCGGTATCGACATTGGCGAGACCATCCGCCTGGATGCCAACGACCTGTTCATGAGCCTGGCCGGCCCGGTGGCGATTGCCTACGCCGAATCCGTCGTCCCGGAAACCCCGGCGCCGTCCAATGACAAGTTCAAGGTATTCGATAAAGAACCGCAGCGCCTGAACATCGACGATCTGTTCTTCCGCTCCATCGACCTGCCGCACTTCAACAAGGTCACCCAGGCCATCGAAGGCATCAGCCTGTTGCCGATCGAGTCCAAGCGCTACAAGGCGTCCCTGGAGCAGTACAAGAACTCCGGCTACGACGCGGCGGCGCTGCATGACTTGCACTTTTTCAAGAACTGCTCGTCGGTGGTGTCCATCGTCTCGTTGCCCAAGGACTACAAGCTGTCCTACATGGACCTCAACCGGCTCAAGACCCACCTCAACAGTCTGTTCCCCAACACCACGCTCAAGCGCTACGCCTTGGTGATCGGCGCTTCGGCCAACCTGTCGCTGACCACCCTGATCGCCAAGAGCCCGTGCCTGTCGGATGATTTCCTCACGTTGATCGTGGCGTTTATCAAACGCTGCTTTGCGCGCAACCCGTACCGCTTCGATGAGACGCTGGACAACTCGATCCTGGACTTCATCATCCACGAGGACTTCGACGAAGACCGCATCGACGAGTTGCTCAACGAGTTTGAAAACCCGGCGAAGATCCTCGATACCAACTGGTACGCGATCAAGCCGATGTATGAAAAGAAGTACCGCGAGCTGATCAACGACAAAGAGAAGTTTGTCTCGATCAATGACATTCGCCTGTCACGGGATTGCGTGAAAAAGGCGATCAAGTACCTGCGCGAGATTTACCGTCACCGCATCGGCAAGACCAAGGTGATTTCGCTGAATAACTACACCGGCAAGACGTTCTAGGTCGTGGAGGCGGCGCCACTCGGCGCCGCCACCCTGTTACTGGGCCAGGCGCTGGCGCAGGAAGGCCAGGATGGTTTGCTCGTCAGCCGCCTTGGCGGGCCGGGGCATGTGTTGCGGCCAGCCGGCGTCTTTCGCCTCCAGCAGTTTTCTTTGCTCAGCTTCGTCCCAACGTCGTATTTCCTTGCAGGCCGATTCCCACCAGCCGTGTCGGCATACGTCGTAGTACGGGTTCTGCGGCGCCGAGCTGCCGTAGAGCAGATCACGACCGACCTTCTTCAGATGCTTGCGCTGGTTGCGCAACTGCCACTTGATCCACACGCGTTGCAGAGGCGATGGCATCGGCTTGAAACGCGGCACGTCCAGGCTACGGGCGATCAGCTCAGGGCTGAACGCCTCACCGTGCAGGCTGAAAAAGTGCGCCTGCATGGCATGGAAGAAACGTTTGTCGGCATAAAAGTGGTGCACGAACTTGCGCGCCTCGCGCACCGGCTTGCCGCGCATTGCGAAGGAAATCGCGACTTGCTCGATGGTGTGGATGTCGAACGACTCGCGGGTCCACTCGTCGATAAAGCCGATGGCGGTTTCGAGCAACGGTGCGTCACTCGCCTGCACGCCGCACAGGCCGCTGTTGTAAAGCTTGAAGCCGTTGCTGGCGCTGATGCCATGGGCCTGTAGGTCGCGGCCCAACTTGAGGTAGTCCGGGCGCTGGCAGACGTAGCTCCAGTCGTATTCAAACTCGTCCATCACATACTGGCCGGGCTCGATCAGTTCGAGTACGCGATGGGGCGATTTGAGAAACAGCGTATCGGTATCGACGAACAAGGTTTTGTCCGCCAGCGTCAGCCCTTGGGCGATGGCGCAGGCCTTGCGGCGGTGGGTATAGCCGTTGTCGCCCTGCCAGCGGGTCAAGGTCGGCTCATCCAGGGCGATGGTTTCAACCGGCCAGCCAGTGTAGTCCTGCGGACGATCCGTCATGACCCGAATGCACAGCGATTCGCCCTGTTTGAGCTGCGACAGGGCGGTGAGGATGCTGAACTTGGCCTCGCGTCGATAAACATCCTGTTCACCGTAGACAAGGTAGAGCAGCTGGTGCGGTGTTTTTTGCAAGGGGGGCAGCGTGGACGACATGACGAGCTCCATGGAACAAGCGGGGAACTTTACCGGAATCCACCGACAAATCCCCGAGCCCACAGATTTTTCTTACAAATGGCTCCTGTTTATTCACACCAGGAAACAATTCCCTCACCGGTTTGGCAGGGTCAAAACTGTTCCCATGACGCGCACGTCACCCTGCGCTGTGACCTTTCTCTACGGCAACATGCCATCACGGCGTCAGCAGTTACTCCGCTACACACTTCTGCCTGGGAAAAACACGCACCTTTTTTGTGCGCGACTTTCTTACGCTGCCCTTTCCTGGATCAGAATCCACGGCGAAACCACCACGGCCCATAGGCTCGGATCACGCTCGACCAGGTCCAATGCCCGCGTCGCAGACACTTCGCCAAGGCTGCCCGAGGCCAGCCAGGCAGCGACTTTGTCACGGTTGTCCTCGGCCATTCCTTCGGCGGCTTCGATCAAATCCAGGCCGGCATCGACCCACAATAGGGCACCCTTGGCAAAGAACGGTTCAAGCTCCTTCCAGGAAATTTCGGCGGTTTCACCGAGCAGCTTGGCATAGAGGGTGCTAGGTTCTTGCGTCATGGGAGTTCACCTTGGGGAAAAAACGGCGCAATCATAACGTCACGCCCCAAGTAGAAAAACCCAGTTGCAAATGAGGCATCGATAGAAAGTGTCAGAAAAGCCAAGGATTGCCCGAGACTCTGGCATTAACCCGCCGCAATTCTGTCTTTTTCTTTCATTTAAGCGACACGCCCGGGTTTTGCCCCCAGCAGCCAGCTTTTCAAGCGATCAACCGGCGCTCTACACTGTACCGGTACAGTTGCCAGGCCGCTGCCGGGGGGATATCCGAGATATCCGATCCGGTTCTGCAGCTCACAAGGCCGCTAGAACTATAAAAAATACAACAGTAAGAGTGGAGCACTATGAATAAGGCTACTAAGCAGATTTCCAAACTGTTTGCCGCTATGGTCCTGGCTGGGGTTGCCGGCCATTCGTTCGCAGCTGATACCATCAAGATCGGTATCGCCGGGCCTAAGACCGGTCCAGTGACGCAATACGGCGACATGCAGTTCATGGGTGCCAAGCAAGCCATCAAAGACATCAACGCCAAGGGCGGCGTAGACGGCAAGATGCTTGAGGCCAAGGAATACGACGACGCTTGCGATCCTAAACAAGCCGTGGCCGTAGCCAACAAAGTGGTCAACGACGGCGTCAAGTTCGTAGTCGGCCACCTTTGCTCCAGCTCCACTCAGCCAGCGTCCGACATCTATGAAGACGAAGGCGTGATCATGATCACCCCGGCTGCCACCAGCCCGGACATCACTTCCCGTGGTTACAAACTGGTGTTCCGCACCATTGGCCTGGACAGCGCCCAAGGCCCGGCTGCCGGCAACTACATCGCCGACCACGTGAAGCCGAAAGTCGTTGCGGTGATCCACGACAAACAGCAGTACGGTGAAGGTATCGCCACCGCCGTTAAACAGACCCTCGAGAAAAAAGGCGTGAAAGTCGCCCTCTTCGAAGGCATCAACGCTGGCGACAAAGACTTCGGCTCGCTGATTCAGAAGCTCAAGCAAGCCAACGTCGATTTCGTCTACTACGGCGGCTACCACCCCGAGCTGGGCCTGATCCTGCGCCAAGCCAAGGAAAAAGGCGTGAACGCCAAGTTCATGGGCCCTGAAGGCGTCGGCAACGATTCCATCTCGCAAATCGCCCAAGGCGCTTCCGAAGGCCTGCTGGTCACCCTGCCGAAGTCCTTCGACGCAGATCCAGCGAACAAAGCCATCGTCGACGCCCTCGTCGCCGACAAAAAAGACCCAAGCGGCCCATTCGTGTTCCCGGCCTATTCGGCTGTTGAAGTCATCGCCGGCGGTATCGCTGCCGCGAAGAGCGAAGACACCGCCAAAGTGGCTGCTGCTATCCACGCAGGCACCTTCAAGACCCCTACCGGCGACCTGAGCTTCGACGCCAAGGGCGACCTGAAGGACTTCAAGTTCGTGGTCTACGAATGGCACTTCGGCAAATCTAAAACCGAAGTTTCCCCTCAGTAAGCCAGGCGTTACTGGTCCAACAAGCCCACTGTGAGAGCAGTGGGCTTTGTTTTACGAGGTTTATGGGCCTGTCACCCGCGATCCGGGCGCTGGCTCACCTGAAAATCTTAAAACCGTCACCAGCGGTTCGCTGGCAAACGCTTTGTGCAAATGTGCTCACAGAACACAGCGCAGGGCCGGAACATGACTCCACCAGTGAAATGCGTATCGGGTTTTTAGGAGCGCTGTAATGCCTGAGATCTATCATTTTTTCCAAACGCTGGTTAACGGCATGACCGTTGGCAGCACCTATGCCTTGATAGCCATTGGCTACACAATGGTTTACGGCATCATTGGAATGATCAACTTCGCCCATGGCGAGGTGTACATGATTGGTTCCTACGTGGCCTTTATCGCCCTTGCCGGGCTGGCCATGATGGGGATCCACTCCCTGCCGCTGTTGATGACCGCTGCGTTCCTTGCGTCGATCATCGTGACCAGTGCCTATGGCTACAGTATCGAGCGTGTTGCCTATCGTCCCTTGCGTGGCAGCAACCGTTTGATCCCGCTGATTTCCGCCATCGGCATGTCGATTTTCCTGCAGAACACCGTATTGCTGTCCCAGGACTCCAAGGACAAGTCCATTCCCAACCTGATCCCGGGGAGCTTCTCCTTTGGTCCGGGTGGCGCACAAGAAGTGCTGGTTTCGTACATGCAGGTCCTGGTCTTCGTCGTCACCCTGGTGGCCATGCTGGGCCTGACCCTGTTCATCTCCCGCTCCCGTCTGGGGCGCGCCTGCCGGGCTTGCGCCGAAGACATCAAGATGGCCAACCTGCTGGGCATCAACACCAACAACATCATCGCCCTGACCTTCGTGATCGGTGCCGCACTGGCCGCCGTCGCGGCGGTGCTGCTGAGCATGCAGTACGGCGTGATCAACCCCAACGCCGGTTTCCTGGTGGGCCTCAAGGCCTTTACCGCAGCGGTCTTGGGCGGCATCGGCAGTATCCCGGGCGCGATGCTCGGTGGCCTGGTGCTGGGTGTGGCCGAAGCGTTCGGTGCCGATATCTTCGGCGACCAATACAAGGACGTCGTGGCGTTCGGCCTGTTGGTTCTGGTGCTGTTGTTCCGTCCGACCGGCATCTTGGGCCGCCCGGAGGTTGAGAAAGTATGAGCAGATATCTTAAATCGGCGTTTTTCAGCGCCTTGCTGGTATGGGCCGTGGCCTTCCCGGTACTCGGCCTCAAGCTGAGCATTGTCGGCATCAACCTGGAAGTGCATGGCACCGGTCCCGTGACCCTGACCATCATTGCCTTGTGTTCGGTGTTGATGTTCCTGCGCGTGTTGTTCAGCGATCAGTTCAGTGCCTTGCTCAAGAGCAACCGCGGCCCGTTGGTCTCGCCCAAGGTCAGCCAGTTCCTGACCCTGCCGCGTACCCAGCGCTACATCATCATCGGCCTGATCGTGGCCGCGTTGGTCTGGCCGTTCTTCGGCTCGCGCGGCGCGGTCGATATCGCCACCCTGATCCTGATCTACGTGTTGCTGGGCCTGGGCCTGAACATCGTGGTGGGCCTGGCCGGCCTGCTCGACCTCGGTTATGTGGGTTTCTACGCCGTGGGTGCCTACACCTACGCGTTGCTCTCGCACTACCTGGGTTGGAGCTTCTGGATCTGCCTGCCCCTGGCGGGCATGGCGGCGGCGACGTTCGGCTTCCTGCTGGGCTTCCCGGTGTTGCGCTTGCGCGGTGACTACCTGGCCATCGTGACCCTGGGCTTCGGTGAAATCATCCGCCTGTTCCTGCGTAACCTCACCGATATCACCGGCGGCCCCAACGGCATCAGCAGCATTCCCAAGCCCACCTTCTTCGGGCTGTCGTTCGACCGCAGCGCCGCCGAAGGCATGCAGACCTTCCACGAATACTTCGGGATCGACTACAACCCGGTGAGCAAAGTGGTGTTCCTGTACCTGGTGGCGCTGTTGCTGGCACTGGCCGCCTTGTTCGTGATCAACCGCCTGCTGCGCATGCCCATCGGCCGTGCGTGGGAAGCGCTGCGCGAAGATGAGATCGCCTGCCGGGCCCTGGGCCTGAACCCGACCATCATCAAGCTCTCCGCGTTCACCCTGGGTGCTGCGTTCGCCGGTTTTGCCGGCAGCTTCTTCGCCGCTCGCCAAGGCTTGGTGACCCCGGAGTCGTTCACCTTTATCGAGTCGGCGATCATCCTCGCCATCGTGGTACTGGGTGGCATGGGCTCGCAGCTGGGCGTGATCCTGGCGGCAATCGTGATGATCCTGCTGCCGGAAATGATGCGTGAGTTCAGCGAATACCGCATGTTGATGTTCGGCGCCATGATGGTGCTGATGATGATCTGGCGTCCTCAAGGCCTGCTGCCCATGCAACGTCCACACATGGAGCTGCGCAAATGAGCCGCGAGATCCTGAAAGTCGAAAATCTGAGCATGCGCTTCGGCGGTTTGCTGGCGGTCAACGGCGTGGCCCTGACCGTAAAAGAGAAACAGGTGGTTGCCTTGATCGGCCCTAACGGCGCCGGCAAGACCACGGTGTTCAACTGCCTCACCGGTTTCTACAAGCCGAGCGGTGGCAGCATCCTGCTGGACGGCCAGCCAATCCAGGGCCTGGCCGGCCACGAGATCGCCCGCAAGGGCGTGGTGCGCACCTTCCAGAACGTGCGGCTGTTCAAGGACATGACGGCGGTCGAGAACCTGCTGATCGCCCAGCACCGTCACTTGAACACCAACTTCCTGGCGGGCCTGTTCAAGACCCCGGCGTTCCGCAAGAGCGAGCGCGAGGCCATGGAATTTGCCGCGTACTGGCTGGACAAGGTCAACCTCACCGAGTTTGCCAACCGCCCTGCCGGCACCCTGGCCTACGGCCAGCAACGTCGCCTGGAAATCGCCCGCTGCATGATGACCCGCCCGCGGATCCTCATGCTCGACGAACCGGCCGCCGGCCTCAACCCCAAGGAGACCGAAGACCTCAAGGCGCTGATCGGCGTGCTGCGTGAGGAACACAACGTCACCGTGCTGTTGATCGAACACGACATGAAACTGGTCATGAGCATTTCCGACCACATCGTGGTGATCAACCAGGGCACGCCGCTGGCCGACGGGACGCCGGAGCAGATCCGCGACAATCCTGAAGTGATCAAAGCCTATTTGGGGGAAGCGTAAAATGCTGCAATTCGAAAACGTTTCCACTTTCTACGGCAAGATCCAGGCCCTGCACAGCGTCAACGTGGAAGTGCGTCAAGGCGAGATCGTCACGCTGATCGGCGCCAACGGCGCGGGCAAATCCACCTTGCTGATGACCCTGTGCGGTTCGCCCCAGGCCCACAGCGGCAGCATCCGCTACATGGGTGAGGAACTGGTGGGCCTGCAATCGTCGCAGATCATGCGCAAGAGCATTGCCGTGGTGCCGGAAGGTCGTCGGGTGTTTTCCCGCCTGACCGTGGAAGAGAACCTCGCCATGGGTGGGTTCTTTACCGACAAGGGCGACTTCCAGGAGCAAATGGACAAGGTGCTGCACCTTTTCCCACGGCTCAAGGAGCGCTTCAGCCAGCGCGGCGGCACCATGTCTGGCGGCGAGCAGCAAATGCTCGCCATCGGCCGCGCGCTGATGAGCAAACCCAAGCTGCTGCTGCTGGACGAACCGTCCCTGGGGCTGGCGCCGATCATCATCCAGCAGATCTTCGACATCATCGAACAGCTGCGCAAGGACGGTGTGACGGTGTTCCTGGTGGAGCAGAACGCCAACCAGGCCCTGAAAATCGCCGACCGTGCCTATGTGCTGGAAAACGGCCGAGTGGTGATGGAAGGCTCGGGTGAGCAATTGCTGACGGATCCGAAGGTGCGTGAGGCGTACCTGGGCGGTTAACCACCGGTTGCTGAATGAACCGGGTCAAAAAATGTGGGAGCGGGCTTGCTCGCGAATGCGGTGGATCAGCTAAGTATCTGTTGGCTGACACTTCGCATTCGCGAGCAAGCCCGCTCCCACATTTGCTTTGTGTGATGCTCAAACTGTTGTGCATCCTGAATTAATTTTCGGCGGGCGTGTAACGGATTCCGCCCAACTGCCTCTAGTGGTACAAGCAGGCACTCAAGCCCGCCAATTCAACCCACTGCTGGAGATCCACCATGACCACCAAACTGTCCGCTGCCACCCTCGTCCTGGCCCTCGGTTCCGCCCTGAGCCTGTCCGCCCTGACCTCCACCGCCCACGCGGCCGATGACATGCAGAAATGCTTCGGCGTCGCTGAAGCCGGCAAGAACGATTGCGCCGCGGGCGCCGGCACATCCTGCGCAGGCACGTCGAAAACCAAAGACCAGGCCAACGCCTGGAAACTGGTCCCGGCCGGCACCTGCACCCAAACCCCAAGCTCCACCTCGCCGACCGGTTTCGGCCAGGAAGCCGCCTTCACCGCCAAGTCCTGAAACCCTGCGCCGCCTGAGTACTGATGATGACCCTTTCATCCTTGCCAGCCGTCTCCCAGGCTCAGGCGCCCGGCCTGCCGCGCCGGGCCGGGCTGGGGCTGAAGCACGAGCACTTCGCCGAAGTGCTCGAGACCGCCCCCGACATCGGCTTTTTTGAAGTGCACGCCGAAAACTACATGGTCGCCGGCGGGCCGTTTCACCACTACCTGGGATTGATCCGCGAGCAGTACCCGCTGTCATTGCACGGCGTGGGCCTGTCCATCGGCGGCGAAGGCCCGCTGGACCGTGAGCACCTGGCACGGCTGGCCACGCTGATCGAGCGATATCAACCTCACTCCTTTTCCGAACACCTGGCCTGGTCAAGCCACGGCCCGGTGTTTCTCAACGACCTGCTGCCCCTCGCCTACGATGCCGCCACCCTCAAGCGCGTCTGCGAACACGTGGATCAGGTGCAAAGCACGCTCAAGCGGCCAATGCTGCTGGAGAATCCGTCAACCTACCTGCAATTCCAGCGTTCGACCCTGGACGAGACGGACTTCATCAGCGAAGTCATCCGCCGCACCGGCTGTGGCTTGCTGCTGGACGTGAACAACGTCTACGTGTCGTGTATCAATCATCAACGCGACCCACTGGCCTACATCGACGCACTGCCGTTGCACGCTGTCGGTGAGATTCATCTGGCCGGGTTTGCCGAAGACACTGACAACCTTGGCGACCGCCTGCTGATCGACGACCACGGCGCGCCCATCGATAACGCCGTGTGGCGCCTGTACGAAACCGTACTGGCACGCATCGGCCCGGTGGCCACGCTGATCGAACGGGATAACCAGGTGCCGGACTTCAGCGTCCTTCACGCTGAAGCTCGACAAGCCGACTGGCACTTGTCGCAGGTGCTCTCATGAGCCTCTATGACATGTTTGCCAGCGCCCTGCTGGCGCCTGACCTGCCCTGTCCCGAGGGTCTGTTCAGCAGCAACGGTGCCGACCCGGCCAGCCGGTTTGCGGTGTACCGCAACAACGTACATAGCTCGTTGATCAACGCGTTGGCTGCGGCACACCCAGTGACCTTGCAACTGGTGGGCGACGCATTCTTTCGTGCCATGGCCGGCCTCTATGTACAGGCCAGTCCGCCGACCAGCCCGCTGATCAGTGAATACGGCGACTCATTTGCCGCGTTCATCCGCGGCTTCGAACCCGCTGCCAGCGTGCCGTACCTGGCCGATGTCGCACAGCTCGAACGCCTGCGCGTACGGGCTTATCACGCCGCGGATACGCCGGGCCTGGAGCAGCATGCCGTCCTCCAGTACCTGCAAAACCAGGCAGACCTGGGGACATTGCGCCTACACCTGCACCCGTCCCTCGCCACGCTGGACAGCGCGTATGCCGTGGTTGCCGTGTGGGCCGCGCACCAGACCGAAGGCGCCCTGGCCACCTTGAACCCCTGGCACCCACAGAGTGCGCTGGTGTTGCGCCACGGCCTGGGCGTCAAGGTGTTCGCCATCGACAGCGGCACCGTGGCGTTTATCAACAGCCTGAACCACGGTTCACCGCTGCAACGGGCCGTCGCTCATGCCCTTGAGACGTCGACCGAGTTCGACTTGCACAAATGCCTGTCGCTGCTGGTCAGTCACGAGGCCATCACCCATCTGCACCTGGAACAAAAGGTATCGCCATGAACACAGCCCCCACCTGCCTGATAAAACGGGCAATCGCGCTTTTAGAGAAAATCCCCTACAGCCTGATCGCCTTTCTCGCACGCTTCTCCATCGCGGCAGTGTTCTGGAAGTCGGGGCAAACCAAGGTCGAAGGTTTTGTCGTTGACCTGATCAGCGGCACCTTCCAACTGGGCGAACCGCGCCTCGCCGCCTCGACATTGCCGTTGTTTCGCAGTGAATATCACGTGCCATTGCTGTCGCCGGAGGTGGCCGCGCACATGGCGGCGTTTGCCGAGCACTTCTTCCCGGTGTTGATCCTGGTGGGCTTTGCCACACGCTTTTCGGCCCTGGCGCTGATCGGCATGACCCTGGTCATTCAGTTGTTCGTCTACCCGGATGCTTACCCGACCCACGGCACCTGGCTGGCCATACTGTTACTGCTGACAGCCAAGGGCCCGGGGCGCCTGTCCATCGACCACCTGATCGCCCGACGCTACGGCTAAAGACGGTCCAGGGCCTCGCCGCTGCGCTTGAACCAGTCCACCAGATAATCGGCCAGCACTTGGGTGCGACGGGGCAGACCGCCTTGATAAGGGTGTACCAGGTACATTGGCATGCTCCGTGTCTGATAATCCCGCAGGAGCCAACGCAAGCGTCCGTCGGCCAATTCCGCCGGTAGTACGTAGGATGGCAGACGGGCAATACCGGCCCCCACCAAGGCGGCCTTCTTCAGCAGGTTGTAGTGGTTGGACGCGAAGGTGCCGCTGACCCGCACCCGCAACAATTCATGTTGCTGGTGGTAAAGCCACTCTTCGCGGCCGCTGTAATGACTGTTGAGCAGGCAGGTATGGGCAGCCAAGTCCGCCGGCGTCTGCGGTTCGCCATGCTGTTCCAGGTAAGCCGGGCTGGCGCAGGTCATCTCCTGCCAGGCCAGCAGCGGCTTGGCGACCAGGCGCTCGTTTTCAATCGCGCCCGAGCGCACCCCCAAATCAAAGCCATCCCGTGCCAGGTCGCGGTAGCTGTTGTTCAGCTCCAACTCGATCTGGACCTGCGGGTATTGCTTGGAAAACTCCAGCAATAAGCCATCAAAGAAGGTTTCGCCCAGCGACACCGGAACTGTCATACGTACCGGCCCGGCCAAATCGTCTTTCAGCCGAGCCAATGCCTGACGGGCGCGATCAACCTGCACCACCAGCGCCTGCGCCTGGGGCAACAGCGCCGCACCGGCAGCAGTAAGGCTCAGCTTGCGCGTGGTGCGATGCAGCAACACCACCGAGAACTGCGCCTCCAACTGGCTGATGCGCTTGGACAACTGCCCCTTGCTGCAACCCAATTGCTCGGCTGCCACGGTGAAACTGCCCGCTTCGATCAGCACGGCAAAGGCCGCCAGGTCATCCATCTCGCTCATGGATTGTTTCCAATAGAAAACCAAAGGTTGCCTATTAGCACGTTTATCCATGAAAAAAGCCACTCTAGACTGAAACCTCACTTACCCCTGGAGGAACAGCCCCATGAAAATCCTATTGATTGGTGCCAGCGGCACCGTCGGCTCGGCGATCAAGGCAGAACTGGCACAGCGTCACGAGGTCATCAGCATCGGCCGCAGCAGCGGTGACTTCCAGGTGGACATCAGCGACAGCGCCTCGATCCGCAAGCTGTTTGAACAGACCGGCACGTTCGACGCCCTGGTGTGCGCGGCGGGTAGCGTGAACTTCGTCCCTCTGGGGGACATGAGCGAAGCCGATTTTGAGCTGGGCCTGCGCGACAAGCTGATGGGCCAGGTCAACCTGCTGCTGATCGGCCGCGAGTACGCCAACGACGGCGCCTCGTTCACTTTCACCAGCGGCATTCTCAACCGTGACCCGATCCGCACCGGCGCCTCGGCGGCGCTGGTCAATGGCGCACTGGATGCGTTCGTCAAAGCGGCGGCGATTGAGTTGCCGCGCGGCCTGCGCGTCAACTCCGTGAGTCCTACGGTGTTGGTGGAAGCGATGGGCAGTTATGCGCCGTACTTCCGCGGCTTCAAGCCGGCGCCAGGTGCGGATGTAGCATTGGCCTACGCGAAAAGTGTTGAAGGCCTGCAGACTGGGCAGACCTACATCGTCGGCTGAAAACGCCGTCAATTCAGCAGCGATGGCAGCAAGTCGGGCAGCATTTCTTTCGGGATTGAAAAGCTCAAGCGTCCTGAGTCGAGCGCACTCCGTACGGTTGAAGTGCTCAACTGTCGGCCGTTGAGATATAGCGTCAACGACTTGTTGAGCGCCTGAGTGGTAACCGCCGCCGTGCGCGCCTGGGCTTCTGGACTCAAGGTAACGCTCATACCGACATACTGAGCATTGGCATTGTGGGCCGTCTTTAACACTAGGCTCATGTCCACAAAGTCAGTCTGCGAGCGGTAAAAAATCTTGGCCGGCTGTTCAGCCCAACTGGTGAGTGGGACCAACAGCGCGGCTGAGAGGCCGATAGCTAATTTCATCATTGATGTTCCCTGGCAAAAAACCAACGTGACATTCAAACCGAAAGTTCCGTATAGGAAAAAGCCTGGCGGCTCTTTGTACATCATCTGTTCGGATTCCTGGCTTGTGATACATCGCCAGCCTGCGTAACGTGGCGGCACTTGTCTGGAGACCCTCTATGCGTGCCGCACGTACCCTTGCCCTGTTTGCCCTGCTCCCCCTGTTCGCCGCCTGCCAGATGTTCGAAAGCGAGCCGGCCAAGCCGTCAACTGCCGGCCTGACCCGCATGCAGGGCGAGCTCACGGCAGTCAATGGCAAGCTGCTGTTCCAGCCGTGCAACGACCAACGCAACTATGTGGTCAATGACACCGGCGGCACCAGCATCCTGCAGGAGGCCGCCTCCCTGGCCGGCCAGCAAGGGGCGCTGTTCGCCGACCTGCGCGGCAAGTTCTCCGGTGTGGCCAGCGGCACCCAGAGCAACGTGGACCTGCAGCAGCTCTATCGTGTGGAGCGCTCGACCTCGGCCTGCAACGACCCGGACTTCAAGCGCATGACCCTGCGCGCCAACGGCCACAAGCCGGCCTGGGCGATGAATGTCACGGCCAAGGGCATGGTCCTGGAACGTGAAGGCCAGCCGCCACTGGCGGTGCCGTACGTAGAAGAGCAAATCGGTGACGGCCGCTTCAACCTGATGACCGAGGCCAACAACCAGCACGTCGAGCTGTGGGTGGCCCCTCAACGCTGCGTGGACAGCGTCAGTGGCAGCCTGCAACACATGACCGCCGAATTGCGCGTCAACGGCCAGGTGCAGCGCGGTTGCGCGGCGTTTGGCGGCTCGCGCGACGACTGACGCGGCCCTCGGCTGTTTTAACATGACGGGAAATGTCCATTGGGGCTTATAATCACCGGTTTGCAAAACAGCCGGCCTCTTTGCCTGCCGCCTACCGGATCCCGTCATGCTACGAATCACCGAACTCAAGCTGCCCATCGACCATCCCGAAGAAGACCTGCGGCCTGCCATCGTGCAGCGCCTGGGCGTCGCCAGTGATGACCTGCTCGATTTCACCCTGTTCAAACGCAGCTACGATGCGCGCAAGAAATCGTCGGAGCTGTGCTTCATCTACACCATCGACTTGAATGTGAAGGGCGAAGCCGCCTTGCTGCTCAAGTTCGCCGATGACCGCAACATCAACCCGGCGCCGGATGTCAGCTACAAAGTGGTTGGCCAGGCGCCCGAAGGCCTGACCGAACGCCCGATCGTGGTCGGCTTTGGCCCGTGCGGGATCTTCGCCGGGCTGTTGCTGGCACAGATGGGCTTCAAGCCGATCATTCTTGAGCGCGGTCGCGAAGTGCGCCAGCGCACCAAGGACACTTGGGGCCTGTGGCGTAAAAACGTGCTGAACCCCGAGTCCAACGTGCAGTTTGGAGAGGGCGGCGCCGGGACGTTTTCCGACGGCAAGCTGTACAGCCAGATCAAGGACCCGAAATTCCACGGGCGCAAGGTCCTGCACGAGTTCGTCAAGGCAGGTGCACCGGAAGAGATCCTGTACGTCAGCAAGCCGCACATCGGTACCTTCCGCCTGACCGGCGTGGTGGAAAACATGCGCGAGCAGATCATCGCCCTCGGCGGTGAAGTGCGTTTCGAGCAACGCGTCACTGACGTGCTGATCGAGGACGGCCAGTTGCATGGCGTCGTCGTTGACGGCGGCGAGCAGATCCTCTCCAAGCACGTGATCCTGGCCCTCGGCCATAGCGCCCGCGACACCTTCCGCATGCTCCACGGCCGCGGCGTGTACATGGAAGCCAAGCCGTTCTCGGTGGGTTTCCGTATCGAACACCCGCAATCGCTGATCGACGCGGCACGCCTGGGTAAATACGCTGGCCATCCAAAACTTGGCGCTGCGGACTACAAACTGGTGCACCACGCCAAAAACGGCCGCTCGGTCTACAGCTTCTGCATGTGCCCGGGCGGTACGGTGGTCGCTGCCACCTCCGAGCCGGGCCGCGTAGTCACCAACGGCATGAGCCAATACTCGCGTAACGAGCGCAATGCCAACTCCGGCATCGTGGTCGGCATCACGCCTGAGGTGGACTATCCAGGTGGCCCGCTGGCGGGTATCGAACTGCAGGAACGCCTGGAATCCCACGCCTACATCCTCGGCGGCAGCAACTACGAGGCACCGGCGCAGTTGGTAGGCGATTTCATCGCTGGCAAGCCGTCCACCGCCACTGGCAGTGTGGAACCTTCCTACAAGCCGGGTGTGTCCTGGGGGGATCTGGCCCTCGCGCTGCCGGAGTTCGCCATTGAGGCGATCCGCGAAGCGCTGCCGGCGTTCGAGAAACAAATCAAAGGCTACTCGCTGCACGATGCCGTGTTGACGGGTATCGAGACACGCACGTCCTCGCCACTGCGGATCACCCGCAATGAATCGATGCAAAGCTTGAACGTGAAGGGCCTGTTCCCGGCCGGTGAAGGCGCGGGTTACGCCGGTGGGATTCTGTCGGCGGGCGTGGACGGAATTCGGATTGCCGAGGCATTGGCGCGGGATATGCTGGGTATCGAGGCCTGACATTGACCCTACAGCTTCCACACATCCACTGTGGAAGCTGGCTTGTGTGGGAGCGGGCTTGCTCGCGAAAGCGGAGTGTCAGTCGCTGGATAGGTTGACTGATACACCGCTTTCGCGAGCAAGCCCGCTCCCACATTGGTACTTGTGTTGGGTCAGATATTGGCGCGCAGGACGCTGGCAGGCAGAGGCTCGCCCCGCTCAACACTGGCCGCAACAGCCGCAATCAACCCCTCCAACGCATAGCCCTGGTTTTTGAGCCACGCCTGATCATAGTAAGTAGTGGCATAGCGCTCGCCCCCATCACACAAGATCGCCACGATCGACCCCGACTCCCCCACCGCTTTCATCTGCTGCGCGGCCATCAACGCGCCAATCAAGTTGGTCCCACTGGACCCGCCGACCCGCCGCCCCAACCGTTCAGCCAGGTAATGCATGGCCGCCAACGACAACGCGTCCGGCACTTTGACCATGGCATCAATCACCTTGGGCAGAAACGACGCCTCTACCCGTGGCCGGCCAATGCCTTCGATACGTGAGCCGCAGTCCAGGCGCAAGCTGGCATCGCCACTCAAGTAGTAATCAAAAAACACCGACCGCTCGGCATCGGCGCACAGCACGCGGGTGCAATGCTGGCGATAACGCACGTAACGCCCCAGGGTCGCGGTGGTGCCGCCGGTGCCTGGGCTGGAAATCAACCAGCTCGGCTCGGGATAATGCTCAAAGCGCATCTGTTGGAAGATGGATTCAGCAATGTTGTTATTCGCCCGCCAGTCGGTGGCCCGCTCCGCGTAGGTGAACTGGTCCATAAAGTGACCGCCACTTTCCCGCGCCAAACGCTCGGATTCGGCGTAGATCTGCGTCGGATCGTTCACCAAGTGGCTCTTGCCACCGTAAAAGGCAATCTGAGCGATCTTTTCCTGGGAAGTGGTGGCCGGCATCACCGCGATAAACGGCAAGCCGAGCAGGCGGGCGAAGTAGGCTTCGGAAATCGCCGTCGAACCACTGGAGGCTTCGATCACCGGCGCCCCCGGCTTGAGCCAGCCATTGCACAGCGCATAGAGGAACAACGAACGTGCCAGCCGATGTTTCAGGCTGCCAGTGGGATGGCTGGACTCATCCTTGAAGTACAACTCGATACCCGGCAAACCCGGCAAGGGCAGCGGGATCAGGTGCGTGTCAGCGCTGCGCTGGAAGTCCGCTTCGATGATGCGAATGGCTTCGCGGGCCCAGGGACGATGGTCGCTCATGAGGAGTTTCTCTAAGGATTTCACCCCCAATCTTAGGAGGTTTCCTACACTCCACACAGATACAGTACCGACTCAATTGGACACACAATTGCTAGGCTTTGGCGCACCGTCATACCGGACCATCGCTTATAACAAATAAGAATATAACTTTTGTTTTAACAACTAACGGTACGGGTTAGGGTAACCCCCTATTGAACCTGGATTGGAGAGCATCCCTTGCCTCTGCGTAGCACTTTCACCCGTTTCTTCCAGCTGGAAGCCGCCAGCGGCCTGTTGTTGATCGCCGCTGCCGCGCTGGCGCTGATCATCAACAATTCGCCGTTATCGCACCTCTACAGCGCCTTTCTCGACGTGCCGGTGGTGGCACAGATCGGTGCCCTGAAAATCGCCAAGCCCGCGCTGCTGTGGATCAACGATGGCCTGATGGCACTGTTCTTCCTGCTGATCGGCCTGGAGGTCAAGCGCGAGCTGATCGATGGGCACCTGTCCAAGCCCTCGCAAGTGGTACTGCCCGGTGCCGCGGCGATTGGCGGTATGGTCGTCCCCGCGCTGATCTACTGGGCGATCAACAAGGACTACCCCGCCGCACTCTCCGGCTGGGCGATCCCCATGGCCACGGACATTGCCTTCGCCCTTGGCGTCCTGGCCCTGCTGGGCAAGCGCGTGCCGGTGTCGCTGAAGCTGTTCCTGATGACCCTGGCGATCATTGATGACCTGGGCGCAATCATCGTGATTGCCGTGTTCTATTCCGCCGACCTTTCGGGGGCCGCATTGGCGGGCGCAGGTGCTTGCCTGGTTGCCTTGATCGCGATGAATCGCCTGGGCGTGATCAAGCTAGGACCGTACCTGATCATCGGGCTGATCCTGTGGGTCTGCGTACTGAAAAGCGGCGTGCATGCAACGTTGGCCGGCGTGACATTGGCGTTCTGCATCCCGATGCGCACCAAGAACGCCGAACCTTCGCCCCTGATGACCCTGGAACACGCCCTGCACCCGTGGGTGGCCTATGGCATCCTGCCGCTGTTTGCGTTCGCCAACGCCGGCGTCTCCCTGACCGGCGTCAGCCTGGAAAGCTTCACCCACCATGTGCCGATGGGCATTGCTGCCGGCCTGCTGATCGGCAAGACCGTCGGCGTGTTCGGCCTCACCTGGCTGGCCATCAAGACCGGCCTGGCCGCACTGCCCGAGGGCGCCAACTGGGGCCAGGTGTTTGGCGTGGCGATCCTGTGCGGGATCGGCTTTACCATGAGCCTGTTTGTCGGCTCTCTCGCGTTTGTGCCAGGCGCCAGCGAGTTTGCCGGGGAGGATCGAATGGGGATTCTGACCGGGTCGATTCTGGCGGCGTGTATTGGGTATGCAGTGACGGCGATGGCGAGTCGCAAGAAAGTGTCCCACTAAGGTCAATATGGCGAGGGAGCTTGCTCCCGCTGGGCCGCGAAGCGGCCCCAAAAGCCTTGGGAGCGCTTCGCACTCCAACGGGAGCAAGCTCCCTCGCCACAGGCAAACTTAGACATACTCGGCCCTCCGTGAGTTGGGCCTCACTTCCAGCGCACTTACCGGAACTTGTGGGCCTTCGGATACAGGTCATTGTTTCCTGTGAACAGGCAACTCCAGCCACTAACTGGGCTTGCAACAAAAAACCCCAACCGGTCACCCGGTTGGGGTTTTTATTTGCCGACTGTTTACTGCTTAGCGAGTAACCCGGCTAGTCCCATCAACAGTCATGATGCGCACACGGTCACCAATGCGGAAGATTTCATTCTCCTGCACGGCCTGCACGTAGGCACGCATGCTGCCGTCGTCTTCGCGTACGGTGATTTCCACGCCTTGGGTGCGGGTCAGGCCTTCTTCGGTGGCCGAGCCCAGCAGGCCACCGGCGACTGCGCCGATCACTGCGGTGACGATGCTGCCACGACCGCCGCCGATGGCGCTGCCGCCAACGCCGCCGATGACTGCGCCAGCAGCGCCGCCGATTGGGGTCTTGGTGCCTTCGATTTTCACCGGGCGCAGGGATTCGATGGTGCCCATGCGAACGCTCTGTACACGACGCGCTTCGTCACGGGAGTACGAGTCGCCGGTCAGACTCGAAGCACAGCCACCCAGCAGAAGTGACAGGGTGGTGAAGCAGGCAACTAGTAAAACGGACTTACGCATAGCATCAACTCCAAAGGACAGGTGGTCATTAGACGCTGCGGCTTGGCGCCTGTCACGGCAAGCACCGCAGAAAATAGCTTTCATTCAGCCTGAGTACAGACTGCTAGCACCACAAAACTCGACCAACGGTAGCCCAGCGTTTGTGCCAAGTGATGTCACGACTGTTTCATCATTGTAGCCGCACAGCCGCATGCGGCCGAAGTCTCTGCCATAGAGACGTCGGCGCAGCGGGAAACATTCAGGCGGGATGACGAAAGGCGCTGCTCAGGGTGCCAGGCGTTCGCGGGTCCAGTCGGCCCCTTGCAGGCGGTAGTTCAAGCGATCATGCAGGCGGCTGGCGCGGCCTTGCCAGAACTCGATGCGCTCAGGCAGCAGGCGATAACCACCCCAGTGCTCGGGGCAGTCGGGTTGGATATCGCTGAAACGCTGCTCGGTAGCCTTGAGCAAATCGTGCAGTTCTTCACGGTCACGAATGACCTTGCTCTGCGGTGAAGCCCAAGCGCCCAGACGACTGCCCAACGGGCGGACCTGGTAATAAGCATCCGACTCCTCAGGCGACACCTTGACCACCCGCCCCTCGATCCGCACCTGGCGCTCCAGGGTCGGCCAAAAGAACGTCATGGCCGCAAACGGCCGCGCGGCAAGCTGTTCGCCCTTGGCACTCTGATAGTTGGTGAAGAAGGTAAAGCCCTGTGCATCCAGGCCCTTGAGCAGCAGGATGCGACAGTGCGGGCGCCCCTCCTGGTCAACCGTGGCCAGGGTCATGGCATTGGCTTCTACCGGTGGCTGCTCGGTTTTCACCGCGTCGGCAAACCACTGGTGGAACAACGCAAACGGCTCGCCCGGGGCCTGGGCCTCGCTCAAACCGTCCCGGGTGTAGTCACGGCGCATATCGGCCAGTGCCTGGGTCATGCGGCTTTATCCTTCTACTTCAACAGGTCAGTTTTTTGCCTGGTCGTTAGCCGGTGCAGCAGCCTTGGCCTTGGCCGGAGCCGCTTTCTTCGCAGCAGGCTTGGCCGGGGCTTTTTTGGCAGCTGGCTTGGCAGCGGCTTTTTTGGCGGCAGGCGCTTTTTTCGCCGGGGCTTTGGCAGCAGGTGCTGGCGCAGGAACGTCCTGTACGGCCACCATTTCAGCCACGGGCGGGGTCTTGCCCGAGTTGTACTTGCTCAGCAAGGCCAACATAGTTGTACGCTGAGTGAACATAATTTCCATGCGACGGTTCAGCGCACGGCCCTGGGTGCTGTCGTTGGCAGCACGTGGCATAAGGTCACCCATGCCACGCAGCATCAGGCGATCCTGCTTCAAGCCGCTGAGGCTGAAGATCGAGGCGATCGACTGCGCACGCTCCTTGCTCAAGGCCTGGCTCGCTGGCGCGGTGCCGGTGGCATCGACGTGGCCCAGGACCAAAACGGCGGTCTTCGGGTCGGCTTCAACGGCCTTGGCAACGCGAGTGAACGGGCCCAGGGTGACCGGCAGCAGCATCGCCGGGCGTTTCGGGTTGTAGGAGCCGTCTACCGGGGCGATCACGACGAGTACGTTGTCACGACGTTCCAGTTGCAGGTTGCTGTCCTTGATGGCAGCGCGCAGGCGCGGCTCATAGTCGTCCAGCCAGGCCTGGGTGATTTTTGGGTCTGGCATCGGGATGTTGGTCACATCGACTTTGGCCAAGGGTTTTGGCTTGCTTTCGAACGGCCACCACCAGTGAGTTTCGCTGTCGGTCTTGGCCACGGCTGGCGTGGTGGCTGGGGCTGGAGTGGCAGCCTTGAGGTCGGCTTTCAGGTCAGCAGCCTTGGCATCGGCGGCGGCTTTGGCATCCGGCTTGGCGGCAACCTGAGTCGCGGCGTCCTTGGCGGCGGTTTTATCAGACCCAAATGACCCAAATGACCACCAATGTCCGCCATCGGCATCATTTTGTGGAGTTTGTGCGCAGCCAGTAATAGTGAGGCAAAGCGCCAGTGCCAAGGACTTGTTCGATAACATGAGATATCCACAAAATGAGAAAAATGCCAAGGGTCTGGATGACCCGTTAAACAGACGCCAGGACAAGAATAAAGTTACAACTTTTCCGTCAGCCTCTTCTTATAGTTGCCTTTGTAACAAAAAAACGTGAAACAGCAAGGGGTTTACAGACAACCGGCCAATATTCTGACCAACTTCTGTGCACGCGGGTCCATAAGTACATAAGGCCCCAATGTATTAGTCACGAAACCAAACGCAACATCATGCTCAGGGTCGGCAAACCCCACCGAACCGCCCGCGCCCGGATGCCCGAAAGCACGCGGGCCAAGGCCGAAGGTGGCATTGGGCAGTTGTGGCTGATCCAACATGCAACCCAAGCCGAAACGGGTTTGTGTCAGCAATGTTTTATCCAGCCCGATACTGTGTTCGCGGGTCAATTCTTCAAGCATGTCGCTTTCGAGCAAACTACCGTCCAGCAAACCACTATAAAAACCCGCCAGGCTGCGCGCATTACCGTGACCATTTGCGGCGGGTTGCTGCATGCGTCGCCATTCAGGTTTATTAGTGCTGGTCAGAATAGACGGTGGATTGGCAAATGCCCGCGTTGTCATCGCATTCGGCTCGCGCATCATTACTTGCAATAAGCGTTGCGCGGCTTCATCGCCCATGTTGCCTTTGCTGCGCGCTATATGGGCAACACGATAAAACTCGTCATCCGCCAGGCCGACATGGAAGTCCAACCCCAATGGCCGCGCAACCCGCGCCACGATGGACTCCCCCGGACCGCGCCCGTCGGCACGCCGCAGCAGCTCACCGACCAACCAGCCATAGGTGATCGCCTCGTAGCCATGGCCCTGGCCTGGCGTCCACCACGGAGCCTCGGCCGCCAGGGTGTCTACCATCAATTGCCAGTCGTACAGGGCTTCGGTGGGCAGCATCTGGCGAATCGCCGGCAAGCCCGCCTGATGGCAGAGCAACTGGCGCAGGGTGATGGTTTCTTTGCCCGCCGCCGCAAACTCCGGCCAGTAATCGGCCACGGGGGCGTCCAGTTTCAGCTTGCCCTCGGCCACCAATTGCAGGGCGGTGACAGCGGTAAAGGTCTTGGTGCAGGAGAACAGGTTGACGATGGTATCGCTGTGCCAGGCCTCGGCACCGTCCTTGTCGGCGGTGCCGGCCCACAGGTCAACCACGGTTTCGCCGCCAACCTGGATACAGAGCCCGGCGCCACGCTCCTGGGGGTCATCGAACAAGGCGGCGAAGGCTTCACGTACCGCTTCGAACTGGAGCTCGTAATGACCCTGAATCTGCACCTAAGCCCCCTCGGAAAACGCCGTAAAAAGTGGCCGACATTGTTCCAGTCATTATAGGTTTTGTGAACCCGTCAACGCTGAATCAGTGACCATTTCCCGCGTGCCCACCCGCATGCCCGGCGCCTTTGCCGGCGCTTGCGCCATTACCACTTTGATGTTCACGGACCGCGCTGGCCGCCTTGGCTTTTTCCGCCTCCTTGCCCAACTGATCGACGGCCGCCAGGTTGCTCTTGCGCACATTCTCGACAAAGCCCTGGAACGGCACATCGGTGATGCCCACCAAACCGAAATGGCCGTTCTCAGCGTCCAGCAGGCGGCCGGTCACCGGCTGATCCAGGTACTGGAACCAATGCACGCCGACAATCGACGGCTCGGCCATGGCCTGCTTGAGGAAGTTGGCGTACGCCGTGCCGCGCTCCTCTTCCCTGGCCACTTGCGTCACACCGCCCCAGAACGGGCCACGATCTGCGGAGCCAAAGTTGAATTCGGTGATCAGCACCGGCTTGTCCAGCGCACGCAAGGCCGCGAAGTCATAACCGTCCTGGGGTTTGAGCGTGTACATGTTGAAACTCAGCACATCGCAATACTGCGCGCAGGCGGCCACCGCTTCCGGGGTGCTCACCGCGTAACGGCCGCCCAGCAGCAACTGGTTGGGCGCGTGCCATTTCAGCGAGTCAGAGATGGTCTTGAAGTAGGCGTCGGCAAAGGTCTTCTGGAAATACTTGAAGTCGGCCTCGATTTCCGGGTGCTCGGCATTCGGCATCGGTGGCTCGAAGCCCGGATCTTCCATCAGCTCCCAGCCCGCCAAATGGATGCCCCAGGCTTTCGACAGGCCTTCCTCGTTGCGGTACTTGTCGCGCAATTGCTTGAGGAACGCGCGCTTGGCCGGCACGTCGGTGGTCATGCGCAAGGTGCCGTAGGCCAACGCGTAACGGGACTTCGCATCGTCGCCGGGACCGGCCCAGGCCAGTTCGTTGTCGGCAAAGAAGCCGATCAACCACGGGTCATCGCGGTGATCACGGGCGGCGATGGCCACGGCACGTTCGGTAGCCATGGCGAAACGCGGATCAAACGGATCGGGCATGCCGCCCCACCAGTCGGTGCCGGTGCTGATGCTGGCGTAGTCGCCGACAATCGACAGCGGCAAGGTGTAGGGCACGCGGTCGGCGCGGGCCAGGTCTTCGTCGCTCCAGTTGCCCAAGGTGTTGAAACCCCAGGCCTGCAGGCGGTCGAGTGTATGGCTGGCCCAACGCTCCTGGTCAAAACCTTCGCCACCGTAGGTGCGTTGCAGGTTGGCGCCGTAGAAATCGTACCAACGTCCGGCGCCAAAGCTGCGCCCTTCGCCGGCGCCATTGCCGGTGCGGTTATCGCCGCTGCCGTAATACTTGTCGAGCGGTTCACCGGCTTTGGGCAGCGCCGCGAACATCCATTCACGGCCGGAGACGTAGGTCTGGCTGTTATCCGGGGCCACGGTATTGACGCCCAGGGAGTAAAACGGATGGCCTTCTGGCGTCACCAGGTACCAGCGGCCGTCACGCTTCTCGGTGCGGAAAAACCCGCTGGCGTCAAACGCCGGGCCTTTGTTCCAACCACCAAACTTGTCCAGCGCGGATTTATCCCGCGTGGCCAGCCAACCTTGCAGCTGCTGCTGTTCCTTGGCCGCCGCGGCCTTGAGTTGTTCATCGCTGCTGACCTTTTCCGGCCAGCGCGCACGGGTGGATTGACCGTAGGCGTCCACCAGTTCGCTGTAGGCGGCCTTGATCACTGGCTCGCTGTCCTGCACACCAAAGCGTTCCAGCAGGATGCTCTGCGCGGCGTTGGGCTTTTGCATCGACAAGGTCACCGATGCCACTTGGCTACGGTCGATCTCGCCAAAGCTGCCGGCCAGCAAGACGCGTTGGCCGTCCACGGTAATCGGCATCGGCGGGCCGGCCTTCATGCCCTGGCTCAGCGGCGAGTTGGCTTGCAGCGGCACCAGCAACGTCTGGGCCGGACCGGCCGGCAGGTCGATGCGACTGCGCAAGGTCTTGCCGTCGGCGCTCTGCACCGTGACGTAGAGGGTCAGCGCCCAGTCCATGGCACTTTGGATGCGCAGGCTCATGGCGCTGGACTGCGACCAGTCCCAGGTGCCGGTCTGCGGGCTGAGCACCAGGCTCGGCTCGGCGGCCGGGTTGAAGGTGATGCGGCGCAACACTTCGCCTTCCGGGGTTTGTTCGGCGTTGTATTGCGGCAGGCTGGCGTCCTGGGTCGCCACCTTGACCACATCGGCCGGCCGGACGAAGTTGAACAGTGTCTGTTGCCCGGTAGGCGCGGCCAGCAAAGGCGCGGCGAACAGTAGGGCAAATAGAGCGGGCAGCGTGCGAATCATACGAACAAGGTTCTCCCAGACGGCCGGTGAATGGCCTGATGAAATACAATGAGATAGACCACGAAGTGGGCGAAACCGCCCACGGTGGCTTAAGAAATTTCGCGCCTGAACGGCGGCAAGGCATTCAGGATAGCCTTGCCATAGCGCTGGGTGACCAGGCGGCGGTCGAGCAAGGTGATGGTGCCCCGGTCTTCTTCGGTGCGCAGCAAGCGACCGCAGGCCTGGACCAGCTTCAGGGAAGCGTCCGGCACCGAGATTTCCATGAACGGGTTGCCACCACGCGCTTCGATCCACTCGGCCAGTGCCGCCTCGACCGGATCATCCGGCACCGAGAACGGGATCTTCGCGATCACCACGTGTTCGCAGTAGGCGCCGGGCAAATCCACGCCCTCGGCAAAACTCGCGAGGCCGAACAGCACGCTGGAATCACCGCCATCCACCCGCGCCTTGTGCTTGTTCAGGGTTTCCTGCTTGGACAGGTTGCCCTGGATAAACACCTGCTTGCGCCAATCGCGGTCGAGGCCGTCGAATACGTCCTGCATCTGTTTGCGTGATGAGAACAACACCAGGGTGCCACGCGAACCTTCGACCAACTCCGGCAAGTCACGGATGATCGCGGCAGTGTGCGCGGCCGCGTCCCGTGGGTCGGCCTTGAGGTCCGGCACCCGCAGCACGCCGGCGTCGGCGTGATGAAAGGGGCTTGGCACCACGGCAGTGACGGCCTTTTTTGGCAGACCGGCGCGCATGCGGAAACGGTCGAACGTGCCCAGGGCAGTCAGCGTGGCGGAGGTCACCAGGCAGCCGTAAGCCACGTTCCACAGGTTGCGCCGCAGCATTTCTGCGGCAAGGATGGGGCTTGCGTTGACCTCGATATCAAACAGCGCGCCACTTTCCGACAGGGTCAGCCAGCGCGCCATCGGCGGGTTGTCTTCCGGGTCTTCGACGGTGAAGGCGGTCCACAACTCCCAGTTGCCTTGGGCACGGGACAGCAGGCTGCCGAACAGCGGGTACCATTCTTCGGCCTGGTTGCTGGCGATGCCGATGTTGACCTCGCCGTCCATGCCTTCCTTGAGCAGATCAGTGAGACGGGTAAACAGGTCGGTCAGGCGCGAAAAGCCCTTCTTCAACTCGATACCCATTTCGCGCATGTGCTCGGGGATCATGCCGCCAACAAAACGGTGACGTGGCCGCTCGCGGCCTTCCACGTCTTCGCCCGGTTTGAAGTCGGCGACCTGTTCGCAGGCGCTGAACATGAACTGCTGCTGGGTCTTGATCTCCCGCGCCAGCTCCGGCACTTGCTCGATGAGCTTGCCGAGGTCGCCGGGCAGCGGGTGCTGGGCCAACAACTTGGTGAGGTTCTTCGCGGTGGTTTCCAGCCAGTCAGCGGTGGAGCGCAGGCGTGTGTAGTGGGCGAAGTGGCCGATGGCCTTGTCGGGCAGGTGGTGACCTTCGTCGAACACATACAGCGTGTCACGCGGGTCCGGCAGCACGGCACCGCCACCCAGGGCGAGGTCGGCCAGCACCATGTCGTGGTTGGTGACGATCACATCGACCTTGCCCATACCTTCACGGGCCTTGTAGAAGGCGCACTGGCCGAAGTTGGGGCAGTGACGGTTGGTGCACTGGCTGTGATCGGTGGTCAGGCGCGCCCAGTCGGAATCTTCCAGGGCATTGGGCCAGCTGTCGCGGTCGCCGTCCCATTTATTGCCGGCCAGCTTCTCGATCATGCTGGTAAACAGCTTCTGGCTGACCTCATCCACCTCGATCTTGAAGCCTTCTTCTTCGAACAACGAAGCCGTGGCGGTTTGCGCGTGGCCTTCCTGCAACAGCACGTCGAGCTTGGACAGGCACAGGTAACGGCCACGGCCCTTGGCCAGGGCGAAGGTGAAATTCAGGCCGCTGTTGCGCATCAGGTCGGGCAGGTCTTTGTAGACGATCTGCTCTTGCAGGGCGACGGTTGCGGTGGCGATCACCAGGCGTTTGCCGGCGGCCTTGGCCGTAGGGATCGCCGCCAGGCTGTAGGCCACGGTTTTACCGGTACCGGTGCCGGCTTCGACGGCCACGACCGCAGGGTCGCCACTGCGCCGACCTTCGTCGTCGGTGTCGATATCGCCGAGGACCTTCGCCACTTCGGCGATCATCAGGCGTTGGCCGTAGCGCGGTTTCAAGCTCTTGGCTTCGAGAAAACGCGAATAGGCGCCCTGGATCGTGGTTTTGAGTTCAGTGCTGATCATGGATAGTCGGGCGCAAAAAACGCTGGATAAATTTTCAGTGGTTCGGATCGGCCGCTATCATACCCCGCTAATTAATCCCGCGCAGAACGGAGTACCTCAATGACCGCGTTTAGCCTCGCTTACACCCTGCATGTATTGGCCGCCCTGATCTGGGTCGGCGGCATGTTTTTCGCCTGGATGATCCTGCGCCCCGCCGCTGTGGCGGCACTTGAGGGCCCTGCCCGGCTGACGCTGTGGGCGAATGTGTTTCAACGTTTTTTCGTGTGGGTGTGGGTCGCGGTGGCGATTTTGCCGATCAGCGGCATTGGTCTGCTGCAACTGCGCTTCAGCGGGTTTGAGACCGCGCCGCGTTATGTGCAGGTGATGATGGGGTTGTATCTGGTGATGACGGCGTTGTTTATCCGTATCCAGGCGTTGAAGTTCCCGGAGTTGCGCGCGGCGGTGGCGGCGCAGGATTGGCCGACTGGTGCGGCGGTGTTGGGGCAGATTCGGCGGTTGGTAGGGGTTAATCTGCTGGTGGGGTTGGTGGTGGTGGCGATTGCTTCGGCTCGGCCGATGTTTTAAGGCTGTTCTTTAGGGCCTCTTCGCGGGCAAGCCCGCTCCCACATTCGACCGCATTCTCATGTTGGAACTCGGTCAAGTGTGGGAGCGGGCTTGCTCGCGAAGACGTCAGCCCAAACGACTCACAGCCGCTGAATGGTCACCGCCCCCGCAGGCCCCACCGGCCCCGGCTGCCCTTCCAACCCCGGACGGCCCTTCTCGCCGCCATCGGCCTGATACACCAGGCAACCCTTGGACTGGCCACCCTTGCCCGGTTTACCGGCTGTGCCAGCCAAACCACCCGCACCACCTTCAACCCAGACCTTGATCTGCTCCGCCGGGTAGTCCTTCGGCAACTCGACCCGCACCAGCGCACCCGCGCCGCCGGGCAAGCCGTCGCCACCGTTATCGCCATTGGCACCACGCCCCGCCGAACCCCAGGTGCAACCCGGGTCTACGCCGTTGGCACCGTCCAGGCCGGCATAACCTTTGGCGCCGGCGCCTCCACGGGCGTCCACCGACAGCTCGTCGGCCACCAGCGAATTGATGCGCAAGGTCAGGTCGCGCCCGGCCTTGGCCGGTTTTTCATGGGTGCCGGGGGCGCCGCGCGAGGTGATCTGGCTGCCATGGTCCAATTGCGCATGGCGCACCTGCAATTGCAGCGCGGTATTGCCGGGAACGATGGTGATGCGCGCTTCGCGGCCCAGGTGCAGTTCATCCACCGTGACCTGGCTGATGCTGGCCGGAATCAGCAAGGTGCCGTAGTCCGCCACGTCCAGGCGCTCTAGTTGCAACACGCTGGTGCTACTGGGCAGGCGCATCAGCGAGTTGGTTTCAACACTGACGCTCTGGGCCAGGGCAATGGGGCTGACCAGCAGGGCCAACAGTAAAACCTTACGCATCTTGGAGCTCCCCTTGAGTGTGTTTCAACGTTGTTTCTAGTTTTTCTTTGGACGCACAGTAACGACTTCTACCGGCGATTTGCCAGTGAAGGTTCAAAAAAGTTGGGAAGCAGGAGGTTTCGGTAAAAGTCGCCAGCAATGCCCCTGTGGATCCCACAGGGGCAAGGGCTGTCAGCGGTTGATCTGGATTTCCACGCGGCGGTTCAAGGCACGGCCTTCAGCGGTTTTGTTGTCGGCGACCGGATGGCTTTCGCCAGCGCCCGTGACCGAGACAAAACTGCTGCGCGGGATACCGGAACCGATGAGGTATTCGGTGACCGAGTGCGCACGTTTTTCCGAGAGTTTCTGGTTGTAGGCGTCTTTGCCGACGCTATCGGTGTGGCCGCTGACCCGCAGTTGGGCGGTTGGCGCTTCTTGTTTCAGGCGAGTGGCGATGGTGTCGAGCTTGGTTTTATCCGCCGCCGTCAACTTGGCCGAGTCGAACTCAAAGTGCACATCACGAATCACGATGGTTTCTTCCTTGACCACCACCACTTCCTCGACCACCGCGACCGGCACCGGTGGGCAACCGTTGGCATCCACCGGCACGCCTTTCGGTGTGCCTGGGCACTTGTCGCGGCTGTCCGGCACGCCATCGCCGTCTTCGTCGCCATCACCATGCACCCAGCAATAGGCGCCTGCCATGCCGCCGATCAACAACGCACCGGCGCCTGCATAGGCCGAGCTTTCGGTGGCGCCGATCGCCGCACCGGTCACACCGCCGAGGGCGGCGCAGGTGGGCCAATCGGTTTTTTGCAAACCTGCGCAACCTGTCAGTACTCCGGTTAGCAGAATCAAGGGTAGAGCTGTCCGCATGATGCTCATCTGATTTCTCCTGAGGGGATCGGCGGGGGCCGATGGGTGGAGTAAAGACCGCTCTTTTCATCTGCGCCAGTTGGCGACACCCCCGGTTTTATTGAGGATCGCCATCAACGGCTGGCTTTTCGCAATCGCCCGCTCTAGGCCCGCACGCTCAGCCGCGCTAGTCTCTAGGGTCCTGATGTGAGGATCTCTGATGACCGCTGGTATTTCTGCCCGTACACCCCAGCAAGCCCTGGCCGCCTTGCTCGACCTGCACCAGCCCAAACGCCTGCTGCTGCTGGGGGCCAGCCAGTTCCCGGCGCTGGAGGCGTTTGCGGCCGAACACCCGGACACCCACGTGTCCATCGCCCCGCCCGGCCCCTTGCCGGCCGAGTTGGCTGCGCAGCGTTTTGACCTGGCGCTGGTGGTCGATTGCCTGGAACACCTGTCAAAAGCGCAAGGCCTGACCTTGCTCGGCGGCATTCGCAACCTCAATGCCAGCCGCATCGCGGTGCTGGTGGACCTGGGTGCGTGCGAGTGGAAGGACACCGACTTCTTCTCCCTGGCCTTGCAGGCCGGCGAGCGGTTCCAGCGCGATGAGCAGGTTCTGACGCTGTTTACCTACGATCTGCTTGACTATAAACAGGTACCGGACTGGCTCAACGCACGGTTCTGGGCCAACCCGCAAAATTTCGGAAAGTATTGGTGGTAACCCAATGAGTACATCCATTTGCCCCTGCGGCAGTGGCAACCTGCTGGATGCCTGCTGCGGTCATTATCACGCCGGCCACCCGGCACCGTGCGCCAGCGCGTTGATGCGCTCGCGCTACAGCGCCTACGTGTTGGGCCTGGTGGACTATCTGGTGGCCACCACCTTGCCCGCGCAACAGTCCGGCCTGGACCGCGATGCCATCGGTGCCTGGAGCGCCCAAAGCACCTGGCTGGGCCTGGAAGTGGAAAGCTCCGAGGTGTTCGGCGGCCAGCCGGAACACGCCTTTGTGACCTTTACCGCACGCTGGCATGACAGCACTGGCGAACATAGCCACCGCGAACAGTCTTCTTTCGTACAGAATGACGGGCACTGGTACTTCATCGACCCCACCGTGGAGGTGAAGGCCGGGCGCAACGATGCCTGCCTGTGTGGCAGCGGGCAAAAATTCAAGAAGTGTTGTTCCAGCTATCTCTAACCCACACAGGACAAACGCCATGCTTCGGATCTGCAGCTTGATGCTGGCGTTGACTCTCGGTTTGACCGGCTGCGCGTCGTGGTTCGAAGATGACTCGCCACCGCCCCACGTGTCCCTGGTCAAAGTCGAGGTGGTGCGGGCCAAGTTGCTGGAGCAGAAATTCAAGCTGTATTTTCGCGTGGACAACCGCGACGACGCCGACCTGACGGTGCGCGGCCTGATCTACAAAGTGACGCTGGATGACTTTGTGCTGACCGAGGGCGAGTCCAACGAGTGGCTCACCGTACCGCCGCGCGGGCATGCCTTCTTCAAGGTCTCGGTGCGTACCAACCTGTGGCCGCAGATCCGCGATGTGGTGCAGATGCTGAAAAACCCGGACAAGCCAGTGCCCTATCGCCTCGACGGCGAGCTGAAAACCGGATTATTCATCGGTTATGACGTGCAGGTCGCCCACAATGGCGAGATAATCCCCGGCGATTTTATTCCGGAGCGACATCAATGACTCAACAACCCCATGTCCATGGTCCTGACTGCAACCACGATCACGATCACCATGATCACGACCACGGCCATGTCCACGGCCCGAACTGCGGCCACGCTCACCAGGAGCCGGTGCGCAATGCCTTGAAGGACGTGGGTCGCAACGATCCTTGCCCGTGCGGCAGTGCGAAGAAGTTCAAGAAGTGCCACGGGGCGTAAGCCACACTGAAGAGCCAACTGAATGAGTGGGCTTGTGTGGGAGCGGGCTTGCTCGCGAAGGCGGTATGTCAGATAAAGATTTACTGATTGACCCACCGCTTTCGCGAGCAAGCCCGCTCCCACATTGGACTGCATTTCACATCAGGTTTTGCGTTGAAACAATAGCTCCACCTCAAGCCCGCCACCCTCCCGATTCCTCAAACTCAACCGCCCCTCATGCGCCCTGGCGATGGTGTGAGCAATGCTCAGCCCCAAGCCATACCCACCCGTTTCGGCATTACGTGACCCTTCCACCCGATAAAACGGTTCCATCACCTGCTCCAGCTGCTCCTGGGGAATCCCCGGCCCGCGGTCGCTGATGACGATCTTCAAGCTGTCTGCCTGGTCTTCGACCCGTACCACCACTTCACTGCCATAACGCACCGCGTTTTCCAGCAGGTTCTGCACGCACCGTTTAAGGCTACGCGCATACCCCGGCAACGGCTGCTTCGCCCGGCCTTCGATGCGCACGCTTTGCCCCACGTCTTCCAGATCCGCCTGCAAGCTTTGCAGCAGCGCATTGATGTCGATGTTTTGCCGCGCCTCGTTGATTTCGCCGCTGCTGACAAAATCCAGGGTGCTGGCCACCATGTGCTCCATTTCCTCGAGGTCGCTGCGAAAACGCTCCTTGGTGCGGTTGTCGTCGAGCATCTCGGTGCGCAGGCGCAAGCGTGTGATCGGTGAACGAAGGTCGTGGGAAATCGCCGCGAGAAAACGCGTGCGCTCGGCAATGTTGGCGATCAGCCGTTGCTGCATCGCATTAAACGCCTGGGCGGCGCGGCGCACTTCGGTGGGGCCATCCAACGACAGTGGCGGGCGCTGGATGTCCCGGCCAAGGGCTTCGGCGGCCTTGGCCAAGGCGTTGAGCGGGCGAATGGCCAGGCGCACGGCCACCAGGGCGATCACCACCAGCACCAACACGCGCAGCAGGTAGATGCGCATCACATAATCGAACAACAGGTCCAGCGGCGAGGTGCTGGTCCAGCCCTGCTCTTCGCGGGCGTCCACTTGCAACCAACGCCCGTCGGGCAGGCGCAGGTCGATGAGGAACTGCCCGACTACCGGCTTGGACTCCAGCAAGGTCCACAGCCCGGCGTTTTGCCCCGCGCCGTCCACCAGCGACAGGTGGAGCAGGATCAGGGTTTGCGCGTAACCGGTTTTTTCCGAGAGCACTTTCTTGATCAGCCGCTCAGTCGGCCGGTCGCTGTCGGTGAGGCTGCTAGGCGTATTGCTCGCCTGGTCGCTCAAGGTCAGACGAAAATTCGGCGCATCCAGCAGCTTGATCAGCAGATCGGCCTGCTGTGGATCGCTGTGCACCAGGCGTACCACATCGGCCAGCCGGGTGGCGATCAACCGCGCGGGGATCTCCAGCACCTGGCCATGGCGCCGGTCGTACCAGATGCTGCTGGTCAGGGCCTGGGCCGCGAGCATGCCGCTGACCAGAATCAGCACCAGCCGCCCAAACAGCGAACGCGGCAGCAGTCTCACGAGGCCGGCACCACGTCATCGGCAGTGAGCATGTAGCCCTCGTTGCGTACGGTCTTGATCAGCCCAGCCGGCAGTTGCGAGCGCAGGCGGCTGACACACACGTCGATGGAGCGATCGAACGGCGTGCTGTCCTTGTCGAACACATGGTTGAGCAAAAAATCGCGGCTGAGGGGTCGGTTCGGGTGCTGCAAGAGCAGGCGCAACACGCGGTAATCCGAATTGCCCAGGCTGACCACCACACCCTCCGGCGAGAGCAATTGCCGCGCTCGGGTGTCGAGCTGCCAGCCGGCGAAACGGATGCTCGGTGCTTCATCCAGCCGCGCCCGGTCGGGAAAACTCTGCACCCGGCGCAACACCACCTTGATCCGCACCAGCAGTTCACGTGGGTCGAACGGCTTGGGCAGGTAGTCATCGGCGCCGATTTCCAGGCCGACGATGCGGTCGATCAACGACCCCTTGGCGGTGAGCATCACCACCGGCGTGTTGGAACTCACGCGCAGCTCGCGGCACAGGCTCAGGCCGTCTTCACCGGGCAGCATCAGGTCGAGGACGATCAGGTCAATGACGTTCAACTCCAGACGCCGGCGCATCTCTTTGCCGTCGGCGGCGGTGGACACCTGAAAGCCCGCGTCGCTCAGGTAGTCGCAAAGCAACTGGCGGATTTGCGGGTCGTCATCAACGATCAGGAGGTGGTCTTGCTTGGCCATGGGCAGTCGATCCGAAAAACTATAAAACGCAGCAAATAGCCGAAAGTTCAGGCTACGGCGTACGCAAATGTAATGGAATGTTGTGGGAAACGATAATCAAGCATCAGCGATACAAACCCGGGGCAATGCAGGCGGAATCGCTCTTTAGACTACCGAACCTAAATGAGAGTAATTGTAATTTAGACTCGGAAGTAGCCCATGTCATCGCCCACACCGCTCCGCAACCCGCTGCACACCACCCTGGCACCGATGTTCGGTTTTCTCGCGGCCGGCAGCGTGGCCCCGACGGCCTGGGCGGATGCACCCACCGCCAGCACCCAGGATTCAGTGCTGAGCCTGCCGGAAATCCAGGTCGATGGAGAAGCCACGTCCACCTTCAAGGTCGACCGGGTGACCTCGGCGAAAATCAGCCAACCCCTGCTGGACGCGCCGCAAAGCGTGACCATCGTGCCGCAACAGGTACTCAAGGAACAGAACGCACAAACGTTGCAGGAAGTGTTGCGCAACGTACCGGGCATCACCTTTATGTCCGGCGAAGGCAACCTGGGCTGGGGCGATCTGTTTTCGATCCGTGGCTTTTCCTCCGAACAAAGCCTGACCGTTGACGGCGTGCGTGACGCCGGCATGTCCACGCGCACCGACACCTTCAACCTGCAACAGGCCGAAGTGTTCAAGGGCACCGGTTCCATCGAGTCCGGGGTGTCCGCCGTGGGCGGCAGCGTCAACCTGGTGAGCAAGGAAGCGCACCTGGGCGACGCCAACCGCGTGTCCGCTGGCATCGGCACCGATGCCTACCGGCGCCTCACCGCCGACGTCAATAAACAGCTGAACGACACCACCGCCGTACGCGTCAACCTGATGAAGCACTACAACCAAGTGTCCGAACGCGACGACGTGGACTACGACCGCTGGGGCATCGCCACCTCGTTCGGCTTCGGCCTGGGCACCGACACACGCTTTTTCATCGACACCTTCTACCAGAAAGACACCAATACCCCGGACGGCGGCGTGCCCATCCAGCGTGGTACAAACGGCGACCGCATGCCCGGGGTAAAACGCTCCAACTGGTACGGCGATTCCAGCCTCTACACCCAAGAGAACAAAACCACCTCGCTGACCGCCCGCTTCGAACACGACTTCGCCTGGAACGACGCCAACCTGCGCAACCAGACGCGCTGGGAGCGCAGCGACAACTTCGCGGTGCTTTCCCCGGCGCGCTTCTTCGCCGCCAACGCCTCAGGCGGAAAAACCTGCACCGGCACCCGCTGTGCGACCTTGGGCTACACCGGTGTAGGCCCGATCAGCCAAGTGCCGGGCAGTACGGTCAATGCCTACACCGACTACGTGAACAACAGCAACACGTCCTACGGCATCCTGCGCGGCAGCGACTTCGGTTTGTCCAAGCGCTACACCATCCTCGATAACCAGACCGACTTCAGCTTCAAGTTCAACACCGGCAGCCTGCAACACGCGGTGGTCTCGGGCCTGGAGTTCTACCACGAGACCTACGGCGGCCTGAAACGCAACGCCGAAGTGCCGGCCGGCGACATGCTCTTCGACATGAGCAACCCCAGCCATAGCTTCGCCAGCACCTACGTGACCAAAGGCGTCGGCGAGCCGCGCTCGGTGATCGACAACGCCGGCGTCTACCTGGGCGACACCGTCACCCTCAACGACCAATGGCAAGTGTTGGGCTCGCTGCGCTACGACAAGTGGCAAGCCGAAACCCGCCAGCGCGGCCAAGCCACCACCAGTAGCAGCGACGGTGCGGTCAGCGGTCGCGTCGGCGCGGTGTTCAAGCCGTTGCCCAACGGCAGCATCTACGTGTCCTACAGCGAGGCGGCACAACCGTCGGCACTGGGCGCGTCCACCAACAACCAGATCTACGGCGCGGCCAGCACCAGCAACTACAGCCCGGCCAAATCCAAGACCTATGAACTGGGCACCAAGTGGGACATTGCCCACGACATGCTCAACGTCACGGCGGCGATCTTCCGCACCGAGCTGGAAAACTCGTGGGAATACCAGGACGGCGAATCCGCCCCGGTGCGCGCCCTGCCCGCCAAGCGCGTGGACGGCATCGAGTTGGGCCTGCAAGGCAATATCACCCCGCGCTGGACCGCCTACAGCGGTTTCTCGGCACTCAAGAGCGTGCAGACCAAAGGCATCAACAAAGGCGCCGAAGCCAAGAACGTGCCCGACCTGACCGCCAACCTGTGGACCACCTACGCCGTCACCGACGCGCTGAGCCTGAGCTACGGCGAGCAATACGTGGGCCGGCGCCGCTACACCGACAACAAATACGTCGGCGGTTTGAACAACAACAGCAGCTACGCCAGCGGCGCCTCCGGGGTGTACGCGATCTATACGCGCGACCACGAAAAAGCCCCCGGTTACTGGCTGAGCAACGTGGCGGCGCAATACAAGGTGAACAAGGACACCACGGTCAACCTCAACCTCAACAACGTGTTTAACAAGTTCTATTACAGCCAGGTCGGCGCGTCCCTCGATGGCTTCCAGCTCTACGGCATTCCGGGCGCCGGGCGCACCCTCACCGCCAGTGTTGATTATGAGTTCTAAATCCCCCTTTCCAGGAGCCCTTGCCATGCGCAAACCCCGTCAACTGCTCAAGCTCGGCGTACTGTGCGCCGCGCTGGTCCTCGGCCACGCCGAAACTGCGGCCGCCCAACAAGTCACCGATGTGCTGGGGCGCAAGGTCGACGTCAGCGATCACGTCAAGCGCGTGGTGCTGGGTGAAGGCCGGCTGATTTCGGCGTTCGCCCTGCTCGACAAGGACGCGCCATTCCAACGCATCGTCGGCTGGCAGAACGATTTGAAGCTGCTGGACCAGCACACTTACAACGCCTACGTGGCGAAATTTCCGACGGTGAAAGACATCCCGCTGATCGGCCAGGCGTCGGAACAAAGCGTCAGCGCCGAGGAGATTCTCTCGCTCAAACCGGACCTGGCGGTGTTCAGCATCTCCGGGCACGGCCCTACCGAGCACAGCGCGGTGGCTGACGTACTGGCCAAGGCCGGCATCCCGGTGGTGTTTGTCGATTTTCGCGTCAACCCGGTGCAAGGCACCCACACCAGCATGACCGCGCTGGGCCAGGCCCTGGGCCGTGAAGCCCAGGCCAAGGCGTTCCTCGATTTCTATGACGCGCATATCAAAACCATCACCGACGCCATCGCCACCCTACCCGCCGGGCCACGTCCAAGCGTGTTCCTCGAACTGCTGGCCGGCGCCTGGCAAGCGCCGGGGCACACCACCGGCAAGAGCGGCATGGGGGAAGTGATCAAGCTGGTGGGCGGGCGCAATATCGCCGCCGATGTGGTGCCGGGGGCGTTGGGGGATATCAGCGTCGAGTACGCGCTGAAGGCAGACCCGGATGTGTATGTCGCCACCGGCAATCACAAACCGGGGCTGGTCCTCGGCGCAGGTGTGAGCAGCGACGAAGCACGCGAGGCGTTTGATCGCGTATTGGCGCGGCCAGAGTTCGCCAACCTTCGTGCGATCCGCGAGGGCAATTCCCACGGCCTGTGGCATGACTTCTATAACTCGCCGTATAACGTGCTGGCGATTGAGGCGTTGGCCAAGTGGGTGCATCCGCAGTTGTTCGCCAAGCTGGATCCGCAGGTGACGATGGAGCAGATCAACCAACAGTTCCTGGGAATGCCGTTGCAGGGCGCCTACTGGATCGACACCAAAACCAAGTAACACACAGATAAATGTGGGAGCGGGCTTGCTCGCGAATGCGGTGGATCAGTCAAATAATAAGTGACTGACACACCGCATTCGCGAGCAAGCCCGCTCCCACATTTTGATCATCTTCGTTTTCAAGAGTGTGTAAACCCAGTGAATACTCAAACCCTCGACCTGGCCAGCGCCACCCACGGCTACCGGCGCCTGCTCGCACGGCGCGCGTGGCTGCTGGCCGCGCTGGGCACGGCGCTGGTCGGCGCCATTCTGGTGGACCTGGCCAGCGGCCCGTCCGGCATGGGCCTGCTGGCCTTGCTCGATGGGATCGTGCACCCCGCCCATCTCAGCGCCACTGACCAGGTGATCATCTGGAACGTACGCCTGCCCTACGCCCTGATGGCGGTGCTGGTGGGCTGCGCGCTGTCGCTGGCCGGGGCCGAGATGCAGGCGATCCTCAACAATCCGCTGGCCAGCCCGTTCACCTTGGGCGTGTCGTCGGCGGCGGCGTTGGGTGCGTCCCTGGTGATTGTGTTTCCGGTGACGACGCTGTGGGTGTCGGCCAACACCGCGATTTCCCTCTCGGCGTTTATCTTCGCCGCTGCCTCGGTATTTTTGCTGCAAGCCATGTCGCGTTTGCGCGGCGCGGGGGTGGAAAGCCTGGTGTTGTTTGGCATTGCGCTGGTGTTCAGTTGCAACGCGGTGGTCGCCTTGCTGCAACTGGTCGCCACCGAAGATGTGCTGCAACAACTGGTGTTCTGGACCCTGGGCAGCGTGACCCGCGCCAACTGGGACAAGCTCGGCATCCTGGCCGTGGTGGTCGCGGTGGTGTTGCCGTTCTCGTTTGCCGCCGCGCCGCGCCTGACCCTGCTGCGCATGGGTGAAGACCGCGCGCAGAGCTTTGGCGTGGATGTGAAGCGCCTGCGCTTTTTTTCGTTGCTGCGCATCAGCCTGTTGTCGGCCACCGCCGTGGCCTTTGTCGGCACCATCGGATTTATCGGCCTGGTGGGGCCGCATATCGCGCGGATTCTGGTGGGCGAAGACCAACGCTTCCTGCTGCCCGCCAGCGCCCTCACCGGCGCGTTGTTGCTGGCGCTGTCGTCGATTGCCAGCAAGTTGATCATGCCTGGCGTGATCGTGCCGGTGGGCATCGTCACCGCGTTGGTGGGCGTGCCGATCTTCGTGCTGTTGGTGTTCAAGCGTGGGAGGCAGTTATGAGTGAAGGTTTGCGCATCGAGCGCGCGAATGTCAGCTATGGTCGCCGGCAGATTGTCCACGACCTGAGCCTGCCCACCCTGCCCCACGGCAGCCTGACCGCGCTGATCGGCCCCAACGGCGCGGGCAAATCCACGTTACTGCGTGCCGTGGCCGGGCTGGAAAAGATGCATGGCGTTGTGCGACTGGGTGACCTGGACCTGTCCGCCATGTCCGTGGCCGAACGTGCGCGGCGCGTCACCTACATGCCGCAGAACCTGCCACCGGGGCTGAGCCTCAGCGTGATGGAAAGCGTGATCGCCGCCTTGCGCGTGGCCAATGTGGACGGCATCCCCTTGTCCAGCGAGGCCTGCCTGCGTGAAGCCTTCGCGGCGCTGCAACGCATCGGCATCGCCCACTTGGCCGATCAACTGTTAAGCACGCTGTCGGGCGGCCAACGCCAACTGGTCAGCCTCGCCCAACTCATCGCCCGCCGCCCCCAGGTGATGCTGCTGGACGAACCCACCAGCGCCCTCGACCTCAATTACCAATTGAAAGTCATGGACTGCGTGCGCGGCCTGGTGCGCGAACACCAACTGATCGCCGTGGTGGTGCTGCACGACATCAACCTCGCGGCCCGCTTCGCCGACCATATCGCCGTGCTGCGCCAGGGCCGCTTGTACGCCTGTGGCGCAGCCGATGAGGTGCTCGACCCGGCGCTGTTCGCCGAGGTGTATGGCGTGCAGGTGCGCATCGAACGGTGTTCGCAGCAATCGTTGCAGGTGTTGGTGGATGGCGCGGTGGTTTAACGCAGCACGTCGCGGGAATGGATCACCGTGGCGTACTCACCGTGCAGGTTGCCCAGCGACATGGCGTGCACCAACTCGGCGGGGTGCAGTTGACCGAAAAAGTCCGGTTTGTCGAAGGTGTAGCACGCGTCTTCGATCACCCAGGTATCAAACCCAAGGTTACCGCCGGTGCGGGCGGTGGCTTCTACCGAGTTATGGGTGGCCACGCCCACCAGCACCAATTGCGCAATGCCAGCGGCGCGCAAATGCGCCTCCAGCGGCGTGCCGCTGAACGCATCCGGCACGCGCTTTTGAATCACTTGCTCACCGGGCGCCGGCGCGCAAGCGTCCTGGAACTCGACACCGGACTGCCCTGGCCAGAACACCGAATCCGGCAAATGGGACAGATGCTGTACATGGATCACCGGCCGGCCCGTGTGGCGCCAATGCTGCAACAGCGCCTGAATGCGCGCCTCGGCCTGTAGGTTATTGCGCCGCCCGAGCTTCGGGTGATGAATGCCTTTCTGCTGATCGATCACGATCAGTGCCGCGTCCTGCCGAAATTCCATATCGATAGACCTAAATGTTTCATTGAATTTTCGCACTCCGAACATCACCTCTACCTACAGGCATTCGCGCCTTTGGAGAGCTTCATGATCGATTTGTATTACTGGACGACCCCCAACGGTCACAAAGTATCACTGTTCCTGGAAGAAGCCGGCCTACCTTACGAGGTGCATCCGATCAATATTGGCCAGGGCGATCAGTTCAAGCCCGACTTCCTGAAGATCGCGCCCAACAACCGCATTCCGGCCATCGTCGATCACAACCCTGGCGACGGTGGCGCGCCGATTTCCCTGTTTGAATCCGGCGCAATCCTGCTGTACCTCGCGGAAAAAACCGGCCAGTTCATTGCCCAGGACCTGCGCGGCCGCCAGGAAACCCTGCAATGGCTGTTCTGGCAAATGGGCGGGTTGGGGCCGATGGCCGGGCAGAATCATCACTTCAGCCAGTTCGCGCCCGAGAAGATCCCCTACGCGATCAAGCGCTATATAGACGAAACCGCGCGGCTGTATGGCGTGCTGGACCGGCGTCTGGCGGATCGGGCGTTTGTTGCAGGCGAGGACTACAGCATTGCCGATATGGCCATCTACCCATGGATCGTTTCCCACAAGTGGCAGAGTCAGCGGTTGGAAGATTTCCCACATGTGCAGCGCTGGTTCAACAGCATCAAGGAGCGGCCGGCGACGGTTCGGGCGTATGACCTGGTGCAGAAGGTGAATCCGCCTAAGGCCTGATCCAAAGTTCCACACGGTCAAATTGTGGGAGCGGGCTTGTGTGGGAGCGGGCTTGCTCGCGAAAGCGGCGTGTCAGTCACAGGTATTTCGGCTGACACACCGTATTCGCGAGCAAGCCCGCTCCCACACAAGCCCGCTCCCAAATTAACCATCACCTGATTCAAGAAGTAATGCTTAACCCCAAACTCCCGCTTGCGTCGTTTCACCGCGCTCACTAACGTAGCGCCTTTACTGACGCTACCCCCCGCAGGAGCTTTGCCATGGCCTCGCCAGCCCTCTCACATTTTCTTCCCCGGTTCGGCGTTGCCGCGGCAGTGGCCAGTGCGTTAAGCCTGGCCGGTTGCCAGCTCCAGAGCACCCAGGACACCCTGCCGCCGGTCGCCGGTGTGCAACCGATCAAAGGCCTGGCACAGAATGTGTCGGTGCGTCGCAATGCCCAAGGCATGCCGCTGATCGAAAGCAACACCTTCCACGATGCGCTGTTCAGCCTCGGCTATGTACACGCCAGCGACCGCATCACCCAGATGGTCACCCTGCGCCTGCTGGCCCAGGGCCGTCTGGCGGAAATGTCGGGGCCAGAGGTGCTGGACGCCGACCGCTTCATGCGTGCGGTCAACCTGAAAAAAAGCGCCGGCGAGCTGTATAACGCCTCGTCGCCGCGCCTCAAGCGTTTCTTTGAGGTGTATGCCCGTGGCGTCAACGCCTACCTGTTCCGCTACCGCGACAAGCTGCCGCCGGACCTCGCCCAGACCGGCTACAAACCGGAATACTGGAAGCCGGAAGATTCGGCGCTGTTGTTCTGCCTGCTGAATTTCAGCGAGTCGGCCAACCTGCAAGAAGAAATCGCCTCCCTGGTGCTGGCGCAAAAGGTCGGCGTCGACAAACTCGCCTGGCTCACCCCGAGCGCGCCGGACGAAGCGATCCAGCTGGCCGAAGCAGAAAAACTCAAAGGCGTGAACCTGAGCCAGATCACCGGCCTCGCCGGGCTGGACAGCGTCAGCCAGCAACTCAGTCGCCTCAACTCCCTGGCCGTGACCACGTCGAGCAACTGGGCAATCGGCCCGCAACGCAGCCGCAGCGGTAAAAGCATGCTGGCCAACGACCTGGCCGCCCAGCCGCAAGCGCCGTCGCCGTGGAGCTACGTGCAGATCCGTGCGCCGAAATACCAGGCGGTCGGCGCCTCGATTGCCGGTTTACCGACCCTGTTGTCGGGCTTCAACGGCAAAGTCGCGTGGAGCATGAGCACGGTCAAGGGCGATACCCAGGACCTGTTCCTGGAGAAGGTCAAACGCCAAGGCAGCGCGTTGTACTACGAGAACAACGGCAAATGGCTACCGGCCGGTGTGCGAAACGAAACCTTCTTCGTCAAAGGCCAACGTCCGATTCGCGAAGTGGTGTACGAAACCCGCCACGGCGCCCTGCTCAATAGCAGCCAGGCCCTCACCAGCGGTTTTGGCCTGGCCCTGCAAACCGCCGACTTCAAGGACGACAAGAGCCTGGATGCGTTCTTCGACCTGTCCCGCGCGCAAAACGCCGGCAAGGCCTCGGACGCGACCCGCGAAATCCGCGCCATCGCGTTGAACATGGTGTTCGCCGACGCCAGCAACATTGGCTGGCAAGTCACCGGGCGTTTCCCCAACCGCCGCGAAGGTGAAGGCCTGCTGCCCTCGCCGGGCTGGGACGCGCGCTTTGACTGGGACGGTTACGCCGACGCGATGCTGCACCCCTATGACCAGGACCCGGCCCAAGGCTGGATTGGCACCGCCAACCAACGCACCGCGCCGCGCGGTTATGGCATGCAGCTGTCCAACTCCTGGGACGCGCCGGAACGCAGCGAACGTCTGGCGCAACTGGCCAACGCGGGTAAGCATGACAACCGCAGCATGATCGCCATGCAGTACGACCAGACCACCACTTTCGCCGCCAAGCTCAAGACCATGTTCCAGGCCCCGGGCATGGCCCAGCCGCTGAAACAGGCGATCGATGCCTTGCCGGCGGCCGAACAGGCCAAGGCACGTGAAGCGTTGGGCCGCCTGATGGCGTTCGACGGTCGCCTCGTATCCACTTCCGCCGATGCGGCGATCTACGAGCTGTTCCTGCAGGAAAGCGCCAAGCAGATCTTCCTCGACAAGCTCGGCCCGGAAAACAGCGCCAGCTGGAAGGCCTTTGTCAGCACGGCCAGCCTGTCCTACGCCGCCACCGCCGACCACCTGCTGGGCCGCGAAGACAGTCCGTTCTGGGATGACACGCGCACCGCGCAAAAAGAAGACAAACCGGCGATCCTGGCACGCACCCTCGCCGCCGCGATCAGCGCTGGCGACAGCCAACTGGGCGCCGACCACAAGGCCTGGCAGTGGGGCAAGTTGCACAGCACCACCTGGAAAAACAGCCAGGGCCAGGTGATTCGCGGGCCGCTGGCGTCCGGTGGCGACCACAACACCTTGAACCCGGCGCCGTACAGCTGGGGGCAGGACTTCAACACCACGCAGGTGTCGGCGTTGCGCATGATCGTCGATTTCGGCCAAGTGGAGCCGATGACGGGCCAGGGTGGCATCGGCCAATCCGGCAACCCGGCCAGCCCGAACTATGCCAACGGCATCGACCCGTCGCTCAAGGCGCAATACCTGAGCTTCCCGATGCAGCCGCAGAACTTCGAGAAGGTGTATGGGAAGACGCGGTTGACGCTCACACCGGGTAAGTAACCTGATCTAACTGTGGAGCGGGCTTGTGTGGGAGCGGCGGTGCGACGATTCGACTTGCTCGCGAATGCGGTGTATCAGAAACACATTCAGTGACTGACACACCGTATTCGCGAGCAAGTCGAATCGTCGCACCGCCGCTCCCACACAAGCCCGCTCCCACATTTGCTTTATTTCACCTCTATTCCTGCGCCAGCCCCGAAATAGTGCGCTGAATATTCCATGCCCATTTTCGGGCATCGCCTACCCGCCAAATCCCTTCGTCCTACCCTTGAAACCGACTTTTCAGAACTATGGTTCAGAAATTGCTACCTACGTTGCGTCTGACACCGTTCAGTAACAGTCCTAAACGCGCCACAAGCGCTTATCTTGGTTTCAAGGGATTACATAATGAAAAAAGCATTGCTGACCCTTTCTGCACTGGCTCTGTGCATGGCCGCAGGTTCCGCGTTGGCCAAGGAATACAAGGAACTGCGTTTTGGTGTCGATCCATCCTACGCGCCATTCGAATCCAAAGCCGCCGACGGCAGCCTGGTGGGCTTCGATATCGACTTGGGCAATGCGATCTGCGCCGAGCTGAAAGTGAAGTGCAAGTGGGTCGAAAGTGATTTTGACGGCATGATTCCGGGCCTCAACGCCAACAAGTTCGACGGCGTGATTTCTTCGATGACCGTGACCACAGCCCGTGAAAAGGCCATCGACTTCTCCAGCGAGCTGTTCTCCGGCCCGACGTCCCTGGTGTTCAAGAAAGGCGCAGGTTTCTCCACGCCCGAGTCCCTCAAGGGCAAATCCGTGGGTTATGAGCAAGGCACCATCCAGGAAGCCTACGCCAAGGCTGTGCTGGACAAGGCCGGTGTGACCACCAAGGCCTACGCCAACCAGGACCAGGTGTACGCGGACCTGACCTCCGGGCGTCTCGACGCTTCGGTGCAAGACATGCTGCAAGCCGAACTGGGCTTTTTGAAGTCGCCAGCCGGTGCCGGCTATGAAGTCAGCGCGGCGATTGATGACCCGTTGCTGCCGTCGAAAACAGCGGTCGGTATCAAAAAAGGTAACAAAGACCTGAAGGCATTGCTGGATAAAGGTATCAAAGCGTTACACGATGATGGCACCTACGCCACCATCCAGAAGAAACACTTCGGCGACCTGAACCTGTACAGCGGTAAATAACACCCTGGCGCCCACCGGTTCGGGTGGGCGCTTTTTTATCGCCATAGGTCCTGAATTCATGTTTGAAGATCTTTTGCAAACCCTGGGGCTGGGTGCCTTCAGCTTGAAGGGGTTCGGCCCATTGTTGCTGCAAGGGACGTGGATGACCGTGAAGTTGTCGGTCGCTTCCCTGGCTGTCAGTGTCCTGCTCGGCCTGCTCGGCGCCAGCGCCAAGCTTTCCAGTCTGCGCCTGCTGCGCATCCCCGCCCAGCTCTACACCACCTTGATTCGCGGCGTGCCCGACTTGGTGCTGATGCTGCTGATTTTCTACAGCCTGCAAATGTGGCTGACCGGCTTTACCGACTTTATGGAATGGGACTACATCGAGATCGACCCATTCAGCGCCGGGGTCATCACCCTGGGCTTTATCTACGGTGCCTACTTCACCGAGACCTTTCGCGGCGCGATCCTCGCCGTGCCCCGCGGCCAACTGGAGGCGGCGACCGCCTACGGGCTCAAGCGCGGGCAGCGGTTTCGCTACGTGACCTTCCCGCAGATGATGCGCTTTGCCTTGCCGGGCATCGGCAACAATTGGATGGTGATGCTCAAGGCCACGGCGCTGGTGTCAATCATCGGCCTGGCGGACCTGGTCAAGGCTGCCCAGGACGCCGGCAAGAGTACCTATCAACTGTTCTATTTCCTGGTGATCGCCGCGTTGATCTACCTGTTGATTACCAGCGCCTCCAACTTCGTGTTGCGCAGGCTTGAGCGGCGCTACTCTGCCGGGTCTCGGGAGGCGGTGCGATGATCGAGCTCTTGCAGCAATACTGGCGCCCGTTCCTGTACAGCGACGGCCAGCACATCACCGGGTTGGCCATGACCATGTGGCTGCTCAGCGCCTCGCTGGTGATTGGCTTCCTGGTGTCGATCCCGTTGTCCATCGCCCGTGTGTCGCGCAAGCGTTGGGTGCGTTGGCCGGTGCAGTTCTATACCTACCTGTTCCGTGGCACGCCGCTCTATATCCAGTTGCTGATCTGCTACACCGGCATCTACAGCATCGCGGCGGTGCGCGAGCAGCCGTTGCTGGATGCGTTCTTTCGCGACGCGATGAACTGCACCATCCTCGCCTTCGCCCTCAACACCTGCGCCTACACCACCGAGATCTTTGCCGGGGCGATTCGCAGCATGGCCCATGGCGAAGTCGAAGCGGCCAAGGCCTATGGTCTGAGCGGCTGGAAGCTGTACGCCTACGTGATCATGCCTTCGGCCCTACGCCGTTCGTTGCCCTACTACAGCAACGAAGTGATCCTGATGCTGCACTCGACCACAGTGGCGTTTACCGCGACCGTGCCGGATATTCTCAAGGTGGCCCGGGACGCCAACTCGGCCACCTACATGACCTTTCAATCATTCGGCATCGCTGCGCTGATCTACCTGACCGTGACCTTTGCCCTGGTCGGTCTGTTTCGTCTGGCGGAGCGCCGCTGGCTGGCCTTTCTCGGGCCGAGCCACTAAGGAGTTCGCATGCGTCATCAGGTCCATGAACTGATTGCGCCGGTGCCAGGTACGGCGCGGCAGGTTCACAGTTTCCACTTCGGCCCCGAACAGGCCGGGGGCAAGATCTATATCCAGTCGTCGCTGCATGCCGATGAGCTGCCGGGCATGCTGGTGGCCTGGCACTTGAAGGTGCGCCTGGCTGAACTGGCTGCCGCTGGGCGCCTGCGCAGTGAAATCGTGCTGGTGCCCGTGGCCAATCCGGTGGGCCTGGAACAGGTGCTGATGGATATCCCACTGGGCCGTTACGAGCTGGAGAGCGGGCAGAATTTCAATCGCCTGTTTATCGACCTCAGTGAAGCGGTGGGTAACCAGGTCGAAGAATTGCTCGGCAATGACCCGCAGCACAATGCCCGGTTGATCCGTACGGCACTGTCCGCAGCCCTCGCGGAGCAAACCGCGCAGACGCAATTGCAGTCCCTGCGCCTGGTGCTGCAACGCCTGGCGTGCGATGCCGATATGGTGCTGGACCTGCATTGCGACTTCGAAGCCGTGGCGCACCTGTACACCACGCCCGAAGCCTGGCCGCAGGTGGAGCCATTGGCGCGTTACATCGGCTCGGAAGCCAACTTGCTCGCCACCGATTCGGGTGGGCAATCCTTCGATGAATGTTTCACCTTGGTCTGGTGGCAGCTGCAGCAACGCTTCGGCGAGCGCTTCCCGATTCCCCTGGGCAGTTTTTCGGTGACCGTCGAGCTGCGCGGCCAGGGTGATGTGAACCACGGCCTGGCCAGCCTCGATTGCCAGGCGATCATCGACTATCTGATCCACTTCGGCGCCATCGCCGGCGACGTCGCGCCGCTGCCCGACCTGCCCTACCCGGCCACCCCGCTGGCCGGCGTCGAGCCGGTCGCCACCCCCGTCGGCGGCCTGCTGGTGTTCAGCGCCCTGCCCGGCGAATATCTGGAAGCCGGGCAACTGATCGCCGACATCATCGACCCCATTACCGACCGCGTAACGCCCGTGCACTGCCAGAAGGCCGGCCTGCTTTACGCCCGTTCGCTACGCCGCATGGCCACTGCCGGGATGGTCATTGGCCATGTCGCAGGCACCGAGGCCTACCGTAGCGGCTATCTACTTTCGCCTTGAGGATGCATGCCCCATGTACAAATTGACCGTTGAAGGCCTGCATAAACGCTATGGCGACAATGAGGTGCTCAAAGGTGTCTCGCTCAAGGCCAAGACCGGTGACGTGATCAGCCTGATCGGCGCCAGCGGCTCGGGCAAGAGCACCTTTTTGCGCTGCATCAATTTCCTGGAAACCCCCAACGACGGCGCCATGACCCTCGATGGCCAACCGATCCGCATGGTCAGTGACCGCGACGGCATGCGCGTGGCCGACGATGCCGAGTTGCAGCGCCTGCGTACGCGGCTGGCCATGGTGTTCCAGCACTTCAACCTGTGGAGCCACATGAGCGTGCTCGAAAACATCACCATGGCCCCGCGCCGGGTGCTGGGTTGCAGCAAGAAAGACGCCGAGGACCGTGCCCGGCATTACCTGGACAAGGTCGGCCTGCCGGCGCGCGTGGCCGATCAGTACCCGGCGTTTCTGTCCGGTGGCCAGCAGCAACGGGTGGCCATCGCCCGCGCCCTGGCGATGGAACCCGAGGTGATGCTGTTTGACGAACCGACCTCGGCCCTCGACCCGGAGCTGGTGGGTGAAGTGTTGAAAGTGATCCAGGGCCTGGCCGAGGAAGGCCGCACCATGATCATGGTCACCCACGAAATGAGTTTTGCGCGCAAGGTGTCGAGCCAGGTGTTGTTCCTGCACCAGGGCCTGGTGGAAGAGCAAGGCGCGCCGGCGGATGTGCTGGGCAATCCGCAGAGCGAGCGTTTGCAGCAGTTCCTGAGTGGCAACTTGAAGTAAACCTTTGCGCGCACTGGAAGGTCTGTGGAATAGACCTTCCAGAGTATCAACGGCCCCATGGCAAAACCTACCGACTACGCCAAGCAATGGTTTGCTGCCAAGGGTTGGAAGCCGTTCGCTTTTCAAAGAAACGTGTGGACGGCGGTCAGGTGCGGCCAGTCGGGGCTGCTCCACGCCAGCACGGGCGCCGGTAAAACTTACGCCCTGTGGTTTGCAACCCTCAACCGCTTTGCCATCACGCGCCCACCCGTAGCCGGCAAGCGCAATCCCCCTGCTGAACCGCTAAGCGTGCTGTGGATCACGCCGATGCGCGCCCTGGCCGCCGACACCGCCCGTGCCCTCGAAGCGCCACTGGAGGCGCTACAGATTCCGTGGAGCGTCGGCCTGCGCACCGGCGATACCAGCAGCAGCGAACGCGCCCGCCAGACCCGGCGCCAGCCGACCGCACTGGTCACCACCCCGGAAAGCCTGACCCTGATGCTCGCCCGTGCCGACAGCAAAACGAGCCTGGCGCACCTGCGCATGGTCATCGTGGATGAATGGCATGAATTGATCGGCAACAAGCGCGGCGTGCAGTTGCAACTGGCGCTGGCGCGGCTGCGACGCTGGCATCCGGAACTGATGGTGTGGGGCATTTCTGCCACGCTGGGCAATCAATCCCACGCCTTGGAGGTGTTGGTACCACAGGGCGGCGGGATTAATGTGCAGGGGCAAACAGCCAAGCAGCTGGACGTCGACACCTTGCTGCCACCGCACGCCGAACGTTTTCCCTGGGCTGGGCATATCGGCCTGAAAATGTTGCCCCAGGTGGTGGCGCAAATAGACGTCAGCAGCAGTTGCCTGGTGTTTACCAATACGCGAGCGCAGTCGGAAATCTGGTTCCAGGCGCTGCTGGATGCGCGCCCCGATTGGGCCGGGGTGATTGCGCTGCACCATGGTTCCCTGTCACGGGAAACCCGAGACTGGGTAGAACGGGCGTTGAAAGACGGCCAGCTCAAGGCAGTGGTCTGCACCTCCAGCCTGGACCTGGGGGTGGATTTTTTACCGGTGGAGCACGTGTTGCAGATTGGCTCGGCCAAAGGCGTCGCACGCCTGATGCAGCGCGCCGGGCGCTCGGGGCATGCGCCAGGTCGGCCGTCGCGAGTGACGCTGGTGCCGACCCATAGCCTGGAGCTGCTGGAAGCGGCGGCGGCCCAGGACGCAATTGCCCAGCGTCGTATTGAAGCGCGGGAGTCGCCCTACAAGCCATTGGACGTGCTCGTACAACACTTGGTGAGCATGGCATTGGGAGGTGGCTTTACCCCAGATGCGCTGCTGGAAGAGGTACGCGGTACCTGGGCTTATCGCGACCTCAGCAAAGAGGAGTGGGCCTGGGCGCTGGGATTTGTGCGGCATGGCGGTCTGTCCCTGACCGCCTATCCCGACTACCGCCGCGTGGAACCCGATGAACCGGGCATCTGGCGTGTCCCTGATGCACGCCTGGCACGACGCCATCGCCTGAGCGTGGGCACTATCGTCGGCGACGCCAGCATCCAGCTGAAATTCTGGAGTAAAGCCGGCGGTGGCAAGAACCTGGGCACTGTCGAGGAAGGCTTTATTGCACGGCTCAAGCCGGGTGATGGCTTTCTGTTTGGCGGACGCTTGCTTGAGCTGGTCCGCGTGGAAAACATGACCGCATATGTACGCCGCAGCAGCGCGAAAAAGGCCGCCGTGCCGCGCTGGAATGGCGGGCGCATGCCGCTCTCCAACGAGCTGGCACAAGCCGTGGTGGCACGCTTTGATGCGGCGGCCCACGGGCACTTTGACGGCCCTGAAATGCGCGCGGTGCAACCTTTGCTACAGACGCAGTTGCACTGGTCCGGCCTGCCGATGCGAGGATGCTTACTGGTCGAGGTACTGAAATCCCGGGAGGGCTGGCACTTGTTCATCTACCCGTTCGGCGGGCGCCAGGTGCACCAGGGGTTGGCCAGTTTGTTGGCGTGGCGGGTCAGCCAAGGGCAACCGGTGACCTTCTCGATGGCGGTGAACGACTACGGGTTGGAGCTACTGAGTGCTACCGCGGTGGATTGGCCTGCATTGTTAAACACCGCATTGCTCAGTCCCGAGAACCTGTTACACGACGTGGCCGCCAGCCTGAATGCCGGTGAGTTGGCCAAGCGCCGTTTTCGTGAGATCGCCCGCATCGCCGGGCTGGTATTTGCCGGTTACCCCGGCGCGCCGAAAAGCATGCGGCAGGTACAGGCGTCCAGCGCGTTGTTCTTCGAGGTGTTCAAACAATATGACCCACAGAACCTTCTGCTGACCCAGGCTGGGGAAGAAGTCCTGCGCGACGAACTGGATATTCGGCGACTGGAAGAGACCTTGCGTCATCTGTCGACACTGGAACTGGATGTGCACCTGATCGAACGCCCTACGCCACTCGCGTTCCCCTTGCTGGTGGAGCGGATGCGCGAAAGCATGAGCTCGGAAAAGCTCTCGGCGCGCATCGCGCGGATGGTCAAGGACCTGGAAAAGGTCGCGGATAACGGGAAGCGTTGATGCATTGTTCACTGACACTTGAAGGCGAAGAGCTGTGGTTGCTGGCGGACAAGGCAGTTTACTGGCCCGCGCGCCGCTGCCTGCTGATTGCCGATGCGCATTTTGGCAAGGCGTCGGCTTACCGCAGCTTGGGCCAGCCCGTGCCACAGGGCACCACCACGGCGAATCTTGAGCGACTGGATCGATTGCTGGCGGCGTATGTATGCGACCAGGTGGTCTTTCTCGGGGATTTTCTGCACGGCCCCGGATCGCATGCCAGTGGCACCTTGGGCGCCTTGCGTGCCTGGCGTGACCGTCATGCTGGCCTGCCCCTTACCTTGATTCGCGGCAACCACGACAAACGCGCGGGCGACCCGCCACCGGACTTGAGCATTGAAGTGGTGCCCGAGCCGCTGCTTATGGGGCCCTTTGCCCTGCAACACGAACCGCACGCCCATGCCAGCCACCATGTACTCGCGGGGCATGTGCATCCGGTGTATCGCTTGCGCGGCAAGGGCCGGCAGAGCTTGCGCCTGCCGTGCTTCCAGATCGGCACGCGGGTCAGCCTGCTGCCGGCGTTTGGCGCGTTTACCGGGGGGCATGGGGTGGAACAGGACAATGACCGCCAAATCTTCGTGATTGGCGATCATGCCGTCTGGCCGGTGGGCTAGGTATCAGGCGACAGGTGCCGGTGGCGGCTCGTCCGGCAATGTGGGCTCGCCAGGTTCGGTGGGCTGTGGGTAATCCGGCTCGGGCTGGCCGGGAATGCCACCCGCGTAAACGGGATCGGCCATCAGGGACCAGGCCATAACACCAATCTGATTGGGTTCAAGCCGGGCAAGTTCGGCGCTGATTCGCGGGTCGAGCTTCATAGGGGGACTCCTCAAGCGTGGCTCGGGGCGTTGTGCACGCACCGAGGCAGTACACCCAATAGAGTGCCTGCCCGCTGACAAATTCCCTTTACGTGTAAGACCTTTCGATCAAGCGCGTGGGAGGGTGACGCCGCGCTGGCCCTGGTACTTGCCTGCACGGTCTTTATAGGACACTTCACACGCTTCGTCGGACTGCAGGAACAGCATTTGCGCCACACCTTCGTTGGCATAGATCTTTGCCGGCAAGGTGGTGGTGTTGGAGAACTCCAGGGTCACGTGGCCTTCCCACTCGGGCTCAAGCGGCGTCACGTTGACGATAATGCCGCAGCGCGCGTAGGTGCTCTTGCCCAGGCAGATGGTCAGTACGTCCCGGGGGATGCGGAAGAACTCCACGGTGCGCGCCAGGGCGAAGGAGTTTGGCGGAATGATGCACACGTCGCTCTTGACGTCGACGAAGCTCTTTTCGTCAAAGTTCTTCGGATCGACGATTGCCGAGTTGATGTTGGTGAACACCTTGAACTCATCGGCGCAGCGCACGTCGTAGCCGTAGCTGGAAACACCGTACGAAATCACAGGGCTATCGCCTTCGCCACGGATCTGGCGCTCAACAAAGGGCTCGATCATGCCGTGCTCTTGCGCCATGCGGCGAATCCACTTGTCCGATTTGATGCTCATGGCGGGTGTCCTGAATAGCGAGGTGGAAAAATTCTGTTGGGCATCTTACCGGGGCCGGCGTTGGGGTTCAAAGGGCGTGGGGCTTTTCTTGACGACAGGCCTGCCTGCTATAAGCCGCAGCCAGCGGGGCCGGGACCCTGCTTGTGGCGACCAGTGGCGATAAATACCACCGCCAGTCACGAAAATAGAGAAACCTTCGGAAATACCATTGGCACGTTCCGGAAAAAGGGTTAAGGTGGCGCCACTGTGCTGCTTGTGTCACTGAGAATCTCTACACGATATGTTGAATTTCGATCCAACCATCTCCAAGAATTTTTCCTGCTCTTTGCACTCAGTCTCGGCCAGGGCTTTTCCTGAGTCGCAGTTAACTTTGTCCAAGGAGATACACCATGTCTAATCGCCAAACTGGTACCGTTAAGTGGTTCAACGATGAAAAAGGCTTCGGCTTCATCACTCCACAATCCGGTGACGACCTGTTCGTTCACTTCAAAGCTATCCAATCCGACGGCTTCAAAAGCCTGAAAGAAGGCCAACAGGTTTCTTTCATCGCTACCCGCGGTCAGAAAGGCATGCAAGCTGAAGAAGTTCAAGTTATCTAACTTGTACTGACTTAGTCGAAAAAACCCCGCCCTTAAAAGCGGGGTTTTTTTATGCCCGGGATTTAGCACTGTCGCCGATGTAATGGCCGGGCGCAAAAAAATGTGGGAGCCAAACCCATGTGGGAGCTGGCTTGCCTGCGATAGCAGCACCTCGGTTTGTCAGTGACACCAAGGTGATGCTATCGCAGGCAAGCCAGCTCCCACACAAGCCCGCTCCCACACTTTGTCCTGTGTCGCTTATTGAAACAACGACTCACTCGACAAGCCATTCTTCTCCAGGATCTCACGCAAGCGCTTGAGCCCTTCCACCTGGATCTGCCGCACCCGCTCACGGGTCAGGCCGATCTCCAGGCCGACATCCTCCAGGGTGCTGCTCTCATGGCCGCGCAGGCCGAAGCGGCGGATCACCACCTCACGCTGCTTGTCCGTAAGCTCAGATAGCCACTGGTCAATGCTTTGGGACAGATCATCGTCCTGCAGCAGTTCACAAGGATCTGTAGGGCGATCATCTGTAAGGGTGTCCAGCAGGGTTTTATCCGAGTCCGGACCCAGCGAGACATCGACCGAAGACACACGCTCGTTCAAGCCGAGCATGCGCTTGACCTCCCCTACCGGTTTCTCCAGCAGGTTGGCGATTTCTTCGGGCGAAGGTTCATGATCGAGTTTCTGGGTAAGCTCACGCGCCGCCCGCAGGTAGACGTTGAGCTCCTTGACCACATGGATCGGCAACCGGATCGTCCGGGTCTGATTCATGATCGCCCGTTCGATGGTCTGACGAATCCACCAGGTGGCGTAGGTCGAAAAGCGGAAGCCCCGCTCAGGGTCGAACTTCTCCACAGCCCGGATCAAGCCGAGGTTGCCCTCCTCGATCAGGTCCAACAGGGACAGCCCACGATTGACGTAGCGTCGGGCGATTTTCACCACCAGGCGCAGGTTGCTTTCAATCATGCGCTTGCGCCCGGCCGGATCGCCCTTTTGCGACAAGCGCGCAAAATGGACTTCTTCTTCGGGAGTGAGCAGAGGGGAAAAACCGATTTCATTGAGGTACAGCTGGGTCGCATCGAGCGCCCGCGTGTAATCAATGTATTTGTGTTGCTTTAACGCGGTGGAGTTCTTGGATTTGGTGCGAACTGAAGGTGTTGCAGGTCCCTCATTCGACATCGATTCCTCAGCGATACCGGTCTCCATAAGGAGAACCTCATCGTCGATGTCAAACTCCGGCGCTTCTTTACTGAGAGCCATTGTTATAGTCCTTTGGTGAGTTCGACCTCAAGCTCAAGCGTCGCCTTTATCCTTGGCAACACTGGAGCCTGTTCCTTCTACGTGAGGGAACAGGCTGACAACAAATCAACGACGGGGTAGGAATTGCAGCGGATCTACAGGTTTCCCTTGGCGGCGAATCTCAAAGTGCAGTTTCACCCGGTCTGTACCAGTTGACCCCATTTCGGCAATTGTCTGTCCGACTTTGACCTGCTGCCCCTCCCGAACCAACAGCCTGCGGTTATGTCCGTAGGCACTGACGTAGGTATCGCTGTGCTTGATGATGACCAGCTCGCCGTAGCCCCGTAAACCACTCCCGGCGTACACCACTGTCCCATCAGACGCAGCTAAAACAGGCTGTCCCAAATCCCCGGCGATATCAATGCCTTTATTCAAACTACCGTTTGAAGAGAATTTTCCAATAAGCACTCCGTTTGAGGGCCATCCCCAACCCGTCGGTGCAGGTCCGGCAGGTGGCAGTGGCGCAGGTGCAGGCTTGCTCGCAACCGTAGGCGCGGCGGTGCCTGCAGGCCGGGTGATGATGGTGGTTTTGCTCGAAGACGACGGCGAAGAGGTGCTGTTTGTGACCACGGTCGCAGGCGTTGAACCGGTGCGCCCATCAAAGCGAATCGTCTGACCCGGATGTATCGTGTATGGCACAGGAATATTGTTACGAGCTGCGAGCGCCTTGTAGTCCCAGCCATAACGGAAGGCAATCGAGAACATCGTGTCGCCTTTGCGCACGACATATTGCCCGGTGGTGACGGTCGGCTTTTGCGGTACCGCACTATTGCGGTCAACCACCCGTGCGCCGCTGCTTGGCGAGCTGGAACACCCCACCAACAAGGAACTCAAGACAAGGCCAAGCACCAGTCGCTGAAAGCTTGTTTTACTCATACGCTGCGCAAGACCTGTGAGACTCACCCGCCGCTCCCTTATATGGTGGCTGAACATGAATGCCTGTATCAGGCTTGAAATATGACGCAAGTATAACTGGGCATTGGCTTTTTACCGGCACACGACTGAAACGAAAAATTCATCATGTTTAATCCCGATCACCCGTCATGTTGACTCTATAGACCCCGGCGTAAGACACATCCTCGCCAACAGAATTCACTGCCGGCGCACAAATGATCAGGCCAGCGGGCCGTTAAGCAGCGGGACGAAGCGCACAGCGCCCAGCACATGCCGTGAAAAACCTTCGTCTTCGCGGATGATGAGCATCAATTGTTGCACTTCGCCGGAGCCCACCGGGATCACCAACCGCCCACCCGGGGCCAATTGATCGAGCAACGCTTGGGGAACATCAGTGGCCACGGCGGTAACGATAATGCCGTTATAGGGTGCCAGCGCCGGCCAACCCTCCCAACCATCGCCCCAGCGGAACACTACGTTGCGCAGATTCAACTCGGCCAGGCGCTCCTTGGCGCGGTCCTGCAGGACCTTGATGCGCTCCACCGAAAACACCCGCTCCACCAACTGTGACAGCACCGCTGTCTGGTAGCCCGAGCCGGTGCCGATCTCCAGCACCTTGTCCAGTGGCCCCGCCGCCAGCAGCAACTCGCTCATGCGCGCGACCATGTACGGCTGGGAAATGGTCTGGTTGTGGCCAATGGGTAGCGCCGTGTCTTCATAGGCGCGATGCGCCAAGGCCTCATCGACAAACAAGTGCCGAGGCGTACGCCGGATCACTTCCAACACCTGGGCGTTGGACAGCCCCTCTTCGTACAGGCGCTGGATCAAACGCTCACGGGTACGCTGGGAGGTCATCCCGATGCCCCGGCGCAGCAGGTCGTCTTGTTCGCGGCCCATCAGTTCAGCGCCTCCAGCCAGCCATCGAGGCTACTGAAGGCATCACTGAAGGTGCGATCAAGTTGCAACGGGGTAATCGACACATAACCTTGCATCACCGCATGAAAGTCAGTGCCCGGGCCGCCGTCTTCGGCATCGCCGGCAGCGGCGATCCAATAACCTTCCTTGCCACGCGGGTCGACCACCTTCAACGGCGCTGCCGCACGGGCACGGTGGCCCAGGCGCGTCAGCTGGATGCCACGGATGTGGTCGAGGGGCAAATTGGGAATATTGACGTTGAGCACCGTACGCGGCGGCAGGTCCAGGGAGCCGTGGGCCTCGACCAGCTTGCGCGCAAAATAGGCCGCGGTCGGCAGATTGTCCAATTGGCGCGAAGCCAACGAAAAGGCGAACGAAGTACGGCCGAGGAAGCGCCCCTCAAGGGCCGCCGCCACCGTACCGGAATACAGCACGTCGTCACCGAGGTTGGCGCCGAGGTTGATGCCCGATACCACCAGGTCCGGCTCGCGGTCCAACAGGCTGTTGATCGCCAGGTGGACGCAGTCGGTGGGGGTACCGTTCACGCTGATAAAGCCGTTGGCCAGAACCTGCGGGTGCAGCGGACGGTCGAGCGTCAGCGAACTGCTGGCGCCGCTCTTGTCCTGGTCGGGGGCAACCACCACGCACTCGGCGTAATCTTCCAGCGCAGCATAGAGCGCGGCAAGACCGGGTGCGGTGGCACCGTCATCGTTTGATATCAGAATACGCATGGGCTGTCCGTCTGCCCCACCGGCACCAGATCAACAAGCTCGCGCACCAAGACAGTGGCGAAGCATCCGGCCGGCAGGACGAATTCCAATTGCAGAATGTCAGGCCCGGGATAATGCCACGTCAACCCGCCAATGGGCAGTCGCAGAATGCGCCGCTCTTGGCTCATGCCCGCATTCACCAGCCAATCGCGCAGCTCGGCTTCACTGGCGGCGACGGCCTGCTCCAGCGCATGGGTCGCACCGCTGGCGGGCGAATCGCCCTCACCCCACTGCGGCCCGGTCGGGTGCAGGTCGAGGATCGCCAGGCGCGGGTCGCTGCATTCAGCCTCGCCGGCCGGGAAAAAGCTGCGGCTGTCGGTAAACGCCAGCAGGTCGCCGACCTGGGCACGCTGCCAGGAACCGTCGGCAACACGTGCCGCCAACACCTTGTTGAACAAGAAACTGCGCGCAGTGGACAGCAGCCGCGAACGCACATTGCGCTGCTCCGGCAAGGCCTTGCGCGCCGCCCACTCGCGGGCATCAACCACGTTGCCGCCGTTGTGGCCAAAACGCTGGGCGCCGAAGTAGTTGGGAATGCCGTGCTGGGCAATCAGTTGCAACCGCGCGTCGATGGCCGCGGTATCACCGGCCAATTGGGTCAGGCGCAAGGTGAAGCCGTTCGCCGAATGCGCGCCACGTTGCAACTTGCGTTTGTGGCGGGCCATCTTGAGGATCTTGAGGGTGTCGTTTTCCGCACCACTCATGTCTGGATCAGCCTTGCCCGGCAACTGCACGCTGAACCACTGGCGCGTCAGCGCCTGGCGATCCTTGAGCCCGGCATAACTGACGGTACGCAACGGCACGCCAGCGGCCTTGGCGATACGCCGCGCGGCCTCTTCGGTATTGAGGCCGCGTTTCTCGACCCACAACCACAGGTGCTCGCCATCGCCGGTCAACGGGATGTCCAGCACTTCATCAACCTGGAAGTCTTCAGCGGTGGCCTTCAGGACGGCACTGCCCAACGCCTCGCCATAGGCCCGTGGGCCCAACAGTTGCAGGTCGTTCATGCGCGCAGCAACAAGGCGACGGAGTGCACCGCAATGCCCTCTTCACGACCGGTAAACCCGAGCTTTTCGGTGGTGGTGGCTTTCACGTTCACTTGATCCAATTCTATTTGCAGATCCGCGGCAATCAGCGCGCGCATCGATTCGATATGGGGGGCCATTTTCGGCGCCTGGGCCACGATGGTGTTATCGACGTTGCCGACTTTCCAGCCCTTGGCGTGGATCAGGCCTACAACGTGGCGCAACAGGACGCGACTGTCCGCACCCTTGAAGGTGGGATCGGTGTCTGGAAAATGTTTGCCGATATCACCCAACGCCGCTGCGCCGAGCAAGGCATCGCTCAAGGCATGCAACACAACGTCGCCGTCGGAATGAGCCAGCAACCCATGGTGGTGTGCAATGCGCACGCCACCCAAGGTGATGAAGTCGCCCTCAGCGAAACGGTGCACATCGTAGCCGTGGCCAATACGCATAAAAAAACGCCCCGATTTAATTCAGGGCGTGATTCTACCTACTTTTGCCACACATTAACCGAGCAAAGCACGGCCATGATGTCGCAAATGCTCTTCGATGAAGCTGGCGATAAAGAAGTAGCTGTGGTCGTAGCCGGGTTGCAGGCGCAGTTCCAGCGGATGACCGGCCGCCTTCGCCGCTTGCTGCAAGGCTTCAGGCTTGAGCTGCACGGCGAGGAAGTCGTCGCGGTCGCCCTGATCCACCAGCAATGGCAGCTTTTCCGAGGCCTCGCTGATCAGCACGCAAGCGTCCCACTCACGCCACTTCGAGCGTTCTTCCCCCAGGTAACGGGAGAAGGCTTTCTGGCCCCACGGGCAATCCATCGGGTTGTTGATCGGCGAAAACGCCGACACCGACAGGTAACGCCCAGGATTGCGCAACGCACACACCAACGCGCCATGGCCGCCCATGGAATGGCCGCTGATGCCGCGCTTATCCGAAGCCGGGAAATGCGCTTCGACCAACGCCGGCAATTCCTGCACCACGTAGTCATGCATCCGATAGTGCTTGGCCCAAGGTTCCTGGGTGGCATTCAGGTAGAAGCCCGCGCCCAGGCCAAAATCCCAGGCGTTGTCCGGGTCGCCCGGCACACCCGGGCCACGTGGGCTGGTGTCCGGCGCGACGATGATCAGCCCCAGCTCGGCGGCCATGCGCTGGGCACCGGCCTTCTGCATGAAGTTCTCATCGGTGCAGGTCAGGCCCGACAGCCAGTACAGCACTGGCAACTTGCCGCCCTGCTCCGCTTGCGGCGGCAGGTAGACGGCAAAGGTCATGTCGCAACCGAGCACATCGGAGTGATGCTTGTAGCGTTTATGCCAGCCGCCAAAGCTTTTCTGGCACGACAGGTTTTCCAGACTCATGGCCGACCTCAGAAGTGGATGACGGTGCGGATGCTCTTGCCTTCGTGCATCAGGTCAAACGCTTTGTTGATGTCTTCCAGGCCCATGGTGTGGGTGATGAAGGTGTCCAGCGGGATCTCGCCGGTCTGGGCCATTTCCACGTAGCTTGGCAATTCAGTACGACCGCGCACGCCGCCGAAGGCCGAACCACGCCAGACGCGACCGGTCACCAACTGGAACGGGCGCGTGGAAATTTCCTGGCCAGCGCCCGCTACACCGATGATCACCGACTCGCCCCAGCCTTTGTGGCAGCACTCAAGGGCGGCACGCATCAGTTGCACGTTGCCGATGCACTCGAAGGAAAAGTCCACGCCGCCGTCAGTCAAATCGACAATCACATCTTGAATTGGGCGATCGTAGTCTTTCGGGTTGATGCAGTCGGTGGCGCCCAGTTGCTTGGCGATTTCGAACTTGGCCGGGTTGATGTCGATGGCAATGATGCGGCCAGCCTTGGCTTTTACCGCGCCGATGATGGCCGACAGGCCGATACCGCCGAGGCCGAAGATGGCCACGGTGTCGCCCGGCTTGACCTTGGCCGTGTTGATCACTGCACCGATACCGGTGGTGACGCCACACCCCAGCAAGCAGACTTTTTCCAGCGGCGCTTCTTTAGGAATCTTGGCCACGGAAATTTCCGGCAGCACGGTGTACTCGGAGAAGGTCGAAGTGCCCATGTAGTGGAAAATCGGCTGACCCTTGTAGGAGAAACGCGTGGTGCCATCCGGCATCAAGCCTTTGCCCTGCGTGGAACGGATGGCCTGGCACAGATTGGTCTTGCCCGAGAGGCAGAATTTGCACTTGCCGCATTCCGGGGTGTACAGCGGGATCACGTGGTCGCCGACCGCTACCGAAGTCACGCCCTCGCCAATCGCTTCAACCACTGCCCCCCCTTCGTGACCGAGGATCGACGGGAAGATGCCTTCCGGGTCCGCGCCCGACAGGGTGTAGGCGTCGGTGTGGCACACGCCGGACGCGACCACGCGCAACAGCACTTCGCCAGCCTTGGGCATAGCGACATCTACTTCAACGATTTCAAGAGGTTTCTTGGCTTCGAAGGCTACGGCGGCACGGGACTTGATCATCCGGGTTTCTCCATGGAGTTAAAAACTGAGGCGCAGAGTGTAAAACATGGCTGAGTGATGAATAATCCAGGCAAAAGCAAAACATTATTGCTGCACAGGGATAATCAAGATGTTGGAAAACCGCTGGGAAGGCATCGATGAGTTCGTCGCCGTCGCCGAGTGCAGCCAGTTCACAGCGGCTGCCGAGCGGCTGGGCGTTTCGTCGTCCCATATCAGCCGGCAAGTGGCGCGCCTGGAAGAGCGGCTGCAAACGCGCTTGCTGTATCGCAGCACGCGCAAGGTCACCCTGACTGAAGCGGGCCAGACGTTCCTGCAGCATTGCCAACGTTTGCAGGACGGTCGCGAAGAGGCCCTGCGCGCGGTCGGAGACCTCACCAGCGAGCCCAAGGGCATGTTGCGCATGACCTGCGCCGTGGCCTACGGCGAGCGGTTTATCGTGCCGTTGGTGACGCGGTTCATGGCGTTGTATCCGCAATTGCGTGTGGATATAGAGCTGAGCAATCGCCAACTGGACCTGGTGCACGAAGGCCTCGACCTGGCGATTCGTCTCGGGCGCCTGCAGGATTCGCGCATGGTTGCCAGCCGCCTGGCACCGCGGCGCATGTATGTGTGTGCGTCACCGTCCTACTTGGCGCGGTATGGGCGGCCACATAGTTTGTCGGAATTGAGTCGGCATAACTGCCTGATCGGCAGCTCGGACATCTGGCAACTGGCCCAGGACGGGCGGGAATTTTCTCAGCGGGTGCAGGGAAACTGGCGCTGCAACAGTGGGCAGGCGGTGCTGGATGCGGCGCTGCAAGGCGTCGGGTTGTGCCAGTTGCCGGATTATTACGTGCTGGAGCATCTGCACAGTGGTGCGCTGGTGTCGTTGCTGGAGGCGCATCAGCCACCGAATACGGCGGTGTGGGCGCTGTATCCGCAGCAGCGACATTTGTCGCCGAAGGTCAGGAAGCTGGTGGACTTTTTGAAGGCGGGGTTGGCTGAAAGGCCGGAGTACAGCCAGTGATTATGGGTTGTTTGTGCCGGCCTCATCGCAGGCAAGCCAGCTCCCACCTTTGACCGTATTCCTACAGGATAAACGCGGTCCAATGTGGGAGCTGGCTTGCCTGCGATGATGTCGACTCGGTGCAACTGACTACCTACGGTTAGCCCACCGCAACCGCAACCACTCCAGATCCTCCGGCCGGGTCACCTTGATATTGTCCGAACGCCCCTCGATCAAGCGCGGCGCCTGGCCGGACCACTCCATGGCCGAGGCTTCGTCGGTGATCACCGCATCCGCCACCAAACTATCGGCCAACGCGCGGTGCAAGGCACCGAGGCGGAACATCTGCGGCGTGTAGGCTTGCCAGATCAAGCTGCGATCAACGGTTTCCACCACCCGCCCGTGCTTGTCGACGCGCTTGAGCGTATCGCGGGCCGGCACGGCCAACAGACCGCCAACGGGGTCATCGGCCAGTTCCATCAGCAACTTATCGAGATCATCGCGACTCAGGTTAGGTCGCGCCGCATCGTGTACCAACACCCAATCATCATCACTGGCGCCCAGGGCATTCAATTGCAACAACGCATTGAGCACCGAACCCGAACGCTCGGCGCCACCGTCGGCACGCTGGATGCGCGGGTCGGCAGCACAGGCCAGGTTGGGCCAGTAGGGATCATCAGCAGCAAGACTGACCACCAGGCCCTTGAGCGTTGGATGGTCGAGAAAACAGCCAAGGCTGTGTTCGAGAATTGTGCGCCCGCCCAACTGCAAATATTGCTTGGGACGGTCCGCAGCCATACGGGCACCGACACCCGCGGCAGGAATCACGGCCCAGAAGGCCGGCAAATCGTTACTCATTGGGCCAACTGGTAGAGGGTCTCGCCCTCCTTGACCATGCCCAACTCATGACGAGCCCGCTCTTCCACGGTCTCCGTACCTTTTTTCAGCTCAAGCACTTCGGCATCGAGGACGCGGTTGCGCTCCAGCAGGCGTTCGTTTTCGGCGTGCTGGTCGGCAATTTGCTGGGTCAGGTCTTTTACCTGCGCAAAGCTGCCATTACCCACCCATAGGCGGTACTGCAGGCCAGCCAGCAACAAGAGCAAGACGAGGAACAACCAATTGGGACTGCGCATCGAAATCCGGGTATCCAGTGAAAAAAGACAGCCATGCAAAACTTTTGCAGCAACTGATAGCACGAAGCCTGGAAGAACCAGGCTTGTGCTAGATAGCCATGAGATTAGCGTCGAAATCTACACTGTCGTGTTTTTTCCGACGCAATCCGCCGACTTTTTACCATTTACAGCTCAGCCGCGAAACTCATCGCGACCGTTGTACTTGGCTTTGCCAGCCAGTTGCTCTTCGATACGCAGCAATTGGTTGTACTTGGAAACGCGATCGGAACGGCACAGGGAACCGGTCTTGATCTGGCCCGCCGAAGTGCCCACAGCCAGGTCGGCAATGGTCGAATCTTCGGTTTCGCCGGAGCGGTGGGAGATCACGGCGGTGTAGCCCGCAGCCTTGGCCATCTGGATGGCTTCCAGGGTTTCGGTCAGGGTGCCGATCTGGTTGAACTTGATCAGGATCGAGTTGGCGATCTTCTTGTCGATGCCTTCTTTCAGGATCTTGGTGTTGGTCACGAACAAGTCGTCACCCACCAGCTGGATTTTCTCGCCGATCTTGTCGGTCAGGATTTTCCAACCGTCCCAGTCGGACTCGTCCAGGCCGTCTTCGATCGAGATGATCGGATAGCGCTGGGTCAGGCCCTTCAGGTATTCGGCGAAACCTTCGGAGTTGAACACCTGGCCTTCGCCGGACAGGTTGTACTTGCCATCTTCGTAGAACTCGCTGGCCGCGCAGTCCAGGGCCAGGGTCACGTCGGTGCCCAGCTTGTAGCCAGCGTTGGCCACGGCTTCGGAGATGACTTTCAGTGCATCTTCGTTGGACGCCAGGTTCGGTGCGAAACCACCTTCGTCACCCACGGCAGTGCTCAGGCCACGGGCCTTCAGCACGGCTTTCAGGTGATGGAAAATCTCGGTGCCCATGCGCAGGCCTTCGGAGAAGGACTTGGCGCCAACCGGCTGCACCATGAATTCCTGGATGTCGACGTTGTTATCGGCGTGCTCGCCACCGTTGATGATGTTCATCATCGGCACCGGCATCGAGTAAACACCCGGGGTGCCATTCAGGTTGGCGATGTGGGCGTACAGCGGCAGGTCCTGGTCCTGGGCAGCAGCCTTGGCCGCAGCCAGGGATACGGCGAGGATGGCGTTGGCGCCCAGGCTGCCTTTGTTTTCGGTGCCGTCGAGCTTGATCATTGCCAGGTCGAGGGCTTTCTGGTCAACCGGGTCTTTACCCAGCAGCAGGTCGCGGATCGGGCCATTGATGTTGGCTACGGCCTTGAGTACACCTTTGCCCAGGTAACGGCTCTTGTCGCCATCACGCAGTTCCAGCGCTTCGCGCGAACCGGTAGACGCACCGGACGGCGCGCAGGCGCTGCCAGTGATGCCATTATCGAGAAGCACGTCGGCTTCGACGGTGGGGTTGCCACGGGAGTCGAGAACTTCACGACCTTTGATGTCGACGATTTTTGCCATTGTTGTAAACACTCCAAAGTTGACGAAAACGACGCAGTTGAAGGAAAACTTTTGACCGACCGCAAGGGTGGAACAACGGGGCAGGCTTGCAGGCGACAAGGCTCAGGCCCGGGGGCCTGAGCATTTAGCGTGGGATACTTTACCGGAGAAACGCGGCTTACGCGGTCTCTACCGTCGGAAAACTCTTGACCAGTTCGTCCAACTGCTTGAGCTGGGCCAGGAACGGCTCCAGCTTGTCCAGGCGCAGGGCGCAAGGGCCGTCGCACTTGGCGTTGTCCGGGTCCGGGTGGGCTTCGAGGAACAGGCCCGCCAGGGACTGGCTGATGCCGGCCTTGGCCAGGTCCAGCACCTGGGCACGACGCCCGCCAGCGGAATCGGCACGACCACCGGGCATTTGCAGCGCGTGGGTCACGTCGAAGAACACCGGGTATTCGAACTGTTTCATGATGCCGAAACCGAGCATGTCCACCACGAGGTTGTTGTAGCCGAAGCTCGAACCACGCTCGCAGAGGATCAACTGGTCGTTACCCGCTTCCACGCACTTGTTCAGGATGTGTTTCATCTCCTGGGGTGCGAGGAACTGGGCTTTCTTGATATTGATCACAGCGCCGGTCTTGGCCATCGCGACAACCAGATCGGTCTGGCGCGACAGGAAGGCCGGCAACTGGATGATGTCGCACACCTCGGCGACCACGGCAGCCTGCTCAGGCTCGTGGACGTCGGTGATGATCGGCACGCCGAAGGCTTGCTTGATGTCCTGGAAGATCCGCATGCCTTCTTCAAGGCCCGGGCCGCGATAGGAGGTCACGGACGAACGGTTGGCCTTGTCGAAGCTGGCCTTGAATACGTAAGGGATACCGAGTTTCTCGGTGACCTTGACGTACTCTTCACAGACCTGCATCGCCATGTCGCGGCTTTCCAGCACGTTCATGCCGCCGAACAGCACCATGGGCTTGTCGTTGGCAATCTCGATGTCGCCGACGCGAATGATCTTCTGGGCCATCAGGGTTACGCCTTCTTCTGGTGTTGCGTCAGTGCTGCCTTGACGAAACCGCTGAACAACGGGTGACCGTCGCGCGGCGTCGAGGTGAACTCCGGGTGGAACTGGCAAGCGACGAACCATGGATGATCCGGTGCCTCAACCACTTCAACCAACGCGCCATCACCGGAGCGACCGGAGATTTTCAGGCCAGCCTCTTTGATTTGCGGCAGCAGGTTGTTGTTCACTTCGTAGCGGTGACGGTGACGCTCGACGATCACGTCCTTGCCGTAGCAATCGTGAACCAGCGAGCCCGGCTCCAGCAGGCAGTCTTGCGCGCCAAGGCGCATGGTGCCGCCCAGGTCGGAGGCTTCGGTACGGGTCTCGACCGCGCCGGTGGCATCTTCCCACTCGGTGATCAGGCCCACGACCGGGTGGCCGCTCTTGCTGTCGAACTCGGTGGAGTTGGCGTCTTTCCAGCCCAGCACGTTACGGGCGAACTCGATAACGGCCACTTGCATGCCCAGGCAGATACCCAGGTACGGCACCTTGTTTTCACGAGCGTACTGCACCGCAGTGATCTTGCCTTCCACGCCACGCAGGCCGAAACCGCCTGGCACGAGGATCGCGTCCACACCTTCGAGCAAGGCAGTGCCTTGGTTCTCGATGTCTTCGGAGTCGATATAGCGCAGGTTGACCTTGGTACGGTTGCTGATACCGGCGTGGCTCATCGCTTCGATCAGCGACTTGTACGCGTCCAGCAGTTCCATGTACTTGCCGACCATGGCGATGGTGACTTCGTGCTCAGGGTTGAGCTTGGCGTCAACCACGGCTTCCCACTCGGACAGGTCCGCGCCGTTGCATTGCAGGCCGAAACGCTCGACCACAAAATCGTCCAGGCCTTGCGAATGCAGGATGCCCGGGATCTTGTAGATGGTGTCGGCGTCTTCCAGCGCGATCACCGCACGTTCTTCAACGTTGGTGAATTGCGCGATCTTGCGACGCGAGGAAATGTCGATCGGGTGATCGGAGCGGCACACCAGCACGTCCGGCTGCAGGCCGATGGAACGCAGTTCCTTGACCGAGTGCTGGGTAGGCTTGGTTTTGGTTTCGCCGGCGGTGGCGATGTACGGGACCAGGGTCAAGTGCATCAGCATCGCGCGCTTGGCGCCGACTTCGAAACGCAACTGGCGGATGGCTTCGAGGAACGGTTGGGACTCGATGTCACCCACGGTGCCACCGATCTCGACCATCGCCACGTCGGCATCGCCTGCACCCTTGATGATGCGGCGCTTGATTTCGTCGGTGATGTGCGGGATCACCTGGATGGTTGCACCCAGGTAGTCACCACGGCGCTCCTTGCGCAGCACGTGCTCGTAGACACGGCCGGTGGTGAAGTTGTTGTTCTGGGTCATGGTCGTGCGGATGAACCGCTCGTAGTGGCCCAGGTCCAGGTCGGTCTCGGCGCCGTCGTGGGTGACGAACACTTCACCGTGCTGGAACGGGCTCATGGTGCCCGGGTCAACGTTGATGTACGGGTCCAGCTTGAGCATGGTGACCTTAAGTCCCCGCGCCTCCAGGATGGCCGCCAATGAAGCCGATGCGATGCCTTTCCCCAATGAAGAAACAACACCGCCCGTGACGAATATGTAGCGCGTCATGAAAAACCCTAGAAGTCTGCGTTAAAGCGGTCCGAGCCGCCGGGGAAAGCGAAGAGAGGCCGAAGCCCCCGATCACCTGCATTAATCACAGTGCACCTTTCAAAAAAACCGCCGCGTTGTGACAGACCAGCAATGAAACACCGGTACGTTGATCGCTACACATTTTTTGGAATCGCCCAGCAAAGACTGCTTGGTAATCGGCAACTGCTGCGATTCAGGCGAATCCACAGAAGTTGTATCAAGAAGGGAGCGTAGTCTACCGGAAAGGCTCTATCAGCTCAAACCTTGATCGCACGTCTGTGGCATCCAATGTAATTGCCAGTCGCCCGTCGAGTCGGGCCATAGCCCAGCGAGGGTGGGGACCGCCAGCAATTGCTCGCCCTGATACAGCAGCGGCAATCTGCCACGCATGAAGCCTGGCAAGCCACCTTCGTTCAGCAGACGCTTCAAGTCACGCCGGCCTCGGCCGGGGACTTCGACGATTTCGCCACCTTGACGATAGCGGATCTCCAGCGGACCTTCGGGTGGCTTGCCGACCAATTCCAACCGACCATTGCCGGGTAACTCTAGTGGGTTTTGCGGTTGGGGCCAGCTCACCGATGCGTCGGAAAAATCCGACCAAGTGGCAGGCACCCACCAGATGCGCTCGGCGCAACGGTGCAGTTCGCCATCGGTAAGGCGCCACAGCGGCTGCGCGTCACGCTTGGCATCACGCAGGGAATACCAACTGGCCCAGTGGTCGCTGTCGGGCAAACGGGTCAGCGGGGTCAGCCAGTGACGCAAGACGTTGCGCTGGCGGGCATCGGAAAGCTCGCGCAATGGCGTAAGCGCCAACGACGGCAATGGAAGCCAAGGAAACGACGACGGCTGATCGGCGGTATGCAGGTCCATCTGAGCCAGCTCATCGAGCAGGCCTTGGGCTTCACTCAGGTGTTCGGCGGTGCGTGCAAGGCTGCTGACAGCTTGCGGCCAACGCTCCGTCAGCAGCGGGACTACCCGGTGACGCAAGTAGTTGCGCGAAAACCGAGTGTCAGCGTTGGACGGATCGTCAATCCACGTGAGTTGATGTTCGTGGGCATAGGCTTGCAGCTCGGCACGCGAGACATCCAGCAGCGGTCGCACCAGATGCCCACCTGCCAAGACGCGATGGGCGGGCATCGCCGCCAGCCCGCGCACCCCTGCCCCACGCAGCAGGCGAAACAGCAGGGTTTCGGCCTGATCGTCACGATGCTGGCCGGTCAGCAACACCTCACCGGCGCCGACAACCTCGGCAAACGCCTGGTAACGCGCGTCACGGGCGGCACGCTCAAGGCTGGCGCCGGGTTGGACCTGTACGCGCATGACGCGCAGAGGCACGCCCAGGCGGTCGCAGATCGTTTGGCAATGGCTTGGCCAGGCATCGGCGGTGGCTTGCAGGCCGTGGTGGACATGGATGGCGTTGAGCGGCGGGAGGTGTTCGGTGCTGGCCAGGAGGTGCAGCAAGACAGTGGAATCAAGACCGCCGGAGAAAGCGACATGCCAGGCGGGGGCGTTGCGCCAGAGGGCCAGGGCTTGCAGGAGTTTGGCGGTTAAGGAAGGAGTCATGAAAAATACCGCCATCAATCTGGAATGCGATAACCCAGCATACACAAAGCAAATGTGGGAGCGGGCTTGCTCGCGAAGGCGGTGGATCAGTCAACCTTTACAGTGACTGACACACCGCCTTCGCGAGCAAGCCCGCTCCCACATTTTAGTACTGCGTCAGCTTAGAGGCCGTAGCTCATCAGACGCTCATAACGACGCTTCAACAGCGCTTCGTTATCCAGCTTCTTGAGCATCGCCAATTGCGAGCCCAACTCAGCACGGATGGTCGCAGCGGCAGCCGCCGGGTCGCGGTGAGCGCCGCCCAGTGGCTCGGCGATGACTTTGTCCACGATACCCAGGCCTTTGAGGCGATCGGCGGTGATGCCCATGGCTTCGGCAGCGTCCGGCGCCTTTTCTGCGGTTTTCCACAGGATCGAGGCGCAACCTTCCGGCGAGATCACCGCGTAGGTCGAGTACTGGAGCATGTTCAACTGGTCGCACACGCCGATGGCCAGTGCGCCGCCGGAACCACCTTCACCAATCACGGTGGCGATGATCGGGGTTTTCAAGCGGGACATGACGCGCAGGTTCCAGGCGATGGCTTCGCTCTGGTTACGCTCTTCAGCGTCGATACCCGGGTAGGCGCCCGGGGTGTCGATGAAGGTCAGGATCGGCATCTTGAAGCGCTCGGCCATTTCCATCAGGCGGCAGGCCTTGCGGTAGCCTTCCGGGCGCGGCATGCCGAAGTTGCGGCGAACTTTTTCGCGCACTTCACGGCCTTTCTGGTGACCGATGACCATTACCGGCTGGTCGTCCAGGCGAGCGATACCGCCCACGATAGCCGCGTCGTCGGAGAAGTGGCGGTCGCCATGCAACTCGTCGAATTCGGTGAAGATGTGCTGAATGTAGTCCAGGGTGTACGGGCGGCGCGGGTGGCGAGCCAGGCGCGCGATCTGCCAGCTGGTCAGCTTGCCGAAGATGTCTTCGGTCAGGGTGCTGCTCTTGTCCTGCAGGCGAGCGATCTCATCGCCGATATTCAGCGAATTGTCATTGCCGACCAGGCGCAGTTCTTCAATTTTGGCTTGCAGGTCAGCGATCGGCTGTTCGAAATCAAGAAAATTCGGGTTCATAAGCGTCCGTCTTGGGTCGACGGCCAAGGAGTGCCTGGCCAGCCGGTGGTCTATTCGCGCCCTACCTTAAGGGAGAGGCGCGTTTAGGTCGAGATTAAATGTTCAGTCGAGATCAGGCTTTCTACTGCCACCTGGCCATCAACGGTATTGGAGGAAGACGTTGTCTCGCCCGAACTGGTCACGCAAAGCTTGAATCAAGCCATCCGCCGGATCAATTCGCCAGGTCTCGCCGAACTGCAACATGGCCTTGGCGTCGCTGCCGGTGTACTCCATGGTCACCGGGCACGCGCCACGGTGGCGCTTGAGCAAGTCGCCCAACCAGCGTAGCTGATCGCCCTTGAGCGCCTCGGTTTTCACCTTCAGGCGCAGGCTTTCGGCCAGGTTGGTGCGCGCGTCTTCCATGCTCATGACCCGCTTGATCCGCAGGCGCAGGCCGCCGGAGAAGTCGTCGTTGCTGACCTCCCCTTCCACCACCACCATGGCATCGGTCTGCAACAACGACTGCGCAGAATGGAACGCGTCGGCAAACAGCGACGCTTCGATGCGGCCCGAGCGGTCGTCGAGGGTGATGAAACCCATCTTGTCGCCCTTTTTGTTCTTCATCACCCGCAGGGCGATGATCATGCCGGCAACGGTCTGGGTGTCGCGGGCCGGCTTCAGGTCGATGATGCGCTGGCGGGCAAAACGGCGGATTTCGCCTTCGTATTCGTCAATCGGGTGGCCGGTCAGGTACAGGCCCAAGGTGTCTTTCTCACCCTTGAGACGTTCCTTGAGGGTCAGCTCCTTGGCCTTGCGATGGTTGCCGTAGACGTCCGCGTCTTCTTCGACGAACAAGCCGCCAAACAGGTCGGCGTGGCCGCTGTCGTGGGTACGGGCGGTCTGTTCGGCGGCCTTGATCGCCTCTTCCATGGCGGTCAACAGCACCGCACGATTACGGTCGATATTGGCCTGGTAGGCCTTCGGCTCATCGTGGAAATACGGGCCGAGACGGTCGAGCGCGCCGCTGCGGATCAAGCCATCGAGGGTCCGTTTATTGATGCGCTTGAGGTCGACCCTCGCGCAGAAGTCGAACAGATCCGCGAACGGCCCGCTCTGGCGCGCTTCAACAATGGCCTCCACCGGGCTTTCGCCCACGCCTTTGATCGCGCCCAGACCATAAATGATGCGGCCTTCGTCGTTCACCGTGAACTTGAACTCCGAGGCGTTCACGTCCGGCGCGTCGAGGCGCAGCTTCATGGTGCGCACTTCCTCGATCAAGGTCACGACCTTGTCGGTGTTGTGCATATCCGCCGAGAGTACCGCGGCCATGAACGGCGCCGGGTAGTGGGCTTTCAGCCAGGCAGTCTGGTACGACACCAGACCGTACGCAGCGGAGTGGGATTTGTTGAAGCCGTAACCGGCGAATTTTTCCACCAGGTCGAAGATGTTACCCGCCAGGTCGGCGTCGATATTGTTGGTGGCGCAACCTTCAATGAAACCGCCGCGCTGCTTGGCCATTTCCTCGGGCTTTTTCTTACCCATGGCCCGCCGCAGCATGTCCGCACCACCAAGGGTGTAACCGGCCATGACCTGGGCGATCTGCATCACCTGTTCCTGATACAGGATGATGCCGTAGGTCGGCGCCAGGACGGGCTTGAGGCCTTCGTACTGGTAGTCGGAGTGCGGGTAAGCCAACTCGGCGCGGCCGTGCTTACGGTTGATAAAGTCGTCCACCATGCCCGATTGCAGCGGGCCCGGACGGAACAGGGCCACCAGTGCGATCAAGTCTTCCAGGCAGTCGGGCTTGAGCTTTTTGATCAGCTCTTTCATGCCCCGCGACTCAAGCTGGAACACCGCCGTGGTTTCGGCTTTTTGCAGCAGCTGATAGGTCGGTTTGTCGTCCAGCGGGATAAACGCGATATCCAGCGGCGCTTCGTCCACCTTGGCGCGCTCGCGGTTGATGGTCTTGAGCGCCCAGTCGATGATGGTCAGGGTACGCAGGCCGAGGAAGTCGAACTTCACCAGGCCGGCCGCCTCCACGTCATCCTTGTCGAACTGGGTTACCAGGCCGTCGCCGGCTTCGTCGCAATAGATCGGCGAAAAGTCCGTGAGCTTGGTAGGGGCAATTACCACACCACCGGCGTGTTTACCGACGTTACGCACCACGCCTTCAAGCTTGCGCGCCATGTCCCAGATTTCGGCGGCTTCTTCATCGATCTTGATGAAGTCGCGCAGGATCTCTTCCTGCTCATAGGCCTTTTCCAGGGTCATGCCGACTTCGAACGGGATCATCTTCGACAGACGATCCGCCAGGCCGTAGGACTTGCCCTGCACCCGCGCCACGTCACGGATTACAGCCTTGGCCGCCATGGAACCGAAGGTGATGATCTGGCTTACGGCGTTGCGGCCGTATTTCTCGGCCACGTATTCGATCACGCGGTCACGACCGTCCATGCAGAAGTCGACGTCGAAGTCGGGCATGGAAACCCGTTCCGGGTTCAGGAACCGCTCGAACAGCAGGTCATATTCCAGCGGGTCGAGGTCAGTAATCTTCTGTACATAGGCCACCAGCGAACCGGCACCCGACCCCCGGCCCGGGCCAACCGGTACGCCGTTGCTTTTGGCCCACTGGATAAAGTCCATTACGATCAGGAAGTAACCGGGGAACCCCATCTGGATGATGATATCCAGCTCGAAATTCAGCCGATCGACGTAGACCTGGCGCTTGGCCTCGTAGTCTTCGGTGGTGTCCTTGGGTAGTAGAACAGTCAGGCGATCTTCCAGACCGTCGAACGACACCTTGCGGAAATATTCGTCGATGGTCATGCCATCGGGAATCGGGAAGTTGGGCAAGAAGTGCTTGCCCAGCTTCACTTCGATATTGCAGCGCTTGGCAATTTCGACGGAGTTTTCCAGGGCCTCGGGCAGGTCGCTGAACAGCTCGGCCATCTCGTCGGCGCTTTTGAGGTATTGCTCTTCACTGTAGTTTTTCGAGCGACGCGGGTCATCCAGGGCTCGGCCTTCGCCGATGCACACGCGGGTCTCGTGGGCCTCGAAATCTTCCTTCTTGATGAAACGCACATCGTTGGTCGCCACAAGCGGCGCGCCCAGCGTGTCAGCCAGGGCCACGGCGGCGTGCAGGTGCTCTTCGTCGTTGGGGCGGTTGGTGCGCTGCACTTCCAGGTAGAAACGGTCAGGGAAGACCTGCATCCACTCGCGGGCCAGCACTTCGGCTTCCTGCGGGTTGCCGCCCAGCAGCGCGAGGCCGATCTCGCCCTCTTTGGCAGCCGAAAGCATGATCAGGCCTTCGCTGGCCTCGGCCACCCACTCGCGCTCGATGATGATCGAACCATTGCGCTGGCCGTCGATGAAACCCCGGGAAATCAGCTCGGTGAGGTTGCGGTAACCGACACCGTTCATCGCCAGCAGGCTGATGCGGCTCAGAGCGTTGTCCGGGTCTTTGTTGGACAGCCACAGGTCGGCGCCGCAGATCGGCTTGATGCCGGCGCCCATGGCGTTTTTGTAAAACTTGACCAGGGAACACATGTTGTTCTGATCGGTAACCGCTACCGCAGGCATGTTCATGCCCACCAAGGTTTTGACCAGCGGTTTGATCCGTACCAGGCCGTCGACCAGGGAGTATTCAGTGTGCAGGCGCAGGTGAACGAATGAAGCCGGCATAGTGATCCTGTCTAGAAACTTAGAAACAACAAGGCCCGGGATTGTACCGGGCCTTGAGCAAAACATCAGCCTCGCGACTACAGCTCGCCGAGAGCTTCCCGCGCCTCGTAAGCCAGGCGAACCGGGGCGAACGAACGTCGATGGATCGGCGTTGGGCCGAGGCGCGCCAAGGCTTCCAGATGAACGGGCGTCGGGTAGCCCTTATGGCCACCAATGCCGTAACCGGGATAAATCAGTTCGAAGGCGGCCATTTCACGGTCGCGACTGACTTTGGCCAGGATCGACGCGGCGGCAATCGCCGGCACCTTGCTATCACCCTTGACCACCGCTTCAGACGGCATCGCCAGTTTGGGGCAGCGGTTGCCGTCAATCATCGCCATTTTCGGCGTGATGTGCAGGCCTTCGACCGCGCGCTGCATGGCGAGCATGGTGGCGTGGAGGATGTTCAGTTCGTCGATTTCTTCGACTTCGGCCCGAGCGATGTGCCAGCTCAAGGCCTTTTCACAGATCTCATCGAAGAGCTTTTCGCGGCGCGCTTCGGTGAGTTTTTTCGAGTCATTGAGGCCGAGGATCGGGCGGTTCGGGTCAAGGATCACCGCCGCCGTCACCACCGCACCGCACAGCGGGCCGCGACCCACTTCGTCCACACCGGCCACCAGTTCGTGGGCTTCGGCAACCAGGCTGAAGTCCAGGCCCATTTGCGTCGTCATACTGTTTCCTGTTTTTGCCCGATCAAGGCCAGCACGGCATCCGCCGCCTGATTCGACGCATCACGGCGCAAGACGCGATGAATGGCGTCAAAACCACGGGTCTGCTCTTCGCCGCCATCGATCAGGGGTAATACGGTTTGCGCCAGGGCTTCGGGCGTTGCGTCGTCCTGCAACAACTCCGGCACCAACAGGCGTTGGGCCAGCAGGTTGGGCAAGGAGATGTAGGGGCTTTTGACCATGCGCTTGAGAATCCAGAACGTCAGCGGCGCCAGGCGATAGGCCACGACCATCGGGCGCTTGTACAGCAGCGCTTCCAGGGTCGCGGTGCCCGAGGCAATCAACACGGCATCACAGGCCGCCAGGGCCAGGTGCGATTGGCCGTCGAGCAGGGTCAACGGCAAGTTGCGCCCTTCAAGCAAGGTTTCGATTTGTGCTCGACGTTGCGGACTGGCACACGGCAGCACGAAACGCACGCCTGGCTTCAAGGTCATCAGCCGTTCGGCGGCATCGAAAAACAACGCGCCCAAACGGCCGACTTCGCCGCCCCGGCTACCCGGCATCAACGCCACCAGCGGGCCGTCAGGCAAACCCAGTTCCGCACGGGCCGCCGCGCGATCGGCTTGCAGCGGGATGGCATCGGCCAGGGTGTGGCCGACAAAACGCACCGGCACGCCCTTCTCTTCGTAGAACCTGGCCTCGAACGGCAGCAGGGTCAGCATCAGGTCGCAGCCTTCGCGGATCTTCAGCACGCGCTTCTGCCGCCACGCCCACACGGACGGGCTGACGTAATGCACGGTCTTGATCCCGGCCCGACGCAACTTGAGTTCGATATTGAGAGTGAAGTCCGGCGCGTCGATGCCGATGAAGACGTCGGGCTTTTCTTCGATAAGGGTCTGAATCAGCAGCTTGCGCCGAGCCAGCAGCTCGCGCAGACGGCCCAACACTTCCACCAACCCCATGACCGACAAGCGCTCCATGGGAAAGTAGGACGTGAGGCCTTCGGCCTGCATCAGGGGGCCACCCACGCCGATAAATTCAACCGCAGGATGCTGGGCCTTGAGGGCCCGCATCAGACCTGCGCCCAGAATGTCGCCGGAAGCTTCACCGGCCACCAGCGCAATACGCAGATTGGCCATGATCAGCGGGTGATGCCGCGAGTCGATGCCTGGATCGAGTCACGGAATATCGCGACTTCCGGGAACAACGCCGACGGCTCGGCCAGTTCGGTCAGGGCCTGGTCAACCGTCAAGCCCTGGCGGTAAACCACCTTGTAGGCACGGCGCAGGGCGTGAATGGCTTCTTCGCTGAAACCACGACGGCGCATGCCTTCGAAGTTCATGCTGCGGGCTTCGGCCGGGTTGCCGAACACGGTAACGAACGCTGGAACGTCCTTGCCGATGGCGGTGCCCATGCCGGAAAAGCTGTGGGCGCCGATATGGCAGTACTGATGCACTAGGGTGAAACCGGACAAAATCGCCCAGTCGTCAACATGTACATGGCCGGCCAACGCGGTGTTGTTGACCAGGATGCAGTGGTTGCCGATCACGCTGTCGTGGCCGATGTGGGCATAGGCCATGACCAGGTTGTGGTCGCCCAGCGTGGTCTCGGCACGATCCTGCACGGTGCCACGGTGAATGGTCACGCCTTCTCGGATGATGTTGTGGTCACCGATTACCAGGCGTGTTTCTTCACCCTTGTACTTCATGTCCGGGGTGTCTTCGCCTACCGAGGAAAACTGGTAGATGCGATTGTGTTTGCCAATACGGGTCGGACCTTTGAGGATCACATGTGGCCCGATGACAGTCCCCTCGCCGATTTCAACACCTGCGCCGATGATCGACCAAGGGCCGACCTCAACGTCGGCGGCCAGCACGGCCGACGGATCGATGATTGCGCGAGGGTCAATCAAACTCATAGTTTGCGTTCCGCACAGATGATCTCGGCAGAGCACACCGGCTTGCCATCCACCGAGGCCTGGCACTCAAACTTCCAGATCTGGCGCTTGCAGCTGATGAACTTGGCTTCCAGGATCAACTGGTCACCCGGGGTGACCGGATTGCGGAAACGCAACTTGTCGGAACCCACGAAATAGTAAAGCGTGCCGTCGGCAGGCTTGAGGTCAAGCATTTTGAAACCAAGGATACCGGCAGCCTGGGCCATCGCTTCAATGATCAACACGCCCGGCATGATTGGATGCGCGGGAAAGTGACCGTTGAAGAACGGTTCGTTGATGCTGACATTCTTGTAGGCACGAATGCGCTTTTCCTCGACATTGAGGTCCACTACACGGTCCACCAGCAGGAACGGGTAACGGTGAGGCAGGTATTCGCGAATCTCGTTGATGTCCATCATTTCGGGGGGAAGCCTGTAATAAAGATTGGGGGCGGACTAAAAGCACGCCCCGCTAGCAAATCAAGGAGGCAAGTCTAGCGGCTGTGCACACTTGATATGGAAATGGTATCAGCCTTCTGATGAAGCATTACCGCCAGGGGTCACGTCACCAACACGCTTTTCCAGCTGTTTGAGACGTCGAGCCATGTCATCCAGATGCCTCAAGCGTGCTGCACTCTTGCGCCATTCAGCTGCGGGCTGCATGGCTGTACCGGAAGAATAGGCGCCTGGCTCGGTAATCGAGTGGGTCACCATGGTCATGCCGGTAATGAAGACGTTGTCGCAAATATCGATGTGGCCTACCAGCCCAACGCCACCGGCGAGCATGCAATGCTTGCCGATCTTGGTGCTGCCGGAAATACCCACACAGGCAGCCATGGCAGTGTGATCGCCAATCTGTACGTTGTGGGCGATCTGGATCTGGTTGTCGAGCTTCACGCCATTGCCGATCACGGTATCGGCCAAGGCCCCGCGATCGACAGCCGTGTTCACGCCAATCTCCACATCGTCGCCAATCAACACACCGCCGACCTGGGCGATCTTGTTCCAGATGCCTTTCGAGTTGGCAAAGCCAAAGCCTTCCCCACCGATCACGGCACCCGATTGAATCACCACACGCTCGCCAATACGCACATCGTGGTACAGGGTCACGCGAGGAGCCAGCCAACCGCCGGCGCCGATTTCACAGCGTGCACCGATAAAGCAATGCGCACCGACCGTGACGCCGGCCGCAATGCGTGCACCGCTCTCGATCACCGCAAAGGCACCAATGCTGGCCGCAGGATCAACCTGGGCATCATCGGCGATGACTGCAGACGGATGGATCCCGGCGACAGCCTTGGGTTTCGGGTCAAACAGGTGCGAAGCACGCGCGTAAGCCAGGTACGGGTCGGCCACCACCAGCGCATCCCCGGTAAACCCTTCGGCGTCAGCGGCTTTCAGCAACACGGCTGCGGCTTGGCTGTCGACGAGGTATTTACGGTACTGAGGATTTGCGAGGAAGCTCAACTGAGCTGGGCCAGCCTCCTGCAAGGTGGCTAGCCCAGTGATTTCTTTCTCCGGGGAGCCGCGCAAGTCGGCCCCCAGGAACTCGGCCAACTCGCCGAGTTTGATAGTCGCGGTCATGGCTTACTTCAGCTGGTTCATGCGCTCGATCACCTGACGGGTGATGTCGTATTGAGGCTTGACGTCGATCACGGCGCCGCGCTCGAACACCAGGTCAAAGGCACCTTTCTTGATGACTTCTTCCACGGCGCTGTCGAGTTTCGGCTTCAGTTGCTTGAGCATTTCACGGTCAGCAACAGCCTTGGCTTCGTTCAGCTCCTTGGACTGGAACTGGTAATCACGGGCCTTTTGCTTGAATTCAAGCTCCAGACGCTCACGCTCGCCTTGCTGCATCTTGTCGCCACCGGCAACCAGACGATCCTGGATGCCCTTGGCGCTGCTTTCCAGGGTCTTGAGCTTGGTCAGTTGCGGACCGAATTTCTTCTCGGCATCCACGGCGTACTTCTTCGCCGCATCGGATTCCAGCAGAGCCATCTGATAGTTCAGGACGGCGATTTTCATCTCGGCGAAGGCCGGGGTGGTTACCAGCACGGTGGCCAGCAGAACCAATTGAGTCAACTTACGCACGATGTACTCCTACAGAATCCGTTGTCGTTATCTTGGGTCAGACGCTTAGAACGTCTGGCCGAGGGAGAATTGGAAAATCTGGGTTTCAGCGTTATCCGGTTTCTTGATCGGCATGGCCAGAGCAAAGCTCAACGGGCCAAGCGCGGTCACCCAGGTCACACCTACACCGACGGAGCTGGCCAGGTTGCTGAGGCTCACGTCGTTGCACTGAGTGTTGGACTTCACGCCGCTAGGGTTACGGATCTGCTCGCACTTGGAGTCAAACACGTTACCCACGTCCCAGAATACCGAAGTACGCAGGGAGCGCTGATCCTTGACGAATGGCAGCGGGAACAAGATCTCGGCACCACCCTGGATCAACACGTTACCACCGAATGGCAGCGGGTCGTTGTCGGAGTCAGCTACGGTGCCCTGGTTACCGGTTATACCAACGCCACGGCTCGGAGTACCGCGTGGCCCCAAAGTGCTGTCCTTGAAGCCACGTACGGAGTTGAAGCCACCCGCGTAGTAGTTCTCGTAGAACGGCAGACCATTGGTCGAACCATAACCGTCGCCATACCCCAGCTCAGTGTGCAGGCGCATGGTGTAGTTGTCGCTCAACGGCTGGAACAACTGGCCGCGGTAGTCGAGCTTGAAGAACGACAGGTCGCTGCCCGGCGTGGTGGCTTCCAGGGTCAGGCTCTGGGAGTGGCCACGGGTTGCCAGTACGCCTTTGTTCAAGGTGGACTCGGACCAGCCGGCCGACGCCTTGAAGTTCAGGAACTTGTCGCCTTCGGTACGTACGAAGTTGAAGATTTCGTCCACGGTGTAAACACCGGTCTTGATTTCATCCTGTTGCGCGGTCAGGCCGAAGGTCAGACGCGAGGTCTCACTGATCGGGTAACCAATGTTCACGCCAGCACCCAGGCTGTCGATCGCATAGCTTGCAACGTCAACGTCGAGATCTTTGTAGTCGGTGGTGCGATAGAAGGCGTTGTAGCCCAGGCTCACGCCATCAGCAGTCCAGTAGGGGTCGACATAACCGAAGTTATAGCGGCTCTGGTATTCGCTGCGGGTCAGGCCAATGGAAACCTTGTTACCGGTACCGAGGAAGTTGTTCTGGGTAATCGAGCCACCGAGGATCAGGCCGGCACTTTGTGCGAAGCCGACGCTGGCGGTGATCGAACCCGACGCTTGTTCTTCTACGGCGTAGTTCACGTCAACCTGGTCATCCACACCCGGTACCGCTGGGGTTTCGACGTTCACTTCCTTAAAGAAGCCCAGGCGCTCAAGACGGGTCTTGGACTGGTCGATCAGGTAGGTCGAAGCCCAGCCACCTTCCATCTGGCGCATTTCACGACGCAGCACTTCGTCCGCAGACTTGGTGTTGCCACGGAAGTTGATGCGATTCACATAGGCACGCTTGCCTGGATCGACGACAAAGGTGATGTCCACGGTGTGGTCATCATCGTGTGGAGTCGGCACGCCGTTGACGTTGGCGAAGGTATAACCCTCGTTACCCAGGCGACGGGTGATCAGCTCGGAAGTGGTGGTCATCAGCTTGCGCGAGAACACTTGGTCCTTCTGCACCAGCAGCAGGGCCTTGACCTGGTCTTCAGGTACTTTCAGGTCGCCGCTCAGCTTAACGTCACGAACCTTGTACTTCTCGCCTTCGTTGACGTTGACGGTGATGTAGACGTGTTTCTTGTCCGGGGTGATGGACACCTGGGTGGAGGCGATATCCATGTTGATATAGCCACGGTCCAGGTAGTAGGAACGCAGGCGCTCCAGGTCACCGGAGAGTTTTTCACGGGCGTACTTGTCGTCGTTCTTGAAGAACGACAACCAGTTGGTGGTCTTCAGCTCGAACAGATCGATCAGGTCGTCATCAGCGAACTTGGTGTTGCCCACCACGTTGATGTGCTGAATGGCCGCCACGGTGCCTTCGTTGATGTTGACCTTGAGGCCGACACGGTTACGAGGCTGTGGGATCACTTCGGTTTCCACGGACGCCGAGTAGCGGCCCTGGGCAACGTACTGGCGCTGCAGTTCGTTACGCACACCTTCGAGGGTGGCGCGCTGGAAGATCTCGCCCTCGGCCAGGCCGGATTGCTTGAGACCCTTCATCAGGTCTTCAGTAGAGATCGCCTTGTTGCCTTCGATCTCGATACTGGCGACGGAAGGTCGCTCAACCACGGTGATGACCAGGACGTTGCCTTCGCGACCCAGTTGGATATCTTGAAAGAAACCGGTTTTGAACAGCGCACGAGTGGATTCCACCAGGCGACGATCATCAGCCTGTTCCCCGACGTTCAACGGCAGCGCACCAAAGACGCTACCCGCGGAAACCCGCTGGAGGCCGTTGACGCGAATATCGGAGATGGTGAAGGACTCGGCGTGAACTTCGGCGATCATCAATACGGTGAGAACCGCAGTTAGCAGCAGACGTTTCATGAAGTCCTTTCTTATTCCAACTGGCAATAAACAAACTGCCGCAAAATGCGGCAGATTCGCAATTCAGCGAAGCGTTACAGACGTCCCAGATCGTTGACCAGAGCTAACAACATCACCCCGACCACCAAACTGATACCGATCTGTATCCCCCAACCCTGCACCCGATCCGACAAGGGGCGACCACGCACCCACTCGACCAGATAAAACAACAGATGCCCCCCATCCAATACTGGAATGGGCAGCAAATTCAGAACACCCAGGCTAATACTCAGATAAGCCAGGAAATTCAGGAAATCTGCGACACCCGACTGGGCAGAAGCGCCCGCCACTTTAGCAATGGTTATCGGTCCACTCAAGTTTTTTACCGAGAGCTCGCCGAACAACATTTTCTTCAGGGATTCGAGGGTCAGCACACTCATGGTCCAGGTACGTTTCGCACCCTCGCCAATCGCCTCCAAAGGCCCGAAGCTGACCTCGCGCAGCATGGAAGGCGGCCACTCCGGACTCTTCACCCCGGCACCGAGGTAACCCCCGGCCGCCTTGGCCTCCCCACGCAACGACAGGGTTACGGGGACGTCGATTTGAGCACCTTCACGTTCAACTTTCAGCACAATTTTGGTATCAGGGCGTACACGCACCAGGTCGACCACTTGCTGCCAGTCGCCCAGCGCCTGACCATCCAGGGCCAACAGGCGGTCGCCGGTCTTCAGGCCGGCAGCCTGGGCCGGACCTTTCGGATCCAGCTCGGCGAGCACTGGCGGCAAGCTTGGACGCCAGATACGAATGCCCAGTGACTTGATCGGATCAGGCTCATCAGCGCCCTGCAACCAGCGATCGAGCACCAATTCACGCGGGGTCTCGGCAGTCGAGTCCTGCTCACGGACCACTACCTTGACGGTACCGCTCTCGCCAAGGCGTCGCACCAACTGCAGGTTGACCGCCCCCCAACCGGTGGTCAGCTCGCCATCAATTGCAACAATTTCCTGGCCTGCGGCCAACCCAGCCTTGGCGGCAATGCTATCGGCTTCGACCGCGCCGATGACCGGGCGCACCTGCTCGCTGCCCAACATGGCCAAGACCCAGAAAAAAAACATCGCCAACAGGAAGTTGGCGATCGGCCCGGCAGCAACGATGGCAATTCGCTGACGAACGGTCTTGCGATTGAAGGATTGGTCCAACTGATCGGCCGGCACTTCGCCTTCGCGCTCATCGAGCATCTTGACGTAGCCACCCAACGGGATCGCCGCGATCACGAATTCGGTGCCCTGGCGGTCGTGCCAGCGCAACAACGGCATGCCGAAACCAACGGAAAAGCGCAGTACCTTGACGCCGCAACGACGCGCGACCCAGAAATGGCCGAATTCGTGGAAGGTAACCAACACACCCAGAGCAACCAGGGTGCCGACAATCATGTAGAGCGCACTCATCTAATTTCTCCGCATTCCAATCCAGTGCCTGAAGGCTCAAACCCACCCAAAGGCTAACGCGCGTTGCGGTTCAACCATTGCTCGGCCAGGGCCCGGGCCTTTGCATCTGCCTCGAACACTGCCGCCAAATCATTTACCGCAACCACAGGCTCAAGGCCCAGGACGTCCTCGATGATACTCGCGATCTGCGGAAAGCGGATGCGCCCTTCGAGAAACGCTGCCACTGCCACTTCATTCGCCGCATTGAGCATCGCCGGCGCACTGTTGCCCGCCTCTGCCGCTTGCCGCGCGAGGCGCAGGCAAGGAAACCGCTGCTCGTCCGGCGCTTCGAAGTCCAGGCGGGCCACCGCAAACAGGTCCAACGGCGCCACGCCAGAATCAATCCGCTCAGGCCAGGCCAGGGCGTTGGCGATCGGCGTGCGCATATCGGGGTTGCCCAATTGCGCCAAAACCGAACCATCCACGTAGTCGACGAGGGAATGAATCACACTTTGGGGGTGAATCACCACCTCGACCTGATCAGGCCGTGCATCAAACAGCCAGCACGCCTCGATCAGCTCCAAGCCTTTATTCATCATGCTCGCCGAATCCACAGAGATCTTGCGCCCCATGGACCAGTTTGGATGGGCACACGCCTGGTCAGGCGATACATGCTCCAACTCGGCCAATGGAGTCTGCCGAAACGGACCACCGGACGCCGTCAGAAGAATCCGGCGCACGCCCACCTGGCTCAAGCCTCGGGCGAAATCACCCGGCATGCACTGGAAGATCGCATTGTGCTCGCTGTCGAGCGGCAGCAACACGGCGCCGCTCTTGCGCACCGCCTGCATAAAGAGGGTGCCGGACATCACCAGCGCCTCTTTATTGGCCAACAAAATCTTCTTGCCAGCATCGACAGCCGCCAGGGTCGGGCGCAGGCCCGCAGCACCGACAATGGCCGCCACGACGGTGTCCACTTCGGCATCCGCCGAGACCTGGCACAACCCCTCCTCCCCCACCAGCACCTGGGTCGCCAGGCCTGCGGCCCGCAGATCATTCTGCAAGCCTCGCGCAGCGGCTGCCTCAGGCACCACGGCAAAGCGCGGCGCATGGCGCACACACAGGGCCAGCAACTCGCTCAGGCGCGAGTAGCCGGTCAGGGCAAACACTTGATAGCGTTCAGGATGGCGGGCGATCACATCCAGGGTGCTCAGGCCGACCGAGCCGGTAGCGCCCAGCACGGTCACTTGTTGCAAGCGGCTCACGAGGCGATCATCCACAGCAGCACGGCAAAGATCGGAATCGCGGCCGTCAGGCTGTCGATGCGGTCCAGCACACCACCGTGACCCGGCAGCAGGTTGCTGCTGTCCTTGATCCCGGCCTGGCGCTTGAACATGCTTTCGGTGAGGTCACCCACCACCGAGATAAATACGACAATGGCCGTGCCCAGCAAGCCGAGGAAAATCTCCTTCACCGACCAGTCGCGCACAAGCCCGACAACCAACGTGATCACCAAGGTCAACGCCAAGCCGCCATACACACCTTCCCAGCTCTTGCCCGGGCTGACAGCCGGCGCCAGCTTGCGCTTGCCGAACGCCCGACCGGAGAAGTAGGCGCCGATGTCAGCCCCCCACACCAGCACCATCACGGCCAGGATCAACTCGTTACCGATAGGGTAGCGCTTGATCTCCACCAGCCCTTGCCAAGCCGGCAGCAGGATCAACAAGCCAATTACCAGCTTGCAGGCAACGCTGGACCACTGGCTGCTGGTACGCGGAAAAGTCAGCACCAGGAAGGTTGCCAACGCCCACCACAATACTGCCGCCCCCAGCACCCAGGGCGCGATGTCCGGCAGGATGTACATCAGGAACAACAACAGCGCCACGACAGCGGCGTACGTCACGCGCGGCAACTGGCTGGTGAACCCCGCCAGGCGCGCCCACTCCCAGGCCCCAAGGGTCACGACCAAGCCGATAAACAGCGCAAAACTGGAACCGTCGAGCAGGAAAAACCCGCACAGGGCAATCGGCAGCAGGATCAGTGCTGTGATGATTCGTTGTTTAAGCATTTAAACCCGGGCTCCAGCTTCGATCTGCTCACTTGTTTTACCAAAGCGACGCTGACGGGAAGCGAAATCGGCCAGCGCATTGCGCATGGCATCGTGTTTGAAGTCCGGCCAGAACAGGTCGGAGAAGTACAGCTCGGTATAGGCCAACTGCCACAACAGGAAGTTGCTGATGCGGTGCTCGCCCCCGGTGCGGATGCACAAGTCCGGCAACGGCAGATCACCGGTCACCAGGCAGGTTTGCAACAATTCGGGCGTGATGTCGTCCGGGCGCAGATGACCGGCCTGCACTTCGCGGGCGAGCCGCTGTGCCGCCTGGGCGATGTCCCACTGGCCGCCGTAGTTGGCTGCAATCTGCAACACAAAACGGTTGGCACCTGCGGTAATGGCCTCAGCCTCGCGCATGGCCGCCTGCAGTTCTGGATGGAACCGTGAACGGTCACCGATGATTCGCAGGCTGATATTGTTGTCGTTAAGGCGCTTGGCCTCACGACGCAGGGCCTTGAAGAACAGATCCATCAAGGCACTGACTTCTTCGGCAGGGCGCTGCCAGTTTTCACTGGAGAAGGCAAAGAGGGTCAGAACCTCGACCTTGGCCTCGGCGCACACCTCAATCACAGCCCGCACCGCATCGACACCCGCTTTATGCCCGGCAACACCCGGCATAAAGCGTTTCTTCGCCCAGCGATTATTCCCATCCATGATGATCGCGACATGGCGCGGCACCACAGAGGGTACAGTCTGCTTGGTCTTTTCCATGAAGGTGTCCTGACCCCTTATACGGCCATCAGGTCCTTTTCTTTTTCTTCGGTGGCCTTGGTGATCTGGGCCTCGGCATCTTTGGTCAGCTTGTCGATATCGGCGACGGCACGGCGCTCTTCGTCTTCGCTGATTTCCTTGTCCTTGACCAGCTTCTTCAGATCACCCAGTGCATCGCGACGGATGTTGCGAACAGCAACACGTGCGTCTTCAGCGGCACTGCGCGCCTGCTTGGTGAAGCCCTTGCGGGTTTCTTCAGTCAGGGCAGGCATGGAGATCAGCAACAACTCGCCCAGGTTGGTCGGGTTGAGGTTCAGGCCGGCACTCTGGATGGCCTTGTCGACCGCGCCGAGCATGTTGCGCTCAAAGGCTACGACTTGCAGGGTGCGCGAGTCTTTAACGGTAATGTTGGCAACGCTGCTGATCGGCGTATCGGAACCGTAGTACGGCACCATCACGCTGCCCAGGATGCTCGGGTGCGCCTTGCCGGTACGAATCTGGCCGAACGCGTGGTTCAGGGATTCCAGGGATTTCTGCATACGCGCCTGGGCGTCTTTCTTGATTTCGTTGATCATTGTTGGCCTTCCTCGATCAGAGTCCCTTCAGCGCCGCCGTGTACGATATTCAGCAGGGCGCCGGGCTTGTTCATGTTAAATACGCGCAGCGGCATCTTGTGGTCGCGGCACAGGCAGATTGCCGTCAGGTCCATCACACCCAGCTTGCGATCCAGCACTTCATCGTAGGTCAGATGATCGAACTTCTCGGCATGCGGGTCTTTGAATGGGTCAGCAGTGTATACACCATCAACCTTGGTTGCCTTGAGCACCACATCAGCATCGATTTCGATAGCGCGCAGACACGCAGCCGAATCGGTGGTGAAGAACGGGTTACCCGTGCCGGCAGCGAAGATCACCACTTCTTTCGAATTCAGGTGGCGCATGGCTTTGCGGCGATCATAGTGATCGGTCACGCCCACCATGGAAATAGCCGACATCACGATAGCCGAGATATTGGCACGCTCCAGGGCGTCACGCATGGCCAAGGCGTTCATCACAGTGGCCAGCATGCCCATATGGTCGCCAGTCACCCGATCCATACCGGCCGCACTCAGTGCCGCGCCGCGGAACAGGTTACCGCCACCAATCACCAGGCCAACCTGCACGCCGATGCCGACCAGTTGGCCGACTTCCAGCGCCATGCGGTCGAGTACCTTGGGATCGATCCCGAACTCTTCCGAGCCCATCAGGGCCTCGCCGCTAAGCTTGAGTAGAATGCGTTTATAGCGAGCCTGATAACCACTGCCCTGCTGAGCCATTGCGAATCTCTCCTGCGGCGTATTTTAAAAATTCTTGGCGAGCCGTTTACGGCTTGCGTTCACTCTAGCTGGACGCTCTCACAGCGCCATCGGAACACGGCTTTGTAAGCCAGTTCCGAAGGGAAACCAAATAAAATTGGCCTTCCCATTTGAAAAGAGGCTGCGCGCGTGAGCGGGCAGCCTCTTTCGGGCGACAGTTGAAAACTGTCTTATTGCTTGGCGGCAGCCAGCTGGGCAGCAACTTCTTCAGCGAAGTTGTCGACCGGCTTCTCGATGCCTTCGCCTACTTTGAAGTAAGTGAAGGAAACGATTTCAGCACCGGCTTTCTTAGCCAGTTCGCCAACCTTGATTTCAGGGTTCTTGACGAACGCCTGCTCAACCAGGCTTGCTTCGGCCAGGAACTTGCTGATACGGCCTTTGACCATGTTCTCAACAATGTTTTCTGGCTTGCCTTTGATTTTTTCTTCGTTCAGCTGCAGGAACACAGCTTTTTCACGCTCGATCGCTTCGGCAGAAACTTCCGAAGGCAGCAGGAACTCAGGGTTGCTGGCCGCTACGTGCATAGCGATGTCTTTGGCCAGTTCAACGTTGCCGCCTTTCAGGACAACTGCAACACCGATCTTGTTGCCGTGCAGGTAACCACCAACAACATCACCTTCAACGCGAACCAGGCGACGGATGTTGACGTTTTCGCCAACCTTGCCGACCAGTACCAGGCGAGCAGCTTCTTGAGCTTCGATCAGAGGCTCAACGGTAGTCAGCTTGTCAGCGAATGCTTTTTCAACGCTGGCAGCTACGAACGCCTTGAAGTCGTCCTGCAGAGCCAGGAAGTCGGTCTGCGAATTCACTTCCAGCAGAACAGCGGATTTGCCGTCTTCTTTCAGAGCGATCGCGCCTTCAGCAGCTACGTTGCCTGCTTTCTTGGCAGCCTTGATGGCGCCGGAAGCACGCATGTCATCAATGGCTTTTTCGATGTCGCCGTCAGCCTTTTCCAGGGCTTTCTTGCAATCCATCATGCCTTCGCCGGTACGCTCACGCAGTTCTTTAACCAACGCTGCAGTAATTGCTGCCATTTTCAAATTCCTCTTGGATAGGTTTTCAACCATTCCACCCGATCGAACGGGGGATCAATTCTTCCCGAATCACCCTTGTAGGCCGCTGCACGTTACAGATGATGTAGCTGCGCTGCCGACAAATGGTTTTCGAGGTGGCAAAAAGGGGGCCAAGCCCCCTTTTTGCTTACTGAGTCAACGCCAGGGCGTCAATTACTCAGCGGCTGCTACCGGAGCTTCTTCAACGAACTGCTCGGTACCGCCAGCAACGTGGTTGCGACCACGGATTACAGCGTCAGCCATCGAACCCATGTACAGCTGGATAGCGCGGATTGCGTCATCATTGCCTGGGATGATGTAGTCAACGCCTTCTGGGCTGCTGTTGGTATCGACTACGCCGATAACAGGGATGCCCAGCTTGTTGGCTTCGGTGATCGCGATGCGCTCGTGATCAACGTCGATAACGAACAGTGCGTCAGGCAGACCGCCCATGTCCTTGATACCACCCAGGGAACGATCGAGCTTTTCCAGGTCACGGGAGCGCATCAGCGCTTCTTTCTTGGTCAGCTTGGCGAAAGTACCGTCTTCGGCTTGCACTTCAAGGTCACGCAGACGCTTGATGGAAGCACGGATGGTTTTGAAGTTGGTCAGCATGCCGCCCAACCAGCGGTGATCGACGTACGGCGAACCGCAACGTGCTGCTTCTTCAGCAACGATCTTGCCAGCGGAACGCTTGGTGCCGACGAACAGAATCTTGTTTTTGCCCTGGGCCAGGCGCTCTACGAAAGTCAGAGCTTCGTTGAACATTGGCAGGGTTTTTTCAAGGTTGATGATGTGGATCTTGTTACGTGCGCCGAAAATGTATTTACCCATTTTCGGGTTCCAGTAACGGGTCTGGTGACCGAAGTGCACACCGGCCTTCAGCATATCGCGCATGTTGACTTGGGACATGATAGTTCCTTAATAAGTCGGGTTTGGCCTCCACGTATCCCAATGACCAACCAGCGGCATCAAGGCCTCCGGCACCCAGGTCATCGTGTCGACACGTGTGTGGATTTAAGCTTCACGGGGTATCCCCGGAAAGCGGCGCATTTTATACCACAGCATCCGTAAAAACGAAACCCGCAATCGCATTTGCCGCTCACTGCGTTTACGCAACCCCTTGAATAGAGCCAACATCACCCTACCTTATAGAGAGAAGCGATCGTCAGGGGCTCATGATTTGCCGCCCACGTCTGCTAGAATCGCGTTTTTTAGGGCTTGTGCGAATTCTGTAACCTTTTGTCGCACGCCCGTGAACCGTATTGATTTCAGCGCGTCGCGCTAGAGAGAGCCTGTATGACCGTTAGTTTGAAAACCGCCGAAGACATTGCTGGCATGCGCATCGCCGGCAAACTGGCTGCCGACGTGCTGGAAATGATTGCCGAGCACGTCAAGCCCGGCGTCACCACCGAAACCCTGAACCAGATCTGCCACGACTATATCGTCAACGTCCAGGGCGCCATCCCTGCGCCGCTGAACTACAAGGGCTTCCCCAAGTCGATCTGCACCTCGGTCAACCACGTGGTCTGCCACGGCATTCCGGGCGACAAGCCGTTGAAGGACGGCGACACCCTGAACATCGACGTCACCGTGATCAAGGACCGCTACTTCGGCGACACCAGCCGCATGTTCCACGTCGGCACCGTGCCGGTCTGGGCCGAGCGCCTGTCCCAGGTAACCCAGGAATGCATGTACAAGGCCATCGAGATCGTCAAGCCTGGCTGCCGCCTCGGTGACATCGGTGAAGTGATCCAGAAGCATGCGGAAAAGAACGGCTTCTCCGTAGTCCGCGAGTTCTGCGGCCACGGCATCGGTACCGTGTTCCACGAAGAACCGCAGATCCTGCACTACGGCCGCGCCGGCACCGGCATGGAACTGAAAGCCGGCATGACCTTTACCATCGAGCCGATGATCAACCAGGGCAAAGCCGACACCAAGGTGCTGGGCGATGGCTGGACCGCTATCACCAAGGACCGCAAGCTCTCGGCCCAATGGGAACACACCCTGCTGGTCACCGAGACCGGCTACGAGATCTTCACCCTGCGCGCCGACGACACGATCCCACGCGTTTCGGCCTAAAGGTTGCTTTGGTTTTCCCATGTAGTGTTGTTGCTGACTGAATAGATAGAAAGGAAAACCGATCGATGCCCCAGGTGGATCCCGAACTCTTCGACCGTGGCCAGTTCCAGGCCGAACTGGCCCTGAAGGCGAGCCCCATCGCCGCCTTCAAGAAGGCGATCCGCCAGGCCCGCGAGGTGCTCGATGAGCGCTTTCGCAGCGGCCGCGACATCCGCCGGCTGATCGAGGACCGCGCCTGGTTCGTCGACAACATCCTGCAAAAGGCCTGGGAACAGTTCAACTGGAGCGAAGACGCCGATATCGCCCTGGTGGCCGTCGGCGGCTACGGCCGTGGTGAACTGCACCCCTACTCCGACATCGACCTGCTGATCCTGCTGGACAGCGCCGATCATGAGATCTTTCGCGATTCCATCGAGCGCTTTCTCACCTTGCTGTGGGACATAGGCCTGGAAGTCGGCCAGAGCGTGCGCTCGGTGGACGAATGCGCCGAAGAAGCCCGCGCCGACCTCACCGTCATCACCAACCTGATGGAAAGCCGCACCATTGCCGGCCCCGAACGTCTGCGCCAGCGCATGCTCGAAGTCACCAGCACTGCGCACATGTGGCCGAGCAAGGACTTCTTCCTGGCCAAGCGTGCCGAGCAGAAAGCCCGCCATCACAAGTACAACGACACCGAATACAACCTGGAACCCAACGTCAAAGGCTCACCGGGCGGGTTGCGGGACATCCAGACGATCCTGTGGGTTGCCCGTCGCCAGTACGGCACCCTGAACCTGCGCGCCCTGGCCGGCGAAGGCTTTTTGGTGGAGAGCGAAAACGCCCTGCTGGCCTCGTCCCAGGAGTTCATCTGGAAAGTGCGCTACGCCCTGCACATGCTCGCCGGACGTTCCGAAGACCGCCTGCTGTTCGACCATCAACGCTCCATCGCCACCCTCCTGGGCTTTGAAGGCGAAGATGCGAAAACCAGCATCGAAAGCTTCATGCAGCAGTACTACCGGGTGGTCATGAGCATTGCCCAGCTCAGCGACCTGATCATCCAGCATTTCGAAGAAGTGATCCTGGCCCCCGAAGACGAAGCGCCGCCGCAGCCGATCAACGCGCGCTTCCAACTGCACGACGGCTATATCGAGGCGCGCAACGACAACGTGTTCCGCCGCACGCCGTTCGCCATGCTGGAAATCTTCGTGCTGATGGCCCAACAGCCGGAAATCAAGGGCGTGCGCGCCGACACCATCCGCCTGCTGCGCGAGCATCGCCACCTGATCGACGACGAATTCCGCAACGACATCCGCAACACCAGCCTGTTTATCGAGCTGTTCAAGTGCAAGATCGGCATCCACCGCAACCTGCGCCGGATGAACCGCTACGGCATCCTTGGGCGCTACCTGCCGGAGTTCGGTTTTATCGTCGGGCAGATGCAGCACGACCTGTTCCACATCTACACCGTAGACGCCCACACCCTGAACCTGATCAAGCACCTGCGTAAGTTGCAGTACACCCAGGTGTCAGAGAAATTCCCGCTGGCCAGCAAGCTCATGGCCAAGCTGCCCAAGCCCGAGCTGATCTACCTGGCCGGCCTGTACCACGACATCGGCAAGGGCCGCCATGGCGATCACTCGGAAGTGGGTGCCGTGGATGCCGAAGCGTTTTGCCAGCGCCACCAGTTGCCGCTGTGGGACAGCCGCCTGATCGTCTGGCTGGTGCAGAACCACCTGGTGATGTCCACCACCGCCCAGCGCAAGGACTTGTCCGACCCGCAGGTGATCCACGACTTTGCAGGAATAGTCGGCGACGAAACCCGCCTCGATTACCTGTACGTGCTGACCGTCTCCGACATCAACGCCACCAACCCGACGCTGTGGAACTCATGGCGCGCCAGCCTGTTGCGCCAGCTCTACACCGAGACCAAGCGCGCCCTGCGCCGCGGCCTGGAAAACCCGGTGGACCGCGAAGAGCAGATCCGCCGCACCCAAAGTGCCGCCCTGGATATCCTCGTGCGCGGCGGCAACGACCCGGACGACGTCGAGCAACTGTGGTCACAACTGGGTGACGATTATTTCCTGCGCCACACCGCCGGCGACGTCGCCTGGCACAGCGACGCGATCCTGCAACAACCCGCCGATGGCGGCCCGCTGGTGCTGATCAAGGAGACCACCCAGCGCGAATTCGAAGGCGGCACGCAGATCTTCATCTACGCGCCCGACCAGCACGATTTCTTCGCCGTGACCGTGGCGGCCATGGACCAGCTCAACCTGAACATCCACGACGCCCGGGTCATCACCTCCAGCAGCCAGTTCACCCTCGACACCTATATCGTGCTCGACACCGAAGGCGAGTCGATCGGCGACAACCCGGCGCGGGTGAAGAAGATCCGCGAGGGCCTGACCGAGGCCCTGCGCAACCCTGACGACTACCCGACCATCATCCAGCGCCGGGTGCCGCGCCAGCTCAAACACTTTGCGTTTGCGCCGCAGGTGACCATCTCCAACGATGCCCAGCGCCCGGTCACGGTGCTGGAACTCAGCGCGCCGGATCGCCCCGGCCTGCTGGCGCGTATCGGTGGGATCTTCCTGGAATTCGACCTGTCGTTGCAGAACGCCAAGATTGCGACCCTCGGCGAGCGCGTGGAAGACGTGTTCTTCATCACCGACGCCGACAACCAGCCGCTGTCCGACCCTGAGCTGTGCCTGCGCTTGCAGGAAGCCATCGTCCAGCAGTTGAGCGTGACCCAGGAACCCGGCGTCGAACTGACACGCCTGACCATTTGAACACCTGATTTCGCTGTGTGAGCGGGCTTGTGTGGGAGCGGGCTTGCTCGCGAATGCAGTGTGTCAGCCACACATAAGCTGACTGAACCACCGCTTTCGCGAGCAAGCCCGCTCCCACATTGGACTTTCTTCGCCCAGTAGACCGCATGCTTTCAACTGATTTTGAACGAGGCTTACATGAACAACGCCCTGAACCAACTCCAGCCCTACCCGTTCGAGAAACTGCGCGCCCTGCTCGGCAGCGTCACGCCAAACCCGGCCAAGCGCCCGATTGCGTTGTCCATCGGCGAACCCAAGCACAAATCCCCGGAGTTCGTGGCCAAGGCCCTGGCCGACAACCTCGACCAGATGGCCGTGTACCCGACCACCCTGGGCATCCCGGCCCTGCGCGAGGCCATCGGCGCCTGGTGCGAACGCCGTTTCAGCGTGCCCAAGGGCTGGCTCGACCCAGCGCGCAATATCCTGCCGGTCAACGGTACCCGTGAGGCGCTGTTCGCCTTCACCCAAACCGTGGTCAACCGTGGCGACGACGCGCTGGTGGTGAGCCCGAACCCGTTCTACCAGATCTACGAAGGCGCCGCGTTCCTCGCCGGGGCCAAGCCGCATTACCTGCCGTGCCTGGACAGCAACGGCTTCAACCCGGACTTCGACGCCGTGTCGCCGGACACCTGGAAACGCTGCCAGATCCTGTTCCTGTGCTCCCCCGGCAACCCGACCGGCGCGCTGATCCCGGTCGAAACCCTGAAAAAACTCATCACCCTGGCCGACGAATACGACTTCGTGATCGCCGCCGATGAGTGCTACAGCGAACTGTACTTCGACGAACAGACCCCGCCGCCCGGCCTGCTGAGTGCTTGCGTGGAACTGGGCCGCGAGGACTTCAAGCGCTGCGTGGTGTTCCACAGCCTGTCCAAGCGCTCCAACCTGCCGGGCCTGCGCTCCGGTTTTGTGGCCGGCGACGCCGACATCCTCAAGGCCTTCCTGCTGTACCGCACCTACCACGGCTGCGCGATGCCGGTGCAAACCCAGCTGGCCAGCATCGCTGCCTGGCAGGACGAAGCCCACGTATTGGCCAACCGCGACCTGTACCGCGAGAAGTTTGACGCCGTACTGGCCATCCTCACGCCAGTGCTGGACGTGCAAAGCCCGGACGGTGGTTTCTACCTGTGGCCGAATGTGAAGGGTGATGATGCGGCGTTCTGCCGTGATCTGTTCGTGGAAGAGCACGTGACCGTGGTGCCGGGCTCTTACCTGTCGCGGGAAGTGGACGGTTTCAACCCGGGTGCCGGGCGTGTGCGCCTGGCACTGGTTGCGCCGTTGGCGGAGTGTGTCGAAGCGGCGGAGCGGATTCGCGCGTTTATTCAACGTCGTCATTAATGAAACACGCCCGCACTGCGCAATGCAGTGCGGGGTGCTGGGCATTTCCTACAGCGCCACAGATATTCAGCTACTTCTTCGTTGGAACGTTTCCCTCAAACAGCACCACTACACGGTCTCCAAACTCCTTTCGCCAGCGAGGCCATGTATTTTGAGCATCAACCCTACCGGCTATCCAACACCCACCGCCCCTGAGCATGCCTACGACAATCAGGCACCGAACACATTGGCACTCAGTAGGAAAAAACGTGGCGTGGCATTCCCTGCGGACCTTTGGCCACAACACTCGACTCTCAAGATCTCGTTGACTGGCATGACGCCGGAGCAGGAGCAATTCACCAAAAACAACGTCAACAAGTGGGCGCCTCACGTCAATCTGAAGTTCGAGTTCACCCAATCACCCGACGCCGATATTAGAATTGCAGCGGACAATAATTCCTACGGGAGCTCATCGACAGTCGGCGTAAATGCAAAGAAGGTTCCCGCCCCCAAGCCCACGATGTTTATCGGTTTTGCAAACGGTTTGGGGGCAAAAACCAGCCAGACGGTGGCGCATGAGTTCGGCCATGCCCTGGGCTTGAAGCATGAGCACCAACATCCCTACCGGACGCTGGAGTTCAATGCAGAAAACGTCTATGAAGATCACGATCGCTACAACCAACCCAGGCAACAAGCTGACGAGCAAATACTAAAAAAATTTGATCCTCGGCAGGTCTATTTTTCTCAGTATGATCCGAGCTCAATCATGCACTACGGCATGCCGGGGACGTACTTCACTAACAATACGCCCACGCCCGAGAACTATGAACTGTCCGAAACCGACAAACAGTTCGTCAGTGACCTCTACCCTAAAAACCGATAGGACCGCGCTGACGTCCTATTTCAACACCCCCAGATTCGCCTCACTCATATCCAACTCTGCCAACACCTCCCGCAACACGTCATCACCAATCTGGTGATGACGGCTCAAGCTATACAACTCCAACCGCTGCGCCCGCAGGGCCTTGAGCCGCAACTTACGCTCCAGCAGGTCCATCTGCCGAGCCAGCGCCTGGGCTTCGGCCGAGTCGTTGAACACTTCCAGTTGGTGGCGATATTCCGACATCAAGCGTGCCTTTAACTCGGCGGCCAATGCTGCCTGGGCGGCGTCCTGAGTTTCGGTTTCAGCGAGTTCCTCGGTTTCCAAGGCATGAATCGCGGCCACAGCGGTTTTCTTCCAAGCCTCGCGAACCTCGTTGTGGCGCTTCTCATCGGGGCTCTTTTCGACGCCGCGCAACAACAGCGGCAAGGCGATGCATGCAGCGACCAACGACAGCAGGATCACCCCGGCTGCAATGAATATCAGCAGATCGCGCTCCGGGAAGTCCTGCCCCGGCGCCAGCAGCAGCGGCACCGACATCACGCCGGCCAGCGTCACCGCACCGCGCACGCCGCCGATGGTCAGCAGCCAGCAGGAGCGCGCCGTCGGCACCAGCGTCAGCTCTCCTTTGCCCCGCAGCCTGCGCAGCAAACCCGACAACCGCCAGATGCTCTGTACCCAGACAAAGCGCAGCACCAGCAACACCAGGAAGATCGCCACCACGTCCAGGCAGCGATACAACAACGTCGGCCACAACGTCGGCTCATGGCTCACCACCGCCTTGATGATGTCCGGCAATTGCAGGCCCAGCAGCAGGAAGATCAAGCCGTTGAAGGCAAACTCCAGCAGCGACCAGACACTACGGTTAAGCAAGCGCGTGCTCGTCTGGCGCGGCAACAGATCGAGCCAGCTTTGCATCATGCCCGCCGCCACCGCCGACAAAATCCCTGATGCGCCCAAACGCTCGGCCAGTACATACGCGGCGAACGGCAGCAATAACATGAAAACCACGTGGGTTGCCGGGTCGTCCCAACCACGGGCGATCATCCAGGTGCGCAAACGGCCCACCAGCCAGCTCAGCGCCACGCCAACGGCCAGGCCACCAACCGCCACCAACACAAACGTGAGGCTGGCATCCGCCAGGGAAAACACCCCGGTCAACGCCGCCGCCAGGGCAAACTTGAAAGTCACCAGGCCCGAAGCATCATTCATCAAGGCCTCGCCCTGGAGCATATGCATCAGCGGCGTGGGCAAACGGTTCTGGGAAATGGCCGACACCGCCACGGCATCCGTCGGCGACAGCACAGCCGCCAAAGCGAAGGCCACCGGCAGCGGGATCGTAGGCAATATCCAATGAATGAAGTAGCCGGCGCCGACCACGGTGAACAGCACCAACCCCACCGCCAATGTCAGGATCGGCCCGCGCAGCCGCCACAATTCTCGCTTGGGCATGCGCCAGCCATCGGAAAACAACAGCGGCGGCAGGAACAGAAACAGGAACAACTCCGGGTCCAGCGCCACATGCAGGCCCAGGGTCGGCCAAGCCAGCAAGGCACCTGCGGCGATCTGAACCAAGGGCAACGGCAACGGTATGACACGCCCGACCAGACGCGAAACACTGACCAGCATCAGCAGGATAAGAACGGTGTAGGCGGTTTGCATAACGCGGGGTTCCCGGGCAATCGACTTGCGAAGACACACTTGAGGCAACGACTGGCCGTTGAAGTGCCATATTACCCGGCTATATTAGCGGCCTGGCTGCCGCCTGGCATTTGCACATAAGTCGCACGCCAGCATGACGAGCGGCACCACAGGCCGCCGGTCGTGGCATAATCCGTGACCTTTCGTTTCCGTTGGTCCAAAGGGGGGCAATTCCTTGACCGCTTCAAGCAAAACCTTGCACCTTTTCGGCATCAAAGCCTGCGACACCATGAAAAAGGCTCGCACCTGGCTCGATGAGCACGGGCTGAGCTACGAGTTCCACGACTACAAAACGGCCGGTATCGACCGCGAACACTTGACCCAATGGTGCAATGAGCACGGTTGGCAGGTGGTTTTGAACCGTGCGGGCACCACCTTTCGCAAACTCGAAGACGAACGCAAAGCCGATCTCGATCAGTCGAAATCCATTGAATTGATGCTCGCACAACCCTCGATGATCAAGCGCCCGGTGCTCGATCTCGGTGACAGAACCCTGATTGGCTTCAAGCCAGATAGTTATTCGGCGGCCCTCAAGTAGGCCAGCCCTTTCCATTTTTGTAGAGGTAACAGCATGTCCAATTCCCTGTTCAGCCTGGGCTTCGGCGTCGGCACTCAGAACCGCCAAGGTGCTTGGCTGGAAGTGTTTTACGCGCAACCGCTGCTCAACCCTTCGGCTGACATCGTCGCGGCTATCGCGCCGATCCTCGGCTACACCGAAGGCAACCAGGCGATCACCTTCACCGTCACCCAGGCCCTGCAACTGGCCGACGCGCTCAAAGGCGTCGATGCCACCCAAGCCGCCCTGCTGAGCCGCCTGGCTGAAAGCCACACCCCGCTGGTCGCCACGCTGCTGGCCGAAGACGCCGCGCTGACCTCCACGCCTGAGGCCTACCTCAAGCTGCACCTGCTGTCCCACCGCCTGGTCAAGCCCCACGGCCTGAGCCTGGCCGGTGTGTTCCCGCAACTGCCAAACGTCGCGTGGACCAGCCAGGGCGCCATCGACATCAGCGAACTGGCCGAACGCCAGCTGGAAGCGCGCCTGCGTGGCGAACTGCTGGAAGTGTTCTCGGTGGACAAGTTCCCGAAAATGACCGACTACGTGGTCCCGGCCGGCGTGCGTATCGCTGACGCCGCGCGTCTGCGCCTGGGTGCGTATGTGGGCGAAGGCACCACCGTGATGCACGAAGGTTTCGTCAACTTCAACGCCGGCACCGAAGGCCCGGGCATGATCGAAGGCCGCGTGTCGGCTGGCGTGTTCGTCGGCAAGGGCTCGGACCTGGGCGGCGGCTGCTCCACCATGGGCACCCTGTCGGGCGGTGGCAACATCGTGATCAAGGTGGGCGAAGGCTGCCTGATCGGCGCCAACGCCGGTATCGGTATCCCGTTGGGCGACCGCAACACCGTGGAATCGGGCCTGTACGTCACCGCCGGGACCAAGGTTGCGCTGCTGGACGAGCAAAACCAACTGGTCAAGGTGGTCAAGGCGCGCGAGTTGGCCGGCCAGCCGGACCTGCTGTTCCGCCGCAACTCCGAGACCGGTGCCGTGGAGTGCAAAACCCACAAATCGGCCATCGAACTGAACGAAGCGCTGCACGCTCACAACTAAGCAGCCACTCGATGCCACTAGCGGGCCCCGATCCTGGGGCTCGCTTATACGAGTCTTGAACACCATGCTAGTGCCCTCTCCCTGGCGCGCCGATTTCCCGGCCATTGCCACCCTGCAACGGCAAGACCAGACCTACCTGGACAACGCCGCCACCACGCAAAAACCCCAGGCCCTGTTGGATGCCATCAGCCATTACTACGCCAATGGCGCAGCCAATGTGCACCGTGCCCAGCATTTGCCGGGCGCCCATGCGACCCAAGCTTTCGAAGACAGCCGCAGCAAGGTCGCCCAGTGGTTGAACGCAGGTGACAGTGGGCAGATCGTATTCACCCACGGCGCAACCTCTGCGCTGAACCTCTTGGCCTATGGCCTGGAGCATCTATTCAATGCGGGCGATGAGATCGTCATCAGCGCCCTGGAACACCACGCCAACCTCTTACCCTGGCAGCAACTGGCTAAACGCCGCGCCTTGGAACTGGTGGTATTGCCCCTTGGCGATGACGGCGTGATTGACCTCGCGGCCGCCGCCGAGCTGATCGGCCCACGCACGCGCCTGCTGGCGGTGAGCCAGTTGTCCAATGTGCTCGGCGCCTGGCAACCGCTGGAAGCCTTGCTGGCACTGGCCCAGCCCCACGGCGCACTGACCGTCATCGACGGCGCCCAGGGCATTGTCCATGGCCGCCATGACGTACAGGCCCTGGGCTGCGACTTCTATGTTTTCTCCAGCCACAAGCTCTACGGCCCGGATGGCGTCGGCGTGCTGTTTGGCCGCAACGAGGCCCTGCACCACCTGCGCCACTGGCAGTTTGGCGGCGAAATGGTGCAACAGGCCGACTACCACAGCGCTAGCTTTCGCCCGGCGCCGCTGGGTTTTGAAGCGGGCACGCCGCCGATTGCCAGCGTGATCGGGCTGGGCGCCAGCCTGGACTACCTGAGCTCGCTGGATCAGCCGGCAGTGATCGCCCATGAAGCGGCATTGCATGAGTACCTGTTGCGCGGGCTGAAAGCGCGCAATGGCGTGCGGGTGTTGGGCGCGCCGCAGGTGGCGCTGGTCAGTTTTGTGGTCGAGGGCGTTCACAACGCCGACCTTGCGCACCTGCTCACCGAGCAAGGTATTGCCGTACGCGCCGGTCATCACTGCGCAATGCCGCTGCTCAAGGCCATGCATTTATCGGGGGCAATCCGCGTATCCCTGGCGCTGTATAACGATTCCGACGACCTGGAACGCTTTTTTGAGGCGTTGGATCAGGCCCTGGATATGTTGCGATGAGCTTGCCCGTTGATGCAGTGACAGCGCTTGAAGCGTTCCAGACCGTCGGCAGCTGGGAGCAGCGCGCACGGATGCTGATGCAATGGGGTGAGCGCATGCCGGCCTTGCCCGCTGAAGATAAGGTCGACGCCAACCTGGTACAGGGCTGTGAAAGCCTGGTGTGGTTGGTGGGGCGGTTGCAGGAGGGGCATTGGCAGTTTGCTGCTGCCAGCGATGCAAGGTTGATTCGCGGGTTGGTGGCGTTGTTGCTGGTGAGGGTGAACGGGTTGACTGCCGCTGAGTTGCAGGCGGTTGATTTGCCCGACTGGTTTAGTCAGCTAGGGCTTTCCCGCCAATTGTCACCGTCGCGCAGCAATGGCTTGAATGCAGTATTACAGCGCATGCGAACATTGAGCCTGACACAAAACTAAATGTGGGAGCTGGCTTGCCTGCGATGCAGACACCTCGGTGTATCAGTCATACCGAGGTGATGCTATCGCAGGCAAGCCAGCTCCCACACAAGCCAGCTCCCACATTTTGAATGGTGCAAGTATCCAGAATTAGGCCGGTTTAACCCGCTCCGACGGCCTGCGCACCCCAGCCACAATCTTGTCCACTGCCTTGGTCGCCGCCACCATGCCAAAGCTGGCCGTGACCATCATCACCGCACCAAACCCACCGGCGCAGTCCAGCTTCACCCCATCCCCCACGAAACTCTTCTGCAAACAGATGCTGCCATCCGGCTTGGGATAGCGCAGCTGCTCGGTGGAAAACACACACGGCACGCTGTAGTGGCGGGTCACGGTGCGCGAGAAACCATAATCGCGGCGCAGGGTGGAGCGCACTTTCGAGGCCAGCGGGTCATTGAACGTACGGTTCAGGTCGCACACCTGAATCAACGTCGGGTCGATCTGCCCGCCCGCGCCGCCCGTGGTGATGATCTGGATCTTGCGGCGCTTGCACCAGGCGATCAGCGCGGCCTTGGCATTCACCGCGTCGATGCAGTCGATCACGCAATCAATATCTGGCGTGATGTACTCGGCCATGGTGTCGCGGGTGACGAAGTCCGCCACCGCATGCACCGTGCAATCCGGGTTGATGCCACGCAGGCGCTCGGCCATGACCTCGACCTTGGGTTTGCCCACGGTGCTATCCAGCGCATGCAACTGGCGGTTGCTGTTGCTCACGCACACGTCATCCAGGTCAAACAGCGAAATCTCGCCCACACCGCAACGTGCGATGGCTTCCGCCGCCCAGGAACCCACGCCGCCGACGCCGACGATCGCCACATGGGCCGCTTTCAAGCGTTCCAGGCCTTCAATGCCATACAAGCGGGCGACGCCTGCAAACCGTGGATCTTCTGTACTCATGACCATTACCCCAAAAACCGGCGCGCATTATGGGCTACGCAGCGGCAAGTTTTAAGCTACAAGTTACAAGTTAAGAACTTAGATGGGCTTTCGCTGACTAACGTCCGGCTTTTCTCTGCTTGCTGTACGCTCAGGGAAGCGCCGGTGTAGGATGCGCGCCGTTCGGCGCAGGCCGACACCTCTTTTCGTTCCACACCCTTTGGAACCCGAAATAGCCATGGCATCGCGTAAATTTGGACTCAACCTGGTGATCGTGCTGGCAATTGCCGCACTGTTCACCGGCTTCTGGGCGCTGATCAACCGCCCGGTCACCACCCCCAACTGGCCTGAACAGATCTCCGGTTTCTCCTACTCGCCGTTCCAGCAAGGCCAGTACCCGCAGAAAAACCAGTTCCCAACCGACGACCAGATGCGCCAGGACCTGGCGATCATGAGCAAGCTGACGGACAACATCCGGACCTACTCAGTCGATGGCACCCTGGGCGACATCCCCAAGCTCGCCGAAGAGTTCGGCCTGCGCGTGACCCTGGGGATCTGGATCAGTCCGGACCTGGAACGCAACGAGCGGGAAATCCAGCGCGCCATCGAAATCGCCAACAACTCGCGCAGTGTGGTGCGCGTCGTGGTCGGTAACGAAGCCGTGTTCCGCAAGGACATCACGCCTGAAGACCTGATTGTGCTGCTGGATCGGGTACGCGCGGCCGTCAAAGTGCCGGTCACGACATCCGAGCAATGGGACATCTGGGAAAAGAACCCGCAACTGGCCAAGCACGTCGACCTGATCGCCGCGCACATCCTGCCGTTCTGGGAATACATTCCGATGGACAAGGCCGGCCAGTACGTACTGGACCGCGCCAAGGACCTGAAGAAATTGTTCCCGAAAAAGCCGCTGCTGCTGTCGGAGGTTGGCTGGCCGAGCAACGGCCGCATGCGCGGTGGCAATGAAACGTCACCGGCCGACCAGGCGATTTACCTACGCACACTGGTGAATAAACTCAATCGCCAGGGCTACAACTACTTCGTGATCGAGGCCTTCGATCAGCCGTGGAAAGTCAGCGATGAAGGCTCGGCCGGCGCTTACTGGGGCGTATTCAACGCCGCGCGCCAGCAGAAATTCAACTTTGAAGGGCCGGTCGTCGCGATCCCGCAATGGCGCGTACTCGCCATCGGTTCGGTGGTGCTCGCCCTGCTGTCGCTGACCCTGCTGATGATCGACGGCTCGGCGCTGCGCCAGCGTGGCCGCACCTTCCTGACCTTTATCGCGTTCCTCTGCGGTTCGGTGCTGGTGTGGATCGGTTACGACTACAGCCAGCAATACAGCACCTGGTTCAGTGTCACCGTGGGTATCCTCTTGGCGCTCGGCGCCCTCGGCGTGTTTATCGTGTTGCTGACCGAAGCCCACGAACTGGCCGAAGCGGTGTGGACTCACAAGCGTCGGCGTGAATTCCTGCCGGTTGAAGGGGACTCGGACTACCGTCCGAAGGTGTCGATCCACGTGCCGTGCTACAACGAGCCGCCGGAGATGGTCAAACAGACCCTCGACGCCCTGGCAGCCCTCGATTACCCGGACTACGAAGTCCTGATCATCGACAACAACACCAAAGACCCAGCCGTTTGGGAACCGGTGCGCGACTACTGCGAAACCCTCGGCCCGCGCTTCAAGTTTTTCCACGTCGCGCCCCTGGCCGGATTCAAGGGGGGCGCGTTGAACTACCTGCTGCCGCACACCGCCAAGGATGCCGAAGTGATCGCGGTGATCGACTCGGACTACTGCGTGTCGCCCAACTGGCTCAAGCACATGGTGCCGCACTTCGCCGACCCGAAAATCGCCGTGGTGCAGTCGCCGCAGGACTACCGCGACCAGAACGAAAGCACCTTCAAGAAGCTCTGCTACGCGGAATACAAAGGCTTCTTCCATATCGGCATGGTCACCCGCAACGACCGTGACGCGATCATCCAGCACGGCACCATGACCATGACCCGTCGTTCGGTGCTCGAAGAACTCGGCTGGGCCGACTGGTGCATCTGTGAAGACGCCGAACTGGGCCTACGCGTATTCGAGAAAGGCCTGTCGGCGGCGTATTACCACGACAGCTACGGCAAGGGCCTGATGCCGGACACCTTTATCGACTTCAAGAAACAGCGTTTCCGCTGGGCCTACGGTGCGATCCAGATCATCAAGCGTCACACCGCCAGCCTGTTGCGGGGCAAAGACACCGAGCTGACCCGTGGCCAGCGCTATCACTTCCTCGCGGGCTGGTTGCCGTGGGTGGCGGACGGCATGAACATCTTCTTCACCGTGGGCGCACTGTTGTGGTCGGCGGCGATGATCATCGTGCCGACGCGGGTCGATCCGCCGCTGCTGATTTTCGCGATCCCGCCGTTGGCGTTGTTCGTGTTCAAAGTGGGCAAGATCGTGTTCCTGTACCGTCGCGCCGTGGGCGTGAACCTCAAGGACGCGTTCTGCGCGGCCCTGGCCGGCCTGGCGTTGTCCCACACCATCGCCAAGGCGGTGCTGTATGGCTTCTTCACCAGCAGTATTCCGTTCTTTCGCACACCGAAAAATGCGGATAACCACGGCTTCTGGGTCGCGATTTCCGAAGCCCGCGAAGAAATGTTCATCATGCTGCTGTTGTGGGGCGCCGCGCTGGGGATCTACCTGGTGCAGGGCCTGCCGAGCAATGACATTCGCTTCTGGGTGGTGATGCTGCTGGTGCAATCGCTGCCGTATGTGGCGGCGCTGATCATGGCGTTCCTGTCGTCGTTGCCGAAACCTTCGGTAGTCGCGGAGCCCGCACCCGCTGCGTAAAAACTTGCGCAATGCACTAAACGGCGGCCTCTGGCCGCCGTTTTGCTATAAGATAACGGCCGTTTTGCAAGACTAGGCCTGCACCAATGTTTCATGTGAAGCAGGTCTATGTGGGAGCGGGCTTGCTCGCGAATGCGGTGTGTCAGCCACACATTCATTGACGGATGCACCGCATTCGCGAGCAAGCCCGCTCCCACATTGGATCTGCGCCACTTTACGTCCTGCGCCCATTACCGCTTCCCGGAGTTTTCCCATGACGGCCCATGCCGACCTTTCGCCGACCCTTCAACTTGCCATCGACCTGATCCGTCGCCCCTCGGTGACGCCGATCGACGCCGATTGCCAGAAGCTGATGATGCAGCGCCTGGGCGACGCCGGTTTTGCGCTTGAGCCGATGCGCATCGAAGACGTGGACAACTTCTGGGCCACCCACGGCAAGCACGAAGGCCCGGTGCTGTGCTTCGCCGGTCACACCGACGTGGTCCCCACCGGCCCGGTGCAGGCCTGGCAGAACGATCCGTTCGACGCGTTGATCGACGACAACGGCATGCTTTGCGGGCGTGGCGCGGCAGACATGAAAGGCAGCCTGGCAGCCATGCTGGTGGCGTCCGAGCGTTTCGTCACCGACTACCCGGACCACAAGGGCTCGGTGGCCTTCCTGATCACCAGCGATGAAGAAGGCCCGGCGCACCACGGCACCAAGGCCGTGATCGAACGCCTGGCCGCGCGCAAGGAGCGCCTGGACTGGTGCATCGTCGGTGAACCATCGAGCACCACGCTGGTGGGTGATGTGGTCAAGAACGGCCGTCGCGGCTCCCTCGGCGCTACCCTGACCGTACGCGGCGTGCAAGGCCACGTGGCCTACCCGCACCTGGCGAAGAACCCGATCCACCTGGCCGCACCGGCCCTGGCCGAACTGGCCGCCGAACATTGGGACGACGGCAACACCTTTTTCCCGCCGACCAGCTTCCAGATCTCCAACCTGAACTCCGGCACCGGCGCCACCAACGTGATTCCCGGTGACCTGACGGCGGTGTTCAACTTCCGCTTCTCCACCGAGTCCACCGTCGAAGGCCTGCAACAGCGTGTGGCGGCGATCCTCGACAAGCACGGCCTTGACTGGCATGTGGAATGGGCGCTGTCGGGCCTGCCGTTCCTCACCGAACCGGGCGCGTTGCTGGATGCGGTCTCGGCCAGCATCAAGGCGATCACCGGGCGTGAGACCAAGGCGTCCACCAGCGGCGGCACCTCGGATGGGCGTTTCATCGCCACCCTCGGCACCCAGGTGGTTGAACTGGGTCCGGTCAACGCGACGATCCACCAGGTCAACGAGCGCATTCTGGCCAGTGACCTCGACGTGCTGACCGAAATCTACTACCAGACCCTGATCAAGTTGCTCGCCTGATGCTCGCTTGCCCCATTTGCAGCGCCCCGCTCAACGCGGTGGACAATGGTGTCGCGTGCCCCGCCGGGCACCGTTTCGACCGCGCGCGCCAGGGTTATCTGAACCTGTTGCCGGTGCAGCACAAGAACAGCCGCGACCCGGGCGACAACCTCGCCATGGTCGAGGCACGCCGCGACTTCCTCAACGCCGGGCACTACGCCCCGGTGGCCAAGCGCCTGGCCGAACTAGCCGCTGAACGTGCCCCGGCGCGCTGGGTGGACATCGGTTGTGGCGAGGGTTACTACACCGCGCAAATCGCCGACGCCCTGCCCCGGGCGGACGGCTACGCGCTGGACATCTCCAGGGAAGCGGTCAAGCGTGCGTGCAAGCGCAATCCGGCGCTGACCTGGTTGATCGCCAGCATGGCCCGCGTGCCATTGGCCTCAGGCAGTTGCCAGTTCCTGGCCAGCGTTTTCAGCCCGTTGGACTGGGAAGAGGCCAAGCGCCTGCTCAGCCCTGGTGGCGGCCTGATGAAAGTAGGCCCGACCAGCGGCCACCTGATGGAACTGCGCGAACGCCTGTACGACGAAGTACGCGAGTACACCGACGACAAGCACCTGGCCCTGGTGCCGGACGGCATGAGCCTGGCCCACAGTGAAACCCTGGCGTTCACCCTGAGCCTGGCCGAGCCCAAAGACCGCGCCAACCTGCTGGCCATGACCCCCCACGGCTGGCGCGCCAGCGCCGAGCGGCGCAGCGAAGTGATCGAGGCGGCCGAGCCGCTGTCTGTCACCGTGTCGATGCGCTACGACTATTTCGTGCTTCAATAACCGACTTTTCCGCGAATGGATTTTCGAATCCCGCAACGAGGAACATCCATGCGCCAACCCGATATCGAGATTTACCTGAAGGACGCCGACGTCGACTACAAAGCCGTCGCCGCTTGGCTGGGCGCCGCCCTGGGCCCGTGCACCGACTGGGTCCAGAAAGGCCAGACCTACAAGTGCAAGGCCGGCAACGTGCCCGTCACCTGGCTGCCCAAGGCTGTAGGCAAATGGAACAGCCTGTACCTGGAAAGCGACCAGACCCCGTGGGACGACGACATCGCCTGCGCCCGCGCCGCGTTTGCTGCGCTGAACGTCGAAGTGCGTTGCGCGCCGGGGACGTGGGTTGAGGAAGAAGGTGAGGAAAGCGCGGATCGCTGGATGCGCATCAGCGCGGATGGCGAAGAAGAAATCACCTGGAAAACTGCATAAACCCTGAGTTGTGAACCCAATCAACTGTGGGAGCGGGCTTGCTCGCGAAGGCGGTGGTTCAGTCAACATCTATTGTGACTGACGCACCGCCTTCGCGAGCAAGCCCGCTCCCACATGGGTTCAGCGGTGATCTTAGAGACCCACCACATCCTCCGCCTGCAACCCCTTCTCGCCGGTCACCACGGCGTATTCCACCTGCTGGCCTTCGGCCAACGAGCGGTGGCCATCACCGCGAATGGCGCGGTAGTGCACAAACACATCCTTGCCATCATCACGCTGAATAAACCCATAACCCTTTGCATCGTTGAACCACTTCACATTGCCGGTTTCGCGCGTTGCCATCTGTTTAACTCCCACATGCTTTTTATTGTTGAGTCGCTCGCATTGAACTGCCGAGTATAAGACAGGCTCCAAAACGATCAACTCAAGTTTACATCGCTGCTTTTTTGCCGATTTTCGGCGAATACGGCACACTACCCGCCCGAGCGCCTGCTCGGTTTTTCCCACTTGAAGCAGCACGCCTATGACCCGCTCCCCGTTCCGCCGTCTGGTGTTTGGCACCTTGCGCCGACTGTTGTACCTCTGGGTTCGCTCGGAGACGATCAACCAGTCGTCCCTTACCCTCAACCTGGACCGCAGCCGGCCGGTGTTCTACGTCCTGCAATCGCCCTCCCTCACCGAATTGGCCGTGGTCGATGCCGAGTGCACCAAGGCCGGCCTGCCGCGCCCGGTACTGCCGGTCGCGGTGGGACCGCTGATGGAGCCTGCGGCGTTCTTCTACCTCACGCCCGAGCCGGACTGGCTCGGCCGCCAGGACAAGCGCGGCGCGCCACCCACCCTGACCCGCCTGGTCAACACCCTCACCGAGCACGTCGAAGAGAATGCACAAATCATTCCGGTCAGCGTGTTCTGGGGGCAGTCGCCCGAGAGCGAGTCCAGCCCATGGAAGCTGCTGTTCGCCGACAGCTGGGCGGTCACTGGGCGCCTGCGGCGCTTGCTGAGCATCCTGATCCTCGGTCGCAAGACCCGTGTGCAATTCTCCGCGCCTATCAACCTGCGTGAATTGATCGAGCACAATAAAGGTCACGAACGCACGGTGCGCATGGCCCAACGGATCCTGCGGGTGCACTTTCGCAACCTGAAGACCGCCGTGATCGGCCCCGACCTGTCCCACCGGCGCAACCTGGTCAAAGGCCTGGTCAACATGCCGCTGGTACGCCAGGCCATCCTGGATGAGGCCGAACGGGAAAAAATCAGCCCGGAAAAAGCCAAGGCCCAGGCCCTGCGCTACGGCAATGAGATCGCCTCGGACTACACCTACACCGCGATTCGCTTCCTCGAAGTGGTGTTGAGCTGGTTCTGGAACAAGATCTACGACGGCATCAAGGTCAATAACATCGAAGGCGTGCAAAAGGTTGCCCAGGGCTACGAGGTGATCTACGTGCCGTGCCACCGCAGCCATATCGACTACCTGCTGCTCTCCTACCTGCTGTTCAAGAACGGCCTGACCCCGCCGCACATCGCCGCCGGCATCAACCTGAACATGCCGGTGATCGGCAGCCTGCTGCGCCGCGGCGGTGCGTTTTTCATGCGCCGCACGTTCAAGGGCAACCCGCTGTACACCTCGGTGTTCAACGAATACCTGCACACCCTGTTCACCAAAGGCTTCCCGGTGGAGTACTTCGTCGAAGGCGGGCGCTCGCGTACCGGGCGCATGCTGCAACCGAAGACGGGCATGCTGGCAATCACCCTGCGCAGCTTCCTGCGCTCTTCGCGCATGCCCATCGTGTTCGTACCGGTGTACATCGGCTACGAGCGCGTGCTCGAAGGCCGTACCTACCTCGGCGAACTGCGCGGCGCGAGCAAGAAGAAAGAATCGATCTTCGATATTTTCAAAGTGGTCGGCGCGCTCAAGCAGCGTTTTGGCCAAGTTGCGGTCAACTTCGGCGAGCCGATCAAACTGGCCGAGTTCCTCGACAGTGAACAACCGGACTGGCGCAGCCAGGAGCTGGGCCCGAACTACAAGCCGGCCTGGCTCAACGAAACCACGAACCGCCTTGGTGAACAGGTGGCTCGCCACTTGAACGAAGCCGCCGCGGTGAACCCGGTGAACCTGGTGGCCCTGGCGCTACTGTCCACCACCCGCCTGGCCTTGGATGAACAGGCCATGGCGCGCCAATTGGACCTGTACCTGGCGCTGTTGCGCCGCGTGCCCTACTCGCCCCACACCACCTTGCCCGAAGGTGATGGCCTGGCGCTGATAAAACACGTCAAGGACATGGACCTGCTGTCGGAACAGAGCGACGCCCTCGGCAAGATTCTGTACCTGGACGAGCAAAACGCTGTCCTGATGACCTACTACCGCAACAACGTATTGCACATCTTCGCGTTGCCGGCGTTGCTGGCGAGTTTCTTCCAGAGCAGCTCGCGCATGAGCCGCGAACAGATCCTGCGCTACACCCACGCGCTGTACCCGTACCTGCAATCGGAGCTGTTTATCCGCTGGTCGTTGGAGGAGCTGGACACCGTGGTCGATCAATGGCTGGACGCCTTTGTCGAACAGGGCCTGCTGCGCTTCGAGAACAACGTGTTCCTGCGCCCGGCGCCCAGCTCGCGGCACTTTGTGTTGCTGACGCTGCTGTCCAAGAGCATCGCCCAGACCCTGCAACGCTTCTACATGGCGATCTCGCTGCTGCTCAACAGCGGCCAGAACAGCATCAGCGCCGAGGAACTGGAAGATCTGTGCACAGTGATGGCCCAGCGCCTGTCGATCCTGCACGGCCTCAACGCCCCGGAGTTCTTCGACAAGAGCCTTTTCCGACATTTTATCCAGACGTTGCTGGAGCAAGATGTGCTGCGCCGCGATGAAGCCGGTAAGTTGAGCTACCACGACCTGCTCGGCGAACTGGCCGAAGGCGCCGCCAAGCGCGTGTTGCCGGCGGAGATTCGCCTGTCGATCCGCCAAGTCGCGCTGCACCGCGTCGATGGTGCGGCGGAAGCGCCGGTCGAGCCTGACGCGCCCATTTCCGAAGAAGTCCGCTAGATTGAATAAGGCGCCGGGCTGTTTCCGGCGCCGCTGACAAGGAGCTGCACCATGAAAAAGATCATCCTCCTGGGCCTCACCGCCCTGCTCGGAGCCTGCCAAACCATGACGCCCGCACCCAAGGCCAGCCTCGATGGCGAAGTGTTCTACCTGCAACGCATCGCCCTGCCGCCAACCGCCACCTTGAGCGTCAGCCTGCAAGACGTGTCCCTGGCCGACGCACCGGCGGTGACCCTCGCCGAACAGAAAGGCCCGGTCAAAGGCCAGGTGCCGCTGCCGTTTCACCTGAGCTACGACCCGGCCCAGGTCAAGCCTGGCCACAGCTACTCGGTCAGCGCTCGCATCGAAGTGGACGGCAAGCTAATGTTTATCACCACCGAACGGCACTCTGTGCAGCTCAACGGCCAGGATCCACAACCGCTGCGCCTGCGCGTCGATGCTGTGGCCCACTGAACTCGATCAAAAGGAAGCGCCCATGCTCCGTAACTCCCTTCGCTTTACTGCCCTGTGTGCCGGCCTGCTGCTGGGGGCCAACGCCATGGCGCTGGACCTCTCCAGCCTGTCCCAGGGCGACGCTTCCGGCGGCCTCAAGGACGCACTGACCCAAGGCGCGCAGATCGCCGTGAAACAACTGGGGGTGCCGGGTGGTTTCAGCAACAACCCGGAGGTGAAGATCGGCCTGCCAGGCAAGTTGGGCAAAGTGGCTGACAAGCTGAAAATGTTCGGCATGGGCGACCAGGTCACACAACTGGAAACCAGCATGAACAAAGCCGCTGAATCCGCCGTGACCCAGGCCCAGCCGATCCTGGTCAATGCCGTGAAAAACATGAGCGTGACCGACGCCAAGGGCATCCTCAGCGGCGGCCAGGACTCGGCCACCCAGTACCTGAACAAAAGCAGCCGTGAACAGATCCGCGCCAAGTTCCTGCCGATCGTGAAAGCGGCGACCGACAAGGTCGGCGTGGCCCAGCAATACAACGCCCTGGCTGGCAAGGCCGCAGCCTTTGGCGCCGTGGATGCCAAGAGCGCCAACGTCGAGAACTACGTGACCGAACAGGCGCTGGATGGTTTGTTCAAGATGATTGCGCAGCAGGAAGAGACCATTCGCAAGAACCCGGCGGCGGCAGCCACCAGTTTGGCGAAGAAGGTGTTTGGCGCGCTGTAAGCGTTGAACGGATCGCTCCCTGCAACGGGGAGCGATCTAATGCAAGACCGACTCAGCCAACCGCCCCACCATCAACGTGGCAAAGCAGCCAATGGCAATCGACGTCGCACGGTTGATCTTCAACGGCGTCAGCCAGGCCTTCTGAATCCCTTCGAAACGACTGCCCAGCACGATCCAGGCAGACCCTACCGGTATCACCACCAGCGCCAACGTGGCCATAAAGCCGGCATAACCTGGCAACGTGGCAAAGGCGCCGACCGGCGCGATGAACGACACGATCAACAGGCCCTTGGGGTTCATGACCGTCAGCCAGAAGAAATACGGCCCGGAGAAACGGTCACCGCCTGCATCGACGGTGCTGTTCTTGCGCTGCCAGAGCTTGTACGAGACATACAGCAGGTAACAGGCCGCCGCCAGTTGCGTCGCCTTCAGCGCCCACGGCGAGAACGCCGCCAGATACAGCAGCGCCACACCCCACAGCGAGACTTGCAGCAGGTAGGCCAGGCACTCGATAAACGCGAGCGTCCAGGAGGCGCGATAGCCGAACAACACACCTGCGCGAAACAGCAGGGTGTTGGTCGGGCCAGGGGCAAGCAATAACAACATCAGGGCTGAAACGGTGGCCAACATGATTACGCGACGTCCTTCCTCACTCGGAACCACGCAGCATACAGGGCCGGCAGGAACAATAGGGTCAACGCCGTCGCCACAATCAACCCACCCATGATCGCCACGGCCATCGGCCCAAAGAACACGCTGCGCGACAGCGGAATCATTGCCAGCACGGCAGCGAGAGCCGTGAGCACAATCGGACGGAAACGTCGGACGGTGGCTTCGATAATCGCCTGCCACGGCGCCAGGCCCGCCTTGATGTCCTGTTCGATCTGGTCCACCAGGATCACCGAGTTGCGCATGATCATCCCCGACAAGGCGATGGTGCCGAGCATGGCCACAAAGCCGAAGGGTTGGCGGAACACCAACAGGAACAGCGTCACGCCGATCAGGCCCAGCGGTGCCGTCAGAAACACCATCGCCGTGCGTGAGAAGCTGCGCAGTTGCAGCATCAGCAATGTCAGCACCACCACGATGAACAACGGCACCCCAGCCTTGACCGAGTTCTGGCCGCGCGCGGAGTCTTCGACCGTGCCGCCGACGTCCAGCAAGTAACCATCCGGCAGTTCGGCACGTACCCCTTCCAGGGTCGGCAGGATTTGCTGGACCAGGGTAGCCGGTTGTTCCTTGCCGTAGATATCGGCGCGAACGGTCACCGTTGGCAGGCGGTTGCGGTGCCAGATGATGCCTTCTTCGAAGCCGTACTCCAGGGTGGCGATCTGCGACAACGCCACGCTTTTGCCGTTGTCGGTAGGCACCGCCAGGCTTGGCAGCAACGACAGCTCGGTGCGCTCATGCACGGTGCCGCGCAGGAGGATTTCGATCAACTCGTTGTCCTCCCGGTATTGGCTGACGCTGGAACCGGTGAGCGAGCTTTGCAGGAATTTCGACAGGTTGGCGGTGCTCACGCCGAGGGCGCGCGCACGGTCCTGGTCGATATTGAGGTAGACGATCTTGCTCGGCTCTTCCCAGTCCAGGTGCACGTTGACCACGTGGGTATTTTCGCGAACCTTGGCCGCCACTTTCCTCGCCAGGGCGCGGACTTCTTCGATGTGTTCGCCAGTCACACGGAACTGCACCGGGTAACCCACGGGCGGGCCGTTCTCCAGGCGCGTGACCCGCGAGCGCAGCTCTGGGAACTGTTCGTTGAGGGTTTCGATCAGCCACGTGCGCAGGCTTTCGCGCTCTTCGATGGTTTTGGCCAACACCACGAACTGCGCAAAACTCGCAGCGGGTAATTGTTGGTCCAACGGCAGGTAGAAGCGCGGCGAACCGGTGCCGACATAGGCCACGTAGTTGTCGATGCCGGCGTGTTCCTTGAGCAGCGCTTCCAGGCGTTTGACCTGATCGGCGGTGTTGCTCAGGGACGTGCCTTCGGCCAGTTTCAGGTCGACCATCAGCTCCAGGCGACCGGAGGCTGGGAAAAACTGTTGCGGCACAAAACGAAACAGCGCCACCGAGCCGATAAACAGCAGCAAGGTCAGGACAATCACAGTTTTGCGCCGACGCACGCACCATTCCACCAAACGCCTTACACGCTGGTAGAAGGGTGTGCCGTAGGGATCTGGCCCGTCAGTACCGTGCTTGGCCGCGTGAATCTTCGCCAGGTCCGGCAGGAGCTTTTCCCCCAGGTACGGCACGAACACCACCGCGGCGACCCAGGAGGCCAGCAAGGCAATGGTGACGACCTGGAAGATCGAGCGGGTGTATTCGCCGGTGCTCGATTGCGCGGTGGCAATCGGCAGGAAGCCGGCGGCGGTGATCAGCGTGCCGGTGAGCATCGGGAACGCGGTGCTGGTCCAGGCGAAACTCGCGGCCTTGAGCCGGTCGTAGCCCTGTTCCATTTTGATCGCCATCATTTCCACAGCGATGATTGCGTCGTCCACCAACAGGCCCAGGGCCAGTACCAGCGCGCCCAGGGAGATCTTGTGCAAGCCGATGCCAAGGTAATACATGCTGGCAAAGGTCATTGCCAACACCAGCGGAATCGCCAGGGCCACCACCATGCCGGTGCGCACGCCGAGGGAGAAAAAGCTCACCAGCAACACGATGGCCAAGGCTTCGGCCAGTACCTGGACGAATTCGCCGACACTGGTTTTCACCGCTGCCGGTTGGTCCGACACCTTGCGCAGTTCCATACCTGCCGGAAGATTCTTCTGCAAACGTGCGAACTCACCTTCCAGGGCCTTGCCCAGTACCAGGATGTCGCCACCGTCGCGCATGGCCACGGCCAGGCCGATGGCGTCCGCGCCCATGTAGCGCATGCGCGGTGCCGGTGGGTCGTTGAAGCCACGGTGGATATCCGCCACGTCGCCGATGCGGAAGGTGCGGTCACCGGCGCGGATCGGGAAGTTGCGGATCTCATCCACCGTCTTGAAGTTGCCCGACACCCGCAGCTGCACGCGCTCGGTCGGGGTTTCGAAGAAGCCGGCGGTGGAGACTGCGTTCTGTTCCTGCAAGGCCTGCTGTACGGCGGCCAACGGCAAGCCGAGGGTGGCCAGCTTGAGGTTGGACAGTTCGATCCAGATCTTCTCGTCCTGTAGGCCAAGTAGTTCGACCTTGCCGACATCCGGCACCCGTTGCAGTTGAATCTGGATGCGGTCGGCGTAGTCCTTGAGCACGGCGTAGTCAAAACCGTCGCCGGTCAGGGCGTAGATATTGCCAAAGGTGGTGCCGAATTCATCGTTGAAAAACGGCCCCTGGATATCCGGTGGCAAGGTCTGGCGGATGTCGCTGATCTTCTTGCGCACCTGGTACCACAACTCGGGAATCTGCGCCGAGTGCATGGAGTCGCGGGCCATGAAGGTGACCTGGGATTCGCCGGGGCGCGAGAAGGACACGATGCGCTCGTACTCGCCGGTCTCCATCAGCTTTTTCTCGATGCGCTCGGTGACCTGGCGCGAGACTTCCTGGGCCGTGGCGCCTGGCCAGTTGGTCTTGATCACCATGGCCTTGAAGGTGAACGGCGGGTCTTCGCTTTGTCCCAGCTTGGTGTAGGACAGGGTGCCGACCACCGCCAGCAGGATCATCAGGAACAGTACGATCTGGCGATTACGCAACGCCCATTCGGAAAGATTGAAACCCATCGGGGACTACTCCTTGGCCGCCAGATTCACCACCCGGTTGGAACGATCCACCGGGCGCACTTGCTGGCCCTCATGGAGCACATGCACACCCGCCGCGATCACCCAGTCCGTGGGGCTCAAGCCTTCCAGCACGGGCACACTTTTCTCGCCGAAGGCACCGATGCGCACCGGCGTGCGTTTAAGAGTGTTGTCCGCCTGTACTCGCCAGACGTAGGAATCGCCATTTTCTGCACTGAGGGCAGACAGCGGCACCGACAGCGGAATCACGCCGTCTGCCTGTATGAAAACACGAGCGCTTTGCCCCAGTTCAGCGGGGACCTTGCCGCCGGTGAACGCCACGCGTGCAGCAAAAGTGCGTGATTTTGGATCGGCGGCTGGGGACAGTTCACGAATACGCCCGGCGAAACGCTGGTCGGGCTGGCTCCACAACTCGACGGACACCGGCTGGCCGATCTTGAACCGGCCGAAGCCTTGCTCCGGCAGGCTGATCAGCACTTCGCGCTCACCGTCGGTGGCCAGGGTAAACACCGTCTGACCGGCAGACACCACTTGGCCCACTTCCACCGCACGCTTGGCGACGACGCCGTCCTGCGGTGCGCGCAACGTGGCATAACCGGCCTGGTTGCTCGACACGTCGAACTCGGCCTTGATCTGCTTGAGGCGCGCTTCGCCGGATCGGTAGAGGTTTTCCGAATTGTCGTACTGGGAACGGCTGACCATCTGACGGTCCATCAGGGTCTTGTAGCGGTCGCGCTCGGCGCGCACCAGGCTCAGGTTGGCCTCGGCGGCGGCCACTTGGGCACGGGTGGCTTCCAGTTGCAGGCGCACGTCTTGCGGGTCCAGTTCGGCCAGCGGCTGGTTGGCCTTGACCCGCTCGCCCTCCTCCACCAGACGTTTGCTGACTTTGCCGCCAATGCGAAAGGCCAGGTCAGGCTCATAGCGCGCACGCACTTCGCCGGGGTAGCTGTCACTCGCCTGCGCCGAGGGCTGCGGTTGCACCACCATGGCCGGGCGGATAACGGTCTGGGGGGCTTCCTCGTGACCGCAGGCGGCCAGCAGGAAAGCCAAGCTGACAGGCAACGCAAGGGGCAGGAAAGTACTGCGCATGCTGAAGGACCTTTCGCAAATGGAGCTAGGAATAATTATACTGGCCGGTATGTTATTAATACCAAACTCGCCAGTCCAGTATTAAAGGTGAAAATGTCCGACAATCCTGTAAACACCAATAGCCCCGGGCGTCCCAAGGACATGGCAAAACGCCAGGCAATCCTCGAAGCAGCGAAAATCCTGTTTTTGAGCAATGGCTACGCCAGTACCAGCATGGACGCGGTGGCACTGGAAGCCGGCGTTTCGAAGCTGACCGTCTACAGCCACTTCACCGACAAAGAGACCTTGTTCACCGCTGCCGTCGTGGCGACGTGCGAGGAACAACTGCCGGTGATGTACTTCGAGCTGCCCGCAGGCATGCCTGTGGAGACGGTGTTGCTGAACATCGCGCGGGGGTTCCATCGGCTGGTCAACAGCGAGGAATCGGTGAACCTGCATCGCCTGATGATGACCACCGGCAACCAGGACGTGAAACTCTCGCAGATCTTTTTCGAAGCCGGCCCGATGCGCATGTTGCAGGGTATGGAACGCCTGTTGAGCAAGATCGACCAGAGCGGTGCGCTGAGTATCGACAAACCCTTTACGGCGGCCGAGCACTTCTTTTGCCTGCTCAAGGGCACGGCGAATTTCTGCTTGCTGTATGGCTGTGGCGGACAGTTGAGTGAAGAAGCCGCCGAGGCGCATGTGCGGGATGTGGTGGGGTTGTTTATGCGGGCTTATCGGGTCTGAGGCCTTGTGGTGACTGGCCGGACGCTTTCGCGAGCAAGCCCGCTCCCACATTCGACTGCATTCCAAAGCTGGAACTCGGTCAACTGTGGGAGCGGGCTTGCTCGCGAAGAGGCCCTCAAGGCCAATGAAGACTCAGCCCTTGAGCGCCTTCTTCGGATAAATATCATACCGGCTGGACTTGCCATCCAGCGCATGGCTGGGCTTTGGCCCCTCAATGCACGGCGCCTTGCGCGGCCGCTTCACCACCACCCGGTGGCTGGCCAGGGCCAACGCCGCGGCAAGCAAGGCCGGGGCATCCGGGTCATCCCCGACCAAGGGCCGGAACAGGCGCATTTCCTTCTTCACCAGGGCGGTTTTCTCACGGTGCGGGAACATCGGGTCGAGGTAGATCACCTGCGGCGGCTCGCCTTCCCAATTGCGCATCACGTCGATGGAATTACCCTTGAGCAGCTTCATGCGCGCGACGATCGGTGCCACTTCAAAATCATCCGCACCGCGTGCCAGGCCGTCTTCGAGCAAGGCGCCGATCAGCGGCTGGCGCTCGATCAGGCTCATGTCGCAGCCCAGGCTGGCCAACACGAACGCGTCCTTGCCCAGCCCCGCCGTGGCGTCCAGCACCCGTGGGCGCACGCCTTGGGCGATGCCCACGGCCTTGGCAATCATCTGCCCGCTGCCGCCGCCGTATAAACGTCGGTGTGCGGCGCCGCCTTCGACGAAGTCCACGCGCACCGCTCCCGGCGCTTCAGGCCCGAGCTGTTGCAGCTGTAGGCCTTGCTCACCGACCTGCAGGGAAAAATCCGCATCGGCCAGTTGCAAAGGCAGGTCAAGCCGGGCCGCCCACTGTTCGGCCAGGGCCTGGAAACCCTCGGCCAAGGCCTCGACCCGGATGCGGCTGGCCGCTGGTTGTTCGCTCATCAATCGCTACGCTCAAAAATATTAAGGATCGGCAAACAACGGCCGATAAAACCTACAGTCAGGTATTTTGCCAGAGCTGAGCGTCGACCGAGAAAAATGTCAGACATTCTTCCCCAAACCATCGGTGTACTGCCGACCCACAACCACTACGGCCTGCGCAATACCCAAGCGCTGGCCGGGGTGAGTCATGTGTGGCAGGACTTCTTCGCCCGGGCGTTGGCCGAGCAGCTCGGCGCCACGCCGGACGCGCTCGCCGCCCAGGCGCCGGCACCGCTGGACCCGGAAGTTGAACCTCGCGCTGGCGCCGACCTGCTGTCACAGATCCTCACCCAGCGTGAGTGCGACGTGAAAGACACCGAGATCGCCCCGCCTGAGCCGCTGTTCCTGCCGATTGCCGAGTTCGAGACCGAATTGCTGCCACCGGCGGCCACACCGTTCCCGGACGACGAAATCGTCGCCCAACAGCGCCAGCAGAATTTCGACAGCGGCTGGGTCCGCCCCATCGTACTGACGGCCGGCCAACCATTGCCGGAGCCCGGCCCGGCCCCCGAACCGCGCCCCCTGCACCTGCCCATCGCCGAGTTCGAACTGGACCTGCTGCCACCGGCCGCCACGCCGTACCCGGACGAAGAACTGGTGGAGCAACAGAAGGCCTTGGACTTCGACTACTACTGGGCACGCCCGCTGGTCACACAAAACCTGCGCCTGGCTGCCTGACTCAGTCCTTGAAGAAAGCGTTGGCCTGGCTGAACGGCATCTTGCGTTCGGTGAAGGTAAACGTGCCCAACTCATACACCTCCTGCGCCGCCCGATAGAACTCGCCATACGCCGCCAACGCCAGGGCCGAGCCGACACTGATACGCCGCACGCCCATCTCGCTCAATTGCGCGACGCTCAAGTTCAGACCGCCGGACATCAACACATTCACCGGCTTGGGCGCGACGGCCTTGACCACCGCCAGCACTTCCTCGGCACTGCGCAAGGCCGGCGCGTAGAGCACGTCGGCGCCGGCTTCGGCGTAGGCTTGCAGGCGGCGAATGGTGTCGGGCAAATCCAGGCGGCCATGCAGGAGGTTTTCTGCGCGGGCGGTCAGAGTGAAGGGAAATGGCAGACTGCGGGCAGCGGCAACGGCGGCTTCCACGCGCTCCACGGACAGGTCAAAGGGATAGATCGGGTCAACCGCGATGCCCGTGGCATCTTCGATGGAGCCACCGACGATACCGCTGGCCGCCGCGCGCAGGATGGTCTGGGCGCAACCTTCGGGGGTGTCGCTGAAGCCGTTTTCCAGGTCCGCCGCCACCGGCAACGCCGTCGCCCGCACGATGGCGCTGGCATTGCTCAAGGTGTCTTCCAGGGACAATGCGCCTTCCGCATCCGGCCGGCCGAGGCTGAATGCATAGCCGGCACTGGTGGTGGCCAGGGCTTCAAAGCCGAGGCTGGCGAGCATGATCGCGGAGCCGGCATCCCACGGGTTGGGCATCACAAATGCGCGATCACGCTCATGCAAGGCCTTGAAGGTTTCGGCGCGAAGGGTTTGGGCATCCATGTCTGGCTCCTGGCGAAAAAAGGAGCCCTAGAGTAACCCCAGTTGCTCCACAGCAGGCGTTCGATTCAGGGTCGGCAGCGGCGGCAGTCCAGGCAGGCGCGCCATCAACTGCTCATGAAAACGCAGCGCCAGTTGCGCCGCCAGGCGGTTGTCCGAGGTGTGCAGGAACACGTAGGGCGTGCGGCCCTCTTCGATCCAGTCGGCGATCTTTGCAACCCACGGAATCAGGAACGGATCGTTGGCTTCAAGCTCGGGATGGCCGATAAATCGTACTTGGGGGAACAGCGTCAGCGCGGCCGGACGTGGCGGCACCTTGGGTTTTTTCGACTGGGCGTGCAGCACCGCCGCCGAGGTCGACGTGCAGCTGAACAGCGCACGCGGGTCCAGGCAGATGCGCTCAACACCCCGATCACGCAATAGCCGGTTGAGCATGCGCTCGGCGTCGCCCTTGGCGAAGAATTCGGGGTGGCGCACTTCCACCGCCAGCGGGCGCTCCAGGCCATCGATAAATCCCGCCAACTCGGCGAGCCGCTGCGGCGAAAAGGTCGCCGACAATTGCAGCCACATCGGCGACACACGCTCACCCAGCGGGCTCATCAAGCCGACAAAGCTTTCCGCTGCCGGCAACTGCTCGCGCAAGTCGCCGCCATGGCTGATATCACCCGGGAATTTCGCGGTGAAACGAAAATCCTCGGGCATGATCTCGGCCCAGCGCTGCACCGTGGTGGCTGAGGGGCGCGCATAAAACGTGGTGTTGCCCTCAACGGCGTTGAAGACCTGAGAATAAAGGGAGAGGTAATCGCTGGAGCGCGCATCGGCCGGGTACAGGTACTCGCGCCAGGCGTTTTCACTCCAGGACGGGCAACCGATGAAATAAGGCAGGCGCATCAGATGTGGATGTCGAGACCCAGCACTTCCATATCCCATTCGACAAAGCCGGCGGTGGTCAAGTAGCTGGCCAAGGCAGTGGCAACGCTTTTGCTCATGGAGCGGGGGAAGACCATGTCTTGCTGACGGGCGGGAAGACCACTGATACGCGCTTGGGCATTGGCCTGCGCATCGGCTTGGACTTCGATGAAGTCCGGCGAATCCTCGACAGCGTCATCCACCGTCGCATTGGCCTTACGCGGCTTGCGCTTGATTGGGTAGGACTGTGAGGAAAAGCCATCAATACGCATGGGCGCGAACTCGCTATCAGTAATGGCATTTTAGTGGCGCAATCCGTAGCGCGCAAATGCTCTGGTGATAACTAGAACACATAATTTGCAAAAGGTTTAAAAGCTGGGGCAAATTCTGACGATTGGCGCATTTAGCGGCGTGTTTGCGTTTGTGGAGGACCTGTGGCGAGGGAGCTTGCTCCCGCTGGAGTGCGCAGCGCTCCCGCTTTTTTTGGGGCCGCTACGCAGCCCAGCGGGAGCAAGCTCCCTCGCCACATTTACAGACCGCGTTCGGCCTTGGTCTGCGCGACTTTATCGCGCAGGTAAACCGGCGCCGCCTGGTCGGCGGGAATCCCTTCGCCACGCTCGAAAGCGAAGCGGGCCAAGGTCAGCAGGTCTTCGGCGTGGGGCAACATCGCGGCGTCCTGGCCCACCAACTGCACACCGATGCGCTCGCCATAACCCCAGCCGGTGCCAGCACCGAACCAGTCTCCGCTGGCATCCTGCGGCAATACCGACGCCTCTGGCGGCTGCACGGCTTCGACGCCCACCAGGCGCATCTCCCCCGCCGTCTCGCGGTAGCAGCCCCAATAGACCTCATCCATACGTGCATCGATGGCCGCTGCTACTTGATGGGCGCCGTGCTCGCGCAAGGCGCGCTGGGCCAGCACGGCGAGGTTGGACACCGGCAGCACCGGACGCTCCAGGGCAAACGCCAGGCCCTGCACCACGCCAATGGCAATACGCACACCGGTAAACGCGCCTGGGCCACGGCCGAAGGCGATGGCATCGACCGCCGCCAGGGTGGTGCCGGCGTCTTCCAGCAGTTGCTTGATCATCGGCAACAGCTTCTGCGCATGCAGGCGCGGGATCACCTCGTAGTGGCTCGTAACCTTGCCATCGTGCAGCAGGGCAACGGAGCAAGCTTCAGTCGCGGTGTCCAGGGCCAGCAGGGTGCTCATTGGTGTGGGTGTCCAAGTCGAAAAAAAGTGCGCCAGTATAAACAACAACGGCCCGCAAGCGGGCCGTTATAGGTGAAGCAAATCGAGTGATCAGCTCAGTGCTTGCAGCACTTTGGCAGTGATCGCCTCGACCGAGCCAACACCTGGGATGTGGCTGTACTTCGGCTTGCCTTGGGCAGCCGACAGTTTCTGGTAGAAATCCACCAGCGGCTTGGTCTGGGAGTGGTAGACCGACAGGCGATGACGCACGGTTTCTTCGGTGTCGTCTTTGCGCTGCACCAGCTCTTCGCCGGTCACGTCGTCCTTGCCTTCAACCTTTGGCGGGTTGTAGATGGTGTGGTACACGCGGCCCGAGGCTTCGTGAACGCGACGGCCGGCGATACGCTGGACGATTTCTTCGTCTTCAACCGCGATTTCAACCACTGCGTCCAGCTCGACGCCCGCCTTCACCAGGGCTTCAGCCTGGGGAATAGTGCGTGGGAAGCCGTCGAACAGGAAACCGTTCTTGCAGTCTTCCTGGCTGATGCGTTCCTTGACCAGGTTGATGATCAAGTCATCGGACACCAGGCCACCGCTGTCCATCACGCTCTTGGCGATCAGGCCCAGCTCGGTGCCGGCCTTGACCGCTGCACGCAGCATGTCGCCGGTGGAGATTTGTGGAATGCCGAATTTTTCAGTGATGAACTTTGCCTGAGTACCTTTACCGGCCCCGGGAGCTCCCAGCAGAATGACGCGCATTGATGTGCTCCTCAATTTTTTATAGAGATGATGCTCGGATTCGCCGCGTGGGGCCAATCGCGTAAAAATAGGATTCGGGCCGCCCAAACGGCCAAAGGCTGATCAAGATACACAGCGGGCCGTCACCATACAAGCCGCCAAAAGTCGCAGGAACCCGCGCAGGGCATGCGTCATAGGTAGGGTGTGCCCGGGTGCAACCCGCCGCCACAAACGCCGACCGCCCGTTTCCGGGCGGCCGCCGTGGTTTATCTGCAAGCCGTTGAGAACACTTGGAAAACCTCAGCCGGTGTTGCGCAAACCAGCGGCAATACCGGCCACGGACACCAGCAGCGCCTGTTCCAGAGGGCTGTCCTGCGCCGCCTCTTGTTGGCGCGAACGTGCCAGCAACTCGGCCTGCAACAGGTGCAAGGGGTCGAGGTAGGTGTTGCGCAGGCGGATAAACTCCAGGGTGTCAGGGCTGTGGGCCAGCAGTTGCGACTGGCCAGTCAGGCCAAGCACCACACTGCACGCCTGCGACAATAGGTCGCGTAAGTGCGCCCCCAATGGCAACAGGTCTGGCTGCACCAAGCGCTCGTCATACAGCCGGGCGATGTCCGCATCGGCCTTGGCCAGGACCATTTCCAGCATGTCGATGCGGGTGCGGAAGAACGGCCACTGCTCGCGCATCTGCCCCAGCAACTCACCTTCGCCACGCTCCAGCGCCTTGCTCAGCGCGGCTTCCCAGCCGAGCCAGGCGGGCAGCATCAGGCGGGTTTGGGTCCAGCCGAAGATCCACGGGATCGCGCGCAGGCTTTCAATGCCCCCCGCACGGCGCTTGGCCGGGCGACTGCCAAGGGGCAAACGACCGAGCTCCTGCTCCGGGGTGGATTGACGAAAATACTCGACGAATTGCGGATTTTCCCGCACCACGGCGCGGTAAGCGCTGACACCGTCTGCCGCCAATTCGTCCATCAAATGGCGCCAGGCCGGTTCCGGCGGCGGCGGTGGCAGCAAGGTCGCCTCCAGCACTGCGGCGAGGTAGAGATTGAGGTTTTGCTCGGCGATGTCCGGCAGGCCGAACTTGAAGCGGATCATTTCGCCTTGTTCGGTGGTGCGGAAGCGCCCCGCCACCGAGCCTGGCGGCTGCGACAGGATCGCCGCGTGGGCCGGGCCGCCGCCACGCCCCACGGTGCCACCGCGACCGTGGAACAACAGCAGTTCCACCTGCTGCTCGCGGCAGATGTCCACCAAACGCTCCTGTGCGCGGTATTGCGCCCAGGCGGCGGCGGTCGTGCCGGCGTCTTTGGCCGAGTCGGAGTAGCCGATCATCACTTCCTGCGGGCCTTGCAGCCGCGCGCGATAACCCGGCAGCAGCAACAGGCGCTCGATCACCGGGCCGGCGTTATCCAGGTCGGCCAGGGTTTCGAACAGCGGCACCACCCGCATCGGCCGCTGCACGCCCGACTCTTTGAGCAGCAGTTGCACGGCGAGCACGTCTGACGCAGCGCCGGCCATGGAGATGACATACGAACCGAGGGATGCGGCCGGTGCGGCGGCAATTTCCTTACAGGTATTCAAGACTTCGGCAGTGTCCGCCGACGGCTTGAAATAACCCGGCAGCAGCGGCCGACGGTTGCTCAATTCCTTGCTCAGGAAGCTGATGCGCGCGTCTTCGTCCCAGTCTTCATAACGTCCTAGGCCGAGGTAATCGGTGATTTCGGTCATGGCCGCCGAATGCCGACTGGAGTCCTGGCGCACATCCAGGCGTACCAGGAACAAGCCAAAGGTCACGGCGCGGCGCAGGCAATCGAGCAGCGGGCCGTCGGCAATCACACCCATGCCGCATTCGTGCAGCGACTGATAGCACAGCTCCAGCGGGTCGAGCAGGTCACGGTTGTTTTGCAGCACCTCGGCCGATGCCGGGGTCGGCGCGGTCAGCGACGTGTGGGCCCATTGCCGCGTCGCACGCAGACGTTCGCGCAACTGTTTAAGCAACGCGCGATACGGCTCGACGCTGTCGCCGACCTTGGCCTGCAAGGCCGGGCTGGCCTGCTGCATCGACAGCTCAGAGGCCAGGTGGTCGATGTCGCGCAGGTACAGGTCCGCCGCCATCCAGCGTGCCAACAACAGCACTTCGCGGGTCACCGGCGCGGTGACGTTCGGGTTGCCGTCGCGGTCGCCGCCCATCCAGGAAGCGAAGCGAATCGGCGCGGCTTCCAGGGGCAGGCGCAGGCCGGTGGCGGCGTGCAGGGCCTGGTCGGCCTTGCGCAAGTAATTGGGGATGGCGTGCCACAGCGAATGCTCAATCACCGCGAAGCCCCACTTGGCTTCGTCGACAGGTGTGGGGCGCACGCGACGGATTTCTTCGGTATGCCAGGCCTCGGCGATCAGCCGTTGCAGGCGCTCGCGGATCTGCTGGCGCTCGGCCGTGGTGAGGTCGCGGTGATCTTGCAACGCCAGTTGCGCGGCAATCGCATCGTATTTCTGGATCAGCGTGCGGCGCGCCACCTCGGTGGGGTGGGCGGTAAGGACCAGCTCGATCTCCAGCCGCGCCAGTTGGCGGGCCAGGGATTCATTGCTGTGCCCTTCGCTTTGCAGGCGCGCCAGCAGCTCGGGCAGCACGCGGGCTTCGAATGGCGCCGGCTGCGACTCATCGCGCCGGTGGATCAGTTGGTACTGCTCGGCGATATTGGCCAGGTTGAGGAACTGGTTGAAGGCCCGAGCCACCGGCAGCAGTTCGTCTTCCTGCAACTGGTTGAGGCTGGCACTCAGTTCATCGCCGGCGCCACGCCGGTCGGCCTTGGCGCCTTTGCGGATCTGCTCGATCTTGTCGAGAAATCCGTCGCCGTACTGCTCTCGAATGGTATTGCCCAACAGTTCACCCAGCAGGTGAACGTCCTCACGCAAGCGTGCATCGATATCACTCATCAGCCAATCTCCAGCAGGAATCCGGGACGCGCAGGTCTGCCAGAGTGCCGTCAGCATCCATTTCTGACAAGACTTTAAACCTTGTGGGATGCAGCTAGTCTCAACACTGAGTCGCCGCGTTTATCCACGCGCGCGGCTGGTCACTCATCACCGCCTGCTATCGCGGGCTTTATTGAGGTTGCCATGAAAATTCGAGAACTGGCCCAGCATTGGGAAGAGAACGCCAAGGGTCGTTTGACCAAGACCGAGTACGCGATCCATCTGGATATGGAGTCAGCCGCACGGCTGGCGGCCATCGCCGAGATGTACCCCAAGCGCCACCCTGAAGAATTGCTGGGCGAACTGATCGGCGCCGCCCTTGAAGAGCTGGAAGCCAGCTTTCCCTACATCAAGGGCCAGCAGGTGATTGCCACCGATGAAGAGGGTGACCCGCTGTACGAAGACGTCGGCCCTACCCCACGCTTCCTCACGTTGTCGCGCCGCTATCTGCATGATTTGTCAGCGGGTGCCGACGAACCGAAACACTGACACCTTGCGGTAAACCCCTTGTATTCCGGGCCTCTCGCAGGCCCGGCGTACCCCTGCGCAACGCAGAAGTTCCAAGTTTTTTTCGCTGACCGATCAGTCAGATATTTTTTTAGGCAAATCGCCATCTTCTCTGAACTATTCAAAAAAGCCTCCGGTCACAGCCAGTAAGCCATCACTTGGAACGGCCGTTTGAACAGGTGTCACGTGCCTTACCCGCCGGACCCGCAACCGACCTCCCAGGATGGATTTTGAAGTTTTTCAGGAGTTATCCAATGGAGTTGAAGACGATGAAGACCAGCACTGCCAAATCCTCGTTTAACCACCTGCGCGGGCTTAAATTGGCCGCGCTGGCAATCGGCACCAGCTTCGTTCTCGCGGGCTGCGCCGGCAACCCGCCGACCGAGCAATATGCGGTGACCCAGTCTGCCGTTAACAGCGCGGTCAGCGCCGGCGGCACCGAGTACGCCGCCGTGGAAATGAAGTCGGCCCAGGACAAGCTCAAGCAAGCCGAAATTGCCATGCACGACAAGAACTACGACGAAGCCCGTCGCCTGGCCGAACAAGCTGAATGGGACGCTCGCGTTGCAGAGCGCAAAGCCCAGGCCGCCAAGGCTGAGCAGGCTGTGAAGGACTCCCAGAAAGCTGTTCAGGAGCTGCGTCAGGAAGGCATGCGCCCGGCTGTGATCAAACAGCCATAAGCCGCCGCCACCCGATTGCATTGCACCCGATATCGAATTGAAAGGACGACACGACTATGCGTAAACAATTGATGATCCCTGCCCTGCTGGCGATGAGCGTTGCCCTGGCGGCCTGCTCCACCCCGCCGAACGCGAACCTGGAAAACGCACGGACCAACTACTCGGCCCTGCAAACCAACCCGCAAGCCACCAAGCTCGCGGCGCTGGAAACCAAGGACGCCAGTGAATGGCTGGACAAGGCCGACAAAGCCTATCGCGACAAGGAAGACCAGAAGAAGGTCGACCAGTTGGCCTACCTGACCAACCAGCGCGTTGAAGTGGCCAAGGACACCATCGTCCTGCGCGAATCCGAAGCCAAACTGAAAAACGCCGGCGACGACCGTGCCCGCGCCCTGCTGGAAGCCCGTGATGCGCAGATCAAGCAACTGCAAGACAGCTTGAATGCCAAGCAGACTGACCGCGGTACGCTGGTGACCTTTGGTGACGTGCTGTTCGCCACCAACAAGTCTGACCTGAAATCCAGCGGCCTGGTGAATATCACCAAGCTGGCGCAGTTCCTGCGCGATAACCCGGACCGTAAAGTGATCGTCGAAGGCTACACCGACAGCACCGGTTCCGATGCGTACAACCAGAGCCTGTCCGAGCGTCGTGCCGCTTCGGTACAACGTGCACTGGCGCAACAAGGCGTGGATATTTCGCGCATCGTGACCCAGGGTTACGGCAAGGAATACCCGGTTGCCGACAATGGCAGCGTGTCGGGCCGTGCCATGAATCGCCGGGTCGAAGTGACCATTTCCAACGACAACCAGCCGGTCAAGCCACGTTCGTCCATGACGAACTGATAACTTGATGCTGGATAAAAAAACCACCTTACGGTGGTTTTTTTAAGGATTGCCGAACTGGATGGGACGGTGCGTGTCCTCATCTGACATCTTCATATTCTGATCCTGCGCGGTCTGCCGTTCCAGAGCTACATGACACCGGCTCATATTCAGCAGGTTGCGAAATACCTGACTTTCAGAAGTTAAGGGAGGTATAAGAGGTATAGGATTTGTAATTATCGCCACTTTCTCGGCCCTGATCTGTGTAAGTTACACCGCTTTCTGTGGCGTCCTACGCGATATGGTTCCAAATTATCTCGATACATTACTGGCCCTGCATGACCGACTGATCGGTGACAAAACCCCGCCCCTTACTGGCGGGGTTTCCAGAGGGGGCAATCAGACACTGATTGAGCCGGCACTCTGGTAGTCCGGCGTCTGGATTTGGCCGCCGCCCTGTGAACCAGCTTGATTATCTTGTGAACCCTGGCCGTTTTGTGCATCTTGACCGCCCTGTACATTTTGAGCGCCCTGTTTACCTTCAAGTTCTGCAATCTTTCTCTTCAGTTCCTCAATCTCATCCCCGATACTCCCGCCGCCTCCCCCGCTTCCCCCACTTCCTTGGCTGCCCTGGGAGCTCTGGGAGTCTTTTGACGTCAGTTGTTCAAGTCGTTTTTTTAAGTTATCAAGCTCGGAACCTTGCTGCCCCGCCTGGCCGCCGCCAGCACCCAACACATTCCCTGAACCCTGTATACCGTTGATACCCACCATAATTGCTAACTCCAGACTCACCAATTAAAAGGGCTGATCAGTCGCTCCGATCAGTCCATAGTCTGTGGCGGATAAATAATGATGGTTCCAGTCGGTAAAGGGTCGCACATGCAGAAAGGGATTTATTGCCAGGTTGAGTGACGTTTTCCCACAGGGACGATGCGACAGCTTACTGCTGCAACTGCGGGGTTTCCTGCCCCATGCAGCGCACGGCCTGTTTCTTGTTGTTCACCAGCACACCGCTCAGGCCTTTCTGGTCGGTATCAAACATCACCAGCACGCCATCAACGCACTGCGCCACTTGCGCGGCCGGCGTCAGGGAAATCTTGTAATCCTCGCCGGGCACGGTCTTGAGCATGGTGAAGTCGCTGAGCAGCAGCGCATCTTCGGGCTTGGCGAAGTGCAGGTAGCCGTAGAACCACAGGCAGCCGACGGTGCCGATAATGGTGCCGATGCCGGTGAGGATCAGCGGGATCATGTTGCGTTCTTCGCTCATTGCGGGCTCTCTGATGAATCAACTTTGGGAATGGGGTAATTCGGAATTTCACCCAGGCGGCGTAGGCCGTTGAAGTGCTGGGGATCGTCCAGATAGCGCAGCATCACGGTTTGCCAGGTCTTGTCGGCGAACGTCTGCACATGGCCGCCACGGGTCAGTTGCAGCACTCTCGGCGGTGGCGCAGCTTGATACAGGCGGATCACGTTTGCCACCGGCACAATCGGGTCATCCAGGCTGTGGAACAGCAGTTTCGGTACGCCGGTCAACTTCGGCATGGCCTGGAGCGCGCTGTCGGCGTCCGGCACCAGCCAGGACAAGGGCACCTGCAACGGCCATGTTAACCAGGAGGTGCTCAGGGCGAATTGTCCTACGTCACGATAACTGGCGGGCACGCCGTCCAGGACCAGCGCCTTGAGTTGCGGCTGACGCTCCGGGTGGGCCGCCAGGTAATGCACCGCCAGCGCACCGCCCAGGCTTTGGCCGAGGATGATCAAAGGCTGGTTTTGCGTTTCGGGGGCCTTGTCGATCCAACTGAACGCGGCGTCGATGTCCTGATAAACCGCCGGCAATGACGGCTTGCCTTCGGACAGGCCATAACCGCGATAGTCCAGCAGCAACACCTGATAGCCCTGCTCCGGCAACCACCAGCTACCGCCCAAGTGCCAGGCCAGGTTGCCGCCGTTGCCATGCAGGTGCAGCACCGTGCCCTTGACCGGCACGCCGGGTTTGGCGGGCAGCCACCAGGCGTGGAGTTTTACTCCGTCGGCGGTGGTGAGGGTGATGTCACGGTAGGCCAGGTGGGCCTTTTCCGGTGTGAACGGCAGGCCGGGTTCGGGGTAGAACAGCAGAGAGCTGCAGCCGTTCAAGGTCAGTAGCAGGCACAGAATGCCGAGGATTCTCATCCGTTGAAGCCTCGCTGAAATGTTGGACTCATCTCTCAAGAACAAATGAGATCAACTGTGGGAGCTGGCTTGCCTGCGATAGCAATCTTTCAGTTGAAACAGCTGTGACTGATAGACCGCTATCGCAGGCAAGCCAGCTCCCACATTTTGATCTGTTTTTCTTCAGGAACATCTCTCAGAGAATGTTGGAGTAATCCGCCTCGATCCGATCCAGACTCAAGTGGTTGAGGAAGTTGGAGAAGCACATCCACGCCGCCAGCGCGTTCATATCGCGGAACTGCTCCGGCAGATACTTGGGCGGTACCACCAGGCCTTCGTCCACCAATTGGCGCAGGGTTCGCATGTCTTCCAGGGTGGTCTTGCCGCAGAACAGCAGCGGCACTTGTTCCAGCTTGCCTTTGCGCACGGCCAGCTGGATGTAGTTGTAGACCATGATAAAGCCCTTGAGGTAGGACAAATCCTTGGTAAACGGCAGACCCGTCGGCACCGAGCCACGGAATACGCGACTGGCGTTGCCGTAGCTTTCGGCCATTTCAAAGCCCTGTTCACGGAAGAACTCGAACACCTGCAGGAAGTCGGCGCCCTCCTCCACCATGTGGATGGCCCGGGTGCGGTTGGTCAATTTACGCAAGCGGCTCGGGTAGGAGGCGAAGGTGATGATCTCCATCAGGATCGCCAGGCCTTCCTGGGTCACGGTGGACGACGGCGGGCCCTTGGACAGGAAGGTGCAGATCGGCTGGTTCTGCCCGTTGAGGGTGGTGCCGACGTGCACCAGGCCTTCATGCACTTCCAGGGCGCGCACGTCGCGGTCGTTGAACATCGCGTCGGCGCGGATCTTGATGTAGTCGGCGCCCGCCGCCGCGTCGGCGACAATGCCGTCGGACTCGAACACGCGGATGGTTTCCTCGGCCTCGCCAAACACCTTGTTCAGCCGGGTTTGCAGCAGGGCCACGGCGTCCTTGGCGGTGAGGGTCTTGGCCTCATCCTTCAAGTCGCCACGGCCGTCGATATTGTTCAGGTAGTCGGAGAGCATCAGGCCGAGGTCGGCCAGGGTCGGGTCGCCGGCGTGGAACGCATCGGAGGCGGCGCCGTAGAGTTCCTGGGAGATCAGGCCGAAGTCTTCGGTGCCACGCGCTTCGAGCATGCGCACCACCATGCGGTATTCGCGGCACATGCGGCGCATGATCTGCCCCACTGGGCTGAACTGGCCGAGGCGACGGGTGATGTCGCGCTCGATGTTCTGGAACTCCAGCTTCACCGCACTGGAGTCGAACGACAGCGGCCGGTTGAGGTAATAGTCACGGCTGACGGCCGGCATTTCCTTGCCCTTGGCCTTGAGGAAACCCTGGCGAATGCTTTCGTCCCACTTCACGGCGTCGAGGACGCGAATCGGTGTTTGCGCCAGCACAATGCGATCAGACAAGGTGCGTATCGTCTGCTGGTAATCGTCCACCTGGAACTTCCTCTTTAAACGTTATGTGCCTCAGCAGCCTACGTCAGACCGACGCCAACACCAAATGCATGTAGCGCTTGAGGATTTCAAGCATCTCTTCACCGGTCAGGCTGTCTGCGCTGCCGAGCAGGCCCTGATACTCCATCCGACCGATTATAGCCGTCAACACCTTGGCGTCCTGCTGCGGCTCGCGCGAACCCAATACCTGGAAAAACTGCCCGGTGCCCTGCAACAGGATCTGCTGGTGGGAGCGCACCAACTCGGCCAGGCGCGGGTTCAACAGGGCTTCCTGGCGAAACGCCTGCTCGGCCATCAAGTGTTCACGACGGTTGGTCAGTTGGCGCATCACGTAGTCGGCCGTCAGCCGCGCGATGTCATCGGCCAGTTGCGAGCGCGACTGCGGGCTGCCATCACCGTAGGCAACCATCTCCCGCAGCAAGCCTTCGTTGCGCACCCACAGCTTGCCCATGAACGCGGCGCTGCGTTCGACGTATTGGGCGAAGGTATCGGTGAGCAGGTCATCGATATCCTTGAAATAGTAGGTGGTGGCCGACAACGGCACACCGGCCTCCGCCGCCACTGCGCGATGGCGTACGCCGCGCACGCCATCGCGCACGACGATGCGCATGGCCGCATCGAGAATGTCTTGCCGGCGCTGCTCGCTGCCCCGGCGACTGGCCTTGCGGCCTTGGTACTGGACACTTTCAGCCACGGCAGCAGCAATGCCGGCGGCGCCTTCTTGAGCCATAACGCGGTTCACCACAGATCTTCCTTTGAAAGGTGACGCGGAGCGTCAGGGGAGGCATTCCCACGCGGAGCGTGGGAACGATCCCTTGGCGCTATTTGCTTGACGCTTAAATACGCCACATAAAAAAGCCGCCTTATAAAAGGCGGCTTCGGATTTCGCTTCGCTTACGCTTGTGGCCGCATGTGCGGGAACAAGATCACGTCGCGGATCGACGGCGAGTTGGTCAACAACATCACCAGGCGGTCGATGCCGATACCTTCACCAGCGGTCGGCGGCATGCCGTATTCCAGGGCGCGGACGAAGTCTGCGTCGTAGTGCATGGCTTCGTCGTCGCCGGCGTCCTTGTCGGCCACCTGGGCCATGAAGCGCTCGGCCTGGTCTTCCGCGTCGTTCAACTCGGAGTAGGCGTTGGCGATTTCACGGCCGCCGATGAACAGCTCGAAACGGTCAGTGACGTTCGGGTTGTCATCGTTGCGACGGGCCAGCGGCGACACTTCGAATGGGTACTGGGTAATGAAGTGCGGCTGTTCCAGCTTGTGCTCCACCAGTTCTTCGAAAATCATCACCTGCAGTTTGCCCAGGCCTTCGAAGCCCAGCACCTTGGCCCCGGCTTTCTTGGCGATGGCGCGGGCCTTGTCGATGTCGGTCAGGTCGTCAGCGGTCAGCTCAGGGTTGTACTTGAGGATCGAATCGAACACCGACAGACGCACGAACGGCTCGCCGAAGTGGAACACCTTGTCGCCGTACGGCACGTCGGTGCTGCCCAGGACCAACTGTGCCAACTCACGGAACAGTTCTTCGGTCAGGTCCATGTTGTCTTCGTAGTCGGCGTAAGCCTGGTAGAACTCCAACATGGTGAATTCTGGGTTGTGACGGGTCGAAACGCCTTCGTTACGGAAGTTGCGGTTGATCTCGAACACTTTTTCAAAGCCACCAACCACCAGGCGCTTGAGGTACAGCTCCGGCGCGATACGCAGGAACATTTCCATGTCCAGGGCGTTGTGGTGGGTTTCGAATGGCTTGGCCGCGGCACCACCAGGAATGGTTTGCAGCATCGGCGTTTCGACTTCAAGGAAGTCACGCTGCATCAGGAAACTGCGGATGTGCGCAATCACTTGCGAACGCACACGGAAGGTGTGGCGCACGTCTTCGTTGACGATCAGGTCAACGTAGCGCTGGCGGTAGCGTTGTTCTGTGTCAGTCAGACCGTGGTGCTTGTCTGGCAGTGGGCGCAGAGACTTGGTCAACAGGCGCACGTTGGTCATTTCAACGTACAGGTCGCCCTTGCCCGAACGGGCCAGGGTGCCTTCAGCCGCGATGATGTCACCCATGTCCCAGGTTTTCACCGCGGCCAGGGTTTCTTCCGACAAGGTTTTACGGTTGACGTAGACCTGGATGCGCCCGGTCATGTCCTGGATCACCATGAACGAGCCACGGTTGAGCATGATGCGACCTGCCACCTTGACCGGGATCGCAGCCTCTGCCAGCTCTTCCTTGGTCTTGTCGGCGTATTGCTTCTGCAACGCATCGCAGTAGTTTTCGCGACGGAAGTCGTTGGGGAAGGCATTGCCCTTGGCGCGCTCGGCAGCAAGCTTTTCCTTGCGCAGGGCGATCAGGGAGTTTTCTTCCTGTTGCAGGGCTTGCGGGTCGAGTTGTTGGTCGCTCATGTCTTTAAATCTTCCATCACAGAATTAGGGTGTTACAGGCCTGATTTCAGGCTCGCTTCCAGATACTCGTCGATGTCGCCATCGAGCACCTTGTCGCAGTCGCTGCGTTCGATGTTGGTGCGCAGATCCTTGATCCGCGACGCATCGAGCACATAGGAACGGATCTGGTGACCCCAGCCGATGTCCGACTTGGTGTCTTCCAGCGCCTGGGAAGCGGCGTTGCGCTTCTGCATTTCCTGCTCGTACAACTTGGCCCGCAGCATTTTCATGGCGGTGTCTTTGTTGGCGTGCTGGGAACGTTCGTTCTGGCAGCTGACCACGGTGTTGGTCGGTACGTGGGTGATACGTACGGCCGAGTCGGTGGTGTTTACGTGCTGACCACCGGCACCGGAGGAGCGGTAGGTGTCGATGCGCAGGTCGGCCGGGTTGATCTCGATCTCGACCTTGTCGTCGATCTCTGGCGAGACGAACACCGCGCAGAACGAGGTGTGACGGCGGTTGCCGGAGTCGAACGGGCTCTTGCGCACCAGGCGGTGTACGCCGATCTCGGTACGCAACCAGCCAAATGCGTATTCACCCTTGATATGCACGGTCGCGCCCTTGATACCGGCGACTTCACCGGCGGACAGTTCCATGATGGTCGCTTCGAAACCGCGCTTGTCGGCCCAGCGCAGGTACATGCGCAGCAGGATGTTGGCCCAGTCCTGGGCCTCGGTGCCACCGGAACCGGCCTGGATATCCAGGTAGGCGTTGTTCGGGTCCATCTCGTGGCTGAACATGCGGCGGAATTCGAGTTTGGCGAGGTTTTCCTCGAGACGGGCCAGCTCGGCGACGACATCGCCCACTGCGCCTTCGTCGTTTTCTTCGACGGCCATGTCCAGCAGGTCACGGCAATCGGCCAGACCGGTGTTCAGTTCGTCGAGGGTATCGACGATCTGCGCCAGCGCAGCGCGCTCGCGGCCCAGTTCCTGGGCGTATTCAGGTTTGTTCCAGACAGCAGGATCTTCAAGCTCGCGATTGACTTCGGTCAGACGCTCATGCTTTTGATCGTAGTCAAAGATACCCCCGAATAGTTTCGGAGCGCTCGGACAGGTCCTTGATGGTGTTAAGGATCGGGTTGATTTCCATGGCGGGCAGCACTCGTTGGCGAACTTTTGAAAGCCGGCGAGTATAACGGGTAATGGGGGGGAGCGGCAGCCCGCTGGGCGAAAAGGCTCGGGGTTGGATTGGTTGTGTACATATCCGTTTCTTCGGTAACGGCCACTATTGGTTCCGCCCTTACGG
>NZ_QAJM01000009.1:298785-299035 GCF_003852405.1 Pseudomonas sp. KBW05
GCGCCTAAGATCAAAAACAAAGCGAGGCGGCCTGACAGCCGGCCTGATCTAGGAAGCCTGCGCGTTTCCCTGTGGGAGCTGGCTTGCCTGCGATGGCATCAACTGGGTGTGCCTGATGTACCGAGGTGTCTGCATCGCAGGCAAGCCAGCTCCCACAGGTGCCGGTTCCCACAATTGAAGAGTGAACACCATCAAAAATACCGGTCGGCTCTAAGGCCGCCGCGCTCTTGCTTTTGATCTGGGGTCGCCC
>NZ_QAJM01000009.1:299218-442997 GCF_003852405.1 Pseudomonas sp. KBW05
TAAGTGGCCGTTACCGCAGCAACGGATATGTACACAACACAACACAACACAACGAAACCCAACCTACTCAATCCCCACCTGATTCCGCCCATTATGCTTGGCAGTGTAAAGCCCCTTATCCGCCGCCAATATCAGCTGCCGACAATCCGTCCCCTGCTGCGGCGTCACCGTAGACAAACCGATACTGATCGTCAGGCTAGCCCCCTCAGCCGGCGCAATATGCGGAATCTTCAACGCCGCCACCGCCATACGCAGCTTCTCCGCCACCAACCGCGCCCCACCCGGCGACGTATTCGGCAACACCAGCGCAAACTCCTCACCCCCATAACGCGCCGGCAAATCCGAAGGCCGGCTACTGGCGTCACGGATAGTCGCCGCCACCTTGCGCAGAGCTTCGTCCCCTTCAACGTGACCAAAGCTATCGTTGTAGGTCTTGAAGAAATCCACATCAATCATCAGCAACGACAACTGCGTCTGATCACGCATGGCCCGGCGCCATTCCAGCTCCAGGTATTCGTCAAAGTGACGACGATTGGACAGCCCGGTAAGCCCATCGGAGTTCATCAGGCGTTGCAGCACCAGGTTAGTGTCCAGCAGCTGCTGCTGACTGACCCGCAGCGCGCGATACGCCGCATCCCGCTGCAACAGCGTCATATAGGAGCGCGAGTGATAGCGAATACGCGCCACCAGTTCGATATTGTCCGGCAGCTTGACCAGGTAATCGTTGGCCCCAGCCGAGAACGCCGCGCTCTTGATCAGCGGGTCCTCTTTGGTGGAAAGCACGATGATCGGGATATTCGCCGTGGCCGGGTGGTTGCGGTATTCGCGCACCAGGGTCAGGCCGTCAAGGCCGGGCATGACCAGGTCTTGCAGGATCACCGTCGGCTTGATGCGGATCGCCTGGGCAATCGCCTGGTGCGGGTCGGCGCAGAAATGGAAGTCGATATTCTCTTCATGGGACAGGCCACGCCGTACGGCTTCGCCGATCATGGCCTGGTCATCGACCAGCAACACCATGGCAGCGTTTTCGTCGGTCTTGATGTCGTCGATCTGTAAATCATTCATGTGCAGTCACCTGAATTACTACCTGCAAGCCAGCACCGCCGGGGGTCTTGATCATTTTGCAAAGACCTCCAGCAATCGGGGCGCAATTCTATCCAATGGGCGAATTTCAACAGCAGCATCAATCGCCGCCGCCGCTTTGGGCATGCCATACACCGCGCAGCTCTGCTGATCCTGGGCGATGGTCAAATATCCTTGTTCACGCATGAGCTTGAGCCCCTGGGCGCCGTCGCGCCCCATGCCGGTCAGCAATACACCGACCGCGTCGCCATTCCAGTGGCTGGCGACGCTCTCGAAAAACACGTCGATGGACGGCCGGTAAATCTCGTTCACCGGCTCGGCGGTGTAGGCCAGGGTGCCATTTTTCAGCAGCCGGATATGGTGGTTGGTGCCGGCCAGCAACACCACGCCACTTTGCGGCGGCTCGCCTTCGCGGGCCAGGCGCACCGGCAGGCCAGAGGCGCTGCTCAGCCATTCGGCCATGCCGGCGGCAAACACCTGGTCCACATGCTGCACCAGTACGATGGCGGCGGAAAAGTCCCGGGGCAAGCCCTTGAGCAGGATTTCCAGGGCGGCCGGGCCGCCCGCCGACGAACCGATCGCCACCAGGCTCTCGCGTTTGCCGGTCGCGCGCTGGGGCGCTGCCTCGGCACGCACCCGGCTGCCGCGCTGGCCGATCAGCCAGCCAATATTGAGGATCTTGCGCAGCAACGGCGCCGCCGCGTCCTTGGGGTTGCCCACGCCGAGCGCCGGGGTGTCCACCACATCCAGGGCACCGTGGCCCATGGCTTCGAAGACGCGGCTGACGTTAGCCTGACGGTCTACGGTAACAATCACGATAGCGCACGGCGTCTCAGCCATGATCTGGCGAGTCGCCTCCACGCCGTCCATCACTGGCATGATCAGGTCCATCAGGATCAGGTCCGGGGTCACTTCAGCGCAACGCTGCACCGCTTCCAAGCCATTGCTCGCCACCCACACAACCTGATGGGCCGGCTCGAAACTCAAGGCACGGCGCAGGGCTTCAACAGCCAGGGGCATGTCATTGACGATCGCAATCCTCATCCCCGTGCCCCTCCGATCAGTTCCATCACCGCGTCGAGCAAGGCATCGTCGTGGAAACTGGCCTTGGCTAAATAATAGTCGGCGCCGGCATCGAGGCCACGACGTCGGTCTTCTTCGCGATCCTTGTACGACACCACCATCACCGGCAGCGATTGCAGGCGACTATCACGACGCAACAGTGTGACCAATTCAATACCGTCCATGCGAGGCATATCAATATCAGTGATCAACAGGTCGAAATCCTCGGAGCGCAAGGCATTCCAACCATCCATGCCATCCACTGCCACCGCGACTTCATAGCCACGATTGAGCAGCAATTTGCGTTGCAGTTCACGCACGGTGAGCGAGTCATCCACCACCAGCACGCGTTTGCGCGGCACTTCGGTGGCCTGCTGGCTGCGCCGGGCGATACGCTCCAGGCGGCCGGTGTTGAGCAGCTTGTCCACCGAACGCAGCATGTCTTCGACATCAACGATCAACACCACCGAGCCGTCGTCGAGCAAGGCGCCGGCGGAAATATCCTGGACCTTGCCCAGGCGGTCATCCAGCGGCAACACCACCAACGTGCGCTCGCCGATGAAGCGCTCGACGGCAATCCCGTACACCGCATCGCGCTCGCGGATGACCACCACTTTCAAGGTGTCCGACGGGCTCTGGCCGGCCGGGCGCTGCAACAACTGGCTGGCGGCGACCAGGCCGACATGCCGGCCCTCGTGCCAGAAATGCTGGCGGCCTTCCAGTTGCACGATGTCGTCGGGCGCCAGGTCGCACATGCGTTCGATATGCGCCAGCGGGAATGCATAGGCTTCTTCGCCGACTTCCACCACCAGGCTGCGCACCACCGACAAGGTCAGCGGCACTTCCAGGTGGAAACGACTGCCCTGCCCCGCCGTCTGCTCCAGCACCACCGCACCACGCAGTTGGCGCACCATGTGTTGCACTGCATCCAGGCCGACGCCGCGCCCGGACACCTCGGTGACCTTGTCGCGCAGGCTGAAACCCGGCAGGAACAGGAAGGTCAGCAGCTCTTCTTCGCTCAGGCGCAGGGCAGTTTCCAGCGGCGACAAGTGCCGATCGACGATGGTGCCGCGCAGGCGTTCCAGGTCCACGCCATTGCCGTCATCGCTCAATTCCAGCACCAGCAAACCGGCCTGGTGGGACGCGCGCAGGCGGATCAAACCTTCCGCCGGTTTGCCCGCCAGCAGGCGCTGCTCGGGCATTTCGATGTCGTGATCGACGGCATTGCGCAATAAATGAGTGAGCGGCGCTTCAAGCTTTTCCAGCACGTCGCGGTCAACCTGGGTCTTTTCGCCCTCGATCTCCAGGCGCACCTGCTTGCCCAGGCTGCGGCCAAGGTCGCGGACCATGCGCACTTGCCCGGCCAGTACGTCGGCAAACGGGCGCATGCGACAGGCCAGTGCGGTGTCGTAGAGCACTTGGGCGCGCTGCCCGGCCTGCCAGCCGAACTCGTCCAGCTCGGCGGTTTTTTCCGCCAGCAGGGCCTGAGCTTCGCTGAGCAGGCGGCGGGTATCGGCCAGGGCTTCCTGGGCTTCGAGGTTCAGGTCCAGGGTCTTGAGTTGCCCGTCCAGCGTGTCCAGGGCGCGCGCGCTCTGGCTTTGGATACGCTTGAGACGTTGCATGCTGGACAGGTAAGGCTTGAGCCGCTGGGTTTCCACCAGGGACTTGCTGGACAGATCCAGCAGGCTGTTCAAGCGCTCGGCGGTCACGCGCAAGACGCGCTCGCCGCCTTCGGTCATGCGTCGGTTCTGGCGTGGCGGCTCAGCGGTGACGGGCGGCGCAGGCTCGGACTCCGCTGACAGCTCTTCAACCAGCGGCGCAGGTGCGGGCTCGGGCGCTGGTGGCACTGGCGGTGGCACGGCGTTGACCGGCGCCTGGGACGGATCGAGCAAGCGCTCCATCAACGCCACATAGGCTTCGATATCCGCCGGGCCCACGGTGTTGCCCGGCGTGGCGATGCGCATCAGCAGGTCGGTGCCTTGCAGCAACGCGTCGATATGTTCGGGTTGCAGGTACAGCCGGCTTTCCTGGGCGCTGACCAGGCAATCCTCCATCACGTGGGACACACTGACCCCGGCATCCACCCCGACAATCCGCGCCGCGCCCTTGAGCGAGTGGGCCGCGCGCATACAGGCTTCGAGCTGGTCGGCCTGGGTCGGGTTGCGTTCCAGGGCCAGCAGGCCGGCGCTGAGCACCTGGGTCTGGGCGTCGGCTTCCAGGCTGAACAGTTCCAGCAGCGAGGCGTCGCGCATCTGGTCGGGGGTCATGTGAGGCTCCGGGTCACGGCAGACAACAATTGCGCCTCGTCCAGCCAACGCAGGCTGCGGCCTTTCCACTGCAACACGCCCTGGGTGAAGCGCGCGCTGGCCTGGGTGCCGGAGGCCGACGCAGCCTTCAAGGTGCGCTCGTCGATGGCGTGAATGCCATCCACTTCATCCACCGGCACCACCACCGGGCCATCCTGCGCGGCGATGATCAGCATGCGCGGCATGATCCGCCCGCCGCTGGCGCCATTGCTCGTGGTGTCCAGGCCCAATAGCTCCACCAGCGACAGGCACGCCACCAGCGCGCCGCGCACATTCGCCACGCCGAGCAAGGCACGGGAGCGTTGGTGCGGCAGGGAATGAATCGGCTGCAACGGCGCCACTTCCACCAGGCAACGGGTGGCGATGCCCAGCCATTCCTCGCCGAGACGGAACATCAACAGCGAACGTGTGACCACGTCTTCGTCGATTTCGACGGCGGCTTGCGGGCGCTGGTCGTCCTGCTGCAACGCGTAGCGGTCCAGCAGCCGCGTGGCGGCGGCGGAGTACACCGCGCAGTTGCGGCAATGAATATGGTCCGCCAGCAACGGGCAGGACTTGTCGCCATGGATGCCGATGCGGTTCCAGCAATCGTCGATGGCTTGGGTGTCGGCCAGGGTCAGGTCCAGGCCGGCGGTGTCGAGCGCGTGTGGGCTACTCATCGTTTGGACTCACTGTCAGCTCGCTCGCTACGCGCGGCACGCGCCTGCAAACGGCGCGCCCCCGCACTGTCGCCCTGGGATTCAAGCAACGCGGCCAGGTGCATCAAGGCCTGCGGATGCTGGGGTTCCAGGTACAAGGCTTTGCGGTAAAACCCCTGGGCTTCCAGGGCACTGCCCGCCACATCGCTGAGCAGCCCCAGCCAGTAAAACACCTGGGCGGCCGGCGGGTGGTTGCTCAAATAGCGCTCACACGCGGCACGGGCCTCGGCGCTTTTGCCTTCGTTGGCCAGGGTGGCGATCTGGCTGAGCAGATCCGCCGCGTCGGACGGCGGCGCCTTGATCGGCACCACCTGGGCACTGAACGTGCTGAACGGGCGCGGCTTGACCGGCAACGCCGCCGCACTGCGCGGCGGTGGCGGCGGCGCGGGAATTGGCGCAAACACCGGCTCCGGCTTGACCGGCTCGACATGCCGGCTGAACGCAAACGACTGCGGCACGCCAATCGACTTCATACCGTGGCGCCCCAGCAGACTGCCCTCGGCCGGGCCGATAAACAGCACGCCGTCCTCGTGGGTCAGGCCCTTGAGCACATCAAACACTTGTTTCTGGGTCGGCTGGTCGAAGTAGATCAGCAGGTTGCGACAGAATACAAAGTCATAGCTCGCCTCGTTCGCCAACAGCGTCGGGTCGAGCAGGTTGCCGACTTGCAGGCGCACTTGCTCACGCACACGCTCGCTGATGTGGAAGCCGTCGGCGGACTCGCTGAAATGGCGGTCGCGAAACTCGATGTCGGCGCCGCGAAACGAATTCTTGCCATACACCCCGCGCCGCGCACGCTCCACCGACAGCGGGCTGACATCCAGGCCCAGCACCTTGAACTGGTGCGGCGCCAGGCCGGCATCGAGCAAGGCCATGGCAATCGAATAGGGTTCTTCGCCGGTAGAACACGGCAGGCTGAGGATGCGCAGCGCGCGCATCTGCTTGATCTCGGCCAGGCGTGCCTTGGCCAGGCGGGCCAGCGTGGCAAAGGATTCGGGATAACGGAAAAACCAGGTCTCGGGGACGATCACTGCTTCGATCAGCGCCTGTTGCTCGTCATGGGAGCGTTGCAGTTGCTGCCAGTAATCATCGGCCGTCTGCGCGTGCACGGCCTGGCTGCGCTGGCGCACGGCGCGCTCGATGATCGCCTCGCCGACGGAGGCGACGTCGAGGCCGATGCGCTCCTTGAGGAAGTTGAAGACGCGCGGGTCGCTGCTCATACGCTCAACTCGGCAGAGAACAGCAAGGCGCGCACGTCGTCGGTCAGCAGGTCACTCACACCAATCCATTGCATCAGGCCCCGTGCATCTTCACGCACCGGACCCAGGTATGGCGCCTGGCGGTTGTCCAGGCCGTAGGGCTGGAACTCCGCGGGGTCGCAACGCAGAGTATCGGTAGCCTGTTCGAGGACCAGCCCCAGCCAGCGCGACTCAACCTCGGCGCTTGGCTGGTAATTGACCAGCACCAGCCGCGTGCTGGTGCGCGCCTGGGCCGGGGCGCCAAAGGTCAGCGCGCTGAGGTCGATCACCGGCACCAGCGCGCCGCGATGGGCAAAGATCCCGGCGACCCACGCCGGCGCATGGGCGATGGGTTTGAGCGGCAGGCGCGGCAACACCTCGGCCACTTCCGTGGCCTTGAGGGCGTAGCGCTCGCTGCCGATGTGGAACACCAGAAACAACGCCTTTTTCGCTGCCGGGACGGCGCCGCGTTTAGCCGCGAGGTCGCTCATCAGACTTTGAAACGCGACACGCCGCTGCGCAGACCGACCGCAACCTGGCTCAGTTCATCAATCGCAAAGCTGGCCTGGCGCAGGGACTCGACGGTCTGGCTGCTGGCATCGCCCAACTGCACCAACGCATGGTTGATCTGCTCGGCGCCGGTGGCCTGGGCCTGCATGCCTTCGTTGACCATCAACACCCGCGGCGCCAGGGCCTGTACCTGATGGATGATCTGCGACAGCTGCTCGCCGACTTGTTGTACTTCAAACATGCCACGACGCACTTCTTCGGAAAACTTGTCCATGCCCATCACACCCGCCGACACCGCCGACTGGATCTCACGCACCATTTGTTCGATATCGTAGGTGGCCACGGCGGTCTGGTCGGCGAGGCGGCGCACTTCGGTGGCGACCACGGCAAAACCGCGCCCGTATTCACCGGCCTTCTCGGCCTCGATGGCAGCGTTGAGCGACAACAGGTTGGTCTGGTCGGCGACCTTGACGATGGTCACCACCACTTGGTTGATGTTGCCGGCCTTCTCATTGAGGATCGCCAGCTTGGCGTTCACCAGGTCGGCGGCGCCCATCACCGAGTGCATGGTTTCTTCCATGCGCGCCAGGCCTTGCTGGCCGGAACCGGCAGCTACCGACGCCTGGTCGGCGGCGGTAGAGACTTCGGTCATGGTGCGGACCAAATCCTTGGAAGTGGCGGCGATCTCACGCGATGTAGCGCCGATCTCGGTGGTTGTGGCCGCTGTTTCAGTGGCCGTGGCCTGTTGCTGCTTGGAGGTGGCGGCAATCTCGGTGACCGAGGTGGTCACCTGCACCGACGAGCGCTGGGCCTGGGACACCAGGGCCGTAAGCTCGGTCATCATGTCGTTGAAGCCGGTCTCGACCGCGTTGAATTCGTCCTTGCGCTCCAGGTTCAGGCGCTTGCTCAGGTCGCCGTCGCGCATGGTGCCGAGGATTTCGACGATGCGCTGCATCGGCGCCATGATCGCGCGCATCAGCAGCAGGCCGCACAGGCCAGCGGCCAGGATGGCCACGGCGAGGGACAGGAACATGCTCAGTTTTGCCGCAGAGACGGCATCATCGATGGCGTTGGTCGCACGATCGGCGACGTTCTTGTTTTCGGTGATGATGTCATTGAGCTTCATGCGGCCTGCGGTCCAGGTCGGCGTGAGCTGGGTGTCGAACTCCTTGCGCGCGGCCACAAGGTCGCCGCGTTGCAGGCTGTCGAGCACGCTGGACAGGCTCTTGTTGTAGACCTGGTGCAGCGCTTCGAATCGGTCGAACTCGGAACGGTCATCGCTGCCGGCGATGGTTTGTTCATAGTTGCTCATCTGCTGCTGGATGCGCGCTTCGAAGGATTTGAACTCGGCCTTGTCGGCGTCGCTGAGCTTCTTGTCTTCGCGCAGGCCCAGCAGTTCGAGGGTTTGCAGGTAGCTGTCGACCCAGGCGCTGCGAATCATCGAACTGAGGTAAACCCCCGGCACCGCGTCGTCGCGCACGGCGACTTCACTGTCTTCGATCTTCAATAACCGTGAATAAGAGACCACAACCATTAACAGCATGATGGCGATAATGACCGCAAAACTTGCCAAGATCCGTTGGCGCAGGGTCCAGTTCTTCACAGTAATTCCTCGCAGGGCCATTCAAATGGAGGGGAGTATAGCTGAGCAGAAGCCCTCATTAATCAACGGGTTTTGATGGAATGTTCACATAATCCAAAAACAAACCGGGCAACCATTAACAGCGGGAGCCGCCCTCCCTCGGAACAACGCCTGACGCGGTAAAAAACTGTGGGAGCGGGCTTGCTCGCGAAAGCGGTGTTTCAGTCACTGAATGTGCTGACTGATCCACCGCTTTCGCGAGCAAGCCCGCTCCCACATGTTGATCCCTGTTGTGTCAGTGATTACGAGTTCAGGCGCACCTGGTTTTCCAATTCAGCCTTCAGGCCCGGCTCAAGCTTGAGCTGGCGGGCCAACTCATCGAGGTAGGCCTTTTCCATAAAGTTTTCCTCGTCCACCAGCATCACGCTGGCGATGTACATCTCGGCGGCCATTTCCGGAGTGCCAGCCGCGCGGGCCACATCGGCCGGGTCCAGGGGTTTGTTGAGTTCGGCGTGCAGCCAGCTTTGCAGCTCTCGGTCGTTGTCCAGCTTGGTGAATTCGCCTTCGATCAACGTGCGCTCGCGCTCGTCGACATGGCCGTCAGCCTTGGCGGCGGCGACCAGCGCCTTGAGGATGGCCTGGCTGTGCTGCTCGACCTGGGCCGGTGGCAGGCGGTCGATAGTCTGCGGCTCGCCCTTGGGCGCAGTGGCCTGTTGCGCCTGCCAGTTGCCATAGGCTTTGTAGGCAATCACGCCCAACGCGGCCAGGCCGCCGTAGGTCAGGGCCTTGCCGCCGAACTTGCGCGCCTTTTTATTGCCCAGCAGCAGGCCCATGGCCCCCGCCGCGAGTGCGCCACCGCCCGCGCCGCCGAGCAGGCTGCCCAGGCCGCCGCCGCCGAGCAAGCCGCCCAAGGCGCCTTTATCGTCCTGTTTACGCTGGCCGCCAGCCTTGTTTTGCAGCATGTCCTGGCCAGATTTGAGCAGTTGATCGAGCAATCCACGGGTATTCATTCGTAGCCTCCTGACACTTGGGTTCATAGGACCAATAGGCCCCCAGCGTAAAACTAAGTGCCAAAAAGCCCCGATCTAGAGTGCTTCCAGATGTAACGCGACGACCCTTCGCTAAAACCGATATACACTCGAGCAAATCTATAAAAACACCCCACTGGTAATCCCAGCATGATGACCTTGCGTCAAATCCGGCACTTTATCGCCGTGGCCGAGACCGGCTCGATCTCGGCCGCCGCGCAGACCGCGTTTATTTCCCAATCGACCCTGACCCTGGCGATCCAGCAACTGGAGCAGGAAATCGGCGTCAACCTGTTCAATCGCCACGCCAAGGGCATGACCCTGACCCACCAGGGTCATCAATTCCTGCGCCAGGCCCACCTGATTCTCGCCACCGTCGATAACGCCAAACGCAGCCTGCAACAAAGCACCGACCAAGTGGCCGGGCAGTTGATCATCGGCGTGACCAGCCTGGTGGCTGGCTACTACCTGGCGGATCTGCTCACGCGTTTCCAGCGCGCCTACCCCAATGTGGAAATCCGCGTGATGGAAGACGAGCGCCCATACATCGAGCATTTGCTGGTCAGCGGCGAAATCGACGTAGGCGTGCTGATCCTCTCCAACCTCGAAGACCGCCACGCCCTGCAAACCGAAGTGCTCACCCACTCCCCGCACCGCCTGTGGCTGCCGGCGCAACACCCGCTGCTGGAGCACGACAGCATCAACCTCGCCGACGTGGCGCGCGAGCCGCTGATCCAACTGAACGTTGATGAAATGGGCCACAACGCCCAGCGCCTGTGGGCCGGCGCCGGCCTACAGCCACGCGTAACCTTACGCACAGCTTCCACCGAAGCCGTCCGAAGCCTGGTGGCGGCAGGCCTGGGTGTGTCGATCCAGCCGGACATGACCTACCGCCCCTGGTCGCTGGAGGGCGACATTATTGAAGCGCGGCCGATTGCCGACCTCAGCCAGACCCTGGACGTCGGCCTGGCCTGGCGCCGTGGCACCGCGCGGCCGGCGTTGGTCGACCCATTCCTGACGGTCGCTCGTGAACAGCCGCACCCGCGCAAGCCATCTATTTAATCGAATGCTGCATTCAGTATTTAGTATTTGTTGACCTCGCGCCTGACCTCTAGTCTCTGTGCATCCATAAGAGAAAGGTCAGGCCCTCGCAAGAGAACGCCCATGGCCACACAAGAAAAGAGATCGCGAAAAATGTCCGGCGCGCCCACCCCGCTGCTCACTGCGTTGCTGATCGACGGCGAACTGGTCCAGGGCCAGGGTTTTGTCGAGCCGATCCTCAACCCGGCCACCGGTGAAGTGCTCACCCAGATCGCCGAAGCCAGCACCGAGCAAGTCGAAAGCGCGATCCTCGCCGCCCACCGCGCCTTTGCCGGTTGGTCGCGAACCACGCCGCAGCAACGCTCGAACATCTTGCTCGGCATCGCTGACGCCATCGAAAAACAAGCCGATTACCTGGCCCGCCTGGAATCCCTGAACTGCGGAAAGCCGTTGCACCTGGCGCGCCAGGATGACTTGAGCGCCACCATGGATGTGTTCCGCTTCTTCGCCGGTGCGGTGCGTTGCCAGACCGGCCAGCTCAGCGGCGAGTACCTGCCGGGCTACACCAGCATGGTGCGCCGCGACCCTATCGGCGTCGTTGCTTCGATTGCGCCGTGGAACTACCCGCTGATGATGGCCGCGTGGAAAATCGCCCCGGCCCTGGCCGCCGGCAATACCCTGGTGTTCAAACCCTCGGAGCACACGCCGCTGTCGATCCTGGCCCTGGCGCCAGCCCTCAGCCAACTGCTGCCGCGTGGGGTGATCAACATTCTGTGTGGCGGTGGCGAAGGCGTCGGCAGCCATTTGGTCAGCCACGCGAAAGTGCGCATGGTCTCGCTGACCGGCGATATCGTCACCGGGCAGAAAATCCTGCAAGCCGCGTCGAAAACCCTGAAACGCACGCACCTGGAACTCGGCGGCAAAGCCCCGGTGATCGTATGCAACGACGCCGACCTGCAAGCCGTGGTCGAGGGCGTGCGCGCCTATGGCTACTACAACGCCGGCCAGGATTGCACCGCCGCCTGCCGCATCTACGCCCAGGCCGGGATTCACGACAAATTGGTCGCCGAGCTGGGTGCAGCGGTCAGCAGCCTGCGCTTTGCCGGTAAACGCGACGCCGACAACGAACTCGGCCCGCTGATCAGCACGCGCCAGCGCGACCGCGTGGCCAGCTTTGTCGAACGCGCCCTTGGCCAACCGCATATCGAACGCGTGACCGGCGCCGCCGTGCATTCCGGCGCAGGCTTCTATTACCAGCCGACCCTGCTGGCCGGCTGTAAACAAAGTGATGAAATCGTCCAGCGCGAAGTGTTCGGCCCGGTGGTCACCGTGACCCGCTTCGACGAACTGGAACAAGCGGTGGACTGGGCCAACGACTCCGAATACGGCCTGGCTTCCTCGGTATGGACCCAGAATCTGGACAAGGCCATGCAGGTCGCCGCCCGCCTGCAATACGGCTGCACCTGGATCAACAGCCACTTCATGCTGGTCAGCGAAATGCCCCATGGCGGCTTGAAGCGCTCGGGGTATGGCAAGGATCTGTCCAGCGATTCGCTACAGGACTACAGCGTGGTGCGCCACATCATGGCGCGCCACGGCCAGCATCTCTAAAACAACAACTAAGCTCATGCGTCACCGGTTTGCGAAAAACTGCCCCGACCATAATTAAAGAAGAGGGAACCCCCATGTCCGCGCACAAGACCGCACTGCTCAGTGCCCTGGCCACCGCGCTGCTGGCCAGCGCCAGCCTGCAGGCCGCCGAACCGCTCAAGGCCGTTGGCGCTGGTGAAGGCCAGCTGGATATCGTCGCCTGGCCCGGCTATATCGAACGTGGCGAAAGCGACAAGGCCTACGATTGGGTCACAGGTTTCGAGAAGGAGACCGGCTGCAAGGTCAATGTGAAAACCGCCGCCACCTCTGACGAAATGGTCAGCCTGATGGCCAAGGGCGGCTATGACCTGGTCACCGCCTCGGGCGACGCTTCGCTGCGTTTGATCGGTGGCAAGCGCGTGCAGCCGATCAACACGGCGTTGATCCCGAACTGGAAGAACATCGACCCGCGCCTCAAGGATGCGCCGTGGTACGTGGTCGGCCAGCAAACCTACGGCACCCCGTACCAGTGGGGCCCGAACGTGTTGATGTACAACACAAACGTGTTCAAGACCGCGCCCACCAGTTGGAACGTGCTGTTCGAGGCGCAGAACCTGCCGGACGGCAAGCCGAACAAGGGCCGCGTGCAGGCCTATGACGGCCCGATCTACATCGCCGACGCGGCGCTGTACCTCAAGTCGACCCAGCCGGAACTGGGCATCCAGAACCCCTATGAGCTGACCGAAACCCAGTACAAGGCCGTGCTCGACCTGTTGCGCGCCCAGCAACCGTTGATCCACCGCTACTGGCACGACACCACCGTGCAAATGAGTGACTTCAAGAACGAAGGCGTGGTGGCCTCCAGCGCGTGGCCGTATCAGGTCAACGGCTTGGTCAACGAGAAGCAGCCGATTGCGTCGACCATCCCCAAGGAAGGCGCCACCGGCTGGGCCGACACCACCATGTTGCACAGCGACGCCAAGCACCCGAACTGCGCCTACAAGTGGATGGACTGGTCGCTGCAACCGAAGGTGCAGGGCGACGTGGCGGCCTGGTTCGGCTCGCTGCCGGCGGTGCCTGCGGCCTGTAAGGAAAGCGAACTGCTCGGCGCCGAGGGCTGCAAGACCAATGGTTTCGACCAGTTCGACAAGATCGCCTTCTGGAAAACCCCGCAGGCTGAGGGCGGCAAGTTCGTGCCGTATAGCCGCTGGACCCAGGATTACATTGCGATCATGGGCGGCCGCTAAGCCTTCCTGACAACACAGGACCAATGTGGAGCGGGCTTGTGTGGGAGCGGGCTTGCTCGCGAATGCGGTGTGTCAGCCAACACATCCATAACTGACCCACCGTATTCGCGAGCAAGCCCGCTCCCACATTTTTGACCGCGTTCACAGATTCCCAGATTTTTCAGAAGTCCAGGCCGGGCAGCTGCGACGACCCGCGCCTTTTCGGAGCACCGCACCATGACGCTTGCAGTCCAATTCACCCACGTTTCCCGTCAGTTCGGCGAAGTGAAGGCCGTTGACCGGGTTTCCATCGATATCCAGGACGGCGAGTTCTTTTCCATGCTCGGCCCTTCCGGCTCGGGCAAGACCACGTGCCTGCGCCTGATCGCCGGGTTCGAGCAACCGAGCGCAGGCTCGATCCGTATTCACGGTGAGGAAGCCGCGGGCTTGCCGCCGTATCAGCGCGACGTGAACACTGTGTTCCAGGATTACGCGCTGTTCCCCCATATGAATGTGCGCGACAACGTGGCCTATGGCCTCAAGGTCAAGGGCGTCGGCAAGGTCGAGCGCCTGAATCGTGCCGAGGAAGCCCTGGGCATGGTCGCCCTCGGCGGTTACGGCGAGCGCAAGCCGGTGCAACTGTCCGGCGGCCAGCGCCAGCGTGTGGCCCTGGCCCGCGCCCTGGTCAATCGCCCGCGCGTGTTGCTGTTGGATGAGCCGCTGGGCGCCCTCGACCTCAAGCTGCGCGAGCAGATGCAAAGCGAGCTGAAAAAGCTGCAACGCCAGCTCGGCATCACCTTTATCTTCGTGACCCACGACCAGACCGAAGCGCTGTCGATGTCTGACCGGGTGGCGGTGTTCAACAAAGGCCGCATCGAGCAGGTCGATACCCCACGTAACCTGTACATGAAGCCGGCCACTACGTTTGTCGCCGAGTTCGTCGGCACCTCCAACGTGATTCGCGGCGAGCTGGCCCAACGCCTGAGCGGCAACCCCCAGCCGTTTTCGATCCGCCCGGAACACGTGCGTTTTGCCGAAGGCCCACTGGCTGCCGGCGATGTGGAAGTCAGCGGCCTGCTGCACGACATCCAATACCAGGGCAGCGCCACGCGCTATGAACTGAAACTGGAAAACGGCCAGGCCTTGAACATCAGCCAGGCCAACAACCAGTGGCTGGACATCAGCAGCGGCCATCAGGTCGGCCAGTCGATCACCGCCCGCTGGGCCCGTGAAGCCATGACGCCACTGACCGACATCGCAGGCGAGGTGTGACATGAACCTGGCCCTTTCCCAACCGCCGATGCGCAGGTTTTCCAACCTGCTGTACCGCAAGCCCAACCTGTACCTGGCGATGTTGCTGATACCGCCGCTGATCTGGTTCGGCGCGATCTACCTCGGCTCGCTGCTGACCTTGCTCTGGCAAGGGTTCTACACCTTTGACGACTTCACCATGGCGGTCACGCCGGACCTGACCCTGGCCAACTTCGCCGCGCTGTTCCAGCCGTCGAACTTCGACATCATCCTGCGCACCCTGAGCATGGCGATCGTGGTGTCCATCGCCAGCGCCGTGGTGGCCTTTCCCATCGCCTACTACATGGCGCGCTATACCACCGGCAAGACCAAGGCGTTTTTCTACATCGCGGTGATGATGCCGATGTGGGCCAGCTACATCGTCAAGGCCTATGCCTGGACCCTGCTGCTGGCCAAGGTCGGCGTCGCGCAGTGGTTTGTGCAGCACCTGGGCCTGGAGCCGGTGTTGCAGTTCGTACTGGGCATTCCCGGCGTGGGCGGCAGCACCTTGAGCACCTCGCACCTGGGGCGGTTCATGGTGTTTGTCTACATCTGGCTGCCGTTCATGATCCTGCCGATCCAGGCCTCGCTGGAACGTTTGCCGCCGTCGTTGCTGCAAGCCTCGGCCGACCTGGGCGCCAAGCCGCGCCAGACGTTTATGCAGGTGATTCTGCCGCTGTCGATTCCAGGGATTGCCGCCGGTTCGATCTTCACCTTCTCGCTGACCTTGGGCGACTTCATCGTGCCGCAGCTGGTAGGGCCGCCGGGTTACTTCGTTGGCGGCATGGTCTACGCCCAGCAAGGCGCCATCGGCAATATGCCCATGGCGGCAGCGTTCACCCTGGTGCCGATCGTGCTGATCGCGGTTTACCTGTCCATCGTCAAACGCCTGGGGGCCTTCGATGCACTCTGAGAAATCATCAATAGGCTTGAAGATCGCAGCCTGGGGCGGCCTGGTGTTTTTGCACTTCCCGATCCTGATCATCTTCCTGTACGCCTTCAATACCGAAGAAGCCGCGTTCAGCTTTCCACCCCAGGGTTTTACCTTGAAGTGGTTCAGCGTGGCCTTCGCCCGACCAGACGTGCTGGAAGCGATCAAGCTGTCCTTGCAGATCGCTGCCATCGCCACGCTGATCGCCATGGTGCTCGGCACGCTGGCCTCGGCGGCCTTGTATCGCCGCGAGTTCTTCGGCAAGCAGGGCGTGTCGCTGATGCTGATCCTGCCGATTGCGCTGCCGGGGATCATCACCGGTATCGCCTTGCTGGCGACGTTCAAGACCCTGGGCATCGAGCCGGGGATGTTCACCATCATCGTCGGCCACGCGACCTTCTGCGTGGTGATCGTCTACAACAACGTGATCGCCCGTTTGCGCCGCACTTCCCACAGCCTGATCGAAGCCTCGATGGACCTCGGCGCCGACGGCTGGCAGACCTTCCGCTACATCATCATGCCCAACCTCGGCTCGGCGCTGCTGGCCGGCGGCATGCTTGCGTTTGCGCTGTCGTTCGACGAAATCATCGTCACCACCTTCACCGCCGGCCACGAGCGCACCTTGCCGTTGTGGCTGCTCAACCAGTTGAGCCGCCCACGGGATGTGCCGGTGACCAACGTGGTCGCGATGCTGGTGATGCTGGTGACGATGTTCCCGATTCTCGGTGCCTATTACCTGACGCGCGGCGGTGAAAGCGTGGCGGGGAGTGGCGGTAAATAACTGACTGGAGGAATGCGGTCAACAAATGTGGGAGCGGGCTTGCTCGCGAAAGCGGTGTATCAGAAACAGATGTGCTGACTGACCCACCGCTTTCGCGAGCAAGCCCGCTCCCACATTTAGAGCCGGTTCTTTCAGGGAAATATGAATAGTTTTTGGAGGACTGAATCATGCAAACCAAACTCTTGATCAACGGCCACCTGGTCGCCGGCGAAGGCCCGGCCCAAGCCATCTTCAACCCGGCACTCGGCCGTGTGCTGGTAGAAATCAACGAAGCCAGCGAAGCCCAGGTAGACGCCGCCGTGCGCGCCGCCGATGCGGCCTTTGAAGGCTGGTCGCAAACCCCGCCGAAGGACCGTTCCCTGCTGCTGCTGAAACTCGCGGACGCCATCGAAGCCCATGGCGAAGAGCTGGCCAAGCTGGAGTCGGACAACTGCGGCAAACCCTACAGCGCCGCGCTGAACGACGAGATCCCGGCGATTGCCGACGTGTTCCGCTTCTTCGCCGGTGCCAGCCGTTGCATGAGCGGGTCGGCCGGTGGTGAGTACTTGCCCGGCCACACCTCGATGATCCGTCGCGACCCGGTCGGCGTGATTGCCTCCATCGCACCTTGGAACTACCCGCTGATGATGGTCGCCTGGAAAATCGCCCCCGCCCTCGCCGCGGGTAATACGGTGGTGCTCAAGCCGTCGGAACAAACCCCGCTGACCGCGTTGCGCATGGTCGAACTGGCGGCGGACATTTTCCCTGCTGGTGTGCTCAACCTGGTATTCGGCCGTGGGCCAACCGTGGGTAGCCCACTGGTGAACCATCCGAAAGTGCGCATGGTGTCGCTGACGGGCTCCATCGCCACCGGCGCGAACATCATCTCCAGCACCGCCGACAGCGTAAAGCGCATGCACATGGAGCTGGGTGGCAAGGCACCGGTGATCATCTTCAACGACGCGGATATCGACGCCGCCGTGGAAGGCATTCGTACCTTCGGTTTCTACAACGCCGGCCAGGATTGCACGGCCGCCTGCCGGATCTACGCCCAGGCGGATATCTACGATGCCTTTGTCGAGAAGCTCGGCGCGGCAGTCGCCAGCATCAAGCATGGTTTGCAGGATGACCCGGCCACCGAGCTGGGGCCACTGATCACCGCGCAACACCGCGACCGCGTGGCCGGGTTTGTCGAGCGCGCCGTGGCGCAGTCGCATATCCGCCTGATCACCGGTGGCAAGGCCGTGGAAGGCAATGGTTTCTTCTTTGAACCGACCGTGCTGGCCGACGCACAACAGGACGATGAAATCGTGCGCCGTGAGGTGTTCGGCCCGGTGGTGTCGGTGACCAAGTTCAGCGATGAAGCCCAGGTGCTGGGCTGGGCCAACGATTCGGACTACGGCCTGGCGTCATCCGTGTGGACCGCCGACGTAGGCCGCGCCCACCGTTTGGCCGCGCGGTTGCAGTACGGCTGCACCTGGGTGAATACCCACTTCATGTTGGTCAGCGAAATGCCCCATGGCGGTCAGAAACTGTCGGGGTATGGCAAGGACATGTCCATGTACGGGCTGGAGGACTACACCACTGTGCGGCATGTGATGTTCAAGCACTGACGCGTTTTCCCTGTAGACGCAGATCTGTGTGGGAGCAGGCTTTTTGTGGGAGCGGGCTTGCTCGCGAAAGCGCCGGATCAGACAACACATCTGTGACTGATACACCGCATTCGCGAGCAAGCCCGCTCCCACACAAGCCCGCTCCCACATGGGTCCGCCGTCACAGGGTCTCCCCATAACAATAAATAATCGTAGGTTTTCCCCATGGACATCACCCGCCGCGACTTCCTCAACGGCGTCGCCATCACCCTGGCCGCAGGCATGACCCCGCTGCAAATCCTGCAAGCCGCCCCCGACGGTCGCTACTACCCGCCCGCCCTCACCGGCTTGCGCGGCAGCCATGTCGGCTCGTTCGAAGTGGCGCACCAGATGGGCTGGGAAAAGAAGGTGTTCGACACCGAAAAGCTGCCGATCAACGAGACCTATGACCTGGTGGTGGTCGGCGGCGGCTTGAGCGGTTTGTCGGCGGCGTGGTTCTACCGCGAGAAGCATCCCAAGGCCAAGATCCTGATCCTGGAAAACCACGACGACTTCGGCGGCCACGCCAAACGAAACGAGTTCCAGGCCGGTGGCCGCATGATCATCGGTTATGGCGGCAGCGAGGCGTTCCAGTCGCCCAACCACCTCTATAGCAAAGAGGTAAACGGGCTGTTGAAGAAACTCGGGGTGAATATCAAGCGCTTCGAAACTGCCTTCGACCGCCAGTTCTACCCAGGCATGGGCCTGTCGCGCGGGGTGTTCTTCGACAAGGAAAACTTCGGCGAAGACAAACTGGTGACCGGCGACCCGACGCCGATGGTGGCAGACGATGTGGCGCCGGACCAACTGAATGCGCGCGCCATCAGCGACTTCATCAACGATTTCCCGCTGCCCCAGGCGGATCGTCTCGCCTTGATCGAATTGCACACCGCGCCCAAGGATTACCTGCCAGGCAAAACCGCCGAAGAAAAGGCCGACTACCTGGCCGCCACCAGCTACCGCGATTTCCTACTGAAGAACGTAGGTTTATCGGAAGGTGCGGTGAAGTACTTCCAGAGCCGCACCAATGACTTCATGGCGTTGAGCATTGATGCCGTGGCTTCAGCTGACGCCTATAGCGTAGGTTTCCCAGGCTTTGCCGGAATGAACCTGGCGCCGATCAGCGAAGAAGCAGCGGCAGAGATGGAAGAGCCTTACATCTATCACTTCCCCGATGGCAACGCGTCGCTGGCGCGCCTGCTGGTGCGCAGCCTGATCCCGGGCGTGGCGCCGGGGCACACCATGGACGATATCGTGCTGGCGCCGTTTGACTACGCCCGGCTCGACCAGCCGACGTCCGCCGTGCGGCTGCGCCTGAACAGCACGGCGGTCAGCGTGCGCAACGTCGGCGATGGCGTGCATATCGGCTACAGCCGTGGCGGACAACTCGCACAGGTGCGTGGCAAGCGCTGCATCCTGGCCTGCTACAACATGATGATTCCGTACCTGTTGAAAGACCTGCCGGCAACCCAAGCCCATGCCTTGAGCCAGAACGTGAAATACCCGCTGGTGTACACCAAGGTGGTGATCCGCAATTGGCAGTCGTTCCAGAAGCTGGGGGTGCATGAGATCTACGCGGCGACCCAGCCGTACAGCCGGATCAAGCTGGACTACCCGGTAAGCATGGGCGGCTACGACCACCCGCGCGACCCGACGCAGCCAATTGGCCTGCACATGGTCTACGTGCCCACCAGCCCCAACAGCGGCATGAACGCCCGCGACCAGGCGCGTGCCGGGCGCGGCAGGTTGTATGGCCAGACGTTCGAACAACTGGAAGCGCAATTGCGTGACCAGTTGCAACGCATGCTCGGCCCGGGTGGTTTCCAGCATGAAACGGATATCCTGGCGATCACTGTCAACCGCTGGTCACATGGTTATGCGAGCTTCTCCAACAGCTTGTTTGATGATGCCGATGAGAGCGAAGCGTGGATGAAGCTGGCGCGCAAGCCGGTGGGACATGTGAGCATCGCCAATTCGGATGCGGCGTGGAGTGCGTATGCGCATGCGGCGATTGATGAGGCGTATAGGGCAGTGGGTGAAGTGGGCTGAAATGTGACCTAACTGCCAACACAGAACCCAATGTGGGAGCGGGCTTGCTCGCGAATGCGGTGTGTCAGTCGACACATTTGTGTCTGATGCACCGCATTCGCGAGCAAGCCCGCTCCCACATTTGAGCTTCATCATTCTTGAGTGGGGTGATCATCCAAGCCCCCGGAAATGTCTTGTCGCACTTGCAATGCCATCACCCCGCTATCAATCATTTTTCCTACACCATCGAACCGCTTAAGCTATCCGGCGTCTGTTTATTGTCCGTTGCGTTTGGCCGAAGGCATGTCCGAACCGTAATTTCTGATCCAGCACGTGCCAGGAACGGCGCGGGATTTGCTCACGACAGGTTGTCTCTATGCACCGCAGGAATTTGCTCAAAGCGTCCATGGCCATCGCGGCCTACACCGGGTTGTCGGCCAGCGGCCTGCTCGCCGCGCAGGCCTGGGCTGGAAACCGTGCCGCCGACGGCAAGGCTGTGACATTCGATTTTGAAACACTCAAGGCCCAGGCCAAGCAACTCGCCGGCACTGCGTATAAAGACACCAAGCAGGTGCTGCCGCCGACCCTGGCGACCATGAGCCCGCAGAATTTCAACGCCATTGGCTATGACGGCAACCATTCGCTGTGGAAGGACTTGAACGGCCAACTGGACGTGCAGTTCTTCCACGTCGGCATGGGCTTCAAGACGCCGGTGCGCATGCACAGTGTCGATCCCAAGACCCGTGAGGCCCGCGAGGTGCATTTCCGCCCTTCGCTGTTCAACTACGAGAAAACCACGGTCGATACAAAACAACTGAAAGGCGACCTGGGCTTCTCCGGCTTCAAGCTGTTCAAGGCGCCGGAACTGGATCGCCATGACGTGCTGTCGTTCCTCGGCGCCAGCTACTTCCGTGCGGTGGACAACACCGGCCAATACGGACTTTCCGCACGCGGCCTGGCGATTGATACCTACGCGAAAAAGCGCGAAGAATTCCCGGATTTCACACAGTTCTGGTTCGAAACCCCGGACAAGGACGCCACGCGCTTTGTGGTCTACGCCCTGCTCGACTCGCCGAGCGCCACCGGCGCCTATCGTTTCGACATCGACTGCCAGGCCACCCAGGTGGTGATGGCCATCGACGCCCATATCAATGCGCGCACCGCCATCGACCAACTGGGCATTGCGCCGATGACCAGTATGTTCAGCTGCGGCACCCATGAACGCCGCATGTGCGACACCATCCACCCGCAGATCCACGATTCGGACCGCCTGGCGATGTGGCGCGGCAACGGCGAGTGGATCTGCCGCCCGCTGAACAACCCGGCCAAGTTGCAGTTCAATGCGTTCGCCGACAAAGACCCGAAAGGTTTCGGCCTGGTGCAGACCGACCATGAATTCGCCAGCTACCAGGACACCGTGGACTGGTACAGCAAGCGCCCAAGCCTGTGGGTCGAACCCACCACTGCGTGGGGCGAAGGCTCCATCGACCTGCTGGAAATTCCTACCACCGGCGAGACCATGGACAACATCGTGGCCTTCTGGACGCCAAAAAAACCGGTGGCCGCCGGCGACTCGCTCAACTACGACTACAAGCTGTACTGGAGCGCCTTGCCGCCGGTGAGCACGCCGTTGGCACAAGTCGACGCCACCCGCTCAGGCATGGGCGGCTTTACCGAAGGCTGGGCACCGGGCGAGCACTACCCACCGGTGTGGGCCCGTCGTTTTGCCGTGGACTTCAAGGGCGGCGGCCTGGATCGCCTGCCGGCCGGCACCGGGATCGAACCGGTGGTGACCTGCTCCCATGGCGAGGTGAAGGATTTCAGCATCCTGGTGCTCGATAACATCAAGGGCTACCGCATCCTGTTCGACTGGTACCCCACCAGCGACAGCGTGGAGCCGGTAGAGCTGCGCCTGTTTATCCGTACCCAGGACCGCACCTTGAGCGAAACCTGGCTGTACCAGTACTTCCCGCCGGCGCCGGACCAGCGTAAGTACACCTGATGCAAAATGTGGGAGCTGGCTTGCCAGCTCCCACAGGTTTCAACTGTGCTTTTAGAACCGCGACACACTCTTCATCGCCCCAATCAGATACCGCATCGCCACCTGATCGTTCTCGGTCAGGGCGCGGTACTGCGCCAGTAATTCGGCCTCATCCGAACTCAATCTTCGACCCCATAAAGACATTCTGCGGGTCAGAAAAAACGCCACTGCACCCACAACACCATAGGACTTGGCCATGGACTACTACTCCTGAATTCAATCAACTGTTCCTGATGCCCATCAACCGCCTCCCGTGAAGCGCAATGCCTCAGCGGACAAACAGACTGACTCCCCGGGCCAGAAATCAGACTTACCCTAAGCGTAGAAACGATCTTGCCAACCGTGCGATTTTTTTAGAGTAATCACTTAAATAATTGGCATTAAGCAAAAGCCTTGCAGAAGTTTCTTACCTGGCTTTTAATTGAGTGACCACTCAATTAATTAATGAGACGACGATGCGCACCGCTGATCCGCAGCAACGTGAAAGCAAACGCATGGCCCTGCTCGACGCCGCCGCCCGGTGTTTTGCCGAAGCGGGTTTCGTCGCCACCCGCACGGCCGACATCTGCACAGCCGCAGGGATGAGCGCCGGCAACCTGTTCCACTATTTCGCCAGCAAACATGAAGTGTTACTGGCGCTGGTGGCCCGCGAAGGTGAGCAGATCCAACAAGCGATGGCGCCATTGGCCGCTGCCGAAGATCCGATGGCCGCGCTGCTGGCGTTCGTGGACCACACCTGTGAATTGGCGTGTGACCGCCATTACGCGGGCCTGGCATTGGAAACTTCCGCCTTGGGCCACCGTGATGAAGCCGTCGCTTGCCTGATGAAAGCCAACGACCGCTACTTGCGCGAAGGCCTGGAGGCGCTGATCGAGGCTGCCGGCAAGGCCGGGCAATTGCACACGACCTTGACCGTGCCCGAGGCGGCCAATTGGCTGGCCACTCTGATCGACGGCATGTTCGCCCGAGTGGCGGCCGATGCGGACTTCCACCCGAACCAGCAGATTGATGTGCTGCGCGGCCTGGTGACCCACCTGCTGCAAGGCCACTGAACATGACGCCGACACGCCTGGTACATGTAGACGCGCTACGCGGCTTTGCCTTGCTGGGCATTCTGGTGGTGAACATCTGTGCATTCGCCGACCCCTACTACGCGTCCGCCCTCAGCAACCCCGACTACGCCGGCACCGGCGACCACCTGATGCGCCTGGTGATTTCGCTGCTGTTCGAAACCAAGTTCTACCTGCTGTTTTCCTTTCTGTTCGGCTACAGCTTTACCTTGCAGATAGCCGCCGCCGAACGCGCCGATGCGGCGTTTGCACCACGCATGGTTCGTAGGCAATTAGCCTTGCTGATCGTAGGGGTGGTCCATGGCGCCTTGCTGTATTACGGCGAGATACTGTCCACCTACGCCTTGCTCGGCCTGGTGCTGCTGGCAGCGCGCAGCCTGGAACCGGCCAAGGCGTGTCGCTGGGGAGTCGGCCTTGTCGTTGTTGCCTGCTCGGGCTGGATGTTGCTCGGTGTGCTGCAAATCCTCGAGGGCGATACCAGCGGCGCCGCCAGCAGCGAACCTGCGACCAAGCTCGCGGCCTTCAGCGGCAGTGCCCTGGACACGTTGCGCTTTCACAGCGGTCACCTGTGGAACACCGTACAGGCACTTTGGCTGCTGCAAGGGCCGAGCGCCTTGGCGATGTTCTTCTTTGGCTATGCCGCCGGGCGGCGCCAATGGCTGGTGGCGCCGTATCCCTGGGAACCCCACTTGCGTCGCCTGTTGTGCCTCACCCTTCCCATCGGCCTGCTGGGCGCGCTGATCTATGCGTTGAGCGCCGCCTACGCGCCCGGAGGCGGCCTGGAAACCTTCGCTTTTGGTGTCGGGCAACTCACGGCACCGTTGTTGAGCGCGGCGTATGCCCTGTTGATGCTGGCACTGTTCAGCTCTGCCGTCGGGCCCTCGCTGTGTCAGTGGCTGGCGCCCGTGGGCAAGATGGCCCTGAGTAACTACCTGTTGCAATCGGCCCTGTTGGGGCTGCTGTTCAGCGGCTATGGCGCAGGCTTGATCAACCAGCTGGAGCCCTGGCTGATGTTACCGGTAGTACTTGTGATCTTTGTCTTGCAACTGTGGCTGAGCGCGCGCTGGCTGCGCACTCATCCCTATGGGCCGATGGAGTGGCTGCTGCGGGCAGCCACGTTATGGGCGTGGCCAAGCTGGCGGCGCCCCCCATAAAAAACCCACCGTCATCGGTGGGTTCTGCCAAGGCGCGCAGGTCAGTCGCGCAGATCGGACTCGTGGATCGGCTGATCCCGATGGGTCGCCCGCTGGTACTGCGCCGGCCAGATCGCCTTGCGCCCGCCCAGGTCATCGTCGGCATGCAACGGCCAGTACGGATCGCGCAGCAGTTCGCGGGCGAGAAAGATGATATCGGCCTGGCACGTGCGCAGAATGTGCTCGGCCTGGGCCGGCTCGGTGATCATGCCAACGGTGCCGGTGGCGATGCCTGCTTCCTTGCGTACCCGTTCGGCGAAACGCGTCTGGTAACCGGGGCCGATGGGGATCTCGGCGTTGGCGGCGGTACCACCAGAGGACACGTCGATCAGGTCTACGCCGAGCGCCTTGAGGCGCTGCGCCAATTCCACGGTTTCGTCGGGGTTCCAACCGTCTTCCACCCAGTCGGTGGCCGATACCCGCACAAACAACGGCAGCTCCACGGGCCAGACTTGGCGCACGGCCTCTGTCACTTGCAGCACCAGGCGGATGCGGTTTTCAAACGAGCCGCCGTACCGGTCCTGACGCTGGTTACTGATGGGTGAGAGAAACTGGTGCAACAGGTAACCGTGGGCAGCGTGGATTTCCACCACTTCAAACCCGGCAGTCAAGGCGCGCTTGGCAGCGGCGACAAAGTCGCCGATCACTTGCTGGATCTGCCCTTCGTCCAGCTGTTTGGGCTGGGTATGCTGCGGGTCGAAGGCGATCGGCGATGGGCCTACAGGCACCCAGCCACCGTCGTCCGGCTTGACGCTGCCATGCTTGCCGATCCACGGCCGATGGGTGCTGGCCTTGCGCCCGGCGTGGGCCAGTTGAATCCCGGCCACCGCGCCTTGGGCGGCGATAAAACGCGTGATGCGTTGCAGCGGCTCGATCTGTGCGTCGTGCCACAGTCCCAGGTCCTGGGCAGTGATGCGACCGTCGGCGGTCACAGCAGTGGCTTCGGTAAAGATCAGCCCGGCGCCCCCCACGGCGCGGCTGCCGAGGTGCACCAGGTGCCAGTCATTGGCCAGGCCGTCTTCAGCGGAGTATTGGCACATCGGCGACACCGCGATGCGGTTGAGCAGGGTCAATTGACGGAGGGTATAGGGTTCGAGCAGCTGGCTCATGGCGCACCTCTTCTGGGTTCTATGGGCACTGTTCAACAGTGCTTAGAGCCTAGTCGACAACGGTGGATTGCACAGGGTTCAGAAGGAAACCGGGAGCCGATTGCCGGCTCCCGTACTGCAACAGCTTACATTTCGACTTGGGTACCCAGTTCGATCACCCGGTTTACCGGGAGCTTGAAGAAGCGCAGGTTGCCGTTGGCGTTCTTCAACATGAAGGCGAACAGGCTTTCGCGCCAGCGCGCCATGCCTTCGATCTTCGACGCGATGACCGTCTCACGGCTGAGGAAGTAGGTGGTGCGCATCGGGCTGAAATCCAGATCCTCCAGATGGCACAGCTTCAGCGCTTCGGGCACATCCGGCTCATCGGTAAAGCCGAAGTGCAGGATCACACGGAAGAAGCCGTCGCCAAAGGCGTCCACCTCGAAGCGCCGCTCTACCGGCACCCGTGGAATATCTTCGTAGACCACCGTCAGCAGCACCACTTGCTCATGCAACACCTGGTTGTGCAGCAGGTTGTGCAACAAGGCGTGGGGCACGGCGTCGGGGCGCGCGGTGAGGAACACCGCCGTGCCCTGCACGCGATGGGGCGGCTGCACGCGGATGCTGCTGATGAAGATCGGCAGCGGCAGGCCGCCTTCGTCGAGGCGTTCCACCAGCAATTGCTTGCCGCGTTTCCATGTCGTCATCAAAACAAACAACACAATCCCCGCCAGCACCGGGAAGGCGCCGCCCTGGATGATCTTCGGCACGTTGGCGGCGAAGTACAGCCCATCCACCAACAGGCAGCAGACCAGTACCGGCACCGCCAGGATCGGTGGCCACTTCCACAGCAGCAACATCACCGCCGACACCAGGATGGTGGTCATCAGCATGGTGCCGGTCACCGCCACGCCGTAGGCCGAGGCCAACGCGTTGGAGGACTCGAAGCCCAGCACCAGCAGGATCACACCGACCATCAGCGACCAGTTCACCGCGCCGATGTAGATCTGGCCTTGTTCGGCACTGGAGGTGTGCTGGATGTGCATGCGCGGGATGTAACCCAACTGGATCGCCTGACGGGTCAGGGAGAACGCGCCGGAGATCACCGCCTGAGACGCGATCACCGTGGCCAGGGTGGACAACACCACCAGCGGGATCAGCGCCCAGCTCGGCGCCAGCAAGTAGAACGGGTTGCGCGCGGCTTCCGGGTCGCCCAGCAGCATCGCGCCCTGGCCGAAATAGTTGAGCACCAGCGCCGGCAACACCAGGATGAACCAGGCACGGGCGATGGGTTTGCGGCCGAAGTGGCCCATGTCGGCGTACAGCGCTTCGGCGCCGGTCAGTGCCAGCACCACCGCGCCGAGAATCGCCACGCCGATCCCCGGGTGCGCCTCGAAGAAGCGCACGGCCCACATCGGGTTCATCGCACTGAGCACTTCCGGGTGCAGGGTGATGCCATACACACCAAGGCCGCCCAGCACGAGGAACCAGGTCACCATCACCGGGCCGAACAGCTTGCCGATGTGATCGGTACCGTGTTTCTGGATCAGGAACAGCGCCACGAGCACGACCAGAGCGATGGGCACGACCCATTTTTCCAGGCCATCGAACGCCAACTCCAGGCCTTCAACAGCCGACAACACGGAAATCGCCGGGGTGATCATGCTGTCGCCGTAAAACAGCGCCGCGCCACACAGGCCACACACCACCAGGAAACTGCGCAGTTTCTTGCGCTCCCCCGCCGCCCGCCGCGCCAGCGCAGTCAGGGCCATGATGCCGCCTTCGCCTTGGTTATCGGCGCGCAGCACAAACAGCATGTACTTGATCGACACCACCCAGATCAGCGACCAGAAGATCAGCGCCAGGATCCCCAGCACGCCGTCATGGTTGACCTGAACCCCATAACCGCCGTTGAACACCTCTTTAAGGGTGTAGAGCGGGCTGGTCCCGATATCGCCGTAAACCACCCCGACCGCCGCCACCAGCATGCCAATCGGCTTAGTGGTGGAATGCGCGGCGCCTGCCGCCGGACTACTTGCCTGACCCATCAACCACTCCTGCCCTTTGACCTGAGGTCTTTTATAAACAGCGCGTCTCAGCTGACCGTAGCATGCGCTGTTTTACTTCTCGTAACAGACGTTTTATTGACCTTGGCGTTTTACCTGTGGGCAACGGCGCGAAGCATAGCGCAGCGGTTGGGGGATTTCGCGGTTCGCGTGTGCTGGCCTAAAGAGATGAAGGCCATTTGAGTGCTATTTGCCTGCATTGAACGCTCTTATCGACAAGGCTACTTTTGCCTCCCGCTGCGGTTTCCGACGCACGGATTGCTTGAACTCGTATTCAACACAAAAAGCGTTTGATCAAGTTCGTCGGGTGACCCCATACTGAAAACGTAGCCACGATGTAGCTACATTTTTTGTAGAGGAGTCCTGATATGTCCGCATTACTGAAAACCACTGACGTGCGTTGCCGCATAGACGAGGATTTGAAAGAGCGTGCCACTGCTGTGCTCAACGCGTGCGGGCTTAGCCTCAGTGAAGCCTTGCGCCTCTTCCTCCACCAGGTCGTGACAACGCAGGGGCTCCCTTTTGAAGTGCGCGTCCCTTCGGAGAAAACCGCTCGTGCCATGGCGCAAGCGCGTGAGATTCGTCGTCAGTTCGACTCAATCGACGAAATGCTAGGGGGCGCTGATGGCGAAACCGCAGAAGAAGCAAAAACGCGCCGACCTGCCAAAACAATGCGCACAGACGCCTGAATTCAAAAAGTCCTGGGAACGCTACAAGCGGGCCGGGCGCCGAGATATGAATGAAGTACGGACAGTGATGGTGCTGCTGTTCCTGGGCGAGCAGCTTCCCGCCGAATACCGCGACCATGCACTTACCGGCAATTGGGACGGCTTCAGGGAGTGTCATATCGGTGGCGACTTTCTGATGATTTATGAAAACTCGCGGGCCGACCTGATCACCTTTGTGGACTTGGGGAGCCACGCTGAATTGTTCGCGCAGTCATTAGCGAATCCTATAGTGCCGCACTCGTCGCATTTCCCCGCATAAAGCTGGTCAAGCGCGTTGCCCATCGATAGAATTGCGCACTTTTTGACCAGAGGCGCACCAAGCGCCCGTCCGCTGCCTGCCCTTCACGGCGGCGGCGTCATTCAATACCGAGGTTAGACATGTCCACCACCATCGCAAAAGCCAACCCCAAGGTTGGCTTTGTTTCCCTGGGTTGCCCGAAGGCGCTTGTCGATTCCGAGCGCATCCTTACGCAACTGCGTATGGAAGGCTATGACGTCGTGTCCACTTACCAGGACGCCGATGTGGTGGTGGTCAACACCTGCGGTTTCATCGATTCGGCCAAGGCTGAGTCCCTGGAAGTGATCGGCGAAGCGATCAAGGAAAACGGCAAGGTCATCGTGACCGGCTGCATGGGCGTGGAAGAAGGCAATATCCGCAACGTGCACCCAAGCGTGTTGGCGGTGACCGGTCCGCAGCAGTACGAGCAGGTGGTCAACGCCGTGCACGAAGTGGTGCCGCCGCGTCAGGATCACAACCCGCTGATCGACCTGGTGCCACCGCAAGGCATCAAGCTGACCCCGCGTCACTACGCGTACCTGAAAATTTCCGAAGGCTGCAACCACAGTTGCAGCTTCTGCATCATCCCGTCGATGCGCGGCAAGTTGGTCAGCCGTCCGGTCGGTGATGTGCTGGACGAGGCGCAGCGCCTGGTCAAATCCGGCGTGAAAGAGCTGTTGGTGATCTCCCAGGACACCAGCGCCTACGGCGTCGATGTGAAATATCGCACCGGTTTCTGGAACGGCGCGCCGGTGAAAACCCGCATGACCGAACTCTGCGAAGCCTTGAGCAGCCTGGGTGTGTGGGTGCGCCTGCACTACGTTTACCCGTACCCGCACGTCGACGAGCTGATCCCGTTGATGGCCGCCGGCAAGATCCTGCCGTACCTGGACATCCCGTTCCAGCACGCCAGCCCGAAAGTCCTGAAAGCCATGAAACGCCCGGCCTTCGAAGACAAGACCCTGGCGCGCATCAAGAACTGGCGCGAGATCTGCCCGGAGCTGATCATCCGTTCGACCTTCATCGTCGGCTTCCCCGGCGAAACCGAAGAAGACTTCCAGTACCTGCTGGACTGGCTGACCGAAGCGCAGCTGGACCGCGTCGGTTGCTTCCAGTACTCGCCGGTGGAAGGCGCTCCGGCGAACCTGCTGGACCTGGCCGTGGTGCCGGACGACGTCAAGCAAGACCGTTGGGAGCGTTTCATGGCGCATCAACAGGCCATCAGCTCGGCGCGCCTGCAACTGCGCATCGGCAAGGAAATCGAAGTATTGATCGACGAAGTCGATGAGCAAGGCGCCGTAGGCCGCTGCTTCTTCGACGCGCCGGAGATCGACGGTAACGTGTTTATCGACGATGCCAGCGGTTTGAAGCCGGGCGACAAGGTCTGGTGCACCGTGACCGACGCCGACGAATACGACCTGTGGGCGGAAAAGCGCGACTAACGCTGTAAAGATTTGAAAAAGCCCTGCCTCTGGACAAGATGCGGGGCTTTTTTACGTCTATCGTTTTGCCCATCGGCGCCAATCATTTTCGGCAAGGGGCAGCGGGCATGGGTCAGCACTCGGTTATCCATACACCTAAAACCAGCGACTACGCGGAGTTGGCGCGGATTTGGGAGGCGTCGGTGCGGGCCACCCATGACTTTTTGCCAGACAGTTACATCGTGTTGCTCAAGGACCTGGTGCTGACCCGTTACCTGGACGCCGTGATGCTGATCTGCACCAGGGACGTACGCCAACGCATCACCGGGTTTGCCGGCGTGGCGGCGGGCAAGGTGGAGATGCTGTTTATCGACCCGCAGCATCGGGGCCAGGGGCTTGGCCGGCAGTTGCTGGGTTATGCCATCGAGCACATGAATGCTGATGAGCTGGACGTTAACGAACAGAATCCGCAGGCGCTGGGTTTCTACTTCAAGCAGGGGTTCGAGGTGATCGGACGGACGGAGCATGATGGTTTGGGCCAGCCTTATCCGTTGCTGCACCTGCGTTTGCGCCAGCAACAGCAAATAAGTAGCGGCTGACTCAACGCCGAACACCTGTGGGAGCGGGCTTGCTCGCGAAGGCGGTGTGTCAGTCAAATAGGTATCGACTGACACACCGTCTTCGCGAGCAAGCCCGCTCCCACACAAGCCCGCTCCCACATTTAGACCGAGTTGAGCCAAATAAGGCCATTGCCCTGAAATGGGGCCGGGATTAACCGGCGCCAGGCAGGTACAATAGCCGCCCCCTTTTGTTACGGCCCTTGTCATGACTGACCCCATACGCCTCTCCAAACGCCTTATCGAACTGGTCGGTTGCTCCCGTCGGGAGGCTGAGCTGTTTATCGAAGGCGGCTGGGTCTCGGTGGACGGTGAAGTGATCGACGAGCCGCAGTTCAAGGTCACCACCCAAAAGGTCGAGCTCGACCCGGACGCCAAGGCCACCGTGCCAGAGCCGGTGACTATCCTGCTGCACGCGCCAGCGGGTATGGACGCAGAAACGGCGATGGCCTCGATCAGCGCCGACACCCTGTCCGAAGAACACCGCTTCAGCAAGCGCCCGCTCAAGGGCCACTTCCTGCGCCTGACCGCCAGCGCCGACCTGCAAGCCAAGGCCAGCGGCCTGCTGGTGTTTACCCAGGACTGGAAGATTCTGCGCAAGTTGACCGCCGATGCCGCCAAGATCGAGCAGGAATACGTGGTGGAAGTCGAAGGCGACATGGTTGCCCACGGCCTCAACCGCCTGAACCACGGCCTGACCTACAAAGGCAAGGAGCTGCCGGCGGTCAAAGCCAGCTGGCAGAACGAAAACCGCCTGCGTTTTGCGATGAAAAACCCGCAGCCGGGCGTGATCGCGCTGTTTTGCGAAGCGGTTGGCCTCAAGGTCATCGCTATCCGTCGCATCCGCATCGGCGGCGTGTCCATCGGCAAGGTGCCGGTCGGCCAGTGGCGCTACCTGTCGGCCAAAGAGAAGTTCTAAGCCGCTACCCCTTTCTCGACACCGCCGGATTTGGGCGGTGTCCTCAGTTGAATACCAGGATTACCCACCATGATTCACAACGACGTACTGCGTAGCGTGCGCTACATGCTCGATATCAGCGACAACAAGATGGTCGAGATCATCAAGCTCGGCGGCATGGACGTGACCAAGGACGACCTGCTGACCTACCTCAAGAAAGACGAGGAAGAAGGCTTCGTGTTCTGCCCGGACGACGTCATGGCGCACTTCCTCGATGGCCTGGTGATCTTCAAGCGTGGCAAGGATGAAAGCCGTCCGCCGCAGCCGATCGAAACCCCGGTGACCAACAACATCATCCTCAAGAAGCTGCGCGTGGCCTTCGAACTGAAAGAAGACGACATGCACGCCATCCTCAAGGCCGCCGAGTTCCCGGTGTCCAAGCCTGAGCTGAGCGCGCTGTTCCGCAAGTTCGGCCACACCAACTACCGCACCTGCGGCGACCAGTTGCTGCGCAACTTCCTCAAGGGCCTGACCCTGCGGGTGCGTGCGTAAGCCATGAGCTACAACGTCTCGCCCGTCGGCTTCGTGCGCTCCTGTTTCAAGGAGAAGTTCGCCATCCCGCGCCAACCACAACTGGCGCCTGCCGCCCGTGGCGTGCTGGAGCTGGTGGCGCCGTTCGACGGCGGCGAGGCGGTGCAGGGGCTGGAGCAGGTCAGCCATGTGTGGCTGCTGTTTCTGTTCCACCAGGCCCTGGAAGACAAGCCGCGCCTGAAAGTACGCCCACCACGCCTGGGCGGCAACACTTCCATGGGCGTGTTTGCGACCCGTGCGACGCACCGGCCCAATGGCATCGGCCAGTCGGTGGTCAAACTGGACAAGGTGGAGCCGGGCCGGCTGTGGATTTCCGGGATCGACCTGCTCGACGGCACGCCGGTGCTGGATATCAAGCCGTATGTGCCCTATGCGGACATCATCGACACGGCCACCAATGACATGGCCAGCGGCGCGCCCACGTTGATTCCTGTGCAGTGGCTGAAGACCGCGCTGCACCAGGCACAAAACCACGCCCAGCGGCTGGATGAGCCGTTGGTGGCGTTGATTGAGCAGTGTTTGGCGCAAGATCCGCGGCCGGCGTATCAGACGCCTGGGCCTGAGCGCGAGTATGGTGTGCAGTTCTGGGATGTGGATGTGCGGTGGCACTATCCCGAAGCGGGCGTCATCTGTGTGCTGGAAGTGCTGCCAGCTAGTTGAATACACCGAAAACCAAATGTGGGAGCGGGCTTGCTCGCGAATGCGGTGTATCAGTCAATAACTCTGTCGACTGACACTCCGCTTTCGCGAGCAAGCCCGCTCCCACATTTTTTGGATCTATGGTGTTACTGACTCAGTATTACTTCTCGACGAACGCACGCTCGATCAAGTAATCACCCGGCTCACGCATGCGTGGCGAAACTTTCAGGCCGAAGCTGTTCAACACTTCGCTGGTCTCGTCCAACATGCTTGGGCTGCCGCACAGCATGGCGCGGTCGTCCTCGGGGTTGATCGGCGGCAGGCCGATGTCGGTGAACAGCTTGCCGCTGCGCATCAGGTCGGTCAGGCGGCCTTCGTTTTCGAACGGCTCGCGGGTCACGGTTGGGTAGTAGATCAACTTCTCACGCAGGGCCTCGCCGAAGAATTCGTTCTGCGGCAGGTGCTCGGTGATGAACTCGCGGTAAGCGACTTCGTTGACGTAACGCACGCCGTGGCACAGGATCACTTTTTCGAAACGCTCGTAGGTTTCCGGGTCCTGGATCACGCTCATGAATGGAGCGAGGCCAGTGCCGGTGCTGAGCAGGTACAGGTGTTTGCCCGGCTTCAAATCGTCAAGCACCAGGGTGCCTGTCGGTTTTTTGCTGATGATGATCTCGTCGCCTTCCTTCAAGTGCTGCAATTGGGAAGTCAGCGGGCCATCCGGCACCTTGATGCTGAAGAACTCCAGATGCTCTTCCCAGTTCGGGCTGGCAATGGAGTAAGCGCGCATGAGCGGGCGGCCGTTGGGTTGTTGCAGGCCGATCATCACGAACTGACCGTTCTCGAAGCGCAGGCCCGGGTCGCGGGTGCACTTGAAGCTGAACAGAGTGTCGTTCCAGTGATGAACACTGAGGACACGCTCGTGGTTCATGTTGCTCATGTACGGGGAACTCCTGGAAATAGGTCTGCGCCAAAGAGATAGATGCGCAATTGCACAGCATTCTAATGGCGGCGACAATATCTGTTAACTGGATTATTAAGATAAGGGTTATCGGTTATATCGATATGCGATTTACTCTCCGTCAACTGCAAGTCTTCGTCGCCGTCGCCCAGCAGGAAAGCGTCTCCCGCGCTGCTGGCCTTCTGGCCTTATCTCAATCCGCCGCCAGCACCTCGATCACCGAGCTGGAGCGCCAATCCAGCTGCCAATTATTCGACCGCGCGGGCAAGCGGCTGAGCTTGAACGCCCTAGGTCATCAGCTATTGCCCCAGGCCGTGGCGCTGCTGGACCAGGCCAAGGAGATCGAGGACCTGCTCAACGGCAAGTCCGGCTTCGGCTCCCTGGCGGTCGGCGCCACGCTGACCATCGGCAATTACCTGGCCACTTTGCTGATCGGCAGCTTTATGCAGCAACATCCAGAGAGCCAGGTGAAGCTGCATGTGCAGAACACTGCGCATATCGTGCACCAGGTCGCGCACTACGAAATTGACCTGGGTCTAATCGAAGGCGACTGCAGCCACCCGGATATCGAGGTGCAAACCTGGGTTGAGGATGAGCTGGTGGTGTTTTGCGCGCCCCAGCATCACCTGGCCAAGCGTGGGGTGGCGAGCATGGATGAGTTGACCCGTGAGGCGTGGATCTTGCGGGAGCAAGGTTCGGGCACGCGCCTGACGTTTGATCAGGCCATGCGCCATCACCGCAGCGCACTAAACATCCGCTTGGAGCTGGAGCATACCGAGGCGATCAAGCGCGCCGTGGAGTCGGGGTTGGGTATTGGCTGCATCTCCCGGCTGGCGCTTCGCGATGCATTCCGCCGTGGCAGCCTGGTGCCGGTGGAAACCCCGGACCTGGACCTGGCCCGGCAGTTCTACTTCATCTGGCATAAACAGAAGTACCAGACCTCGGCCATGCGCGAGTTCCTGGAGCTGTGCCGCGCCTTCACCGCCGGGGTTCAGCGCAGCGACGAAATCGTGCTGCCGAGCATTGCCTGAGCGTTAGATCAGGATCACGGCCCACACCAGGGTGATCATGGTCAGCGCGACGAATTGCGCGGCGCTGCCCATGTCCTTGGCGTTTTTCGACAAGGGATGACGGTCCAGGGAGATCCGGTCGATCGCCGCTTCCACCGCCGAGTTGAGCAACTCGACGATCAAGGCCAGCAGGCACACGGCGATGAGCAAGGCGCGCTCGACCCGGCTGACGTGCAGGAAGAAGCTCAACGGGATCAGGATCACGTTGAGCAACACCAACTGACGGAAAGCCGCCTCGCCGGTGAAAGCCGCACGCAGGCCATCCAGGGAGTAGCCCCCTGCATTGAAGATACGTTTGATACCGGTTTGACCCTTGAAAGGCGACATAGACGTAGGCAACTGAACCAAAGAAGTGGGGAAACTAGATCACGCCAAGTCAAAAAAGCGTGAATCGGTGACAGCTTAATGCTGCGAAATTGACTCAAGTTGTTGCAAGAGCAACGCCGCCTGGGTCCGCGTACGCACCCCCAGCTTGCGGAAGATCGCCGTGACATGGGCCTTGATGGTCGCTTCCGACACGCTCAGCTCGTAGGCAATCTGCTTGTTGAGCAACCCTTCGCAGACCATGGTCAGCACACGGAACTGCTGGGGCGTCAGGCTGGCCAGGCCATCACGGGCGGCCTTGGCTTCGTCGGACACATTGATTTCTTCAAACGCTTGCGGCGGCCAGGACACGTCGCCATCCAGCACACTGCGCACGGCGTTCTGAATGTCTTCCATGGCGCTGGATTTTGGAATGAAGCCGCTGGCGCCAAACTCCTTGGAGCGCACCACAACATCGGCTTCTTCTTGCGCCGAGACCATCACCACGGGGATCTGCGGGTATTGCCCACGCAACAGCACCAACCCCGAGAACCCGTAGGCGCCCGGCATGTTCAGGTCGAGCAGCACCAGGTCCCAGTCGGATTTTTCGGTGAGGCGGGCTTCCAGTTCGGCAATGCTGGCCACTTCGACCAGGCGTACATCCGGGCCAAGGCCCAGGGTCACTGCTTGGTGCAGGGCGCTGCGAAACAGCGGATGGTCATCGGCTATCAGGATTTCGTATGTGGCCATTGATTAAATGATCCTGTTTTTTATGGGAGCCCTGATGGGTTCAGGGTTCGCCAATACACTAGGCGACGGCCAGGCAGCCATCGCCACAGGGCAAGTTCGACGTCAAAAGCACGTGGAACGACGTCGAAAATTCACGGTTGCGCCCCAATCGGCGCTCAGCATGCCCAGCGTAGCCTGGGGGGTCAAGCACTACGCCCTTGGGCATTTTAGCGGCGGCGGGTTTACGGTGCCATCATGCAAACGTCGTCTGGCTATACCGCTGGGATATAGGGTGCAAGACGAGTATGGACGATGTCGGTGGGGTCCAGGGGTAACTGGAATTTTGCCGCCAGGTAATGGGTACTGAATACGTCGAGGTAGGCGTCCAGCACTTCACTGGCGGCGCCGTCGTCGGCCAGTTCCAGGCACAGCGCCGCGACCTCGGCAGTGCAGAAATGATCATCGCGCTTGGAACGACGCAGCTTGTAGCGCGACAGTTGCTCAGGCGCCAGGCTCAGTACCGGCAAATGCTCCAGGTACGGGCTTTTGCGAAACATCTTGCGCGCTTCGCTCCAGGTGCCGTCCAGCAGGATAAACAATGGGCGCTTGCCCTCTTCCACCTGCACTTGGCTGACAACCCGCTCGGGCACCACGAACTCACCGGGGAATACGATATACGGCTGCCACTGCGGGTCGGCCAGCAAGGTCAGCAAGTCGGGGTCAACTTCGGTGCGCGACCAGGCAAACGCGGTGGTGTCGTCGATCACATCGGCGATCAGCCAGCCGGTGTTGCTGGGTTTCATCGGTTCAACGTCATGCATCAGCAGGCACATGGCGGACGTGGCCGCGACTTTAGGCCGCCAGGCGCACAGGCAGTACTCGGGAATGACCCGGCAGCCGGGGCAACGCTCGGCGCGGGAACCACGATTCAGGAATGGCCTGACGGCGCGGGCCAGACGCTGGGTGCGCAGGCGGGAGACGGCGTGGCTCATCGGATGCGCCGTTGGGACGGGTAAATCGACACGGTGAAAACTCGTGGAGGGCTATAAGTGCCGGCAGTTTACCAGCGATACGCCTGGCTGTAGTGGCAACGGCTCACCTATAATTGCGCGCCACTGAACGCACAGCGCAGTGGCTGGTCTATGCACCAGTACCCGAATCAGGAGAGTTTCATGTTGCGTTCCATGCTGCGCCTTGCCGCCCCATCCATCGCCCTCGCGCTGGTATTGCCTGTGGGCGCCCAGGCGGCCTCGCTGCTGGAGGCACAAATGAACCGCAAGCTGCAAAGCGTCGCAGCTGAAAGCAACAAGGACCTGCCCCGGGAAATCGACGAAAAAACCCTGGAAGTGGCCTACACCGTTGAAGGCATGCAACTGATCGATCACCTCAGTGTACTGCCCGACCGTGCCGAACAGATGCGCGCCAACCCCAAGGCGGTGTATTTCCAGCTCGGCCAGAGCGTGTGCCTGAACAAGGGCTACCGCGAGCTGATGGCCAAGGGGGCGGTAATGCGCTATGAAATCACTGAGAACAAGACCAACCGCCCCGTGGCGTCGGTAAAGTTTGCCGAAGCAGATTGCCCTGCCCCGGCAAAGAAGAAAAAGTAACGACATGACCTTCGCGCACCGCCGTCCGGTGGTGCGCACTCCCCCGCTTCAAGTCCTTTCGGGCAGCTAGACTCTCTCTAGCAACCAATAAGTGGTTGCCAGCCAAGGGTTTTCCGGCTCATGATCAAGCCATCCCTACCCTTCAATCACAGCATTTCCCCTGCTGTTCTGTAACATTTTCAGGGCAAAAGAAGGTTGCCCCCAGCGGCAAGCAGCGACACATGCAGTGTCGTCGCCTCCGGCGAATGGCTCGTCGGCCACCCGGGCCCTGCAAGAAGGAGAAGTTGAATGCCTTACGAACCGAATGACCGCCTGCTCCGCCATTTTGAACAAAATGGAGCCGACCTCACGCAACAGGTCGAAGCGCAACTCCAGCTGATTGCCCCCAACAGCCCGAACATCCCTCTTTATCGCGACATGATCCTCACCGTGCTGCGCATGGCCCAGGACAACGGCGACCGCTGGAACGCGAAAATCACCTTGCAAGCCATCCGCGAGTTGGACAACGCATTCCGCGTACTGGAACAGTTCAAGGGGCGCCGCAAGGTCACGGTGTTTGGCTCGGCACGTACGCCCGTCGAAAGCCCTTTGTATGCCTTGGCCCGTGAAGTCGGTGCAATGCTCGCAAAATCGGACCTCATGGTGATCACCGGCGGCGGCGGCGGCATCATGGCCGCCGCCCATGAAGGCGCCGGCCTGGAACATAGCCTGGGTTTCAACATCACCCTGCCGTTTGAACAGCACGCCAACCCGACCATCGACGGCACCGAAAACCTGCTGTCGTTTCACTTCTTCTTCACCCGCAAGCTGTTCTTCGTCAAGGAAGCCGATGCACTGGTGTTGTGCCCAGGCGGTTTTGGCACACTGGACGAGGCGCTGGAAGTGCTGACGCTGATCCAGACCGGCAAAAGCCCATTGGTGCCCGTCGTGTTGCTGGACGCTCCCGGTGGCGGTTTCTGGCAAGGCGCGCTGGACTTTATCCGCAGCCAGCTGGAAGCCAATCGCTATATCCTGCCCACCGACCTCAAGCTGGTACGCCTGGTGTACAGCGCAGAGGAGGCGGTGGCGGAGATCAATCAGTTCTACGCCAACTTCCACTCCACACGCTGGTTGAAGCGCGAATTCGTGATGCGCATGCATCACCCTCTCAGCGATCGGGCACTGGCCCATTTGCAAAACGAATTTGCCAGCCTGCGGTTGAGCGGGGAATTCCAGCAACTCGCTTATACCGGCGAAGAACATGATGAGCCGAGGTTCAGCCATCTGACGCGACTGGTGTTCAACTTTAATGGTCGCGACCAGGGCCGCTTGCGCGAGTTGGTGGATTTCATCAACTTGCCGGAGAACTGGGCGCAGGCTCAGGGCAAAGTGCAGCAGCGGGTGGCGCCGGAGCCGGCGTGATTTTTTGAGCAAAAAAAGGCCCACTATTTTCATAGTGGGCCTTTTTGCAAGATAACAACTCAGTCGTCCATGTCTCGGCCGCTGAGTAGGCGGCTGATCATTTCCATCGAAAACCCGCGATAACTCAGGAAGCGGCCCTGTTTCGCACGCTCCCTGGCATCAATAGGCAGATGACCAGAAAACTTGCGTCGCCAGGTCTCTTCCAACTGCGACTGCCAGCTGATTCCGCACTCACGCAGGGCAAGGTCGATATCAGCACGTTGCAGGCCCCGCTGGCTCAGCTCTTCACGAATCCGCGCCGGGCCGTAGCCAGAGCGGGCTCGATAGGACACAAAACTTTCGAGGTAACGGGCTTCCGACAGCAGCCCTTCTTCCGTCAAACGGTCGAGAGCAGTGTCGATCATCTCGGGCTCCGCGCCGCGCTGACGCAACTTACGCGTCAGCTCGACTCGACCATGCTCGCGGCGAGCGAGCAGGTCCATCGCAGTGCGCCGAACGGCAACGAGTGTATCCAGTACAACTGTCATCGTTTGCTTCAGATATCAGTGTCGGCTTCTTCTACTTCTGCAACCGGCTCGCGGTTGGCGGCAGCCTTCACGTCTGGCGCGGCGGTCAGCAGCTTGTCGCGGATCTGCTTCTCAAGCGTGGCAGCGATATCCGGGTTTTCTGCAAGGAACTTGGCCGAGTTGGCCTTGCCCTGGCCGATCTTGCTGCCGTTGTAGGCATACCAGGCGCCGGACTTCTCAACAAAACCGTGCAGTACGCCCAGGTCAATCATCTCGCCGTTCAGGTAGATACCCTTGCCGTAGAGAATCTGGAACTCCGCCTGACGGAAAGGTGGGGCCACTTTGTTCTTCACGACTTTGACGCGGGTTTCGCTACCAACAACTTCGTCGCCTTCTTTCACCGCGCCAGTACGGCGGATGTCCAGACGGACCGAAGCGTAGAACTTCAGCGCGTTACCACCGGTGGTGGTTTCCGGGCTGCCGAACATCACGCCGATCTTCATGCGGATCTGGTTGATGAAGATCACCAGGCAGTTGGCGTTCTTGATGTTACCGGTGATTTTACGCAGCGCCTGGGACATCAGACGGGCTTGCAGGCCCACGTGCATGTCGCCCATTTCGCCTTCGATTTCAGCCTTGGGTACCAGGGCGGCCACGGAGTCGACCACGATCACGTCGATAGCGTTGGAACGCACCAGCATGTCGGTGATTTCCAGGGCTTGCTCACCGGTATCCGGTTGGGAAACCAGCAGGTCGTCAACGTTGACGCCCAGCTTGCCAGCGTATTCAGGGTCGAGGGCGTGCTCAGCGTCAACGAACGCGCAGGTGGCGCCCATTTTTTGTGCCTGGGCAATCACCGACAGGGTCAGGGTAGTTTTACCGGAAGATTCAGGACCGTAGATTTCAACGATACGGCCTTTTGGCAACCCGCCAATGCCGAGCGCGATGTCCAGACCCAGAGAGCCAGTGGAAATAGCCGGGATCGCCTGACGGTCGTGATCGCCCATACGCATTACGGCACCCTTGCCGAATTGACGTTCGATCTGACCCAGGGCCGCAGCCAAGGCTTTCTTCTTGTTGTCGTCCATTAAAGTCCTCACGTAATCAATAAGGCCGGGGCGGCCAACACCTGTATAAGTAGACAGTATTGTTCCACAAAGATCGGAGATCGCCTACCCCTGATTTTCTATTTCTGCTGCAGCTCGTCGCAACAAGCCCTCTAGCGCGGCCTTTACCGTTTGTCGGCGGACCTCATCGCGGTTGCCGGTGAAGTGTTCAAGCTCAGACGTGACGTCTTCACCGACACCAAAGGCAAGCCATACAGTGCCCACCGGTTTGTCCGGCGAACCGCCATCCGGCCCGGCGACACCGCTGACCGCCACGGCAAAGCGCGCCAGGCTTTTTTCCTGCGCGCCACGGACCATCGCCTCCACCACTTCCTGGCTGACGGCGCCAACTTTCGGAAACAAGGTTTCCGGCACATTCAGTTGCCGAGTCTTCTGGCGATTGGAATAGGTGACATAACCCGCCTCGAACCAGGCCGAACTCCCCGGAATCCGCGTGATCGCCTCGGCAATACCGCCGCCGGTGCAGGACTCGGCGGTGGTGACGTGGGCGTTGAGCACCTGTAAACGGCGACCCAGTTCAGCAGCCAGTTGAGTGATTTCCTTCACGGTCGTCTCCAGTCTTGAGCGGGGGTTCGCCTACCCTACAGGAGCCAATCGCACGTGCAAGTGACAGGCTGACACGCGCACATCCGCCGTCACCTAAAAAACGCACAGCACTGCCTTCGCCCGCGTCCACAACCGCAAGCGGTCCTCCAGCCCATTGAGCCCGCCATTGATACGTCGCGTAATGGTGGTGAACTGATCCTTGTCGGCCAGTTCATTCAGGCCATTGCTCTGCCAGAACCAGGCAGCCGACGCGACGGCCCAGTGCGGTTGCTCCAGCAACGCAGGTTCGCGCAACAAACGTTCATCGCCGAACAGGGCCTGACTACAGGCCAGATAATTGCGCCGGCCGGTAATCTGGATCAGGCCACGGCCCCGGTACTGCTGGCCATCGCCGTCCTTTTCCGGCGTGTTGCCCAGGCGTGCGGCCAATAACCCCGTGTCGTACTTGCTCAGATACTGCTCGCTCCCGAGCTCACGTACGTAGCGCAATTCGCCGGACTCATGGCCGATTTGCGCGATAAACGCAGCGACGCGTCGGGCACTGTCGATCCCATACCGGGCAAACGCGGCATTGAACCCAGGCAAAAAAACGCCCGCACCAAGACGGGCTCCCGGCAGGATTTGCATCAGTTGCGCCAGTGTAATCTGCATCAATCGCTCCCTGAAAAGTGCCTATTCCGACAAACCGCCGGCGGTGATCGAGCTGCGATACCCCGCCACCGGGTCGCTCGAATTCACCACCTGGGTGATCGACCACCGCCCCTGCATGTAAGCCGGCCACGTCTCATCGAGCCGCAACAGCCCTTCGGCGGCCAGTAACGGATTGCCAGGGCAATCGATCAGCAACTCCAACCCCTCGCGCCCAGCCCTGCGCAGTTCGGCTTCAGCGACGGCACGGGCTTCCGCCGCGTTTTGACAGCGCTGGCGCAGGGCCTTGAACGGCGCAATGCCCACTTCAACCACATGCTGCTTGCCCCCCGCCGCATCCCACCAGGTGACACGGCTGCCCTGGTATTTCGCGCGCGTCTTGTCGTTGAGCGTGGCGGTGATAAAGGCCGGATCACCGGGGCGATTGTCCTGGGTCACGGACAACTTCACCTCCGGCAACTGTTGCAGGGTCAATGTCCGGGTTTTGCCGGCTTCGGCGAGGACATAGAGTTCGTTGAACGGCTTGGTGATCGCGCAGTAACGCTTGGCCAGCCGGGTAATGAACGCCATGTCGCTTTCATTGGACTGGTCGATATGCGGCACCGGAACGTTTTCCAGCGACGGCGCCACACGCGGCGAAAACCCATGCCGACTGACCAGTTGGCGAAACAGCACGCCCAGCGTGGTGGGCCCATAGCTGGCGGATCGACGCTGGCGATAGCCGCTCGCGTCCTGTTCGCTGAAGGGCGCCGCTGTCGCGACAATCAGCAAGCGCATGGGAAACAGCACGGGGGTGCGCTGGCTGATCAGAAACTGGCCTTTTTCCACCAGCCCCGTCTCTTTGTATCCCACGCGCAAGCCAATCTTGCCGCTCATGCTCGGCAGACCTTCCAGCCCCTCGATATTGAGGGTCAGTTCCAGCCGGTCGGACTGGATGCCGACCCCATCGGTATGGCTCCAGCGCATGACGCGTTGGTTGAGCAAGGCCGCGTTGGCGCCGTAAAACTCCACGATAGGTGTAAATCCCTGTGTCATGCAGCCTCCTTAATCCCACGCCAGAACAGGGCGCAGCGCCGCCGGCCGCGTTTGCATTTCCGGCACGATCACCCACACACCCGCCGGCAAAACAGGGCCGTACTCGGCAAGCGTGGGGTTCATGCGCCACAGGGTTTCTTCGGCCGCATCATCGCAACGCCCCAGCTCGCGGTAGAGCAGCAGGTTGACCGAGTCACCGGCGATACTTCGTACTCTACGCATTGACGAATTCCTCCAGCTCAAGGGTCCAGGTCATCAGCATCGCCGTACCGTCATCGATCACGTTGCTCTGGGTTTCCTTAACCGAATTGATGCGCCACAGGCCCCAGTTGCGGCCGATGCCATCCACCAGCGGCAACGGTGTGCGCAAGCCTTGCAAGGCACGCAGCTCATCCAGGCGTTGCATACCAACGCCGTACATGGCCTTGCCGCTGAACGTGAGTTTTTCCAGCTTCTGGCCGCTCTGTCGCGACTGCGGCTTGCTGGCAATAATCGCCAGGTCGCTCCAGCCGCCGTCGCTGTTGCGGACCAGCGAGGCATAGGCAAAGCCTCGGGACAAACCAAAAATGAAATCGCCCAAAACCATCTGTTGTCGCATCAATCACCTCCTGAGTCGGCGAGCGCCGCATTGCGGCGAACCCCCAGCGCGTCCGTGACCATCGGCATGCATTGAAATTGCAGGGCGTGGATCACCTGGCTGACCACCTGTTGGGCATCGGCAGGGTTCACACCGGTGATCTGGATACTTGGCGCAATGGACACCTGCACGTTATCCGCGCGGGCGCTGTTGAGCTCTTTGCTCACGGCATCGGGCGCCGGCAGGCGATCACTGGGGCCGAACAGTTTGTCGCCCAGCCAGGCGCCCGCTTCGCTGCCCAGCAAACCACCGATGGCGCCGCCGACAGCTGTCCCTATACCGGGAAACACCAGGGTACCGATGGCTGCCCCCGCAGAGGCGCCCGCCCACGCGCCACCCGCCGTGCTCAGGCCGGAGCCGACGGCGCTGGCGTCGCCGTTGCGTACGCCCTGGATCACATCCACGGCAGCTGCGGCGGTTCTCAATGGCCCAAGCCGGCGAATGCCGACGGATTGCAGTGTGCCGACAGCATCGGCCAAGGCACCTGCGCTTAGGTTGGGTGCGCTAGCTGCAACGCTGGCCCCGGCAAAGGACTGAAAACGTTGCGAGCCCGCCCCCGGTTGAAAGCCGTTTGACAAGCCCCCCAAGGCCTGGCGGGCTCGCTCGTACAGAGCGCGCCACCCTGCGCTGTGCCCACCGTTTTTTTTGAGCTCTTTGACTTGATTGACGGCCGCGTCCATGACCAGATCAACCGCTTTTTCTATGACCTTGTCTTTGATCGTGTCCAACAAGCCAGCGCCGGCAGCCTCGGGCTGATCCTGCGGCGAGCTCGCGGCCACATCGGCAGCCTTGGGCACCAGCGCATCGCCGTTGATGAACAGCGTGCTGTTGAGCGTCTCCAACGTCTCGCGCAGCCGCACTTGCTCCTGGGTCAAGGCGTTGATGTCCACACTGAGCGTGACCAGCGCAGAGCGCAGTTCCAACTGCGGCTGCGCGGCCCCATCCAGGCTTACGGGGGCCGCCGCACTGGCGGAAAACGGCGCCAGCACATTGCCAAGGTCGGCATCGCCGATCATCCAGCGCAAGTCCTCCTGGGCGAGCCTCATCCCATATTTAGTGTCTTGCATCCCGCTCTACTCCTGTTTGACGCCAAGGCGAACGATCGCGATGTCGTAGCGGCGCATGGCTTTGGCGGCGTCCCATTCCAGGATCTCCGCTTCATTGACCGAGTAAACCAGCGGCACCACATCGAGGATTACGTCAATGTCCCGTTGCGAAAGAAGGCCGCCGGTTGATTTAAAAAATCGTCAATGCGCTCCTGCAACCCCGTCCAGTCGGGCACGGTCAGGCCGGCGAGATCGGGGATCATCAGCCCGGTGCAATGGGCGGTAATGAATTCGGCGCGGTCCTTGGCGGTGGCGAGTTTTTTCATCACCTTGGTCGCGCGCAGGGCGGGCATTTCCAGGTCGAGTGCGGTGTGGGTGCGACCGGCGGCATCCACCGGCAGCAGCAGTTGCACCGGTTGTTCGTGGCTCGATGACACCGGCTCGCCGAGGAAGAACGACGCAGGACGAGTCGACATCTCATGCACGAATTGGGCGATGGTCACGTAGTCCGGGCGCTTGAGTTGGTCGAGCTCTTTTTCCGACAGGCCGGTGGCGAGTTTCGCCAGTTCGAAGAACTGATCGTCCTCATCATCACCGGCCCGGGCCAGCGCGTCTTTTTGCGCGGCGTAATACAGCGGTTTGAGTTGTACCTGCTCGATCGACGCGCCGGTGTCGGCGGTGATCGGCGAAAGCAGGCGGTGCAGCGGTGGCATCCAGGCCATGGGGCAAACTCCTTGGGTAACGTTGTAAAAAAGGGCGAGCGCCGATCCCTGTGGGAGCTGGCTTGCCTGCGATGCAGGTGACTCGGTCATTCAGCTAGACCGAGGTGATGCTATCGCGGGCAAGCCCGGCTCCCACAGGGAACTCGATCGGCCTTAAGGCATCAGCACGGCGCGGCGTGCATCGCCGAGGATATCGACGCCGTTGAGCACGAACTTCTGGGTGCGTACGTCGATGTCGATCACCGGGATGCCGTTTTCCAGGCGGTTGTAGGTGCGGCAGGACAGCTCCAGGGTGGTGGTGGCCTTGTCGCCCATTTTCAGCTTGGCTTCCGCCAGGGATTTGAGCTTGCCGCCGACCGTGTGGTAGGTGAAATAGGTCTTGCCGTCCTGGTCCTGGCCGGCTTCGCGCACGTTCAGCAGGATGTCGTCACCCAGGCGCACACCCAGGGCCAGCATGATTTCCGGGCCGGCGCCTTGCAGGATCAACGTGGCATTGAGCACCTTGCCGCTCTTGGCCATTTCCTCGGCGATAAAGCGCCCGCCGGACATGGGCTCCATCTCGAACTCGATCGTCGGCGGGGTGAATTCCTCCACCGTCGCGGACAACGGCAGGCCTTGAAGGGTGGCCGCAATGGCCTGTCTGACTCGGTTGGTAAACATTAGAGAACGTCCTCCAGGAACTGCTCGATGATTTCATCGCGGGCATTGAGTTGATAAATCATGTGTTCGTTCGGCGCGTAGCGGCCGTAGTCGATGACGATGAACCAGGTGCCGTTCTTGTACTTCTCGACACTGTTCAGTTCCGGGTGCAGGTACACGCTGCCGCCGGGGATGGTTTCGTCGGCGACCAGGGTTTGCAGCCAGTCGTTGATGCGCTTGACCTCCTGGTCCATGAAGGACTTGGTGAGGTTCTTGGCCATGGCTTTCTGGCCGGCTTTGACCAGCTTGCGGCTGATGGCATCTTCCAGGCCGACATAGCTGATGAACTTGCCGGTGATGGAGCGGTTACCCAGCAGCGAAAAACCGCCAAGGATGGTGCGCGCGTAGTAGCTCACGCCGTAGCGGTTGAGCAGGTCGCCTTCGGTGGAGGTGTCGAGGATGTTGTACTCGACCACGCGGGAAACATCCTCGGCGAACGTCACTTGATTGCCCGGGCTTTCCCACTGCTTGACCTTGGCCAATGCGGCAATCGCCAGGGACGACGGCGCGAGGAACACATTCTTCTTCGCTGCCTTGGAGTACACCGACGGCATGTTGTGCACCAGCAGGCAACGGTCGAAGCCAAGGTCGGCACCGCCCAGTTCGCCGCTGTAGGTCACTTGGCCGGCGACCGCCACGTCCTTGCCATCCAGCACCACACGGGCCTTGATACGCTTGCCGAAGGCCGCGAACTCACCGGCCACCGCCTTGACGCCGGTGAAGCCTGGGGCACCGATGATGGTCAGGTCTTCCGGCACGCTGGCCAATGCCGCCAGGCCCAGCTTGCGACCGGTGACCGGCTCGTCGCCGCCGATCACATTGTTCTGGGTATCGGCCGGGGTGGCGCCCTCCTCCACAATCACCACGTAGACCGGCACCTTCACCACCTTGAGGATCTGGTACACCGCATGAAACAAGGTGCCCGACTCGCTGCCGGTAGGATCCAGCAACGCCTGGGTGGTGAAACTGTTGATACGGAACGGCGAATTTTTCGGGATCGACGCGTGGGCTTTCGGCGCGGTGCCGACCAGGCCGATCACGTTATCGCCCAGGCCACCCATGGCCTCGGGGGATTCAGTCGCGTTGACGGTGATGCCGTTGTGCTCGAAGTTCAAAACCTCAGCCATGATTAGTCAGCCTTCTGGGTGGTGGCCTTTGGGGCCGGGGTGGCGTTGAGGACGCTGGTCAGTTCCAGACGGCCAGCGGTGCGCAGGGCGGTTGCTTCGACGTCCAGCAGGTCCAGTTCCTCGCCGACGACAGACCAATGGCCGGCGTGGGTGGGGAATGGGATGAGGACGGTGTAGGTTTGGCGGGTGGGCATATGCACTCCATGCACAAAAAAGCCGCTCAAGGCGGCGGGGTTTAGATCAGGAAAGAAAACGCCCCGTCAGTGCGGGGCGTTATTCGGTTTGGTTGGCGATCCACGATGGTGTAACAGGCCGATGTTCACTGTTCGGAAAGTCGGATGACTGAGGCCAGTCACGCAACGCCTGCATATAAACCAGCAGTTCTTTGAACTGCGCCTCGGAGAGCGTGGGATCAACTTCAATTTCAAGCTGATCGCGATGACGTTCGCGCAGCCATTTCACTGACGACAACTCATAACCGCGCCAGGCTCGTTCCCGAGCGACAACATCTTCAACGGTTGGAGAAACACCAGGATCCGAAATTGCGAAACCCCGTTCGCTGAGATCCGCATATTCCTTTTCCGACATTTCAATCACATCGGCCGGCATGTTTTTGCCATGCAGCGACAACGAGTAAAGCCCGTGGGTGGACGGTGAATAAAACATGGAACCTCCTCAATAACCGATTGCAATGACCAGCGGAAAGACAAGCCCTTGGTTCGCGGTACCGAACCACTGAGGAAATAGTTTGACGGTCTCTTTGTTCCAGCTACTTACTTGGAACATCTGGTCAGAAAACACCGTGTCATTACCCATGGTCGAGACAGAAGAGATCAGACATGCATTGGGAAATGCGAGAGGAAAACTGACCGCGGGATAAGCGACTGATTCAAGACCGCTGACGGGCCCTTTGAACCACTGGATAACCAACCCGCCCAACCAAGAGGGAAATGCGATATGCCCAGGCAGGCCGAGTGAAATGGAAAACCCGGCGCGCAGCTTTTTGGGGGTCACAACGACTGCATCATCCGCCCCGGCACTCACTTGTGCCTGAGTTGCAACTTTCGCAGTGCCTTGATTGATTTCCGTCGCCTGAACGGCCAAAGGCAGCAACGCCGAAACATCAATATTTCCCTGATTGATCGGCGCGCTCCAGGTCTTGATGCACCACATCACCGCCAGGTTGCGCGGACGGGTTTCATTGCCGCCCGTATACCCGACGTCCTGAAGGACATCAAAAATGGTACCACCGAGAGCTTTAGCACCAGCAGGGCCGGACGCAGAGTTGATACCGGTCTGATAGGGCGGTGTATGGGTGTGGCTCTTGAACGCATCAGCCTGGAAACTGGCAATCACACGCCCAGCATCCACGCCCCGCCCATGATCCCAACCCCGAAAAAACTCCCCTCGCGACTCCGGCAATCGCGTATACCCCACCGCATCGCCAGCAACGTTGAACTTCTTCGCCAGATACGCCGCCAAGTCCGGATAAACAGAATCCCTGAACAGGCTGTTATCCACCTCCAGATACCCCGACGGCACGATTCCAAGCGGAAACGGCACCATCGCCCCGACCGGCAACGCCGACGCCTTGGCGATCAACGCCTCGACCTCTGCCTTGGTATACGACCCCTTCGCCAACTGCTGCGCGAGGTAATCCACTACCCACGCCCGAGTCGCCTTCACCACCGTGTCATCAATCAACAACGTCACATTGGCAGCATTGGTCGTCTCGAAAATCGAGCGAATGTAGAACTCTTTGCCCGCCCCCGACGTCGTCAACACCGGTTTATACGACTCCGGGTATTTGACGATGGCATACAAGATCCCGCTGTCCGTCCACAGCCCGGCTTCCCGCACATACCAGCCGCCGACATTTGACGGGATGGTGACTTCAGCCATCAGCCAGTTGGCGTTTTTTTCATCTTGAAACAGCGCGTTCAACGGCCCACGCCAGACTTCGCGTTTCAGCGCTTTTGCGCTGGCATCGGGGTTGTAGACAGCGCCGTTACCGTCGCCGACGGAGATCTGCGCCAGTTTGATCGGTACGCCAGCAGCCTTGCAGGCGGTTTCGTAGGCGAGCCCCGCGTTGGTGGGCAGGGTGTAATAGTCAGCCATTTAGTGCTCCTGTGGATAAAGGGTGGTGGTTTCGACGGTGTAGAGCCCGGCCGCCAAGCAGGCGCGGCCCGTGGCTTCAACGCCTGCCAACATGGTTGGGTAGATCGTGGTGAGTTCGCCGCACAGCGTGGCACCGCCGATGCTGTGGCGGCCCGACGCGCTCAGGCCGATGGAGACCGAGAAGATGTCGCGCTCACTTTTGGCATCGGCCAGGCGTCGATCGAGTCGCAGGTCAGTGGCTTCGCTGTAGGGCAATTCGGTCCAGACCCGGACGGCAAAGCTGTAGGGCACACCTCGCGGTTTCTGCTCGTACCAGGCACGCACTTCGGGCCGTAGTCGCAGGCCTTTGACGGCGTTTTCCAGGGCTTGGCGAGTGCCGGCCTGTCGCGCGGTGGGCCAGGCGAGTTTGACGGTCAGGCGCTTCTCGGCCTCGGGGGCGGTGGTGCTCCATTCGTTCACCGCGCGGTCAGCTGCCAGGTAGGGCAAAAACGCTGCCGGCGTACGATCCGGGTCCATCAGTTGGGGGAATGGCGGCGTGACCCGTTCCAGCAAGTAGCCGAAGCCCAGATCAAGGGCCTTTTCCAGGGGTGAACTGTTGGCGGGCAACAGGCTCGTCTTGGGCTCACTCATAGCGTGCGCACCTCCACCTCGACGCCCGTGCAGTACGGCGCCTGAAACGCCGAGCTGATGATCGGTGCCAGCGGCTCAAGGATCTGCAGTTGCGCAGCGCCGGCACTGTGGATGGCGTAGTCGATCCAGCTCGGGTCGACCCGACCTTCCAGGCGATGACAGGAATCGGCGTAGGTTTGCAGCAACTGTTGCGCGGCAACCTGGGTCAATCCCGAATCGGGGCCCGCGTTGATCTTGGCGACCACACGGATCTTGTAGCGTTGGATCTGCGCGCCCTGGACCGTGACCAGATCGGTTTCCGGTCGTACATCGGGCCGTGCGAAATGTCGCCGCACGCCGTCAAGCAAATCGGCAGAGGCGCTGCCATCGCCGTCCCGGGAGAGCACGGTGACCATCACCTCGCCAGGCGCCGTACGCCGACCATTGCCATCCTTGATCCGCGCGGCATAGCCGTCCGGGTTGAAGGTGTAGCTGACCGTCACCACGCCCGACGCGGCGCTTTGCACCTTGACCGCTGGCCGCTCGCCCAAGGTGAACACTTCACGGCGATATTGCATGCGCGAGCCTGCCGCCGGGGCGTGGGGTGCCAGGTAATAGCGCAGGCGAGCATCATCATCGCTTTCCAGCGTCGGCGGCACAGGCGGGAAAGCAGCGGGGTCACCGGGGTCAAGGACCTGGCGCTCCAGGCCCATGTCCGCGAGGCGCGCATCCAGATTGCTGCCGGTGGCCCACCACGCCAGCATCTGCTTGATGCGTGCGTTGTATTGGCGTTCGTGGGTTTGCAGGCGCACGCAAAACGCTTCCAGGGCCAGGGTCAGCAGCTCGCTTTCATTGTCGAGGCTGAGCTTGAGCTTGGCCGCACTTTGCGGCGCACGAGTGGCCACGTAGTCGACGACGAACGCCTTGAATTGCGCCAATAGCGGCTCGAAGGCGTCGACCGCGATAATCGCCGGTTCCGCCAGTTGGTTCTGGCCAGGGATCAGCATGCTCATGTGACGACCTCAAAGGATTGTTGGCGGTTTTTCCAGGTGCCGGCAAAACGCAGTAACAAGCCAGCGCCCTGACGGGTCGCGACGATGACCTGGGGTTGAAAGTCGGTGATGCCGTTCTGCGCGTTGTAGAACGCGTCGGCGGCATGGCTCTGGGCGAGGATCAACAGGTCGTCGCCGAGGTTCTGGCCGAGCAGTTGCGGGATCTTCGAGCCGTAAAACGGGCGCTTCTGGCGAGTGCCCACGGGGGTGGTCAGCGCTCGGGTGGCGCGCTGTACGAATTGCAGCCAGTCATCGACCGCTGCCCCGCTGTTCCTATCGATTCCGATCATGGCAAATCCTTATGCGCTGCTGATCACGCGGCCGTGGTGGTCCACCACTGGGCCGCTCAAATGCACGCCGGCGGCATCCAGCAGCAAGCCGCTGGCGCCGAGTTGCAGGGTGATGCTGTGCTCAGTCAGCGCCAGCGTGGCGGCGCCAACGGTCACGTTCACTTGTTCGCGGGAACCGCTGACGGTGGTCGGCCCGTTGCTCCAGTTGAACGTATGGCTGGCATCGTCGTAGTCGCTTTGGGTGCCGTCCTGATAACGGCGCCGGTTCAGCGAGGCCACGCCGGACACTGGCGGAAACAGACTACTGTTGAGGCCGAACAAGGCCACGGACTGTGCTCCGCCTTCGCCGCCGCCGTAGTTGAGCAACAGGCATTGTTCACCCACCGAGGGAATGCGAGTTTCAGTCTGCGAACCGGCGCTGGGGTTGAAAAAACGGATGGCCGGGCTGAGCAAATCCCCATGACTGACCTTGCAGGTGTTGCTGGCGGCGTCGACCTCCTGGCACACGCCAATCCGGCAGAAACTTTCTGCACGGCGATACAGGTCTTCGACCTGGGTTTCCATGTCCACCAGGCGCTCGACGATCGGCCCGAGTTGCATGCGCAGCAATGCATCGAACATGGATTACTCCTGGAGTGGGCGATATTGATCCGGGTCGTTGATGTCGGAGACTTCCCAGGTGCGGGCAAATAGTGGTTTGCCTGTGGGATCTTCGAGGAGGCGCGGGCCGAGGTAGAGGGTTTGGCTGAAGGACACGATCCAGGTGTCGTAGTCCGTTTCCACGCCGTTCAGCGCAGAAGGTGCTGCGACGATGGCCGTGGGCAAATCGCACTGATCCGGCGGCAGGCCCCAGCGGTTGTCCAGGGCCAGGTCCATCAGTTGGCTGGCCAGGTCGCACGCATCAAACGCTGCGGCCCCGCTGGCGACAGTGACCTTGAGGGAAACCGACAACACATGTGCCTTGCGCCCCTCAAGGGAACGCACGCCGGGGCCATTGCGCTCCATGCTGACAAGCACGCCGGTCTTATCGCCGGTGCCGGTGAAGTCCTGATGATTACCTACGCGCAATTGTGGGAACGCGCTCTTCAGCGCGTCCTCAATCGCCATGGGCAGTTGGGAGGTTCTTTCGATAGAGGTCATCTTGTTGCGTCCTTGCAGCGGTTACTGCTGATCCGGGCGGTTGACGCCAATACGCTTGGCCGCCCAACGTTCATAAAGGCCGATGGCCACGTCTGCGCCGGCCATGGCGGTCAGGCACCCCAGTGCGGCGGCGGTCCAGACCGACAGGCCGGCGGCGTACAACAGCATCACGGCCGAGACCCCGCAAACCATGCACGCCCCAGACCGCAAGGCCAGACGACGTACCAGCGACCAGCCCCGGGCGCCTTCCTTGTCGGCGCGCCACATTTCACCGCTGACCCCGCCGATCAGGGCCAGTACGATCACCAGCCAGATCGGCATTTCCGCTAACGCTTGCTGCTCGTTTGTCATGTCACGCCTCCTGGCTGAGCAATGCCGGCACAGTGCCGGGGTTTGGATACTTCCGTGTGTCGGTGGGCATTCCAAAAAGCCCGGCTGCCCAGGCTTTTCAGTAATGCGTCCCGCGAACTGTCGGCGCTACTGGCGCGGTACGGTTCTTCCCTCGATGTTTTTCCGACCACGATCCCTGTCTGCCGGATAACTGCTTCTGGTGCTTTACGCTGCACACCCGGGTCAGTTGCCAACCCTCTGAACCGTTGAGGCCGGTTCATCGCTGCCTGTTCTTGTCGTACGGTGTAACTAAAGAGCGTCGGCATCCTTGCCGGTGTTTCCTGGCGTCCTTGCCATCGCTGTGATGGCGTCCATGCCGATGCTGCGTGCCTTCCTTGTCTTCCTTGGCAGCATCCTTGCTGCCTCCACCTAGCCTTCTTGGCTGGCTTGAGATGGAGAATATGCATGTATGCATATACAGTCAATGCGTGAATGCATTTATTTCACCAGTGAATTGCACCAGCGCATTGAAAGCCTTGTGGGCATTGGGGATGCCGGCTTTTGACAAGCGAAAAAAAACCCGCGCATTGGCGGGTTTTGTCTTACATAAGGTTGTTAGCGAGCGTACATGCCCCACCAGAACACATGGCCGAGAATGCTGATCTGCTCATCCTGGATGTCCTGGAAGCTATAGTCTTCGTCCGGGTGCTCATCGCGATTGAAACTGCGCAGGCGAATCCCGGAAGGCAGGCGATAGAGCTGTTTCACCCGCAGTTGGCCGTTGTGATTGATGGCGTACAAATCACCATCGACGATATCGCCAATCCCGCTCTTGCCCGCATTCACCCCAACCGTCGCCCCATCACGCAGCACGGGCAGCATGCTGTTGCCACGTACGGTCACGCACTTGGCCTGGTCAAACTGCACGCCGTTATGCCGCAGGCTACGCTTGCCGAACCGCAGGCTGGCCTTTTCGCTTTCCTCGATGACGAATCTTCCTGATCCAGCAGCCAATTCAACCTCGCGCAGAAAAGGGATCGACACCTCGTCATCATTCACGGGGGTGTCGTCGTCCCACAAGCTTATGTCCTTGAGCTCCGAATGGGTTGGGTCACGCAGGTCTTCGCGCAAGGCACCAATCGCTACGCGTCCGCGCAGTTGGTCGGTGCTAACGCGAAAGTAATCGGCGATACGCGAGATGTGCTTGTCCGAGGGGTCAACGATCTTGCCGCTGAGGATCCGGGACAGCGTGGATTGAGGCACGCCAGTGCGCCGGTGAAGCTCCATGGGGGAGATCCGGTCGCGGTCCAGCAGTTCTCGTAAGACGATAGAAACGTTGCGTTTTTGCATAGCGCGGATAGTGACGGGAGTTTTTTGGGTTGGCAAATGCTAATTTGCATATTGCAGGCCTGTTCGCTGAATGTGTAACTGGCCACGACGACGCCGCGGCACGGGGCGCAAACGCTGGAAAGCGCGTCAGAATATTATTCTCCAGACGCTTCTTGCCGACAGCCGCAGCCAGTAATATCCACCCACGCAAATCCCCTCTTATCGAACCACTGAACATGCACGCGATCCAGTCGTTTCCACCCAACACAATTGGTCGAGATTTTGTAGTCGGCGACATCCACGGTCATTTCAAACTGTTCGAGTCTCTTTTGAAGAAGACCGCGTTTGATAAAGCGCTTGATCGAGTTTTTTCCGTGGGCGACCTCATTGACAGAGGCCCCGACTCCATCGACGTACTGGACTGGTTGCAACAACCGTGGTTTCACGCGGTGAGAGGTAACCACGAACAGATGCTCATCGATTGTATTTCTGGCAACGGAGACACTGCCCGGCACTCTCGCAATGGGGGCGCATGGATTTATGAGCTACCTGGCGCACTTCAACAGAACATTTCGAACGCACTGCAAACGCTTCCTCTAATAATGGAAATTGAATTACTGGACGGTCGAAAAATCGGGATTGTGCATGCGGAAACCCCTCTCATTGATGACACCCCCACTTGGCAAAATGCCAAAAACGCCATTACTGGCCGTCTTGGAGAGATACATCAACAATCAGCGTTAACAAAAGCCTTATATGCCAGAAACAAAATCGAGCATCAGGACGAAATCATCATTCAAGGCATAGATCATATTTATGTCGGGCACTCGACAGTGGCGTCTGTTACCCGCTTGGGCAATACAACCTACCTCGACACGGGCTGCTCCTTTGATGACGGCGCACTAACGCTAATTGAACTAAGCACTCAGACAGCCGTTAACGTTGCCATGCACACCCGCTAAGTAGCCTTTGCTTGAAGGGGGGCGAACGCTCCACCTCGCGTGTTAACCTTGCTGCCATCGCAAAATCAGCAGGGCCAAGCGCCCCCTTTGCCCCACTCCTTTCAACGAATTTGCCTACTATCCAATGAGTAAAAACACTTCCGACCTGTCCTCCCACACCCCGATGATGCAGCAGTACTGGCGCCTGAAAAACCAGCACCCTGATCAGTTGATGTTCTATCGCATGGGCGACTTCTACGAGATCTTCTACGAAGACGCGAAGAAGGCCGCCAAGCTGCTGGACATCACCCTGACCGCCCGTGGGCAATCGGCTGGGCAGTCGATTCCGATGTGTGGGATTCCTTACCATTCGTTGGAAGGTTATCTGGTCAAGCTGGTGAAGCTGGGCGAGTCGGTGGTGATCTGTGAGCAGATCGGCGACCCGGCTACCAGCAAAGGGCCGGTGGAACGTCAGGTGGTGCGCATTATTACGCCGGGGACGGTGAGTGATGAGGCGTTGCTGGATGAGCGTCGCGATAACCTGATTGCCGCGGTGTTGGGCGATGAGCGTTTGTTCGGTCTTTCGGTGCTGGACATCACCAGCGGCAATTTCAGCGTGCTGGAGATCAAGGGTTGGGAAAACCTGCTGGCCGAGCTGGAACGTATCAATCCAGTGGAGTTGTTGATCCCGGATGATTGGCCAAAGGACCTGCCTGCGGAAAAGCGTCGTGGGGCCAAGCGCCGTGCGCCGTGGGACTTTGAGCGTGACTCGGCGCTGAAAAGCCTTTGCCAACAATTCTCCGTGCAGGACTTGAAGGGCTTTGGTTGCGAAACCCTGACCCTGGCCATCGGCGCCGCGGGTTGCCTGCTCGGTTACGCCAAGGAAACCCAGCGCACGGCCCTGCCGCATTTGCGCGCCCTGCGTCATGAACGCCTGGACGATACCGTGGTGCTGGATGGCGCCAGCCGGCGCAACCTGGAGCTCGATACCAACCTGTCCGGCGGGCGCGACAACACCCTGCAATCGGTCGTCGACCGGTGCCAGACCGCCATGGGCAGCCGCCTGCTGACCCGTTGGCTGAACCGTCCGCTGCGGGATTTGAGCGTGTTGCAAGCACGTCAGTCTTCTATTACCTGCCTGCTGGACGGTTACCGCTTTGAGAAGCTGCAACCGCAGTTGAAGGAAATCGGTGATATCGAGCGCATCCTCGCGCGGATTGGCCTGCGCAATGCGCGCCCCCGCGATCTGGCGCGCCTGCGCGATGCCCTCGGCGCCCTGCCCCAACTGCAAGCGGCGATGACCGAACTGGACACACCGCACCTGCAACAGTTGGCCGTGACCACCAGCACCTACCCGGAACTGGCGGCACTCCTGGAAAAAGCCATCATCGACAACCCGCCAGCGATTATCCGTGACGGCGGCGTGTTGAAGACCGGTTACGACAGCGAGCTGGACGAGTTGCAATCCCTCAGCGAAAACGCCGGGCAGTTCCTGATTGACCTGGAAGCCCGCGAAAAAGCCCGTACCGGCCTGGCCAACCTGAAAGTCGGCTACAACCGCGTGCACGGCTACTTCATCGAGTTGCCGAGCAAGCAGGCCGAGTCGGCGCCTATCGACTATCAACGTCGCCAGACCCTCAAAGGTGCCGAGCGCTTTATCACCCCGGAGCTCAAGGAGTTCGAAGACAAGGCGCTGTCGGCCAAAAGCCGTGCGCTGGCGCGGGAAAAGATGCTGTATGAAGCCCTGCTCGAAGACCTCATCGGCCAACTGGCGCCGTTGCAAGACACCGCTGCCGCCCTGGCCGAACTGGATGTGCTGAGCAACCTCGCCGAACGCGCACTGAACCTTGACCTGAACTGCCCGCGTTTTGTCAGCGAGCCGTGCATGCGCATCGTGCAGGGGCGCCACCCGGTGGTGGAGCAAGTGCTGACGACGCCGTTCGTCGCCAACGACCTTTCGCTGGACGACGACACTCGCATGCTGGTGATCACCGGTCCGAACATGGGTGGTAAATCCACCTACATGCGTCAGACCGCATTGATCGTGCTGTTGGCGCATATCGGCAGCTTTGTGCCGGCGGCCAGTTGCGAGTTGTCCCTGGTGGACCGGATTTTCACCCGGATCGGTTCCAGCGATGACCTGGCCGGTGGCCGTTCGACCTTTATGGTGGAAATGAGCGAAACTGCCAACATCCTGCACAACGCCACCGAGCGCAGCCTGGTGCTGATGGACGAAGTCGGTCGCGGCACGAGCACCTTCGATGGCCTGTCCCTGGCGTGGGCCGCAGCCGAGCGTTTGGCGCACCTGCGGGCCTACACGCTGTTTGCCACCCACTATTTCGAACTGACCGTATTGCCAGAAAGCGAACCGCTGGTGGCCAACGTGCATCTCAATGCCACCGAGCACAACGAGCGCATCGTGTTCCTGCACCACGTGTTGCCCGGGCCGGCCAGCCAGAGCTACGGCCTGGCGGTGGCGCAGTTGGCCGGCGTGCCAAACATCGTGATCAGCCGCGCCCGCGAGCACCTCAGCCGCCTGGAAACCACGGCATTGCCCCATGAAACCGTGGTCGCCAGCCCTGCCAAGGCAGCGAGCAAAAACGCTGCACCGCACCAGAGCGATATGTTCGCCACCCTGCCCCATCCGGTGCTGGAAGAGTTGGCAAAGCTTGACCTGGATGACTTGACGCCGCGTAAAGCGCTCGAAATGTTATATGCACTGAAGGTTCGGATATAACGCTGACGCTTGCAAGCTGGTAGACTCTCGCGCGGTTTGGGATGCTGCGGGCTTTTTAGCCTGGCCTGCAGACTATCGCTCCCGAACCTCGCGAGCCCTGCCACAAAGGGTTTCGCTGCCGCCGCCTGAGGAGAGAATTAGAAATGACCTTCGTCGTCACCGACAACTGCATCAAGTGCAAGTACACCGACTGCGTGGAAGTATGTCCGGTGGACTGCTTCTACGAAGGCCCGAACTTCCTGGTCATCCACCCGGATGAGTGCATCGACTGCGCCCTGTGTGAACCAGAATGCCCGGCCGTCGCTATTTTCTCCGAGGACGAAGTCCCGGCAGAGATGCAGGAATTTATTCAGTTGAACGTCGAGCTGGCGGAAATCTGGCCAAACATCACTGAGAAGAAAGACTCGCTGCCGGATGCAGCTGAGTGGGATGGCGTCAAAGGCAAGATCAAAGACCTCGAGCGCTAACAGCGCCGCCGCCAAACAAAAAAAGGCCCTACGGGGCCTTTTTTGCGTCCGGGGACTTTTCTACGGGCAAAAAAAAGGGGCGGTATGACCCGCCCACATTTTTTCCCTAGTCCCTGTATTCCTTTTCATCATCCTGATGAATCGCATCCTGCGACGTTCCTTCAAACCATCGTTCCTTGATGGCTGTGCCAATCCGTGGACACAGGGCTGATCTTAGAGACTTCCAAGGGAAGTTCAACGGGATCCAACCCGTGGCGTGACACGCCTGCGCGCTCTACGAAATACATTTAATTGTTAATTTTCAACAAGTTAGAAAACTCCCTCAAGAATTCGGGACATACGTGTCTGGTAAAAAAACCAAACACTTACGAAAAAGTAAGCAAATGCTTACACGAGCAATTGGGCAAAAGCGTAACGGCCACGTCCGGGCCATCTTCCGGGCATGAAAAAGCCCCGACACTGTCGGGGCTTTTTCCTTTCACGCCTCTTAGTCGTCGCTGACAGTAATCGTCGGCATTGCCGGCGCCGCCGCTTCCTGCAAGACGATCCGTGCGCCCACATGACGGGCCAGCTCCTGATAGATCATGGCGATCTGGCTGTCAGGCTCGGCTACAACAGTGGGCTTGCCACCGTCAGCCTGCTCGCGAATCAGCATCGACAGCGGCAGCGACGCCAGCAGTTCAACACCGTATTGCGTGGCCAGTTTCTCACCGCCGCCCTCACCGAACAGATGCTCGGCGTGGCCGCAGTTGGAGCAGATGTGCACCGCCATGTTCTCGACAACACCCAGCACCGGGATATTGACCTTGCGGAACATCTCCACGCCTTTCTTGGCATCGAGCAGGGCCAGGTCCTGCGGCGTCGTGACGATCACCGAACCGGCCACCGGGACTTTCTGTGCCAGGGTCAACTGGATATCACCGGTGCCTGGCGGCATGTCGATCACCAGGTAGTCCAAATCGCCCCAGGCCGTCTGGGTAACCAGCTGCAGCAGTGCCCCGGAGACCATCGGCCCGCGCCAGACCATCGGCGTGTTGTCGTCGGTGAGGAAGGCCATGGACATGACTTCCACCCCGTGGGACTCAATCGGTACAAACCACTTCTGATCCTTGACCTTGGGCCGCGTGCCCTCGGCGATGCCGAACATCACGCCCTGGCTCGGGCCGTAGATGTCGGCGTCGAGGATGCCCACGCGTGCGCCTTCACGGGCCAGAGCCAGGGCCAGGTTGGCGGCGGTGGTGGATTTGCCCACGCCACCCTTGCCGGAGGCGACGGCGACGACGTTCTTGACATTGGCCAGACCCGGGATCTGGGCCTGGGCCTTGTGCGGCGCAATCACGCACTGGATATCGACCTTGGCAGAGCGCACGCCGTCCAGGCCTTCGATGGCCATTTGCAGCATCTGCGCCCAGCCGTTCTTGAACAGGCCTGCGGCATAGCCCAACTCCAGCTGGACCGACACGTGGTCGCCCTGCACCTCGATGGCACGTACACAGCCGGCACTGACCGGGTCCTGGTTCAAATAAGGGTCGGTGTACTGGCGAAGAACGGCTTCCACCGCTGCGCGATTGACGGCGCTCATGGGCTACTCCCGAAAAAAGACTGACTGAAACAGGCGGCTATCCTAACCGTTCCCGCCCGTCAGCGGCATGCTTTCGCAGGTAAGGAAGATGCTGAAACAGCTCCACGGGGTGAAATATATTTCCCGGCGCTTTATAGTGGCCGACCTCCGTTTCATCAAGTAGCCGAGCCCCATGTCCGAGCCACGCAAGATCCTCGTCACCAGCGCCCTGCCCTATGCCAATGGTTCCATCCATCTTGGCCATATGCTTGAGTACATCCAGACCGATATGTGGGTGCGCTTCCAGAAGCATCGCGGCAACCAATGCATTTATGTCTGCGCGGACGACGCCCACGGTTCGGCCATCATGTTGCGCGCCGAAAAGGAAGGCATCACCCCGGAACAACTGATCGCCAACGTGCAGGCTGAACACAGCGCCGACTTTGCCGAGTTCCTGGTGGACTTCGACAACTTCCACTCGACCCACTCCGAAGAAAACCGCGAGCTGTCGAGCCAGATCTACCTGCGGTTGAAAGAAGCAGGGCATATCGACCAGCGGTCGGTCACCCAGTACTTCGACCCGGAAAAGAAAATGTTCCTGGCCGACCGCTTCATCAAGGGCACCTGCCCGAAATGCGGCACCGAAGACCAGTACGGCGACAACTGCGAAAAATGCGGTGCAACCTACGCGCCGACTGAATTGAAGGATCCGAAGTCGGCTATCTCCGGTGCCACCCCGGTGCTCAAGGATTCCCAGCACTTCTTCTTCAAACTCCCGGATTTCCAGCAAATGCTGCAAACCTGGACCCGCAGCGGCACCCTGCAAGACGCCGTGGCCAACAAACTCGCCGAATGGCTCGACAGCGGCCTGCAACAGTGGGACATCTCCCGCGATGCGCCGTACTTCGGCTTCGAGATCCCAGGCGAGCCGGGCAAGTACTTCTATGTGTGGCTGGATGCGCCAATCGGCTACATGGCCAGCTTCAAGAACCTGTGCGATCGCACACCGGAGCTGGACTTCGACGCGTTCTGGAACAAAGACTCCACGGCCGAGTTGTACCACTTCATCGGCAAGGACATCGTCAACTTCCACGCCCTGTTCTGGCCAGCCATGCTTGAAGGCTCGGGCTACCGCAAGCCGACCGCCATTGCCGTGCACGGCTACCTGACGGTCAACGGCCAGAAGATGTCCAAGTCCCGTGGCACCTTTATCAAGGCGCGCACCTATCTGGACCACCTGTCACCAGAATACCTGCGCTACTACTACGCCTCCAAGCTGGGCCGTGGCGTCGATGACCTGGACCTGAACCTGGAAGACTTCGTACAGAAGGTCAACTCGGACCTCGTGGGCAAGGTCGTCAACATCGCCAGCCGTTGCGCCGGGTTTATCCACAAGGGCAACGCCGGTGTGCTGGTGGCCGAGAACGCTGCGCCAGAGCTGACCGACGCGTTCCTGGCCGCCGCGCCAAGCATCGCCGACGCCTATGAAGCCCGCGACTTTGCCCGCGCCATGCGCGAGATCATGGGCCTGGCCGACCGCGCCAACGCCTGGATCGCCGACAAGGCACCGTGGTCGTTGAATAAACAGGAAGGCAAGCAGGCTGAAGTCCAGGCGATCTGCGCCACGGGCGTCAACCTGTTCCGCCAGTTGGTGATCTTCCTCAAGCCGGTGCTGCCACTGCTGGCCGCCGACGCCGAGGCGTTCCTCAACGTCGCGCCGCTGACCTGGAACGACCACGCCAGCCTGCTCGGTAACCATCAGTTGAACGAGTTCAAGCCGCTGATGACCCGCATCGACCCGGTAAAAGTCCAGGCCATGACCGACGCGTCGAAAGAAGACCTGGTCGCCAGCCAGACCGACACCGGTTCGGCTGCACCCGCTGGCAATGGTGAATTGGCCAAAGACCCGATCTCTGCGGAAATCGACTTTGACGCTTTCGCCGCCGTGGACCTGCGTGTGGCGCTGATCATCAAGGCCGAAGCCGTGGAAGGTGCCGACAAGCTGCTGCGCCTGACATTGGATATCGGTGACGAGCAACGCAACGTGTTCTCCGGGATCAAGAGCGCCTACCCGGACCCGTCCAAGCTGGATGGTCGCCTGACCATGATGATTGCCAACCTCAAGCCACGGAAGATGAAGTTCGGTATCTCCGAAGGCATGGTGATGGCGGCGGGCCCTGGCGGTGAAGAAATCTACCTGCTGAGCCCTGACAGCGGCGCCAAGCCAGGCCAACGCATCAAGTAAGCCTGCAAAACAGCCCTGTCGTTTCGGCGACAGGGCTTTTGCGCTAGTCCCCTCTTCTCGCTTGCCGGATAATCAGGCTCTGTTCGTCTAACCGGCATGCCAATGATCCCAGCATGAACCTCATTCAACGTATCGACGCGCTGCTGCCGCAGACCCAATGCGGCAAATGCGGGCACCCAGGCTGCAAGCCATACGCCGAAGGCATCGCTAAAGGCGAGGCGATCAACAAGTGCCCGCCGGGTGGGCAGGAAACGATCATCGGCCTCGCACACCTGCTGAGCGTCCCCGTGCTGATGCTGGACACCAGCCGTGGCGAAGCTCCAGCGCAGGTTGCGTACATCCGCGAAGCCGAGTGCATCGGCTGCACCAAATGCATCCAGGCGTGCCCGGTGGACGCCATCGTGGGTGCCGCCAAACTGATGCACACGGTGATCAGCGACGAGTGCACGGGCTGCGACCTCTGCGTGGCACCTTGCCCGGTTGACTGCATCGATATGCGGCCGCTGGTTAACCTGGTGCCAATGGTGGGTGGATTGGCGGCCAACGAACACGAGCAGCATGAACGCGGCCTCAAGCGTGACCGTGCGCGGCGGCGTTATGAACAGCGCAACGCGCGCTTGCAGCTGGAGGAACAACGCCAGCTAGCAGAACGCCTGGCACGGGCCAAGCGCACGGTGCCGACGCACACTGCACCCGCAGATACAGGGCAAGCTGCCTCGGATGCAGCGATCAAGAAAGCCAAGATCGGCGTCGCCATGAGCCGTGCGCAGTTGCATAAATCCTTGAAAGCCTTCGGCCATCCGCCAACGTTTGAGCAACAATCGCAACTGATCATCCTGCAACAACAGTTCGAAGCCGCGGAGCAAGCATTGGCGGCGCTAGAAGCGAGCAGCCCGCCTCCGCTCCCTGCCAACAAAGACCCCGAGCTCAAGCGCGCGAAAATCCAGTTGGCCATGCGGCGCGCTGAGTTGAAAAAGGCTCAAGAGCAGTGCGCCGACGAGCAACAGCTGGCAACGCTCAGCGCGGCATTGACCGCTGCCGAGCACGCCCTGCATGACGTCGAGGCGATCTCCGAGCAACCCCGCCCAGACTTACAGCGCGTGGAAAAACGCCCCATTGATGCCCAACTGCGCCAGCTGAAAACCGCCCTGGCCTACGCCCGCGCGGATGTCAGCAAATTACAGCGCCAACCGGGCATCGACGCAGAAGCGCTGGCTGCGGCGCAACACAAACTGGAAGAGGTGCAGCGCCAGGTCGATACCCATGTCGGCGCCTGACCTCTATCCTATTGAGGTTGTTGCTTATAGGGCTCCGTGCCTGGAACCGCTTTTCACCATTACGCCGACCGTCTGCAAGGAATTGCCTGCCCCATGAACGCCGTAAAACGCCTGGAAATTTTCCGCAGGTTTCACGAAGACAATCCAGAACCGAAAACCGAACTGGCCTACTCTTCGCCATTCGAATTGTTGATTGCGGTGATTCTGTCGGCACAATCCACTGATGTGGGCGTGAATAAGGCCACGGCCAAACTGTACCCGGTGGCGAATACACCAGAGGCGATCCATGCCTTGGGCGTCGATGGCTTATCCGAATACATCAAGACGATTGGCCTTTACAACAGCAAGGCCAAAAATGTCATCGAGACCTGTCGGATGCTGGTGGAGTTGCACGGCGGTGAAGTGCCGCAAACACGCGAAGCCCTGGAGGCGCTGCCGGGTGTAGGCCGCAAAACCGCGAACGTTGTGCTCAATACGGCATTCCGACAGTTGACCATGGCGGTGGACACCCACATTTTCCGGGTCAGTAACCGGACGGGGATCGCTCGCGGCAAGAATGTGGTGGAGGTGGAAACCCAGCTGATGAAGTTCGTGCCCAAGCCCTATCTGCTCGACTCCCACCACTGGTTGATCCTGCACGGACGCTATGTTTGCCAGGCACGCAAGCCCCGCTGCGGCAGCTGTCGCATCGAAGACCTGTGTGAATACAAGGACAAGACGTCCGACGATTGAGTAATCATTGTTTTTTTCGATCAGTCGATTGAAAAAATCTTTTTTACCCATTCATGGATTATCGTTATAAGGAGCGCCAACGGCAGTCTTAGCCCGGAGTGAACCTTATGAGCACTGGCAAAGAACAACTGGATGTAGAAGACGACCTCGTCGCAGAATCGGATGACGATGGCGAAGCCCCCGTTGCGGAGGTAGCCAAGACCAATCTAAGCAAACGTCGCACTATCGACAATCTTCTGGAAGAGCGACGCTTGCAAAAACAACTGGCCGATTACGACTTCGACCTCTGACCTGCCCGTTTACGACCAGAAGCCTCCCTGACGGAGGCTTTTTGCTAGCTGGCTCACTGGCCGGATATCACGTGAGTTGTTGCACCCTCCCCTATACGAGCCCGTTGCGTTGGGCCAACTCAATCAGGTCTACCAGCGAGCGTGCATTGAGCTTGAGCAGCAAACGCGTCTTGTAGGTACTGACAGTCTTGTTGCTCAGGAACATGCCGTCGGCGATCTCCTTGTTGGTTTTACCGCGCGCCAACTGCTGCAGCACCATCATCTCCCGGCCCGAAAGGCGCTCGACCATATCGGCCTCACTCGCGTTGCCCATGGTTGAGCGCACCGAGTTCAACGCCTGGTTCGGGAAATAGCTGTAGCCGGAGAGCACCGCCTTGATGGCGCTCAACAACTCAGTCAAATCCTGCTGCTTGCAGACGTAACCCGCAGCGCCAGCCTGCATGCAACGCATGGAGAAATGACCAGGCGCCTGGGACGTCAGCACCAGCACCTTGAATGGAGCTGGCTGTTTGACGGAGGAAAGCCGGCAAATAACTTCCAGCCCATCGAGCTTGGGAATTCCAATATCCAGTATGACGATGTCCGGCATATGCTCCCGTGCAAGTTGCAACGCATCGACACCGTTATCGGTCTCGGCAACGACCTCATAACCATGACGCTCCATTAGCATACGCACAGCAAGACGAATGACGGGATGATCATCCACGATCAGCACTTTATTCATAAGGAAAGTCCAATTTCGCTGTTCGAATTATTCAGAGCAAGCACAATAGCCTAGTCGTTTCCTAGTTGGCATAGCGCTCCCCCCTGAGTAACAGCAAGCAGAGACCCAAGCCACAACGATATAGGAATAAGCCTACAAAAAAACACTGATTCAGATGTATCGAGTTTTACGGGGGCTTTCAGACTTTTCTGGGCCCACACATAATTTGAATGAAATATCCAACGGGTACGAGGCAAGCGGTAAAGGTAGCGCACATGACTTTCAGCAAATGCCCCTTGCTTGTTGCCTTCGCGCAGATAAGTCGACAAGAAAAACCCTATCATTTCAGTTCCCTTAAAAATATTCACTTACACCATTATTTCCTACAGACATTTCCCCAAGAAACACCCTTATCACACTTATATGAGTGAATATTCTGTAAGACATGGTTCCTATTTCGGTGTAAATAATTCATTTTCCTTTTAATACGCCACCCCAGAACATTTTCCTACACCCACAACACTTCAGAAGCGCTAACTACTCAACACTCTTTAAACATTGATAAACATTCCCCAACACACGGTATCGCCTTGCTTTTTTAACAGGCAAAAAAAAGGCCCCTTTAACAAGGGGCCTTTCTTAAAGCGTCACGGGCACTCAGAACAACTTGCGACCTTTGTTGGCCGCAATGCGCATGCGCAATGCGTTCAACTTGATAAAGCCCGCTGCGTCCGCCTGGTTGTAGGCACCGCCGTCTTCTTCGAAGGTGGCGATGTTGGCATCGAACAGCGACTCATCGGACTTGCGACCGGTGACGATCACGTTGCCCTTGTACAGCTTCAGGCGCACAACGCCGTTCACGTGGGCCTGGGAGGCATCGATCATCTGTTGCAGCATCAGGCGCTCAGGGCTCCACCAGTAGCCGGTGTAGATCAGGCTGGCGTACTTGGGCATCAACTCGTCTTTGAGGTGAGCCACTTCGCGGTCCAGGGTGATGGACTCGATAGCACGGTGAGCGCGCAGCATGATGGTGCCGCCTGGGGTTTCGTAGCAGCCACGGGACTTCATGCCCACGTAACGGTTCTCGACGATGTCGAGGCGGCCGATGCCGTGTTCGCCACCGATACGGTTCAGGGTCGCCAGCACGGTGGCCGGGGTCATTTCGACGCCGTCCAGCGCGACGATGTCGCCGTTGCGGTAGGTCAGCTCCAGGTACTGCGGCTTGTCTGGAGCGTTCTCCGGGGAGACGGTCCATTTCCACATGTCTTCTTCGTGCTCGGTCCAGGTGTCTTCCAGCACGCCACCTTCATAGGAGATGTGCAGCAAGTTGGCATCCATCGAGTACGGGGACTTCTTCTTGCCATGACGCTCGATCGGGATTGCGTGCTTTTCAGCGTAATCCATCAGCTTTTCACGGGACAGCAGGTCCCATTCACGCCAAGGGGCAATCACTTTCACGCCTGGCTTGAGGGCGTAGGCGCCCAGCTCGAAACGCACCTGGTCGTTGCCCTTGCCGGTGGCGCCATGGGAAATGGCGTCAGCGCCGGTTTCGTTGGCGATTTCGATCAGGCGCTTGGCGATCAGCGGACGTGCGATGGAGGTACCCAGCAGGTACTCGCCTTCGTAGACGGTATTGGCGCGAAACATCGGGAAAACGAAATCGCGGACGAATTCTTCGCGCAGGTCGTCAATGTAGATCTCTTTCACGCCCATGGCTTGCGCCTTGGCACGTGCAGGTTCGACCTCTTCGCCCTGACCCAGGTCAGCGGTGAAGGTCACCACTTCACAGTTATAAGTATCCTGCAGCCACTTGAGGATCACCGAAGTGTCCAGGCCGCCGGAATACGCGAGAACGACCTTGTTTACGTCGGCCATGCCATCACTCCACGGGGTTGTACGGAAAGGCGACGATTCTACCGATCAAAACCGTGAAATTACAGGGGCGCGACAGCAAATGAAGATAAAGCGACAGATTATGTCGAACGAGCGACCGATGGTCGCACGTCAGGAGGTAGCGGCTGGGTTGCTCGGCCCGGTGGCCGTGGGCGCCGGTTTCTCGGGGGCTGCCACCCGCTCCAGTTGAATATTGACGCGGCGGTTGCGCGCGCGGTTGGCGGCATTGGTGTTGGGCGCCAGGGGGTAGCTTTCGCCGTGGAACCGCAGGGTGACCTGCGACTCCTCAATGCCGTTGGCCTTGAAGTACTCCATGACTGCCAAGGCGCGCCGGCGCGAAACATCGCGATTGGTCAACCGATTGCCGCTGTTGTCCGAATGGCCATTGAGCTCGATGTGGTTGACGGTGGGGTCAGCCTTCATGAATTCAACAATCACCGCCAGCTTCTGCTTGGCTGCGGCGTCCAATTCGATGCCGCCACCTGGAAAGCCGACTTCCGTCTGCTTGACCTGGTCGTAGTTCATCGGCAGCAATTTGGCGGTACACAGTTGGTAGTCGCTGTAGGCCTTGTTGAAGCGCACCGGCAACAGGCGGATTTCCGAGTAGCCACCTTCGCGCCCGTAATGCCGAACCGTCGGCGAGCGCCCCTCAAGCAAGCCGTTGAAAAGCCGCCCCGCCTGGGCCTGGGAACTGTTGAACAACACATCGCCACTGCCGGCACGCACTGCACCCAGGTTGATATCACCCCGGCCAGGCTGCCAGGGTGCCGCAGCGGCCAACAAGGTCGCAGAACCTGCCCCCAGCGATCCGCCATAGGCTTTCAGACGAAACGTCGCCTGCTCGCCCGCCCGGCGCACGAACTCACCCGAACCGAAGTCGGTGATCGGCTGGGTCAGACGGCACTCAAACTTGTCGCCCTCCACCTTCCACTCAATATTCTCCAGACGTGTCTGGAACGTGAGGGCCATCGCAGGCAGGCTGGCGAACACACTGAGCAGGGCTAGATATTGCTGGCGCACGGGAGGCTCCACTGGTTTCTACAACACTTCAAAGCGTCATACATCGATAAGGCATACGAAAGGCTATCGGATGCATCCTGCAAAACTTGATAGCGAGTGCCTGCAAGAGTCTTTTCCGGTAGCATTCCCACCAGATTGACCCGCCTGGAATCCCCAATGTCCGACCGCCTGACCCTGCTGCGTCCCGACGACTGGCATATTCATCTTCGCGATGGTGCTGCGTTGCCCCAAACCGTGGCCGATGTTGCGCGCACGTTTGGCCGCGCCATCATCATGCCTAACCTGGTACCTCCGGTGCGTAATGCCGCTGAAGCCGACGCCTATCGCCAGCGTATCCTCGCTGCGCGGCCGGCCGGCAGCCGCTTCGAACCGCTGATGGTGCTCTACCTCACCGACCGCACCCAGCCCGAAGAGATTCGTGAAGCCAAGGCCAGCGGTTACGTGCACGCCGCCAAGCTGTACCCGGCTGGCGCGACCACCAACTCCGATTCCGGCGTGACCAGTATCGACAAGATCCTGCCGGCCATCGAAGCCATGGCCGAAGTCGGCATGCCGCTGCTGATTCACGGTGAAGTCACCCGTGGCGATGTAGACGTGTTCGACCGCGAGAAGATCTTCATCGACGAGCATATGCGCCGTGTGGTCGAGCTGTTCCCGACCCTCAAGGTGGTGTTCGAACACATCACCACCGCCGATGCCGTGCAGTTCGTCACCGAGGCTTCGGCCAACGTGGGCGCAACCATTACTGCCCATCACCTGCTGTACAACCGCAACCACATGCTGGTGGGCGGGATTCGGCCGCATTTCTATTGCCTGCCGATCCTCAAGCGCAACACCCACCAGGTGGCGTTGCTGGATGCCGCGACCAGCGGTAACCCGAAGTTCTTCCTCGGTACCGACTCGGCGCCCCACGCCCAGCATGCCAAGGAAGCCGCGTGCGGCTGTGCCGGTTGCTACACCGCTTATGCGGCGATCGAGCTGTACGCCGAAGCGTTCGAACAGCGCAACGCCCTGGACAAGCTTGAAGGTTTTGCCAGCCTCAACGGCCCGCGTTTCTACGGCCTGCCGGCAAATACCGACCGTATCACCCTGGTCCGTGAAGACTGGACCGCCCCTGCCAGCCTGCCGTTTGGCGAGCTGACCGTTATCCCGCTGCGCGCCGGTGAAACACTGCGCTGGCGCCTGCTGGAGGAAAGCAAGTGAGTGAAGACCATTACGACGACGAACACGAGCACAGTGGTGGCGGCTCCCGTCACCCGATGGCCGAGCGGTTTCGCGGCTATCTGCCGGTTGTCATCGACGTAGAAACCGGTGGTTTCAACTGCGCCACCGACGCGTTGCTGGAAATCGCCGCAACGACCATTGGCATGGATGAACAGGGTTTTGTGTTCCCGGAACACACCCACTTCTTCCGCGTCGAGCCGTTTGAAGGCGCGAATATCGAAGCAGCCGCTTTGGAGTTCACCGGCATCAAGCTCGATCACCCACTGCGCATGGCCGTGAGTGAAGAAGCCGCGCTGACCGATATCTTCCGTGGCGTGCGCAAAGCGTTGAAGGCCAATGGCTGCAAACGCGCGATCCTGGTCGGGCACAACAGCAGCTTCGACCTCGGCTTCCTGAACGCCGCCGTGGCGCGGTTGGACATGAAGCGCAACCCGTTCCACCCGTTCTCCAGCTTCGACACCGCCACCCTCGCAGGCCTGGCTTACGGCCAGACCGTACTGGCCAAAGCCTGCCAGGCAGCCGGTATCGACTTTGACGGTCGCGAAGCCCACTCGGCGCGCTACGACACCGAGAAGACGGCTGATCTGTTCTGCGGCATCGTCAATCGCTGGAAGCAGATGGGCGGCTGGGAAGATTTCGGCGACTGAGCCATTTCCCGCCCATAAAAAAACCGGCCTTCTCAGGCCGGTTTTTTTGTACCTCGACGCAGGCTTACAGCTTGCCAGCGTTCTCGGTCAGGTAAGCCGCAACGCCTTCTGGCGAAGCGTTCATGCCTTTGTCGCCTTTTTTCCAGTTGGCTGGGCAGACTTCGCCGTGCTCTTCGTGGAATTGCAGAGCGTCGACCAGGCGGATCAGCTCTTCCATGTTACGGCCCAGTGGCAGGTCGTTGATGATCTGGGAGCGTACAACGCCCTTGTCATCGATCAGGAACGCGCCACGGAAAGCTACGCCGCCTTCGGATTCAACGTCGTAAGCCTTGGCAATGTCGTGCTTCATGTCGGCAGCCATGGTGTATTTGACTTTGCCGATGCCGCCATCATTGATGGCGGTGTTGCGCCAGGCGTTGTGGGTGAAATGGGAGTCGATGGAAACGGCTACCACTTCAACGTTGCGCGCCTTGAAATCGTCCATGCGGTGGTCCAGAGCGATCAGCTCCGAAGGGCAGACGAAGGTGAAGTCCAGCGGGTAGAAGAACACCAGGCCGTATTTGCCTTTGATGGCTTCAGACAGCTTGAAGCTGTCAACGATTTCGCCATTGCCGAGGACGGCGGGTACGTCGAAATCCGGGGCTTGTTTGCCGACGAGTACGCTCATTGGGTATCTCCTGATGTGAGGGTGACGATTGAAGTAAAAGGACCGGCCCAGTCTGGCGCGCATAAGCGACAGCCCTGTGACGCAGTCACGCTTCGTGAAGATCGATCATCATACACTGAAAAAACCGTTCGTCAGTGCGGGCACGCTGCCAGCGAAGACCCTACGAATCCACTTTGACAATCATTCTCGTTAACATTAAGATCCACCGCACTTAAGCCTAAACCCGCGACGGTTCTCCCTTATGTATGTCTGCCTCTGTACTGGCGTCACCGACGGACAAATCCGCGAAGCAATCTACGAAGGTTGCTGCAGCTACAAGGAAGTGCGTGAAACCACCGGCGTTGCCAGCCAGTGCGGTAAATGTGCCTGCCTCGCCAAGCAAGTGGTACGGGAAACCCTGACGCAGCTGCAAACAGCCCAGGCCGCGATCCCTTATTCAGCAGAATTTACACACGCTTAAATCGGCGTGTTTTAAAGAACCGGACTCAGTGTCCGGTTTTTTTATGCCCGCAATTCAATTAGTTAGCGCCAAGACGCGGAACAGAAACATTCTTACTCCGATTAATTTTCATTTATTATTCAATAACTTAGGTTTGACACTAAGGTTTTCGCCGCTCAAACTCCGCCTTATACACAGCGATTACAGGGCAGGACCCCAGTCATGAAAGGCGACATCTCAGTCATCCAGCAACTCAACAAAATCCTTGCCAATGAACTGGTCGCGATCAATCAGTACTTCCTGCATGCACGCATGTATGACGATTGGGGCCTGGAAAAGCTCGGCAAGCGTGAATACAAAGAATCCATCAAGGCCATGAAGGACGCCGACGCGCTGATCAAGCGCATCCTGTTCCTGGAAGGCCTGCCGAACGTGCAGGACCTGGGCAAGCTGAACATCGGCGAGCACACCCAGGAAATGATCAGCAGCGACCTCAAGTTCGAGCAGAAGAGCCACAGCGACCTCAAGGCCGCCATCGCGCACTGCGAAACCAAAGGCGACTTCGGCAGCCGCGAACTGCTGGAAGATATCCTGGAAGACCAGGAAGAACACATCGACTGGCTGGAAACCCAACTGGGCCTGATCGACAAAGTCAGCCTGGAAAACTACCTGCAATCGCAGATGGGCGAATAAGCCCTCAGCATGCAGGTATAAAAAAGCCCCGCTCTCTCACGAGAAGCGGGGCTTTTTATTGCAGGCGCATCAAGCGTCGGTCTTGGCCGCCGCGTTTGCCGCTGCTTCTTTGATCAGCGCTTGCAGCGAACCATCAGCCGCCATCTCGACGATGATGTCGCTACCGCCGACCAGCTCACCGGCCACCCACAATTGTGGGAACGTAGGCCAGTTGGCGTACTTCGGCAGGTTGGCGCGGATTTCAGGGTTTTGCAGGATATCCACGTAAGCGAATTTCTCGCCGCACGCCATGATGGCCTGGGACGCCTTCGCGGAGAAACCGCACTGAGGAGCGTTAGGTGCGCCCTTCATGTAAAGCAGAATGGTGTTGGCAGCAATCTGCTCTTTGATCGTTTCGATGATATCCATGGAACACCTCGGCTGGAACTTTGCGACTCACAGGTCGGCACGGTGGCGCATTGTAACGCAAAATTCCAGCCGGGTGCTCAGGCAGCTGCTACCTGCACCGGAACGCCATTAAGCGCAGCGTTGCCCGACAACTCGTCCAATTGCCGTTCGTCCGTCAAGTCGTTCGCACTCGCCCCCGGCTGCCCGCTGGCGATGCTCATCTGCACGCCCGGGCGGCCATGGCCCCAGCCGTGGGGCAGGCTGACCACGCCGGGCATCATGTCCAGGCTGGCCAGTACTTCCACCTCGATCATACCAATGCGTGAACTCACACGCACCCGCTGGCCATCGCTCAACTGCCGGCTGGACAGGTCATCGGGATGCATCAGCAACTGATGCCGCGGCTTGCCCTTCACCAATCGGTGATAGTTATGCATCCAGGAATTATTGCTGCGCACATGCCGGCGCCCGATCAACAACAGCTCGTCAGCCACCGGCAGCGGCTGCGCGGCAAACCGCGCCAGGTCGGCCAGGATCACCGCTGGCGCCGCCTGCACCTTGCCATCTACGGTTTTCAGACGCTGGGCCAGGTTGGCCCTGAGCGGTCCCAGATCCACGCCATGGGGGTGATCGGCCAGCATCGCGACGGACAGCTTATGCTCGGACGCATCTCCGTACGCCCCGGCCCGTAGCCCGAAGTCGATCATCTGCGCCGGCGCCATGGTCGGCTTGAGCGCTGCCCCCGTCTGCGCGGCGAACGCCTGGGCCAAACCGACAAAGATCTCCCAGTCATGCAACGCGCCTTGTGGCTTGGGCAAGATCGCACGATTGAAACGGGTGACATTGCGCACGGCGAACATATTGAAGGTGGTGTCGTAGTGATCGTTTTCCAGGGCCGAGGTGGACGGCAGGATCAAGTCCGCGTAACGCGTGGTCTCGTTGATATAGAGGTCGATGCTGACCATGAACTCCAAGCCATCCAAAGCCTGTTCCAACTGACGACCGTTCGGCGTGGACAACACGGGGTTTCCGGCAACGGTCACCAGCGCGCGGATTTGCCCTTCGCCTTGCGTCAGCATTTCTTCAGCCAAGGCTGACACCGGCAACTCGCCGCCATACTCCGGGCGCCCGGAAACCCGGCTCTGCCAGCGGTTGAAATGCCCGCCGCCGGTGGACGCCACCAGGTCCACCGCCGGCGACGTGCACAACGCACCGCCGACCCGATCCAGGTTGCCGGTGACCAGGTTGATCAACTGCACCAGCCAATGGCACAACGTGCCGAACGCCTGGGTGGAAACTCCCATGCGCCCGTAACACACGGCCTTGTCCGCCGCCGCAAAGTCCCGCGCCAACTGGCGGATCTGCTCGGCCGGCACCGCACACAGGCGGCTCATGGCCTCAGCGGTAAACCCGGCAACGGCGCGTCGCACATCCTCCAGGCCTTCGACGGGCAAGTGACTGGCACGGGTGAGGTTTTCGCTAAACAACGTGTTGAGCACTGCGAACAACAACGCCGCATCCCCACCGGGGCGCACGAACACATGCTGGTCGGCCATCGCCGCCGTCTCACTGCGCCGTGGATCGACCACCACCACCTTGCCACCCCGTGCCTGGATGGCTTTCAGGCGTTTCTCCACATCGGGCACGGTCATGATGCTGCCGTTGGACGCCAGCGGGTTGCCGCCCAGGATCAGCATGAAGTCGGTGTGGTCGATGTCCGGGATCGGCAATAACAAGCCATGGCCGTACATCAGGTAGCTGGTGAGGTGATGGGGCAACTGGTCCACCGAGGTCGCGGAGAACCGGTTGCGCGTCTTGAGCTGGCCAAGGAAGTAGTTGCTGTGGGTCATCAGCCCATAGTTGTGCACGCTGGGGTTGCCCTGATAAACCGCCACCGCATTCTGCCCATGCCGGGCCTGGATGCCTGCCAGCCGTTCGGCTACCAGCGCAAACGCTTCTTCCCACGGGATGGGCCGCCATTCGCTGCCCACGCGCAACATCGGTTGGTGCAGGCGATCCGGGTCATTCTGGATGTCTTGCAATGCCACGGCCTTGGGGCAGATATGGCCACGGCTGAACGTGTCCAGCGGGTCACCCTTGATCGAGGTGATCGCCAGGCTGCCGTCGTCGGCGCACGTGGTTTCCAGGGTCAGGCCGCAGATGGCTTCACACAGATGGCAGGCACGGTGATGGAGAGTCTTGGTCATGGCCAGTCTCTTTATTAGGGCTTTGATTCAACTATGGGCCGCGACCGGCTGGGGCGCCACCAAGGTTCGTCCTGTGAATCGACGGACATCAGGCCAAGCCATGGGTAAGCATGAGTAAATGTTTCAGAAATTTCCCATATCGCCGCTGAAACCGACACAACCCGGCCCAGGCCCGCCCCAGCGGATTGCAAAAGGTTGCGGGGCCAGTGTACAAATGGCTCGCTGCTGTCAGGAATTCGTCTTCAAAAGCGCTCAGGCGCCCTTCTTGAACACCCCTAAAAACGTAGCCCCTATTGGTAAGACGCGACATTTAATGTCAATATCGCGCCTTCCCCTATTTCGTCGCCCCGTGCGGCTTTCGCCGCAGGTCTCGCCCGTTGTCACAATAAACAAGGCTTTGAGTATCTGCGGTCTGTTGCAAAAAGGTAGTTAATGATGAGCGCAAGGCACTTTCTCTCCCTGATGGATTGCACGCCCGAAGAGCTGGTCAGCGTGATCCGTCGAGGCATTGAGCTTAAAGACCTGCGTAACCGCGGCGTACTGTTCGAGCCTTTGAAAAACCGCGTGCTCGGGATGATTTTCGAGAAATCCTCGACCCGCACCCGCGTGTCTTTTGAAGCCGGCATGATCCAACTGGGTGGCCAAGCGATCTTCCTGTCATCGCGCGACACCCAACTGGGCCGTGGCGAGACCGTTGCCGACAGCGCCATCGTGATGTCGAGCATGCTCGATGCGGTGATGATCCGCACCTTTGCCCACAGTACTGTGACCGAATTTGCCGCCCACTCCCGCGTACCAGTGATCAACGGCCTGTCCGACGACCTGCACCCGTGCCAACTGCTGGCCGATATGCAAACCTTCCTTGAGCATCGCGGTTCGATCCAAGGCAAGACCGTGGCCTGGATCGGCGACGGCAACAACATGTGCAACAGCTATATAGAAGCGGCGATCCAGTTCGACTTCCAATTGCGCGTTGCCTGCCCGGAAGGCTACGAGCCTGACGCACGTTTCCTGGCACAAGCCGGCGACCGCGTCACCGTCGTACGTGACCCGCGCGAAGCGGTACTGGGCGCGCACCTGGTGAGCACCGACGTCTGGACCTCCATGGGCCAGGAAGAAGAAACCGCCAAGCGCCTGGCCCTGTTCGCACCGTTCCAGGTGACCCGCGCCCTGCTCGACCTGGCCGCACCGGATGTGCTGTTTATGCACTGCCTGCCGGCCCACCGCGGCGAAGAAATCAGCCTGGACCTGTTGGACGACACCCGTTCGGTCGCCTGGGACCAAGCCGAAAACCGCCTGCATGCGCAAAAGGCCCTGCTCGAATTCCTTGTGCCGCCGTCGTACCACCACGCATGAGCCAGCCATTCCTGCTGAACCTGCGCAATCTGGCATGCGGCTATCAAGATCAACGGGTGGTGCAGAACCTCAATCTGCACCTCAACGCCGGTGACATCGGCTGTCTGCTGGGCTCTTCGGGCTGCGGCAAGACCACCACCCTGCGGGCAATTGCCGGGTTTGAGCCGGTACACGAAGGGGAAATCAGCCTGGCGGGCGAAGTGATCTCCAGCGCCGGTTTCACCCTGGCACCGGAGAAGCGTCGCATCGGCATGGTGTTCCAGGACTACGCGCTGTTTCCCCACCTCAGCGTGGCGGACAACATCGCCTTCGGCATTCGCAAGCACCCGCAAAAAGACCGCGTGGTCGCCGAGCTGCTGGAACTGGTCAACCTGAAGAACCTGGGCAAGCGCTTCCCCCACGAGCTTTCCGGCGGCCAGCAACAACGCGTTGCCCTCGCCCGCGCCCTGGCGCCGGAACCGCAACTGCTGTTGCTGGATGAGCCGTTCTCCAACCTCGACGGCGAACTGCGGCGCAAGCTCAGCCACGAAGTGCGCGACATCCTCAAGGCGCGCGGCACCAGTGCGATCCTGGTGACCCATGACCAGGAAGAAGCGTTCGCCGTGAGTGATCAGGTCGGCGTCTTCAAGGAAGGCCGCCTGGAGCAATGGGACACGCCCTACAACCTCTATCACGAACCGCAGACAACCTATGTCGCGAGCTTTATCGGCCAGGGCTATTTCATCCGTGGCCAATTGAGTTCGCCGGAGTCGGTCAGCACCGAACTGGGCGACCTGCGCGGGAACCGCGCCTACCCTTGGCCAACCGGTGGTGCCGTGGATGTATTGCTGCGCCCCGACGACATCGTCTACGCGCCAGACAGCGCGTTGAAAGCGCGGATCGTGGGCAAGACCTTCCTCGGCGCATCGACCCTGTACCGCCTGCAACTGCCGACGGGCGCGCAGCTGGAGTCGATTTTTCCAAGCCACGCGGACCATCAGGTGGGGGCGGATGTGGGGATTCGGGTGGCGGCTGAACACTTGGTGTTGTTCCAGGCGTTCGGCAGTGTGGCGGCGCATATTCCTCAATCCGATTCAGGCGTGCGGCGCTACAGCCAAGCCCACTGACAAAACCGGATCAAAAATGTGGGAGCCCGCTCCCACACAAGCCCGCTCCCACATTGGTTTTGCATTGGCTTCAAAAGCAGGTTTCAGGCCCGGCCAATCGGCGCAAATGTGGCCTGGGTATGCTCCGCCAACACCGTCGCCGGCAGCTCAACCTCCAACCCCCTTCTCCCCGCACTCACAAAAATCGTCGCGAACGGCTGCGCCGTCTCATCGATAAATGTACGCAAGCGCTTCTTCTGCCCCAGCGGGCTGATCCCGCCCAGCAAGTAACCGGTAGAACGCTGCGCCGCTGCCGGGTCAGCCATTTCAACTTTTTTGACCCCCGCCGCGTGAGCCAGGGCTTTCAGGTCCAGACTTCCGACGACCGGCACCACCGCCACCAATAATTCGCCCTTCTCACTGCTGGCCAGCAAGGTCTTGAACACCTGCGCCGGATCCAGCGCCAATTTTTCCGCGGCCTCCAGGCCATACGAAGCAGCCTTGGGATCATGTTCATAACTGTGGATACGATGTTCGGCGCGAACTTTTTTCAACAGGTCCAATGCAGGGGTCATGCTGGCTCCAGGCGTGGCAAACAGATGGCCAATTCTAGGCCAACCCCGCGCAAAACGCTCTACTGCGCACGCTTCGACGTACACACACAATGTTACAAGCGTGATCATTCACAAGGTCAATAGTTTGAAAGTGACCAATGGTTCACTTTCGACCTTTGACAGCCGTCATTCTTGTCTATATTTTTTCGTTTCCGAATACTGTAGGAATGCACCTACAGCACTCGAGCAGTAAGCCGTGTCCGGGATGGGGATCCTTGCCACGGTGAAAATCGCGCAACGCTCCGTTGAGAGCGTGCGCCAGACAAGAACAACAACTGAGGTTTTCCATGACAACTGCTCTTCAACAGCCTTCACTTTCGAGCCAATGCATGGCCGAATTCCTGGGGACTGCGCTTCTGATCTTCTTCGGTACAGGATGCGTCGCCGCGCTCAAGGTCGCGGGTGCCAGCTTTGGTTTGTGGGAAATCAGCATTATCTGGGGGGTGGGCGTCAGCATGGCGATCTACCTGAGCGCCGGCATTTCCGGGGCTCACCTCAACCCGGCGGTAAGTATCGCCCTGTGCATTTTCGCCGACTTCGAAAAGCGCAAACTGCCCTTCTACATTCTCGCCCAGGTCGCTGGCGCCTTCTGCTCGGCCGCCCTGGTGTACACCCTCTACAGCAATCTGTTTTTCGATTACGAACAAACCCATCATATGGTGCGCGGCTCCCAGGCCAGCCTGGAATTGGCGTCGGTGTTCTCCACCTACCCCCATGCGCTGCTGAGCACCGCCCAGGCTTTCCTGGTGGAAATGGTCATCACCGCGATCCTGATGGGCGTGATCATGGCCCTCACCGATGACAACAACGGCCTGCCGCGCGGCCCGTTGGCCCCACTGCTGATCGGCCTGCTGATCGCCGTGATCGGTAGCGCCATGGGCCCGCTGACCGGCTTTGCGATGAACCCGGCACGGGATTTCGGGCCCAAGCTGATGACCTTTTTCGCTGGCTGGGGTGAAATAGCCTTTACTGGCGGCCGCGATATTCCTTACTTCCTGATTCCGGTTTTCGCGCCAATTGTCGGCGCATGCCTGGGTGCTGCGGCCTATCGCGGGCTGATCGCCCGTCATCTGCCGAGCGCCGCACCTGCTGCAGCAGAAGAAACACCTGACACGGCTGTCAACGGCAAGACCCGTATTTCCTGATAGCGCCAGCCTGGACGCACCTGCCCTTTTTGCGGCCCAGGCTGATTACCGACTTTCTTATTTCCCAAGGCATTCGACATGACCGACATTCAGAATAAGAACTACATCATCGCCCTCGACCAAGGCACCACCAGCTCGCGAGCGATCATCTTTGATCGTGACGCCAACGTGGTGTGCACCGCCCAGCGCGAGTTCGCCCAGCATTACCCGCAAGCCGGCTGGGTCGAGCATGACCCGATGGAAATCTTCGCCACCCAGAGCGCGGTGATGGTCGAGGCCCTGGCCCAGGCCGGCCTGCACCATGACCAGGTCGCCGCCATCGGTATCACCAACCAGCGTGAAACCACCGTAGTGTGGGACAAAATCACCGGCCGCCCGATCTACAACGCCATCGTCTGGCAGTGCCGCCGCAGCACCGAGATCTGCCAGCAGCTCAAGCGCGACGGCCACGAACAGTACATCAGCGACACCACGGGCCTGGTCACTGATCCGTACTTCTCCGGCACCAAGCTCAAGTGGATCCTCGACAACGTCGAAGGCAGCCGCGAGCGTGCGCGCAACGGCGAACTGCTGTTCGGCACCGTCGACAGCTGGCTGATCTGGAAATTTACCGGCGGCAAGACCCACGTCACCGACTACACCAACGCCTCGCGCACCATGCTCTTCAACATCCACACCCTGGAGTGGGATGCGAAGATGCTGGAGATCCTCGACATTCCGCGCGAGATGCTGCCGGAAGTGAAGTCGTCGTCGGAAATCTACGGCCGCACCAAAAGCGGCATCGCCATCGGCGGTATCGCCGGCGACCAACAGGCCGCACTGTTCGGCCAGATGTGCGTCGAAGCCGGCCAGGCCAAGAACACCTACGGCACCGGCTGCTTCCTGCTGATGAACACCGGCGACAAGGCGGTGAAATCCAAGCATGGCATGCTCACCACCATCGCGTGCGGCCCGCGTGGCGAAGTGGCCTACGCCCTGGAAGGCGCCGTGTTCAACGGCGGCTCCACCGTGCAGTGGCTGCGTGATGAGCTGAAAATCATCAACGACGCCCACGACACCGAATACTTCGCCGGCAAGGTCAAGGACAGCAACGGCGTGTACCTGGTGCCAGCCTTCACCGGACTGGGCGCTCCGTACTGGGACCCGTATGCCCGTGGCGCGCTGTTCGGCCTGACCCGTGGCGTACGTGTGGATCACATTATTCGTGCAGCCCTGGAGTCGATTGCCTACCAGACCCGTGACGTACTCGACGCCATGCAACAGGACTCCGGCGAACGCCTCAAAGCCCTGCGTGTGGACGGCGGCGCCGTGGCCAACAACTTCCTGATGCAATTCCAGGCCGACATCCTCGGCACCCAGGTCGAGCGCCCGCAAATGCGCGAAACCACTGCACTGGGCGCGGCCTACCTGGCTGGCCTGGCGTGCGGTTTCTGGGGCAGCCTGGACGAGTTGCGCGGCAAGGCGGTGATCGAGCGCGAATTCGAACCACAACTGGACGAAGCGGCGAAAGAGAAGCTCTACGCCGGCTGGCAAAAAGCCGTTAGCCGCACCCGTGACTGGGAGCCCCACGAAGGCGCCGAATAAGCCAACGTCAGGTTGTAACTGGCCGGGAGCCGATTCCTGCGTCATCATGGGCCACTTTTGTATGGCAGCCCAAAGGACGCCCAATGAATCTGCCTCCCCGCCAACAACAAATCCTCGAACTGGTCCGCGAACGCGGCTACGTCAGTATCGAGGAAATGGCGCAGCTGTTCGTCGTCACCCCGCAAACCATCCGCCGCGATATCAACCAGCTGGCGGACGCCAATCTGCTGCGCCGCTACCACGGCGGCGCGGCCTATGACTCCAGTGTCGAAAACACCGCGTACGCCATGCGTGCCGACCAGATGCGCGACGAGAAACAGCGCATCGGCGAAGCCATTGCCGCACAGATCCCCGACCACGCCTCGTTGTTCATCAATATCGGCACCACCACCGAATCCATCGCCCGTGCGTTGCTCAACCACAACCACCTGAAAATCATCACCAACAACCTCAACGTCGCCACCATGCTCAGTGCCAAGGACGACTTCGACGTGCTGCTGACCGGCGGCAACGTGCGCCGCGATGGCGGTGTGGTGGGCCAGGCCAGCGTGGATTTCATCAACCAGTTCAAGGTGGATTTTGCCTTGGTCGGGATCAGCGGCATTGATGAAGATGGCAGCCTGCTGGACTTTGATTACCAGGAAGTGCGGGTGTCCCAGGCGATCATCGCCAACGCGCGCCAGGTGATCCTGGCGGCGGACTCGAGCAAATTTGGGCGCAATGCCATGATTCGCCTGGGGCCGATCAGCCTGGTGGATTGTCTGGTTACGGACCAACAGCCGGTGCCGGCGTTGGTGCAGTTGTTGAATGATCATAAGGTGCGGCTGGAAGTCGTTTAGCGCCTGTACCGCCGCCTTCGCGGGCAAGCCCGCTCCCACATTCAACCGCATTCCCATGCTGGAACTCGGTCCACTGTGGGAGCGGGCTTGCTCGCGAAGGCGATCTATCTAGCACCGACCTCCCCAAGCCTGCATCTGGCTCATGTTCACAAATTTTCCTTCTACAGCCCTTCGATGAATTTTTTCAATCAAAGTCGGGTGGCTGCGCGCGCGTTTATCAGCTACCATTTTCGCAAATGAACATTAATGTTCGAATTCCAAGACGAAAAAATCGCGAGGCCAGCCGATGAACCCTTCCACCTTGCCTGCTCCACCGCTTGCCGAAGTCTATGACGTCGCCGTAATCGGCGGTGGGATCAATGGCGTCGGCATTGCAGCAGACGCAGCCGGGCGCGGTTTGTCGGTGTTCCTTTGCGAAAAGGACGACCTGGCCAGCCACACCTCTTCCGCCAGCAGCAAGCTGATCCACGGCGGCCTGCGCTACCTCGAACATTACGAATTCCGCCTGGTGCGCGAAGCCCTCGCCGAACGTGAAGTGCTGCTGGCCAAGGCCCCGCACATCGTCAAGCAGATGCGTTTCGTGTTGCCGCACCGCCCGCACCTGCGCCCGGCGTGGATGATCCGTGCCGGTCTGTTCCTGTACGACCACCTCGGCAAGCGCGAAAAACTCGCGGGTTCGAAAAGCCTCAAGTTTGGCGCCGACAGCCCGCTGAAAAGCGAAATCACCAAAGGCTTCGAATACTCCGACTGCTGGGTCGATGACGCCCGCCTCGTGGTGCTGAACGCCATGGCCGCCCGTGAAAAAGGCGCACATATCCACACCCAGACCCGTTGCATCAGCGCGCACCGCAGCAAGGGCCTGTGGGAAATGAACATGGAACGCGCCGACGGCAGCCTGTTCTCGATCCGCGCCCGCGCACTGGTAAACGCCGCAGGCCCGTGGGTCGCCAAGTTCATCAAGGATGACCTCAAGCTGGATTCGCCCTACGGCATCCGCTTGATCCAGGGCAGCCACCTGATCGTGCCGAAACTCTACGAAGGCGCTCACGCCCACATCCTGCAGAACGAAGACCAGCGCATCGTCTTCACCATTCCGTACCTGAACCACTTGACTATCATCGGCACCACCGACCGCGAATACACCGGTGACCCGGCGAAAGTGGCAATCACCGAGGGTGAAACCGACTACATGCTCAAGGTGGTCAACGCGCACTTCAAGAAGCAACTGAGCCGCGACGACATCGTGCACACCTACTCTGGCGTGCGCCCGCTGTGCAACGACGAGTCGGACAACCCGTCGGCCATCACCCGCGACTACACCCTGGCGCTGTCCGGCGGCACGGGCGAGGCGCCGATCCTGTCGGTGTTCGGCGGCAAGCTGACCACCTACCGCAAGCTCGCCGAGTCGGCGATGGCGCAACTGGCGCCGTACTTCACGCAGATGCGCCCAAGCTGGACCGCCAAGGCCAGCCTGCCCGGCGGCGAAGACATGACCACGCCCGAAGCCCTGGCCGAAGCGATTCGCCAGAAGTTCGACTGGGTGCCGAGCGAAATCGCGCGCCGCTGGTCCACCACCTATGGCAGCCGCACCTGGCGCTTGCTGGAAGGCGTGCAGTCGCTGGCAGACCTGGGCGAGCACCTCGGTGGCGGCCTGTACACCCGCGAAGTCGATTACCTGTGCACCGAAGAATGGGCGACCCAGCCCCAGGACGTACTGTGGCGCCGCACCAAGCTCGGCCTGTTCACCACGCCGGAAGAACGGGACAACGTGCAGCGTTATCTGTCCAAGGTTGAGCGCAATCGCGGCAAGATCGAAGCGGCCTGACAGACCGTTCGTACAAAAGCCCCTGCACCGGAAGGTCCAGGGGCTTTTTTATGACTTCGGCCATTCGGTTTTCCGAACACAACCCCCGCACCCATTCGGTTTGCCGGATCAAATCCAGGAAAATCCGTCGTCACACAAAGTTAATCTCCATATAAATCATAGAGTTAACCTTTTATTTAAGGTCTGGCACGACTCATGCTCTACACTCCATGACGATTGCCTGAGACGCCTCAGGAGCCGTCACGGGCATTCGCTGTACAAGAGAGCCGTCTAGCCGGCTTCATAAAAAAAACAAATGTCGAGGAAGTATTGATGCGCATCGTTCCCCATATCCTGGGCGCAGCTATCGCTGCTGCTCTGATCAGCACTCCAGTTTTCGCCGCCGAACTCACCGGCACACTGAAGAAAATCAACGACTCCGGCACCATCACCCTCGCGCACCGCGACAGCTCCATTCCGTTTTCCTACATCGCGGATGGTTCGGGCAAGCCAGTGGGCTACTCCCACGACATTCAGTTGGCCGTCGTTGAACAACTGAAAAAAGACCTGAACAAACCCGACCTGAAGGCCAAGTACAACCTGGTGACTTCGCAAACCCGTATTCCGCTGATCCAGAACGGCACCGCGGACCTCGAGTGCGGCTCCACCACCAACAACGCCGAACGCGCCCAGCAAGTTGATTTCACCGTCAACATCTTCGAAATCGGCACCCGCCTGCTGGTCAAGAAAGACAAGGATGGCAAGCCGTCCTACGCTGACTTCGCCGACCTCAAAGGCAAGAACGTCGTGACCACCGCTGGCACCACGTCCGAGCGCATCATCAAGGCGATGAACGCCGACAAGCAGATGGGCATGAACGTCATCTCCGCCAAAGACCACGGCGAATCCTTCCAGATGCTGGAAAGCGGCCGCGCCGTAGCCTTCATGATGGACGACGCCCTGCTGGCCGGTGAAGAAGCCAAGGCCAAGAAGCCGGACGACTGGGTCATCACCGGTACTCCACAGTCCTTCGAAGCGTACGCGTGCATGGTGCGTAAAGACGACCCAGCCTTCAAAAAAGCTGTCGATGACGCCATCGTCGCCCTGTACCAATCCGGCGAGATCAACAAGATCTACAGCAAGTGGTTCGAGAGCCCGATCCCACCAAAAGGCCTGAACCTGAACTTCCCGATGAGCGACAAGGTGAAGGAGCTGATCGCCAACCCAAGCGACAAACCAGCGCCTGACGTAAAAATCTGATACCTGACTAAGCTTATCTCCTGAGGGAGCCAACCCTCCCTCAGGCGTCTGTTACTACCTGCTGGCTTTTATTTGGAACACTCGACCTGGCGGTTTTCGAGCCGATCTTGTGTGCCTGGCGTTCACCGCCGGGCGGGAATGGATTTTCCCCAAGCGGGTGCTTGTACATTGATCGACTTCGAGGGGAGACCCTAATGAATTACAACTGGGACTGGGGCGTGTTCTTCAAGTCCACCGGCGTGGGCAGCGAGACTTATCTCGACTGGTACATCGCCGGCTTGGGCTGGACCATCGCCATCGCTGTCGTGGCATGGATTATCGCCTTGCTGCTGGGCTCCATTCTGGGGGTCATGCGCACCGTGCCAAACCGCCTCGTATCGGGCATCGCGACCTGCTACGTGGAACTGTTTCGTAACGTGCCGCTGCTGGTGCAGCTGTTCATCTGGTACTTCCTGATCCCTGACCTGCTGCCGCAAAACCTGCAGGACTGGTACAAACAAGACCTCAACCCGACCACCTCGGCCTACCTGAGCGTTGTCGTGTGCCTGGGCCTGTTCACCGCCGCCCGTGTGTGCGAGCAAGTACGCACCGGCATCCAGGCGCTGCCACGGGGCCAGGAATCCGCCGCGCGGGCCATGGGCTTCAAGCTGCCGCAGATCTACTGGAACGTGCTGCTGCCCCAGGCCTACCGGATCATCATTCCGCCGCTTACCTCGGAATTCCTCAACGTGTTCAAGAACTCCTCCGTGGCGTCCTTGATCGGCCTGATGGAATTGCTGGCGCAAACCAAGCAGACCGCCGAGTTCTCGGCCAACCTGTTTGAAGCCTTCACCCTGGCCACGCTGATCTACTTCACCCTGAACATGAGCCTGATGCTGCTCATGCGCCTGGTCGAGAAGAAAGTCGCAGTGCCCGGCCTGATCTCCGTGGGGGGTAAATAATGGAACTCGATTTCAGCGGTATCATCCCCGCCATCCCGGGCCTGTGGAACGGCATGGTCATGACCCTGCAGTTGATGGTCATGGGCGTAGTCGGCGGCATCGCGTTGGGCACCGTGCTCGCGCTGATGCGCCTGTCATCCAGCAAACTGCTGTCGCGCCTGGCCGGCGCCTACGTGAACTACTTCCGCTCGATCCCATTGCTGCTGGTGATCACCTGGTTCTACCTGGCGGTGCCGTTCGTGTTGCGCTGGATCACTGGCGAAGACACCCCGATCGGCGCGTTCACGTCCTGCGTCGTGGCGTTCATGATGTTCGAAGCCGCGTACTTCTGTGAAATCGTACGGGCCGGCGTGCAGTCGATCCCCAAGGGCCAGATGGGCGCAGCGCAAGCGATGGGCATGACCTATGGCCAGACCATGCGCCTGATCATCCTGCCCCAGGCGTTCCGCAAGATGACCCCGTTGCTGCTGCAACAGTCGATCATCCTGTTCCAGGACACCTCGCTGGTCTACACCGTGGGCCTGGTGGACTTCCTCAACTCCGCCCGCTCCAACGGCGACATCATCGGCCGCTCCAATGAGTTCCTGATCTTTGCCGGTGTCGTCTACTTCATCATCAGCTTTTCCGCCTCGCTGCTGGTCAAGCGTCTGCAAAAAAGGTTTGCCGTATGATCTCTATCAAGAACATCAACAAGTGGTATGGCGACTTCCAGGTGCTGACCGATTGCAGCACTGATGTCAAAAAAGGCGAAGTGATCGTGGTGTGCGGGCCGTCCGGCTCGGGCAAGTCCACCCTGATCAAGTGCGTCAACGCACTGGAACCGTTCCAGAAGGGCGACATCATCGTGGACGGCACCTCCATCGCCGACCCGAAGACCAACCTGCCGAAACTGCGCTCGCGCGTAGGCATGGTGTTCCAGCACTTCGAACTGTTCCCGCACCTGACCATCACCGAAAACCTGACCATCGCGCAGATCAAGGTGCTGGGCCGCAGCAAGGAAGAAGCCACCAAGAAAGGCCTGCAACTGCTTGAGCGCGTGGGCCTGTCGGCGCATGCCCACAAGCACCCCGGCCAACTCTCCGGCGGCCAGCAGCAACGTGTGGCGATTGCCCGCGCGCTGGCCATGGACCCGATCGTCATGCTGTTCGACGAACCGACCTCGGCCCTCGACCCGGAAATGGTCAACGAAGTGCTCGACGTGATGGTGCAACTGGCCCAGGAAGGCATGACCATGATGTGCGTGACCCACGAAATGGGCTTCGCCCGCAAAGTGGCCGACCGCGTGATCTTCATGGACGCCGGCAAGATCATCGAAGACTGCCCGAAAGAAGAGTTCTTCGGCGACATCAGCGCCCGCTCCGAACGCGCGCAGCACTTCCTTGAGAAAATCCTGCAACACTAAGTCCTACACAGCTTCCACTGTAGAAACCGGGCCCATGTGACAGTGGGCTTGTGTGGGAGCGGGCTTGCTCGCGAAGGCGTAGTGTCAGTCGATAGGTTGTTCATTGACCCACCGCATTCGCGAGCAAGCCCGCTCCCACACAAGCCTGCTCCCACATTGGTCCGCGCAGGATGGCTAGCTCTGGTTGACCCAAGGCATCTGTGATGAAATGCGACCCCAACCAATTTCGCGCCGCACCGCCATCACTTGCCGTGAAACCACGCCTGATTCGCCAGCTGTTCCTGCCGCCGTTGATCATCGCCCTGATGATCGGCCTGGGTTATGTCGGCTTCTGGATCAGTGAGTACTATGGCATCCGCACCCTCAGCGACACTGGCGAACGCCAGTTGGAGCTGCATGCCCGCACCGTCGAAAGCGAACTGAGCAAATACACCTACCTGCCGAGCCTGCTGGAGCTGGAAGCCAGCGTCTCCAAGCTACTGGCCGAGCCGAGTCAGGAAACCCGCAAATCGGTCAACGACTACCTTGAAGGCCTGAACCGACGCAGTCGCAGCCGGGCCATCTACGTGATGGACACCACCGGCCGCGTGCTGGCCACCAGTAACTGGCGCGATGCCGACAGTTACCAGGGTGAAGACCTGTCCTTTCGCGCCTATTTCCAGAACGCCGTACGCGGCCAGCCCGGGCGTTTCTACGGCATCGGCAGCACCAATGGCGAGCCCGGCTACTACCTGGCCCACGGCCTGGAAGAACACGGCAAGATCATCGGCGTGGCCGTGGTCAAAGTGCGCCTCGAAGCTCTGGAAGAGCGCTGGCAGCGCGCGCGCCTCGAAGCATTTGTCAGCGACGAGAACGGCATCATCATCCTCTCCAGCGACCCGGCCCGCCGCCTCAAGGCCGTGCGCCCGTTGAGCGACGACACCAAGGACCGCCTGGCCCACAGCCTGCAATATTACTGGGCGACGCTCAACGAGCTGGAACCCCTGGCCCGCGAACGCCTCAACGAGGGCACCGAGAAGCTCACCTTCCCGGCCAACAGCGAAGTGGTCAACGACGAGCACGAAGTCAGCTACCTGGCGCAAACCCGCCCGCTCAACGACACGCCGTGGAACTTCACCCTGCTCACCCCGCTCAACGACCTGCGCCGCGCCGCGATCAATCAGGGCATTCTGGTGGCCGTGGCCTTTGGCCTGGTGGCCTTCCTGCTGATCGCCTGGAACGAGCGGCGCAAGGTCATCGCCACCCGCCTCGCTGCGCGGGAAGCCTTGCAGGAAGCCAACAGCCAGCTGGAGCGTCGTATTGCCGAACGCACCACCGACCTGCGCGCCAGCAACGAACGGCTCAAGGGCCAGATCCGCGAACGGCGCCAGGCCGAAGAAACCCTGCGGCGCGCCCAGGATGAGCTGGTGCAAGCCGGCAAACTGGCGGCCATCGGCCAGATGTCCACCAGCATCGCCCACGAATTGAACCAGCCGCTGGCCGCACTGCGCACCTTGTCCGGCAATACCGTGCGCTTCCTTGAACGCGGCGCCCTGGACACCGCCAGCGCCAACCTCAAGACCATCAACGAACTGATCGACCGCATGGGCCGCATCACCGCCAGCCTGCGCTCGTTTGCCCGACGCGGTGACGACCAGGGCGAAGCCAACCTGGGCAAGGCGGTGGATGCCGCGTTCCAGGTCCTCGGCGCACGCCTGGACAGCCTGCCACTGACCGTACACAGGGACTTTTCCCACGCCCAATTGCAGATTGATCAGACGCGCCTGGAGCAGATCCTGGTTAACCTGATCGGCAACGCCCTTGACGCCATGCAAGCTCAGCCGGCCCCCGAACTGTGGCTGGACGGCAGCAGCGCCGAGGGCAAATACCGCCTGCACGTGCGCGACAATGGCCACGGCATCGACCCCGAGGCGCGCAAGCATTTGTTCGAACCGTTTTTCACCACCAAACCCGGCGAGCAAGGCCTGGGCCTGGGCCTGACCCTGTCCGCCAGCCTCGCCGCGGCCACCGGCGGCAACCTTGCCGTGGAGCATCCGGTCGGTGGTGGTACCGCCTTTGTCCTGTGCCTGCCGTTGGCAGGCGCTCAAAAAGCTGAGCCGACATGACTACTGATCCCAAAGACCTCACCGTCCTGATTGTCGAGGACGACCCCCACGTACTGCTGGGCTGCCAGCAAGCCCTGGCCCTGGAAGATATTCCCAGCGTCGGCGTGGCCAGTGCCGAAGAGGCGCTCAAGCGCATCGGCGAGAACTTCGCGGGCATTGTCATCAGCGATATCCGCCTGCCGGGCATCGACGGCCTGGAGTTGCTGACCCGCCTCAAGGCCCTGGATAAGAGCCTGCCAGTGGTGCTGATCACCGGGCATGGCGATATCTCCATGGCCGTCGGCGCGATGCGCAACGGCGCCTATGACTTCATGGAAAAACCCTTCTCTCCCGAGCGCCTGGTAGACGTCGCCCGCCGCGCCCTGGAACAACGCGGGCTGGCGCGGGAAGTGTGGGCGCTGCGCCGTCAGCTGGCCGAGCGTGATTCCCTGGAAGGCCGCATCATCGGCCGCTCGCCAGCCATGCAGAACCTGCGCGAGCTGATCGCCAACGTCGCCGACACCTCGGCCAACGTGCTGATCGAAGGCGAGACCGGCACCGGCAAGGAACTGGTCGCCCGTTGCCTGCATGATTTCAGCCGCCGCCACGCGCACCAATTCGTCGCCCTGAACTGCGGCGGCCTGCCCGAGAACCTGTTCGAAAGCGAGATTTTCGGCCACGAAGCCAACGCTTTCACCGGCGCAGGCAAACGCCGCATCGGCAAGATCGAACACGCCCACGAAGGCACGCTGTTCCTCGACGAAGTGGAAAGCATGCCGATCAACCTGCAGATCAAATTGCTGCGGGTGTTGCAGGAACGCACCCTCGAACGCCTGGGCTCGAACCAGAGCGTGGCCGTGGATTGCCGGGTGATCGCCGCCACCAAGTCCGACCTCGACGAACTGAGCCGCGCCAGCCAGTTCCGCAGCGACCTGTATTACCGCCTCAACGTGGTGACCCTGGAACTGCCGCCCCTGCGCGAACGCCGCGAAGACATCCTGCAACTGTTCGAACACTTCCTGCAGCAGTCGTCCCTGCGCTTTGACCGCGCCACGCCGGAGCTGGACAATCAGACCGTGTCGAGCCTGATGAGCCACGACTGGCCGGGCAACGTGCGCGAACTGCGCAACGTCGCCGAACGCTTCGCCCTCGGCCTGCCCGCCTTCAAGAAAAGTGGCGCCGCCGGCAGCGGCCAAGGCCTGGCCTTCACCGAAGCGGTGGAAGCCTTCGAACGCAACCTGCTGGGCGACGCCCTGCAACGCAGCGGCGGCAACCTGACCCAGGCCAGCCTGGAGCTGGGCATGGCCAAGACCACCTTGTTCGACAAGGTCAAGAAATACGGGCTGAGCCACTGATGGATCTATTCTTGAAAGCCGCCCTGGGCGCGGCCGTCGTGTTGATCCTGGCCGCACTGGCCAAGACCAAAAACTACTACATTGCGGGGCTGGTGCCGCTGTTTCCGACCTTCGCGCTGATCGCCCACTACATCGTCGGCAAGGGCCGTTCGGTGGAGGATTTGAAGACCACGATCCTGTTCGGGATGTGGTCGATCATTCCGTATTTTGTGTATTTGGCGACGTTGTATGTGGTGGTGGATCGGTTGCGGCTTGAAGCCTCGCTGGCCGTCGCCGCAGTGGCCTGGCTGATGGCCGCGACTGTGCTGGTAAGCATCTGGGTCCGCGTCCACACCTGACCCAACTCGGTCAAAAACTGTGGGAGCTAAAAATGTGGGAGCGGGCTTGCCCGCGAATGCGGTGGTTCAGTTGGAACATCTTTGACTGACACACCGCCATCGCAGGCAAGCCAGCTCCCACATTTAGATCACTGCCTGACAGAAAGATCAGCGGACTATTTTGTCGACCTGGATGCCGAGCTTTTTCAGGCGATACCAGAAGCTCCTCTCCGAAATCCCGATCTTCGCCGCAGCCGCTGCCTGCACCCCATTGCTCTCCTGCAACGCCGCCAGAATATAAGCCTTCTCCACCTCAGCCAGCGCCGCATCCAGATCCTGCGGCACCCCCGGCCCATCACTGAGGATCGCCGCAACACCGCCCTCACTCGGCCGCGACGCAAACAGATACCCCGGCAAATCGATATCTTCGATCACCGGCGTAGCCGCCACAATCGTCGCCCGCTCCACGCAGTTTTGCAGCTCACGGATATTGCCCGGCCAGTGATACGCCGCCATCGCCTGCAACGCCTCGGCGCTGAACCCGGTGATGCGCTTGCCGGCCGTGGCACTCAGGGTGTGGGCGAAATGGCGGGCCAGCGGCGCGATGTCTTCCACGCGCTCGCGCAACGCCGGCAGGGGAATCGGGAACACGTTGAGGCGGTAATACAGGTCTTCACGAAACTCCTTGTTGGCCACCGCCTCCAGCAGGTTCTTGTTGGTGGCCGCAATCACCCGCACATCCACTTTGCGCTCGCGAGGGTCGCCCACCGGTTCGATCACCCGCTCCTGCAACGCCCGCAGGATCTTGGCCTGCAACGCCAGCGGCATGTCGCCCACTTCATCAAGAAACAGCGTGCCCTTGTCGGCCTGCTGAAAACGCCCTACCCGGTCCGACACCGCGCCGGTAAAGGCGCCTTTGCGATGGCCGAACATTTCGCTTTCCAGTAAACCCTCGGGGATCGCCGCACAATTGACCGCCACGAACGGTTTGTCGGCGCGGCTGCCGTGCTTGTGGATGGCCCGCGCGACCATTTCCTTGCCGGTGCCGCTTTCGCCGGTGAGCAGGATGGTGGCGGCGCTGTCACGCACGGCGTCCACCGCCTGCAACACGCTACGGAATGCCGGGCTGTCGCCCACCAGGCTGTCGAACTGGGCGTGCTCATCCAGCTCGGCGCGCAGGCGCGCGTTGTCGCGCAGGATGTCGCGAAACTGCAAGGCCTTGGCCACCGTGATGTCCAACTCGTCGATGTCGAACGGTTTGGCGATGTAGTCATAGGCGCCGTTGCGCATCGATTGCACGGCGTTCTTCACCGTGCTGTAGGCGGTCATCACGATCACCGGCACCTGGGGATAGCGCACCTTGATCTCGGCCAACAGCGCCGGGCCGTCCATGCCGGGCATGCGCCAGTCGCTGATGACCAGGTCGATGTCTTCCTGCTCCAGCACCTTGAGTGCGTGCAAGCCGTTGCCGGCCACAAACACCTGCACCTCGCTCTGGCCCAGGGCCGATGCGAGCAAGTCGCAGAGCTTGGGCTCGTCATCGACTACCAGAATGTTATGCGTCATGACTGTCCTCGTCGTCTTCGCCGATAGCCGGAATGTACAGGCTGAACGTGGCGCCGGCATCTTTCTCGCTGACGCATTCGATGCTGCCGTCGTGACTTTCCATGATCGAATAGACCTTGGCCAGCCCCAGGCCGGTGCCAGAGGCCTTGGTGGTGACGAACGGGGTGAAGATGCGCTCGATCATTTCCACCGCAATGCCCTGGCCGCTGTCGGCGATGCTGATCAGGGTGTTGTCGCCGACGCTGCGAATCCCCAGGGTCAGGCGCCCGCCGTCGGGCATGGCGTCGATGGCATTGAGGATCAGGTTGAGGCACGCCTGCTTGAGTTGCTTGGCGTCCGCGTAGATCGTCGCACCCGGCGCCTGGTCATCAACCTGCACATCGACGTTGTGCGCCGCCAGCTCCGGCGCGCAGAAGCCGAGGATCTCGTCCACCAGCGGCCGTGCTGGCTGCAACACGCGCAACGGCGGGTTGGGCTTGGCGAAGTCGAGAAACTCGGTGATCAGCTCGTTGATGCGGCTGACTTCGCTGACCACATATTCCAGGTGGCGCTTGTCGGTCTCCGCCAGGTCGGCACGCCGGTGCAGCAGTTGGGTGGCGGTCTTGATAATGCCCAGCGGGTTGCGGATTTCGTGGGCCAGGCCCATGGCGACTTCGCCCAGGGCATGCAGGCGATCACGCCGACGCAGTTGGGCTTCGAGGTGATGCAACTCGCCCAGGCGCTCGGTCATGTGGTTGAACGTGCTGCTCAGTTGCGCCAGTTCATCGCCGCCGCTGACCGCCACGCGGTGCTGGTAATTGCCGGAAATCACCGCATCCACGCCTTGGGACAAGTCGCGCAGGGGCCGGGTCAAGCGCCGTGACACCAATACCCCTGCGCCCAGGGACAGCGCCGAGCTGACCAGGAAGATCAGCACAAACAGATTGCTCTGGTTCACCAACCCCACCAGGCTCGAATGGCGCAACAGGCCGCTGAAGATCACGCCCTGCAGATCGCCGGCGTCATTGAAGATCGGCCAGTACAAACCGCTGTAGTTGTTGGTGAACTGCTCGCTCGGCTGCTTGGTATTGCGCATCGCCGCTTCCACGTCCTTGGGGATGCGCGAAGGGTGATCCTGGAAACGCTGGGTGGAGAAAATCTCCGAGAAACCTTTCGGGTTGGCCAGGTACAGGCGCAGGTCGAGTGAATGCACTTCGGCCACGCTGGTGAGGAAACTGCTGTCCAGGTAGGTCGCCACCAGCAGCAGGTAATCCACGCCTTCCTTGCTGGTCTCGAAGGTCGAGACCACGATGCCGGTGTCGACGCCAGACACGCTCACCGTTTGCAGGACCGCGTTGCTGGTCAGGCTGATCTGCTTGACGATGTCATCGGAGGCTGTGCTGAACATGATCTTGTGGTCGCTGACGCGAATCAGCGCGACCACATCGATGTCCGTCGCATCGGCAATGTCGGCGGTCAAGCGGTCGTGCTTGGCGGCCAGGCGGTCCGAGGGCGGGCTGGCGTAGCGCAGGAACAACTTGGCCATGCGTGCGTTGTCGTGAACGATGTCGCCAATCTCGTCCTTGACGATACGGGTGGACTCTTGCAGCCAGATCCGCACGTTGCTGTCGAAGATCTGCGACAGGGTGGTCGCGGCCAGCTCGGCGGCGATCATCGTCGGGATCACGCTGACCAGCCAGAACGCCAGCACCAGCTTGCGCTGGACACTCCAGCGTGAAATCGCAAACGGACGGGCTTTCTGGCGGGTCTTGGTGATCATCAGGTTTCGCTTATCGCAGCAGCCATGGCAGGGTCGGAACGATCCGGTCGAATAAACAGTTTTACAAGCTTGAGCAGGCCGTTGACCAGCCGGTTGCGGTGCCGGAAGAACACGCTGTTGCCCTGGAATTCGCAGCCCAGGCGCAGCTTACTGGCATACCCGGCCTGCCCGCACTCGTACAACGCAATATTGTGTTCAATACAGTAGTCCACATTGGTCAGCCAGCTGCGAAAGTACAGGTTGTAGTCGCGGGTGAATTCGACGTCATGCCCGAAGAACTTGTCCACCAGGCGGTGCGCGTCCACCAGGATCAGGTTGAACGCCACCAGGTTGTCATCCACCCAGTAGAGAACACACACCGCCCGCCCTCCAAGGCGTTCCAGCACACCGGTGAAGTAGCCGGCGGGCAAGCGCTCGAACTGCAAGTCGGCGCGGGTGAGCGTGGCCTCGTACAGGCGCATGATCTCGGGCAGCACATCGTCGATATTGCGCCGCCACTCCACCCGTGGCCCCGGCGCGCGCAGCTTGCGGCGCAGGTCCTTGCGCGTGGATTTACCCAGGGAGCCGAGGTAGGCGTCCACCGAGCCGTAGGGCAGCGGCAACACGCCCGTGGGCAAGCTCGGCATGCTTTGGAAGCCGGCGGCGCGGCAGCTGTCGGACCAGTGTGGATCGTTGCTTGGCGCGTCCTTGACCGCTACGAGGCCGATGCCAAACTCATCGGCGTCCTCGCGTGCGGCGGCGAGCAGGTGCTTGAGCAACAGCGGGCGGCGCGATTCAGGCACGCTGCTGGCGAAGCCGACGTCGCAGCGTTCGGCTACCGGGGAACCGAGGGCGTACAAGCCCAGCTGCAAAAGCCCCGGCCACAGTCGGTCCAGGCGTTCGGTCAAACGCTTGCCGGCGCCCGACACCGTGGTGTCGAGGCGGTAATGGGTGATGAACGCGGCGGCCACGGCCACCAGCGTTCCATTGTCGTACACCGCGAGGTATCGCCATTGGAAATCCGCGATGGCGGCGCTTTCCACGGCGACGTAATAGTCCCAGTCCTCCAGGGCACCGGGGAAGCAGTCATTCCAGGCACTGCGCTGGAGGGCCCGGATGCTGGGGAAGGCTTGGGCGGTAATCACATTTTTCCCTTATCGCTATGGCCAACACCATTCAATTGTGTGCAGCTTTTTGTGGGAGCGGGCTTGCCCGCGATAGCAGTGGATCAGTCAACACCGCCATCGCAGGCAAGCCAGCTCCCACATTGACCGGTGCTGGCTTGAAGGTGGTGTGTTGCTCGACGAATTGCGCACTCAACTCGATCACCCGGCGGTATTGCAGGTCCACGGTGATCATGTGATAGCAGTTGTCCAACAGGATCTTGGTCACCGGCCCGCCCAGGTGGCGCTCGACGTAATCGGCGTTCCAGCGGCTGGTGATGTCGTCCTCGATGGAGTGCAACACCAGCGCTGGCACCTGGACCTCGGGCATGCGCTTCTTGACCACGGCGTTCATCCGATGCAACTCGCGCACGGTGATGCCTTCCATGGTCAACAAGCCCGCCTCGCTGCTCTCGCCCTCCTTCATCTGCCGCTCGACGATGGCCCGCAGGCGTTCGTTCTTGATGCCATACGGCGGTTGCTCTTCGAAGCGGCACAAATGCACGCCGAACGGAATCTTCATCAGCAAGGGCGTGAGGAACGCCAGTTTGTTGATGCTCCAACCGTCGTACTTCAAGGTGGTGGAATACATCAGCAGCCCGGCGACTTGCCCCGGGTGCTCGGCGGCCACGTACATCGACATCACCGCGCCCATGGACAAGCCGCCGACAAACACCTGCGCGTGGCGCTGCTTGACCTGGGCGAAGGTGTTGCGCACACCCGCGTACCAGTCCAGCCAGCCGGTGGCCTGCAAGTCACTGTTATCGCCGCAATGCCCGGCCAGGGTGGGCACGTACACCGTGCAATTGCCCGCCTTGGCCAGGCCCTTGGCGACCTGGCGCAATTCCGTCGGCGTGCCGGTCAGGCCGTGGATCAGCAGGATCCCGACCGGACCTTCACCGAGAACGAAACCGGCATCACCTTCACCGAGGTCGATCTCACACGTGTTCACCGTTTGGTCGCCCGCACCAGCAGTTGCTCCAGGAGTTTCAGACCCAGGTCGATTTCCGGGTAGCTGATTTCCAGGGACGGCGCCAGGGTGATCACGTTCTTGTAGTAACCGCCCACGTCGAGGATCAGGCCGAGTTTCTGGCCGTCCACGATCATGTCGCCTTTCATGCCTTCTTCGACCATGTAGTCCAGGGTCGCCTTGTCCGGGGTGAAGCCGTCCGGGCCGCAGATCTCGCAGCGCAGCGCCAGGCCCAGGCCGTCGACATCGCCGATGATCGGGAAGCGTTTTTGCAGGTCTTGCAGGCCTTCCAGGAAGTATTTGCCCTTGGCCATGACCATCGCGCCGTAGTCGACTTCGCTGGTCATCTTGAACATCTCCAGGCCCACCGCCGTGCCCAATGGGTTGGAGGCGAAGGTGGAGTGGGTCGAACCTGGCGGGAAGATCTTCGGGTTGATCAGCTCTTCACGGGCCCAGATGCCGCCCAGTGGGTTGAGGCCGTTGGTCAGCGCCTTGCCGAACACGATCACGTCTGGTTGCACGTCGAAGTGCTCGATCGACCACAGCTTGCCGGTGCGGTAGAAGCCCATCTGGATTTCATCGCTGACCATCAGGATGCCGTGCTGGTCCAGCACATGCTTGAGCTCGCGGTAGAAGTTCATCGGCGGGATCACGTAGCCGCCGGTGCCCTGGATCGGCTCGACGTAGAACGCGGCGTATTCGCTGGAGCCGACTTTCGGGTCCCACACGCCGTTGTATTCAGTCTCGAACAGTCGGGCGAATTGCTGCACGCAGTGGCTGCCGTATTCTTCCTTGGTCATACCTTTAGGGCCACGGAAGTGGTACGGGAACGGGATGAACTGCGCGCGCTCGCCGAAGTGGCCGTAGCGGCGACGGTAGCGGTAGCTCGAGGTGATCGACGAGGCGCCGAGGGTACGGCCGTGGTAGCCGCCTTCGAAGGCAAACATCAGGCTCTTGCCATTGGTGGCGTTACGCACCACCTTCAAGGAGTCTTCGATGGACTGCGAACCGCCGACGTTGAAGTGCACGCGACCGTCGAGGCCGAACTTGTTCTTCGCGTCGACCGCGATCATTTCCGACAGCTCGATCTTGCCCTTGTGCAGGTACTGGCTGGCGATTTGCGGCAGAGTGTCGATCTGCTGTTTCAGCGCATTGTTCAGGCGCGGGTTGGCGTAGCCGAAGTTGACGGCCGAGTACCACATTTGCAGGTCGAGGTAGGCCTGGTCTTCGGTGTCCCACACGTAGGAGCCTTCGCAACGGCTGAAAATGCGCGGCGGCTCGATGTAGTGGACGGTGTCGCCGTAGGAGCAGTACTTGGCTTCTTTATCCAGAAGGATCTGGTCTTCGGCGGTAGCGATACGGATATCAGACATGGTGGAAGAGTTCCTGGTTGTCGGCAGCAGTAAAGGAGGTGGCGTTGGCGGCGTTGCCCTGTGGGAGCTGCGCCAGCAATGCAGGCACTTCGGCAAAGGTGTCGAAGCGCGCGTGGGGAATCTGGTGGGTGACGCAGTAATCGGCGAGGCTGCCCTTGGCGAACACGAAGTCGGCGGTGGAGGCCACGCACATGTCGGACTTGCCGTCGCCGATCACCAGCACGCGCTTGTTGCGCGGCGTGGATTTGCACTTGCAGTTGCCGGACGCGGCACGGCAGGCATCGCTGGCATACGGGAAGTCGATGCGCCAGCTGTTCTGATCAACCTGGCGCAGGCGGTTGGCGAGGATCGGCAGCAAGGTCACGTAGTTGCGCGACAGGATGCGCGCGATGCCCTGCTCGATGCCGTCACTGACCACTTCGATGGACGCGCCGAGGCCGATGACCTGATCAACGAAATCGGGGAAGTCCGGGTCGATCTCGACGCTGTCGAAGTACGCCAGCAGTTCGGTGGGCGTGGCCTTGATCAGCGCCAGTTGGCGGCTCAGGCATTCGCGCGAACCGATATGCCCATCCAGCCATTGCTGCTCGATGGTTTCCCACTCGGGGCCGGCGAAGCGTTGGAGGACGTTGTCGATGACATCGGTGGGAGTGATGGTCCCGTCGAAGTCGCACACGATATGCCAGTCAATCATTGCGGTTACCTTGAAAAGGAGCGCGCTGTCTGCGCTTTCACAAGGGGTAGAGCAGGGACTGTGCCAACTGGCCAGCACCCAGCGGGGCTGGGCTTGCGGGCGCTAATGTGTCGTGGGAGCTACAATTTTTGTAGCTTGCTACAAACAAGATCAGTGCTTGCGCGAAGACCGCCCTTCGCGCGTTCATGCGCGCATGTTCAGAGAAGGAAGCCGTTCCATGCACAAGGTCAGTTCTGCTGTATTCGCCGGTTTACTGGGGCTGTGGGGCGTTGCCAGCGCGGCCCAGGCCGAAGGCATCAGCGGTGAAGTGGGCGCGGGCCTCAGCTACCAACCCCACGACCCTACCGGCAGCCGCTACGAAACCCGCCCCGTGCCCTATGTGGATCTGGACTGGGGCAACGTCAGCCTGAGCACCGATGACGGCCTGAGCTGGAGCGCGCTGAATACCCAGGGGTTTACCGCCGGGCCCTATATCAATTACTTGCAGGGGCGTACGTCGAACGGCTCGCTGCAAGGCCTGCGCAATGTCTCGGACATGGCTGAAGTGGGCGGTTTCATCCAATACGCACCGGCCGAGTTCTGGCGCGTGTACGCCCAGGTGGGCCAGGCCGTTGGCGGCGGGCGCGACCAAAGCGGCGTGCTCGGCAAGGTCGGCGGCGAGCTGGGCTACCCGCTGGGCGGCGGGATCATCGGCAGCAGCGGCCTGATGGCGCACTTTGCCGACGCGCGCCAGACCCAGACTTATTTTGGGGTGGACGCCAATGAGTCAGCGGCGTCGGGCTTTCGGCCCTATAACGCCAGTGCGGGGTTCCAGAACCTGACGCTGACGCAAAGCTTCGAGTTTCCGATGGCGCCCAATTGGTCGTTGTTGACCAGTGCCAGCTGGGTACACCTGGTGGGTTCGGCGGCCAACAGCAGCATCGTAAAGGACACTGGGGATGTGAACCAAGGCCAGGTGCAGACGGCCATCAGCTACAAATTCAACTGATTCAACTGGATCAAAATGTGGGAGCTGGCTTGCTCGCGAAAGCGGAGTGTCAGTCAATACATCTTTGACTGAACCACCGCATTCGCGAGCAAGCCCGCTCCCACACAAGCCCGCTCCCATATTGGTCCGTATTCCAGGGCCATTATCAGTTTTCTTCGCCTTCGGCCAGCAAGGCAATCCCGCCGATAATCACCGCCACCCCCACCCAGTGCAGCGGGCTGATATGTTCCCCCAGCCCCAGCCACGAACCGAGCAATACCACCACAAACACCAATGAACTCAGGGGAAACGCCAGGGACAGACTGCTGCGCCGCAAGATCAGCATCCACACGAAAAACGCGCCGATATAGCAGGCAATCGCCGCGAGAATCCCCGGGTTGCGTGCCACAGCGGCCAGCCACTGCCAATTGAAATCCATCTGCCCTAATTGATCGCCGGCCACTTTGGTAAACAACTGCCCGGCGCTTTCGGTGCAGATCAACAAGGCCCACAGCACCACCGTGCCAAAGCGCCCATGCAACCACGCGTGCGTATTCATGCCTGCCCTCCTGCAATCGCCACCAACATCACGCCCAAGGTAATCACCCAGGTACCCGCCCAACGGCGGCGGCTGACGGTTTCACCCAGCACCACTTTGCCCACCAGCACCACCCCGCAATACGCCAACGCCGCCGCCGGAAACAACAGGCTCAACGGCGCGCGGGACAAGGCTTCCAGCCAGACAAAAAACTCGATGACGTAAGCCCCGATCCCCGCCCACAACAGCGGCGCATTGAACACCTGGCCCCAGAATGCATTCAGGCGAAAGCCGCCCTCCAGCTCCGGCAAGCGGTCCAGGCCGAGCTTGAAACACAATTGGCCGATCACATCGAGCACGATGGAAAACGCCACCAGCAACACCACGGTCAACGTCACGGGAACAGCTCCTCAAACAGGTCGATCAGGGCTTCATTGGTCGCGGCATTGCGCTGCAAATCCTCCGGGCTCCAGCGCTCGGCCGGCGGCTGATCGGACTTGGCCTCCCAACGTTTGAACGCGTTGCTGAACGCGGGCTTGGCAAACTCGCCGCACACGTCGATACCGATGATCCGCTTGCCCGCCGCCAAGGCGCGCAGGGCTTGCAGCAGATGGCTCAGGCGCATGCCGCCCTGGTCCCAGTTGGTGGCGGCGTCTTCACTGGCCAGCACGTCTTTGTCGATGGTGATCCAGACCGCGTCGGTGGGCAGGCTGGCGATCATCTGCTCGAGAAACACGCCCCAGTCCAACTCCGCGAGGTTGCGCCAATGCAGGTGATTCTCCTGCTGTTGGTGACCGGCGCCGTCCCCTACCCGGCCCCAGACTTTCGACGGCGGATGCTGCCAGGGAAACAGCTGCAAATGCCCGCGCTTGAGCGCCCCCAGATTGCCTCCGCGCAGTTGCGGGTTGTGCAGGTCATCGCTGCACGGGCCGAGGGTGACGATGCGTTTGATCGCCGGCATTTTCAGCGCGCGGTTGACCCACGAGCCACAGTGACGCTTGGGCGCAAAGCGCACCCAGTCAGGGTGGTTGTCGAAGTGGATCAGGCTGACGGGTTCTTTGAGGTCGGCGAGAAACGCCGGCGTGAGGTGGTGATAGTCGCCGGAGCCGACAAACAGGATTTCCGGCCGCGCATCCACCGGCCGAGGGCGCTGGGCCAGGCGCGCGGCGAAGGATTTCCAGGTTTTTTCGGTGGACCACAGGCGCAGCTTCGGGCCCAGGTCCAGCAAGTCGAGGCGTGTGGCCTGACCGCTGGCCAGACGCCGGGCAATCGGTGCCTGGCTGGTAAGGCTATGGTCGAGATCAAGAATATTCAAGGCAGAGGTGCCCCCTTTATGGCTTCAGGGGGTCAATGCAAGGGCCGGGCCAGCCACTATTTTGAGAACAGTGAATAACCAATGTGGGAGCGGGCTTGCTCGCGAATGCGGTGGGTCAGTCAACATTTTCGTCACTGATACACCGCATTCGCGAGCAAGCCCGCTCCCACATTTAAAGCTGTGTTCGGCTTTAGTTTTTGGCGTCGTTGATGATCTGCCGAATCGCCCCCACAAACGCTTCAGCCGGCTGTCCACCGCTCACCGCATACTGGTCGTTGAACACAATGGTCGGCACCGACGTCACACCACGGGACACCCACAGTTCCTCCTGCTCGCGCACCTCGGCAGCGTATTCATCAGACGCGAGAATCTCAGCCGCGCGCTTCAAGTCCAACCCAACGCTTTCGGCGATGATCGCCAGGGTCGCGTGGTCGGAAGGGTCCTGGCCGTCGCTGAAATACGCCTTGAACAGCGCTTCCTTGAGGTTGTACTGCAAGCCTTCCAGCCCGGCCCAATGCAGCAGGCGGTGAGCATCGAAGGTGTTGTAGATGCGGCTCTGGCCGTCGGTACGGAAGGCGAAGCCCAGTGCAGCACCCATGTCGCGGATGCGCTCGCGGTTGGCCTGGGATTGCTCGGCGGTGGAGCCGTATTTTTCGGTGATGTGCTCGACGATGTTCTGCCCTTCGGCGGGCATGTTCGGGTTCAGTTCGAACGGCTGGAAGTGGATCTCGGCCTGCACCTCGGCACCCAGTTGGTCGAGGGCTTCGGTCAGGCCGCGCAGGCCGATGATGCACCACGGGCAGGACACGTCGCTGACGAAATCGATTTTCAGGGGAGTACTCATGGCTAACCACCTCGTAGGCAAAAACGCGCCGCAAAGGTTGCACGATACACCAATGTCACAGCACCTTCGAAGGCTCGCCCAGGTCAATCTGCGCCCAGTGCGCCGCATCTTCGCGATGGGCTTGCAGGTACGGCAACACCGCCGTCAGCAACGGCGCCTTGAACGCTTCCTGGAAACGGTGGGCCATGCCGGGAATCAGCTTCAATTCACTGCCCTGGATATGCGCGGCCAAATGCACGCCGTGCATCACCGGCAACAGCGGGTCGGCGGTGCCATGCACCACCAGGGTCGGCACGCGCAGTTGGTTGAGCAGCGGCACGCGGCTCGGCTCGGCAAGGATCGCCATGATCTGGCGCTTGACGCCGTCCGGGTTGAACGCGCGGTCGTAGGACAGCGCCGCCTGGTGCAGCAGGGCCTGGCGATCATCCTTCACATTCGGGCTGCCCAGCGCCGCCAGCAGATCGGCCTGCTGCTCCAGCGCCACCTCGCGGTTGGGCGCGCTGCGCCGTGACAGCAATTGCACCAGCGCCGCATTCGGTGCCGGCAAGCCTTCGGCGCCGGAGCTGGTCATGATCAACGTGAGGCTTTCCACGCGCTGCGGGGCCATGGCCGCCAGGTGCTGGGCGATCATGCCGCCCATGCTCGCCCCCAGGACGTGGAATTGCCGGACCTGCAACGCGTCCATCAAGCCCAGCGCGTCGTCGGCCATATCGGTCAGGGTATACGGCGCCGACACCGGCAGGCCGAGCTTGTAGCGCAGCACTTCAAAGGTCAGGTTGGCGCTGGCCGGCGCCTGGCGCCAGGTGGATAGGCCGACGTCACGGTTGTCGTAGCGGATCACCCGGAAACCCTGTTGGCATAGGGCGACGACCACTTCATCCGGCCAGTGGATCAACTGCCCGCCCAGGCCCATCACCAGCAGCAACGCCGGATCGGACGCACGGCCGATGCTCTGGTAGGCGATGCTCACCTGAGCCAGATCGACCGTTTGGGTCGGGACATTGACATCACATCGAGAAGCCGCAAAAGACGGCAGGCCGAACAAGAGAGCGGCCAGTAAAAGCAACACGCGCATGAAAAACACCGAAACGCAGAACCCCAGTAGAGCGCGAGTCTGATGAAGTTTGTTCAAGCGCGCTGCCACAGTTCCATGACAGTTTGATGAAGAGTGCCCAGCGGTCAAGGTCGACACAACCTGCAACATGAGACAAACTCACGCGATTCCGATTCGTCACAAATTGCCTTCATGGAGAGCCCGTGCTCGAGATCCGTCACCTCAAGACCCTGCACGCCCTGCGCGAAGCCGACAGCCTGGTGGAAGCCGCCGAGCGTCTGCACCTGACGCAATCGGCGTTGTCCCACCAGTTCAAGGAGCTGGAGGAACGCCTGGGCATGCAGCTGTTCGTGCGCAAGACCAAGCCGCTGCGTTTCACCAGCGCCGGCCTGCGCCTGCTGCAACTGGCCGATGCGGCCCTGCCGCTGCTGCGCGGCGCCGAGCGTGACATCGCGCGGCTGGCCGGCGGCACCGCCGGGCGCCTGCACATGGCCATCGAATGCCACAGCTGCTTCCAGTGGCTGATGCCAACCATCGACCAGTTCCGCGATGCCTGGCCGGAAGTCGAACTCGACCTGGCCTCCGGGTTCGCCTTCGCGCCTCTGCCGGCCCTGGCCCGTGGTGACCTCGACCTGGTGGTGACCTCCGACCCGCTGGAACTGCCGGGCATTACCTATGTGCCGCTGTTCACTTACGAAGCCATGCTTGCGGTGGCCAACCAGCATGCGCTCGCGGGCAAATCCTACATCGTGCCGGAAGATCTGCTGACAGAAACCCTGATCACCTACCCGGTGGAACGCGACCGCCTGGACATCTTCACGCGTTTCCTCGAACCGGCCGACGTGGAACCGGCCCAGGTGCGTACGTCGGAGTTGACGGTGATGATGATGCAACTGGTGGCCAGCGGCCGCGGCGTGTGCGGCATGCCCCATTGGGCGCTGCATGAATACAGCTCGCGCGGGTATGTGAAGGCCAAGCGCCTGGGCGAGAAAGGCTTGTTTGCAACGCTGTATGCGGGGATTCGTGCGGACATGCTGGATGCGCCGTATATGCGCGATTTCTTGCTGACGGCCAAGGACACGTCGTTTTCGACATTGGATGGCGTCAGCGCCGTTCGCTGATCAAAATGTGGGAGCGGGCTTGTGTGGGAGCGGGCTTGCTCGCGAATGCGGTGGATCAGTTAGAACATCTTTTACTGACACACCGCTTTCGCGAGCAAGCCCGCTCCCACATTGGATAGGGTTTCCACAGTTGGATTTCAGTCGGTCTTCAGTTCGCGCCACATGTGGATCTTGTCGAAGTATTCGACGCCCACCCGTACCGCCAGCGGTTCCAGGCCGTATTGGATGAAACCGCAGCGCTGGTACAGCGCAAAGGCGGCGGCGTTGCCGGCGGTGACAGTCAGTTGAATGACCTTGAGGCGCGGCTGTTTGCGCGCCTCGTCCAAAGCTGCCTCAACCAACTGACGGCCCAGGCCTTGTTGCTGATGAGCGGCATTCACATACATGCCAAACAACGTCACCTTGTGCTGGGCCTTCTCCCGAGGCTCGTACGCCAGGCCGACAATGCCCGCCAGTTCATCCCCGTCAAAAGCACCGAGCAAGCAATCCAACGGGCTGTCCAGGCGCTTCTCCCACCAGCTCAACGGCATCCGCGCCCGCTCGGCCACGCTGGAGGTGAACGCCTGGGGATAAACGCCATACGCCTCCAGCATCAACGCTCGATAAGCCTCGGCATCCTGAGGCCCGAGCGTGCGGATGATCATGCGCTGCGGCGCTGCTCAAGCATCAGCCGCACCGCCAGCGCCGCCAAGACAAAGCCCATGAAATAACGCTGCACCGCCAACCAGGTCGGGTTGTTGATAAACCAGCTGGCGATACTCGCGGCGAACATCGCGATCAGCGCGTTGACCATAAAGCTCACGCTGATCTGGGTGAAGCCCAGCAGCACGCTCTGGGTGAACACCGAACCGTGCTCCGGGGTGATGAATTGCGGGAATACCGAGAGGTAGAACACCGCGATCTTCGGGTTCAGCGCGCTGGTGAGAAAGCCCATGGTCACCAGCTTGCGCGTGGAGTCAGGCGGCAGTTGCTGGGCTTCGAAAGGCGAGCGTGCGCCGGGCTTCACCGCCTGCCAGGCCAACCACAGCAGGTACAGCGCACCGGCCCATTTCAGTACCTCGTAGGCCATCGGCACGGCGAGAAAAACCGCCGTCAACCCCGCCGCAGCGGCGAACAGGTGCACAAAGAACCCCGCCACCACGCCCAACAACGACACCAACCCCGCCTTGCGCCCCTGGCAGATCGAACGGGAGATCAGGTAGATCATGTTCGGGCCGGGGGTCAACACCATCAGCAGGCACGCGGCGGCGAAAATCAGCAACTCGTTGAGTGGGATCACGGTTCAGTCCTTTGCGCCTGCACGTCAGGCGGTGGTGGTCAGCAATGCGCGATAAAACGGCAGGATCAGGTCACGTGTCAAGGGCGCCAACACCAGGCCGCCATCGCCGGCCGGGTCGATCCAGCGCACTTCTTCGATTTCAGCAGCGGGGTGAACCGGCACGTCGATATGCACCTGGAACAGTTGCGCGTCCACGGTGAAACCCGGCTCGTTGGCGGCGGGTGCCGAGAAGTGGCCGAGGTAGACGGCGGCGCTCGGGTCGATGTGCAGGTTGAGTTCTTCGTGCAGCTCGCGCGCCAGGGCTTCGGCCGGTTGTTCGCCGGCATCGATCTTGCCGCCCGGTTGCATGAACGCCTGGGTACCGCGCTTGCGCACCAGCAGGGTTTGGCCGTCGCTGCCGATCAGGAGGGCGGCGGCGATGCGGATGGTGGTTGGCATGGGAGGGCTTCCTTGGCTGCGAAAAAGGGCGCAAGGATCACATGATCGTTGGGAACGCCGCAATCCAATGTGGGAGCTGGCTTGTGTGGGAGCTGGCTTGCCTGCGATACAGGCACCTCGGTTCATCAGATAGACCCAGGTGATCCTATCGCAGGCAAGCCAGCTCCCACATTTTTGACTGCGTTTCAACTGGGAGTAACGGTTTGGTCTTTGATGAACACGCTGTAGCGCGCGCCCTCCATGGTTTCAAAGGCAATCAACTTATCCACCAACGGCAAGTTCAACACCTTGCCCGCATTGAGCAGCAACATGCCGTTATCTGCATTCAAACTGCGCGCCAGCACCATGCCCTCCGCAAGCTCCCGGGTGCCGAGCACTTTGACATTGGGGTCCCCCAAGGTCACGTCGTTGAGGTAAGTGGCACACACCTGCACAAAATCCTCGACCATCACCGGGTCGTACAGGCGCCCGGCGTATTTGCGGATGTACAGCAACGCCTCATCGCTGTTCATCTGCCGCTCCAGGATCAGGCCCTTTTGCAGCTCGATAAAATCCACCGCCAGTTTCAGCAGGCGTGAGCCAGCGGGAATCGCCTCGCCCTTGAGGTGATCCGGGAAACCGCTGCCGTCCCAGCGCTCCTGGTGATGGCGGATCAGCCGCGCGGCATCTTTCATCGGGTCCAGGGTCATCAGCAGCGATTCGCTCTGGGTGGCATAGGCGCGATACCGCTCGCGGTCACTGCTGTGCAGCAGGTCCGAGGGCGAGGCCATCATGCTGTCGCTCCAGCTCAACTTGCCGATGTTGTAGAGCGCGGCGGCCATGGTCAGGTCGCGGTTGCTGGCGTCATCCACACCGTGGGCCACGCACCAGGTACGCACCAGTTCAATGATCTGCCGATTGGTCTGCTTGGCGCGTGGCAGGCGCAGGTTGGCCAGCAGCGAGAACACTTCGGTGCCGGTCGCGTAGCTGTGTTTGAGTTCTTCGTAGGCCAGGTCGAGCATGTCGGCAGTTTGCTGCAACTCGCTGGTGCGCGCGGCCACGTGTTTTTCCAGCGACGCGTTGAGCTGCTTGAGCTCCTCGTTCTGTTGCAGGGTCAACCGCTCCAGGCGCAGGCGTTCGCGCTCGGAATGCTGGTGGGCCAGGGATTGGCGCAGGGCCAGCAGCAACTCTTCGTCGTTCCAGGGCTTGCTGAGGTAGCGGTAGATCTCGCCTTCGTTGATGGCTTTGACGATCAGGGTCAGGTCGGTTTCGCCCGTCAGCAGGATGCGCACGGTGTGCGGGTAGTGCTGGTGGATATGCGCCAGCAGCGAAGCTCCGTCCATGTCCGGCAAACGCGCGGCGCTCATCACCAGGTCGATCGGTTGGTCGGCGAGAATCGCCAAGGCATCGGCAGCGCAGGTGGCGCTGTACAGGTCGAACGGCTCCAGCCGCAGCAGTTGGGTGAGGCTGTGGAGGACGTCCGGGTGGGCATCGATCAACAGCACCACGGCACGGTCGGCATCGGTAAAGGTAACTGACTCTCCCATGGGACACCTCGGATCGTCGGTGTGCGTTCCTTAGGGTATGGGCCTGCCTTCCTGGCGATTACTGAGTAGTTTAGTAGGTTTTGCTGAAAATGATGGCCTTACGATATCAATGCACAAAAAAGCCGCTCCAGAAACCAGAACGGCTTTCGAAGTGAAACCTGTGTGCCTCACGCGTCGGCTTTTTTCGGACTCGAGCCAAACGACGCAAAACGTTTGTTGAACCCGGCAATCCGGCCTTCGACCTGGGTCTTGCGCTGTTGGCCGGTGTAGATCGGGTGCGAGGCGCTGGACACGTCCAGCGGGATGTACGGGTAGGTGTTGCCATCACTGTGTTGATGGGTGCGGTCACTGTCGGCGGTGGAGCCGATCAGGAAGAACACATCGGCGGCGGTGTCGTGAAACAGCACGGTGCGGTAGTCGGGATGGATTCCAGCTTTCATAGGGCCTCCGGGGCATAGTTAATGTTATACAGTAACGCAAATAATGCACCCAAACGAGAACCGATTGCAATAAGAATAGACCCGCCGATTCTATGCAGAACAATCCCTTAGGTTGTCTGTGGTTTCCTTACTGGCGCAGAATGGCGGATCGACCTCAAGAGTCCGAACCCAAGGAAACCGTATGAGCCTGTCTTTGCTAAGCCGTTACGCCTTCTTTGCCGTGTGCGTCATTTTCACCCTCGCCAGCCTTCCGTTTATCCAGCATGAATGGCTGTGGCCGATCACCGTGGTCACCGGCATTCTCAGCCTGATCGGCATTTTCGACCTGCTGCAAAGCCCCCACGCGGTGCGCCGCAACTACCCGATCCTGGGCAATATCCGTTATCTGGTGGAAGCCATCCGCCCGGAAATCCGCCAGTACCTGCTGGAGTCCGACAGCGACGCCCTGCCCTTCTCCCGCGCCCAGCGTTCGCTGGTGTATTCGCGCGCCAAGAACGAATCCGCCGACAAGCCGTTCGGCACCCTGATCGACGTGTATCAGTCGGGCTTCGAATTTATCGGCCACTCCATGCGCCCGGCGCCGCTGAGTGACCCCAGCGCATTTCGCGTGATGGTTGGCGGCCCGCAATGCACGCAGCCGTACTCGGCGTCGGTGTTCAATATCTCGGCGATGAGTTTTGGTTCGTTGAGCGCCAACGCAATCCGCGCGCTGAATCAAGGCGCCAAGCTCGGCAACTTCGCCCACGACACCGGCGAAGGCAGCATCAGCCCTTATCACCGTGAACACGGCGGCGACCTGACCTGGGAGCTGGGCAGCGGCTACTTCGGCTGCCGTAGCAGCGACGGCCGCTTCGACCCGGAACGCTTCGCCGCGCAAGCGCAGAACCCGCAAGTGCGCATGATCGAAATCAAGATGAGCCAGGGTGCCAAGCCCGGCCATGGCGGGATCCTGCCCAAGCACAAGGTCACCCAGGAAATCGCCGAGACACGCGGCATCCTGATGGGCGAAGACTGCATCTCGCCGTCGCGCCACAGCGCGTTCTCCACACCGATCGAGCTGATGCAGTTCATCGCCCAGTTGCGCGAGCTGTCCGGCGGCAAACCGGTGGGGTTCAAGTTCTGCCTGGGCCACCCGTGGGAATTCATGGGCATCGCCAAGGCCATGCTCGAAACCGGCATCCTCCCGGACTTTATCGTGGTCGACGGCAAGGAAGGCGGCACCGGCGCCGCACCGGTGGAGTTCACCGACCATATCGGTGTGCCGCTGCGTGAAGGCCTGCTGTTTGTGCACAACACCCTGGTGGGCCTGAACCTGCGCGACAAGATCAAGCTCGGTGCCAGCGGCAAGATTGTCAGCGCATTCGATATCGCCAGCGTCTTGGCCATCGGCGCCGACTGGGCCAACTCGGCGCGCGGCTTTATGTTCGCCATCGGCTGCATTCAGTCGCAGTCATGCCACACCAACAAATGCCCGACCGGTGTCGCCACCCAGGACCCACTGCGCCAGCGCGCCCTGGTGGTGCCGGACAAGGCCCAGCGCGTGTTCAACTTCCACCGCAATACACTCAAGGCCCTCGCCGAAATGCTCGCCGCCGCTGGCCTGGATCATCCGTCACAACTGTCAGCCAAGCACTTGGTACGCCGGATGTCGGCGACCGAGATCAAGTTGTTCTCGCAGTTGCATGTGTTCCTCAAGCCCGGCGAATTGCTGACCGGTGAAGTGAACGGCGAATTTTATTCGCGCATGTGGCAGATGGCGCGGGCCGACAGTTTTGAACCCCACGACGTTGTTGCCGCTTAAGGAGCCGCACCGTGTTGAAAGTTATCGCCGAAGATTTCATCAAGCCCGAACACGTGGAAACCGTGCGCGGGTGGTACGCCGAGTTGGTGGAAAAAACCCGCCAGGAACCGCTGTGCATCGCCTACGATCTGTTCATCGATCAAAAAGACCCCGGGCACTTTATCTTCATCGAGTTATGGCCCGACCAGGCAGCCCTCGACACCCATTGCCAAACCGAACACTTCACCCGCCTGGTGCCGCAGATCAACGCGTATCAAGCCAAGCCGTGCCGAGTGCTGCTGATGAATGCGTTCTGAGCCAACCACCTAATCCCTGCTGAACCGGACCACCGACGGCATCGTTGAAACAAGGAGATTCACATGCCGTTGCTGGACTTCGCTGCCATTGCCGAACAGTTGCCCGGCACCTGGAAATCCACGCGCCTGGGCCAGGTCGGCCCGGCGCACATCAAGGTGTTGCGCATGGATGCGCAGGCCTATGAGGAAGAGACCCACGACTACAACGAGGGGCTGCTGGTAATTAGCGGCCATCTGCTGTTGAGCATCGCCGATCAGGCCATCCGCGTGGAGGCCGGCCAGATGTACCTCGTCGAAGCCGGCATTGCCCATGGGGTCCTCGCCGGCAGCCAAGGTACCCTGGTGATCATTGATGTCTAGAGACATTCAGTAATACCCAACCTTTGCATTTGCTTACAAATACCGCCAACCTGCGCCCGCCCGACGTGAGGCGCACTCGCGCCTGCCCGTCATTACTCACATTTTTTGTACAAGAGCCCGCTGCCATGCTGAACGGACGCGACCCACGCATCGACTTTTTTCGGGGCTTGGCGTTGATCTTCATTTTCTGGGATCACGTCCCCCACAACCCTCTCGGCCAGATCACCCTGCGTAACCTCGGTTTCAGCGACGCGGCGGAAGTCTTTGTGTTCCTCGCCGGCTTCGCCTCGGTGATGGCCTACGGCAAGGTCCTGCAACGCGAAGGCTACTGGATGGCCTGCCTGAAAATCCTGCGGCGCACCTGGGTGCTCTACGTGGTGCACATCTTTTTGCTGGCGATGCTGATGGGCATCGTGTTTTTCGCCAACAGCCATGTGGAAACCCGCGACCTCGTACAAGAGATGGGCATGACCCATTTCATCACCCACCCGCAGCAGGCGTTGCTGGATGAGTTGCTGCTGCGCTTCAAGCCCAACCTGATGGACCCACTGCCGCTGTACATCGTATTGCTGGCTAGCCTGGCGCTGGTGTTGCCGCTGATGTTGCGCTGGCCGCTGGTCGTGGTGGCGGTGTCGCTGACGGTGTACCTGCTGGCGCCCTGGATGGGTTGGAACCTGCGGGCCATCGAGGATGGCGTGTGGTATTTCAACCCTGTGACCTGGCAGTTGCTGTTTGTACTGGGCGGTGCGGCGGCTATTCGCAGCGAGCAGCCCAAGCCTGCCCAGAGCCCGCCCCTGCAGCGCCAGCCGCTGTTTGTCGCGGCGGCTGTCTACGTGGTGGTCACCGGCGTGATCACTGTAGCGTGGCGCTGGCCCGAGATCCACGACGCGCTGATGCCGGCGTGGCTCAGCGACTTGATCTATCCCATCAGCAAGACCGACCTGTCGCCCGTGCGCCTGTTGCACTTCCTTGCCCTGGCCTACGTCACCGCCAAGCTGTTGCCCACCGCAGCCTGGACGCAAAACCCGGTGGCCGCCGAAGTCTGTCGCATGGGGCGCTTCTCCCTTGAAGTGTTCTGCCTGGGCGTGCTGCTCGCGCCATTGGCCGACATGCTCAACGCCATGGCTGGCGATGCGCTGGCGATGCAGTTGTTGACCGCATTGGTCGGTGTACTGCTGATGGCTGCACTGGGCGCCTGGCTGGACTTGAATAAGCGCTTGAGCCAACGTCGCGCTATATAGGTAGCGCCCGCCTGGGTTGGGCGAGTGTTCCCATTTCCTTCCACATCTCACTGTGAAAGGAAACGGCCCATGCCCAACCACCACCTTCTCAACGGCCTGTCCGGCCACTTGCAGTCCAGCGAATCCTGGGGCCGGCAACAGGCCCTGGAACTGCTGCGCCAAACCCTGACGCAATCGATGAGCCCCCTGAGCCTCGCCCAGCAGCGCGATTACGTGCGCCTGCAACGCGAGGCCGTCGCCGCGTTCAAGGCGGTAGAAACGGAAAACGCCGCCCATATTGAACAGTTCAAGACTCGCGGCCTGGCCCAGTTGCGGACCAAGCTCAACGGCCTCGATCCGGAAAAAATCTTCATCAATACCCGCTACCTGGAAAAACTCGATACGCCCCTGCCCTGGGAACCGCGCAGCAGTGCAATCGACGGCTTGGCCCAATCCCCGCGTTTTCGTCGCGCCGTGGACGCATGGAAATACCGCACGCATGTCTCCAGGCTGACGCTGTGGGAAGCGGCGTGCCTGAACTTCGACTTCGGCACCGGCAACCCGCAAGCCTCGGGGCACAGTTACGTCGACGCGTCCTACCTCACCGGGGTCGATGAAAAACAACTGACCGTCAGCCAATTTATCGCCATCAGCCGCGAGTTGGACCTGGGCGGAGCACTCCAGGCAGAACTGACCAACACCCTCGGCGCTGGTGGCAAGCTGCATGATTTGATCGAAACCAGCGCCCGCGCCCACCTGCTGTTTGAAGCGCTGGAGGCCTATCGCAACCGCGCCAGCAGCGGCGTGACGCAGGCGATGTACGACGCGCTGGTCGCGGCCATCAACACCAGCGGCAAAGCGCTACCGTTCGACACCCTGAGCATGGACCTCGACAAAACCCTCATCCAGGCCGTGCCTTTCGTGCCATCGGGTGCAAGCATTCCCGTACCGCTGCTGCTGATTCATGTGGGCAGCCTGGGCGTGGTCTCCTACTTTCCGTTCCGCCCTGGTGGCGCGATGCGTTATCACCGCGACGCCTTAAGCGCCGGGGCGCAGTTCAACGACGACCTCAAGCGCAGCCATCAGGACGGCGACCTCGGTTGGTTCTCGCGACAACTGCCTGTCACGCAAATCAATCTGTTCAAAGACCTGCTGCGCGAAGAACCTCGTCCAGAAGGCCTCAGCCTGGTGGCGGGCTTTCTCTACGATGGGTTCCACAGTTTGTTTCCGGAGAAAACCCTGGAGCACCTGCGCTTCGTCAACGACCCCAAGCCGGCACGTGCAGTGAGCCTGGTGCAGGCCCTGAGCGCGCGCCATATCCAGCATTACCAGGCCAACCTCGGCATGCTCGCCACACGGCGTTCGGAGCGTGACCTGCAAGGCGTGATCGACGGCGCCGCAGCGATTGCCAGCGAGATCATGGAGTTGTTGATCACGCCCGTGCCCGGCGGTGTCACCGGTTTGAACCGGCTGATGCAAGTCGTGGTATTCGCCAACCTGGCCTACAGCCTGATCGTGGGTATCGACAAAGCGGCCCAGGGCGAAGCCAGCGACTTTGCCGCCGCCATGGCCGACGTCGCGGACCTGGCGATCAATGGCCTGCTGATCTCCACCGCCGGGCGCGTGCATCGCCAGCGTATCGAGGGCCTGCTGCAACGCCTGGGCAACCCACGCAAGGTGCCACGCAGCGATGGCACACACACGTTGTGGAAGCCCGACATCAGCCCCTACGCCATCGCCGACCAACGCATGCTCGACGGCCAGGTGCCGAACGCCCAGGGCCTGTACCTAATCAATGGCAGCCACTACGTGTGTCTACAGCAAGGCGAGTTGCAGGTCGTGGCGCAAGTCAGCCCCGACCCCAAGACCCAGGGTTTCGTGCTCAAACGCAAGAATGGCAATGGCTTCGCCGCACCGATTGTGTTCGACCCCAAGCGCCAAGCCTGGGTACTGGACCTGCACGGCGCCGGCCAGCTCTCGGACAGCCAACTGATCGGGCAGATGCTGCCCAATGGCGAAGCGCCGGTGCCCGCCGTGCAAATCCGCAACTTCATGCGCAGCACCGCCGTGTCCCGCGTCACCCTGGATAACGTCTGGGCCGGCGAAACGCCGCCGGTCAACTTGATCGAAGCGAGCAGGCGGGTGCAAGTCGACCGGGTGATCGAGCAACTGGGCAAAGACTTCCACCGGCACGGCTACATGCCCGACCACGCAGGCAGTGCCGTGTTTAGCCTGCTCACGCAACTGCCCGAATGGCCCAGGGAAGCGGTCATCCATGTACACGACGCACTAGGCGCCCTGCTCGAAAGCCATGCCGCCAGCGACAGCGCCACACTGGCGATCAACCTCAAGCGCAGGGACGACGGCACCTATGTCGCCCTGGATGCACCGGATACCCATGTTCCCACCCAAGAGTCTCTCTTCGAGCTGATCATCCGCCAGCAGCCCACCACCTCCAAACTGGGCAAGGAGGGCAGCCCGCATCTCACCGAAGCCCAACGCATTGCGCGCCTGCGTGTGCAAATCAGCGCGTTGGCCAGCAAGGCGCGTATCGCCCTGTTCACAGCCCTGACGCGCTATGCCGGCCAGGCGCGAGACCAGGTGCCGGCGGGCGAGGCGGCACGGGTATTTGTACCGATCAAGGCCGCCACCAACGGTGTGCAGGTGACCCCGCTGTTGAGCAAACTACAGGCGCAGTTCCCACCGTTGAGCGCTGCCAATCTCGCGCAACTGCTGCAACACACCCCGCTCAACCCGGCACAGCAAAGCACCTACCTCAAGGACGGCAAGTTGCCGCAGAGCGTACGCGAATACCTTGAACAACAGCGTACGGCCCTGCGCATCGATGCGGTGATCGACAGCCTGTACCACCCGCGCGCGTTCAGCGACGACGTGGATCAATGGGCACGGGAGTTCTCCAGCAGCCTGTTGCTCAAGCGCCTTGATCGTCACTTCGTGGTCACCGAAATGGCCAGCGGCAAGGCGCAAATGCGCTACCAAAACACCGGCCCCGACGACACCACGGTCGAGTTGTTGCACTACGGCGGCGGCCGCTACGAGGCCTACGACATGCGCAACGCCGGAACGATTCCGGTATCGCCGGACGTCGACAGCTTCTACCTGGCCATCGCTTCGGTGCTGCAACCCCACGAGCGCGAACTGCTCGGCATGAGTTCCGCCAGTGATGCCCAGGGCCTGCGCACCACGCTGGGCGACCTGATGAGTGAACGACGCAGCCCTGCTGGCCTGGTCAGCCTGCTCGACCATTCGCTGGGGCAATACCAGCAAAACCGCGTGCTGCCGCTGGACCTCAAACCCAACCCCGAAGGTTTGTACGACCTGGAAGGCGAACTGCTCATGGCGCTGTACGGTTCGTTCTATCCGGTGACCTTCGACACACAGGAGCGCAAATGGCGCCTCAAGCATCCGCAGAAGGTCGGCGTCGATACCCCACGCCTGGAACACAACCGCCATGGTGCGTGGCGCCTGGACAGTGAAAGCCCATTGAATTGGGACGATCATCACCTGTTCTCCCGCCTGGGCTCCGGCGACTTCAACGTGAACCAGGCCACCGCCGAACGCATCCTCAAGCTGACCGACACCCCGGCCCGCGCCCTACGCGAAGTGCATTGCGCCGGCCTGCCACCGCCACCGCTGTTGAAGGACAGCAGCAAACGCTTTGCCATCGAGGGGCAGATCCTGCACTTCATCAAGGCCATGACCACCTACTCCGCCACCCGCACGGCGCGGCCGTCCCTGCAATTGCTGCTGGTGTGTGCCTTGCCACAATGGCCGGCCAGCCATGTGCTGCAAGTGGTCGATGAGCAGGGGCGCGCCGTCACACACTACCCGGCCAACAACGCCAGTGCGCCGCAGAAAGTGCGTCTGACACAAGCGCAGAGTCGCAGCGTTGAACCTTTGACCAACCTGGTCCGCGATGACGCACTCACCCGCGCCCTGCTCGGCGAATTGCCCGAGGGTCAGCAAGAGCGGCTGTTCAAACTGGCAAAAAAAATCGCCGAGCACGCCTACCGCGAACGCACGCAGCTGTTCGACACGCTGTACGCCCAAAGCGAGCGCAACGGCAACGGCCTGCACAATCGCTTGCGCAGCCACTACCCGCAGTTGCCTGCCAGCGCCCTGCAGGCACTGCTCGACCATGCCACCCCCAAGGAACTCAAGCACCTGAACGACAAGGACCAGGTGCCGCTGCGCCTGCAAGAACAAGCCAGGCTGACCGCGAATGACCTGCGCCTGAACCGCGCCTTCGAAGGCTTGTACCTGAGTACATTGAACAACCCCGACAGTGAAAAGATCATGCTGCATACGCTCAAGCGGATCCCTGGCTGGCCTACCGATGTACGCGTGGACATCCACCAGAAAAGTGCCGCCGGGCCTTTGCTGGAAAGCGCCGGGTACCTGACGGGCATGGAGCGCAAGGTGCTGGCAAAGATCGATGGGCGTTATCAGGCGTACGACGCCGAAGGCAAGCTGATCACGGACGCAGGCGACCTCACCACCGACTTGCTCACGGCCGTCTGGCGTGTACTCGACGACCCCCAGCGCGAAGCCCTGGGCCTGGACGACAGCGGCGACGTTACGGCCCTACGCACAGCGATCGCCGACATTGCACTCAACCAACGCACCGCCATCAAAGACCTGCTGGGTCTTGCGCACATTCCGTACTGGTTGCAGCCGCCGATGCGGGTCGACAGCTCGTTCACCGCCTACCCCTTCAGCCTGCGCAACCTATGGCCGTTTGGCGGCCACACCGCGGTGGACCTGGTAAGCAAGGTGCGCGAGCTATACCCCAGGATGGGCCGCGCCGACGCCAACCAATTAATCGACTCCCTGGGCCTGAATGAACCAGCAGCTTTGCTGGAACTGGATCGACGCAAGGCCGAGTACGCGACCCTCCGGTACGGCCTGGACCAGTGGGCGCACAGCGAACAGGGTGTCGACGCCAACGACGTCTTGGGCCTGAACCTGGGCCATCGGCGCGTCGTGGCGGAGCGAATCCTGAGTGCCTGGCGACGGGAAACACGCCAAGTCATCGCCGGCGGACTATTCGATGTCTACAGCCTGGACCTGTGGTTGAACGGCAACAGCCTGCCGGACCCGGACTTCATCCTCGGTACCCGAGGCTTCGAGCATATTGAATACCTGAAAATCGCCGCCAATGGCTTCCCTGCCACCGGCAACGAGTTCCTGAGCAAGTTCGCCAACCTCAAGTCGCTGCGGCTGGACTGCATGCTGACCCACCTGCCCGATAGCATCACCCACATGACGCAACTCGAAATCCTCGACCTGAACGATAACAACATCGTCCTCACAGAGGAGTCACGCCAACGCCTGGCCGGCCTGACCAATCTGCAAGAACTGAACCTGGACGGCAACCCACTGGGATTGACGCCGGACGTCGCCGGCATGCACCACTTGCTGAACCTGAACCTGCAAGAGACGGGTATCAGCCAATGGCCCATCGGTGCCGAAAACCTGACCCAGTTGCACAGCTTGCTCCTGCAGCACAACCAGATCACCACCGTGCCCGAAGCCCTGTTCACCAACGCACTAATGAGCAGCGCCAATCGCGGCACTATCCTGCATGAAAACCCCTTGAGCGACGCCACGGTGCAACAGCTGACCGACTACGCCCGGCGCACCGGCACGCTGCTTGGCGGTGCAATGCCGGGTGCCTTGCATGTACAGCCCTCTGCGAATGACGTGGGCCGCTGGTTGGAAGGGGTTCCGCAAGCCGACCACGCGCAACGCCGGACCGTATGGGAACAACTGAAGGACCATGAAGGTGCAAGCCCCGATGATGTGTTCCGGGTTCTGCGGGATTTAACCAATGCGCATGACTACAAGCACAGCGCGGCCACCCGCAGTAACTTGACGGCACGCGTGTGGCGCGTGCTCCAGGCCATGGCCGAATCCCATGAGCTGCGGCACAACATTTTTCTGCATACCTACGTGGCCGGCACCTGTGGCGACGGCGCCCTGCTGATCTTTATCGACATGGAGCTACAGCATAAGCAACACCAGGCCAAGTCACGGCCCAGCACCAACCAGGCGAACCAGGAATTGCTCGCGCTGGCCAACGGCTCGTTCTACCTGAGCCGCCTGGACCAGTTTGCCGAAGACCATCTGCAGCGGTTGCGCAACCAGGGCGAGGAACCCGACGACGTCGAGGTGAAGTTGGCCCTGCGGCTCAAACTGGCCGTCGAATTTGATCTGCCCATCCTGCAGGAAACACGGCTCTACAGCCCGGGCGATCACCTCACACCCGAAGACGTAGCCACCATTCGCACGGCCATGCGCGAGTTGCGATCAACCAGCGCGGCAGCAAACGCCTTGTTGATGGAAGAGTTCTGGATCGGGTACCTGCGGCACAACATTCCGGAGCCCTTCGTCACCATCGAGGATGTGAGCCGCTACAAGCTCGATAAACTCCGGCGCGAGGTGCCCGACCCTCTTTCGATGGATTACCAGGAACGGCGCCAATCCATCAACGAGGAAAAAACCGCCGAACTCAACCGTCTGGTCGACCAGTTGACCCGTGCGGCCCAAAGCGGGGCGCAACGGGTCGGTCAAGCTCAAACAGTCTGAGGCGCCACGCGGCCGGTATTCGTCGGCTGCAACTTGAACGCGTAGAACAGCACGGTCAGCAGCACCAGGAACGCCGGCCCTACATACAGCGCCACGCGGGTATCCGGGAAGTACGCCATCAGGCCCACCACCAGTACCAGGAACGCCAGCGCCAGGTAGGAGCTGACCGGGAACAGCCACATACGGTACTTGAGCGCCGCCCGCTCGGCCGGGCTCAAGCCTTTGCGGAATTTGAGCTGAGCCAGCAGGATCATCAGCCAGGTCCAGATTGCACCAAAGGTGGCGATGGAGGTCACCCAGACAAAGACTTTTTCCGGCACCAAATAGTTGAGCAACACGCCCAACAACAAGGCAAAGATCGACAACAGCAGCGCCTTGCGCGGCACGCCGTTGCGCGAGGTGGTACCAAACGTGGCCGGGGCCTGGCCATTCTGCGCCAGGCTGTAGAGCATGCGCCCGGTGCTGAAAATACCGCCGTTGCACGACGACAGCGCGGCGGTGATCACCACGAAGTTGATGATGCCCGCAGCGGTCTTGATGCCCAGGCGCTCGAACGTCATCACGAACGGGCTGCCCTGGGTGCCGATTTCATTCCACGGGTAGATCGACAGAATCACGAACAGCGCGCCGACGTAGAACAGCAGGATGCGCCAGAACACCGAGCCGATGGCACTGGGGATGGTTTTCTGTGGGTTCTTCGCTTCACCGGCGGTGAGGCCGATCATCTCGACGCCCAGGTAGGCGAACATCACCATTTGCAGCGACATCAGCACGCCCTGCACGCCGTTGGGCATGAAGCCGCCGTGGGCCCACAGGTTGGAAATCCCCAGCGCCACGCCATCATTGCCAAAGCCGAACGCGATGATGCCGACGCCGCCGATGACCATCGCAATAATCGTGACGATCTTGATCAGCGCAAACCAGAATTCGAATTCACCAAAGGCTTTGACGGCGATGAGGTTGATGGTGCCCATGCTGATCAGGGCGGCCAAGGCCCAGATCCAGCGAGGCGTGTCGGGGAACCACACGCCCATATATACGGCAACGGCGGTGATCTCCGCAACGCAGGTCACCAGCCACAGGAACCAGTAGTTCCAGCCGGTGAGAAAGCCCGCCAACGGGCCGAGGTAATCCTGGGCATAACGGCTGAACGAACCGGCGACGGGATTGTGCACCGCCATCTCGCCGAGGGCGCGCATGATCACCAGGATCGCCAGGCCGCCGATGATGTACGACAGCATGATCGCCGGGCCGGCCATTTCAATAGCCTTGGCCGAGCCGAGGAACAGGCCGACACCGATGCAGGCGCCGAGGGCCATCAGGCGAATGTGACGTTCACCGAGTTCGCGTTTGAGCGGGCCGCCTTGAGCGGTCTCGCCGTGGGGCAGTGGGTTGCCGACTGGCATAGGGTACAACCTCATCTTGTTATTGGAGTATCCGCAGAGTCTCCAGGGTGCAGGCCGGTAAGCCAGCGCCCTTGCCGAGACCGGGACCGCCTCATGGACGAGCCCGTCTTGCCAGGCAAGATCAACAGGGCGTGCAGTATAAAAAGCCAAGCTCAGGGTCTTTCACTATAAAACCAGATCAATTTAGTGAAACAACCCGCAATTAATCAATTTTACAGGAGCATATAACCTGTGCCGGGCGGCAAAACGTCGCAGCCCCCCCCAGGAAGCTATCCGATAAAAAACACAATTCCCTCACAGGCAGCCCTCAACGACTAAGCTTGCAGCAAGTCCGATCAATCTGCGTGCAGGGATCAATCGACTATGGGCGCACTGTGGCAAACCGAATCGAGCAAGGCTGCGAAAGTACAAGGCAGTTCGGACCCAGCGCCTTCACCCCCAAATACCCCTCGGCCGCGCTATTGGCTGCGACTGTTCTGGCTGATCGTACTGCTCGCGCTGATTGCCCTGGGCTTTGCCGTCAACAAAGAGATGCGCACCTCACGCCTGCAGGCCCAGGAACTCAGCCGCCTGGCCCGCGACCTCACCTACCAGGTAAAACCCGGCGCCAGTGACGCCATGCTCTATCCCGGCGCCGGCCCGTTCGACCGACGCCTGGGCTACAGCGACCTCGGCACGTTCCTGCCGCGCCTGCTAAAACGCGGGTATGTTATCCAGGCCCAATCGCGCTTCTCGCCGCAACTGATGGACTACAGCGCCAAGGGCCTCTTCGTGCCCTACGCGGAAAAAATCCAGGCGGGCCTGTCCATCACCGATTGCCGCGCCGTACCGCTGTACCACTACAACTACCCGCAACAGCTGTACGACAGCTTCGCGTCGATTCCGCCGCTGGTGATAAACAGCCTGTTGTTTATCGAAAACCGCGACCTGCTTGACCCCGCCCAACCCCAAGCCAACCCCGCCGTGGACTGGCCGCGTTTTGCCAAGGCGGCGGGGTCGCAAGTCGCCAAGTGGCTGCACCTGCCCGGCCAGAGTGCAGGCGGCAGTACCTTGGCCACCCAGTTGGAGAAGTACCGCCACTCGCCGGATGGCCTGACGGTATCGGGTGGGGAAAAACTGCGGCAGATGTTTTCTGCCGCTGTGCGCGCCTACTACGATGGCCCCGACACCTTGCCGGCCCGCAAGAATATCCTGCGCGACTACCTCAACAGCGTGCCCCTGTCGGCAGTCCCCGGGCATGGCGAAGTACACGGCATGGCCGAGGGTTTGCGGGTGTGGTACGGCGCCGATTTCAACCAGGTCAATCAGGCACTGCGGGGCCCGGTGAATGCGCAACAGGGCCTGGCCCTGCGCGAAGTGCTGTCGCTGATCATCGCTCAACGCCGCCCATCCCATTACCTGGCCAAGGGCCGCGATGAACTGGCGCAACTCACCGACAGCCACCTGCGCCTGCTGGCCCAGAACGGCGTGATCGAACCGGCGCTGTTAAAGGCGGCGCTGGCGAGCAAGGTCACTTACCGCGACTGGGTGCAACAACCCACGGTGCAACCGATCGAGACCACCAAGGGCATTAGCGTCGCACGCAGCCGCCTGGCCGCCCTGCTCGACCGGCCGCTGTACGACCTCGATCGCCTGGACCTGTCCGCCACCTCGACCCTGAACGCCGAACTGCAAGGTCAAGCCAGCGCCTACCTCAAGCACCTTGCCGATCCTGAGTACGCCCGCCAGATCGGTCTGCTCGGCGAGCGCCTGCTCACGCCCGCCAGTACCGCGCAAGTGCGCTACAGCTTCACCTTGTTCGAACTGACGCCCGACGGCTCGCGGGTACGGGTACAAACCGACAACACCGACCAACCCTTCGACATCAATGAAGGCAGCAAGCTGGAACTGGGCTCCACCGCCAAGCTGCGGGTGCTCACCACGTACCTGCAAATCATCAATGAACTGCACGACAAATACGCCGCCCAAGCCCCTGCGGCGCTGAAAACAGTCGTCGTGGATGAACAGGACCGCCTGAGCCGCTGGGCCCTCGACTACCTGATCCAGACGCCCGACAAATCCCTGGACAAGATGCTCGACGCGGCCCTGGACCGCACCTACTCCGCCAACCCCGGCGAGCGTTTTTTTACCGGTGGCGGCCTGCACACCTTCCATAACTTTCGCAGCCAGGACAACGGCCGCAGCCCCACCCTGCGCGACGCCTTGCGTGAGTCGATCAACCTGCCGTTCATTCGCCTGATGCGTGATGTGGTGCGTTACGTCACCTATTCCGGCTCGAACAACAGCGCCGAGCTGCTCAAGGACGACAACGACCCGCGCCGCCAGGAATACCTCGCCGGCTTCGCCGACCGCGAAGGCACCACGTTCCTGCGCAAGTTCTGGAAGAAGTACCAGAAGAAGGACACCCAGGCGCGCCTGGAAACCTTCCTCGACAGCCTGCGCCCTACACCGATCCGCCTCGCCGCCGTGCACCGCTACTTGCTGCCCAACGCCAGCCAGGACAGTTTCAACCGCTTTGTGCGCGCCCACCTGACAGGCGTCAAAACCAACGAAAAACTCACCGACGAGCGCCTGGAAAAACTCTACGCCGCCTACGGCCCCGGCACCTACGACCTGCCCGACCAAGGCTATATCGCCAAGGTCCACCCCCTGGACCTGTGGCTGCTCGGCTACCTGCTCAACCATCCCGACGCGACCTTCACCGAGGTGGTCAAGGCCAGCCAGTTCGAACGCCAGGAGGTCTACAGCTGGTTGTTCAAGAGCCGCCATCAAAGCGCGCGGGACAGCCGTATCCGCACCATGCTGGAGATCGAGGCATTCCTTGATATTCATCAACGTTGGCAAGCCGTGGGTTATCCCTTTGACCACCTGGTGCCGTCGCTCGCCACAGCCATCGGCAGCTCAGGCGACCGACCCGCCGCGCTGGCGGAGCTGATGGGGATCATCCTCAATGACGGCGTGCGGCCCCGCGTGTTGCGCGTCGACAGCCTGCACTTCGCCGCCGATACACCCTACGAAACCCGCGTGGTCAACGACCCGGCGCCGGGCAAGCAGGTGATTCCCGTGGAAGTGGCCAGGGCCCTGCGCGGCGCCCTGTCCCAAGTGGTGGACGCCGGCACCGCCAAACGCGTGGCCGGCAGTTTCAAATTGGCCGACGGTACGCCGCTGGCCATGGGCGGCAAGACCGGCACCGGCGACAATCGCATCGAGGCGATTGGCGCGGGTGGGCGGATTCTCAGTTCCAAATCCATCAACCGCACCGCGACCTTTGTGTTTTACCTCGGCGAGCATCACTTCGGCACACTCACCGCCTTTGTACCCGGCCAGTCGGCCGAGCACTTCACCTTTACTTCGGCACTGCCGGTGCAGGTGCTCAAGGGCATGGCGCCGATCCTGCTGCCGTACCTGCAACCGGGCGCACAGACGCAATGCGCGCCTGTTCGGTCGTCTTGAGGTGGGCGGCGCTGAACAGGGTCAGCACCTTGCGTGTGTGAACTTGGCGCGCGCAAGTAGTGGAAGCAGTCATGACGGTGAGTCTCACGCGCATTCAACACCCACCCTGACGCCACTCGCCAGTGGCAACGCTCTAACTATCTAACCTCTGGGACGCATGCCGCGTCCCTAGGCTGATGGCCTTGTCCACGACACCAGGTCATCCGCCATGCCCGAAACACCGCACAAAGGCCCGCACTACTCACTGATCAAACGCAACCTGCCCGACTGGCTCGCGTCCACCGCCTGGTCTCGGGCACAGGCTCTGGGCCAGGCTTCGCTGGCGCAGGTAGCGGTGCTGCTACGTGCCACCGACCACGACCATACCCCGCTCAAGGTCGCCAATGCCCAAGCCTGGACCGCTCAGAACCACGTTGACCGGCAGCTAGAAAACCTGCAAGACGTTTACGCCTTTGCCCAACCCTTGCTCAGCCAAGCCGTGTTGGACCGCCACGGGCTCGACCTCGACGTGCGGGCCACCTTCGTGTTGCTGGTGATCGCCAAAAGCGGACCGATCAAGAGCACCACCAGCCGCACCCTGTCATTGCTGGACGCTGCCTTGCAAAACTTCGCCCACGGCGAAACCTTCACCGACGACTCCCGCTACATCACCCGCCCCGACGCACACGGCCATTTCGAGCCCTTGGCCCATGATGCCCGCATAAGCATCGCGCAGTTCGTCGCCCTGTGCCGCGACGTGGACCTGGGCGCTCAGTACGCACAGCATCTGCATCAGCACTTGGTCGAAAATACAGCCCTGCAACCCCAGGTGATCGCCGCCCAGCAAGCCGCCCTCGACAGCGCAACTCACCTGGCGCTACTGCACGGCGATATCACATCCGCCACCTTTCACGTGTTGCAACGCACGGTGAAAGGCGAGCGCGGGCTGATGCAGTTCTATCGGCTGCGCATGCTGGACACACTACTCACCGGCATCCTGATATTCGCCGCCAACCTCGACGAGGCTAGCGCGGTGGTCCCCGTGCTGGTGTACATCCCCCAGGACCCACGCGGCGCGATCCAGGAATATCCCAGCACGGTGGCATTTCGTGATGCACTGCTCGACACGTTGAAAGACCCCGGCTACTGCGAGTTTTTCAGCCAGTTCATCGACCATTCACAACGCCAGCGCTTTTTCAGTGGGCTGCGGCAGCGCCCGACTCTTGCTGCGGTCCGTATCGACGGCGACCTGTGGCCGCAGCTGTACCAGGCCGCGCTGAATAAAATCCTCAACGATGGCCACGACCTCGCCGTTGCTACGGCGGTGGCCGACAGCCGTGCGCGCTGGGCCTGGTGGGACGCCCTGACGCACCCCCTTGAAAGCCTGCTCAATGTGGCGCTGCTGGTGGTCACCCCGTTCGTGCCGCTGCTCGGCGAGGCGATGCTGGCCTACACCGCCTACCAATTGCTGGATGAGCTGGTGGAGGGCGTGGTCGATCTCGCCGAGGGCCAGGCGATGGAAGCCGCCGGGCATCTGGTGGGTGTGGTCGGCGACGTGGTGCAACTGGCCGCGTTTGGCGTCGGCGGCGAACTGGCGCGCTCGGTGTTCGTCGACGGTATGCGCCCGGTCGAGGCCAATGGCAAGACGCGCCTTTGGAACCCCGACCCGAAGCCCTACCGGCAAACCCTGCAACTGCCCAGCGACTCAACGCCCGACGCCCTGGGGTTGCACACCTACGCAGGGCAACAGATTTTGCCCCTTGAAGGCCAGCACTACGCGGTCAAGTTCGACGCGGCCAGCGGCGAGCACCGCATCCAGCACCCGACCCGCGCCGACGCCTATACGCCACCGATCCGCCACAACGACAGCCCGCGCGCCTGGAGCGATGAGCGCCGCTTGCAGGCGCTCGGCCCGTTCAACCCCGCAGAGCGCGAACAGATCCTGCGCACCAGCGGCCTCGACCACGGCACCCTGCGTGCGGTGCAGGCCGACAACATCGCCGCGCCGCTGCTGGAGGACACACTCAAGCGCGTGCGCCTCAGCCGGGAGGCCGCCGAACTGCCCGAGCAACTGCGCGCCGGCAAGCCGGTGGACGAGGACACCTACTGGAGCCCGCACATTGCCACTGCACTGCCGGGCTGGCCGCACGACGTGGCGATCCTGGTGTACGAAGACGCCGACCTCAACGGCGCCCCCCTGCACTACGGCGCCCCCGAGGCGCTGCACACCCTGCCCATCAGCCACGCGGACTTGAACCGTGGCAAGCTGCCGGAACGCCTGGTGTATTTTCTCGACCCTGCGCGCCTCACCGCCCTCATCGGCCCGTTGCCCGAAAGCTACGCCGCGCAGATCGAGACCCTGCGCAACCGCCTTGCCGACCATCTCGTCGAACGCCGGGGTTCGCTGTTCAACTACCTCTACCGCCACAGTGAAGACCTCACCAGCGCCCACGGCCTGCTCGTTCGCCAAACCTGTCCCGAGCTGCCGCAAAGCCTCGTACGCCACGTGCTCGCCCAGGCTCGGCCGGATGAACTGGCGATCATGGACACTGAAAAACGCCTGCCCCTGCGCCTGAAAAACCTCGCCCGCGCCTGGCAGTTACAGGCCCGTGGCGCCCATGCGTACCAGGGTTTCTACGACCCACAATTACTCGGCCCCGAGACCGAGCAAATGGTACTCAACACCCTGCGCTTCTACAGCGACAGCCTGGAAGACTGCCGAATCGAAATCCGCCAGCACAGGCCCATCGCCAACGTACGCGCGAGCGCCGGGCCAGAACAGGCGCGCCACCGTCTTCTGCTGCGCAAAACCGATGGGCTCTATGAGGTTTACGATGAGCGCCAGCATCTGCTGCAACCCGCCACGGAGTTCTTCGACGCCGTGCTGCACGCCCTGCCCGCCAACAAACGGCGTGCACTAGCCGCCGATGGCGCAGCGCTCAAAGGCTGGGTGATGGATACATTGCTCGCACCGGAGCCACGTCGCACAACCATGACAGATCCGAAAGCCAAAACCCTGCCACCCCAGGATCAGCGCCAGCTGGTACAAGCGCCCATGCACCCAGTGGCCGCCTGGGGCAGCGACCTGTTCCCGGGCACGCTGGAACAACGGGTCAAGGCCCTCTACCCCTATGCCGAGCCAGGCATCATCAATGCCTACGTGCGCAGCCTCGACGACCCGCTGCAACGCCAGCGCTTCGAGGCGCGTGAGATCGAGAAAGCCGAGCTGCAACATGACCTCGGTGACTGGATCTCCAATGCCCAGCCCCATGAGCCGCCGAGCGTGGCACACCAGCGCGCCTACCTGGTCAAGGCGCTGCTCAGGACCTGGGAGGAACACCTTGCCAGCGACGACACGGGCGTGCGCTTGAGCATACAAAGCGTGCGCCTGACGGGCTTGCTCGGCAATCTACGCCTGCGTGCCAATTTTGATCATGTGCTGCATCTGGAACTGGCGGACACCCAGTTGCTGGACAACGACACCCGGTTGCTCGACAGCTTTCCCAACCTGATCAGCCTGCACTTGCGTGACAACCAACTGACACGGATGCCGCAAGCCATCCAGGATATGCCCGCGTTGACGCACCTGAACCTGGAAAACAACCCCATCGCCTGGGATGACAGGAGCCTGCGGCAACTCGCCGACCGATCCCATCTGCGCCAGCTGTTCCTGGGCGATAACCGCCAGCTCGTCCGCGCACCGGACCTGAGCCGCTTTCCACATCTGGAGGCCTTGTCGCTGAACAACACCGCAATCAGCGAATGGCCCGAGGGGTTGTTCGATCAGCCACGGTCCGCAAACTTTTTCCTGGATGTGCGCAACACACCGATCAACACCCTTCCGCAATTTTTGCCCTGGCAGGCCCAGGCCCGGGTGCTGGCGCGCGCCCGCCTGGATCGCAATCACCTGAGCCCGGCCGATGAGCAGTTACTGGTCAGTTACCGCCTGGAGGCTGGCCTCGATCCGCACCGCAGCTACCCGCCACGCGGCGATGCGAGCTTCTGGCTACAGAATGAAAATGAGGAGCATGTGCCCTGGTTGCTGCAGTTGTGGCAAGAAATCGAGGAAGAGCACGGCTCCCAGGGTTTTTTCGAAGTCATCAAAAGCCTGGAGCCTTCAGCGCTAGTTGAAGATGAATATGACGCCACGCTGTATGAACACGGGCGGGCCAACTTGACCGACAGGGTCTGGCGCATGCTGCTGGCGATGAATGGCGACCCGGAACTGCGCGCGCGGCTGTTTCAGATGGCCAGCAACCCGGTGACCTGCGCCGACGCAGGCGCCCATATCTTCAACGCAATGGGCTACGAGGTGCAGTTGGTAGAGATCAATCGCGACCTGCACGGCGAACAACGACAATTGAAGCTGGCCCAGCTGGCCAGGAGCAAGTCACGCCTGGACCGCCTCAACCAGGTGGCCCAGGCCGATATCCGCCAACGTATCAAACCTCGACAAGACGGCGGCCAGGGCTTGCGGTTCAGCACCGAAGTCATCGACGGCCAACCGGGTACCGTGGATGAGGTGGAGGTGTACCTGGCCTATCACAGTGGCTTGAAGGCACGCCTGAAACTACCCTGGGTATCGCCACACATGAGTTACCGCGCGACCGCCGATGTCAGCCTCACTCAGCTCAATCAGGCCTTCGACGAGGTGATGCGCCTGGAAGCAGGAGATGGGCTGGTGGACGGCATGCTTGAGCAACCGTTCTGGGACCGCCTCCTGCGCGACACCCACGCAGGCGCCTTTCAGGCCAGCCTCGAACGCGCCAACGCACTGATCGACCCGCTGGACGACCTGCTCTTCGCCCAGGACCAGTGGGCCAGTGCCGGGGCAGAAGAACGCAGTGTCCTGCAACCACGCCTGCTGAGCCTGGCCGATGCGCTCAACGTGCCCCACGCCGACGTGCTCACCGGCCAGCCCATGAGTACCGAAACCTACGAACGCATTTTGGCCAGCGGTTTTACCGAGGACATACCAAGCGAGCAAACCCTCGCCCGGCGCTTGACGCGCGAGATACTGCAGCGGCTGGAGGCCCAAGAGACCAGGCCTGCCTCATGAAACATCGCAGACGGCATCAAGGCGCAAGCGCATCAAACACCCGATGCACCGTGCCGCAGTAAGGCCCCGGCCGTCACTCGCGAACGACATGCAAAAGGAGAACCGCCCGTCGGGCGCCCTTGCACACGCATTAAGATATATCTTAAGTTATATCTAGACACACACAGAGGCTCCTACCTATGCGAGACCATCCTCACCCGCGCGACGGCTTTGACCCCCGCGCCGGCCGCGGTCGCGGCCCCCGGGTATTTGCACCCGGCGACTTGAAATTGCTGCTGCCGGCGCTGATCGCCGAACAGCCTTGCCACGGCTATGACCTGATCCGCCAGATCGAAAGCCTGTTCGACGGCGCCTACACCCCCAGCCCCGGCGTGATCTACCCGACCCTGACCTTTCTGGAAGAAAGCGATTTGATCCAGGGCGACGCCGACGGCGGAAAAAAGCGCTACACAATCACCGACGCCGGTCGTCTCTTCTTAAGCGAGCAGCAAGTTGCATTGGACGGTGTGCGCATGCGCATCGACGTGAGCAAACGTTCATTGCGCGGGCATGACCGCCCGCCAGAGATCCACGAGGCGGTGCACAACCTGCGCCACGCCTTGCACTCGCACCACGGGCGCTGGAGCCCGGAAGAAATCGTTCGTGTCGCGGCGCTGCTCAATCGCACCGCTCAAGCCATTGCCGACGGGAAAGACCAATGAACAGCCAAGTGATCCACCGCGTCAGTCACGAAATCAAACGTCGCCGCCTGGAGGTCCTGCGGGTGGTCGATATCACCCCGCGCATGCGTCGCATCACCTTGGGCGGGCCTGAGCTGGCGGGGTTTGTCAGCCTGGGCAGCGACGATCACATCAAGCTGCTGTTCCCGCAGAACGCCGCCGAACAGGCCGCGCTGGAAAGCCCGACATTCAGCATCAAGGGTGACGGCCCGCAGCCGGCGATGCGCGACTACACGCCGCGCCGATTCGACCTGGACATCGGCGAACTGGACATCGATTTTGTACTGCACGGCGATGGCCCTGCGTCCACCTGGGCCGACCAGGCGCGGGTCGGTCAGCACCTGTATATCGGCGGGCCGCGGGGCTCGATGATCGTGCCGGATATCTTCGACAGCTACCTGCTGATCGGCGATGAAACCGCCCTGCCCGCCATCGCGCGGCGTCTGGAGGAGTTGCCGGCCGGGCGCAAAGTGCTGGCGGTGATCGAGATCGCAGATGTGGCAGAAAAGCAGGCGCTGAACAGCGCGGCCGATGTTGAGGTGATCTGGGTGATTCGTGGCCAGGATGACCTGGTGGAAACCGTGCGCAAGCTGACGCTGCCGAGTGGTTCGCTGTACAGCTTCGTGGCGACGGAAACCAAGCTGTCGCGCCAAGTGCGGCGCGTGCTGCTCGACACGCACAAGGTCAACGAGGAATTCCTCAAGGCCGTGGGCTACTGGCGAGCGGAAGGCAGCGAAGAAGAGTAACTCTCTGAGGAAGAGTAACCCCTGTGGGAGCGGGCAAGCCCGCTCTCACACTTTTAAGCCCGTGGTGATTTCAAGGATTTATCCAGACCCACCACCGCTAAAGCAATCAGCACAAACCCCACCAGAATCCCCCCGGCATTCAAAAACACGTGTGGATAACCAAGGCTGTCCACATCAATGAACGGGTACTGATACTGCCCCAGCAAATGCCCACGCAGCAGCACATAGGCGAAGTACACCAGCGGGTAAACCACCCAGGCGCCGATGTGCTTGAGCTGCAAAGTACCCTTGGGCACACACCGCCACCAGTAGATCAAAAACAGCACCGGCATCACGTCGTGGAGCAGTTCGTCGGCGATGAATTGAAAGCCTTCCGGCTGCCACAAATGCCGCAGCAACAGGCTGTACGCCAGCCCAACCACGGCGATGCTTACGGAAATGCCACTGCTGACCTTGGGGGCGAGGAAAAACCGCTTTGCCGCCGAGTCGCGTTTGACCAGTGCATAACTCAACACCACCACCGCCAGGGTGTTGGTCAGCACCGTGAAGAAACTGAAAAAGTTGACCAGCCCGCCCAACAGGCTGGCGCCGCTGGACCAGCGTGAATAGAAAATCAGGTATTGCTGGATCGCCAGCCCCAACCATCCCGCCAGCGCGGCTGCCGCGACAAAGTGCTTCACCGGCTCAATCCAGCGGGCGTTTGGTGCGCATCAGCTTGACGTACAACCCTTCGACTTTCTCCCGCGCCCAAGGGGTTTTGCGCAAAAAGGTCAGGCTCGACTTGATACTCGGATCGCTCTTGAAGCAGCGGATATCAATGCGCTCGGCCAGGCCGTCCCATTCGTAGTGTTCCACCAGGGTGGTGAGGACGTGTTGCAGAGTCACACCGTGGAGCGGGTCGTTGCTTGTCGCGGTCATGCCGGGCCTATGAAAAAAGGGTTACTAAGGTGCACACCTTATCACCCCGCCCGGCCAGTACTAAAAAGTTCCCGTTCCCAGGCTAAAAAGAGATGTTATATTGTAACCATACACATCAAATCTTTTCGCCGTTTTGCCAAGGAATGTCCGATGTCCCTCTCTTCTCTGTGGCGTTTGTCCCCGCTTGCCGCCGCCCTGCTGATCAGTTCCCACGCCCAGGCCCTTGAGCTGCAACCCCAAGTCATCACCGGCAACCCGCTGGGCAGCGAACAACTGGCCTCGCCCACCACCGTGCTGGAAGGTGATGACCTGACCCTGCAACAAAAAGGCAGCCTTGGCGAAACCCTCAACAAGCAGCCAGGCGTGTCGTCGTCGTACTTTGGCCCAGGCGCCAGCCGGCCGATCATCCGTGGCCAGGACGGCGACCGTATCCGCATCCTGCGCAACGGCGTCGGCGCACTGGATGCGTCGTCGTTGTCCTACGACCACGCGGTACCGCTGGACCCGGTCAACGTTGACCGTATCGAGATCGTGCGCGGCCCGGCGGCGTTGTTGTACGGCGGTAGCGCCATCGGCGGCGTGGTCAATACCTTCGACAACCGCATCCCCACCGAAGCCATCGAAGGCATCCACGGTGCTGGCGAATTGCGCTATGGCGGTGCCGACACCACCCGCAGCAGCGCGGGCAGACTGGAGGCCGGCAACGGCACGTTCGCCTTGCATCTGGACGCCAATGCGCGGGAATTCAACGACCTGAAAATCCCCGGCCAGGCCCGCAGCCGCCACGCCCCTGAAACCGAAGATGCACCCGGTAAAAACGGCCGCCTGGGCAACAGCGACGGGCGCCAGGACGGTGGCGCCGTGGGCGGTTCCTACACCTGGGATGACGGTTATGCCGGGCTGTCCTACAGCAGCTATGACGCGAACTACGGCTCCCCCGCCGAACAGGACGTGCGCATCCGCATGAAGCAGGATCACTACGCGTTCGCCTCGGAAATCCGCAACCTGCAAGGGCCGTTTACCTCGGTCAAAGTCGACGCCGGCTACACCGATTACGAACACCGCGAGATCGAAGGCGGCGAAACCGGCACGATCTTCAAGAACAAGGGATATGAAGCCCGCGTCGAAGCCCGTCACCAACCCATCGGCCCGTTCAACGGCGTGGTCGGCGCGCAAGTGACACGCAACGAATTCTCGGCCCTGGGCGAAGAAGCCTTCGTACCACAGACCGACACCAATGCCGGCGCGCTGTTTATTCTTGAAGAAATGCAGGCCACCGAACGCCTCAAGCTGAGCCTCGGCGGGCGTCTGGAACACACCAGCGTCGATCCCGACGCCAAGGGCAACGCGCGCTTTGCCGGCGCCGACAAGTCCAATGACTTCACCGCTGGCAGCCTGTCGTCGGGTGCGGTGTACACCCTCACCCCGATCTGGTCCGTCGCCGCGACCCTGGGCTACACCGAGCGCGCCCCAACCTTCTACGAGCTGTACGCCAATGGCGCCCACGTCGCCACCGGCACCTACGAGCTGGGCGACGCCAACCTGAAGAAAGAAAAAGCCGTGTCCAGCGACCTGGCCCTGCGCTTTGACAATGGCACCCACAAGGGCAGCTTCGGCGTGTTCTACAGCCACTTCTCCAACTACATCGGCCTGCTGGGCAGTGGTCGTACGCTGAACGATGAAGGTGAAGAAGACGCGGCTGGCATCCCCGAGTACACGTACTCTGGCGTGCGCGCCCGTTTCGCCGGCTTTGAAGCCCAGGATCACTGGAAACTTGGCGAAGGCGCCTACGGCAAGTTCGCCCTGGAGCTGTCGGGCGACTACACCCGTGCCACCAACCTCGACACCGGCGAAGCCTTGCCCCGCATCGCCCCGCTGCGCTTGAACAGCGGTTTGTTGTGGGAACTGGACCGCTGGCAAGCGCGCATCGACGTGGAACATGCGGCGGGCCAAGGCCGTGTACCGGACAACGAAAGCGGCACCGACGGTTACACCACCCTGGGCGCCAGCGCGGGCTATCGTTTCAACGTCGGCGGCAGCCAGTGGCTGGCGTTTGTGAACGGTGAAAACCTGACCAACCAAACCGTGCGCTATGCCAGCTCGATTCTGCGCGATATTGCCCCGGCGCCGGGGCGTAGTGTGCAGTTCGGCGTTCGTACGACGTTCTAAGCGACACCGTAAATCCCCTGTGGGAGCGGGCTTGCTCGCGAATGCGGTGGATCAGTCACTCATGTATCGACTGACACACCGCATTCGCGAGCAAGCCCGCTCCCACATTGGTTTTGCAGCGACGATTCGTCACTGTTACCAATTCAGAAATGATGCATATCGCGATTCGCCCTTTCTCTCCAACACAACTCCCTTTATCCTTCCCCGCAACAACCTGAAACGTTTCACTCTCCCGGTCGATCCCATCTTGCCGAATATCCCCCTTCGTAAAGACAGCGCTGTCTTACACCCCTCCGCGCCTGGGAATAAATCGCCCGCCTGTGGATAACCGACTTTATCCACAGAAAAACCGAATATCGCTGAACCAAGCCTGTGCTGAATCGTCATCTACAGTGAAGCACGGGGTTACATAATTCCAACGTAACGGAGAAACACACTATGAGCACTGATGGTGCTTCAAGTCCAAGCCGCTTGCTGCCCAAGCTGCTAGGCGTCTTGCTGCTGATCATGGGCCTGGCCTTGCTGGCCGGTGGTGTCAAGCTGAGCATGCTGGGCGGGTCGTTGTACTACCTGCTGGCCGGTATCGGCGTCGGCCTGAGCGGCCTGTTGCTGCTGGCCAACCGCCGCGCCGCGTTGGGTCTGTACGCGCTGGTGTTGTTCGCCAGCACCGTGTGGGCACTGTGGGAAGTCGGCCTGGACTGGTGGCAGTTGGTGCCGCGCCTGGCCCTGCTGTTCGCCTTGGGCATCGTCATGTTGCTGCCGTGGGTCCGTCGCCCGCTGCTCAACGGCCAACCGGCGCCACTGGGCACCGGCGCGCTGAGCGTGGCCGTGGTGCTGGCTGGTGCCACTGCTGTTGCCAGCCAATTCACCAACCCGGGTGAGATCAAAGGCCAACTGGACCGCGACGCTGTACCTGGCATGGCCAGCGCCGCACCGGCCCAACCCGATGGCGACTGGAATTCCTACGGCCGTTCGGCGTTCGGCGACCGTTACTCGCCACTGGCCCAGATCACCCCGCAAAACGTGAGCAAGCTGGTGCCGGCGTGGACCTACCGTACCGGCGACCTGCCTGGCCCGAACGATCCAGGCGAGACCACCGCGGAAAACACCCCGCTGAAAGTCAACGGCATGCTCTACGTGTGCACCCCGCACAGCCAAGTGATTGCCCTGGACCCGGACACCGGCAAGGAAATCTGGCGCTTCGATCCGAAGATCAGCAGCATGGGCGCCGAGAACTTCAAAGGCTGGGCCCACATGACCTGCCGCGGCGTGTCGTATCACGATGACGCCGTCTACGCCTCCGAGCAGAGCCCAACCGGCAGCGCCAGCCCGGCGGCTGCACCGAATGCCTGCCCGAAACGCATCTTCGTACCGACTGCCGACACCCGTCTGATCGCCCTGAACGCCGACACCGGCAAAATGTGCGAAGACTTCGGTGACAAAGGCCAGGTCGATCTGCGCGCCAATATCGGCGGCTTCGCCCCAGGCGGTTACTACTCCACCTCGCCACCGGCCGTGACCAAGAACCTGGTGGTGATCGGCGGCCACGTCACCGATAACGTTTCCACCGACGAGCCGAGCGGCGTGATCCGCGCGTTCGACGTACACACCGGCAAGCTGGTGTGGAACTGGGACAGCGGCAACCCGGACGACACCACCCCGTTGGCCGAAGGCAAGACCTACACCCGCAACTCGCCGAACATGTGGTCCATGTTCTCGGTGGATGAAAAACTCGGCATGCTTTACCTGCCGATGGGCAACCAGATGCCCGACCAATACGGCGGCGACCGTACCGAAGATTCGGAAAAATACAGCGCCGGCCTGACCGCCCTGGACATCGACAGCGGCCACGTGAAATGGACCTTCCAGTTCACTCACCATGACCTGTGGGACATGGACGTGGGTGGCCAGCCATCGCTGATCGACATCAAGACCGAAGCCGGCGTGAAGCAGGCGGTCATGGCATCGACCAAGCAAGGCAGCATCTACGTGCTCGACCGTGCCACCGGCCAGCCTGTGGTGCCGATCCACGAAATCGCCGTACCGCAAGGCGCAGTCGCTGGCGACCGCACCTCGCCGACCCAGCCCAAGTCCGACCTGAACTTCATGCCGCCGCCGTTGAAAGAACGCGACATGTGGGGCGTGACTCCGTTCGACCAACTGCTGTGCCGGATTGATTTCAAATCCATGCGCTACGACGGCCCGTTCACCCCGCCATCGCTGCAAGGTTCGATCGTTTACCCAGGCAACTTCGGCGTGTTCGACTGGGGCGGCATCTCCGTCGACCCGGTTCGTCAGCTGGCCTTCGTCAACCCAAGCTACATGGCGTTCAAGTCCAAGCTGATCCCGGCCGCCGACATCGCCAAGCAAGGCCCGCGCGTCAGCGAAACCGAAGGCGTGCAGCCGAACAAAGGCGCGCCATACGGCGTGATCCTCGAAGCGCTGCTGTCGCCACTGGGCCTGCCGTGCCAGGCACCGGCCTGGGGTTATGTGGCGGCGGTCGACCTGACCACCCACAAAACCATCTGGATGCACAAGAACGGCACCGTGCGTGACAGCTCGCCCGTGCCAATCCCGCTGAGCATGGGCGTGCCTAGCCTGGGCGGCACGTTCACCACCGCCGGTGGCGTCGCGTTCCTCAGCGGCACCCTGGACCAGTACCTGCGTGCCTACGACGTGAAAAACGGCAAGCAACTGTGGGAAGGCCGCCTGCCAGCAGGCGCGCAAACCACACCGATGACCTACACCGGCAAGGACGGCAAGCAATACGTGCTGGTCGTGGCGGGTGGTCATGGTTCCCTGGGTACCAAGCAGGGTGACTATGTGATGGCGTTTAAACTGCCGGATTAAGCTTCACTGGCAGTAAAAAAGGCGGCGACCTGTTGAGGGTCGCCGCCTTTTTTATGTGCAACTCAGATCAAAATGTGGGAGCGGGCTTGCTCGCGAATGCGGTGTGTCAGTCAATGCATCTATTGCTGATCCACCGCATTCGCGAGCAAGCCCGCTCCCACATTTGAACGGTGTTGTTCTTTGGATCAGTGTTCGATCACTTCGCCGCGCATTACCGCCAACCGGGCGATCAGGCGATTCTGTACCGGCACCGAAATCCCCTCTTGATCCATCGCCTTGATCAAGTCTTCCACCAACGCATTAAAATCACTGCGGCTCACATTCTGCCCCTTATGACTCTCCGCCATGCTGTCCCCGGTATACGTGCACGGCCCGCCCGCCTCCACGCAAAACTGTTCGATCAGCTTGTTGCGCAAACGCTGGATATCAATGCGCCGAAACCGCTCGACGATGCGTTCATCCCGGGCGATGTTCAGCAGCAGGCCTTCGACAATCCGCGTGATGCCGGGCATGGCGCCAAGCTCGCGGTACAGGCTGTCATCCTTTGGCGGTTGTTGCGCGCAGGCGCTCAGGCACAGGACGAATACCAGCGGTAGCCAGCGCATCAGAAACTCCCCTGCACAGACAGATAGGTGCCGTTCTGGTTATCCAGCGTGGCGATTTCACCCAGGCGCGCGTAGGCCAAGACAAACGACACATGCTTGTTCGGGAAATAGCCGACAAACACATCGGCCCAATCGCTTTCACCGGCAAACGACAGGTTGTCGGGCTTTTCGCGGTATTCCACGCCCACCGCCCAGCGCGGGTTGAACAGCAGCGCCACCGAGCCTTCCTTGAGCAGGCTGCGGCTGTCACGGCGGTCGCCGCCAAAGCCGAGCAGGCCGGTTTCATTGGCGCGGCTGTAGCGCAGGCTGCCGTTGACCAGCACGTTGTAGCCAAAGGCCGCGCCCATGAACAGGCGGCTGGCGGCGAGGTAGCCTTCGACGTCGCTGTCGCGCTTGGCACCGACCAGCTTGGGGATGTCGAAATTGGTCTGGTGCTTGTATTCCAGGCCCAGGGACACTTGGGGCAAATCGTCGTAGATCACATCGCCAAACAGCCGCACCTTGAGGCCGAGCACGTCCTGGCCGAGGTTGTCTTCGGGCAGGTTCAGCTTATGCACCAAGGTGCCGAGGTCGAAGCGCTGACGGGCGAAAGACACTTCGACGCGATTGTCATAGGCCAGCGCCAACCCGGCCACGTCCAGCCGATAGTCCGGCAGGTTGACCGTGGTGGCGAACGCCGTGGCACCCCACTCGTGCTGTTCGCCATAACCGGCCAGCACCGCCCACGGCGTGATCCCGCCGCCCGCCGTGCCTTCAATGCTGCTGGCGCCACCGGTGGCGATCAGGCGGCCGTTGTCGGCCAGCGCCGTTTGCAGGGTCAGGGCGCCGAGGCAGCCGATCAGAAAAGAAAAACGCACGCTCAGGTCACTCAATGGATCAGGGAAGTTTGCGCACTGAGGGGCAAGGCCACCCAGGCTTCGAAAGCGTCGGCGCTCAACGGCCGACTGATCAGGTAACCCTGGGCCGTGTCGCACTGCCAGCGTTCCAGCAGGCGCAGGCTGTGGGCGTATTCGACGCCCTCGGCGACCACCTTGAGGCCCAGGTTGTGGCTCATCTCGATGGTGGAGCGCACGATCACTGCGTCTTCACTGGTTTCATCGAGGTTGCGCACAAAGGATTGGTCGATCTTCAACTCTTGCACCGGCAGGCGCTTGAGGTGCGCCAGCGACGAGTAGCCGGTGCCGAAGTCATCCACCGACAGGCTGATGCCGCAGTCGCGCAACAGGTGCAGGACTTTCAGGGCCTTTTCCGGCTCGCGCATCACCGCGCTTTCGGTGATTTCGAACAGCAGTTGTTCGGCCGGCAAGCCATAGCGACGCAACAACGCCGAGACCCGATGCGCCAGCTCGTCACCGAGCAAATCATCGGCCGAGATGTTCAACGACAGTTGCAGGCACAGGCCACGCCGGTTCCATTCGCACAGCTGGCGAATGCCCTCCTCGATCACCCAGTGGGTCAACAATTGGATGCTGCCCGAACGTTCGGCCAAGGGGATGAATTCCGCCGGCGACACCATGCCGAACAGCGGGTGCTGCCAGCGCAACAAGGCTTCGGCCTGGCGTACGTGGCCCTGGCGGATGTCGAGTTTGGGTTGGTAATGCAGCAGCAACTGGCCTTGGTTGGGCGCGTGGCGCAGGTCGCGGATCAGGGTGATCTGGCGACGGTGCGCGAGGTCGCGGCCGTGTTCGTAGATTTGCAAGCGGCCGGGCATAAGCGCTGCGTCTTTCATCGCAATCGCCGCCCGTTCCAACAAGGTGTGCGCGCTTTCACCGTCGGCTGGATAAGCGGCAATGCCGAGTCGGCAATCCAGCGCCAGGTCGTGGCCGTTGATGCGGCGCGGGCGCAGCAGCGCCTGTTGCAACTGGTCGGCCAGGCCCACCGCTTCGTCACAGCCGGCGCCTTCGAGCAGCAGCAGAAATTCATCGGCGATCAAATGTGCCAGGGTATCGCCGGGACGCAGCGCGGCTTGAAGGCTGCGGCTGACTTCCAGCAACAACTGGTCGACGGCATCCGGCCCGGCGGTTTCGCTGGCGGCGCGCAGGTTGTCGATGCCCAGGTAGATCAGCGCCATCGGTCGGTGCGTGGCGATGGCACTGCCCAGGCGTTCCATGGCCAACGCGCGATTGGGCAAACCGGTGAGGCGATCATGCAAGGCGTTGTGCGCCAGTTGCTGTTCGCGTTCGGCGATGCCGCTTTGCATCGAGTTGACCGCGTTGGCCAGGCGCCCCAGTTCATCACTGCGCTGCAACACCACGGGCGTCTGGTAATCGCCCTGGCCGATGCGCTCGGCGGCGAGGGCCAAGGCCTGCACCGGGCGCGACACGCCACGGGCCAGCAGCAAGGCACCGATCAGCGAGGCAATCAACGCGATCAAGGCAATGCCGAGGATCTTTTCATCCAGCGGCGCAAAGGCCTGCATCGCCGCGTCCAACGGGCTCTGCAACAAGGCCAGGACCTGGCCGTCGGCATCGCTGGCCAACACCAGCGACTGGCTGAGAAAACTGTGTTCCAGGTGCTCGGTGGTGGCCACGCCATGCTGGCGGCCCTGCTCCAGCATCAGGTTGGTGAGGCTGTCGCGCAGCACCTGGGGTTGGGTGCTGACCAACTCCCCCGGTTGCTGGCGGTCGATGGTCAGGAACGACACTTCCAGGTTGCTCAGTGAGCGCAGTTCTTCGGCGAACGCGCTGTCCATGCGCAAGCCCATCACCACCCGCGCAATCGGCAGCGGCGCCAGCACCGGCGCTTCCACCAACAGGTGCGGCATGCCTTGCAGCGGCACCATCAACATGGTCTGGCGATTGCGCCGTGCGTCACGCAAGGCCTGGTCATAACGAAAAATCGAACCCTCGGGGACATCATCGAGGGTACTGGCGAGGACGGTGCCATCCATGCCCAGCAGGATCATGTCGCTGGCATTGATGCGCTTGCCGTGATTGAACAGCACCGAGCGCATGGTCGCCGAATCGCCGCTGGCCACCGCATCGCGAAAACCGAAGTCCGCCGCCAGCAGTTGCACGCCATCCGCCAGGCGCCGGCCGCGCACGTCGAGCAAGCGTTCGAACACCCGCGCACCGACGTCGAGTTGCGCCTTGGCCTGGCTGCGCACGGCGTCGCCCGTCGCGGCTTTCACGCTGAAGTACAGCGCACCTATCACCACCAGCAACAGCAGGATCAGCACACTGGCGACACGCGCCTGGAAACTACTGCGCAGTTTCACGGGCGGCTCGGTTGAAGGCATCGCCAAACGCCGTCGGTGTGGGGGTCGGCGGCAGGTCGGCGGACGGTGGCTCCAGGCTCAACTGCACGGCATGGCTCAGGCCCGCGGCGGGAATGTTCAGCGTGCCGCCGTCCAGCGGTTGCATGTCGGCCAATTGCGGGTGCCACAGGGTCACGTGGTAGGCGCCGGCCGGCAGGTCGTCCAGGCGCACGTGGCCCTGGGCATCGCTGACGCCGAAGCGTGGGTCGTCGGTGACGTAGATGTAACCGAGCATCCAGTCGTGGATATTGCAGCCGAGCACAACTACGCCGGGCTTGTCGAACAGCAGCGGGTCGGTGGGCGTGCCTTCGTACAGGCGCAGTTCGAAGCGCTTGGCCGCCGAAAACGAATAGACCTGGTGGCGGATATTGTCGCTGTTGGGGAAGCGCACCTGGGTGCCGGTGTGCACCGCCAGCACATGGGGCGCGAACTTCTGGCCGCGTTGGTCCATGTCGGCCTTGAGCGTACCGACCGGCGCGCCAACCGGGCCTTGCAGGGTGACCACGGCGTCGCTGACCGGCGTTTGGTCGGCCTGGCGCAGCAGCACGTCAAGGGTCGCCGCGTGCGCCACGCCATGGGCCGAAAGCATCAAGGCGGCAAAGGAAAGTTGCAGGAAAATCCGATTCATCAAGGGTCCGCGCGGCAATAGAAAAATAGGCGGCCTGCCTTGGCACTGAAACTGAAGCAATACGTGTCACGGTGCAGATGATGCCGCAAACAAGGCAAATTGCCATCATTGATTTTAGCGCAAAGCCTGACCGTTGATCGGCAAAAACCTATGCAACCGGTCAAGGTATGTAGAGCTTATCGGCGCCGCCCAAAGAATCTGTAGGCGTACAAAAGGCCCTTTTCTAGAGCGGCACCCGTTCGCGGCGCATCCACATCTCGAACGCCATGGCGTTCAAGGGCCGGCTGATCAGGTAACCCTGGGCGGTGTCGCACTTCCACTGCTTGAGCAGCTTCAGGCTCGGCGCAAACTCCACGCCTTCGGCCACCACCTTGAGCCCCAGGTTGTGGCTCATCTCGATGGTGGAGCGCACGATCACCCCGTCGCCGCTGGTGCTGTCGAGGTTGCGCACAAAGGATTGGTCGATCTTCAACTCCTGCACCGGCAGGCGCTGCAATTGCGCGAGGGACGAATAGCCGGTGCCGTAGTCATCCACCGACAGGCTGATGCCACAACCGCGCAGTTGTTCCAGCACGTTCAGCGCCTGTTGCGGATTGTGCATGATCGCGCTTTCTGTGATCTCGAAAATAAGTTGCTCGGCGGCCACGTCGTATTGCATCAACAAGGCGGTGACGCGAATCGCCAGGTCATCATCGGCCAGGTCGTCCACGGAAATATTCACCGACAGCTGGATATGCAACCCGCGCTGCCCCCACTCGGCGATCTGGCGCACCGCTTCTTCAATCACCCACAGGGTCAGGCTGCCCATGCTGCCGGTGCGTTCGGCCAGGGGAATAAATTCGGCGGGCGACACCTGGCCCAGGGTCGGATGTTGCCAGCGCAGCAAGGCTTCGGCCTGGCGCACATGCCCCTGGCTGAGGTCGAGCTTGGGCTGGTAGCAGAGGAACAACTCACCCTCGACCACCGCGCGGCGCAGGTCGCGGATCAGGGTGATCTGGCGCTGGTGGGCCAGTTCGCGGTGCTGCTGGTAGATCTGCAAATGCCCCGGCAGGCTCGCCGCATCATGCCGGGCAATCGCGGCGCGACTGATCAACTCTTCCACCTGCTGGCCATCGGCAGGGTACGCCGCAATGCCGATGCTGACTTCGTGGCGCAGCTCGTCATTGCCGACGCGCTGGGGCTCGGTGAGCAGCGTGTAGAGGCGGTCGGCGCGCGCGACGGCGCGGTCGATCTCGGTGTTTTCCAGCAGCACCAGGAACTCACTGCCGGTGATGCGCGCGGCGGTGTCGCTGGCCAGCAGGCTCATGGACAAGCAGCGGCTGGCTTCGCGCAGCATTTCTTCCACGCCTTGGGGGCCGAAGCCTTCGTTGATCACCCGGTAGTTTTCGATGCCCACGTACAGCAACACCACGGGCCGGCGTGCACTGATCGCACTGCCCAGGCGTTCCATGGCCAGCGCGCGATTGGGCAGGCCGGTGAGCGGGTCATGCAAGGCGTTGTGCGCCAGTTGCCGCTCGCGCACGGCGATGCCGCTTTGCATGGCATTGAAGGCACGGGCCAGCAGGCCGAATTCATCGTGGCTGCGCACCCGCACCGGGGTGCGGTAGTCGCCGGCACCAATACGCTCGGCCGCCTCCACCAGCGCATTCAGCGGGCGTGACACCCGCCGCGCCAGGAACAACGCGCCCGCCAGCGACACCAGCAGCACCGCCAGGGCAATCCCGAGGAACTGGCGGTCCAGCGGCGCAAAGGATTCCAGGGCATGGTCCAACGGACTTTGTAGCAGCACCCGCACTTCATCGCTGGCACCGGTGTTGGCCAGCGACAGCACTTGGCTGAGCATGCGCTGGCCGTGGAAGCCTTCGATGTGGGCCTCGGGGTTGACCTGCGCCTGGCGCAACGTCGTGACGATATCGGGCTGGACCGTGTCGGGCTGGGTGGTGAACAACGGCCCGGGGCGGCCGTCCTGCACGGCAAGAAACGACACTTCCAGGTTGCTCATGGCGCGCAGTTCGTTGGCGAACTGCGCGTCCATCGGGAAGCCCATGACGATACGCGCCACGGGCTGCGGGTTGACGACGTCCTTTTGCACCAGCAGGTACGGTCGCCCATCCATGGCCACGATGAGCATTTGCAGGCCACTGCGGCGCGCATGGCGCAAGGCGTCGTCTTGGGGGAACGGCGTGCCACGGGCAAACAGCGGCAGGGTGCTGACCATCACCTTGCCGTCGAGGTCCAGCACAAATACCTCGCTGGAACCGATGCCGGTACCGTGGCGCTCCAGCGCGGCCAGGATCGGCGCAGGCTTGCCCTCGGCCACCGCTTGCTTGAAAGGCTCGTCCGCCGTCAGCCAGTCCAGCCCGTATTGCAGGCGGCGGCCGCGCAGGTCGAGCAGGCGCTCGAACACCTGGCTGCCGGTCTCCAACTGGACCTCGGCCTGGTTCTCCACGGCACGGGTAGTGGCGGTCTTGACGGCGAAGTAAGTAGCCGCGACCACCACCAACAGCAACAGCGCGAGCACCCCGGCGATACGGGTCTGGAACGTATGGCGCCACCTCATCGCTGTGCCCTCTGGCAGCGTGCGTCTGTTTCTGCCACTACGTCCCTGTGTCATAGGCTTCCCTGGCGACTGCTGACCCGGCGTCAAAAAAACATCCATTTTTATTGGATATTCGGTTTAAGCAGATTAGCTGGGAGCTGGGATAAGTACACCCAATAAAACAAGGAATGTTGCTGTCAAGTTATTGGCGACACGCGCTTGACTGGGGGCTTGGAGAGACAGATGAACCAGAAGCTGAAGGAGATCCAATGTGGGAGCGGGCTTGCTCGCGAATGCGGTGGATCAGCCAACACAAATAGCGACTGACACACCGCATTCGCGAGCAAGCCCGCTCCCACATAAGCCAAGCCCACGCCTCTCTTTAGGCGCCGCGCGCGCGCATGAAATCGCCCCATCTGCGCACCAGGTAGTTGTGTTCATCCATCACCGAGTTCCACACCGCGATGTGCCCCATGCGCTGCTCATAAGAACCACCGTCACGCACTTCGCCAATATCGATCAACGGCAGGCCATCACTGCCCAGCAACTCTTCCCGCGCAGGTTGGCCGGCGTACCAGTAATCCCACTCGGCGCTGCTCAGATGGTCGCGGCTGCGCGCCGGGTTGCCGATGTAGTAACCCTGGCGTGCCATCACCGCGCCGGGCCAGCCGGACAGCCACCAGTTGAGGTAGGCGTAGGCCGCATCCAGCACCGGCCCCTGGGCATGACGCGACAAGGACAAGCCGCCGAACCAGGCACGGTAGCCTTCACGCGGCACCGCCAGGCGGTATTTCACCCCGGCGCGGTGCAGGCGCATCAGGGTCGGCGACCACAGGCTCTGGATGTCGATGCTCGGGCTGAGCATCAATTGCGCGGCCTCTTCGTCATCCGACCAGAAGGCGGCGAAGTGGCCTTCCTTTTGTTTGCGCACGAGGATGTCGGCGAGCACGTCGATCTCTTCGATGCTCATGTTGCCGATGTCCTTGAACTGCGCCAGCCCCGCGCCCTGCACCGCCAAGGCGGCATCCAGGGCGCCGATGGCGGCGTCGCTTTGCAGCGCGGTGCGTGCGCGCCAGGCCGGGTCGAGCAGCCAGCCCCAGCTTTCATTGCCGTGGCAAAAACCTTCGGGCAGACGCTCGGGGCGGTAGGCAAAACTGTCGGCGTTGTGGGTCAGGGGCAGCATGCTGATGCGTTCGGTGACGGTGCTGCCGAGGCTGCCATCGTGCTGCACGAACAGACGCTCGCTGGGCACGCTGCCGCTGCCGAGGCGGTCGTCCGGCGACAGGCGGCCGCGCTTGGGCAGGTCGTTGATCTCGTGCCACAACGCAATGCGCCGCGTGTCGATGGGCTGGATCGCCTGCGCCGGCCACACAAAATCGACGTTATGGAACCACTGGTCATACAGGTCGTAGCTGTCGGGCTGCATCACCGCGATGCGCTGGGCCTGTTCCACATCGTGCACCTGATACACCAGGCGGATGCCCAACTCCTGCTCGGCACGCACGCGCAGGCATTCCAGCAAGGTCACCGACGTGCCAAGGACACGCAAGGTAATCATGGGGCGAACCGCCGCGAGAACACGTCAAACGAGCGGCGCAGCTGCGCCGGGTCGAGGCCGCGCAGGATAAACACCAGGCGCGATTGGCGATCGCTGCCTGGCCATGCAGGCAAGTGCACCGGGGCATGCAGGCAGTGCTGCACGCCATGAATGACGATGGGGGCGTTGCTGGCGTTCACGTTGAGCAGTCCTTTGACACGAAGGATTCGTTCGCCGTGGCATCTTAACAGCATCGACAGCCACACCCCGAAGCCAACCCAATCCAGCGGCTGGTCGAAGGTCAGGCAGCACACTTGCGCGGCGCCGTGGGTGGCGGTGGTGGGTTGATGCAGTTGCCAGCGGCTGACTTCGACGGCGGGTTCGGCGCTGCGCAAACCTTCGCCGAGCAGCAGTTGCTCGCCGCTGTGGATGTCCTGGGTGTTGAGGATCGGCGTGCCGGCGTTGAGCGCCTGCAAGTGCGCGCGCAGTGGGGCGCTGTCGCCGGCCAGGTCGGTCTTGCTCAGCAGCAAGCGATCCGCTGCCGCAACCTGGGCCAGCCATTCCGGGTGCAGGCGCTCTTGCAGCGTGGCGTGGCTGGCGTCGACCAGGGTGATGACCAGGCCGATATGAAAGCGCCCGCGCAGTTGCACGTCGTTGTTCAGGGTGGCGAGGATCGGCGCCGGGTCGGCCAGGCCGGTGGTTTCCAGGATCACCCGTTTGAATGCCGGGATTTCCCCGCGCTCGCGACGTTGCAACAGGCCGAGCAGCGCGTCTTTCAACTCGCCGCGAATCGAGCAGCACACGCAGCCACTGGGCAGCAGCACGGTGTCCGGTGCGACCTCTTCCACCAGCAGATGGTCGATGCCGACGTCGCCGAATTCATTGATCAGCAAGGCCGTGTCGCCGAGGCTTTCGCCTTGTAGCAGGCGCTTGAGCAAGGTGGTCTTGCCGCTGCCGAGGAAGCCGGTGATGACGTTCAGCGCAATACTCATGGTCGTTTCCCATTGTGGCGAGGGAGCTTG